>CAWEIM010000022.1:0-40337 GCA_963809075.1 uncultured Actinomycetes bacterium | reverse complement strand
CCCACCGCTCGGCCGCATCCACGAGCGCACGCTCGATCGAGTCGAGCGCCGCGGGATTCTCGTCGACCACGCCGTGCTCGAGCTCGATCCTGACCTGGTGCAGCGAGGCTTCCACGTCCGGCCCGATCTCGTGCCGCTGCTCCGAGATTATGGATACCTGCGGTGCGGCCTTCAGCAGCACCGCGGCCAGATCGTCGATCTCGGCCGGCGTTGCCTCGCGTCCCGCCAGCATGCCGAAGTTGACCCTGACCTCGACTGCGGGCTCGTCGTGCACGTGCGTCGCAAAAGCGATGGGGGGATCGACCACGCTTGCCGTCTACCCCGAACCCGCGGCGGACTAACCGTGCTCGCTCGGTTCCCAGCGAAAGTAGCGGACGGCGAGCACGAGCCCCAGCAGCCCCCATCCCGCAATGACGCCGATCGCGGTCGGGTAGTCCCAGATCGGGCGGCCGAAGACGATCGCGCCGCGGACGATCCTGATCAGGTACGTGAGCGGGAGGACGTCCGCGATCGCGCGCAGAACCTGGGGGTAGTGACGCGTCGGGCCGAAGGCGCCTGAGAGGAACGCCATCGGCAGCACGATCAGGTTGACGACCGCCGACGCGCCCTCGGCGGATCTGATCGCTGCGCTCAGCGCGATTCCCAGCGCGGTGAAGGCCGCCGCGCCGAGCAGCAGCGACGCGACGAGCGACCCGAGGCGATCGGGAATACCGACGTGATAGGCGACGCGCGCGAGCAGGATCATCGCGGCGGCCTCGAGCGCGAAGACGAGGAGCGTCGAGGCGAGCAGCGCCGCGATGTAAACCGGCGGCGGAAGCGGCGTCGCGCGCAGCCGCTTGAGCACGCCGTTCTCGCGGCGCACGACGAGGAAGATGGCGATCCCGGCGAAGGTCGTCGTCGCGGCCGCGTAGCCGAGCAGGCCCGCGAGCAGCACGCGGCCGGCCGGCTCGCCGTCGATCTTGCCGGTGTAGAACGCACTGACGAGCACGTAGAGCAGCAGCGGGAAGACGAATGTGAAGAACGCCGCTTCCCGGCTGCGCCAGTACAGGCGCTGCTCGTACTTCAGCTCATGCAGGAAGAGACTCATCGTCCCTTTCGGTCAGCGACAGGTAGACGTCCTCGAGCGTCGCCCGCCGCACCTCGAGCCCTTCGAGCTCGACACCCTCGCGCACGGCGTGCTCGGTCAGCTCGTGCAGGACGCGAGTGGGCTCGGCCGTCCGGATCACCACCTCCTCGCCGTCGCGCAGGTAGCGGATCTCGGCCTCCTGGGTGCGCCCCATCAGCTCGGCCGGGCTGCCCTGGGCGACGATCAGGCCCTCGCGGAGGACGGCGACGCGATCGGAGAGCTGCTCGGCCTCCTCGAGGTAATGAGTGGTCAGCAGGATCGTCTTGCCGAGCGAGCGGAGCGAGCGGATCGTCTCCCAGGCGGCCCGGCGCGCGCCCGGGTCGAAGCCGGTCGTCGGCTCGTCCAGGAAGATGAGCTCGGGATCGCCGACGAGCGCAAGCCCGAGATCGAGCCGCCGTGCCTGGCCGCCGGAGAGGCTCTTCACGCGCGCATCGCGCTTCGCCGTGAGCCCGACGAGGTCGACAACCTCGTCCACCGGCCGCGGCGCGCGGTAGTAGCCGCCAAAGAGCGCGAGCATCTCGCGCACACTCAGCGTCCCGTAGACCGCGGAGGACTGCAGGACGACGCCGATCCGCTGTCTCCACTGCGTGCCGGCCCGCTCGGGATCGTCTCCCAGGACGGTCACCGTCCCGCCGTCCCGCTTCCGGTAGCCCTCGAGGATCTCGACCGTCGTCGTCTTGCCCGCTCCATTCGGGCCGAGGAGGCCGAAGACCTCGCCGGCCCCGATCTCGAAGTCGATCCCTCGAACCGCCTCGACTCCGTCGTACGACTTGGTCAGCGCGGCGACCGAGACGGCCGCGGTCACAACTGGATCACGGCCATGCCCGCCGGTGGAAAGCGCGGCTCCTCCGCCTCCGCGGAGGGTGGCCGCGATCCGTGCGCAGTCCGGCTGGTGGCCGACGACGACGACGTGCTCGCCGCGTCCCGATACCGCCTCCCGCACCTGCTCGGCCGTAGCGCCCGGGGCGAGCCGCGCGTCCGCCTCGGCGGTGGATCGGGTCGCGCGCGCCAGCACCTCGCCCGTTTGCCGTGCCCGCAGGAGCGGGCTCGTCAGCACGACGTCCGGAGCGATGCCATCGTCCCGTAGCCGCTCGCCGAGCTCCCGCGCCTGCTCGCGGCCCTCGTCGCTCAGAGGGCGGAGCTCGTCCGGGTTGCCGGGAGTCGCGTCAGCGTGCCGCACCAGGTAGAGCTGCATGCGCTGGCAGGATAGACGGCGCCGTGCGCCTCTCCTTCCGCACTCGCGACCTCGTCGTCGTGAGCTGGCCGATCGCGCAGGAGGACGCGGAACGCCTGCTGCCGCGGGGCCTCGAGCCGTCCACGGTCGACGGTCGCTACCTCATCTCCGTCGTAGCCATGCGGAACGAGGGAAAGCTGCGCTACGGCCAGATCAACATCCGCACCTACGTCGAGCACGCAGGGGAGCAGGCCGTGTACTTCCTCGTCACGCGCGTGACCGTCCCCGGCCTCGTCGGCGTGTTGATGGGCGCTCCCTTCGCTCCGTCGCGAATCTCGGTCGCGCCTGGCGAGGTCGATGCTCCGGGCCTCGGGATCTCGCTCCGCTACGACGTCGGAGAGGAGACGGATCCCGGACCGCTCGGGAGGCACGAGCTCGGGATCTACGGAAAGTCTCGACTGAAGGCGTTTCGGATTCGCCGCGGGCCGGCGGTCTGGCGCCGCGCGACCCTGGACGAGCCGTTGCTCGTCGACCCGCTCGTCGTCTACGGGCTGGACCCCGACGTGCAGAGCGCCGACGCCGTCTATGCCGACGCCGCGTCTGCTCGAGCTCGAGAGCAGGCCGGAAAGATTGCGTCTTCCCACAGGACGTGGGAAGATCGAGGTGCCCTGAACCGTCTAGGGGTTGTGCGCCGCATCGAGCGGCGCGGGACAGAAGGAGGTGCCAATTGACGGCACTAACAGCAAAGGCCGCGCTGGTCGATCCGGCGGCGCTCGAGGATGGCGACAATGTGATCGCCACCCACGTCCCTCGCTCGGAGATCGAGGAGGCGCTGGAAGCGGGCACAACCTCGGAGTTCTTCCTCGACGTCGCCCGCGAGCGTGAAGGCGAGCGCGAGGCCGAGCAGCGCATCACGGTCTCGTGGGAGCCGGCCGACCTGGAGAAGCTGCTCGGGTCGACCACCGGCGACGAAGTCACCTTCGCCTTCAAGGCGGACGAGCTCGCTCGGATGTTCGACGAGCCCGACGTCGAGGCGCAGGGGCTTCGCGAGCGGATGGCCATTCTCACGGTCGCCGCGACGACCGCCGCCGGGATCGGAGCGGGCGTCGCAGGCGCAATGCCCGCGAATCTCGTCGGTGAGAGCGGTGGAGGAGGCGGCACGCCGGCCGCGTTCGTCACCGACACGACCAGCAGCGGGCCGGCGGCAGAGGCCGGCACCGTTTCCAACCTGGTCACGGACACGACGAGTAGCGGCCCCCAGGCAACCGCGGCCGAGTCGGGTGCGTTCCTCACCGACGCGACCAGTAGCGGGCCGCAGGCCGCGACCGACGAGGGCACGGTCTCGAACCTGGTCACCGACACGACGAGCAGCGCCGGTTCCCCCGTGGAGGGGCTGACCCCGGCGCAGCAGCTCGCCGCGATCGAGGCGACCGGCGACACGGGCACCGTCTCCAACCTGGTCACCGACGCGACTAGCAGCGGACCGCGCGCCTCGACCGAGGCAGCGTCCACCGGCGGCGGAGGCCAGAGCTTCATCGACAGCCGGGGCGGAGAAGCCGCTCTGGCAGGCGGGCTCGTGCTCCTCATCCTCGGAGCCGGGTTCGTCGGTTCCCGCCAGCGACGCGGGCCCCAGCCGGCCTAGCCGCGTCGCACGACAGGTAGCTGGGGGAACCTCCGGGTTCCCCCAGACCTCCTCCGCGTAGAGTGGCTACGTGGACCTCCGCTACGTCATCTGCGACGTCTTCACCGACACGCCGCTCGCGGGGAATCCGCTCGCCGTCTTCACCGACGGGCGCGACGTCGAGACGGAACGGATGCAGCAGCTCGCCCGCGAGACGAACCTGTCGGAGACCGTCTTCGTCCTCCCGGCGGAAGAGGGCGGGAACGCGCGCATCCGGATATTCACGCCGGCCCAGGAGATCCCGTTCGCGGGGCATCCCACGCTCGGGACGGCGTTCGTCCTCGCCGCGCCGCTCCAGTTGACCGAGATCCGGCTCGAGACCGGCAAAGGGATCGTCCCGGTCGCGCTCGAACGGGAAGGGGCGCGGATCATCTTCGGCTGGATGACGCAGCCGATCCCCACATTCGAGCCGTACGCCGACGAACAGGAGTTGCTCGAGGCTCTGCGCGTCGAGCGCTCGGAACTGCCGATCGAGGTTTACGACAACGGGATCAAGCACGTGTACGTGACGCTGGGGTCCGAGGAGGACGTAGCGGCGCTCCGGCCGGATCTCGGCAAGCTGGCCGAGCTACCGGGCATCCTCGGGGTCAACTGCTTCGCGGGCTCCGGGAAGCGGTGGAAGACGCGAATGTTCTCGCCCGGGGCCGGGGTCCCCGAGGATCCGGCGACCGGATCTGCCGCCGGGCCGCTCGCGCTGCACCTCGCGCGCCACGGCCTGATCTCCTTCGGCGACGAGATCGAGATCACGCAGGGGGTCGAGATCGGCCGACCGTCCACGCTCCACGCCCGGGTCGACGGGTCGGCCGAGCAGGTCGAGCGGGTGGCGGTGGGCGGTTCTGCGGTCGTCGTCGCGCGCGGGCAGTTCAGGCTTCCGTAACGGCCACGGCCCGGATCGCCGGCAGCTCCGGCGCGAGGCTCGTCCAGAAGCGTCCGCCGTCGCGGGACAGGTAGAGCCGGTTGCGGGCGGCGAAGAGCACGAGGTCGGGATCGGTCGGCGCGATCGCGACGGCGGTTCCGGGCGGAAGCCCGCCGCCGGTCTCCGTCCATGTGACCCCGGCGTCGTAGGAGACGACGAGGGGCGGTCGCCGGCCGACGACCGCGACCATGGTCGAACCCGAAGCGTCCGCGGCGACGACTCCCGGGAACGGCAGCTCGAGCGGCTCGTAGCGCGGAAGCGAGCCGTCGGGGTCGAAGTCGAGCACGTCCTCTTCGTCGAGGTCGAGCTCGAAGAGGCCGTCCACCGTCTCGACCTGCGCTCTCATCGCCGCTCGAGCATCTCGGAGACGAGGTCGGACGCGCCGCGTGCGGCACCGACTGGATCCGCGCCGTCCCAGCGCGCGGCGAGGTAAGCAGCGGCGAACTTGTCGCCCGCGCCGGTTGGATCGGCGTCCGCGACCGGCCTGGCCTCGATGTGTGTCTCGCGCCCGCGGGCCCGGACGATCGAGCCGCGAGACGCCCGCGTCACCACGACCTCGGGGACTTCGATCTCGTCGAGGGGCAGGACGGCAGCCTCTTCCTCTGCGAGCAGGAGGATGTCGACGTGGTCGAGCATGCGCGGATCGAAGTCCGCGTCGAGCCGGAGCGGGCCGGTCCGCGCGGCGCGAACGAGGCCGTGGCCGGCGAGCGAGAGCACACGGCCCTCGCCGAGCGCGGCAAGCGTCTCCGCCGGGAAGTCGGACCGCAGAAGCGCCGCCCACGTGCAGCCATTCCACGCCTTCCAGCCGGCCGCCCACGTCCTCCGGGGTCCACGGATCGCCGAGCGCTTCGACGCGCATCCGGCGGACGTCGCCCTCGTAGGAGAACGAGAAGGTCGTCGTCACCGAAGCAGGGAGCCAATCGGCGTCGAAATCCGCCGGGCGGTCGGCAGGCGCGCTGCGCGCCAGGACAGTGGGCGACGCGCTGAGCCGGCGGAGCGCACCCGCGGCGTAGTAGACGGCCCCGCCGATCCGCGGCGGCTCGCCGTCGACCAGGTCGAGCGCCAGGCTGCCCACGACACCGAGCACGGTGCCAAACTACATCTGCTTGGCAACAGTTGCCTCAGCCGGTTACCCGGTCGTTCTTCCTTCCATCAAGGATGCGCGACTGCATCTCGCCGCGGTCATCGTCTCGCTCCAGGTCCTCGGCCAGGTCGCGTTCGACTTCGACCTGTCGATCGCGCAGATCCTCATCTCGATCGGCGTGTGCGCCATCCTCGAGCTCGCGATCGTCTTCCGGCAGCAGCGGATCATCATGTGGCCGGCGAGCGCGCTGCTGACCGGAAACGGCGTCGCGTTCGTGCTGCGCGTCCCGGGCACGGAGCACGGCGACTGGTGGAGCCTGCGCGGCTGGTGGATCTTCGCCGGCACCGCCGCGGTCGCGCTGCTCTCCAAGTACGTGCTGCGGCTGCGCGGCGCGCACATCTTCAACCCGTCCAACATCGGGCTCGTCCTCTGCTTCCTGATCCTCGGCTCCGGCCGCGCCGAGCCGCTCAACTTCTGGTGGGGCCCCATGGACGCGTGGATGGCGGTCGCGCTCGCGATCATCGTCCTCGGCGGGCTCGCGATCCTCGCTCGGCTGAAGCTCGTCACGATCGCCGCCGGCTTCTGGCTCGCCTTCGCCGCCTCGACCGGCGTGCTCGCGCTCAGCGGCCACGCGATGACCGCGCGCTGGCATCTCGGGGAGATAACCGGCTTCACGTTCTGGCGCATCCTCGTCACCTCGCCCGAGATCCTCGTCTTTCTGTTCTTCATGATCACCGACCCCAAGACGAGCCCGAAGACGACACGGGCGCGGCTCGTCTACTCGGTCTCGATCGCGCTGCTGGCGACGCTGACGATCGCGGCGGTGCGCACCGAGTACTGGAGCAAGGTCGCCGTGCTGGGCTCGCTCGCGATCGTCTGCCTCGTGCGCGCGCTCTACCGGCGGTTCGCGCCGGAGATCGCTGTCGGCCGGCGCTGGATCCTCGTAGCGGCGGGAGGCGTTGCCCTCGCCTACACCGGTGCGCTGTATGCGGCCGGCATCCCCGCGCGCCCGCACGCGTCGCCCTTCCGCTACCGCGGCCCGCTTCCGGCCATCACGATCCTCCCGTCCAAGGGCGGGGTGGGAACCATTGATCGCAAGGATGCGCAACGTGCCGTCAGGGATGCGATGGCGGGTCTGAGTGCATGCCGACCGCGTCCGGCTGAGCCGCGTGGAGATCTGGCTGGTGTCGGGCGCGCAGGACATGACGCCCGTCGTGCGCCTCCTGCCCCAGGGAACGAAGATCAAGCTCCGCCTGGACTGAGAACGGTCATTTCTTCGTCCCACGGGGCGCGCGGATGATCCGCGTCGTCCTGGCCGAGGACAACTACCTCGTGCGCGAGGGCGTCCTGACGGCTGCTCGAGGAGGAGGACGACATCGAGGTCGTCGCGGTCTGCGAGGACCTGCCGTCGCTCGAACGCGCGATCGTCGAGCAGAGCCCCGATCTCGTGCTGACGGACATCCGCATGCCGCCGGACAACTCGGACGAAGGCATCCAGGTCGCCAATCGACTACGCGACGACGAGCCCCGAGACCGGCGTCGTCGCCCTGAGCCAGTTCGCCGAGCCCGAGTACGCGCTCGCCCTGCTCGCCGAGGGAGCGGAACGCCGCGGCTACCTGCTCAAGGACCGCGTGAGCGAGGCGGGAGAGATTCCCGCCGCGATCCGAACCGTCGCCGGCGGCGGCTCCGTCGTCGACCCGAAGGTGGTCGAGGCGCTGGTCGGCGCCCGCTCGGCGAAGAGCTCGCCGCTCGACGAGCTCACTCCGCGCGAGCGCGGGACGCTCGAGCAGATGGCGCAGGGGAAGACGAACGCCGCCATCGCGGCCTCGTTCGTCATCACCGAGCGGTCGGTCGAGAAGGTCGTCCACTCGATCTTCCAGAAGCTCGGACTCACCTGGCAGGAGGACATCAACCGCCGCGTCAAGGCGGTCTTGCTCTACCTGGCGGAGGGCTGAACCGGGATCGAGCCGCGGACGGTCGTTCCCGACCCGTTGGCGGCGCCGATCTCCACGCTTCCGCCGATGGCTCCGACACGGTCGCGCATGTTGGTCAGGCCCGCTCCCGGCTTGCCGTCCGGATCGATCCCGGGGCCGTCGTCGGCCACCTCGAAGCACACGGTTCCGTTCTGCTCCCACAGGCGAACGGACGCGCGTCTCGCCGCCGTGCTTGGCCGCGTTCTGAAGTGCCTCGACGCAGCAGAAATAGATCGTCGCCTCGACGGCGGGCTCGTAGCGGCCGATCCCGTCCGGGTCGACTCGCGCCGGAATCGGAAGCCCGCGCGCCGCGTTGGCCAGCGCCTCGCCCAGCCCGCGATCCTGCAGGAGCGGTGGGTAGATGCCGTGCGAGAGGTCGCGGAACTCCTGCATCGCCTGTCCGATCGTCCCCGACAGCTCGTCCAGGATCGCCTTTGCCTTGGCCGGATCGGACTCGATCAGACCCTCCGCCGCGCGCAGGTTCGCGGCCAGCCCGACCAGGTACTGCTGCGCCCCGTCGTGCAGGTCGCGCTCGATCCGGCGCCGCTCGGCGTCCGCGGCGGCCACGATGCGCGAGCGTGAGGCGCGCAGCTCGTCCGCCTGGTGCTCGAGCGTGTCGACCTGGCTCTGGACGCGCTGCTCGAGCGTCCGGTTGAGCTCCTTGATCTCGTCCTGGTAGCGCTTGATGCGCAGGAGCGAGCGCACGCGCGTCAGCAGCTCCCCGTGGTTGAACGGCTTGGGGATGAAGTCGTCGGCGCCGGCCTCGATCGCCTCGGTCTTCTCCGGCCCGATGCTCGAGGTGACCATGATCACGGGCAGGAGCGCGGTCTCGTCGTTGGCGCGGATGCTCCGGCACACGGTGTAGCCGTCCATCCCCGGCATGACCACATCGAGGAGGACGAGATCCGGGTCGTGCTCTTCGACCAGCTTCAGCGCCTCTTCGCCCGACATGGCCGGAAACACCTGGTAGCCGCGCGGCACGAGCACTGCCTCCAGGAGCCGGACGTTCTCCGGAATGTCGTCGACGACGAGGATCTTGGCTCCGGCGGGCTCCATGTCCTTTGACTATGCACTTCGGCCGCGCTCGCGGCAAGCGTGCCAGCCAGGGCTCGCAAAGGGGGGTTATCCGCCCCTCCGGTCTCTCGGTACCCAGCTAGACGCGATTGCCCGCCGCTGACAAGATGCCGGAGAAATCTGCGGGAAGGAGCAGAAACCTATGGGAAGGAGCAGGATGTCTTCGCGATCAATAGTGATTGCTGCCGGAATCGCCGCGCTCGCCCTACCGGTCGTCGCGCAGGCCGACCTGATGTCGGGGGCCGGGCCCGAGCATGCCGCAGAAGGCCGAGCTCTACTCGATCACACAGATCGAGGTGGCCTGGCACAAGGCGACCTCGAAGAAGAACCTCGACCTGATGATGTCGCTGTGGGCGCCGAACGGGGTCTTCATCCTCGGCGGGAAGGCCTACAAGGGAAAGGCTGCGATCAGGGAGGTATTCAGCAAGGCGGGACCGTTCCAACCCCAGAACCATTGGGTCTCCGAGACGCCGGCGTACAAGATGCGAGTGAGCGTGAACGGAGACAGGGCGACGCTGTACTTCGAGTGCCACTACGTCGACGTGGCAACAGAAAAGGTGGTGTTCGTCAACGGCGTCTCCGAGGATCTGAAGAAGATCGGCGGCAAGTGGCTCATCACGAAATTCATCGGGTCGTCGCCGACCCTGAGTCCCTGAAATCCTCGTGACCGAAGCGCGGACACGTCGCTCAACAGCCGCCGGATTCGTTCGGCGGCTGTTGAGCCGCGCTGACAATCCACTCGTCCGATCCGTCGCGCGCATCCCGGTGAAAGTGCGGACGAAGCTGCTCGTGTCGTTCCTCTGCATCGCGGCTCTGCTCGTTTTCGTTGCCGTGCTCGGAGTCCGCGTGCTCGGCCAGTCGAACTCCGCGAGGCGAGACGCTGAAGGGTCTCCAGGCTCGCGCGGCCGGCTACCAGAACCTGTACACGCAAGCCTCGACGGTTCGGGACATCCTGGGCTCTGCGCCGGCGGCGCCGACGCGGAGGCGTGGCTGAACGGCGGCAAAGCGAGCGCGGGCCCGGGTACGAGGGAGTGTTTGCGCTCGATCGATCAGGTCTTCGGCGTGGCGCTCGCCGACCTCGGACAGGCCGCGGAACTGAGCTTCAGACCCACGCCCGCAGAAGCCCCGTACTTCCGCAAGGTCGCCGCGAACTACAACCAGCTCGAACGGGTTGTGAGCAGAATCGACAGCAGCGAGAGCGTCTCTCTTCCCGCTCCATCGGACGGCAGAGCTACGAGCGGAGAATCTCAAGGACGCCGCCTCGGTGCTGGCAGGCACCACGCGAGCAGAAGACCGACGCTCTGGTGGCGCTGAACCGCAGCTCCTACGACAGCTCGCGGAACCTTTTCATCGCCGTTGCAGCCGGCACCGTGGCTCTTGCCCTGCTGCTCGGCTTCGTCCTTTCCTGGTCGCTGATCTGGCCCATCCAGCGCATCGGACGACGTCTCGCAGGTATCGAGTCCGGCGACTTCTCGCGGCACGTCGCCGTGGCGAACCGGGATGAGCTCGGCGCGCTGGCGGTGAACGTCAATCGCATGAACGACGAGCTTCAGCGGCTCTACCGCGAGCTCGAGGCGTCGAGCCGGCACAAGTCGGAGTTCCTGGCGAACATGAGCCACGAACTGCGCACGCCGTTGAACGCGATCATCGGCTTCACCCAGGTGCTGCAGCAGAGGCTGTTCGGCGGCGTGAACGACAAGCAGGAGGAGTACCTGGAGGACATCCACGGCTCGCGCCAACCACCTCCTTGCCCTGATCAACGACGTGCTCGACCTCTCCAAGGTCGAAGCGGGCCAGGTCGAGCTCGAGGTGGCTCCCTTCTCGTTGCGAGAATCGCTCGAGCGCGGCGTGGTCATGGTCAGGGAGCGCGCCGTCAAGAATGGTGTCGCTCTCTCGGTCGAGCCCAACGCGAAGATCGAGCTGATCGAGGGAGACGAGCGCCGCGTCCGCCAGGTCGTCTTCAACCTGCTCTCGAACGCGGTCAAGTTCACCCCGCCGGGCGGAACGCGTCGAGGTCCGCTCCGCCCAGCAAAACGGCGAGGTTCTGGTCTCGGTCGCAGACACCGGGCCCGGCGTCGCCCCCGAGGACCAGGAGCGGATCTTCGTGGAGTTCCAGCAGACCGAGGCCGGCCAGGAGCAGCGTGAGGGCACCGGTCTCGGGCTCGCCCTCTCGAGGAAGCTGGTCGAGTTGCACGGCGGCCGGATCTGGGTTGAGTCCCAGCTCGGCGAAGGCTCGACCTTCACCTTCACGCTCCCCGCGGAGGCGAAAGCATGAAGCAGCGCCTGACCACCTGGCTCAACTCCTTGACCGCCAAGTACGTGGCCGTGTTCACGCTGCTCGTGGCGGTGCCCGCGATCGGGATCAGCTGGTACCTGCTCGACTCCTCCTACAGCGACAACAAGGCGGCGCTGATCCACGAGCAGCAGGCCCAGGCGCAGGCGCTCGCGGGGCGCATCGACGAGCGTCTGGTCGACCTTGCGGACCGGCTCGGCTCGATCCAGGGTCAGGGACGGAGTCGCGCGCAGATCGAAGAGGCTCTCCACCCTCTGATCCTTCAGCCGCCTGTCGCCGATCATCGCCTTCTACGCGAACTCGCGTGCTGAGACGGTGGCTGAGACGGGGCCAGGAGCGGGTGACACTCGCAGGCACGTCGAGGCGGATCCCTCTCGCGGGCCGAGCTCGCTGAAGCCATAAACGAGATTTTCGTGAGCGATGTCCTGGATATCGAGGACACCCAAGGGCTCGGCGGCGAGCCGACGCCGGGATTCACCGTCGCGACAGGGGAGAATTCCGGCGACGGGGCGATCGGTGAGGTTCTGTACGGGAGCGCCTTCGTGGATCTGTTCGACGAGGCGCAGCTCGGCGATGGCTATGCCTACGCCGTCGGCAATCAGGGGCAGCCGCTCCACTATCCGCCGCGCCTGGTCGACGACTAGCGCGCTCACCGGGGGCGGGGAGATCTCGATCCTGCCGGACCACCTGAAGCTCCCGCAGGTCGAGCTGGCGCTGGGCTCGGATTTGCCCGTCGGGTCGGCGACCGGTGAGAATCTCCGCCACCGCAAGGTCCTGAGTGCATGGGCCGTCGTGCCCTCGGCCGGCTGGAAAGTGTTCGTGGAGCAACCCGAGTCGGCGGCCTTCGCTCCCCTGCGCGGGAAGATCTGGCGCACCGCCCTTCTGATCGCCGCCTTCGTCGCGGCGGCGATCGGACTCTCCATCCTGCTCGCGCGCCGGCTTGTCCGGCCGATCAAGCGCATGCAGGTGGCGGCCGAGGCGATCGGCGCAGGCGCCTACGACGAGCGCATCGATCTGGATCGCAAGGACGAGCTGGGCGCCCTCGCGTCGGCCTTCAACCAGATGGTCGAGCGCGTGCAGGAGCTGATCACCGGCCTCGAGCGCCGGGTGGCCGAGCGCACGAAGGCGCTGGAGGTCGCGTCCCAGCACAAGTCCGACTTCCTCGCGAACATGAGCCACGAGCTCAGGACGCCGCTGAACGCGATCGTCGGCTTCTCCCAGGTGCTGAAGCAGAAGCTGTTCGGCCCCGTGAACGAGAAGCAGGACGAGTACCTGGACGACATCCTCACCTCGGCCGACCACCTGCTCGCCCTGATCAACGACATCCTCGACCTGTCCAAGGTCGAGGCCGGCCAGGTCGAGCTCGAGACCGGGCTCGTTCTCCCTGCGCGAGGCACTGGAGCGCGGCGTGGTCATGGTCAGGGAGCGCGCGACGAAGAACGGCGTGCAGCTCGAGCTCGCGCTCGACCCCTCCGTCGACCTGGTGGAAGGAGACGAGCGCCGCATCCGCCAGGTCGTCTTCAACCTGCTCTCCAATGCGGTCAAGTTCACCCCCTCCGGGAGGCGGGTGGACGTCTCCACCGCGAAAGAGAACGGCCAGGTGAGGATCGCCGTGCGCGACACCGGCCCCGGCATTGCCCCCGCCGACCAGGCAGCGCATCTTCGAGGAGTTCCAGCAGGCGCGCGACACCAACGGCGAGCGCCCCGAAGGAACCGGCCTCGGCCTCGCCCTGTCCAGGAGCCTGGTCGAGCTGCACGGCGGCCGCATCTGGGTCGAGTCCGAAGTGGGCAAGGGCTCGACCTTCACCTTCACGCTGCCCGCGGAGGCCACAGTGAAGGAACGCCTCGCCACCTGGCTCAACTCGCTGACCGCGAAGTACGTGGCCGTGTTCACCCTGCTCGTGGTGGTGCCGGCGATCGGGATCAGCTGGTACCTGCTCGACTCGTCCTACAACGACAACAAGCGGGCGCTAATCCGTGTGCAGCAGGAAAAGGCGCGCCAGCTCGCGCGCGCCATCGGAGAGAAGCTCGACGAGCAAACGAACGCGATGGCTGCAGTCGATCCGTCCGGCTCGACTCTGAGGCTCGAGGATATGTTGCGCTACCGGCGGGCGGCGGACTCGAACATCGTGTATATGGCGTACCTCGACCCGCATGGGAAGAAGCGCGCCGATTCGGGATTATCGAGGTTCCGACGCCCGCAGCTATACCGGAGCTCTTGCGCCGCGCGAGTAACAACGGCGTCGCATTCGCCGAGATTGCCGCGAACCAGGGTGGTGGCGACGGGAGGAAGCCAGCGGCGGCAACGTGCTCGACATCTTCGCTGCGGCCAACTACGGCGGCGGCGTCGTGTGGGAGCAGTATTCCGCGCTGGACGCTTTCCGGGAGCGTTTCGCCGGCGAGCACCTCGGCAAATCGGGTTACGCGTACGTCCTCAGCCAGACGAGCCTCCCGATCGAGTATCCACAGGAGGAGGTCATGCGCCGTGCGGCCCTCGGGCAGGTGAAGGTCCTTGCGCGCCTTCCGCAGGTCCACGCTGCAAAGCGGAGCGCGAACGGCTCCGCCTCGGGAAAGAACTTCCAGGGCGACCATGTCCTCTCGGCTTGGGCCACCGTCGATCCGGTGGGCTGGAAGGTTTTCGTCGAGCAGCCCGAGAGCGCTGCCTTTGCTCCCCTGCGCGGGAAGATCTGGAAGACGGCCCTGCTGATCGCCGCCTTCGTCGCGGCCGCAGTCGGACTCTCGATCCTGCTTGCGCGCCGGCTTGTGCGCCCGATCAAGCGCCTGCAGGTGGCGGCCGAGGCGATCGGCGCAGGCGCCTACGACGAGCGCATCGAGCTCGATCGCAAGGACGAGCTGGGCGCGCTCGCTTCGGCCTTCAACCAGATGGCGAGCTGCGTGCAGGAGCTGATCACCGGCCTGGAGCGCCGGTGGCCGAGCGCACGAAGGCGCTGGAGGTCGCCTCCCAGCACAAGTCCGACTTCCTCGCGAACATGAGCCACGAGCTCAGGACGCCCTTGAACGCGATCGTCGGCTTCTCTCAGGTGCTGAAGCAGAAGCTGTTCGGCCAGGTGAACGTGAAGCAGGACGAGTACCTGGACGACATCCTCACCTCGGCCGACCACCTGCTCGCGCTGATCAACGACATCCTCGACCTCTCCAAGGTGGAGGCAGGCCAGGTGGAGCTCGAGCGCGGGCTGTTCTCGCTGCGCGAGGCACTGGAGCGGGGATTGGTCATGGTCAGGGAGCGCGCGACGAAGAACGGCGTGCAGCTCGAGCTCGAGCTCGACCCCTCCGTCGACCTGGTGGAAGGCGACGAGCGTCGTATCCGCCAGGTGGTCTTCAACCTGCTTTCCAACGCGGTCAAGTTCACCCCGTCGGGCGGGCGGGTGGACGTCTCCACCGCGAAAGAGAACGGCGAAGTGAGGATCGCCGTGCGCGACACCGGTCCCGGCATCTCCCCCGACGACCAGGCGCGCATCTTCGAGGAGTTCCAGCAGGCGCGCGACACCAACGGCGAGCGCCCCGAGGGCACCGGCCTCGGCCTCGCCCTGTCCAGGAGCCTGGTCGAGCTGCACGGCGGCCGCATCTGGGTCGACAGCGAGCCGGGCGAGGGCTCGACCTTCACCTTCACCCTGCCCGTGGGAGCGAAACGGTGAGCGAGCGGCATCGCCCGGACGGGTACAACGAGTCGCTGCTGGAGACGAGCCCTTCCGCGATCGCGATCGTCGACATGGACGACGTCGTCACTTCCTGGAACCCGGCCGCAGAGCGCCTGTTCGGTTACAGCCGGGACGAAGCCATGGGCCGGAAGATCGATTCCCTGGTCGCGTCTCGCCCGGACGTCTATAGCGAGGCCGTCGAGGTCAGCAGCCGGGCGCGCGCCGGAGAAGACGTCCACGTCGTCACCCGGCGGACGCGCAAGGACGGGACGCTCGTCGACGTCGACGTCGTTGGCTGCGCGATCTTCGTCGACGGGCAAGCAGGTCGGGTACTACGGGATCTTCACCGACATCGGAGAGCTGCAGCGGCAGAGGCGCTACTACGAGGCGCTCTTCGATTCGAGCCCGACCGCGATCGTTGCCCTCGACATGAGCGGAACCGTTACCGCGTGGAATCCCGCCGCCGAGCGCCTCTTCGGCTACACGCGCGCCGAGGCGGTTCGCCGCGACATCGACGACATGGTCGCCGCGCATCCCGATCTTCATGCCGAGGCCAAGGAGCGCACCGCGATCGCGGCCGCGGGCCGGGAGCCCGGTCGAGTCCTGACACAGCGGACGCGCAAGGACGGGTCGCTCGTCGACGTGGACGTCGTCTCGGCACCCGTCTTCGTCGCCGGGGAGCAGGTCGGGTATTTCGCGATCTACAGCGACGTCAGCGAGCTACAGGCGCGGACGCGCGAGTTGGCTGAGAAGAGCGCGGAGCTCGAGGTCGCCTCCAAGCACAAGTCCGAGTTCCTGGCCAACATGAGCCATGAGCTGCGGACGCCCTTGAACGCGATCGTCGGCTTCTCCCAGGTGCTCAAGGAGAAGCTGTTCGGCCAGGTCAACGAGAAGCAGGACGAGTACCTGGACGACATCCTCTCCTCGTCCGACCACCTGCTCGCAGCTGATCAACGACATCCTCGACCTGTCCAAGGTCGAGGCCGGCCAGGTGGAGCTCGAGCGCGGTCTGTTCTCCCTCCGCGAGGCGCTGGAGCGCGGAGTCGTCATGGTCAGGGAGCGCGCGATGAAGAACGGCGTGCAGCTCGAGCTCGCGCTCGACCCCCAGGTCGACCTGGTCCAAGGAGACGAGCGCCGTATCCGGCAGGTCGTCTTCAACCTGCTCTCCAACGCGGTCAAGTTCACCCCCTCGCGGCGGGCGGGTGGACGTCTCCACCGCCAAAGAGAACGGGGAGGTGAGGATCGCCGTGCGCGACACCGGCCCCGGCATCGCCCCCGACGACCAGGCCCGCATCTTCGAGGAGTTTCAGCAGGCGCGCGACACCAACGGCGAGCGCCCCGAAGGCACCGGCCTCGGCCTCGCCCTGTCCAGGAGCCTGGTCGAGCTGCACGGTGGCCGCATCTGGGTCGAGTCCGAGCCGGGCAAGGGCAGCACATTCACCTTCACGATTCCCGTAGGGTCAGCCTCGTGAGCGGCCAGCGCATCCTCGTCGTCGAGGACAACGAGAAGAACATGAAGCTCTTTCGCGACGTCCTCCAGGCCAAGGGCTACGAGACGTTCGAGGCGACGAGCGGGGAACAGGCGGTCGAGCTCGCGACCGAGCACATCCCCGACCTGATTCTGATGGACGTCCAGCTTCCCGGGATCGACGGGATCGAGGCGCTGGGACGCATCCAGGCGGATGAGCGAACGAAGGCGATACCGGTGGTCGCGCTGACCGCACAGGCGATGTCCGGTGACCGCGAGCGCTTCCTCGAGTCCGGGTTCGACGGGTACATCTCCAAGCCGGTCGACGTGCTCGAGTTCATCCAGACGGTGGCGGGCTACTTCGAGGAAGACCGTGGATAGCCAGAACGGCGTCGCAAAGATCCTCGTCGTCGACGACGTGCCGGAGAACGTGCGGTTGATGGAGGCAGTGCTCGTCCCGCGCGGCTACGAGGTCGTCTCGGCGAGCAACGGACGCGAGGCGCTGGGAGTGGTCGAGGCCGAGAGCCCCGACCTGATCCTGCTCGACGTGATGATGCCGGAGATGGACGGCTACGCCGTCTGCACGCACCTGCGCGAGCACGAGGAGACAGCAGTGCTGCCGGTGATCATGGTCACGTCCAGCATCGGCCAGGAGAAGACGAAGGCGATCGAGGCCGGCGCGGACGACTTCATCCCCAAGCCGTTCAACCACGACGAGCTGCTCACCCGTGTCCGCTCGCTCCTGCGCATCAAGCGCTACCACGACGAGATCAAGGAGCTGAACAGGACGCTCGAGCAGCGCGTCCACGACCAGGTCGAGGAGCTCGAGCGCCTCCGGCGCCTGCAGCGCTTCCTGTCGCCGCAGCTCGCGGACGCGATCGTCGACTCCGGTGACGACTCCGTTCTTCGCAGCCACCGGCGGCAGGTGACCGTGCTCTTCTGCGATCTGCGCGGCTACACCAACTTCGCGGACGCAGTCGAGCCGGAGGAGCTGATGGGCGTGCTCGGCGAGTTCCACGCCGCGATCGGCCGCCTGGTCGAGCGCTACGAGGCGACGGTCGGATCGCTGCAGGGCGACGGGGTCGAGCTGTTCTTCAACGACCCGATCGAGATTCCGGATGCGCCGCTGCGCGCTGTGCAGCTGTCGTGCTCTCTTCGGGAGGAGATGTCCACCCTGCTCGAGCGGTGGCGCAAGCGTGGCTACGAGCTCGACTTCGGCGTCGGGATCGCACTCGGCTACGCGACGTGCGGCGAGATCGGTTTCGAGGGACGCTCCGACTACGCCGCGATCGGCTCGGTCACGAACCTCGCCGCGCGGCTGTCGGACGAAGCGACCGGCGGCCAGATCCTGGTCGGGCAGCGTCTGTTCGCAGACGTCGAGGAGCACGTCGAGATCGAGCCGGTCGGGGAGTTCACGCTCAAGGGCTTCCCGCGCCCGGTGCCGGCGTTCAACGTGCTGTCAGTGCGGGCGTCAGCTCCGACACCTGCGGCATGACCTCCTCCGCGTAGAAGCGGAAGAAGCCCTCCTGATCGGGCCCGACCTGAGGCCGCATACCCGAGCTCGACCATCGCCTCTACGTACCTGGGGAGGACGGGCCCTAAGCGGGTTAACCGAGCCTTAACCCAACTGAACAAAGGGTTAAGCCGGGGACGGTTATAAGACGGACGCATGCCTGAACGGCGCTCAGACACCGTGCTCAAAGGCGCGGGCCTTCTTTCCGTGGCCGCCGCCGGGGGAGCCCTGGCTCTCGTCGGCGCGTGGCTCTTCGGCGGATTCGGAAGCGGGACCACCACAGTGCGGGAGATGCTCCTCGAGTCGACGACCGCGCCGCCCCCGGCGAGCGTCGCCTCGACGGACGGGATGACGATCGGACAGATCTACGAGCACGATGCACCGGGGGTCGTCCAGATCACCGCCAAGTTCTTCTCGCAGGCCCGCGATCCCGTCTTCGGGACGCCCGTACGGCTTCCTGACCGAGGAGAAGGCGCTCGGCTCGGGCTTCGTATTCTCGAAGGACGGCTACATCCTGACCAACTACCACGTCGTTCATGACGCGTCCTCGATCCGGGTGAGCTTCTCGAACAACGACAGCCTGGGTGCGCGAATCGTCGGGTCCGACCCGACGACGGACGTCGCGGTGCTCAAGGTCAGCGCCAAAGCGCGTGCGTTCAAGCCGCTCTCGCTCGGGAACTCCGACGGTATCCGCGTCGGCGACGCCGTCGTCGCGCTTGGTAATCCGTTCGGCTACACGCGCACCGTCACCGCCGGGATCGTGAGCGCGCTTCAGCGGCGCATCCAGTCGCCGAACGCCCAGACGATCGACCACATCATCCAGACCGACGCCGCGATCAACCCGGGCAACTCGGGCGGCCCGCTGATCGACGCCCGCGGAGACGTCGTCGGTGTCAACGCTGCGATCTCGACCGGCAATACGGGTGAGTCGGGGAGCGTCGGGATCGGCTTCGCCATCCCGATCAACACGGTCAAGACCGTCGCGCAGCAGCTGATCACGACGGGCAAGGCGACCCATCCCTACATCGGCCTGACCGTCCAGGCGATCACGCCGGAGGTCGCCAGCCTGTTCGCGCTCCCGGTCACGAGCGGCCTCATCGTCCAGAACGTCTACACGCGCTCGCCGGCCGCCAAGGCGGGCGTGAGGGGCGGCTCGGCAAGCATCATCGTCGCCGGCGAGAGCTACGTCGTCGGCGGCGACGTGATCACCAGCGTGGACGGCGTGCCGGTCAGCTCCGAGACGCGCTTCCGCGACCTGATCGCCGGGAAGAAACCGGGCGACACGGTCACTCTCGAGATCTATCGAGGCAAGAGAAGGCTCAGCCTCGACGTCCCCATTGGGCGGCTGCCCGCGACGACTCCCCCTTCCCTCGGTTAGCCGCCTGACTGCCCGGCCCTGAATTCAGGGCCGGGCCCTCTCCTTACACTCTCCGCGTGGACACCATCCTCGAGGAGACGCTCTGGACGGAGGAGGGCGGCACCGACCATTCCGGCTGGTTCTGCGTCCGCACCAATCCCTTCCCCTGCCCTGCGCCCGGCTGCGAGTTCGTCGCCCTCTTCATGACGGCCGTCCACCTGATCCTCGTCTGGGAGGAGCGGGACGACCCGAACTTGCTCCGCCATGCGCAGCGCGCGAAGGAGGTGGGGCGTAACCCGTCGGTCGTCGACTATCAGGACTCGTACGGCCCCAGCGCCTCCTACTACGCGTGGGAGGCGGCGGGACGGCCGGTCCACGGGATCAAGACGTGATCGAGCACCGCTTCGGCCAGAGCGCACCGCTCTCGCTAGGAATCGAAGAGGAGATCATGATCGTCGACGCGGAAACGCTGATGCCGGCGCCCGCGGTCGAGCAGCTCGTCGGCGGTTCCGAGGCGAGGGAGCTGCCAGGCCTCCTGAAGACGGAGCTCCATGCCTCGGTGGTCGAGCTGAACACGCGCGTGATCGAGAGCGGTAGCGAGGCGCTCGACGCGGTGCGAGCACTGCGCAGGGCGGCTGCCGAGATCGCGGCCGACAACGGCCTGGCGATCGCCGCCGCCGGCGCCCACCCGCTGGCGAACCCCGAAGACCTGGTCATCGTCCCCGAGCGTCGCTACCTCGACTTCGTCGAGTACGCGGGCATATCGGCCATCCGCCAGGGGGTGAACGGGCTCCATATCCACGTCGGCATGCCCGGCCCGGAGGAGAGCCTGCATGTCCTGGACGGCATCCTCGGCTGGCTCCCGCTCGTTCTCGCGCTCTCGGCGAACTCGCCCTACTCCGGCGGCGACGAGACGGGAATGGCCTCGTACCGCGCCGAGATCCTCGGGCATCCTGCCGCGCCGTGGAGCGCCGCCCAGTCTCGCCTCCTTCGCCGAGTGGGAGGAGCTGATGGACCGGCTCGTCGCGACCGGTCTCGTCTCCGACTACACGGCGATCTGGTGGGACGCCCGCGTCCATCCGAAGTTCGGGACGCTCGAGATCCGCAGCCCCGACCAGCCGACTTCGGTCGCGCTCACCGCGGCTTTCGTCGCGCTCTTCCAGGCGCTCTGCGCGTACGCGCTCGCCGAGCCGCGACGCGTACGGGACTTCGGTTTCCGCGTCGTCTACGACCAGAACCGCTGGGCCGCGTCCCGCTTCGGCCCGCGCGCGACCTTCATCCATCCCGACGACGGCCACGCCGTGGAGGTGCCCGAGCTTGCGGCGGAGCTGCTCGACCGCGTCCGCCCGTACGCGCGCGAGCTCGGGACGGAGGAGCTGCTCGAGGTCATCGCTCTCGACCGCTGTGAGGGCGACCGCTTGCTCGAGGTCGGCCGGGCGCAGGGGCTCGAAGCCGCCTGCCGGGACCTGGTCGAGCGGACCGTAGACTTCGACTGAGTGGCTGTCCGGACGGAAACCCTCCAGGTCAGCGGCATCCGCTGCGAGCGCTGCGTGATGCGGCTCGGCGCTGCGCTGCAGGGGCACGAGGGCCTCGAGCTGGCGAACGCCAACCTGATGGGGGTCGTCACGCTTCAGTGGGACGACGAGCGCACCGACCGAGACGCGCTCGTCGCCGCGATGAAGCAGGCAGGCTTTGTGCCTGCCCCTACTCCTTAGAGCTCCACTCGTCCTGATGGATCCCGACCGCGCCCTTGCGCGGCTGGGCGAGCTCCTTCTCGGGGCCCGAGAGCGATTCGCGCATCTCGGCCCGCGACTGGTCGGCAGGTGGGATGTCCAGCGGCGGCCTGTGCCTCCTGCTCCGAGCTCCGTCCGTAGTACTCCTCGACGGCCTGCCAGTTGCCGTCGTCGACCGTTGGGCCTTCCTCGACCATTTGCTTGCTGAGGGTCAGGCGGACGACTTCCTCGTCCCCGTCGGTCCTCGCCGCGTCGAGCGGAACCGCGTACTTGTGCTTCCGCACCAGTCCGCTCTCGACGATCAGGTACCCGTTCTGCTTGTCGACCACGTGGCCGACCTTCTGGTCGTCGTTCGAGACGACGTCATAGCCTTCCATTCGGCCTCCTTTTGCTCGCTCAGGCGGCAGTACCCCGCAAAGAGCGGGAATACACAAGGGCTCGAGGGTCGTTCCTTTCATCGACGGAGGAAAGGCCGCTAGGGTGGCCCGGATGGGGGAATCGCCGGACACCCAGGGAAGGCAACTCGCAACCGAAGCGCGTGACCGCGTGCGCTTCGAGGAGGAGGCACTGCAATTAGCCGATCAGGTGTATCGGGTGGCACGGAGGCTCGTTCATTCGAAGGAGGAGGCGGAGGACCTCATGCAGGAGACCTACGCCCGGGCCTTCCGCAGCTGGCGGTCCTACACGCCGGGGACGAACCTTCGAGCGTGGCTGCTGCGCATACTCACGAACCTGAACATCGACCGCGGCCGGCGGCAGCAGCGCTCCCCGGACACGCAGCATCTCGAGGAAAGTGACTACTTCCTGTACAACCGGCTCTCCGACGACTCCGAGGAGTCGACCGACGAGGAGCGCGTCCTCGACCGCCTCTCACAGGACAACATCGTCGATGCGCTCGCCGCAGTTCCACACGACTTTCGCGACGTGATCGTCCTGGTCGACATCGGCGAGTTTTCCTACCAGGAGGCGGCGCACATCCTGGACATCCCGGTCGGCACGGTCATGTCCAGGCTCCATCGCGGTCGGCGCATCCTGAAGCGGCATCTGGCCGAAGCAACGGTGGCGGCGGAATGAGCGCGACCTTCGATCCGTGCGCGTGGTGTGAGGAAGTCCTCCAGCCGTACCTCGACCGCCATCTGACCGAGCGCGAACGGGCTGAGGCGCAGGCGCACCTCGACGGGTGCGGCTATTGCTCGAAGCGCTACCAGTTCGAAGAGGGCCTGAGGCAGTTCGTTCGCATGGCGGCGACCGAGGAGATGGATCCGGCGCTGAAGCAGCGCCTCGCCGAGCTGCGGACGCCGCTGCTTTAGAAGAGCAGCCGTCCGGCCGGGTAGAGCTTTCCGGCCGACCAAATCCCGCCCGCGCAGGCCCAAAAGCGGGACGGGCGGCTCGGGGCGCTCCACTTGACCTCGACGGAACGGCAATGCTGCGGGCGAAAACGCAACGCGCGTGCGAGGCCGGGCCGGTTGAACGCGAGTTCGATCGCGACCGCGCCGTTCGACCAGTCGCTTCTCTTCTTACCCGCGACGGTGATTCGCTTCACATACGGCAGCGCTCGCTGGAGCGCAGGAAGGTCTGCGGCTCCGGCCTCGAACGATGAGGGCGCCGAGTAGCAGCGGCCCGCAAAGCGCCGGTCCCACGAGAAACAGAGCGCGTGGAACGCTGGGTAATACCGGCCGGGCTGCGCCACGATGTCTCCTTCCATCAGCGGATAGACCAGGACGAACGGTCCCTTCGGCGCGACCCTCGCAGGCGAGTTCGCCCAGTCGCCGAAGTCGAGGCCGGTGATTTCGGTCGAGGTGCCGTTCGCGCCGACGACCACGATCTTCTTCAGCGTCTTTGCCGAAGCGCTCGGCGCGACGACCAGTCCTGCTGCGGCGAGTGCGACCAGCCAGCAGCGCATGAGGTGATTTGTAACGTGCTGTGCGCGCTGGCTCCTGCCGGGTACCTTCCGCGGAATGGGACTTCTTTCGTCCTACGGGCTGCTGGTCGCCATCCAGTCCGCGCTCGTGCTCGTGCCGGGACGGCCGCGGCGACTCGCCTCGTCACGCGCGCTCGGGCTCGTCATCCCGGCGGCTGCGATGGCAGTCGGGGTCGCGCTCGCGAGCTCGACCGGCGGCGCAGACTTCCTAACAGCGCTGGCGGCGGTCGTCACGCCGATCCTGGCCGCCGGCGCGGGATGGGCACGCGGGTGGCCGCGACCCTGGCTGCCGGCGCTTGCGGTGCCGGGGGTGTACGCGCTCGCGTGGCTCCGGCCCGACTCGCTCGACGGTCAGGCGGCGGGAGTCGCGCTCATCTGCGGCGCCTGTCTGGCTGTGACGGGTGTCGTCGCGGCGCTCGCGCCTCGGTCGTGGCTGGTCGTCGGGCTCGTTCTGCTCGTCGTCCTCGACTGCGTGCTCGTCTGGGGTGACCGGAGCGTGGGGCCGGCGATGAACACGCTGCAGCACAGCGTCCCGCCGAGCATCGGGCGGCCGCTGCCTTCGCTCCAGCAGGCTGTTCTCGGGGACGCGACCATGGGCTGGCTCGACTTCGCGGCCCCGGCCCTCCTCGGCCTTCTCGTTGCCAGGCGCATCTCCGCCGCCGCCGCGACGGCGGTCGCGGGCTGGCTCTGGGGGTTGCTGCTGATCGCAACCTCGCCGATCGCGGCGACGCCGCCGGTGCTGGCCGGGCTGCTCGCCGGCTACCGAAGGTCGGCGCGTGTATCCACGTCGCCGGGCGCGCCGAGGTCTCCGCACTCGACCAGCTCCGCCGGAAGGTCGCGCAGCCCCTCGTCTGGCACAGCGTCCCAGACGGAGCGCTCGATCAGCACCGGATGGAGCCGCTGACCGCCGTACGCTGCGGCGACGATCGGCGACCCTTTCTCGCGCCACACCGAGATCACGCGGTCGATTGCGTACGGGTGGAGATTCGGGCCGTCGGCGAGGACGACGACCGCGGCCTCGACCTCCTCGGAAAGCTCGTCGAGCCCACAACGGAGCGACGCGCCCGGGCCGCGCTCCCACTCCAGGCACTTGACGGTTCGCGCCTGCGTCGCGACCTGGTGCGCGCCGATGACGACGATCACGTCGTCGACGGCGCTGGAGCGCACGCGGTCGAGCACCGGCGCCAGCAGGACGCGCTGCTTGGGCGATCCGAACCGCGTTGCGGCCCCGGCGGCGAGGACGATTGCCGTGATCAGGACGTCTCGACCGACATCTTCTGGATCACGACCGGCCGCGTGGGCGCCTGCGTCGACGGGTCGCCGAGCTTGCCGATCCGGTCGACGACGTCCTTCCCGTCGGTCACGTTCCCGAGCAGCGCGTACTCCGCCGGGAGCTGGGCGTCCGGCGCGGTGACGACGAAGAACTGGCTCCCTGCGGCCCCCGGCGGCTCGGACGAGGTCTTCGCCATTGCGACCACGTACTTGACGTACGACGCGTCCGCCGGCGGCGGTTCGACGGTCGTGTAGCCTGGCCCGCCTGTGCCCTTGCCGGTGGGGTCGCCTCCCTGGATGACGAAGCCCGGCACGATCCGGTGGAAGATCGTGTCGTCGAAATAGCCGTCGTTCACGAGCGAGACGAACGAGGCAGACGTCTTCGGCGAGCCCTTCTGATCGAGCGTGATTGTGAACTCTCCGCAGTTCGTCTGGACGACGACTTGGTACGTCTTGCCGGAGTCGAGTTGGGACGTCGGCGCCTGGTGATTCGACTCGTCCCTCGGCGAGGGGGCGGAGGCGTTGGTGCACCCGCCCGAAGTCGTGGTGCCACCGGAAGTCGTCGTGCCGCCGGAAGCGTTCTTGTCGCCAGAACTGCCGCCGCAACCGCTCGCTGCTGCGAGCGCGGCGAGCAGGAGGACGACGCTAAGCGACCGCGGCAAGCGCACGGTCGATCAGGGCGCGGGCGATCTGCACCTTGTAGGCGTTCCCCGGAAGCGGCGTGGCGGAATCGAGATCGGCTGCGGATTCGAGCGCCCACGGAATCGGCGCGACGCCGCAGAGCGCGAGGCGCACCTCGCTGCCGAAGCGCGCCGCGGCGACGCCCACGAGCGCAAAGGCCCACTTCTGGCGGTCGGCCGCCTTGAGGTAGGTGCTCGCGTCGGGCTGCGGGACGTCGAGGTCGAGGATGACCTCGTCGTAGTCGAGCGCTACGACGTCGCGGTTGTCCTGGCTCGGCAGCCGGTAGATCTCGGCGATCGGCAGCTCGCGGCGGCTCGTCCGCACCGTTGCGTTGAGCGCGAGCAGCGCGGCCGCCGGATCGGACGGGTGGGCCGACGCCGTCCAGTCGTTGCTGAAGATCGAGTGCTCGCGGTGCTCGCCGTCCATCGCGAAGCAGCGGTCGCCGCCGTGGAGGTAGCACGGGAAGCCCATGCGCCAGTACCAGCAGCGGGTCGCCTGGCGGAGGTTGCCGCCGATCGTCCCCATCGTGCGCAGCTGGGGCGAGGCCGCCGACGCGCAGGCCTCGCGTAGCGCCTGGGGGATCTGCGGATCGACCTCGAGCTCGGCCAGCGTCGTTCCGGCCCCGATTTTCGTCCCGTCGATCCCGCGGGGGACGAGCCCGCGGATGTCGACCAGCGTGTCGATGTCGATCAGGTGGTTCTTGACGATCGGGACGACGTCCGTCCCGCCGGCGAGCAGCAGCCCGGGCGCCGCTTCGACCTCTTCGAGGCTAGACGGCCGCAGGAGCTCCACGCGTCTTCTCCTTCTGCTTCGCTTCTTCGAGCGCCTTCAGCATCTCCTCGCGAGTGATCGGGAGCGAGCGGATGTCGGCGCCGGTCGCGTCGCGGATCGCGTTCGCGATCGCGGCGGCGGTCGGGATGATCGGCGGCTCGCCGAGCCCCTTCGCGCCGAGGTTGGTCAGGTGCTCGTCCGGCACGTCGATCAGGTCGGTGACGATCTCCGGGACGTCGGCGATCGTCGGCATCTTGTAGGCGTCGAGCGTCTGATTGAGCATGGCGCCGCTGGCTGGGTCGATGAGCCGCTGCTCCGACAGCGTGTGCCCGAGGCCCTGGATGATCCCGCCCTCCACCTGGCTGGCGGCGCCGAGCGGGTTGATCACGCGCCCGACGTCGTGGATCGCAACGATCTTGTCGATCACGACCTCGCCCGTCTCGATGTCGACGGCGACCTCGGCGACCTGCACGCCGAACGTGAGGACGCGCATGCCCGTCGGGTTCGGCCCGCGCGCGCCCTTGCCGAGGATCTGGGCGTCTTCGAGCAGGCCGGTCACTTCTTCCAGGGGCCACGAACCTCCGTCGGCCGAGACGACGCTCCCGCCCCTGAGCGAGAGGACTCGCTCCTCGAGGTGGTAGCGCTGCGCCGCGATCTCGATGATCTGCCGCGCGGCGTCGTGCGCGGCTGCGCGCACGGCCGGGCCCATGCTGGGGATGGTCGAGGAACCGGCCGAGATGGCCGCGTACGGCCCGCGCGCGGAGTCGCCGATCGAGACGGTGATGCGGTCCAGGGGCAGTCCGAGCTCTTCCGCGGCGATCTGCGCCATCGCGGTGCGCGAACCGGTGCCGATGTCCTGCATCGCGGTGATCACGGTCGCTCGGCCGTCCGAGCCGACCCGCACCCACGCATAGGAGGGCGGGCCGCCGCCGCCGAACCAGATCTGGCTCGCCATGCCGACGCCGCGCCGCCAGGGGCCCTCCGAGCGGTCCCGCACCTCTTGCCGCCTTTGCCAGTGCGGCTCGGCCCGGCGGTAGCACTCGAGCAGGTTCTTGGACGAGAACGGGCGCTCCTCCATGACGTCGCTGTCGGCGTGGTTCATTCGGCGCAGCTCGAGCGGATCGATCTCGAGCTTGGCGGCGAGCTCGTCGAGCAGGCACTCGAGGCCGAACGTGCCCTCGACGAAACCCGGAGCGCGGAAGGCGGCGTTCGGGCCAGTGTTGAGCTTCGCGCCGTGCTCGACGGTGGAGATGTTCGGACAGCTGTAGAGCATCTTCATCGGCCCCGCCGTCCAGCTCTTGAAGCCGCGCCAGCCGACCGCCATGACGAACTCGCCGGCAAGCGCGGTCAACGTCCCGTCGGCCTTCGCGCCGGCACGGAGCCGCTGGACGGTCGCATGCCGGTTTCCGCTGACCAGGTTCTCCTCGCGGCGGGTGAGCGCACAGCGGACGGGCCGTCCGGTGCGCTTGGCGATCTCGGCGGCGATGAACGTGTACTCGCCTGGATGGTTCTTCGCGCCGAAGCCGCCGCCCATGAAGTGGCAGACGACGCGCACTTTGTCCTCCGCGATGCCGAGCTTCTCGGCGGTCTCCGCGCGCACGCCCCAGATGAACTGCGTCGAGGTGTAGAGGTTCAGGACGTCGCCTTCCCACTGGCAGACGGACTGATGCGTCTCCATCGAGTTGTGCAGGACGGTCTGCGTCCGGTACTCGGCCTCGACCACCACGTCGGCCTCGGCGAACCCGCGCTCGACGTCGCCGCGGTCGTAGCGCTCGGGCTCGTCGATCAGCGAGCCTTGCTGGACCGCCTCGTCGGGGTCGAGCAGCGGTTCGAGCACGTCCCACTCGACGTCGATCAGGCGGACGGCCGCCTGGGCCTGCTCGAGCGTGTCGGCCGCGACGGCCGCGACCGCGGCGCCCTGATAGGCGGGCTCGCGCGTGAAGACGTCGAGGTCTTCCGGGGCGAGGACGGCGCGCACGCCCGGGGCGTCGGCCGCGGGCGACAGGTCGAGCTTCGTGACGCGCGCATTCGCGTGCGGGCTGCGCAGGACCGCGGTGTGGAGCATCCCGGGAAGCTGGAGGTCGGCCGTGTAGACGGCCTCGCCGCGGGCGCGCTCGGGCCCGTCGACGCGCTCGGCCGGCTGGCCGACGGTCTCGCGCGGCCCCGCGGGCCACGGCTCGACCGGGTCCTCGTCGACCACGATCCACTGCTCGGTGTAGTTGCCCTCGACTTCTTTTTCGGTGCGGATCAGTCTTGCCACGTGAGGACAGCCTCCTCGATCTTCGGATAGGCGCCGCAACGGCAGATGTTCCCGGCCATCGCATGCCGGATCTCGTCGCGGCTGGGGTTCGGGTTCGCCTCGACCAGAGCCGAGGCGGAGACGATCTGGCCGGGCGTACAGAAGCCGCACTGCAGCGCGTCGGTGCGGACGAAGGCGGCGACCAGCGGATGGTCGCGCAGGCCCTCGATCGTCGTCACCTCGCGCTCTCCGACCGTGTGGACGAGCGTGATGCAGGACAGGGTGGGGACGCCGTCGAGCAGAACCGTGCAGGCGCCGCAGTGGCCTTCCTCGCAGCCGAGCTTCGTCCCCGTCAGGCCGAGTTCGTCGCGCAGGAAGAGCGCGAGCGAGCGGCCGACCGGCACGTCCAGCGCGTAGCGCTGCCCGTTGACGATCAATTCAGACATCAGCCGTCACTGCCCAGATGTCCGCCAGATGAATCAGACGAAACGTCATCCTGCTGAGCTGGCGCCTCTCTTGCTCGTCTTCGACCTCGGGGGCCGAGCGCCACAGGTCGCGTGCGACCGAAAGGAGCTCCTTGATCCGCTCGAGGTCCTCCGGCACGCTGCCGTTCCGCTCGTTCGTCGCGTTGAGCGCGAGTCCGAGCACGCCGATCGTGTCCGGCTGGCGCGTCCAGAGCAGCGGCGTCGCCATCGAGAGGTACTGGTGGATGCGCGCGAAGATCATCGGCTGGGTGAAGACGTCGCCGCCGCGCGGCGCCGAGGTTTCGAGCGGCGGCTTGCCATCCGCGATCCGGGCCGCGGTGCGGCCGAGCATGTTGCGGAGATCCTCCTCGTCCAGGCCGGACGCTTTCGCCGTCCGCAGGGCGATCAGGAGCGACGCCGGCTGCTGCCCGTACGGGTAGTCCGAGGCGAAGAGGACCTGCTCGGCGGAGATGTGCCGGAACATGTCGAGCAGGTCGACCGGGCTCCAGACGGAGGTGTCGAAGAAGACGCCCGCCTTGCCGCCGAAGCACTCGGCGAGCGCGGCCAGGTCGGCGATCCCGCCGTGGGCGATGATCAGCTGCGCACCCGGGTTGGCCTCGACGAGTCGCGCGAGATGGTCGGCGATCGGCGGGAGTCCGCGGCCGCCGTGGATCAGGATCGGGACGCGGCGCTCGGCGGCGAGCTCGAAGATCGGCGCGAGGCGCTGGTCGTTCAGGAGGAAGCGCTGCGCGCGCGGGTGCAGCTTGATCCCGCGGGCGCCGAGATCGAGACAGCGGATCGCCTCCTCCACCGGATCCTCGCTCAGGTCGAGCCGGACGAAGGGGATAACCCGTCCGTTCGAGCGGTTGCGCGAACTCGAGCGAGCGGTCGTTCGGCGCACGAAACGCGGGATGCCGGTCCGGCTCGTCCATGCAGAACATGAAGCAGCGTGAGATGCCGTAACGATCGAGGATCGCGCGTGAGCTCGTCGAAGCGTCCCGCTCATGCCGTCGATGTCGTTGCCGAGGTGGACGTGGGCGTCGAAGATCTCGGCGTCCGCGGGCAGCTCGCGGCGAAGCTCCTCGTCGTACGAGTCGAACAGCTTTTGCGCTCGATCGAGCACGTCGTCCATCTCTTGGAGTCTATGCAGAGCGGATAGCATCCCCGCCGTGGCCGATCAGGTCCTGATTTACGCCGACACCGAGCGCTCGCCGGAGCTCCGGCACGAGCTTCCGGTCGCGATCGGCGACTCCTTCCTGTACGTCGAGAACAACGGGTCGCGCTACGTCCTGACCAACGTCCTCGAGGTCGAGAAGATCAAGAAGCTCGGCGTCGAGACGCGGATGCCCGACGACTATGGGATCGACGAGCTGCTCAAGTCGGGCAAGAAGCCGCGGGAGATCCGCAACGAGCTCCTGCTCCGCGCCTGCCGCGACCTCGGCATTACCGACGCGGCCGTCCCCTTCTGGTTCCCCGTGGATCTCGCCGACTTCCTGCGCGAGAACGGCATCGAGCTGCGCGCCGACGAAGAGCTGTTCGACGAGCGCCGGCGCTCGAAGAACGCGGCGGAGATCGCCGGCATCCGCCGCGCTCAGAAGGCGACCGAGGCTGGGATGCGGGTCGCAGCGGACATGCTGCGCGCCTCCGAGCCGGGCGACGGCGGGCTCGTGCTCGAGGGCGAGCCGCTGACCGTCGAGCGCATGAAGGTCGTGGTGAGCCAGGCCTTCATGGACCACGGCGCCACAAGCGACGACTTCATCGTCGCCTGGGGCGAGCAGGGGGCGCGCGGGCATGACATGGGTGCGGGTCAGATTCCGCCTGACTCTCCGGTCGTGATCGATCTCTTCCCGAAGGACAAGGAGTCGGCCTGCTACGCGGACATGACGCGGACATTCGTGGTCGGCGAGCCCGACGAGGAGATTGTCGAGTGGCATCGCCTCGTCAAGGAGGCCGTCGACCGCACGATCGATCCGATCAAGCCGGGCGTGACGGGTCGCGAGCTCTTCGAGATCGCGTGCGACATCTTCGAGGAGGCCGGTCAGAAGACCCAGCGGACGAAGGAGCCCGGGAAGCCGCTGGACGAGGGGTTCTTCCACAGCCTCGGGCACGGCGTGGGCCTCGAGGTGCACGAGGCTCCGTACCTCGGGCAGCTCGGGGACAAGCCGTTCGTCGCCGGCGACGTGGTCACGATCGAGCCCGGCCTGTACCGGCAGGGCTACGGCGGCGTCCGGCTCGAGGATCTCGTCCTCGTCACCGAGGAGGGCTACGAGAACCTGACGAACTTCCCGTACGACCTCGCGCCGTAGTCCGAGCTCCCCCGCGCGTGTCGTGGATCAGGCTCCCTTACCGGTGCCAGGCACGGGTGAGGTCATGTCGCGTACCTGTCGCGCGGATCACAAGAATCGCGCGATTCATCACGCCGATCCGCGTAACAATCGGCGCGCCACCCTTCGACGGTGCCAGGCACCCTTGAGGGTGGTCGAGGGTTAGGGTGAGCGCCGTGTCTAGAGAAAAAGCGAACGACCAGACGATCGAGACGCTCTTCCTCGAAGAGCGCCGTTACGGCCCTCCACCCGACTTCGCCGCGCAGGCGAACGCGCAGCCGGACATCTACGAGCGTGACTGGCGCGAGTTCTGGGAGACGGAAGGGCGGGAGCGCGTCACCTGGTTCGAGCCCTTCGACGAGCTCCTCGAGTGGGAGCTCCCGTACGCGAAGTGGTACCTGGGCGGCAAGCTCAACGTCGCGTACAACTGCGTCGACCGGCACGTCGAGGCGGGCCTCGGCGACAAGGTCGCCTACTACTGGGAGGGGGAACCGGCCGACGAGCGCCGGACGCTGACGTTCGCCGACCTCCAGCGTGAGGTCGTCCGCTTCGCAAATGCGCTCAAGAGCCTCGGAGTCCGCAAGGGAACGCCCGTCGGCATCTACATGGGGATGGTCCCCGAGCTCCCGGTCGCGATGCTCGCCTGCGCGCGCCTCGGCGCACCGCACACGGTCGTGTTCGGCGGGTTCTCCGCCGACTCGCTCTCTGGCCGCCTGAACGACATGGAGTGCGAGCTGCTCATCACGCAGGACGAGGGGCTGCGTGGCGGGAAGACCGTTCCGCTCAAGCGGAACGCCGACGAGGCGCTCGCGGACTCGCCGACCGTGAAGCAGGCGGTCGTCCTGCGCCGCACCGGCGGCGACATCGACTGGACCGAGGGTCGCGACGTCTGGTGGCACGACGTCATCGACGGAATGGGGTCAGACCCCGGGACGTGTCCCTGCGAGCCGATGGACTCCGAGGATCTGCTCTACCTGCTGTACACGAGCGGCACGACCGCGAAGCCGAAGGGGATCGTCCACACGACCGCGGGCTACCTCGTCGGCACCGCGTCGACGCACTACTACATCTTCGACGTCAAGCCCGACTCGGTCTACTGGTGCGCCGCCGACATCGGCTGGGTGACCGGGCACAGCTACATCGTCTACGGCCCGCTTTGCAACGGCACGACCGGCGTGATCTACGAGGGAACCCCGGACTTCCCGGAGCGCGATCGCTGGTGGGACATCGTCGAGCGCTACAAGGTCGACATCCTGTACACGGCGCCGACGGCGATCCGCACGCACATGAAGTGGGGGCCGGAGCACGCCGAGAAGCACGATCTCTCGTCGCTGCGGCTGCTCGGGACGGTCGGCGAGCCGATCAACCCCGAGGCCTGGATCTGGTACCGCGAGCACGTCGGAGGCGGGCGCTGCCCCGTGGTCGATACCTGGTGGCAGACCGAGACCGGGATGATCCTGATCTCGCCGCTTCCCGGGATCACGCGCACGAAGCCCGGGTCGGCGACGAAGCCGTTCCCGGGGATCGAGGCCGCGGTCTACGACGAGCAGGGGAACGAGGTCGGCCCGGGCGGAGGCGGCTACCTGGTGCTCAAGCGCCCGTGGCCGGCGATGCTGCGCGGGATCTACCGCGACGACGAGCGTTACCGGGAGACCTACTGGTCGCGGTACGGCGACGTCTACTTCGCCGGCGACGGCGCGCATATCGACGAGGACGGCGACTTCTGGCTGCTCGGCCGCGTGGACGACGTGATGAACGTCTCCGGCCACCGGATCTCGACGATCGAGGTGGAGAGCGCGTTGGTCGACCATCGGGACGTGGCCGAGTCGGCGGTCTGCGGCCGCTCCGATCCGCGCACCGGGCAGGCGATCGTCGCCTACGTGACGCTCAAGGGCGGAGCCGAGGGCTCGGTCGAGAAGCTCGAGGAGCTGCGCGACCACGTCGGCAAGAAGATCGGCCCGATCGCCAAGCCGGCGAACATCGTCTTCACGCCGGAGCTTCCGAAGACGCGGAGCGGCAAGATCATGCGCCGCCTGCTGCGCGACGTCGCCGAGCAGCGCGAGCTCGGCGACACGACCACGCTCGCCGACCCGACCGTGGTCGAGGAGATCAAGGAGCGCGCATCCTCCGAGCGCTGACCGTCGCCGAGCGGCCGGACCTGATGGATCCGGCCTGGGACGCGACGAAGGACCAGTTCCCCGAGTACAACAACCATGGCGACGTGCTCAACCGCTACTGGGGCCGCCTGACCGAGGAGCGTGCGGAGTTTCAGTTCCACCTCGTCGAGAGCGACGAGATCCTCGCGCGAGCGCGCTGCGTCCCTGTCCGCTGGGACGGGACGGTCGAGGATCTTCCCGCCGGTATCGACGGCGCGATCGCGCGCGGCTTCGACGAGGAAGGGGCCAACGTCCTTTGCGCCATGCTCATCTCCGTCCCGCGGGCGCAGCGCGGACGGGGCAGGAGCGGCGACGCGCTGCGTGCCATGCTCGACATCGCGCGTGACGCACGGGCTCGAGGCGCTGATCGCACCCGTGCGGCCGAACTGGAAGGACCGCTACCCGCTCGTCCCGATCGAGCGGTACGCGACGTGGCGCCGCAAAGACGGGCTCCTCTTCGATCCCTGGCTACGGGTGCACGAGCGCGCCGGCGCGAAGGTGCTGAAGGCGGAGCCGCAGTCGCTTCGCATCACCGGCACGGTCGCCGAGTGGGAGGAGTGGACGGAGATGCCGTTTCCCGAGAGCGGCGAGTACGTCTTCCCCGGCGGGCTGGCTACGCTCGAGATCGACCGAGAGCGGGACGCCGGATGCTACTGGGAGCCCAACGTCTGGATGGTGCACGCCGTCTGACGGCTCCGCGGCAGCTGGAAAGCGCGAACAGGCCCGCGACCATCAGCGCCAGCCCGAGCAGCGACACGACCGTCTCCGCCGGGCTCTGGTCGATCCGCTCGTTCAGGACGAAGATTCCGACTGCGACCCCGGCGAGCGCCTCCATCACCGTGTCGCTCGTCATCGCCGGCGCGAGCGCGCCGGTCTGCAGCGCGGCCTGAAGGAGCAGGAAGCCGGTCAGGGCCACTGCGCCGAGCGCGTATACGTGCCAGTCGCCGACGACCGCCTCAAGGCCCTGATCGAAGCGATCGACCGTGGCCTTGGTCAGGGCCGCGACGATGCCGCCGAGGAGCATCCCCGCCGCGAGGCCGAGCAGCGTGGCGCGCACTCCCGCCGAGCGGCCGATGCTGGCGAGCACGCACAGGACTGCGAGCCCGGAGATGATCGCGGCGCCGATGACCCAGCCGGCCGCGCTCGCGTCGTCGTGCCCGCCGTACGGCGTCGCCACGAACCGGAAAATCACGAGGCCCGAGCAGACGGCAGCCGCACCAAGGATCTCGCGCCGCCCGACGTGCTGGTGCGTGATCTTCGCTCCGAGCGGAAGCGCGAAGACGACACTCGCGACGAGGAGCGGCTGCACCGACACGAGACGCCCGAGCCCGAGCGCCGCGGCCTGCGCGATGTAACCGAGCGCGTCCGCTCCGAGCCCAAGCAGCCACACCGGCTTGCGCATCAGGCGGACGAGGAACCCGGGCTGCAGCGTCCCGGACTCCGGCTCCTCCATCGCGCCCTTCTGCTCGCACACGGTCGCCACGGCGAAGAAGAAGGCGGCGAGGAGCGCGAGCGGAGTGGCGAGCGTGTCCATCCGCTCCTTCTTTCCGCGATAGCCTCCGCTTTATGCATCGCCCCGAAGAGCGGCAAGAGGCGGTCGACCTCTTCAACCACGTCTGGACGCTGATCGAGTTGCCGGAGCGCACGCCCGAGCAGGACGACGAGATGATCCACGCCGCCCATGCCTCCCGCCACCACTGGGCCGCCGTCGGCACCGGCGTCAATCTCGCGCGTGGCGAGTGGCAGATCTCGCGCGTCTACGTCACGCTCGGCCGCGGCGAGCCGGCGCTCTTCCACGCGGGGCGCTGCCTCGCGTACTGCGAGGCGAACGCGGACGAGATCGCCGATTGGGATCTGCCCTTCGCATACGAGGCGCTCGCCCGCGCGCACATGACCGCGGGAAACCGCGAGGAAGCCGAGCGCCATGCTGCGCGCGCCCGTGAGCTCGCGTCGCAGGTCGCCGACGAGCACGACCGTGAGCACCTCGAAGAAGAGCTGACCACGCTGCCTTGACTCTCTCCCGGGGAGAGGCCCTACGCTCGGCGCGATGACGATCTCCACCACGCATCTGCTCTCGATCGGCCGCTTCGCCCGGACGACGGGCCTGTCCATTCGCACCCTGCGCCGCTACGACGCGATCGGCCTGCTCGTGCCGGCGCACGTGGACGAGGACACGGGCTACCGGTACTACACGCTCGAGCAGGCGCGCGAGGGCGAGGCGATCCGCCGCCTGCGCGAGCTCGACGTGCCGCTGGACGAGGTCAAGGCGCTGCTGCACGCGCCGCCGGAGGCGCAACTCGAGGGCCTCGCCGCGCACCGCGCACGGCTCGAGGGCCGCGCGGTCGAGCTGCGGCGGACGCTGGAGGAGCTCTCGCGCCTGATCGACGGAAAGGAGCAGCTCGTGCCCGAGCAGGAGATGGTCAAGTTCGAAATCGGGATCCAGGAAGTGGCCGAGACGAAGGCCCTGGTGATCAAGGAGCGCGTCCACCAGGACGAGATGTCCGAAGTCGTGCCAAAGGACATCCGCGAGGTGCACGCCTACGTGCAGGAGCTCGGGCTCGGCTTCCACGGCCCGCCGCTCTGCATCTGCCCCTTCCCGGACGACGACGGGAAGCTGAGCGCCGAGATCGGCTGGCCGGTGGCGGCGGACGTCCCCGGCCGTGACCGCATCGAGCTCGTGACCCTGCCGGCGTCGCGCGCGCTGGTGATGAAGCACGTCGGCCCGTTCACCGGTCTCGCGAACTCGTACCGCCTCATGAGCGAGGTGATGGAGGAGAACGGCCTGACGGCGGCCGGCGCTCCTCGCGAGATCTACGTGACCGATCCGGAAGAGGTGAGCGACCCGAACGAGTACGAGACACGGATCGTCTGGCCGATCGGGCCCGAGGGCGAGCTGAACCCAGGCGGGTTCTTCAAGCGCCGCATCGAAGCGGACTGATACGCCCTCACCTTGCCCCTCCGCAGTGAGGTGTCGCCCCGATTCTCAGGGACGACTCCTCGCTTGTTAGTCGGTTAGGGCTTCCGGCAGATCGTCTTGCCGGGGCAGAGGGTGTTCGGCTTCACGTTGGCCGGCTTCGTCCGGGTCGCGAGGCGCTTCAGGTACGCGGTGTACCAGGCATGTCCTTCGGCCACGGACTGCGCGCTTGCCGGGTCGTCGCCGATGACGGGATAGGCGATCGCGCCGGTCGGAGCGACGAGTGCTGCTACCGAAACCAGGAGAACGACCGACTTGCGAATGTTGGGGGTGCGGCTCATGTTGCCTCCTCCGGTCGTGTGACCGGTGGACGCGCGGCAACGGAGCTTTCTTCCCTAATCCAGGAGTTTTTCGAAGCGCGCTTCGTCGTCGAACGGCCCGACGACCGCGAGCGTGAAGGCATTGCTCCCGATCACTTGCTGGGCAACCCGCTGGACGTCCTCGGCCGTGACAGCGTCGAGCCCGTCCAGCACTTCCTGGGGCTCGACCGCGCCGCCCTCGAGCACCTCGCGCCGCAGCCCGAACTGGAGGAGGCCTTGCGGGCTCTCGGTCTGGAGCGTGAAGCGCCCCTTCGCGAACGAGCGCGCTTTCTCGAGCTCGTCCGACGGCACCTGCTCGTCCACCGTCTTCTTCAGCTCCCCGGCGACGGTCGAGATCGCGTCGTCGATCCGGTTCAAATCGACGCCGGCCTGCGAGTAGAGCGTCCCGACGTCGGTGTAGCTGTAGTTCGTGCCGAAGACGTAGTAGGCGAGGCCGCGGCGCTCGCGCACCTCGGTGAAGAGCCGCGACGACATCCCCCCTCCGAGCACGACCGCGAGCAGCTGGAGCGCATAGCGGTCGGGATGCCTGAGCGGATAGCTGGGGACGCCGATGCACAGGTGCGCCTGATCGGACTCCTTCGTGTGCAGCCTCACGCGGGTGCTGCTCGCGTCGATCTGCTGGAGCTCCGGGGGCCCGTTGGGCGTGGTTCCGTTCAGGTCGCCCAACAATTCCTCGATCTGGCCGAGGAAGTCGCCTTCCAGGTTTCCGCCGAGGCCGACGACGACCCGGTCCGGCCTGTACCACTGGCCGAGGTAGTCGAGGAACGTCTCGCGCTGGGCCGCGCGGATGGCCTCCTTCCGGCCGAGCACCATCCAGCCGAGCGGCTGGTCTCCGAACAGCTCCTCCTCGTAGACGTTGTCGACGAGGTCCCGCGGCGTGTCGAGGTACATGTTCATCTCCTCGATGATCACGCCCTTCTCGCGCTCGATCTCCTCGGGCTCGAACTTCGAGTGGCGCAGCATGTCGACGAGAACGTCGAGCGCGACCTCCCGGGACTCGCCGGCGCAGCGGACGTAGTAGCCCGTGTACTCCTTGCTCGTGAAGGCGTTGAACTCGCCGCCGATCGCATCTACTTCGGCTGCGATGTGCCGCGCGGTCGGCCGTCGCTCCGTCCCCTTGAACACCATGTGCTCGGTGAAGTGGGCGATCCCGTTCGTCTCCCTGGTCTCGTAGCGGGAACCGGCCGCGACCATGACGAAGCACGTGATCGACTTCGCGTGCGGGAGCGGCGCCGTCAGGACGCGCAGGCCGTTCGACAGTGTGTGGCGCTCGTAGGTGCTCACTCGGAGAGCAGCTTACGCCAAGCCTCAGGGAGCGGACGCGACTCGTTCCTCTCGTAGTCGAAGGCGACGAGAACGGTCTTCGCCTCGGCCACGAGGCGGTCGCCGACCTTGAGCTCGTAGCCGAGCTCGAAGCTCTTGTTCCCGACGCGCGTCGGCCACGCCGTGACCTCCACCACCTCGCCGATCGAGACCTGGTCGCGGAAGTCGATCTCGCAGCGGGCGAGGATCATTTCCGTCCAGGTCATGCCGAACTCGTCGCGCAGCGTGACGCGCGCCTCCTCGAGGTACGTGAGATAGACGGCGTTGTTCACGTGGCCGAGCGAATCGCAGTCGCGGAACCGGACACGCTCACGGTGGACGATCGGGAAGCGTCATGCGAGGCCGGTGAACTCCATCAGCGAGGCGAACGGCTGCACGAGCTCCTTGCTCTCGAGGTCGACGATGGCGACGCCGGGCAGCGGGATACGCGCGCCCACTCCTCCAGGTCCGGCGCGGGCATGCCGCGCAGGTTCGGCGAGGTAGTGGCTGAGGACGAGGCCGTGCGAGACGACGCAGACGGCCCTTCGGCGCCGGCGGTCAGGTCCTCGATGCAGGCGACGACGCGGGCGCGCCAGCGTCGGCCGTCTCCCACTCGGACACACTCTCTTCGGGCGACGCGAAGTGCGCGGCGACGAGCGCGTGGTACTCGCTCTGGCTGACGAGCGGCGTCGTGCCGCGGTCGACCTCGTGGAGATCGGGCTCGATCTGGAGCTCGAGCCCGGCCGCATCCGCCGTCGGTTGCGCCGTCGCGACCGCCTTCGCCTCCGGGCTGGACGCGATCAGCGTCAAGTCGCGCCACACCGGCGAGCGCGAGAGGTCGCGCGCCTGCTGCTCGCCCGTCGGCGACAGCTGCCACTCGGTCATCGGCTGGTCGCCGCGCAGGAGCACCTCCGCGTGGCGCACGAGGTACAGGAGGCTCACGGCCGCAGTATCGTCGCTGTCCATGCCGAATGGTGAGCTCACGCGCACGGGATCCAGCGTTCAGCCGGACTGGCTCGCCAGGTTCCGACCGACCGCCGCTTCCCGGACGGGCGCGTGCTGCTCACCGGCTGCGGCACGTCGTACCACGCGGCGCAGACCGGTGGCGAGGCCATGCAGGCGCTCGAGCTCCTGCTCGCGCCGCGGCCTGATGCCGAGCTCCTCGTCCTGGTCAGCCACGAGGGGACGACGCCGCTGACGCTAGAAGCGGCTCAGGCGTTTGCCGGGACGAAGTGGTGCATCACGGGCACGTCGTCGAGCCCGATCGCCGACCTGTGCGAGGAGGTGATCGTCGTCACGCCGGAGATCGAGCAGAGCTACTGCCACACCGCGAGCTACACGTGCGCCGTCGCGGCGCTGGCGGCGCTGCGAGGCGAGGACATCTCGGAGCTCCCTGCAGCGGTCGCGGCCGCATCGAGGATCCCTTTCCGGTCTCCGCGCACGAACGCTGGCTTGTCGCAGGCGCCGGCCGCGACTGGCCGACGGCGCAGGAAGCCGTGTTGAAGCTGCGCGAGGGTGCCTTCGTCGCGGCCGAGGCTTACGAGACCGAGCAGCTACTCCACGGCTACCTGGCGGCGATCGACGAGTCGGTTCGCTGCTTCGTCCTCGAGGGCGAGGGCCGCGCCGCCGAGCGGGCGCACGGCGCGGTCGCCGCGCTCGAGGCGCTCGGCTGCGACGCCACGCTCGTTCCAACCGCCCACCCGGTCGTGGACATCGTGCGCTTCCAGGTGCTGACGGTCGAGCTCGCCCAGCAGCGCGGAGTCGATCCCGACCTGATCCGCCGCGACGACGAGCGCTGGGCCCGTGCCCGCGCTGCCTACGACTGAAGCTTCGCGAGCAGCTCGGCCTCGCGGTCGGCGCTCATCCCGGTCGCGAGCTCCGCGTCCTTGCCGCGCCACTCGAGCGTGTCGCGCGAGGTCTCCTGATGCGGGCGGAAGCTGAGGCCCGCCGCGATCGCCGCCGACACGTCCGCCTGGTGGAGTGCGGCGAACGCCGCTTCCGAGCTCCACAGCGGTAGATCCTCTTCCGCGACTTCGTGCTCAACCAGCGTTGCGTCTTCGACCCAGACGACATCGGCGCCGGCGAGCACCTCACCGAGCGGCACGCCCTCGTTCGTCGCGTGAACACGCCGGTGCGTCCGGCCTCGACCATGTCGAGGATCCAGCCGGCGAGGTCGCGCTTCGATGAACTGAGCGGACGGTCGGCGGCCCCGGCGCGAGCATCGTTCCGCCGCGCGCGACGCGCACGGGCCAGTAGGTGAAGCGGTCGGTCGGGTCGTGTGGCCCGACGATGAAACCGGGACGGACGATCAGCGCGCGGCCGTCGAACACGTCCTGCACGGCCCGCTCGCACAGTGCCTTCAGCGACCCGTAGTTCTGGAATTCGTCGCCGAACTCCTCGACTGTCTCGTCCTCGATCGTCCCTACAGGCGCCGACTCGTCCACCCGCTTAGACAGGTCGGCGTAGACCGAGATGGTGGAGATGAAGACGTAGGTGCCGACCGAGTCGGCTAGCGCCTCGGCCGACGCGCGGACGATACGAGGGAAGTAGCCGCACGTATCGATGACCGCGTCCCAGCTGCGGCCGGCGAGCGCGTCGAGGCCGCCGTCGCGGTCGCCGGTGATGCGCTCGGCCTTCGGGAAGAGCTCCGGATTCGTCTGGCCGCGGTTGAAGAGCGTTACCTCGTGCCCGCGTGAGAGCGCGTCCTCTGTCAGCGCCCGTCCGAGGAACCTCGTCCCGCCGATGATCAACAGCCGCACGCTGCGATGCTACTGACCCAGGAGCTTGAGATACCGCGCGCCTGGAAGCAGCGTGAATCCGAACGCCTCGTAGGCCGCGCGTGCCGGGGCATGACCGGGGTCG
>CAWEIM010000021.1:0-43364 GCA_963809075.1 uncultured Actinomycetes bacterium | reverse complement strand
GGCGGCGCCGCACGCCTCTTGACTCGAACCGGAGACCCCCTCTTATCATGCGCTCGAAACGGCAACCGGTCACAAACCACGGCAACGGTTTTCGCGAAGGTGATGGCCTCGAACGGCGCATCCACGTGATCGACAGGGTGCTGATCCCCTGATTCCGGATCGCGTGCTCGAACGCTCGCAGGTGGTGCCGGTGGAGGTCGAAGAAGCATTCGCGTTCTTCGCCGACGCCCGTAACCTCGAGACGATCACGCCCCCGTGGCTGCGGTTCCGGGTTCTCGAAGCACCACGCGACGCTCGAGCGGGGCTCGCTGCTCGTGTATCGGCTACGACTCTTCGGTGTGCCGATCCGCTGGCGCACCGAGATCGTCGAGTGGCGTCCCCCGTTCGGCTTCACCGACGTGCAGCTCGCGGGCCCGTATCGCCGCTGGGAGCACACCCACCGGCTCAGACCGGTCGACGGCGGAACCGAGATCTGCGACCACGTCGTCTACCGCCTTCCGTACGAGCCGCTTGCCGGAGTGGTCGCGCCGGTGACGGTGCGCCCGTGGCTGACGGCGATCTTCGACTACCGCGCCCGACAGACCGAGGCTTGCTTGCGGTGAGAACGGCGATCGTCCTCTTCACGCGCGACCTGCGCGTCCACGACAACCCCGCACTCTCGAAGGCGGCGCACGAAGCCGGGCGGATCGTGCCGCTGTTCGTCCTCGACGAGGCGATTCTCGGTAGCGCCTTCGCGCGGCCGAATCGGGTCGCGTTTCTACTCGACGCGCTCCGCGACCTGGACGCGAGCCTCACCGTGCGCGGCGCGCGGCTCGTGTTGCGGTCGGGCGACCTCGTCGCTGAGACGCTCGCGCTCGCCCGGGACGTCGGAGCTGCGGCGGTGTTCGTCGCCGAGGACGCGAGCGGCTACGCGCAACGGCGTCAGCGGCGCCTCGAGGAGGCGTGCCGTGGCGATCGCATCGCCCTGCGTGTCACGCCAGGTGTCACGGTCGCGCCGCTTTGGTCGATCGAGACGAGGTCGGGCGGTCATTACAGCGTCTTCACGCCGTTCTACCGCGCCTGGTCGCGCGCTCCCCGGCGACTGGTCGAGCCTGCGCCTCGGAGGCTGTCGATGCCGACCGGCGTCTCGCGTGGCAGGCTGCCGACCCTCAGCCGGCTCGTCGGCGGCACCCCCTCGCCCGAGCTCCCGCCAGGCGGCGAAACCCACGGCCGACGGAAGCTCTCCACCTGGCTGCGCTCCGGCGTCGCCGGCTACAACGAACGCCGCGACGATCTCGGAGCGCACGCGACCTCGCGCCTATCGCCGTACCTCCACTTCGGCTGCCTTTCGGCGCTGGAAGTCGCACTTCGAGCCGGAGAAGTCGGTGGAGCAGCGCCCTTCGTGCGGCAGCTCGCCTGGCGCGACTTCTTCCACCAGCTGCTCGCCGCAAGACCCGAGACGGCACAAGAAGACATGCGTCCCCGCGGCGACCGCTGGAGCGACGACCGCGACGCACTCGAGGCGTGGAAGAACGGCCAGACCGGCTATCCGATCGTCGACGCCGGCATGCGGCAACTGCTGCGCGAGGGCTATCTGCACAACCGCGCTCGCCTGATCACCGCGTCGTTCCTCGTCCGCAAGCTGCGCGTCGACTGGCGCGTCGGAGCGCGACACTACTTCGACTGGCTCGTCGACGGCGACGTCGCCAACAACGTCGGTAACTGGCAATGGGTAGCCGGCACCGGAGCGAACCCCCGTCCCAACCGCGCATTCAACCCGCTCAGGCAGGCGCACCGCTTCGACCCCGACGGCGTCTACGTCCGCCGCCACGTCCCGGAGCTCGCCGCAATCGAAGGGCCCACGGTTCACGAGCCGTGGAAGCTTCGAGAGAAGGTCCCCGGATACCCGACCCCGATCGTCGAGCCGACCTGACATCCAAGCTCACTTCCCTTTCTGCTTCGACCCGGTATACGGACGCGCGAGGTGCGGCCAAAGCATGCCGATGTGCCCCGTGTGCGACCTCGCGCGCAGTGAGCTCGACCCCGAGCTGACGGTTGTCTAAGGTCGCGGCGTGACCGATGACGTGATGCAGCTCTACGACCTGCGCGTGACGGTCGAGCGGATCGAGGGCCGCTCCGTCTGCGGGCTCGAGGTCGGGGACTACTTCGAGGTGACGGAGTCGAGCCGGATCCGGATTCCACCAGGGCGTCACTTCTGCATGTACGCGCTGCAGTCCGTCCTCCCGCTCTTGCCCGCGAAGCAGCGACAGCTTCCCGACTCGGACTGGCTCGAACGGGACTCGCTCGTCGCCTGCCCGGATCCCGACGAGCGGGTGATCATGCGAATCGAGCGCATCGGGACACGGACGTTCCGCACCGACGAGCTCACGTGAGTCGCACGGTTCGGGAGCTCGGGCTCGCGCTACAGACGAACAAGCGCAAGGGCGAGTACGCAGCTCTGGCTCGACGTGCGGACGACGCCGGCTTCGCGGTGGTCACGGTCTACAACGACCTCTGGTACCAGCCGGCCCTGCCTGCGCTGCTCGAGATTGCCGCGGCGACCAGCCGCGCGCGCATCGGGCCGTCGTGCCTCAACCCGTTCACGCTGCACCCTGTCGAGATCGCAGGCCAGATCGCGGCGCTCGACACGGCGTCGAGCGGGCGGGCCTTCCTCGGGCTCGCGGCCGGAGCCTGGCTCGACTCCCTCGGTATCGACCAGTCCGGTCGGGTAACGGCCGTCCGGGAGGCGTGGGAGATCGTGCGCAGGCTGCTCGCGGGCGACGAGCGCGGATTCGAGGGCGAACGCTTCTCGCTGCCCTTGGGCGCGCGCCTCCGGTATCCCGTCGAGCGCCGCGAGGTTTCCCTTCTCGTGGGATCCTGGTCGGTCAAGCTCACTGCGTTCGCAGCCGAGGCCGCAACCGAGCTGAAGTTGGGGGGCAGCGCAAACCCCGACCTCGTCTCGGTGGTGCGCGAACGGGTAGCGAACCCGGAGGTCGGCCTTGTGTTCGGCGCCGTGACCGTCGTCGACGAGGACGGCGCACGTGCGCGCGACCTGGCGCGGCGAGCACTCGCCCTGTACCTACCGGTGGTCGGCCACCTCGATCCGACGGTGACGCTCGAGCCCGAGCTCCTCGAACGGCTGCGAAGCGAGGGAGAACGAGGCGCAGCGCTCATCTCGGACGACGTCCTCCGCCGCTTCGCGTTCGCAGGCACTCCGGCCGAGGTCGCCGAGCAGGCGGAGGCGATCCTCGACGCAGGTGCGGCGCGCGTCGACTTCGGGACACCGCACGGGATCGACGAGCGGAAGGGTGTCGATCTGCTTTGTCGGTCCGTGCTCCCCAGGCTTGGAGTCGCCTGATGTTCGACTACGCGAAGCGGCGACAGAGGCTGTCCGAGCGCATGGACGCGGAAGGGGTCGACCTCCTCTTCCTGGCTCCGTCCGCGGACCTCGAGTACCTGACCGGACTCGAGCGTGGGATTCCGAACTTCGGCCAGGAGTCCTACGCCCACCACTGGGTCGCCGGGGCGTTCTTCCGGCCGGGCCAGGATCCGGTGTTCGTGCTCCCGCGGATGTTCGTCGCGTTCGACCAGCGGGGTGAGCCACAGGGCGAGGTCGTCGTCGTCTCCGAGACCGACGATGGCCACGCCACGTTCGAGCGCGTCGTCCGCGGGCTCGGGGTAGAGGGCACCGTCGCCGTCGGCGACCGCGTGTGGGCGGAGACCGTCCTGAACCTCGGCCGCACCGTCGGTTTCGACCGGCTGCGGACCGGGTCGACGCTCGTGAACGAGCTCCGCCGGGTGAAAGAGCCCGACGAGCTCGCAGCGATGGGACGGGCGATCCGCGCCGTCGAACAGGCGATGGAGGATGTCACGCCCCTCGTCCTCGCGGGGGCGACGATGGCTGGTCTCGTCGAGGCGGTCGAACACGCGCTCAGGCGGGCGGGCTCGCGCTGTCCCTCGTTCACGACGCACGTCTTCACCGGTCTGGAAGCAGAGGACTTCGACTCCGCCACGCGGACGGCGCACGACCCGATTCCCGAGGGAACCTCGGTCATGTTCGACTTCGGTGGCGTCGTCGATGGATACTGCTCGGACTTCGGGCGCACGATCTACTGCGGCGAGCCACCGGCCGACTATCGCGAGGTCTACGAGGTCATGCTCGAAGCTCAGGAGGCCGGGCGGGCAGCCGCAGCCGCGGGTACGCCGGCCGCCGACGTGAACGCTGCGTGTCGGCGTCCGATCGAAGAAGCTGGGCTCGGGGAGCACTTCCGGCACCGCATGGGCCACGGCATCGGGCTGGACATCCACGAGCGACCCTTCATCTCGGCGGAGGAGACGACGTTGCTCGAGCCGGGGATGACGTTCACCGACGAGCCCTCGATCATCATCCCCGGCCGCTTCGCGGTTCGGATCGAGGACATCCTCGTGTGCGAGGAGGGCGGTGGGCGGAAGCTCAACGCCTACTCCACCGCCTTGGTCGCGAGCAGCTAGAAGTTCGGTTCGGTGGCTGTCGTCACCGCGTAGAGCTGCCACTCTCCGGCCACGCCCTTGAGCGTATGCTCGCCGCGATCGTCCAGCCCGATACCGGAGCCGGCGACGAGATCCCTGACGGTTCGAGAGACGAGAACCTCGCCCGGTTGTGCGACGGATGCGACTCGCGCCCCGATGTGGACGGCGATACCGCCGACCTTGTCGTCCATGAGTTCGCACTCCCCTGTGTGAAGCCCCGCCCGAATCTCGAGGCCGAGTTCGCGAACGCTGTCCCGAATCGCACACGCGCACCGAATCGCCCGCGCCGGGCCGTCGAAGGTCGCGAAGAATCCATCGCCCGCCGTATCCATCTCCCTTCCGCGGAAGTACCCCAACTGCGTTCGGATGAGCCGATGGTGCTTCTCCACGAGTTCACGCCAGCGGCGATCGCCGAGCTCGGACGCACGGGCAGTGGCATCGACGAGATCGGTGAACAAGATCGTCGCCAGCACACGGTCCGGACCAGTCTCTCGAGTCCCCTCTTCGGCTGACTCGCTGAGGAAGCGTTCGAGCTCCGCGAAGAGCACCTCCTGGTCTCCCTCGGAGGGAGCGATCGTCCGCGCCTGGCAGCTCCACGAGCCGTGCGGTGGGGATGTGCTCGGCGAGGTAGCGCGCGTTTTGCTCGAGCGGGAGCTGGAGGAACGGCCCTGTGCATGACGAGCGTGGGAACCCTGATCGCAGGCAGGACGTCTCTGACGTCCAGATCGAGGTTGGGGAGCAGGTAGGCGGCGACAGCCGCAGGGCTGTGGCTAAGCCGGGCGCGTCGAGCTACCTGTACGGAGCTCCTCGTGGCTCTCGCTCGGATGCATGTCACTTCATCAGCTTCGCCATGTCTTCGAGGTTTCCCCAGGCGCGGATGACCGTCTGAATCCTCTCCTCCACCTCCGCACGGGTCCGAACCACGGCGTGTCCGCGCCGCGAGTGAGACGGGGTATCGAGTTGAAGAGGATGAGTCCCGCGGTTCGCTCGGGATACGTCGCCGCGAACACCGTGCCCAAGAAGCCGCCGTCGCCGTTGGCGAAGAGGACGGCACGCTCTGACCCGACCGCGTCCAGGACTGCCCTGACATCGTCCATCCGCGTGTCAAGGCTCGGCAACTCGAGGAGTCGATCCGACATGCCCGTTCCCCGCTTGTCGAACCGCAGCAGGCGACTGATCGAAGCCAGTCGTCGGAGGAACCGCGCAAAGCGTTCGTTCTCCCAGTCGAGCTCGACGTGATTGAAATCGCCCGAGATATAGACGAGGTCGGGCGGCCCCTCTCCGAGAACCTGGTACGCGATGCTGAGATCGCCACTACGGGCGTAAGCGGTTTCCGCCGACTCCACGCCCTCCAGTCTTAGCGTCGACGCGTGATTCGGCAAGGCGAGGCTGGTGGTCGGCTACCTGCAGGCTCGCCGCTGGTCTCGCGCCGCAAGTAGAAAAGGTGCGACTTGCAGGTACTTTGCAGAGCCCTCTGACGGACTCGAACCGTCGACCCCCTCCTTACCATGGAGGTGCTCTACCAACTGAGCTAAGAGGGCGCGGCCCTATCGTAGCCGCGCCCGGGTGAGACTCTCGGTCGCCGGTTCCGCGCTCCAACTCAGCGAAAGTCTTCGATGCCTTCTCCGCCCGCGTGCTCCCAGCCGTACGCCGCCAGGTGGCCCCAGCAGTCCGGTTTGCTGCCGTCGGTATCTGTTACGCCGTAGGCATCCGCCAACTGCCGGGCGCTGATGATCGTCCCGGCCCAGCGGCTCGGATCGGGATCGAGAGCAAGCGCTGCGACGCCCCTCCCGACGTACGTCGGCGACTCGGAGATGGCGAAGCCGGGCCGTTTCGCGCACGCGTCCCGCCAGTTGCTCTCGGTGACGCCGAAGTTCTCGAGCATGCGTTCGGAGCGCAGCCAGCCCGGGGTGACACCCGCGGCGGTGACCGGATGGTCCTCGAGCTCGGCGGTGAGGCCCGTGACGATCCTCTCGACGTTCGCCTTGACGAGGTCGTAGTAGAAACCGACGTTCCGCCGGAACTCCGCGTTGGCCTCGGACGTTCCGTCGGTCATCTCGACGAGGAGACCATGGGTTCCCTTCGTGCCGGCCGTCTTCAGCATCAGCGGAATGGCCGCCCGCGAGGTGATGAGATGCGTGTGGACTCCCATCTGAAGCATGCGCAGGCCACCCTGCCAGTCGTGCTCCCACTGCGGCTGGTCCCACTCCATGTACTTGTCGCCGCCGAAGATGTCGTTGACGAGCACATCGAGGCGGGCTCGCTCGCGTTCGACCGTGGCGAGCAGCTCGGCGACGGCGGCGGGATCCTCGTGGTCGACCACGAGACCGGACCCGGCGCCGCCAGCGGCCCGGATGAGGTCAGCGGTCTCCTCGATCGTCTCCGGCCTGTCGAGCTCCGATCGGCCGGAGACCCGGCTGCTGCGGCCCGTCGCGTAGACGAAGAACCCGGCACGGGCTAGCTCGACGGCGATGGCCCGTCCTGCCCCCGCGTCGCGCCGGCTACCAGTGCGACTCGCATCCCGCTCACATCCCGGCCGCCACGCGCCGCGCGGCGGCCGCGAGCTCCTCGTCGGGCAGGTTCGGGAGCGCGTCCTCCCAGATCGGGAGCATCATCCCCGAGGCCTCGAGCATCCCGAGCGGGCGCGGCAGGAACCAGACGTGGAAGTGTGCGCCGCCGTCGCCCCAGCGGTAGAGGTGGACGCGCGCGATGTCGCCGAGCGTGAGGATCGCGCGCTCGACCCGCGCCGCCACCCGGCCGAAATCGACCTGCAGCTCCTCCGGTAGGTCGGAGAAGGAGTCGACGTGGACGCGGCTCGCCAGCCAGACCGAGCCCGGCAGGCTGCCGCCGACCGGCGGATGCAGGGTCCAGTTGTCGTCCGACCAGACCGCCGAGGTCGTCTTCCCCCCACAGATGGCGCACGGCGGGCCTCCCGGCTCGCCGCGGCGCGACGGCTCGGGGATCTGGCGTGGGCCGGGCTCGCGCGGTACGAGCGGATCCCGGTACGGCAGCGTCATGCTGCTCATTCGCAACTCCTTTCCTCGGGCGAGGCGCGTCGCAACGTCGGGTCGAGCTCGAGCGCGACGGGCCGCTTCACGCGGTGTCGGAGACAGTGGGTGGCAGCGCTCGGCCCAGGGCCGATCTCCAGCAGCTCGTTCCCGAGATCCAGCCCGGCGGTGACGGGCTCGAGGACCTCCGACTCCACGAACTCCGCCCACTCGGGCGTGCTGCAGAGGGCCTGGTTCTCGTTCACGGAGGCCGACGCTAGCGAGGCTGGTCTGTTTCCGAAAGGGAGTACGCTGCCAAGTTATGTCGATAGACGGACAACCTGATTCGGCGACGATCGTGGGCACCTTCCCGATGCCGGTCGGGACACGCTTCGAGTGGCACACACACGCCGACCACCAGATCGCGTGGTCGCCCGAAGGGGTACTCGTCGTGGTCGTCGAAGGCGGCGGCAGCTACGTCCTGCCACCGTCGCGGGCGCTCTGGCTCCCCGCCGGCGCGGTGCACGAGACGCGGGCATCCGGCGCCGCCGTCCTCCGCTCCGTCTACCTCGAGCCGCGCCGCTGCCCGATCGACTGGACGGCCCCGACGCCGGTCGCCGTGATCCCGCTCCTCGGCGAGCTCATCCACCACCTCGACGACCGCGGGCTCGGCGGGGAGGAGCGCTCCCGCGCCGAGGCCGTGCTCTTCGACCTGCTCCTGCCGCTTCGCATCGCGACGATCGACGTCCGACCGCCGGCGGATCCCCGCGCCCGGGATGTCTCCGACGCGCTCCTCGCCGATCCCGCCGATCCGCGCACGCTGCACGAATGGGGTCGTACCGTCGGCGCGAGCAGCCGCACGCTCGCGCGCGCCTTCCTCAGCGACACCGGCCTGTCGTTCGGGCGCTGGCGCACGCTCATCCGCCTGCAAGCGTCACTGTCGTACCTCGCCGACCAGGTGCCTGTGAACGCCGTCGCGAGACTCATCGGGTACCGGACGACAAGCGCATACGTCGCCGCGTTCCGCACCCACACCGGAGTCACGCCGGGCCGCTACTTCCAGCAACCGTTGGCCCCGTCACTCCCGAGGCGCGCCACCGGCGGCGTCCCGGTCGAGGACATCGGCGAGCCAGTCGACTAGTGTCGAGGCGCCGCGAAGGCACGCGCTTCGAGCCTGAGGACGCCGGCGCACGCGAACGTGCGGGCGCGTGCGACCATGTGCGCGTGATCGTCAGATCACAGGAGCCGCGCGACTACGAAGCAGCGAAGGTCGTCTACGCAGAAGCGTTCAAGCGACAAGATCACGGCGATCGTGTGCCACCCGAGGTAGGAATCTTTGCCGCACTTTGGGAGGCGAAGGACGTGATTGATGAACTGTCGTTTACTGCGCTGAGCCAGAACGCGGTTGTCGGTCATGTGACCGCAAGTCACGCGAAGGCCGGTTTCGACTCCGTGGTCGCAGTGGGTCCGATCGGCGTCCTTCCCGACCACCAAGCGAAAGGGATCGGGAGCGCGCTAATGAACGCGCTTCTCAGCGCCGCGGACGCGCAGGATGTCCCCTTGGTCGTCCTGCTCGGGTCTCCCCAGTACTACGGCCGCTTCGGGTTCCGTCCAGCCGTCGAACTTGGTGTGATCCCGCCGGAGCCGAAGTGGGGGCGCGCCTTCCAAGCTCGACCTCTACGCGCGTACACACCGTCAGTCGCCGGACCATTCGAATACGCACCCGCCTTCTCGTCCTAGATCGCGTCAGGGGTCATTCCAAACACTGCCCAGGCGACCGTGTCAGGCGGTCAGCGTGGGATAGACGACCGGCGCCGGGACGCGCTCCCTCAAGGCACAACCCAGCGCATCGCGCAGTTTCTGCCCCTTTGGGGCGGAGTCAGCTGAAGCCGGCCCGCTCGCTGGAGCGACCGTGTGCCGTTTGTAGAGGCGCGTGCCGTTAGCGCGGAAGGAGTCGGCGCCGTCTCGCCTCGGCGAGCGCTTCGAGCTGGGAGTGGCAGCCGAGCTGCAGCAGGATCGCGCGGATGTGGTTGCGAACTGTGGCGTCGGCGACGCCGAGCCTGGTCGCGATCGCCTTCGCCGGTGCGCCTTCCGCGATCAACTCGAGCACCTCATGCTGTCGTGCGGTCAGGTGCGACTCAGGCGCCGGCTCCGACTCAGCGTCTGGCGTCGCCCGGAAAAGGTGGAGGCCGACCGCGGCATGGTTCGCGTCCACAGCGGCGATCGTCGACATCGTGACCGCGACCAGCTTCCGGCCCTCGGCTGTCCTGATCAGGATCCGGCGCGACGGAATCGGCTGGCCCTCGCGTGCAAGCTGCGCCGCCGGACAGCCGGGATGGCAGATCGCCGCCCCTCGCTCGTCGACCCCGCCAAGTACCTCCCAGCAGGGAAGGCCGATCGCTTCGGCAGCCGGAATGCCCGTCAGCGACTCGAGCTCCTCGTTCCACGCGTCTACGCGGAGGTCGGGCCCTAACGCCATCAGCGCCTCCCCCGAGCGAAAGACGATGGTCATGTGCCGGAACGCTCGCAGAGGGGGCTGCCACGGTCAAGCGCGGGTTCACGGCGCCGCTCGACTTGAAGCGTCGTTCTGGCCGACGCCCAGCTCGTCCGGCGCCAGACCCCTCCCTGGCCGGAAGTCGCTGCGGCTCCTGGCGGCACGGCAACGAACACGGTTGGCCCCCTACACCTGCGTACGCCAAACCCCTTTCTCGTCCCTTCAGGAACCATACGGCGGGAGGGCGGCACCCGGTTTCGCCGACGAGAGGCTGTGGTGGAGATCCACCCTGCGGTCCTGTGCGTACGCTGGGACATGGGGAGTCGGGGCCTATTCCGGGCGTGCGGGCGCTATGCACAGGTTGCGGGCGAGCTGCGCGCCGGGATCGTCGCAGGGCGGTTGCGGCCGGGCGCGCGTCTGCCCTCGGAACGCGCTCTCGCCGACGAATTCGACGTCAGCCGAGCGACGATCGTGAGCGCGTTCCACGTTCTCCGCGCCGAGGGGCTGATCGAGACCAGGCGCGGCGCGGGCTCGTGGGTCCGTGAACGTCGATAGCTCGCCGTGAAAGTGGATGCTCAAGCTTGGCCATTGCCTGGTGCGGGCCGCGCTCGTAGCGTTCTGGTTCTACCAGGAGGTCCGGAATGAGACGCCTCGCCGCAGTTCTCGTCTGTGCGTTTACGTCGCTCGTCGTCGTAGCCGCGAGCAGTGCGACCACCGGAGCGGTTTCTTTCTCTGTCCTGCACAGCTTCGCCGGCCCCGAGGGGGAGACTCCGGCGGCGCCGCTCATCCAGGGAGCCGACGGCTTCTTCTACGGCGTTGCTGCTCACGGCGGCGACTTCACTGTCTTAGCGCCCGACGGCGGCGGTACTGCGTTCCGGGTGGACGGGAGCGGCAATCTCACGACGCTCCACACCTTCCGGGGGCCCGAGGGCGCCTGGCCCAAGAGCCTGATCCAGGGTCGTGACGGGTTCTTCTACGGCACCGCCACCTTGGGCGGTCAACCGTCGATCTCGACTCTCAACCCCGGGGTAGGGACGATCTTCCGGATGGACGCAACCGGCGCGGTGACCGTGCTGCACGTCTTCCCGTACTCGATCGGCGGTGGCTCTTCTCAGCCCGGCCCGATCGTGCAGGGCGCCGACGGTGCCCTCTACGGGAGTGCGCTCGGAGCGTACGGAACGACCGCCATCGGCGGATACATCTACCGATTCGATCCGGTCACCGGCGACTTCCGCCACTTGCATGACTTCGTCGGCAGCGACGGCGCGATTCCGACCGGACCGCTCTTCCAGGCCCGCGATGGATTCTTCTACGGGACGACCAACCAGGGTGGGCTGTGGAATTCGGGCGTCATCTTCAAGGTCGACGTCCTCGGCCACTTCGTGCTCCTCCACAGCCTCTCACCGTTGTACCCGGGCGAGGGCTCCGAGCCGAAGGGCGGCGTGATCCAGGCAAGCGACGGCTTCTTCTACGGCACGACCGAGCAAGGCGGCTACGGCGGCGAGATCTTCCGTATGGACACCACCGGCAACTTCACCGTCCTCCACCGCTTCGACTCGTACTTCAGCGACGGCGGGAGGCCGCGGAGCGGCCTGATCGAGGGCCGGGACGGCTTCCTCTACGGGACGGCTTCGAGCGGCGGCCAGCCGGTCACCGCGAGCCGTTATGGGGTTGTCTACCGGATGGACAAGGCCGGCACCGTCACGGTCTTGCACACGTTCACGGGGCCCGACGGGCGCGAGCCGTGGGCTGCCCTCGCACAGGGCGCGGACGGCCAGTTGTACGGCTCCACGGTTGTCGGCGGAGGGTTCGGGTTGGGTGTGCTGTTCCGCGTCGATCCCGCGGCTCCGGCCCCGCTGCCGACTCTGACCGGACTGACGCTCGCGCCGTTCGGCGTGGTCGGCGGGCAGAGCTCGACCGGGACGGTCACGCTCGGCGGTCCCGCTCCATCAGGAGGAGCGATCGTCGCACTGGCGAGCAGCAACTCATCGGTAGCGTCGGTCCCGGCGACCGTGACGGTACCCGGCGGTGCGACAAGCGCCTCCTTCATCGTCTCGACCAAACGGGTCAACCGGACGAAGACGGCGACGATCACGGCGAGCTACAACAGCAGCTCCGTCTCCACCACCCTCACCGTGACGCGCTAATCCAGCCAGCGCTGCGGAGGGGGCGATCGCACCCCCTCCGCAGCCGGCCCGAGATCGCCAGCGCGTGCTCCACCCCCGGCGCAGGTGCGATCCAAGCAAGTGGATGCGGTCGCGACGGGAGTGCCCCTCAGGCGCCATTCCCGAGCGCTGGCCCGGTCGAGGTCACGGCTTCGATGTCGGGCGTCGGCTCGCGCTGCGACCGAGACGATCAAACGTCGTGGCAACTCACTAGTCAGTCCACCAGTCGCGCTGGCCATCGACGTCTCCGCGCGGATCGTCACCGAGGTTGGGCGCGCCGATGACGAGGATCTCGAGGCCCTCCGGGCCCGCCTCGTAGCCTCGCCACGTACCGGGCGGGACGCGCACTGCGTCCCATTCCTCGAGCTCGACGATCTCGTCGTCGAGCTTCATCCGCCCGCTCCCGCGGAGAACCACGTACACCTCTTCTTGCTTCGTGTGCGTATGGCCGTACGGAAAGCGATAGCCGGGCGGGACGCGCTGGTAGCTCAGAGCGGAGTTCTCGAGCTCGAGCGCCTTGGTCGCCGCGCGGAACTCCAGGTCCGGCGCACCGTCGAATCTAGAGCCGATGTCCTCCAGATCCTGCTTGATGTTCCTGAGCGTGAACGGCACGTCTCAATCCTACGATGCAAGGGCTAGCCCTCTCCGGCTAACCGGAGACCCCTCCGAGCTCGGCTTTGAGTCTCGAACAGCGCCGGCCGTCTCGCCTTCGAGGAGCGTCGCTTTCGACCCCGGGGCGGCCCGTGAAGCGTGCGTGATGCGACGTATTTCGGGTTGATCAGGGTTGCCCACACTCGTCCTGGTCGTGGACTTGGAGCGGCGGACCCTCCTGCTGTACGACGAACGTCTCGATCGCAGTAAGAACGCCGTCGCTCTCATCGCCACGGCGGTTTGACGTGACCGGCGATCCGGGCCGGTCGGGCCCGACGCCTACGTCACGCGCAACGGGCCGAACCAGCTTGTCGTGCCGTCGCGGTTGACCGCCTTGATCCGGTAGCGGTAGGCGACTCCCCGCCTCGCCGTCTTGTCGAGGAAGCGGTAGGAGGCTCCGGCCACCGATCCCTTGGCAACGATCAGCGAGTGGCTGAGCCGCTTCCAGGAGTGGCCGCGTGAGCGGTATACGTGGAAGCCGAGCAGTTCTGCCTCGATGCCTGTGCGCCAGCGGAGGAGGACGCCGCGTCGCGTCGCTGACGCGCTCGCGGACCGGAAGGTCGCCGCCGACGGCGACGTGATCGACACGGTGGCGCTTCCGTCGGCGGAAGCCTGGGCACCGAAGGCGCTGTACGTCGCGGTCACCGTGTCCTTGTGCTGCGTGCCCGCCGTCCCCGTTACGGATGCGACGAACGAGCAGGTCAGCGTTGCGTTCGCCGCAATCGTCGTTTGGCCCGCGCAGGTGTTTTGGGAGACCGAGTTGTTCGCGCTGGAGAGGACCCCGTACACGTCATCCGTGAGGAAGATGTTGACCTGGTACGGGTTGGGATTCGGGACCGAGAGCGTGAACGTCACCGGGCCGCCTGGTGCGGGAAGGGACGCCGGGCTCGCCTGTTTCGTGATGGTGTTAGGCGCGTCAACGAGGGCTAGGGGCTGTGAGCGGCGACTGCTACCGGCCTGCGCGGTGCTCGTGTTGCCCGTCCGTTGCCCAGAACACCCTGGGTCGTCAGACCAGCAGTCGAGCAAAGGAGAAAACCCGCCGTTTCCAGCGGGTTTCTCGTAGCCCTCTAACGGACGCGAACGGTCGACCCCGTCCTAACCATGGAGGTGCTCTACCAACTGAGTTAAGAGGGCGAAGCGCCCCCATTCCAGCCCGGTCAGTAAGGCGTCTCTCCGGCCGCGAGCATCCCGACGTACTTGGCGATTCGCCTCGCGCGCGTGTCCGGACGTTTGGCGGTTTGGACGCGGTGGAGGATCGCGTAGCGGTTCCGTCCGTCGAGCCTCTCGAAGGCGTCAGTCACGCCGGCCGCGGCCAGCGCCGAGGCCAGATCGTCCGGGACGGACGCCGTGGCCACGCTGTCGTACGCGGCCTCCCAGCGGCCGTCGACCTTGGCTCGCTCGACCTCGGCCAGCCCCGACGGCCGCATTCGGCCGGAGGCCGTGAGGGCCTCGACCTTCTGCCGGTTGACCTTCGACCACATGCTCCTGCGCCGGCGAGGCGTGAAGCGCTGCAGGAACCACTCGTCGTCTACCCGCCTGCTCTGTCCGTCGATCCAGCCGAAGCAGAGGGCGACCTCGACAGCGCCCGCCCAGTCGAGCGACGGAATCCCCGTCCCCTTCTTCGCCATGCGGATCCAGATGCCGTCCGACCGCTCGCCGTTCGCCTCGAGCCACTCCTCGAACGCCTGCGGCCCGTCGAAGAACAGCTCGTCCACTAGAGCTCGATCCGCGACCCCATGATCACGGTCTGGTCGCGCGGCAGGCGGAAATGATCGGCGGCGTCGGCAGTGATGCGCGAGGTCGCCAGGAAGATGTCCTTCCGCCACTGCGCCATCCGCGGGTTGTTGCCGCGCCGCACCTCGATCGTGTTCAGGAAGTACGTCAGGTCGTCGTGGTCGATCTCGACCTTCGCCTCCTCGATCAGCGGCAGCAGCGCGGGCACGTTCGGCTCGTCCATGTAGCCCAGCCTGGCGCGCACCAGCGTGATCCGATCGTCGTGGTGGCCGAGGTCATCGACCTTGACCCGTTCGGCCGGGGGGACGTGTGGCACGGGCCGCGTCTCCATCGCGAGCACGAGGACGTTGTGGTGGAGGACATGGTTGTGCTCGACGTTGGCCCGCATCGCGAGCGGGGTCGTCCGGTCGCCGCGGTTCAGGAAGACGGCCGTGCCGGGGACGCGGGCAAGGGGAGGATCCAGCTCGTACACGTGGTGGACGAACTCGCGCAACGACCCCTCCTCCCGCTCGCGCTCCTCCGAGACCAGCTCGCGCCCTTTCTGCCAGGTCGTCAGCACGATGAAGAACGCGACCGCGACCGCGAGCGGCAGCCAGGCGCCGTGCGTGAACTTCGTCAGATTCGCGGCGAAGAACAGAAGGTCGACCGTCAGCAGGAAGGCCGCGCCCGGAATCAGGATCCACAGCGGCGTCCTCCAGTGCCGCCGCGCGACGTAGAAGAACAGGAGCGTGGTGATCGTGATCGTCCCGGTCACGGCCATCCCGTACGCGTAGCCGAGCCGGGCGGACGTCTTGAACGTGACCACGAGCGTGACCACGGCAACCAACAGCGCCCAGTTGATCCACGGCACGTAGATCTGGCCGATCCGCTGCGCCGAGGTGTGGACGATGCGCAGCCGCGGCAGGTACCCGAGGTGCGCCGCCTGCCGCACGAGCGAGAACGTCCCGCTGATCACCGCCTGCGAGGCGATGACCGTGGCGGCCGCGGCGAGAAAGACCATTGGCAGCTGAGCCCATCCGGGCAGGACCAGGAAGAACGGATTGCTGATGTTCGCCGGGTTGCCCAGGACGACGGCGCCCTGTCCCATGTAACTGAGGATGCAGGCCGGGAAGACGATCAGCAGCCAGGCCCACGTGATCGGGCGCCGCCCGAAGTGCCCGAGATCCGCGTACAGCGCCTCTGCGCCCGTCACGGCGAGGACGACGGCTGCCAGCGAGAAGAACGCCGTCCCTGGGTGCTCGGCGACGAAGCCGACCGCGTAGCTCGGCGACAGCGCCTTCAGCATCTCGGGGTGGTGCAGGGTGCTGCGCAGCCCGAATGCGCCGATGGTGAGGAACCAGAAGGCCATCACCGGGCCGAAGACTCGCCCGACCGCCCCCGTGCCCAGCCGCTGGAACAGGAACAGGATCACGATGATGATCACCGTGATCGGGACGACGAGGTCGCTGACCGACGGCGCGGCGACCTTCACTCCCTCGATCGCCGACAGGACGGAGATGGCCGGCGTGATCATCGAATCGCCGAAAAAGAGCGCCGCGCCGAAGACTCCGAGCAGCGCGAGCGTGAGCTTGACGCGCCTGCCGCCGCGGATCCCCTTCCTCCGGATCAGCGTGATCAGCGCCATGATCCCGCCCTCCCCGTCATTGTCCGCGCGCATCACGAGGAAGACGTAGGTGACGGTGACGATGATCGTCACCGCCCAGAAGATCATCGAGATGACGCCGAAGATCGAGTCCCGCGTGACCGAGATCGGATGCGGGTCGTGTGGGTTGAAGAGCGTCTGGACCGTGTAGAGCGGGCTCGTCCCGATGTCGCCGAAGACGATGCCGAGCGCGCCGAGCGCGAGCGCGGTGCGGGCGGTGACGCCGCGAGTCACGCGCCGACCCTAAGGGTTTCTCGCAGCGTCCGAACGAGCACAACGCGCCTACCAACGATCGAAGGAAAGGAACCGAGATGGCTGAGCTGACAACCCTGGAGTCGAAGCTGGGCGAGGTCGTCGGCCTCGCGATGGCCGCCCAGGAGGCGACCACGAAGGTCATGCAACTGCCCGAGCTCGAGGACGACCTCGCGCAGAAGCTGCAGCAGATGAACGAGGAAGCCGCCGAGGCCGAGCGGCGCGGCACGGAGATCGCCTCGAACGTGGAGGGCAAGAAGACCGCCATCCTCGAAGAGGCGCGCCAGACCAAGAGCAAGGCCAAGGAGATGCTGACGACATACCTCGACGAGGAGTCCGACGCGCTCGACGGCTTCGAGTTCCTGACGATGGCGGAGGCCGGCGAGGTCGGCCACTGGTCGGTGCTCGAGACTCTCAATCAGCGGGCGCGGGACGCGGCCATCCGCGATTACGTCGAGTGGGGCCTGCCCATCCAGCAACGGCACTTCCAGGACGTGCAGCTGGCCTCGACGCAGCTTGCATCCGAAAAGGACCCACAGGAGGTGGAGTAGTTGCATTTCATCTGGTTTCTTCTGGTCGGAGCGCTCGTCGGGCTGCTGGGGAGGCTCTTTCACCCCGGCCGTGATCCGATGGGCTTCCTGTTGACGATGGCGATCGGAGTTGTCTCGCTCCTGGTCGCCGGACTCATCTCGAGCGGGTGGATCGCTTTCGCCATCGGAGTGGTCGTGGCGATCGTGCTGGTCGCCCTCGTCGGACGCTGGTCCGGCGGCGACCGCCACCGCTTGCAGCGCGCGTAACGCGGCGAAGGAGGAGGGTCGCGGACGGCGGCCCTCCTCTCCACGCCGGCGCGATAATGGCGGCGTGGCGACGTTTGGGATCAGCGTCGTTCCGGCTACCGCAGATCTCGCCGATATCAGGCGCGCGGTCGTCCGTGCGGACGAGCTCGGCTTCGAGCTCGTCGGCATCCAGGATCACCCGTACGAGGCCCGGTTCGTCGAGACGTGGTCGCTGATCGCCGACCTGCTCGCACGAACGGAGCGGATCCGCATCTTTCCGGATGTGGCGAACCTCCCCTTACGTGTCCCGGCGATGATCGCGAAGCAGGCGGCGACGCTGGATGTCCTCTCCGGCGGAAGGTTCGAGCTCGGGCTCGGCGCCGGAGCGCAGTGGGGCCCCATCGAGGCGATGGGCGGGCCGCACCGCTCGCCGGGCGAGGCGGTCGACGCCCTCGAAGAGGCGATTCGGATCATCCGCCTGTTCTGGGGCGGCGAGGAGTCGATCGAGCTCCAGGGGAGCCACTACCGGGTCGACGGCTTGGATCCAGGCCCCGCGCCGGCGCACCCGATCGGGATCTGGGTCGGCGCCTACAAGCCGCGCATGCTCGCGCTCACCGGGCGGATGGCGGACGGCTGGGTGCCCTCGGCGCCCTACGCGCCGCCGGAGGTCATCCCGGGCATGCGCGACCGAATCGACCGCGCCGCGGAGGCGGCCGGGCGCGACCCGGGCGAGATCCGGCGGATCTACAACGTCGTCGGCTCGTTCGAGAGCTCGTCCGAGTGGATCGAGACGCTGCGCGGCTACGCGGAGCTCGGATTCGACACGTTCATCCTCTGGCCACGCGGCGACGTGATCGAGCAGATCGAGCGCGTCGCCGAGGAGGTCGTACCGCACGTCTAGAGGAGGGCCGCCTTGACGCGGCCCTCCCCGCGAAAGAGCTCAGGCGAGCTGGGCGCGGATCGCGCCGCCCTTGTGCTCGGTCGTATGGATGTTGACGTAGAAGCCGGAGAGGTTTCCGAGAATCTCGTCGATCAGGCTCTGGTCGGTCGTCGTACAGCCGTCGGATATGCCGGAGGCACCCGGCGCCGTGAACGGGACGACGACCGGGCCGCTCACGCCGGCGGCGCCCTTGTGGATGTGCGCGCCGACGGTCGGAAGCGTGACGTTCGCGGCCGTCAGCCGGTAGCAGACCAGCCCGGGCCGGAACCGCAGGACGGCCGTGCCGGTGGCGTTCGGCTCGGACGTGCCGTTGAGCGTCCTCTTGACGATCGTCCCGAACGACTTCGTCGAGCTGCCCTTGAGCTGACCCCGGATCGCGCCGTTCGGGAACTCGGCCGTGTGGACGTTCACGTAGAAGGCCCGCGGGCTCTTGATCATCGAGCGGACGAGTGCCTTCGCGGCCTTCGTGCAGCCCTTCGCGTTCCCGGCCGCGTTCGGCGTCTTCAGCGGGACGACGACGTTGCCCGAGACGCCCGCCTTGCCCTTGTGGATGTGCGCGGCGAGAGCGCGCGGCAGGTTCTTCGCCGCGAGCTGGTAGCAGACCCTGCCGTCGGTGCGCAGCCGGATCGTCGCCGTGCCGGTCGCGACCGGATCGCCGGCGGGGCTCTCGGCCTCACCCGTCAGCGCCACGTGGAAGGTCTTCGTCACCGGCTTGCGAGCCGCGCTCGCCGCCGAGAAGGTCAGGATCGAGCCCGCTGCGACCGCCGCGAGCAGCACCATGATCGTTCGCATCTATCCCCCCTGTTTGACGTGTGCCGCTAGTACGAGGCGGGCGGCTGCGGCGGATTTGCGAATCGCTTCGGCCATCGCAACGGCGGCGGCCAGCCGGCGGGCAGTGGGAGAATCGCCGTGCATGCACTGGTCACGGCACTTCGTACCCCTCGCCGGGGCCGTCGCGCTAGTCGTGCTCGCCACACCGTCGACGGCTCGCGCCGGGCTCACCGACGAGAAGGCGCTGGCTGCGCGTTTCGCACCCGTCGTCCGGCTCGTCGAGCAACCCGTGGACTGCGGCCCGGGCGAGCCCTATCGCCCGATCGACGTCGATCTCCTTTTCGGAGAACCGACCGTTGCTCTCCGCGGGCCCTGGAAGCCTCCGGACCTGGTGAAGATCGCGCCGACCGCGCAGGATCTCGTCGGTCGCTTCGAGTACCACCTGGATTTTCCCGGCAACGCCCTCAGCCCGGGATGTACCTACGAGCGCTGGGAGAACCGGTTGAGCCGCGACGGGACCAAGCCAACCGTGTATGCGCACGTAGCGAGCGATCCCTCGCACCCCGAGATGATCGCCCTGCAGTACTGGTTCTTCTACGTCTTCAACGACTTCAACAACCTGCACGAGGGCGACTGGGAGATGATCCAGCTCGACTTCGATGCCGCAACCGCACGCGCCGCGCTGTCGCAGGATCCGGTTGCGGTCGGCTACAGCTCGCACGAAGGCGCCGAACGAGCTCGACTGGGGCGACGACAAGCTCGAACTGGTCGGCGGCAGCCATCCCGTCGTCTATCCGGCCGCCGGGTCGCACGCGAACAAGTACACGCAGGCGCTGTACCTCGGCAGCTCGGCCAAGGCCGGGGTCGGTTGCGACGACACGCGAAGTCCGCACGATGAGCTTCGCCCGATCGTGAAGACCATCCCGAGCGACGCGGCAGCCGCGCGGCGCGCGTTCCCGTGGATCGACTTCCAGGGACGCTGGGGGGAGCTCCAGCCGGTGTTCTTCAACGGGCCCACCGGCCCGAACCTGAAGACGCAGTGGACCAAGCCGATCACGTGGTCGGAGAGCTGGCGTTCGAGGAGCTACGCCGTGCCCACGGGCGGCGTGTTCGGGACCCGTGCGACCGACTTCTTCTGCGCCGCCGTCGCGACAGGCTCGAGGGGTCTCATCCAGCTCATTCGCAACCCGGGACCGACGCTCCTCGTGCTGGCCGCACTCCTCGCACTCGGGCTGTTCGTCCTCACGCGCACGACGTGGCGGCCGTCGGCCCCGCTCCGGCTCGCTCGACGGCGCCACTGGGGTCAGATCCTGACGGCGGCGGGGCGCATGTATCGGGATCGGTGGCGGCTCTTCCTCGCCATCGGCGTGCTGTTCATCCCGCTTGCAGCCGTCATTTCGCTGCTCGAGGCCGTCGTTCTCGGAGGCTTCGGGCTGCTCGGCCTCGACGCCACAGGCGAGTCGGCCGGGGCGTTCGTGCTCCTGGTCGTGGCGGTCGCCACCACACTGACGTTGCTGGGCGTCACGCTCGTGCAGGCCGCGACCGCCGGCGCGCTCCTCGAGATCGACGAGGGAAAGAGACCCGGTCCGATCCACGCATACCGTCTTGCCTTCGCCAAGCTCCGTCCACTCGCGGGCAGCCTCGTCGTCGCGGTCGCCGTTTGTGTCGCGCTCACCGCGACTGCGCTCCTGATCCCGATCGCCGTGTGGCTCGCAGTGCGCTGGGCTCTTCTCGCGCAGGCAGTGGCCGTCGAGGACCGATCGGCGCTGAATGCCCTTCGCCGCAGCGTCGAGCTCGTCCGAGGCCGCTGGTTCAGGGTCGCTTCCCTGGTCGGCGCGGGAGCGGTGATCGTTCTCGTTGCCGGCCCCTTGCTCGGCGCGCTGCTGATCATCGCCACCGACGCTCCCCTGCCCCTGCTCAACGTCGTCGCCGGCATCGTCTACGCGCTCGCAGTCCCGTTCGTCGCCCTCACGACGACCTACGTCTATCTCGACGCGCGTGTCCGCCTCGAGCTCGAGCCCCCCGACGCGCGAGCGGAGCTACCCAGCGAGCTGGATCTGTCCGCCGGCTAGGCGCGCGTCGCTAGGCCGCGTCCCGAAGCTGCTCGAGCCGGTCGAGCAGGAGGTCGATCCCGAGCTCGTACGCGTTCACGTCGTCGAGCCCGGGATCGGGCTCGATGTGCTGCCGGACGTGCTCGGTGAAGTGGGGGTACTCGGCGAGGAAGTCGCCGCGCATGAAGCTCTCCGCGATCCCCGAGAACTGCTCCATGTCGACGTTCCGGTAGCTCAGGACCTGGAACGTGAAGCCGAGGATGTAGCTCTCGATGATGTGATACGCGTGATAGGTCAGGTCCTTCGAGAACCCGGCGTTGCGGAAGCAGCCGAGCAGTGCATCCCCGTAGCGCAGCCGGGCCAGACCGGGGCTCTGGCGCGAGTGCAGGCCCGCGGCCCACGGGTGGACCAGCAGCGTGTCGTGAGTCGAGACCGCGAGGGTCCGGATCTGGGTCTTCCAGTCGGCCTCGGGATCAGGCAGCGAGATCTCGCCCCAGACCGCGTCGACGATCCCGTCGAGGAGGGCGTCCTTGTTCGCGACGTGGTTGTAGAGGGACATCGCCTTGACGCCGAGCCGGTCGGCCAGCTTGCGCATGGTCAGCGCCTCGATACCACCTTCGTCGGCGAGGACGACGGCGGCCTCGAGGACGCGCTCCTTGCTCAGTGGGATCCGGGGTTTGGTGGTCGGCGCCATCACTCCTCTTGACAAAGCTTACGTTGTATGTGTACCTTACAGCGTATATTTACATTGTACGTGAGAGGAGGCGTCATGGCTACAGAGGTTTCTGTCCCGCAGCGTCCGGCCCGCACCGCCCAGATCCATCCGCAAGAACGCCGCTGGCTGCGTCCCGCCACCGTCGACATGGACTGGGCGCGGCACCGCCTCGCCCCCAGGGCCTAGCGATGAAGGCAATCGTCCACGAGCGCTACGGCCGGCCCGGACGTGCTCGAGCTGCGCGACGTCGACATGCCCGAGATCGCGGACGAGCAGGTGCTCGTCCGCGTACGCGCCGCGTCGGTCAACCCGGTCGAGTGGTACGGGGTGACGGGGCTGTTCCTCGCTCGAATCGGAAGCGGGATGCGGCGGCCGAAGGACCAGTCCGTGGGAGGCGACGTGGCCGGGGTCGTCGAAGCGGTCGGCAAGGGAGTCGAGGACCTCGAGCCCGGCGACGAGGTCTTCGGCACCGCGGCCGGCTCGTGGGCCGAGTACGCCGCCGCCCGCGAGCCCGGCTCGCCCGCAAGCCGGCCAACATCTCGTTCGAGGAGGCGGCGGCCGTCCCCGTCGCCGCGCTCACCGCGCTCCAGGGCTTGCGCGACAACGGCAAGGTGCAGCCGGGGCAGAAGGTGCTGATCAACGGCGCGTCCGGAGGTGTCGGCACCTTCGCCATCCAGCTCGCGAAATGGCTCGGAGCGGAAGTGACCGCCGTCTGCAGCACGAGGAACGTGGAGCAAGCTGCGTCGCTCGGCGCCGATCACGTCGTCGACTACACGCAGGAGGATTTCACGAGGCGCGGCGAGCGGTACGACGTCATGCTCGACATCGCGGGAAGCCGCTCGTTCCTCGCGTGCCGGCGCGTCCTCACGCCGGAGGCAACCTTCGTCCTGATCGGCGGCCGGATGACCTATCGGCGCATGGGCCCCCTTCCCCACATCGGCGGGACGATCCTGAAGGCGAAAGGGCGCAGCCAGACCGTGAAGTTCTTCACCGCCAAGATCGAGAAGGAGGACCTCGGCCTGCTCGCCGAGCTGCTCGAGGCCGGGACCGTCAGGTCCGTCATCGACAGACGCTACGAGCTGAGCCGGGCCGCGGAGGCCCTCGCGTATCTCGGAGAAGGACACGCACGCGGCAAGGTCGTGATCGCGGTCTAGGAGGGTTTGGCGGAATGCTGCTCGTCGTCGGGGTGCGCCGCGTGGTTCGTGGCGGGGGGCGGCGCGGCCCGACGGCACAGTCCGTATTTCGCCAAACCCTCCTAGCGCCGCGAGCGTAGAATCGACGACATGGACTTCGAGACGCGCGCGATCCACGAGGGACAGGAGCCCGATCCCGCGACGGGCGCGATAACCGTGCCGATCTACCAGACCTCCACGTACGTGCAGGAGGCGGTCGGCGAGCACAAGGGCTACGACTACTCCCGCGTCGCGAACCCGACGCGGACGGCGCTGCAGATCTGCCTCGCCTCGCTCGAGGGCGCCGAGCACGGGATCGCCTTCGGATCGGGGATCGCCGCGACCACGACCGCGATGCACCTGGTCAATCCCGGCGACCGGATCGTCTGCGTCAACGACGTGTACGGCGGCGTCTACCGGATGTTCTCGCAGGTCTACGCGCCGAAGGGCTACGAGTTCGAGTTCCTCTCCGCCGACGAGATCAACACCAACTTCCGCGCGCACCTCGACGAGCGCACGCGCCTCGTCTGGCTCGAGAGCCCGACCAATCCGCTGCTGAACGTGATCGACATCCGCGCGGCGGCGGAGGCGGCGCACGAGGTCGGTGCCGTGGTCGTCGTCGACAACACGTTCGCCTCTCCGTATCTCCAGCAACCGCTTTCCCTCGGCGCCGACATCGTCATGCACTCGGCGACGAAGTACCTGGCCGGCCACTCCGACACCGTCGCCGGCTTCCTCGCCACGAACGACCCGACGATCGCCGAACGCCTCTACTTCCTGCAGAAGTCGCTCGGCGCGATCCCCGGCCCGTTCGACTGCTGGCTCGTCCTGCGCGGGATCAAGACGCTCGCCGTCCGCATGCGCCAGCACTGCGAGAACGCGCGGCGCGTCGCCTCCTTCCTCGAATCGCACCCGCACGTCGAGCGCGTCCTCTACCCCGGTCTGCCCACCCATCCCGGCCACGAGATCGCCTCGCGCCAGATGCGTGACTTCGGAGGGATGATCTCCTTCCTCGCCGCGTCCGAGGAAGAAGCTGTCGAACTCGTCGCGCGCACGTCGATCTGGAAGCTGGCCGAGAGCCTCGGCGGCGTCGAGAGCCTGATCGAGCACCCGGCGCGGATGACGCACGCATCGACCGCCGACGCTCCGTTCGCGGCTCCGCGAAACCTCATTCGGCTGTCCGTCGGGATCGAGTCAGTGGATGACCTGATCGCCGACCTCGAGGCGGCGCTCGTCCGCTCCGCCGCCGCTACGTCTTCTTGACGCGCACCGCAGTTCCGTAGGCGCAGATCTCCGTCCAGGCGCCGCCGATGCCGGACGCGTCGAAGCGCATGGCCACGATCGCATTCGCGCACTTCGACTCCGCTTCGCCGACCATCCCGAAGACGTCGCCGAAGACCTCCTCGATCTCGTAGCCTGAAATCTCGTTCGTCGTTGCGATGATCATGCTCCCCTTCTCGGACGTGAATGCGCGAACTTAACTGCACGCCCATCGACCTGCTACACCAGGGCGCCGACGGCGTCATAGGCGTCTACCTGCTCGAGACCGAGGACGGCCCGGCGCTCTTCGACACCGGACCCGCGACCTGCTACGAGCGGCTGCGGGAGCAGGTGGACGTCGCGGAGCTTCGTCACCTGCTGATCTCGCACATCCATCTCGACCACGCCGGCGCCACGGGGCTGCTCGTGCGCGACAACCCGGCGATCCAGGTGCACGTCAGCGAAATCGGCCGGCCGCACGTGGTCGATCCCGAGCGGCTGATTGCAAGCGCGCGCCGCATCTACGGAGACAGGCTCGACACGCTCTTCGGAGAACCGATCCCGGTGCCGGCGGAGAACGTGCACGTCGCCGGCCACCGCGAGCTCGGGCTCGTGTCCTTTCCCACGCCCGGCCACGCCTCCCATCACGTCTCGTACATCGATGAGGAAGGGACGCTGTACGCCGGCGACGCCTGCGGCGTGCGGCTGGAGGGCGCGCACCACGTCGTCCCGCACGCTCCTCCGCCCGACGTCGAGCTCGAGGGGTGGGAGCGAACGTTCGAGGAGATCCTCCACCACCAGCCCGAGCGGCTGGCCCTCGTCCACTTCGGCGTCGTCGAAGGGCTGGAGGAAGTGGCCGAGCACGTCGAGCGCGCGCGCGACTACCTGCACGTCTGGTCCGGCCGCGTCGAGCGCGGGATGGACGAGGCGGAGTTCGTGCGCTGCGCGCGCCACGACTACGAGCTCGCCGAGGGCGAGTACGACGACGTGCGCGGGCCGCTGGCCGCGCCCTTCGAGCAGTCGTGGGCCGGGTTGGAGCGCTACTGGAGGAAGAAGCGTGAGGTGGCCTGAAGGCGGCGGCAGCCTCGTGGACGCCTTCGTAGAGTGGGCGACCGATGCCTGATCCGCCCGTCCCGTCCGAGATCGAGGAGTTCCTCCGGAAGCCGAACCCGGCGGTGATCGCCACCCTGCGCCCGGACGGCTCGCCGCACACCGTCGCCACCTGGTACGACTGGGAGGACGGCCGCGCGCTCGTGAACATGGAGGTCGACGCGCCTGCGCCTCCAGTTCATGCGCCGCGACCCGCGTGTCTCGCTGACGGCGCTCGGCGAGGAGAGCTGGTACGCGCACGTGAGCCTCCTCGGCCGCGTCGTCTCGCTCGAGGACGACCCGGATCTCGTGGACATCGACCGGCTCGCGCGGCGCTACACCGGTAACCCGTTCCGCCGCCGCGACGCGCAGCGCGTCAGCGCCTGGATCGAGGTCGACCGCTGGCACGGCTGGGATCTCTGAGCGCGGGGGAACCCATTGTTCCCCCGCGAGCCCCTCCTCGGGCGCCTGTCCCGATCCCACTCGAGAACAACCCGCCCCTCTAGGACCCGGCGTCATCGAAGCTCACGTCGACGGTGACACAACTCGTGAGCGCGCAGCTCACCGGAATCAATCCGCCCGCCGAGACCTTTCCTAGCTGACGGCCTTCATCGTCGAGCGCCGCGATGGAGACGACCTTCTCGCCGGGCGCCTCGAGCACGCCGAATGCACGGCGAACGTCGCGCGCGAACAGGCTCCCGTCAGCTCGCCGGACGCTGATCGCCGCGACGTCGTCCGCGAGCACGCCCCAGAGCACGTTCTCGTCCGGACCGCGCACCCGCGCCACGAGCTGAATCTGCCTGTCGGTGTCGACGGACACGCACTGGCGGCCCGAGTCCCCGAAATGCATGCACACCTCGCCGTCGGGGATCCGGGTTGCCAGCAGCCGCTGCCCGTCCGGAGCGGATCCGATCGGCGTGGACGGATCGGGAAGCGCCGTGTCCCGCGACACCGGCACCTGATCGAGCCAGGCGTACCGCACGACGTGAGACTCTCCAGAGCCCGATCGGTCCAGGAAGGCGGGGATCGAGGCGAGCACTCCGATGGCAACGACGGCCACCAGGCCGGCGATCCACCTGGCGCGCGCGCTCATCACTCCAAGCGCTTGAACCAGTCGGTCAAGCCGCGCGCTCGATCGCGGCGCGGTAGGCGTCCATGTAGTCCTCCACCATCCGCTCGCGCGAGAAGCGCTCCTCGACGTAGGCCCGGCACTCGTACGGGTCCAGCTCGTCGGCCTCCTCGAGCTTCGCGGCAATCTGCCGGTAGTTGTCCACCACGATCCCGCCGCGGCTGTCCTCCTCGATCACCTCGGGCACGGCGCCCCAGCGCGTCGCGATCACGGGCGTCCCGCAGGCCATCGACTCGATCATGACGAGGCCGAACGGCTCCTCCCACTCGATCGGGAAGAGGGTCACCCGCGCGTTCTGGAGCAGCTCGACCTTTTCGCCGTGGGTCACCTCGCCGAGGTACTCGATCCCGTTGCCGAGGTGGGGCTGAATGAACTCCTCGTAGTACTCGCGCTCCTTCGCCTCGCGGCGCTTGCCCGCGATCTTGAGCGGCACGCCCGTCTCCATCGCGACCGCGATCGCGCGATGCGCGCCCTTGTCCGGGCTCATGCGGCCGAGGAAGAGGAGGTAGTCGCCGCGGTGCGGCTTGCAGGGATAGAGCGAGAGCTCGAGCGCGTTGGGGACGTTCGCGACCCAGGGGAGGTCGGGCCTCGGCTTGCGCTGGTTCAGCGAGATCGAGATGATCCCGACCTGCGGCGAGACCCGCGCGATCTGCTCGTAGATCGGCCCTGCCTCCCCGTCGAGCGGCCCGTGGAGCGTGTGCACGACCGGCGTCGAGACGGCTCCGCCCAGCGCGGCGCCCGGCGGCCCGGAATGCTCGTGGATGACGTCGAACTCGTCGGCGCGCTCGTAGCAGGCGAGCGCGTGGTGGAACTCGGGAAGTGAGCGGCCGATCAGATGGCTCGGAGCCTCGCGCGTAGACGTACTCGAGCTTGGCCTTCGTCATCGAGTCGCCCGATGCGAACAGGGTCACGTCCTGGCCGGCGTCGGCGAGGCCGTCCGCGAGCAGCGAGACGATCCACTCCGTCCCTCCGTAGCCGGTCGGAGGCACCGGGAACCAGACGGGGGAGATGATCGCGATCTTCACCGGATCTCCTCGACGCCGACGTGGCCCTCCTCCAGGCGGACGTCCCAGCTGCGGTCGAACGCCCTGATTCCGGTCAGGCGGAGGCGTCGCGCCCACGAAGGAAGCTCGGGCGCGGTCGTCACCAGGATCTGCTTGTCGCGGTCCGGGCGCAGCCCGAGCAGGATCTGCAGCAGTAGGACCGGCGTGCCGGCCGCCCACGCCTGCGGCCGCGCCGCCGTCGGATAGGCGATCGGGAACGGGGTGTCAGCGCGGGGGAAGCCGGCGAAGACCTCGGGCAGCTCGTAGTTGAAGTGGACGGCGGCGTCGAGGATGCGGCGGACGATGCGCTGCGTCTCCGGCCAGCGGCCGTACGAGGCGAGACCCCAGGCGATCAGGGAGTTGTCGTGCGGCCAGACGGTGCCGTCGTGGTACGAGAGCGGGTTGTAGGCGGCCTCGGTCGCGGCCATCGTGCGCACCCCCCAGCCCGACCACAGGCCCGGCCCCATCAGCGCGTCGACCACGGCGTCCACCCGTTCCGGCGGCACGGCGCCACTCCACAGGAGGTGCCCCATGTTCGAGCAGGCTGAGTCGACCTGGGCCTTGTCCTTGTCGAGCGCGAGAACGTAGTAGCCGCCCTTTCGCTCCGTCCAGAACAGGTCGTTGATGCGCGTCGTACATCTCGTCCGCGTCCCGGTCGAGCCGCTCGGCCAGCTCGCGGTCACGCCAGACGCTGCGCGCGAGCTCGGCCATTCGCCGCTTGGCGTCGTAGACGTAGCCCTGCACCTCGACCGCGGCGATCGGCGACTCGGCGAAGCGCCCGTCCGCGAAGCGCTGCGAGTCGTAGGAGTCCTTCCAGGACTGGTTCTCGATCCCGTGCTCGCTGCGCCGCTGGTACTCGACCAGCCCGTCTCCGTCGAGGTCGCCGTACTCGTCGATCCAGCGGAGCGCCGCCATCGCCGGCTCCCGCAGGCCGCGCACGAACGCCGCGTCGTCTGTCCAGCGCCAGACCTCCGAGAGGAGGATCAAGTAGAGCGGCGTCGCGTCGACGGTGCCGTAGTAGCACTCGAACCAGTTCTGCGCAGCCTTGCCGTGACGGACCTCGTGGACGATCTTGCCCGGCTCGGCATCGATCATCGCGTCGTCCTCCTTTGCCTGCAGCTCGGCCAGCGCCCCGAGCGCAGAGCGGGCGAGCTCCGGCCCGAAGAGGAGTGTCTGGAGGCAGGTGATGATCGTGTCGCGTCCGAAGACGGTCATGAACCAGGGCATGCCGGCAGCCGGAAGCCGCCCTCCCGCAGCCCCTTCGCGCATGCGTAGCGCGGCCAGGTCGGAGACGGAGCGCTGGAACGCGTGCTCGAGGTCGTACCAGCCCGCGTGGAGCTGCGGGACGCGCAGCCGCCAGGCCGTGACCGAGTCCATCACCCGGTCGCGCTCGTCGCCGAAGCGCCGCTCGACCTGCTTCGGCATCGCCACCTCGCCGTCGAGGGACGTCGCCACGTCGACCCGGAGGTTCCAGCGCTGGCGCGGCTCGAGCTCGATCCGGTAGCGCACAGTCGAGCCGTCCGCCTCCCCAGGGGGCGAGAGGACGATCTGCGTCCGCGCCACGTTTCCGTTCCCGCTGTCCTCCAGCAGCAGCTGCCCGTTGTCGCTGTCGTAGTGGACCGGGACGAGCGGCGGCAGCGGCTTCGCGCGGAGCGGGTCGCCGAGCGCGAAGTCGTGCTCCTTGACCGCGAAGATGTCGGCGAAGTCGGTGCCGAACTCGAGCGCGAACTCGAACGAGACGGACTCGAGCGTCTGGTTCTCGATCGTGATGTGGTCCTGCATCCCGTCGCCGATGAAGCGGTTGCGCGCGATCGAGAGCTGGTCCTGCTTGAGCCCGTCCGCGAGCGGGTTGCGCATGTAGAACGCGGCCGAGAAGTACTCCACCTTGTCGGACGAGAGGACGAGCGGCCGCTGGCCGTTGACCGTCAGCCGCAGCAGCGAGAGGAAGCGCGTGTCCTCGGCGAACAGGCCGCCGGTCTCGAAGTCGATGTCTCCGCGCTCGTCGCAGATGCAGAAGGTCGAGCCTTCGAGGATTCCGAACCTGATGCCGTCAGGCACTGCGCTCGATCCTCGATGCGGTCGACTGGGCCAGGGCCATCACGACGAGCTCGTCGACGTTCACGTGCGGCGGTCTCGTGAGCGCGAAGAGAACGCACTCGGCGATGTCGTCGGGCGTGAGCGGATCGACGCCGGCGTAGACCTGCCGCGCACGCTCCTCGTCGCCGCGAAACCGCACCTTGGAGAAGTTCGTCTCGACGAGGCCCGGATCGATCGTCGTGAGCCTGATCGGCCGCCCGAGCAGGTCCTGCCGCAGCGCGTACGTGAATCCGCGGACGGCGTACTTCGAGGCGATGTAGACGGCGGCGTTCTCATACGGCGTGCGCGCGGCGACGGAGCCCATGTTGACGATGTGCCCCCCGTCACGGATATGGGGGAGACACAGGCGTGTCATCCGAAGCAGGCCGTGGACGTTCGTCTCGAGGACGACCTCCTCGTCCTCCTCGCTGCTTTCCCAGAACGGGTCCCGGCCAAGCCCGAGCCCCGCGTTGTTGACGAGGATGTCGAGCCCGCCGAGCGCATCGAGCGCCGACGCGACGAAGCGCTCGCTGCTTCCGGGGTCGGTGACGTCCAGCTCGAGCGCCACGACTCCATCTGGAAGGCCGTCTGGGTGCCGTGAGCCGGCGGCCACGCGGACGTCTTCGGCGAGCAAGGCGCGCGCGACCGCGGCGCCGATTCCGGAGGATGCGCCGGTGACGATTGCCGTCTTGCCTGCGAGAGCCACGACGCGCGACTCTAACCGCGTCGTGCGGTGATTTGTGAACTGATCTCGACCGTTGTCGAAGTGCCCTGCGCGTGATCGACCTGCAGCGTCGTGTGGTCGAGGCCGAACCGCTCGACCAGCATGCGCTCGAGACCGCGCCGGATGGCGTGGCAGTCGGCGCCCGGCTTGACGAGAACATGCGCCGACAGCGCGGGGAAGCCGCTGGTCACGGTCCAGACGTGCAGGTCGTGCGTCTCGACCACATCCGCGACGGAGACGATCGCGCGGCCGACCTCGTCAGGATCGATGTCGGTCGGCGAGCTCTCGAGAAAGATGCGCGTAGAGTCGCGGAGCAGTCCCCAGCACGACCAGCCGATCAGCGCGGCGACGAAAAGGCTCGCGACCGGATCGAACCGGTCCCAGCCGGTCACGAGGATCAGGGCTCCGGCCACCGCCGTCCCGACGAACGCAGCCAGGTCGTTGAGGACGTGGACGAAGGCGCCGCGCACGTTGATGCTCTCCCGGCTCGCTCGCGAGAGCAGCAGCGTCGCTACCCCGTTCACGAGGATGCCGACGAGCGCGACCACCAGCATGATCCCGCCCTGGACGTCGTGCGGCGAGATCAGACGGCGAATCGCGCCGTACACGATCCAGACACCGATGATCAGCAGCGTCAGCCCGTTGACCTGGGCGGCGAGAACCTCGACGCGCTTGTAGCCGAACGTCCAGCGGCCCTGCGCAGGACGGGCAGCCATCGACGCGGCGAAGATCGCGAGACCGAGCGCCGCGGCGTCGGTGAGCATGTGCCCCGCATCGGCGAGCAGCGCGAGGGAGTTGGCCACGATGCCGAACACGACCTCGCCGGCCATGAACAGGAGGATCAGGACGAGCGCGCCGGTCAGGGCGCGCCGGTCGCCGTCCGCGGCAGCATGTGCATGGGAATGCTCGTGCATCACTTACCTAAGAAATTCATGAACCACTTAACCGACATCAGCGTAGAACGTCTAACAAGAAAGACCCCGAAAGTAGACTGACGCAGTGGCGCCCTCCGAAGAGAAGCTGTCTCCTCGCCTGAGCTCGGGCGAGGAGTCGCGGGCGCTGGCGAAGGAGTGGCGGGGCCTCACGCGCGCCGCGACGATCGTCGCGATCCTGACCAGCCCGGCGATCTTCCTGTGGCTGCACGAGCACGAGGGCACCAGCACGGGGTGGGCGATCGCATGGACGTTCATCATCGTCATCGCCTTCCGCGGGCTCGTCGATCTGATCCTCCGACGCCTCATTCCGTGGCCGTCGTTGTTCGGCGTCGAGGACGACCGCTTCCGCGAGGACGACGTCGTCAGCCGCCGCCGCGCCTGGTTCTGGCGCTTCTGGTGGCGCCTCGTCTTTCGCATCGTCCTCATCCTCACCGTCTTCTGGGTCATCCGGCTGCTGCTGGGCCATTCCGAGACGTGGTGGGACTCGGTCACCGTCATCTGGAACTTCCTCTCCAGCCACAGCGGCCAGTTCCTGCAGTACGTAGTCATCCTCCCGCTCTTCTTCCTGATCAACTTCGCGATTCTCTTCGGCCCGCTGGCGCTGATGGGCATCACCCAGATGCAGTCGTACGAGCCCGGCGACGCCGACTGGGGCGTACGGCTCAGCGACGTGCGCGGCCAGGAGGAGGCGAAGAAGGACGTCCACCGGGTCGTGAACCTCTGGCAGTCGGGCGAGGCATTCGAGCAAGCCGGAGGAAAACGCGAACGCGGGCTCCTGTTCCTCGGCGCGCCCGGAACCGGAAAGACGATGCTGTCCAAGGCGATCGCGACCGGCTTCAACTGCCCGTTCGTGTCCATGCCGGGCTCCGGCTTCGCCCAGACCTTCATGGGGATGGACGTGATCATCGTCCGCTACCTGGCGCGCAAGGCGAAGAAGCTCGCGCGCAAGTGGGGCGGCCAGTGCATCGTCTTCATCGACGAGATCGACGCCGTCGGAATGCGCCGGAACGCGCTGCAGGGCCAGGGCGGGATGATGACCCCGCCGGCCGGCATCTCGAGCTTCGAGGACTACTGCTTCTTCGGCCCGAACGGCTCGCTGACGCCGAGCGGCGATTTGATCCTGGAGACGCGCGCCTGGCGCGAGAAGCTCTTCGCGCAGCGCGCCGAGCGTCCGCCCACGAACTCGTTCTTCGGGCGGATCGGCGCCCTGGTCAATCAGGGCGTCGGCGGCATCGGGATGATGGGCGGGCAGGGCCAGCTGGCGCTCAACCAGCTGCTCATCGTCATGGACGGCATCGACAACCCGCCGTTCTTCAAGCGCGTGGTCACGAACCGGATCAACGGCTTCCTGGACGCCACCTACATCCTCCCGCGGCGCATCGGAAAATCCTCGCTTCGGCTCCCGACGCCACAACCCCGCGGCGACCAGATCTATTTCATCGGAGCGACGAACGTGCCGCTCGAGGTGCTCGACCCGGCGTTGATCCGGCCGGGCCGCATGGGCCGCCACGTCTGGTTCCAGACGCCGACGCAGCGCGACCGGCTCGATGTGTTCGACCTGTACATCAGGAAGGTTGCGCACGAGGCGGAGCTGGACACGCCGGAGCGCCGCGACGAGCTCGCGCGCATCACGAACGGGTACTCCCCGGCGCAGATCGAGCAGGTGTGCTCGATGGCGCTGACGTACGCGCACCATGAGGGGCGAGCCGAGTTCGGCTGGGACGACATCGTCGAGGCGATGACGACGGTGGAATCAGGGACGGCGGTCAACATCGACTACATCCCGGAGGAGACGCGAGCCGTCGCGATCCACGAGGCCGGCCACGCCGTCGCCGGGCACGTGTACATGAAGGGCGCGGAGTCCACGCGCCTGTCGATCCGCCGCCGCGGCGCCGCGCTCGGCCACCACCAGGCGCTCGAGAAGGAGGAGCGGTTCAGCTCCTGGCGCAGCGAAGAGCTGGCCCGGCTGATCTGGACGCTCGGCGCGATGGCCGCGGAACGAGTCTTCTACGGCGAGAACTCAACGGGCGTCGGCGGGGATGTCCAGAGCGCGACCGCGCGCGCGGCCTGGATGGTCGGCGCCTGCGCCATGGCCCCGGAGGCCGTCCAGCTGAACGGCTCGCCGCGGGGTGAGGCCAAGCGAGAGGAGGCCCGGGAGAAGATCAGGCAGCGCTTCGAGGCCGTCGGCGCGCAGATCATGAACACGGCGGGCGGCGGAGGCCCGTTCAGCCACGACCCGATCGCCGGCGTCCTCGGCGACCGTTCCAAGCGCGCGATGGTCGCCCAGATGCTGGGCCAGGCCTACATCACGGCGCACCACCTGATCGAGCACAACAAGGAAGCGGTCGAGCAGATCGCGCAGGTCGTGATCGAGCGCAAGGAGCTGCACGGCAACGAGCTCCTGCGGCTACTCGACAAGGCTAACCTCAAAGTTCCGACGATCGATCTGACGAAGGAGGAGGCATGGCCGGCGATCTGCTGACGCCGACGCACAGCGAGCCCGAGCCCAACGACGAGCTCGTGCTGCTGGCGCCCCGCCGCGCTCGGCCCCTCGAGCCGCACGGGCATCGGTTCCGGATCGCCTATGCGGTGCTGGCCATCGTTCTCGGCGCGGCGGTGGGCGGCCTCATCGTCCTCGTCGGCCGCGGAAGCAACGACAGTGGCCTGGCCTGGTCGAAGTGGAAGCCCGACGGAAGCTCCTTCGTCAAGACCAGGCAGATCGCGAGCGTCGTCGGGTCGCAGTACCGGCTCCCGAGCGGGCAGCAGCTCGTCGCGGTCATCCCGCGCATCCCTCCCGCAGTCGAGCCGTCGACCCAGGAGACGCCGATCAGCCACATCGCGCTCGCCCAGAGCTCCGCCCCCGAGGACATCAAGGTCTTCGACACGCAGAACAGCGTCGAGTACGTCCTGTGCGGCGTCGGCTCGCAAGGCGGACGGTGCGCCATCGGCGAGGGGAAGGCGACCATCCAGCGCGCCCGCCTCCTGCACCGCGAGTCGCTCGAGCTCGCGCTGTACACGTTCAAGTACGTGGACGGCGTCGACTCCGTCGTCACGCTGCAGCCGCCGCGGGCGGGCGCCGATCCCAACCTTCGCGACCTTCTTCCAGAAGGACGACTTCAAGGAGGAGCTCGACCTTCCTCTGAAGCAGACGCTGGAGGGGAGCGAGCCCCTTCACGACGTCGGACTTCCCCGTGGCGCAGCAGGCGAGGGTCGCGCAGATCGTCTCGCCGTTCCTCTTCCGCTTCAGCTACCAGCAGGCGCCGGACCTCTCGGCCGTGATGGTGCTGCAGCCGCTTGCCGCCTAGGAGGGTTTGGCGGGGACACAGTCCGTATTTCGCCAAACCCTCCTAGCTACCTGGAGCGCGCGAAGGCGCGCCTCGACCGGCTTCGCTACTACCCGCGCCCGGTCTCGATCGCCTTCGTGCACGTCCTGCCGGTTCCGTGGCTCTTCCAGCTGCCGCGCATGCGCCGCTACGACGGGTACGCGCTGCCGTGGACGATCCTGCTGCGCGACCGGCCGGGGACGGGGACTGCGTCGGACGACCTGATCTGCCACGAGCTCTGCCACGTCTGGCAGATGCAGCACCACCCGCTCCGCGTCTTCTGGGCGTGGCTCACCGAGCCGTACGAGCAGAATCCGTTCGAGGTAGAAGCGCGCCGGGCGGTCGAAGACACCAGAATGCCCGCGTGATCGGTACTCCAGCCGCACCGGCGCCGCCGGTCGTCCTCGCCCCGGGGCCGCACCAGGCCTCGTTCGGGGCGATCTCGGGTCGTGTCGGCCGCCGCGCCGTGCGCGTCGTCGTGCGCGTGGACGGGCGCGTGCGCGGGACGCGGGCGCCGCGCAGAGGCCGCTTCTCCTTCCACGTGCGGCTACCGCCGCGCGACGTCTCGATCCGCGTGACCGCCCTCGACCGGCGCGGTCGCGGCGCGTCCACGACCGATCCGGCCCGTGCGCGGACTGCCCGCGGCAGCCGCGCCGCGCTACGTCCGCTCCATTCGCGACCGGAAGCTGATGGGGCTGATCGGGCACCTGGTCCGGGGCTTCCCGGGAACGTCGGCGGTCTACGTCGAGGATCTGCGCAGCGGTCACGGGGCGGCGTACAACGCGCGCGCCCGCTTCTCCGCCGGCTCGACGCTCAAGCTCGCGATCGCGGTCGCCGTGCTGCGCGCGCTGCACGGGCCTCCGCGGCCGGGATCGAGCGTGTCGCAGCTGATGGACGCGATGCTGCTCCAGTCCGACAACGCGTCGGCGAACGACCTCGCCGATCTCGTCGGCGGCGGCTACGTCATCGACGAGATGCTGCGCACCCTCGGCCTGTACGACACCGAGATGGACGGGAGCTACATCGTCGAGCCGCGCGCCAAGGTCGCGCCGATCCCGATCGGGATCACGAGCCAGCCGTACGTCGAGCCCGGGAAGTACACGACCGCCTTCGATCTCGCGCGCCTCATCCGGGACGTGGAGCTCGCCGGCGGCGTCGAAGGGCGTGCTCCACCGGCAGTTCCCCTCGTTCACGCCCGCGGCTGCGCGCTACCTGCTGTACGAGCTCGCTCACGTGCACGACCCCGGCAAGCTCTCGCGCTTCCTCCCCAGAAATGTCGAGGTCGCGCACAAGGCGGGGTGGCACTCGACCGTGCGACACGACAACGGCCTCGTCTTCTGGAGCGGCGGCTCCTTCGTCGCCGCCGTCATGACATGGAAGTCGTACGGAGTCGGCACCGACTCGGACGTGCTCGCGGGCCGGGTCGCCTGGCTCGCGCTGCGGCGGTTCGCCCGGCTCGCGCGCACCGGCTAGATGGTTGATGCGACGATCTCGCGCGTCCCCGCGGTCCGCGATCTCACGGCATCACGATCTCGGCAGCCGACCGTGGGGGCCGGCCGCGCTCGGCATCTCGGCCTTCTCGCCCACGCTGCGCGCATGGACGCAGGGCGGCCCGGTCGCGATCCACGGGACGAGCGACCCGGGCTCGGTCGGCCGCGCCGAGTCGCACGGCTGCCTGCGCGTCAAGAACCACCTGATGCTGAAGCTCTTCGCGGCAACCCGTGCAGGGACTCCGGTCCTGATCCATCGCTTAGAGGTCGGCTGGGGAATTCGGCCGCCGCGGGGGCGCTCCAGACCGAGCCGGGACAGTGTCGGCGGGCTTGACCCACCGGTTTCTGACGAAAGGTGATGCTGCCTCTACCCGAGCACGGGCAAACGTGCTAAACAGCGCGGGTGCGGCGTCACCCCCTCCACGCCCCACTGACTCTGGCCGTGCTCGTCGCGGCAGCGTCGCTCGTCGGCGTCGTCGCGTCGAAGGCGCTTCCCTCGAGCGCGAGCCCCGCGCAGGCGCGCGGAGGCGCCCACCATCATTTCGCCGTCGCGGCGCACGGCTATCCCGGCTCGGCCACAGCGGCGCAGAAGTCCGCCGACGTCAACCCGACGGCGTACAGCGAGCCGAAGGTCGTCCGCAGCCGGAAAGGCGTCTTGCACGTCACGTTCCGCCCGCACGAGGGCTCCGCCATCATCAACGGACAGCGGTGGGGCGGGACGCGCACCTTCACGGGTACGTTCCCCGGCCCGACGCTGAAGGTGAACCCCGGCGACACGATCGACATGAAGTTCGTGAACCTGCTCCCGCAGGTGACGAACCTGCACTTCCACGGTTTCCGTGTCTCGCCTTCGGGGCTGGCGGACAACGTGCTGCGCACGATCGCCCCCGCCGTGACGACGAAGAAGGTCAAGCCGAAGAAGTCGGTGCGAATCGTCGTCCACATCCCGGCCGACCACGAGCAGGGGCTCTACTGGTACCACCCGCATCTGCACGGGCTCGTGGACGGGCAGGTCTATCCGGGCCTCGCCGGGATGATCGTGGTCGGCGACGTCCTACGCAACTTCCCGCAGCTCGATCACATCAAGCGGCGAACGATGGCGCTGCAGGCGGTCGGCTTCGGGGACGACGGCAACCTGATCGACGTCAACAGCGTCGATCTCAAGCAGATCACGAACCTGGTCAACGGCCACTACCAGCCGACTCTCGCGATCCGTCCCGGCGAGACCCAGCTCTGGCAGGTCGCCAACATCTCGAACGACCACTTCTACAAGCTCTTCCTGGACGGGCAGAAGATGCGCGTCATCGGCGAGGACGGAAACCCCGTCGGCCGGTTGTGGTCTTCCAAGCGCCTGCTCGTCCCGCCCGGCAAGCGCTTCGAGTTCCTCGTCGTCGGCCCCAAGGCCGGCAACTACGAGCTCAAGAGCCTCGCCTTCAACCAGGGACACGACAATTTCGGCGAGTTCACGCTCGCAAAGGTCGTCTCCGCCGGCAATCCCATGAAGCCGCTGCGCGTGCCGCAGGTCATCTCAGCCAGCCAGGCGAAGCTGATCCGGGACGTCCGCAACGACAAGATCGCGCGACGCCGCACCCTGACGTTCTCGATCGAGAACCCGTTCCCGAAGGACCTCCAGGCCTTCAAGATCAACAACCGGCTGTACGACCCGCACTACGTGAACGAGAAGGTGCACCTCGGGCAGACCGAGGAGTGGCTGCTACGGAACACGTCCCCCGAGGATCACCCGTTCCACATCCACACCAACGACTTCCTCGTGGAGCGGATCAACGGTCACCGAGTGGCGATCCACGGCTTCCAGGACATCGTCAGCATCCCCCGCAAGCAGGGCGGCAGGGTCGGGACGGTCCTGATCAGCCAGCGCTACCGCAAGTTCCAGGGCGAGGCGGTCTTCCACTGCCACATCCTCTTCCACGAGGACAACGCGATGATGGGCAATATCCTCTTCGGCCCGAGGGTCTTCAACCCGAGCCTCGGCAAGTAGAGGTGCCGTGGGGGCGACTTCGCCCCCCGCAGCGCCACCACCGTCACGATCGCGCCCAGCGCGGCGACGCCGACCGCGACCCAGAGCGCGTTCGAGATCGCGTACACGAAGGCCAGGCGCACCCCGCCGACGATGTCGCGCTGGACGTGAGCCGGGTATTTCGCGAGCTCGGCCTTGGCGTCTTCCGCATGCGTGAGGATGCCCTCGAGCACGCGCTGGGCTGAGTCGGGGATGGGGTGTCCCGTCTGCTTGAGGACGCGGTCGAACTGATTGTCCTCGAGCGTCCGAAACACGCCGGCGGTCACCGCGACGCCCATCACGCTCCCGATCCCGATCACGGTGGTGAGGATCCCGGTCGCCTCTCCATGCTGCCTCACGGGCACGGCGTTGATCGCAACGAGGTTCATCGGAGTCAGCACGAGCCCGATGGCGAACCCGAGCGCGAGCATCGGCGGCCACATGTCGATGTACGTCGTCTCGATGGTGATGTTGGAGACGAAGGCAAGGCTGAGCGTGGCGAGCACGAGGCCGATGACCATCGGTCTGCGTGGGCCGTAGCGCTCCATCATCCGGGCGCCCAGCGGCAGCGAGACGAGGAAGGTCGCGCTGAGCGGCAGCAGGAGAAGGCCGGACTCGATAGGCGAATAGCCGAGGATCTCCTGGAGGTACAGCGGCAGCAGGAAGAGGAGCGAGGCGAGAACGAAGTTCACGACGAACTTCACGGCCATCCCGCCGACGAAGTTCCGGTGGCGCAGGAGCGAGAGCTCGAGGATCGGGTTACTCGACCGCCGCTCCACGACGAAGAGGGCGATGAACAGGGCTGCCGAGGCGCCGAGCCCCACGAGAGTCGGGATCGACGTCCAACCGTTCGGCGGCCCCTGGATGAGCGCGAAGGAGAGCATCGTGATCGCCCCCGCGAGACATACGGCGCCGGTGTAGTCGATCCGGCGCGAAGCGTCCGGGTCCCGAGACTCGACCACGCCGCGGTAGGCGACCACGAGGACGAACACCGCGATGCCGGCGGTCAACCAGAAGATGGCGGGCCATCCAGCCCAGCCGGTGAGAATTCCGCCGATGGGAGGGCCGAGGCCGCTGACGAGCCCGGAGGCTCCTCCCCAGATCGCGATCGCGCGGACGCGGCTGTGTCCCTCGAAAGCGTGCGTCAGGATCGAGAGCGACGCAGGGACGATCATTGCTCCCGCCGGCACCGATCACCGCGAGGCTGAAGATCAGCCAGAGCGGACCGGTTGCGAGGGCGGCGGAGATGGCGCCGAGCCCGAACACGGTCAGCCCCGTGAGGAAGAGGCGGCGGTGGCCGAAGATGTCCCCGAGCTTCCCTCCGACGATCAGCAGGGACGCGTACGTGAGCGAGTACGCCGTCAATGTCCACTGGAGCTCCGAAAGCGTCGCACTGAACTCGTCCTGGATGGTGGGCAGCGTCACGCCGAGCGCGGTGGTCGGCAGCGACGTGATGCCGCTCGCCACCGTCGCGGCCACGAGGGTCGCTCGTCGTCCCCGCACGCCGACAACCTTTCATAACCTTCGGCCGTGCCCGCCGACCGCGCGCTCCTCTCCGGACTGATCGACCACGCGCCGCTCTTCCCGCCGGCCTCGCTCCCGCTGGACGAGGCGCTGGAGGACCACCGGCGAGCGCTCGCGTCGCCGCATTCGTGGATGGTCGCCCGCTTCGTGTGCCCCGCCTCGCGGCTGCCGGAGCTCGATGGCGAGCACTTGCGACTGAGCGTCGTCGCCGACGGCGAGGCCGTGCTGGACGACCGGGTCGAGGCGATCGAGGGCCGCGATCCCGGGCTGGTGCAGCTGGGACTGGAGACCTACCTCGAGGACGTGCCGCTGGAAGAGGTCAAGGCTGTCGGGGCGCGCGCCAAGGTGCGCTGCGGTCCTGAGCCGCCGCCGGTCGACGAGCTCGCCCGCTTCATCCGGACCTGCCGGGAAGAGGGGATCGCCTTCAAGGCGACGGCCGGGCTCCACCATGCCGTTCGCACCGACGGCCAGTTCGGGTTCCTCAACCTTCTCGCCGCGGCCGTCTTCGGCGACGAGGAGCGTGCGCTTGCAGAGGACGACGCGCAGGCATTCGAGCTCGGCGACACCTTCCGCTGGCGCGACCGCGAGGCAGGCGCCGACGAGGTCGCGGCCACGAGGCGGACGCGCTTCGTCTCGATCGGGAGCTGCAGCTTCACCGATCCGGTCGAAGAGCTGGAGGCGCTCGGATGGCTGTGACCGGTTACGGGGTGTTCAACCGCTCCGGCGAGCCGCCGCGCGTCGGCTTTCGCCGCGGCGACGAAGTGTTCGACCTTTCCTCGCTTGGCGACGTCTTCCGCCGGCCGTCGCTGAATCCGTTCATGGCGGAGGGTCGTGAGGCGTGGGCGGAGACGCGTGCGCGCGTCGAGGAAGGCGAGCCGGTGGCGCTGGCGGAGGTCGAGATGCACCTCCCGTTCGAGGTCGCCGACTACGTCGACTTCTACTCCTCGCTCGAGCACGCGACGAACCTCGGCAAGCTCTTCCGCCCGGGATCGGAGCCGCTCCTGCCCAACTGGCGGCAGCTCCCGGTCGGGTACCACGGGCGCGCGGGGACGATCGTCGTCAGCGGCACGCCGATCCGGCGGCCTTCGGGTCAGTCGAAGCCGCCGGATGCCGAGGCACCGGTCTTCGGTCCGAGCCGGCGGCTCGACATCGAGCTGGAGCTCGGATTCGTGATCGGGTCCGCGAGCGCGCCGGGCGAGCCCGTCCCGGTCGACCGCGCGCTCGAGCACGTCTTCGGCGTCGTCCTCGTCAACGACTGGAGCGCGCGCGACATCCAGGCCTGGGAGTACCAGCCGCTCGGCCCCTTCCTGGGGAAGTCGTTCGCGACCTCGATCGGCGCCTGGGTGACGCCGCTCGTCGACCTCGAGCCGCATCGGGTCGCCGCGCAGCAACAGGAGCCGGAGCCGCTCGAGTACCTGCGCACCGATCCGCACCAGTACGCCATCGAGCTCGAGGTCGAGCTGAACGGCGAGGTCATCTCACGCACGAGCGCCCGCAACCTCTACTGGTCGATCGAGCAGCAAATCGCGCACGCGACCGTCAACGGCGCGTCTCTGCGCACCGGCGACCTGCTCGCCACCGGGACGATCTCCGGCGCCGAGCCCGACTCGCGCGGCAGCCTGATCGAGCTCTTCTGGAACGAGAGATTCCTCGACGACGGGGACCAGGTCGTCCTCCGCGGCCGCGCGGGCGACGTCGAGCTCGCCGAGGTTTCCGGCCGGATCGTGCGCGACTAGAGCCCGAGGAGCGGGCCAAGGAGGTCGGTGACGCTCGAACCGTTCTCGACGAGAAACTTGATCGGGGCATGCTTGGCCGCTTCGCGCAGCAGCGGAGCGAGGATGCCGGGTACGTCGCCCCGCCGCTCGGCCTTGTCGATCGCCTGGACGAGGCCGACACGAATCGCCTTCTGGACCTGCTCGTCGCTCCAGCGGCTCGATCCTCCGCCGAGCGATTCGACGAGCTGCTCGCGCGTGGTGTGCAGCCGGCACGCCGCGCCGTTCAGGCCGTCGAGGATGATTCGCTGCAGCCCCGCGTCGATGCCGCCGCCGAGGCTCGGGGCCCTCGCGGTGCACGGGTCGACCCGCTTGACCTGGCCGAAGCCCCACGCGCCCATGCCGAGCTCGACCGCCAGGAAGACCAAGGCGGCGGCGAGCAGGCCGGCGATCCACTTCACCGCAGCCTCCGGCCGATGAGGAGCAGCGGGACGATCGCGAGCGCGGCGAACAGCGCGGACAGCGCGAACCCGGGACGAAAGCTGCGCGTCAGCGGCGCGCGGACGGCGGACAACAGCTGGTCGCGGGCGGTGCGGACGGACTTGTCGTTGCCGGCGCCCGCGTCCTCGAAGGGCTTCGACAGGTCGGGGATCTCGCCCGCCTGTGCCTTCGTGAACTCGTCGCGGAGGCCGAGCGCGATGGGCACCTTCTTGAAGACGGAGATGCGGGCCTCGAGGACCGACGCAGTCGCGGCCGTCGTCGCCTTATCCCCTCCCGACTCGACGGTGCTCGCGATCAGCGGCGCGATCGCCGCGAGGCCGATGACCAGACCGAGGTGACGCGCGCCGACCGAGAGCGTCGCGCTGCGGCCGAGGTCGGCCTCCTGAACGGACGTGCGGGTCAGCGGCGGGACCGCGAGCCCGAAGCCGGCGCCGCACAGCGCCAGCGCCGGAATCGCCCAGGCGGCGCTCGAGGCGGGCAGGAAGGCGAGCCCGAGGAGCCCGGCGACCATGAGCAGTGAGCCTCCGACGCCGCCGTGCACGAGCGACAGTGAGCGCGCGACCGGACGCACCGCAACTCCCGCGAGCGGCAGCGCGCTGACCACCAGCGCGCCCTCGATCGGCGAGAACTGCCAGACCGTGACGACGAGCAGGACGGAGAGGAAGAGCGCGCCGACGATCGAGCCGAACAGGAAGAGGAGCCCGCTGTCGGCCGTGAGCAGCCGGCGACGGTCGAGGCGGGTGCGCGGCAGGTCCGTGATCCGCCGGTGGAAGACCGCGGCGAGCCCAAGGCCGGCGACCGGCGCCTGCATGAAGAAGATCGCCCGCCAGTCGAAGAGCTGGGTGAGGACTCCTCCCAGAGCGGGTCCGACGGCTACGCCGATCGCCCCCGCCCCGGCCCAGACGGCGGCGCCTCGATGCACGGAGCCGGCCAGCGATCGCAGGACCGGAAGCGCACCGGTGAGGAGGAGCGCTGCGCCGAGCCCCTGGATGCAACGAAAGGTGAACAGCGCGGGCAGGTTCCAGGCAAGCCCGCAGCCGATCGAGGCGCCGAGGAAGAGCGCAAGGCCGCCGGCCGCCTCCAGCCGCGGGAAACGCCCGGCGACCGGGATCAGCGCCAGCGCGGCGATCGCGACCACCAGGTTGTAGGCCGTGATCACCCACGAGACGCCGACGATCGTGGTGCGGAAGTGCGTGTACAGCTCCGGCAGCGCGAGGACGACGATCGACGAGTCCGAGAACGCGATCGCGACCGCCGCCGCGAGGGCGACAGTAGCGGCGAGGGTCAGCCGACGGGACATTCCGTCTAATGGTTACCGCTGTGGAAGGATGCGGCTCCTACTTCCGATTCGAGGAGGCGGCATGGCAAGCATCGAGGTGAAGAACATCAACTCTCCCGACGAGACGCGGCCGTTCGCAGAGAAGGGGCACGCGGATGTCCTCAACGTCGGCGACCACGTCGTCCTGTACGGGACCTTCGAGCCGGGGTGGCGCTGGAGCGAGCACGTGAAGCCGATCTCGGGTACCGACAGTTGCGAGGCCACGCACCTCCTCTACTGCGTCCAGGGACGCATGGGGATCGCCCACAGCGACGGGAGCGAGGCCGAAATCGGCCCGGGAGACGTCGTCGCCATCGCGCCTGACCACGACGCCTGGGTCGTCGGAGACGAGCCGTGCATCGCCGTCGACTTCGGTGGCTACGCG
>CAWEIM010000020.1:0-20111 GCA_963809075.1 uncultured Actinomycetes bacterium | reverse complement strand
GGTCGAGATCGGCGCGTTGTGCAACAGCCATGCGTACGCCGTGAACGCGAGCAGAGACCCGGCGGTGACGAGGTACGCGAACCCGCCGAGCGAGCGGCCCGACCACGAGCTGACGTCGAGCGTCTCCCCGGCGGCGAAGCCGATCACGAGGAGCACGAGCCCGCCCAGAACCTGCTCGGCCGCCGCCGAGACGAACACGTCGCGCGGCAGCGGCGCACGCGGGGAGAGGAACGAGCCGAGCGCCCAGCAGAAAGCCGCTGCGACGAGCGTGAGCAGGCTCCACAGAGCAATCCCCGCGGCATGCGAGCCCGGAGCGACGAGGATGCCGACGCCGACGAAGCCTGCACCGACCCCGACGAGCGTCACGCGAGGAATGCGCTCCCGCGCGATGAGCCTGAACACGATTACCCACAGCGGGATCGCGGAGATGATCAGCGCCGCCAGACCTGAGGGCGCCTCCTTCTCCGCGAGCGTGACGAGCCCGTTACCGCCCGGGAAGAACAGGATTCCGATCACCAGGCACGCGAGCAGCTCGCGCCGCCCGATCCGCAGCCTCGGCCTTCCGCCGTGAAACCAGAGCCAGCCGTAGAGAACGGCGCCGGCGATCAGGAACCGGAGTCCGGCCGAAAGCAGCGGCGGCATCGTCTCGACCATGACGCGGATCGCGAGGTACGTCGATCCCCAGACGATGTAGATCGTCGCGAGGGCGGCGATGACGAGCGCACGGTGCCTGCCTACTTGTTGCGCTCCCAGACCAGGCGGAGGCCCTCGAGCGTCAGGAACGGATCAACGCGCTCGATGGTGCGCGCATGCGGGGCGATCAGATCCGCCAGTCCGCCGGTGGCGACCGCGGGAGCGTCGGCGCCGAGCTCGCCCCGGATGCGGTCGACGATCGCGTCGACCTGGCCGGCGAAGCCATAGACGAGGCCCGACTGCAGGCCGGCGGCGGTCGTCTTCCCGATCACCGAGGGCGGCTCGACGAAGTCGACCTTGAACAGGCGCGCGGCTCGGACGAAGAGCGCGTCCATCGAGACCTCGATCCCGGGTGCGAGCACACCGCCGACGTACTCGCCGGCCGCCGAGACGATGTCGAAGTTCGTCGACGTCCCGAAGTCGACGACGATCGACGGGGTTCCGTACCGGTCGCGTGCTGCGACCGCGTTTGCGATCCGGTCAGGCCCCACCTCCCGGGGGTCGTCGTAGCGGATCGGCATTCCGGTTCTCGTTCCCGGGCCGAGGATGAGGATCTCGGTACCGAGCCCACCGGCGACCTCCTCGTACGCCCGGAGCAGGCGCGGGACGCTCGAGGCAAGGCTGATCCCGTCGAGATCCTCGAGGTCGAGCAGGCTGCGCAGCAGGGCGCCGAGCTCGTCGCCCGTGCGCTCCGGCTCGGTCGCGAGCCGGCGGTGCTCGGCGAGCTCAGAGCCTTCGAACAGGCCGAGCGCCGTCTGCGTGTTGCCGACGTCGATGGCAAGAAGGGGCATAAAAGCCGAGCGTACTGCATGTTTCGCGGTTTTCCGGGGGAGGAATCACAGGCGTGATGTTCGCGTTCTTCGCCCATTCCAAGTACATGCCGTGTCCCGAGTGCGGCGCGTCGCTGGCGGGTGAGGAGCCGGACGAGCACGTCTGCGACGCGGAGCGCCGGATCGACTTTCAGATGTTCCGCTTGCGCGGGCAGATCGCGCGCTTCGAGTTCGACCTGGCGCAGTTCCTCGACACGCCCGGCGGCCGCTTCGAGTCCTGGTACGCCGAGCACCGGCGCGCCGCGTAGCTACTTCAGGCTCAGCGCCGGGATGCTCAAGTCCTGGTAGACGCCGCTGTAGACGAGGCTGCGCGGGTCGACGCGGTTCGAGAAGAAGAAGAGGCTGTTGTAGTAGCCCATGGGCGCGAGCGGCGCGACGTTCTTCATTAGCTGGATGTCGAGCTTGCCGAGCGCCTTCGCGCGCTGGGCCGGCGGCAGCTTCCGGGCGGCGGCGATCTTCGCGTCATAGCCATGGAACTGCGTAGAGAACAAGGCAGGTGCGGAGGAACGAATCGTCGGGGTAGTCAGAGCACCATCCCATCGAGACGCCCATGTCGGCGTCGTTGCCCTTGACGCCCATCGCGTCGTAGATCTGCGCCCCGGAGAAGCCCTTCATCACAATCTTCGCCGGGTCGAAGCCGAGCTGGATCAGCGCGTCACGCACGATCTGCGCCTGTTGCGGGCTCAGCGTCCCGGACGACCGGTACCAGACCGTGATCTTCCCGTCGCGGAAGTGGCCGGCGGCGAGCTTGCGCGCCTTGGCGATGTTCGCGTGGACGCCGTAGGGCTGCTTCTTCTTCGGCAGTTACAGCGCCCGGAGTCAAGCGGAGTCAGCAGGTGCGTCCAGGGCGTGATGCCGAAATTGCCACCGGAGTACTCGGTCCGGTCGAGCGCCCAGTTGACCGCCTTCCGCATCTGCAGGATTCTCGGCGAAGATGCCCCGCTCTAGTTGTTGAACGGGATGAAGCCCATGCAGTTGACGGGCTTCCGCCAGAACCGGCTCTTGTTGACTCCGAACCGGGCGGCGTCGGCCTGCCGCTCTCGCTGCTGGGATCGGCCCCTCGTCGAGCTGGTTCGCGAGCGTCTGCTGGTACGCCGTCTGCTCGTCCAGGTTCCACTGGATGTCCACGCCTGACGAGATGCCGTGGCCGGTTCCCGTGCCAGTACGGGTTTCGACGCAGCGACGTGCGCTCGTTGACGAGGTTCTTTGCGAAGTAGTACGGACCGGCGGAGGGGTAGCCAGCGGTCACCTCGCTCTTCAGCGGCAGCTTGAGCGATGTCGCCTGGAAGAACGGCATCGCCAGCTTCGTCAGCAGCGACGAATCCGGCCGAGTGAGGCGGATCATCAGCTTGTTCCGCGGGCGGCTGCGCTCACGTGAGCTCCTGGCCGTCGTTCACCGCCCTCGCGCCGACGATGTCAGTTCCGCCGGGGTCGGTGATGAATGCGCGGCAGGCGCCGCCAGGTCGTGATTCGCTGCGCGGTTGATCGCGTAGGCGAAGTTCTTCGCCGTCACCTGTGTCCCGTCGGAGAAGCGGAAACCCGTTCCGGATGGCGAACGTGTACGTCCGCCCGTCGCCCGAGACGGTGAAGCCCGGAGGCAACCTCCGGCCGCAGCAGGCCTCCCGCCTGGCCCCATTTGTCCGGATAGTTGTAGAGCTTCGCCGCCGTCGCGTACTCGAGCCACCACGCGGTCGTCACGTACGCGACCTGCGGATCGATCTGCGTCGACGACCCGGTCGTGCCGAGGCGGAAGATCCCGCCCTGCTTCGCCGGAGATGCGCTGGCCAGCCCTGCCGTGAGGGCCAGGAGCGAAACCGCTACGAGGGCTCCTCTCCTCCCCATTGCCTATTTAGACGTCAGTCTTCGTCAGAAGACAGCGACTCGCCGATCTTCTCGGCCAGCGCCTCGGCGGTCAGCTGCGGCTCGTCCCCTGCGCCGCGCAGCTCCTCCACCGTCACGTCGCTCGAGGTGTAGACCTCGGCGCGCGGAATGATCCTGGTCGGGCGGTTCTTGTCCCAGACCCACACGTCCTCCATCTTGATGTGGAAGAACGGGTAGCTCGCCTGCGGCGCGTAGTTGACGTCGAGCTTGTTGCAGAGGTACGTCGCGTCCTGCGTGAGCACGCAGTAGCGGAAGAGCCCGAAGACCGCGGTGTACTCCTTCTTGAGCGCGAGCTCGAGCTCGGCCTCGTATTCGTCCAGCTCGTCCAGATGGGACATGAGAGACTGGTCATTCTAGCCCTGCGAGCAGTGCCGAGACCGTCCCCGCGCCGGGGATGGTCAGGCTCGGATCCAGCTCGGCGAGCGGCTCGAGCGCGAACCTGCGCTCGGCCAGGCGCGGATGGGGGACTCGGAGGCCCGGCTCGTCGACGACAACTTCCCCGTAGAGGAGGAGGTCGAGGTCGATCGTGCGCGGCCCGTAGCGTGGGCCGTCTCGCGTCCGGCCGAGCTCGCGTTCGACGGCCAGCAATCGGTCGAGCAGCTCGCGTGGAGAGAGCTCGGTCTCGAGTGCGACGGCGCCGTTCAGGAATCGCGGCTGGTCCTCGTAGCCGACCGGATCGGTCTCGCGGAAGCTCGAGACCGCGACGACCTCGTCGCCGAGCAGCTCGATCGCGCGGCGCATCGTCGCCTCGCGGTCGCCGAGGTTGGCGCCGAGCCCGACGTAGGCGCGGGTCACGGGCGCTCGACGGTCGCCGCGGTGAACTCCACCGGCAGGTCGAGCTCGGTCTTTCGCACGCGTACGCGCACCCACCGCAACTGGAACCGCCCGTAGATCGCATCTGCGGCCGCCTGCGCCAGCGACTCCAGCAGCTGGAAGCGGCCGGCTATCCGAAACACCCCTGACGCATTCGGCCACCTCGACGTAGTCCACAGTCGCCGACAGGTCGTCTCGGGACACCTCCCCCAGTCGCCAAGCGACGTCCCAGAGCAGGGTCTGACCCTTTTCCTGCTCTGTTTCGGACACCCCGTGATGCCCGAAGACCTCGAGGCCGCGAAGCTCGACCTCGATCATCCGGCCACCGCGCGCGCGACCTTCAGCGCCTCGACCGTCTCGCGGACGTCGTGGGCGCGGATGATCGTCGCGCCGCGCTCGTACGCGGTGACCGCCGCCGCGAGGCTTGCCGACAACGGCCCAGTCTTCGCCTCGGAGTCGCCGAGCACGCGGCCGAGCGAGCTCTTGCGCGAGAGCCCGACTAGCACGGGACGGCCGAGAGCGGTGAGCTCGTCCAGCCGGCGGATCAGCTCGAAGTTGTGCTCGACCGTCTTGCCGAAGCCGATCCCGGGGTCGAGGCAGATCAGCTCCTCGGGCACCCCCTGCGCGACGGCGAAAGCCAGGCGCTCCTCCAGGAACCGAGCCACGTCCGCGACGACGTCGTCGTAGGTCGGATCGACCTGCATGGTGCGAGGCTCCCCCTGCATGTGCATCAGGCACAGGTACGCGCCCTCGTCGGCGACCACCTCCGCCATGCGCGCGATCGCCGCGCAGCGCGGTCACGTCGTTGACCATCTCGACGCCTAGTGCAAGCGCCTGCCACGCCACGTCCGCCTTCGCAGTGTCGATCGACAGCGGCACCTCGTCGTCGAGCCCCTCCAGCACCGGCAGCACGCGCGCGAGCTCCTCCTGCGCCGACGTCCCCTCCGACCCCGGCCGCGTCGATTCGCCGCCGACGTCGACGATCGCCGCCCCGTCCTCCATCATCCGCCGCGCCGACACCACCGCATCCGTGGGAGAGAAGTTGACGCCGCCGTCGAAGAAGCTGTCCGGCGTCACGTTCACGACCCCCATCACGGACGGCCGGGGGAAACGCTGCTCGATGGGCGGCCTCTCGCTGCTCAAGGCGTTTGGAGGTTACTCCCGAACGTGGTATGAACCCTCGACCCCGCGATTCAGGAGGCCCTCCATGGAAATGCAGAAACCGTCCGGCCCGCTCGGCAACAACGCGGGATCGGGTTCGGGATCCTCATCACCATCGTCAGTCTCGGCATCTACTGCTACTGGTGGTCGTACGCGACGTTCGAGGAGCTGAAGAACCACCGAAACGGCCAGGGAATCGGCGGACTGATCGCGCTGATCCTGATGTTCGTCGGAGGCGCGATCGCCATCCCGTTCTTCGCCGGCTCCGAGGTGGGGAACCTGTACGCGGAGGATGGCCAGCCGAAGCCGGTCACCGGCCACACGGGCTGGTGGATCCTCCTGCCGATCGCAGGGGCGATCGTGTGGTTCGTGAAGGTCCAGGGCGCTCTCAACCGCTACTGGGAGAGCAAGAGCACGCCGGCGGTGGAGGCAGCGCCGGCTCCAGCAAGCTAGGAGGTACGGCATGTCAGAGGCAGCACAGCCAGCCGCCGCCGCACCGGCAACGGCCGACCGGCCGATCGGCGCTCAGCGCGGCGTCGGATTCGTGATCCTGATGTACATCTTCACGTTCGGGATCTACGCGATCTACTGGTACTACAAGTCGTTCGAGGAGTTGAAGCACTACCGCAAGCAGGGCGTCGGTGGAGTCGCGGGCGCGTTGCTCGCGTTCGTCATCGTCTCGATCTTCCTGCTCCCGGCGTACGTCGGGCGGATGTACAACGAGGACGGGAATCCCAACAACCCGGTCAGCGGCCTGACCGGGTTCTGGGTGCTCATTCCCTACGCCGGCGTGATCATCTGGCTCTACAAGGTCCAGACGGCGCTCAACCAGTTCTGGGCGTCCAAGGGCGCACCGCCGGCCGGCCAGGTCTAGCAGTCCGAAAGGAGAAACGGCCCGGCGCGCGCCGGGCCGTTTCGTCTCAGACCGTCGTCGTGGTCGTCGGTGGGGGCAGCGCGGGCTCGGCTCGCACGTCTTCCGACATGAACCACATGAGCAGTACGCCCACTCCGACGAGCAGGCCGCCGATACCCATTAGCCAGGCGCCGGCGCCGAGATTGCCGAAGTGGTTGAACGCGCTCTGGTCGGGGATCGCAATCGCGGCGCCGAGAATGATGGCGCCGAGCAGCACGGCGCTGTCCACGCCCGCCGCTCCCGAGTACGCCGCTGCGATCGCCACCACCTCGAGCACGACCGCGATCAGCATCAGGACCCCGAAGGAATGGCCGTTGCCGGAGATGCTCCAGTAGCTCCCGGCTCCGTCGATAAAGCTCGGGAAGAGTCCTCCGACGACGAGGCCGAGCCCGATCAACGCCGTCACCGCCCCTGCGGCCGACGGCCTGCCTGCCGGCCGGTCGCTCGACCAGGTCGCGATCGACGCGCCGATGAACGTGAGGGCCGAGCAGAGCCCGAGCCACGCTCCCGGATCGAGCTGGTCCCACTGGTCGAAGGCGAGAACGGCGGGATAGAAGAGGTAGATCCCGAAGCCGATCCCCCCGATCGCGCCGTAGGCGATGTCGTAGTCGCGGTCGTTGGTCATGAACGCCGCACCCAGGGCGAGGATCGCGAGGATCTCGAGGATCAGCAGGAGCCCGCCCAGGCTGCCGTCGAACGACCAGTACGAGTCCGGGCCGAAGTCGACCCAAACCGCCACCACCCCGAGCGCGATGCCGACTGCGGCGATTCCGCGTCCGAGCGATACCTGTCCGTTCACTCAGTCCCTCCTTCGTTCGCCGGCGTGCCGGAGGGAACTTCGACGGCCGGCTCCGGATCCTTTGCCAGCGACGCCAGCACCGCGCAGATCACGAGCACCAGGGAAGCGATCGTCGCCAGCCAGATACCCCAGCCCTTGCCGATCGAGAGCCCATCCGGAGCGCCGATGAAGCTGTTGATCGCGGCGAGCGTCCAGACCGTCAGCCCGAACGCGATCAGCCCTGCGACGGCCGCGAGCATCGCCGCCCAGCGCAGGTTCTTCCAGCCGGCGAATGCCAGGAAGATGAGCCCGACGCCGGCGGCGACGGCTACGGTCACGCCCCGGTTGGCGTCGGTTCCGGCCACGTCGTGCCTCAGCAGCTCACCGGTCGCCCACGGACCGACGGCACCGACGATCGTCAGCGCGCCGGCCAGCACTCCGATCCCAGCCAGTTGCACCCTGTTCATCTCGACTCCCTCTCGTCGCAGGACGGGCCGTCAGTGCGATGGACAGGGATTCTGACCGCGTGCGGCGCTCCAGGAAGGCTCGGGCTCGGGCGGCGGAGGCTTCATCGCCGCGCCGGGGAGCGGGAACGGCTTCGGCTTCGGGGCCGGCTTCCGCTCGGGCTCGCGGGAAGGCTCGGGGGCCGGCTCGGGCTGCTCGTCCACGAACACGTCCTCCTCGGCGTCGCCGGCGAGCAGACGCTCGAACTGTTCCTTGTCGATCGTCTCGCGCTCGATCAGGATCATCGAGAGCTGGTGCAGCTTGTCGATGTGCTCCTCGAGCACCTCGCGCGCGCGCGTGTGCGCCTCCTCGATCACGCGGCGGATCTCGTCGTCGATCTCGCGCGCGATCTCCTCGGAGTAGTCGGGCTCGGCGCCCATCTCGCGGCCGAGGAACGGCATGTCGTGGTTGCGGCCGAGGACGCGCGGGCCGAGCTTCTCGCTCATGCCGTAGCGCATGACCATCTGCTTGGCGGTCGACGTGACCTTCTCCAGGTCGTCCGCGGCGCCGGTCGTGACCTCGTGGAAGACGAGCTCCTCGGCGGTGCGGCCGCCGAGCGTCATCGCCAGGCGGTCCATCAGGTTCGACTTGGTGGTCAGGTAGCGGTCCTCGCGCGGCAGGGAGATCGTGTAGCCGAGCGCCTGGCCGCGGGAGATGATCGAGATCTTGTGCACCTCGGCGTCCTGGTCGAGGTAGTGGCCGACGAGGGCATGGCCGAGCTCGTGGTACGCGGTGATCTTGCGCTCGTGCTCGGAGAGGAGGCGCGTCTTCTTCTCCGGGCCGGCGATCACGCGCATGATCCCTTCCTCGAGCTCCTCCTGCTGGATCGTCTTCTTGCCCCGGCGCGCGGCGAGCAGCGCGGCCTCGTTCACGAGGTTCGCGAGATCGGCGCCCGTGAAGCCGGGCGTGCCGGCGGCGAGCGCGTCGAGATCGATCTCGGACGCGAGCGGCTTGCCCTTGGCGTGCACCTCGAGGATCTTGCGGCGGCCGTTCCGGTCGGGCCGGTCGACGACGATCTGCCGGTCGAAGCGGCCCGGGCGGAGCAGCGCCGGGTCGAGGATGTCGGGCCGGTTCGTGGCCGCGATCAGGATGATGTTGTCCTTCAGCTCGAACCCGTCCATCTCGACGAGGAGCTGGTTCAGGGTCTGCTCGCGCTCGTCGTGGCCGCCGCCGAGACCCGCGCCGCGGTGACGGCCGACGGCGTCGATCTCGTCCATGAAGACGATGCAGGGAGCCGCCTGCTTGGCCTGCTCGAACAGGTCGCGCACACGGCTCGCGCCGACGCCGACGAACATCTCGACGAAGTCCGAGCCGGAGATGGAGAAGAACGGCACGCCCGCCTCGCCGGCGACCGCGCGCGCGAGCAGCGTCTTACCGGTGCCGGGCGGCCCGTAGAGGAGCACGCCCTTGGGGATGCGCGCGCCGAGCGCCTGGAACTTCTTCGGGTTCTCGAGGAACTCCTTGATCTCCTGCAGCTCTTCGACCGCCTCGTCCACGCCGGCGACGTCCTTGAAGCCGATCTTCGGCGAGTCGGGCGTCATCCGCTTCGCGCGGCTCTTGCCGAAGCTCATCACCTTCGAGCCGCCGCCCTGCACCTGGTTCATCAGGAAGATCCAGAAGCCGAACAGCAGGACGAACGGGAGGAGCGAGGTGAGGATCGACCACCACGGCGACGACCCGACGCCCTTCGAGTCGAAGTTGACGTTGTTGTTCTCGAGCAGGTTCTGGAACTGGATCTGGGCCTGCGGCGTCGCGTAGTTGACCGAGCCCTTGCTGCCGTCGACCTTCTCGTAGTTGATCTTCTGCTTGTTCGGGTCGAACGTGAAGTCCTTGAACTGGCTCGCGTCGGACTTGATCTCCTGCTGGAGCGCCGGCGTAGGTGGTCTTGAGCTCCTTGTCGCCCCCGCGCATGAGCGTCTGGCTCGCCAGGTAGACGAGCAGCACGATGACGATCAGGGGGAAGAGCGCGCTACGGAAAAAGCGATTCACAAGATCTCCAACGCCAGGGTAGCACCCATGATTCCCCTGTAGTTCGCCCTTCCGGAGGGCGGTTTTCCCTGCCTCCTACGTCGATTCTTCCTGCAAAACGGCGACGTGCGGGAGATTGCGGTAGCGCTCGGCGAAGTCGAGGCCGTAGCCCACGACGAACTGATTCGGGATCTCGAAGCCGACGTATTTCACCGGAACGTCGGTCTCTCGGCGGCCGTGTTTGACCAGTAGCGCGCACACCTCGAGCGAGGCCGGCTCGCGCGCGCCGAGGTTCCGCATCAGGTACGACAGCGTCAGACCCGTATCGATGATGTCCTCGAGGATGAGGACGTGGCGGTCGGTGATGTTGCTGTCCAGGTCCTTGAGGATGCGGACGACGCCTGAGGAGTCCGTTCCCTCCCCGTAGCTGGAGATGGCCATGAAGTCGATCTCGCAGGGGAGGGAGAGCTGGCGCATCAGGTCGGCCATGAAGAAGACGGCGCCCTTGAGCACGCCGACGAGCAGGACTTCGCGCCCGGCGTAGTCGGCCGAGATCTCCTCGCCGAGCTCCTCGATCCGCTGCCGCAGCGCGGTCTCGTCGATCAGCACCTGTCCCACCGCCGTGACGCTCACGATGCCTCTCCGACTAGCCGGGGAACCCGGTTCCCCGGCCCCCTCCACTGGTCCGCTGCCGCGGACAGGCGCTTCGTGCCCCCGCCAGGCTTTCACACCCGGCGCCTCGACGATGCCGGGAACCGCAACCACGCCGTCGCCGCGCACGACGAGCGGCCACGCCTCGCGCTCGGATCGGGGAATCTTGGCGTCGACGAACACGTCCTGAATCTTCTTGCTGCGGCCGGCGAGCCGGTCACCGGGTCTCCAGCTCCGTACCTTAAGGCCTCCGAGCTCGGACTCGATCGTCCAGGGGCCCCAGCGGACCCGGCCCTCGAGCGCGACCGGCGTTTGCTCGAGCCAGACGCGTTCGTACTCCCGCACGGCGGTCAGACCCTGCCCCAGGTCGATGCGACGGGACCCTTCGCTCGACGCGAGCAGCTCGTCGAGCTTCGACGGCCGCGGCTCAACGAGGCGCAGCAGGTTCTCCGCGGCGGCGGGATGGAGCTGCCGCAGCAGCGGCAGGATCCGGTCGCGGATGAGCCCGCGCTTCGTGTCCGGGTTGGACGTGTCCGTCCGGTAGGCGAGGCCCTCGGCGCGGCAGTAGGCCTCCGTCTCTTCGCGCCAGAGCTCGAGCAGCGGGCGGACGACACCGTCCTCGCGCTTGGGCTTGATCCCCCCGGCCACGCCGCTCGCCGCCAGCCGGTAGAGGACGGTCTCGACCTGGTCGGAGGCGGTATGCCCGGTGGCCCGGAGCCGGTCGCGTCGCGAACGAGTAGCGGATCTCGCGCAGCGCGTCCTCGGTCGCGCGGCCGCTCGGACGGCCGTCCACGACCTCCGCGCCGAGCTGCTCGCGACAGAAACGGGCGTCCTCCTCGGACTCTCGCCCGCGCAGGCCGTGGTCGACGTGAAGCGCGCTCACCCGGTAGCCGAGCGAGCGGAGGACGTGCCAGAGGCAGGTCGAGTCCGCGCCGCCGGAGACGAGGCAGGTGACCTCGCCGCCCGCCGGGATGAGCTCGTGCCGGCGGATGAGCTCCTCGACTCGTTCCCTCACAGCAGGACGCTCCGGTAGCTGCCGCGACGGCGCATGCCGACCTTTTCGTAGAGGTGGATCGCGGGCGCGTTCTCGGGACGGACGAACAAGCACACGGCCGGGGTCTCCTCGAGCAGCCGGCGTAAGAGGTCGCGCAGGGCGCGCTGCGCGTTCCCCTGGTTCCGCGCTTCCGGATCGACCCAGACCTGCTGGAGCTGGATGGCGCTCGGCGTCCACGCCGACGCTTCGGCCTTGAACAGGATCGTGTCGTTCTCCCTCCAGATCCACGATCGACCGTCGTCGATCTGCGTCTGCGTGCGCCAGCGAAAGCCGTCCGGATCGGCGCGGAGCGGGTCGCTGCCGAGCTCCTCCTCGTGCGCGGCCGCGCAGGCCGGCACGAGCAGCTCGAGGTCGTCCGGCGTCGCTTCGCGCAGCCCGGTGCCGCCCGGCTCCGGCGGTTCGTCGATCACGAAGACGGGCTGGCCGGGCCGATCCTCACGTGGCGCGCGGTGATTCGGCGCAACCGCCTCCCAGAGCTCGGCCACCGCGTCTTCGCCGCCGATGATCATTCGCGCCCGGGAGTCGACCAGGCCGGCGAAGGCGCCGCAGCCCCGTCCGGAAGGGACGACGTTCACGCCCATGTGCGCGACCGCCAGCAGGCGTTCGGCGTGGCCGATCGCGCTCAGGCGGCCGCCGCCGCGCCGGACGAGGTCCTCGATGAAGACCCGCTCGATCGGGTCCTCCGCGCAGAAGTCGAGCAGCGCCCGCCGGTCCGGCGTGAAAACGTCCATCTCCCCCGAAACTTTAGGGTGCCTGCCATGCCGATCCACGTCCGCGCCCAGCCCGGCGACTACGCCGAGGCATGCCTGCTGCCCGGCGATCCGAACCGCGCCCGGCTGATCGCCGACCGCTTCCTCGAGGACGCGGTCGAGCGGAATACGGAGCGTGGGCTGCTCGGCTACACGGGCACCTTCGACGGGAATCCGGTTTCGGTGCAGGCGACCGGCATCGGCGGGCCGTCGGCGGCGATCGTCGTCGAGGAGCTGATCCAGCTCGGCGTCAAGCGGATGCTGCGGGTCGGGACGTGCGGCGCGCTCCAGCCGCAGCTGCGCCACGGCGACCTCATCCTCGCGCTCTCGGCCGTCCCCGACGACGGCACGTCCATGCGCTACGCGGGCGGAGAGGCGATCGCGCCCACCGCCGACTGGGACCTCCTCCACGGGGTCGTCCACGCGGCCAAGGAGATCGGCGAGCGCATCACCTACGTCGGCCCCGTGGTCTCGAGCGACGTCTTCTACGACCCCGACGAGGAGCGGTTCGCGCGCTGGTCGGCGCGCGGCGTGCTCGCGGTGGAGATGGAAGCCGCTGCGCTGTTCACCGTCGCCGCGCTGCGCGGTGTCCAGGCCGGCTGCCTGCTCACGGTCAGCGACACCTACCGAGGGCGTCCATGACCGGATCCCGGACGACGCGCTCGTCGGCGCCGTCGAGCGGATGGCCCGGATCGCGCTCGCCGGAATCACGTGAGCACCGTCTTCCTCGTCAATCCCGCCTCGGCCAACGGCTCTACAGGGCGCAAATGGCCCGTCCTGGCGCGGAGGGCGGCCGAGCTTGGCCTGCGCGGCGACGCGCTCATTTCCGAGCGGCCGGGACAGCTGAGCGAGCTCACCGCCGACGCGGTACGCGGCGGCGCGACCCAGCTGGCCGTCGTCGGCGGGGACGGGACCGTCTACGAGGTCGTGAACGGCCTGCTCGGCGGCCGGCGGCGGTGACGTCGAGATCGCGGTTCTCTCCCGCGGAACGGGGACCGACTTCGCCCGCAGCCTCGGCCTGCCGCTGAAGTTCGACGACGCCGTCCGCGTCGCGCTGAACGGCCGCGTCCGCACGATCGACGCGGGGCGCGCCACGTTCCACAGCGGCGAAGCCTGGTTCGCCAACTTCGCCGGCGCCGGCATCAGCGGCGCGATCGCCCGCGACGCGAACGCGTCCTCGAAGGCGCTCGGCGGAAAGGCGGCGTTCATGGTCTCGACCGTCAAGGTGTTCGCCCGCTGGAAGAGCGCGAGCGCCGAGGCTGTCGTCGGCGGCGAGACGCGGCGGGGCCAGATGTTCGAGATCGTCGCGATGAACGGGCCGTACGCGGCCGGCGGAATGAAGATCGCGCCGGAGGCGGCCATGGACGACGGCCTGCTCGACACCGTCGTGTTCGGCGACGTGACCAAGCTCGATTTCCTGACCACCTTCCCGAAGATCTACAGCGGCCGGCACCTCTCGCACCCGAAGATCGAGCTGGTGCGCGGCGCCAGCGTGACCGTGGAGGCCGACCCTCCGCTGCCGGTCGTGCTCGACGGGGAGCAGCCCGGTACGACGCCGGCGCGGTTCGAGATCGTCCCCGGAGCGCTCCGGGTGCGCGTGCGGGGCTAGGAGTTGGTCTCGGTCGACTTCGAAGCCGACGAGCTCGAGGTCGTCGTCCGCTTCCGCGGCGCCGGCTTCTTCGCGGCCTTCTTCGAGCGCCTCGACCCGCTTCTCGAGCTCGTCGACGCGGGTCATGCGCTTCTGGAGATCGTCCAGCCGCTCACGAAGGCCGTTCAGCGCCTCGAGCGCCTTCTTGCCGCCGGGGACGTCGCCGAGCTTCTGCAGCGCGTCCTCGCCCGCGTCCTTGAGCCGCGAGACCAGATCCTTGTTGTCGGTCGGATTCGTAGCCATTGCCTTGATTATGGCCGGATTCGAGAGATCGTGAACGTTAGCCGGTAGCAGCCCTTGGTATTGGAGGCGGGGCAGGTCGAGCCCTCGAGGCTCGAATTGACGCGATGCGTGCCGATGCTCGCCTGTGGGGAGCGGAAATGTACGGCGACGATTCCGGGCCGGTCGTCGCTCACGGTGTTGCCGACCTCGCTGATGTGCGGGCACGGCGCAACGCTGCCCTGAACGGAGTACGCATTTCCGAGGGACCCGAAGTCGCACTCTCTCGTCTGGACGAACAGCCGCCAGGGCTTGCGCTTCGGCACGTAGAGGTCGATCTTCTGTTTGGAGCGGATCGTCTGGCCGTCCTTCACCCGCAGCACCTGCGGCAGCCACTGTTTCCAGACTCCGGCGGCGTCGACGTACACGTTCCATTCGCCCGGGGCGGTCGTAACCTGGCCAAGCAGGATGGACTCGTCCTTGTCGGGACAGTTCGGGTCGTAGGGCGGGCAACCGGGATCCATCGCGCGCCGGACGAGGAGCGAATCGAGATGGACGCGAAGGTGGACGGGGCGCGCTGCCTTCTTCACCGGCCGCCAGCCGACGAAGAACTTCTTGGCGACCTGCATCTGGGAGGCGTCCAGGCTGACCGAGATGCCGTCCGCGAGCTTCGTCACCGGGGTCTCGCCGGCGGGTGCGCCGAGCTTGACCACGCGGTAAACGAGCTTCGCCCTGGGTGAGGGTTTCTTCCCCGCCTTCAGCACGAACGTGTACGTCCCGCTCGACGAAAGACGCGTGAGCGGCGTCGCGACGCATTGCTTGAACGCCGCGCGATCTCCCTTCGTCTGGTGGGCGCAGGTCGCCTGGGCGTCCGCCGGCGTGCCGACGTTCGTACTGAACAGGTCGGCCTCTCGGTCACCGGCGGGGCTGTTCCTCGAGGGGCCGCCGGGGTTCCGCTCCACCCAGAGGACGCGGAACGGGTGGATCTCCGTGTGCTCGCCCGCAGCGGTCGTGTGGTCGCAGTCCCAGACCCAGGACCCGACCATCGCGATGCGGTCGTCGCGTTCGGGCCAGGCCCAGACGGGAAAGCTCAGCGACTCGCGCTCGGTGTGCAGGCGCGCCGTCTCCGAGCTCTGGCCTTCGAAGTTGCCCGTGCCGAGGAGATTCTCGTACTGCGAATCGGGCTTGACGTTGAAGGTGAAGTCGTAGGAAGTGTGCGTGAAGGGATCATCTGTTCCCGCCGGCGCGGCCGCTTGTTCGGGCTCGTATTGCGAGTCGACCACCCCCGTCCCAGCTGGTTCTGCGCGACCCCACCGCCGACATACACCCAGTTGGGCACCTGCTTCGTGAGGATCGCGCCGCGGTCGCGGACGCACCCGTCCAGGAGCGGCTGAGTGCGGGAGTCGGGGCCACCGGCTACCTGCGTCGCCTTGTTTCCGGCTCCACGTCCCGCGAGACCCGCCGCCACCACTGCGGCGAGGCCGAGGCTCAACAGGATCACGGTTCGGCGCGAGATCTTCACAGGAATTTTACGGGGCTTGATCACTAACCTCTCGGACGCGATCTAGTCTGAATTAGTGTGAAGATCGTCGCGGAAAGGTCGCACGAGCATACGCCGGTAACCACGGTGGTGCTCCTTCAGCGCAACGGCGTTCCATACGAGGTGGAGCGCACTTTCTGCTTCTCGTGCCGCGAAGTCCTGTCCGAGCGGCCGGTCAAGCGGACCGCTGCCTGACGATCCGCGCCACGTCCGGCAGGACGTCCGCCGCGCTTCCTTCGATCCTCACCGCAGCCCTCCGGTCGAACGGCGTCGGGCCGAAGTTGACGATCGCGACCTCTCCACCCACCTCGAGCGTCTCGTGCGGCAGGCCGGCGACCGGGAAGACCTCGAGGGACGAGCCGACCACGAGCAGCAGGCCGGCCGAGCGGGCGAGCTCGTGGGCGCGGTCGATCGCCCGCTCGGGCAGGAGCTCGCCGAAGAAGACGACGTCGGGCTTGAGCACCGCTGCGCACGAGGCACAGCGCGGAGCGTCCTCGGGCCTCGCGGCGAGCATCGCCTGCACGCGTTCGAGGCTGTGCGAAGCGCCGCACTGCGGGCAGGTTGACGTCCGGATCGATCCGTGCACCTCGACCACCTCCCGGCTGCCCCCGCGCTCGTGCAACAGGTCGATGTTCTGCGTCACGACCGCGCTCACGTAGCCGAGCTCCTCGAGCTCGGCCAGCGCATGATGTGCCGCGTTCGGCTGAGCCTCCGTCAGCATCGAGATGCGGGGCGCATAGAAGCGCCAGACCTTCTCCGGGTCGGCGCGAAACGCCTCGATCGTCGCGTACTCCATCGGGTCGAACTCGGCCCAGAGCCCCGTGGGCGAGCGGAAATCCGGAATGCCGGACTCGGTCGAGATCCCCGCGCCCGTGAGCACGACGCACGGCTGGTTGCGCCGTACCAGGCCGGCGAGCCGCGCAATCGCTCTATCGTTGCTGTCCTGTGAGACGTCTGATCCTGTTCGCTGCGGCGGTCGGAGCCCTCGCGTTGAGCCTATCCGGGGCCTTCGCCGGCGGATCGCCCGGCGTGACCTCGAATTCCATCCTGCTCGGCGGCACCGCGCCGCTGACCGGCCCCGAGACCGCCTACGCGCCGGTTGCGCGCGGCGCGCAGGCGTACTTCGCCTACGTGAACGCGCACGGCGGCGTCTTCAAACGCAAGATCACCTACAAGGTGCTGGACGACGCCTACGACCCGTCCAAGACGGTGCAGGCCACGCGCCAGCTCGTCCAGCAGGACCAGGTCTTCGCCATCTTCAACAGCATCGGGACGGAGCACGTCCTCGCCGTCCGCCCGTATCTCAACCAGGTCGGAGTCCCGCAGCTCTTCGTCGGGAGCGGCGCGGACGTGATCGCGAAGCAGCACGCGAAGTACAGGTGGACGATGGGCTACCTGCCGAGCTTCTCGGGGGAGGGCGCGGTGTACGGGCGCTACATCGCCAAGCACATGCGCGGGACGACGATCGGCGTCCTGTACGAGAACTCCGAGTACGGCAACGAGCTCCTCCGGGGGCTCAAGTCCGGCCTGAAGGGAAAGGCGCGGATCGTCGCCACGCGGACGTACGAGGTGACCGATCCGGACGTCAAGGCGCAGGTGGACGGCCTCAAGGCGTCCGGTGCGAAAACGTTCATGATCTTCGCGCTCCCGAAGCAGGCACTCCAGTCGTTCATCTACGCGGACAAGGACGGCTGGCATCCGCACGTGTTCATCACGTCGGTCTCGATTGACCCGTTCGTCATGAACATCGCGCGGACGAACACGGGCGGCCGATCCACGAACGGCGCGATCAGCCTCGCCTTCCTCAAGGATCCGACCGACCCGAAGCTCGCCAAGGACAAGGCGGTGAAGCTGTACAAATCGATCCTGAAGAAGTACGGGAACGGCGCGAACGCCGACGCGGTCGCGCACTTCTACGGGATGGCCGTCGCCTTCAGCATGGTCGACGCGTTGAAGCACGCCGGCAAGAACCCGACGCGCGCGAGCCTGCTCAAGGCGGCGACGCACCTGAACGAGCGCGACAACCCGTTCCTGCGGAAGGGGATCGTCGTGAAGACGAGCGACTACTACCCGATCGACCACATCCAGCTGCAGCGCTACAAGAAGAACCACTGGGTACCCGTCGGCGGGCTCGTGTCGGCGCGTGGATGAGCTCGGCTTCTCGACGGAGCTGAAGGTCCGCTTCTCCGAGACGGACGCGCAGGGCGTCGCCCACCACGCGGCCTACCTGGACTGGCTCGAGGTGGCTCGTGTCGAGTACCTGGCGCAGATCGAGGGCGGCTACCAGGGCCTGCGCGACCAGGGGATCGAGGCGACGACGCTCGAGGCGCACGTCCGCTACCGCGCGCCGGCCCGCTTCGACGACGAGCTCGTCATCCGCACCCGCTGCGGCGACGTCCGCGGCGCGCGGTTCCGGTTCGACTACCTGATCGAGCGCGACGGCGAGCCGATCGCCGACGGCTGGACGACGCACGCGTGCGTCGACGCGCAGACGCTGCGACCGACGCGAATGCCGGAGCGGCTCAAGGCTGAGTTGGCGCGGGTGGAGTCGGAGCCGGGCGCTTCCGCTGCGTCGGCGTCGTCGTTAGTCGTCGGCGTCGGCTCCGTCGGAGTCGTGGTCGTCGGGGTCGTCTCGGTCTCCTCGGTCGTCGTCTCCTTCGGCGGAGGCGGAGGCTCCTTCGTCCCGACCTTGATCACGCGCTTCTCGCCCTCGTAGGCGGAGTACCAGGAGTCGTCGTGGAGGAGATCGCCATTGGCGCTGTAGACCTTGCGGTGGACGCTCGTCTCCTGCGGCGGCACCCCCGATTCCTCCACGTACGAGTGCCCCCTCAGCATGTCCGGATCGTCGATCCGCTCGACCGGGACGGGGCCTGAAACGCGAAGTGGATCCGTCTCGGAGACGACGCGCCGGTTCACGGGGGTGCCGTACAGGTTCACGACGAGAGAGTCCGAGCCGACGAAGGTCCGCAGGAGCAGCCAGTGCGACGTGTCGTTGACGAACTTGAGGTCGAGATCGGGATAGTTGACGGTGGCGTCGCGGCCGAGCGGATAGTGCGAGATGTAGAGCGCGTGGTTGTGCCGCTCGGTGATCTCGAGCCCGCCCTCGTAGGCGGCGTTGAAGACGGTGGTGGAAACCTGGCAGACCCCGCCGGCGATCCCCGTGCCGAGCTCTCCGTTGATGATCACCGGGGCCTCCCTGAACCCCTTCTCCGCCGTCCGCTCCCCGGTCGTCCCATTGAACGAGAATGTCTCGCCCGGGCCGATCAGCTTGCCGTCGATCAGGTGGGCGACCAGCTGGACGTTGTTGATCCGGTTCGCGTCTCCGCCGTAGATCGTCTCGTAGCTGCCGACGAGGCCGACGATGCCCATGCCCTTCGCCTGCGCGGTCGTCCGGGACGGCGGCAGCGAGCTGACTGCGATGTTGACAACGCGGTCGTCCGGGGACAGGAGCGCGGACATGACCGCCTGCTCGGTCGCCTTCCGCCGGATGAGCACTCCGGGCCGGTCGGGAATGATGCGGATGTGCGCGCCCACGCTCCAGGTCGCGTCCCGCGGCTCACGATCGACGGTGCCCGCCAGCCGCTTGAACCACTTCTGCTCACCCGGGCCTCCGAGACCGAGCGTCGTCGACCCGCGGGCGGGGAGGTCGAGGATCGGGGCGATCTTCCAGCGCGGCAGCCTCCACGTCGTCGGGCCGAACCGCAACCTGATCGGAGCCGAGAGTGCGGTCCGCACCTGGTCGGCCGCGTCCTGCAGGTCGTCCTCGGTCACCGTCTGCGAGTCGATCACGACCGGAAGCGAGATCGGCGCCCCGCGCTCGAGCGACCCCAGGGCGCGCGCGAGCACGTCCGCCGCCTCCTTGCGGTCGAGGACCTTGCCGTCCCGGCCTGGGACGACTTCCGTCTTGAGCCCGCGGAGCCTCACGGCGGCGTTGCGATGCGGCCGGTTGACGTCATGGGCAATCAGCGTCAGCTGGTAGGCGAGCGCCGTGTTCCACGCCTGCACCGGCGGCGCGACATCCGTGCCGAACAGGCGAACCTCCAGCCGCTTGAGGCCGCGCAGCGGCCCGAAGCCGCCGCCGCGATCCGCGGCGGAGGAGACCGCCGCGCCCCAGTCGACCTTGACGCCGAGCCGCGCGGGCGTGATCTCGAAGCGGTGGCTCCCGGAGACGAAGACCACTGGGACGTGCTGGCAGCTTCGCCGCGCGGCGCGCGAGCAGCGATTTCGCCTGGGCCGGAGTCATCCCACCGACGTCGATTCCCGCTACCTTGACGCCGTTCGCGATCCGGTCGGACGAGCCGGCGAAGGCGAAGCCGACGATGCTCGCGAGCAACATCAGCAGGACCGCGATCAGCAGCGACCATCTCAGGGCGAGCTGATGGCGCGGCGGCTTTCGCCGACGACGCCGAGATGAACGTTGCGGAGGGCTCAAAGAGCGCCAAATTGTATCCGCCGCTCAGGCCGTTGTCTTACGCGCGAACGCGCTCGCGCAGGCCTCGTTTGAGGTAGGCGGCGACGATCAGGCGCTGGATCTCCGACGTTCCCTCCACGATCTGGAAGACCTTCGCGTCGCGGAACCACTTCTCGACGGGATGGTCGCCCATGATTCCGGCGCCGCCAAGGATCTGGACGGCTTCGGTCGTCGCCCGCATCGCCGCGTCGGCGGCGAAGGCCTTGGCGTAGGAACCGAGCAGACCGGCGTCGCGACC
>CAWEIM010000019.1:0-75350 GCA_963809075.1 uncultured Actinomycetes bacterium | reverse complement strand
AGCGCGGCGAGCCCGTCGGGATCACTTGCGCGCACGCCGACGCGAACGCCGTACGAGGTGGTGAAAGGCCCACCGCCCACCCGAGGCGGTCGAGCGCTCAGTCAGGTCGAGCTCCAACGGAGCCGCGGCAGGGTCATCGCGCTGCCTCCCGCGCCAGCCAATCGGGCTCGCGCCTCCGTGCCACCTGTCCCATGCTCCAAAGCGTATCCCGGCGCCCAGTCGCTTTGGGCTTTGCTTCAGGCGCCGCCGGCTAGCGGCGCGGATCGGTGATGTCGCGCGTCGGCGGCAGGTTCGATGCGCCGCTGGATGAGAGCTGCGATGTCCGAATCGTCTCTCGCTCGAACCTCAAGCGCTCCGCCTCAGCCTGTTGCTCGGGATCCACCTCCGGCCTGAGCCAGCGCATGAACTTCGTGAGGATGCCCACAGCCCTACTGTACTCGCAGCGGTCGAACGGCAACTCCACGAAGTAGGGCTCCGATTGGGAGCCCTCTTCGTGCCTGGAATTGCCTCTCCTCAGGCGAACTGAACGTAGAACGCGCTGTCCACCCGCTTGCCGTTCGAGGCGAACGTGGAGACGACGAAGCTGCAATTCGTCGTCGGCGGCGCGACGGTTGCACCGATCGCGCTCGCGTTGGACGGGCTCGCCACTCCGGTCTTGATCGAGAGCGGAAGACCGCGGAAGCAGTACTGGCCCGTCGACGTGCGGAGGACGTTGACCTGCCTGATGTTGCGCGAGAAGTCGCCCATGACCACGCCGCTCTTGGTGACGCGCGCATACGCCGTCGTGCTCGGCTGCGCCGGCCCGGGCAGTCCTGCCGGCCCCGGAGGCCCCTGCGGCCCGGCCGGGCCCGCCGGCCCGACCAGCCCGCGCTGCCCGTGCAGCGCCTTCTGCGCGGTGCGCTTGATGTCGATGAGCCCGATCGAGTGGTTGCGGATCTGCTTGCCGCCGATCAGGCCGGCCGCGGTAGCCCCGCCGACGCTGAGAGCGAACACGACCGCTGCAGCGAGCAATCCCGAGACGACCGTTCGAAAGTCCAATACGCCCTTCATTCGAGACCCCTTTCCCGACATGAATCGATGCCCCATTGTTCCCCGCCGGGAATGCGATTCAGACCGGAATCACAGAAGTCTTACGAAGCCCGTTCAGATCGCTAATGCGATTCGCGCCCGATGAGGAGCTCGCGCGCGGTCTCCCGCACGTCGGGATCGGGCCGGCGCCAGAGCTGCTCCACCATGCTGCGCATGACCTCGCGGATCCCGACCACGCCGAGCAAATGCTCTCCGTGCAGCACTGGCAGATGGCGGATCTTCCTCTCGCCCATGAGGCGCGCCGCGTCGAGCACGTCGACGTCCGGCGGTCACCGTCACGAGCGCGCGTGTCATGACGTCACGCACGAGCAGCGCCTCGAAGTCGGCGCCGTCGCCCGCGAGGCGCAGGACGTCGCGTTCGGTGAAGATCCCGACCAGACGCTCGTCCTCGCAGACGGCGACCGAGCCGACGTTCTCCTCCAGCATGCGTGAGATCGCGACGCGGACCGTCTCGTCGGGCCTGACGCTCACGACCCGCGGACTGAGAAGGTCGGCAATCGGCATCGCGCGGCATCGTAACAATCGCTACCGGCCTGGCCGGCACCGTTTACCGAGGCGCTGGGCTACAGTGGCCGTGCCCGGTCGCGCTAGGCGGGGAGCTAGCGGTTCCCTGAACCCGTAATCCGCTCTAGCGGGGCCGAACACCGTCCGAGGGGCGGAGTTTTCGGGGCCTGGGCTCGCGCACGCAGCGTTGACGGCCAGGTTCCGCGCACTGGGAGCATCCGAACCGCGTCAGGTCCGGAAGGAAGCAGCGCTAAGGATTGCCTCCCAGGTGCCGCGGTCAAGCCTGGCCCGAGCAAGCGACGCGAGTTCCTCCCGGGGACACGTCTCGACGGCGGGACGCGCGACCGGGCAGTACGTGGGGGAAACCAGGTTTCCCCCACGAGCCCCCTTCTTAATTTGGGGCTTCGCCCCTTGCCCCCGTCTTGCGGTCGCGGTTCCACGTGGGCTGCGCTCGGGCGAAGCCCGGCTCCGCCCGCGGTGCGCCCGCGTCTTCTTTGCGGAATCTTGAAATTCGCAGGCCGGGCAACGGCGTAGGATGCGGCCATCGGACGGGGCATGGTGATCGCAGCCGTTGCTTGCGCAGGCGCGTTCTTCGCGGCGGGGACGGCGCAGGCGGAGATCGTCGCCCGAAACGCGGCCGACGCGCCAGCTGGCGCTGAGCGCGAAGGGGATGCCCTCGGTCGCGTTCGTCCGCGGTACGCGCGTGGTCGTCGCGACGCGGGCCGGAAAGGGGAAATGGCGCGCCGTCAACGCCGCGTCGACAACCCCCGGATCGACCGTGATGGCCTTCAAGATCGGCGCCGTCCGGCCCGGTCGCGCTGGTGCAGAGCTCGGACGACCGCACGCTCGTCCTCGTCCGCAAGCGCGATAAGGCCTGGCAGACCGTGCGGATTGCAAACGTCGGCCCGACGATGGCGCTTGGCTGGCCGGGTCTCGCGCTCGACGCAAAGGGGCTTCCGGCCGTTGCCTATACGCGCTGGAGCAGCCTCAACCTGAACACACAGCTGCAGCTCGTCCGTGTCGACGCGCGCGGAAAGCCGTCGACCCAGAACGTGACGCGTGGAGGCTTTCCGCGCAGCATGGTTCCGCCCTCGGCGGCGCCGGTCTTCGTCGGCGGCCGCCTGCACGTCGTGGAGGCGTACGGCTTCGACACCGTGACGGGAGCCTTCGAGTGGTATCCGGAAGGAAAGACCTGGACGGGCCTGGGCATCGACGTCTCCCGCGGCGAGTTCCCGATCGGCCCGATGCTCGCCGGGCTCCTCCAGGGACGGCTATACGCCGCCTGGAGCATCTCGATGGCCTCCTTCGAGGCCACTCCGGTGACGCTTGCCGAGCGGGTGACGAACGCGAGCTCGGAGTTCATCCTCGACCGGGCGCTGACGAGCGCCCTCGCGCTTCCGGCTTCGGGAGCGGAGGTGGCGGCGAACCAGTGGGTGACGGCGGACGAGCTCGGCCTCGGCGGCGACAACGTGGTCTGGGCGGGAACCGTCGTGAGCGCCGACCAGGCCGTCGAGCTGGACGGCTGGATCGGCGGGCTCGCCGTCGCTCCGAAGGCGGGTCGTGACATCCTCCTCGAGCGCGGCGGGAACCTCGAGTGGTACCGCTCGCCGTCACGGCTTTCGACGAGCCTCCGCATCCGCGCCGTCCCCGGTCCGGACGGAGTCGGCATCGACGGCGAGGTGGAGGGCGCCGGCGGCGGTCACGTGACGATCTACCGTGAGCGTCTCGACGGGACGCGGGAGATCGCAGGGACGGCTCAACTCTCCGCGGGCTCATTCTCGTTCACCGACGCGAACTCGACGCGGCCGCTGCTCTACCGCGTGGTTTATACGGCGCCGGGCACCGGCATCCCGTACGGCGCGCTCAGCCGGCCGATTCTCTGATCGGCCGCCGCACGTAGCGCGCGAACCAGTCGCGCATCCGTTCCCACAGGTCGAGCTGGTGTTCACGCTCGATGTAGCCGTGCCCCTCGCGAGGGTACAGAACGAGCTCCGTCTCGCAGCCGGCCTCCACGAGCGCCTGGTACATCTCCTGGGCCTGGCTCACGGGCACGCACAGGTCCTCCTCCCCGTGCACCATCAGCGTCGGCGTGTTCGCGTTCTTCGCCTGCACGACGGGCGAGCGCGCGTCGTACTCGCCTCCCACCTCGAACGGGTCGGCGTCGAGGAAGAGCGCGTCGAACCGACCGATGTTCGTGGTGTGGTGGAAGCTCCGCCAGTCGGTCACCGCCGCGAGCGGGATCGAGGCGCGGAAGCGATCCGTCTGCGTGACCGCCCACGCCGACATGAACCCGCCGTAGCTCCCGCCGTAGACGCCGACGCGGTCGGTGTCCACGAGACCCTCCTCGACCAAGGCATCCACCCCGGCGAGGATGTCCTGGAGATCGCCGCCGCCCATGTCGCCGAGGTTCGCGCGCGCGAACTCCTGGCCGCGTCCCGCGCTCCCGCGGGGATTGGGGAGCAGCACGGCGTATCCCTCCTGGGCAAGCAGCGGCCCCGCCGAGCCGGCCGGAAGGAAGCCCCAGCTCCACGCGCCCGTCGGGCCGCCGTGGACGCAGACGATGAGCGGATACGGGGCATCGCCTTCGTGCGGAACGAGCAGGAGGCCCTCGATCTCGAGGCCGTCGGCCGCGCTCCAGGTACGCGCCTCCCACATCCCGGCGCCGTTCGGATCGGGGATCGTGCCATTCAGATCCGAGAGCGCACGCCAGCCGCCGTCGTCGAACTCGACAACTTCGGGCGCGACGATCAGGCGACTCGAAGATGCTCAGAAGGCGGTCGCCGCCGACCGCGACGTATGGCTGGAAGCGGGCGCCGACAACGGCATCGCCGGCCCACAGCTCGTCCACGGCGCCGGTCGCCGAGAGCGTGCCGCACACGCTCCCCATTCCGCGCAAGCCGGCGAACCAGACGCGATCGCCTTCGCGACGAGCCAGGAACGACACGTCGGTCTTCTCCACCGGAATATCCCGCACGTCGCGCCCGCCGAGCTCGAGCCACCTTGACGTCGCCGGCGAGGACACCTCGATCCGAGCAGAAGCCCTTCGACGAACCAGACGCTTTCGCCTGCGAGCACCGGGCACTGGATCTGCCACTCGGGCTCGTAGACGCGCTCGGCGGTGCGCGCATCCAGGTCGAGCAGCGCGACGTACGCGCTGTACCAGGCGCTCTCCGTCGGCTCGTCGGCGCAGACCGCAACGGCGCGCTCGCCGTCCCAGTCGAACTCGAAGACGTGCACGCCCTTCGGACCGACCTCGTTCTGTCGCGCCTGTCTCGACGTCGATCGTGAAGAGGCGGCGCCAGGCCTCGAACGGTCGCTTGACCTTCGGATCCTCATCCTTGGCGCCCTCCTCCTGAATCTTCGTGGCGGCCTGGATCCCGGCCCGGTCGGCGCCGATGTCGGCGGCGAGCACGAGCAGGCGTCGGCCGTCCGGCGACCAGCTCAGGTGTTCCACGGAGCCCTCGATGCTCCCGACGGGACGCGCCTCGCCCGGCCCGGGGCCGAGGAGGTACACCGACATGCGTCCGGCGTGGTCGCGGTCGGAGGCGAAGGCGAGCGTGCCGTCCGTCGACCACGCCGCGAGCGAGTCGGTGCCGCGCACCGCCGGTCGCCTGGTGGCAGGTTCCGTCGGAATCGACCGTCCAGATATGGCTCTCCGGGCGCTTGCCTTTCTCCGCGTAAGCCGCGCTCACCGAGAACGCGAGGTGGGCTCCGTCCGGCGAGACGGCGACGGCTGCCGGCCTCCGAAGCTCCAGGAACTGCTGCGCCTCGAGCCTGGTGCGTGCCTTCTCCTCTACGGCCACTCTCGCACCTTATTATCGAACTGGTGACCGCGCTCTACCGTACGTACCGCCCGCAGGACTTCGACGAGGTCGTGGGGCAGGAGCCCGTCGTCCGCACCCTGCGCAACGCGATCTCCTCGGGACAGCTTCGCCAGGCCTACCTCTTCGCCGGGCCGCGCGGGACGGGAAAGACCTCGCTGGCGCGCATTCTCGCCAAGGCCCTGAACTGTGCGCAGGGGCCGACGCCGAGCCCCGACAAGACGTGCCATGCCTGCCAGGCGATCGCGAACGGAAGCTCGCTGGACGTCGTCGAGATGGACGCGGCGTCGCAGCGCGGGATCGACGACATCCGCGAGATTCGCGAGCGCGTCGTCCTGCAGCCGGCGGAGGGTCGCTACAAGGTCTACATCCTCGACGAGGCGCACCAGCTGACGGATGCCGCCTGGAACGCGCTGCTGAAGCTGATCGAGGAGCCTCCTCCCCACCTCGTCTTCGTCTTCTGCACGACCGACCTGGCCAAGGTGCTGCCGACGGTGCGGTCGCGCTGCCAGACCTTCGTCTTCTCCCGGCCGCGGCTGCCCGAGCTCGTCCGGCTGCTGCGGCGGATCGCAGACGGGGAGGGAATCGAGGCTCCCGACGCTGCCCTCTCGCTGGTCGCGCGAAGCGCGCGAGGCTCGTATCGCGACGCGGTCTCCACGCTCGACCAGCTGTCGGCCGCGACCGAGAAGAACGTCTCCGTCCAGGCCGTGCTGCAGCTGCTGGGCGCGGTCGAGGAAGAGGCGCTGTTCCGGCTGCTGGACCTCGTCATCGACAGCGATACCGCGGGATCGCTCATGTTCATCGAGGAGCTCGCGGCGCAGGGCCAGGATCTCGGGCGGCTCGTCACGGACCTGCTCGAGCACCTCCGCCACCTCCTCCTCGTCCACCATCTCGGCGAAGCTCCCGCCTCGCTGCCGGTTACCGACGAGACGCGCGAACGGCTGCGCTCGCAGGCGAACCAGCTCGGCGAGGCGACGATCCTGCGGCTCTGCGATCTCCTCGCCGTCGCGGTCGAGGACATGCGCCAGGGAGGCGACCCGCGCCTGCCGCTCGAGCTGGCGCTGATCAAGGTGACCCGGCCCGGCAGCGACCTGTCGCACGAGTCGCTCGCCTACCGCGTCGAGCAGCTCGAGCAGCGCGGCCACAACCCTCAAGTACCCTCAAGGGTGCCTGGCACCGGTGAGGCTGCAACGTCGGCCGCGCCGCAGCCGCCGCCCTCCTCGGAGCCGCCCGTCGGTCGAGCTGGCCCAGGTGAAGGAAGCCTGGCAGCGGAGCATCCTCCCGGCGGTCGAGCAGCGCTCGATCCCGGCCGCCTCGGTCTTCAAGGAGGCGCGGCCGGCCGGGCTCGCCGACGACGTGCTCGAGCTCCAGTTTCCACCGGAGGCCGACTTCCACCGCAAGATGGCCGAGGAGCCGAAGAACGCAACGCTGCTTAAAGAAGCGCTCTACGAGGTCACAGGCCGCAAGCTGGCGGTCGCGTTTGCTCTCGGCGAGCGGGAGGAAGTGGACGAGGCGGACGACCCGGCCGGCGAGGAGGACATCGTCGAGCTCGTCAAACAGACCTTCGACGCGCGTGAGATAGAGGAGTAGCCATGGCAATGGATCTGAACAAGCTGATGAAGCAGGCGCAGGAGATGCAGTCCCAGATGGCCAAGGCCCAGGAGGAGCTGAAGAACGAGACCGTCGAGGCCTCGGCCGGCGGCGGGATGGTCACGGTCAAGGCGACCGGCGCGCTCGAGATCGTCGAGATCAAGATCGCGCCAGAGGCGATCGATCCCGACGACCCGGACCTGCTCGCGGACATGGTGACCGCCGCGGTGAACGAGGCACTCCGTTCTGCCCAGAGCCTGGTCGAGTCGAAGCTCGGCTCGGCGATGGGCGGACTACAGGGCCTGGGCCTCCCCGGGATGTAAGTCCGACCCGCGCAGGCACAATCACCGCATGCTTTCGCCTGCGGTTGACAATCTGGTCGCCCAACTCCAGCGGCTGCCGGGCGTCGGCATGCGCACGGCGCAGCGGCTCGCGTTCCATCTCCTCCGCGTCCCGAAGGACGAGGCCGTCGCGCTCGCGCTCGCGATCCAGGAGGTGAAGGAGCGCGTCCGCTTCTGCCGCGAATGCGGGAACCTGACCGAGGAGGACGTGTGCGAGATCTGCCGCGACGCGCGGCGCGACCACACCGTCGTCTGCGTCGTCGAGCAGCCGGTCGACCTGATCTCGCTCGAGCGGACGGCCGAGTACCGCGGCCTCTACCACGTGCTCGGCGGGGCGCTGTCGCCGATCGACGGCGTCGAGCCCGAGCACCTGCGCATCGACGAGCTACTCCAGCGCGTCGAGCGGAACGGGATCCAGGAAGTCGTGCTCGCGACGAACCCGAACATGACCGGCGAGTCGACCGCCGCCTACCTCGCCGACCGCCTGCGCGGGCGCGTGCGCGTGACACGGCTCGCGAGCGGGCTTCCGGTCGGCAGCGACCTGGAGTACGCCGACGAGGTCACCCTCGGCCGAGCGCTGTCCGGACGGAGGGAGATGTGACTGCAGTCACCGATTTCGAGTCGATCCCGGAGGTCGCGGTCGACCCGCACCCGCAGCGAGGGCACCGTCGTGATGAAGTTCGGCGGCACGAGCGTCGCGGGCCCGGAGCGGCTTCGGCGCGTGGCCAAGCGGCTGGTGCAGGCACACGAGGAGGGCAACCGCGTCGTCGCCGTCCTCTCGGCCATGGGCGCGACGACCGACGAGCTGATTTCGCTCGCGCATCAGGTCTCCGCGCGGCCGGACGCGCGCGAGTTGGACATGCTCATCTCGGTGGGCGAGCGCATCTCCTGCGCGCTGGCCGCAATGGCGATCAACGACCTCGGCCACCGCGCCGTCTCCCTGACGGGCTCGCAGGCCGGCATCGTCACCGACACGAAGCACGGCAAGGCGAAGATCGTCGACGTCCGCGCGCGCCGCATCCACGAGTCGCTCGACCGCGACGAGATCGTGCTCGTCGCCGGCTTCCAGGGTGTCTCCACCGACAACGACGTGACCACGCTCGGCCGCGGCGGCTCGGACACGACGGCCGTCGCCCTCGCGGCCGCGCTCGGCGCCGAGCGGTGCGAGATCTTCACCGACGTCGAGGGCGTGTTCACGGCCGACCCACGGATCGTCCCGAACGCGAGCAAGCTCCATGCGGTCAGCTACGAGGAGATGCTGGAGCTGGCGGCGTCCGGTGCAAAGGTGCTGCAGCTGCGGTGCGTCGAGTTCGCGCGCAACCACGGCGTTACGCTGCACGTGCGCTCGACGTTCGCGGACGACGAGGGCACCTGGATAGGCGAGGAGGACGAAAGAATGCTCGAGAAGGCGATGATCGCCGGCGTCACCCACGACGTCGAGGAGGCCGTGTTCGAGGTCGAGGGCGCTGATCCGGCGGAGCTCTTCCAGGCCCTGGCGGACGCGTCGGTGAACGTCGACACCGTGATCCAGATCGGAACCGGCGTCGTCTTCTCCGCACCCGAGGAGGATCGGGGCGCGGCCACGGGAGCGCTCGAGCGGCTCGGCGCGCGCTGGACCGAGCGTGAAGGGCTCGGCAAGGTCAGCGTCGTAGGAGCAGGTATGAAGAGCCACCCCGGCGTCGCCGCCAAGACCTTCGGCACGCTCGCCGACCTCGGTGTCGAGTCGCACTTCGTCTCGACCTCACCGATCAAGATCGCGTTCTACGTCCCGCGCGCCGATGTCGAGCGGGCGGTCAGGGCGCTCCACGACGCCTTCGAGCTGACGGAGTCGAGCGCCGAGCGCGAGCATGCCTAGGGTCGGAGTCGTCGGCGCGACGGGCGCCGTCGGCACGGTCGAGCTGGAGCTCCTGGCCGAGCGCGGATACGAGGACGTCCGCGCGTTCGCCTCCGAGCGGTCCGCGGGAACACGGATCCCGTTCGGAGACGGCGAGCTCGAGGTGGAGCTCGCCTCGCCGGAGTCGCTCACGGGGCTCGACCTCTGCCTCTTTTCCGTAGGCACCGCCGCGAGCGCCGAGCTCGTCCCCGCCGCGGTCGAGAACGGCGCGGTCTGCATCGACAAGTCCTCGGCCTTCAGGCTCACGGACGGGGTGCCGCTCATCGTGCCGGAGGCGAACGCCGCCCGCGCGGACGAGCACGACGGGATCGTCGCCAACCCGAACTGCTCCACCATTCAGCTCGTCTGCGTCCTCGAGCCCCTGCGCCGAGCCGCCGGGCTGCGGAACGTGCGGCTCGCCACCTACCAGTCGGCTTCCGGCGCCGGCGACGCCTCGATGCAGCGGCTGCTGGACACCGCGCCCGCCGACCTGAGCGTGACCATGGACTGGCCGCTCGAGGGAGACGAGTTCGAGGAGGAGGCAAAGCTTCGCGACGAGACGCGCAAGATCCTCGAGCTGCCGGACCTGCCGTTCATGGCGAATTGCGTGCGCGTCCCCGTCCTGGTCGGCCATTGCCAGGCGATCTGGGTGGAGACGGAGGAGCAGCTGTCGGTCGAGCACGCGCGCGGCCTGCTGTCGGCGGCGCCCAGCGTGCGGCTTGCCGAAGCCGCGTCCGCCCCGCGCGAGGCAGTCGGCAGCGACGAGGTGCTCGTAGGCCGCATCCGCCACGATCCGACCGTCGACAACGGCCTCGTCCTCTTCTCCGCGTGCGACAACCTGCGCAAGGGCGCGGCGCTGAACGCGCTCCAGATCATGGAGCGCCTGGTGCCGACCGTCACCGGCTCGCGCGACGGCGATCTCAGTGCACGCGCACCGGCCCGTACCAGGTCCTAGAACCGTCCGAACCGACACTCTGCAGCCAGTAGCGTGAGCTCCTGCCGGCGCGGCGGTCGAGCCACGAATACGAGCCTCCGGTCACGGCACCGCTCGCCCGGACCAGCTTCTGCGTCGCTCGGACGCGAGCGCCTGCTCGCTCGCGGAAGACGTTGAACCCGATCGTTCCCGCCTCGGATGCCGTCCGCCACCGAAGGCGGACGTTGTTGCCCGTCCTCGCGGCGGTGACGCGCCTCATCTGGACGGCCGTCGGGACTTCCACGAGGAACCCGCGGATCTCACCGCGCAGGAACCAACGACGTGTGGATGTTCAGGTAGGCCGTCCCCGCGTGCAGGCCCGCGAGCAAAGCGGCCTCGGCGCCGGCGACGGTGCCGCCGTTCGCCGTCACGAAGGCGGGGTTGTAGCTCGATGCGTTGGTCATGTCGAACGTCTGTATGAAGCTGCCGCTCGTCACTCCGAGCGGGAAGGCCGAAAACGTCGGAGTCATCGTCGCAACACCCGCGGTCGGAGTAACGGCCATCGGAGAGACGCAGCAGTGGATGTGCGAGGCCGTAGTTGTCCCAGTCAGGCCGCTGAAAGTGACGGAGACGGTCATCAGTGTGCGTGACGTCGTCCCAGGTGACCGAAGCGGTTCCGGTTCCTGGCGAGGCGTTGGGCGGAAACTCGTTGAGGCCACTGAGGTGTGGTGTTGAACGCGAAGAAGGCGGCGCTCGCCTGGCTGACCGAGAACACCAGTCCAGCTGCAATCGCCGCCGCGAAGATCGATGTCCTCTTCCAGCGCATTACTCTCCCCTCCCTTGTCGGGTGCAGCTACTCGAGAATGAACGTGTCGTCGCGGATGATCGGCACCTCCTCGCCGTCTGACGTCAACCCGGTGACGTCTACCTCGGGCCCGCCGATCATGAAATCGGTGTGGACGAGCGAGTGGCTGATCCCCTTGGCGCGCCGCTCGTCTGGATCCTGCGGCTGTTCGCCTTCGAGCGCGAAGTCGAGCCCCGCGCCGTAGGCGATGTGGCAGGTCGCGTTCTCGTCGAAGAGGACGTCGTGGAAGACGAAGCCTGTCTGGCCGACGCGCGAGCTGCCGTCCACGAGCGCGACCTCGCCCAGGAAGGGCGCGCCCTCGTCCAGCTCGAGCTGGGCGCGGACGGCGTCGGCGCCCGCTGACGCTTTGACATCGACGACGCGGCCGTTCTCGAAGGTCAGCTCGAGGTCCTCGACGACGATGCCGTTGAGCGGCAGCGGCCGCGTCGAGCGGACGGTGCCCTCCGTGCGCCGGCAGTCCGGCGTCGTGAAGACCTCCTCCGTCGGCATGTTCGGGAAGTGCTGACGGCCCCAGGAAGTCGTGATCGTCCCGGAGCGGAAGCGGGAAAACGGCAGGAGCCCGACCGTGAGATCGGTTCCGGGGCCGTTGAACCGGAGAGCGTCGAAGCCGCGGTTGTTGAGCCGCGCCCGCGCGGTCGTCCAGGTGCTCGCGGTGCGCCTCCCAGGCGGCGACGGGATCGTCCTCGTCCAGCCGCACCGTGTAGGCGACGGCCTGCCAGAGGCGCTCCACGTCGGGCTCGCCGAAGACCTTCTCCGCCCAGCCCTCGTTCGGGGAGGACACGATCGTCCAGTTGTTCAGCTTCTGGACCGTGTGCTTCATCGACTCCTTGCTCAGCTCGATCATGCGCGCCCGGCCGACCCGCGAGGGGTCGAGGTCGCCCATCAGGTCGGGCTCCGGATCGCCGGTGATCGCGACGACCGCGGCGTGCTCCGCCGCCATGTAGCGCTCTTTCTCGAGCAGCCAGGGCGGCGTCCAGCTCAGTGTCTCGTCAGGGCCGAGCTCGATCATCGCCTTGCGCACGTGCTGGTCGCGGTAGACGGCATCGACGTACCGCGCGCCGGCCTCGTAGGCGGCTCGCGTGACGGCACGGATGAGCTCCCCGTGCTCGACCAGGCCCGCAACGACGACGAGCTGCCCTTCCTCCACGTTCGCGCCCACGCGGACGGCCAGCTCGGCGTACCGCTCGAGCCGTGTCTTCTGCTCTACGTCAACCGCCATTCGTCCTCCTGGATGATCGGAATCTCGTCGCCCTCCGCGGTGATCCCGACAACCTCCACGTCGGGGCCGCCGATCATGAAGTCGGTGTGGACGACCGAATAGTTGAAACCCTGCGCGCGGCGCTCGTCGGGCGGAACGTCCTTGCCGCCGTCGATGCGCTCGGGATACGCGAAGCCGTACGCGATGTGACACGTGACGTTCTCGTCGAACAGCGTGTCGAAGAAGGTGATGCCGGTGTCGGCGACGCGCGAGTCGCCCGTGACGAGAGCGACCTCGCCGAGGTAGGCCGCACCCTCGTCGACGGACATCTCGCCGCGCACGACCTCGGCGCCTGTCGAGGCGTTGACCTCGACGGCGCGCCCTTCCTCGAAGCGGACCTCGAGGTCGCGAATCGTCGTCCCGTTCAGGACGAGCGGGCGTGTCGAACGGACGACGCCGTTGGTCCGGCGCCAGTCGGGGGTCGTGTAGACCTCCTCGGTCGGAACGTTGGCGATGTAGCGCTGACCCCAGTTGGTCGTGTCGCCGCCGCCCGCCCAGCTCGACTTCGGCAGGAGGCCGATGGTCAGGTCAGTGCCGGGCCCGCGAAAGCGCACCGCGTCGAAGTGCCGGTCGTTCAGCGCCTTCGACCGGGCCTGAAGCTTCTCGACGTGTTCGGCCCAGGCCGCGACCGGGTCGTCCTCGTCCAGGCGGACCGCATGGCTCAGCGCCTCCCATAGCCGCTCGACGTCGGGCTCGCCGAAGATCGATCTCGGCCCAGCCTTCGTTCGGATACGAGATCACGCACCAGTTGTTCGGCTGGTCGCTGGTCAGCTCGCCGACCCGCTTGATCAGCTCCACCGGGCGCGCGCGGCCGACGCGCTCGCCGTCGAGGTCGGCGAGAAGCTCCGGCTCCGGGTCGCCCGTGATCGCGATCAGCGCGGACTTGTTCGCCGCCCGGTCCTCCACGCGCTTGATCAACCACGGCGGGCTCCAGGTCAGCGTCTCCTCGGGCGCGAGCTCGATCATCGCGCGCCGGATGTGCTGGTCCTCGTAGTACGCCTCGACGTAGCGCGCGCCGTTCCGGTAGCCCGCACGGGCCAGCGCGCGCACGAGCGGAGCGTGCGCGAGCGACGTCGCGAAGACCATCAGCTCCTGCCCTTCTGCCATGTTCACCCAGGAGCGCACCGCGAGATCTGCGTAGCGCTCGAGCCGCCCGTTCTCGGTCACGACGCGCAGCCTAGTCGGTTCGCCGCCGCGCGGCGAAATGCGCCAGTTTGCGGGCGGAACTACGCCCTATCCCAAGGGGTAGGCCTGCCCGTCCGAAAGGGTATTGCCCGCGCAGAGCGCCGCGGATGCAATGGCGTCGACAATCATGGAATGCCGTTTCTGTACCACGCTGATCCTGTTCGCCCTGGCCGTGACGGGCTCCGCGGCGGCGAAAGATGCAGAATTGACGTACGAGCGACGCCTCAACGTGCCGGAGCCCCGCGTTGGCGGGGCTCCGGGTGGCGCTTCGGGAGGTGGACTTGTTACGACGCCGCGAACGAGAACGGGCAGGGCGTCGAAGACGCGAACGCGACGGTGTTGTTATTCAGACCGTCGAGCACGTTCTTCAGCGCTTCCTGGTACGCCCTGTACGGGCTACCCGAGAGCACAGACCCATGCATGCCGAGCTCGGTGTTCGCCGAGGTCCGCACAGCGCCGATCGTGGTGAAGCCGGCGCCGTTGGAGATGCCGTACACCGTCAGCGACGGCGCGTAAATGACCTGGCTATCACTCAGGAAGCCGTGGCGGACGTCGAGCGTCGTCGCCGTGAGCTGCGCCGAGAGCATGTAGGCCATGTTCGTGGCGGTGGCGCTCAGCAGGAAGCTCTTCACCTGCGCGTTGGTCGTCGGATTGAAATCCGTGCCGTTCGCGTTCCGTAGGTTCAGATTCTGGAGAGCGGTCAAGTCAGTCGTGTTGATCAGCGCCTGGCCGTTCTCTGTTCGACCAGAAGCCGAGCGTCAGACCGCCACTTCCCGGAATCGTGCACACATTGCCGAACGTGGCGGTCTTGTTGTCATACGCCGCCAGCGTCACGTGCACCGGGTTCGTCGTCGTCGAGTACCAGTTGGTCTCGACCGGCGCGTATTCGGTGACCGTGTAGTCGTCGGGATCGACGATCATCGACACGGGAGTGAAGCGGTCGAAGTTGATCCCGTCCTGGATGTGCACCTTCCAGTTGGTGATGAACCCCTCGCTCCCATCCTTGATGCCGTTGGCATTCGCGTCGTAGAACTTCTGGACGTTTAGCGTCGCCGTTGGAGGACCCTCTTCTCCGCTCTCCTTGACTTTGAAGTTGTCAGTCTTCGAGGCGGACGCAGCGAACAAGGGATCCATGCTGGCCCAGACCTTGTACTCACCACCGGCGTTCGTGGTGGTGTCGTAGCCGAGCAACGTGAAGCCGCTCGACGCGGTGAAGAGAATCGCCGACAGCTGATAGCAGTGAGCGAACTCGCCGTCACTCACTGTGACGGAAGCGGTAACGCTCTGTCCGAGAACGGTCCCGTTGGGCTCCGTTACCTGGACGTAGTAGTTCCCGTCGGGCAGGCCGGCCGCACCAGGATGCGCGGGGCCGCCGTCCAGGTAGACAGCGTCCTTGCTTCCGAAAATGTTCACGTTGGTGCCGATGCACGGGCTGTCCGTGGTGAAGATGGCACCGCTAACCGGTGCCGCCGCAGCTGAGCCTGTCACGGCGAATAGAGCGCCGGCGAGCACAGCCGCCAGCGCGAGAAACTTCAATGTTGCACGCATAGAATGCGTACCTCCTTATCGCCACGGAGGACGTCGCCCGCAGGGGCTGTCCCGTAGTGGCCGCAGTAGATTGTGGCGTTGCCGCAGTTGCAGGATTCTTATATTCACGTTTTGCGCAGATCAGTGCAGCGTATAACCCGGTACAGACCTACAGCAAACTGCTGTACGGCGGCTCTCTACGGGCGCTGCGGAACCGGAGGCCGGCGCGAGCGCCTCCTTCACCACACGCAGCACCTTCGCGCGCGCCGGCTCCGCCACCGGCTGCAGGCCACCGAGCTCGAGGCGCGCGAGCTCGACGCGGCCGGTATGGCGGAGCGTCCGGAACCCGAAGTCGGCGAGGAAGTCGTGCGGGAAAACAGTACGATGGACGCGGAACCGCTCGTACGCCGACTCGCCCTCCGGGTAGTGATACGAGAAGGCCTCGAGCGCGCCCGCCCCCTTCTCCTTGGCATCGCCGATCGCTGTCAGGAAGAGCGACTGCATCACCCACGGGCTCGAGCCGTCCATCAGGTACGCGCACGTGACGAGCACCGCGTCGTCGGAGGGGGGCCGCCGGGCAGCTCGTACGCGCGAGGAAACAGACGGGCGGGCCCGTACTGCATCGAGCCGAGCAGCCGCCCGTCGGCGTCGTGGTACACGGTGCCCCACGCGCCCCACTCGTCCTCGGTCTTCTCGATCCAGCGGCGCTTGTCGACCGAGCGCGCCCGAGGCGCCTGCCAGAACATGCATTCGTGACAGACGGCGGCGCAGTCGGCAGCGTCGCTCCCGTCAGGCCCGTGACGCCTCATCCTCGCCGATTCTAGGGTCGCATGGGGAAAACCGGGGTCAGACCCCGCTTCCGTGGCAACCTGCTCGAGCCTTCGCAAGCCCTCCGGAACTGCTGCCTTCGGCGCATGGTCCGCCCCTGGATCGGCGCTGAATCGTTACACCGCGGACTGTCCGCCCGGGCCACGCGCGAGGAGCTCGGTCGCCTCCGGACGGCGAGGAAGCGGAACGGAACGAACGTCGTGCCGAGGCCGGGCGAGAGGTGCAGCGTCCCGGCCGGCCGCTCGTACAGCACCCTGGATGTAGCGCCAGCGCAGGTGCGCGAGGCGCAGCCGTCCGCCGGGGAACGGCACGCAGATCTGGCCCGCGTGCAGGTGTCCGGCGAGCACGAGGTCGAATGAGCCCGGCCTCAGCTTGTCGATCACCGCCGGGAAAGTGGCACAGGAGGATGCGCAGGTCGGCCGAGTCGGTCGGACGAGCTCGTCGGGGTGCGCGAGCCCGGCCACGTACGTCCGCGGGTCGACGCCGGCGATCTGCACCCGCCGCCCACGGAGCTCGACCGTCCGCGAGTCGTCCGCGAGCAGCGTCGCCGCACCGAGCTCCAGCGAACGGGAGCGCCGCCCGAACGGGTCGCGCGTATCCGCCAGGTCGTGGTTGCCGAGCACCGCGTAGCAGGAGGGAAGCCGCTCGACCAGCTCGAGCAGCTTTCGCTCGCCGCGTGGGCGCGAGACGAGGTCGCCGCTGATCAGCGTCAGGTCGGGCTGCCGCTCGACCACCCAGTCGACCGCGCGCTCGACCGCCCGTTCGCCCCGCGAGGGCAATCCGAGGTGGAAGTCGGACAGGTGCGCGATACGCAGGCCGGCCAGCTCCTCCGGCAGGCCGCGCAGCGGAACGCGGAGCTCGCGAAGCCTGACCCATCCCGCCTCGAAGTGGCCCCACGCAAGGCCCGCGGCCGCAGCCGCGGCGAGAGGTCTTACACCTCTAATTTGTCGATGACCGGCTTGACCGACACGACGTGCCGCTTGAACTTGAGCTCCGACTCCTCCAGGCCGGCCGCCACGCCGATCAGCTGCGAGAGGTGCAGGATCGGCATGTCGAACGCCCGTCCTGTCGCCTTCTTCAGCTTCGACTGCCACGCGTCCAGTGACAGATGGCAGAGCGGGCACGGCGTGACCATCGCGTCGGCGCCGGCGTCCTTCGCCTGCTCGATCGGCTGGATCAGCTCGCCGAGCGCGACGTCCTCGCGCGCCTGGATGATCGGGAATCCGCAGCACTTGATCTTGGCCGGGTAGTCGATCGACTCCCCGCCGCAGGCCTCGATGATCGCCTCGAGCGACCAGGGCCGGTCGGGATCCTCGAAGCCGAGGATCTTGGACGGGCGCAGGATCTGGCAGCCGTAGAAGGGCGCGACCTTGAGGCCCTTGAGGCCGCGGTGCGCAACCTCCTTGAGCCGCTCGTACCCGTCTCCCTCGGCGATCAGCCAGAGCAGGTGCCGCACCTCGATGTTGCCGCTGTACGGCGGGACGCCGACCGCCGCGAGGTTTCGGTTCACGCGCTCGAGCAGCGCCTCGTCGTTCTTCAGCTGCCAGTTCGCCTGGCGGAGATTGAGCGTGCAGACGTTGCAGATCGTCATCAGCGTGTCCGCGCCCGTCGCCTCGCCGTAGGCGAGGATGCGCGCGTTCAGGTGGAGGTAGTAGTCGGGCTCGGCCTCGTGGATGTCGCCCGCGCCGCAGCAGGTGACGGCTTCGAGCTCGTCCAGCTCGATCCCGAGCATCGGCGCGAGCGCCTTGGTGGAGGTGTTGAGCTCCTTCGCCGACAGCGCGGCGAGACACCCGGTGTAGTAGGCGACCTTCAATGGTCCTCCCGGTGACACTCGTCGATGCCTGGGTCGCGAGCACCAAGCGATGCAAGGACGCAGGGAGCGCCCGTATTGGACAATACGGGCGCGACCGAGGACGCCGCAGCGCGCCGCGTGATCGCGGGCCAGGCGCGGCGAAGTGTTGCCGGGAGGGCCATTAGCCTTCGGCGGGAGGCGGCTCGACGCCCGGCTCCGTCTCCGGTGCGTTCACCCGCGCTCCCTCCTCCTCCAGGAACTCGATGCGTCCAAGGCCCTTCTCGCCCTGGACGATTCCCGCCGCCCCGTTCTTGTCCTGCTCCTTGACCAGGTTGTAGAGCGCGCGCGCCTCCTTGACGTCCTCGGCCACGTGCGGCGGGAACGGGATCGGCACCTTGCCGCGCCGCGCGAGCGCCAACGCGAAGCGCGTCTCCTTGAGCGCCGAGAGGATCCCCTGCGTCTTGGGGACGAGCTCGGTCTCGCGCAGCCAGCCCGTCGTCTTCGCCGACGTGACGAACCAGTTCGCGTGCTTGGCGCCCATGTCGTGGTCGATGCCCTGGCGGATCGACTCCGCCCCGAGCTTCGCGATCGCGTCGCGCGGATCGACGCCCTTCGGGCAGCGCTCATTGCAGAAGTAGCAGCGCGTGCAATCCCAGATCCCGTGCTCCTGGTTGTAGTCGTTCAGCCGCTCGACGTCTGCCTTGTCGCGCGGGTCGCCGACGAAGCGGAACCCCTTCGCGAGCGCGGCCGGGCCGAGGAACTCGGGGTCGGACTCCATCGAGTTGCACTCCGAGACGCAGCAGCCGCACATGATGCAGAGCGCTTCCTTGTGGATCGGGTTCATCTGCTCCTGCTCGAACGTCCACTCGCGTTCCGGCGGCTCCTCGTAGCCCGGCTGGAGGTACGGCTTGACGGCGCGGATCTTCTCCCAGAACGGGCTCATGTCCACGACCAGGTCGCGGACGATGGGAAGGTTCCCCATCGCGGAGATGACGGGGACGTGGCCCGCGTCCACGATCGGCTTCATCCGTTCCTTGCAGGCGAGGACGGCACGGCCATCCATCCGCATCCCGCACGAGCCGCAAATCATCATCCGGCAGCTCTTGCGGTACGCGAGGGTGCCGTCGACCTTGTCCTTGATCAGGTCGAGGACGTCGAGCAGGCAGGCCCACTCGGGCGCGTCGACCTCGTAGGTCTTGAGCGCCCGCTCGCCGGTCTTGCTGTCGAACCGCCAGATCTTGAGGGCTACGTCCATGGGCTACAGAGTCGCAAGGTCGGTTACCTGGCTGGCCGAGGGAGGCTGGACGTCGACGCTGATGCCGTAGTCGCTGAGCTTCATCTCCAGCGTCGTCTTCACCTTCGAGCCCTGGACGGTCGTCGAGATCTCGTAGAAGAGCTTGCGCGGGAGGCCGTTGTCGTCGACCCAGACGTCGAGCGGGAGCTCGCTGATCCCGTACGTCTCCTTGAGCGTCTTGACGGACGCGGCGACCGCGTCACGCTGGTCGGCCGGCGCGAGGCTCGGAATCCTGTTCAGGTCGATGACCGCGTGGTACTTCGTGGTCGAGGTCCCGTCGACGTCCTCCGTCCCCTGGTCCTCGACCGTTCCGGCGGCCTTCAGGTAGACGAGCGTCTGCGACGGGTCGCCCTGGTTGACCGAGCGCAGCGAGCTCGTGTCGATGCCCGAGATCTCGTCGAGCTTCGTGATGTCGAAGCTGACCCAGGGTGTTTTCGCCTTGACGGCCGACGAGAGCAGCGGCCATTTGACGTAGTAGACGCTTCCCTTCGTCAGGATCTCCATGTCGCCGTTGCCGGACTGGCCGGCCGCGCTGAGGACGCTGCCGTAGTCCATGGTCAAGCGCCCTTCCTTCGTGACGTAGTCGAACTCGCCGCTACCGGGAACCGTGAGCGGGTCCTCGAGCTTGTCGCTGTCGACGGTGATCGAGAAGGAGACCTTGGAGCTGTTGGCGTCCTTGACCTTCGCGGGAGCCGCCGCCAGCACCGCCTTCGCGTCACTGCTCGTGCCGGTGCTCGTCGACGTGGTCGAGCCGCCGCCGTCTCCACCACCTCCGCCGCAACCCGCCGCGGCGAACGCCGCCACTGCTGCCAGCGCCATCCCCACCCGAAGTCGCATCAATACGTCCTCTCCTTTGGTTGCCACTTGGTCATCGTGACGGGCTTCCAGCTCAGCTGCGGCACCCCGTCGACGAGCCTGACGATCGTGTGCCGCAGGTAGTTCTCGTCGTCGCGGTCGGGGAAATCGTACGGGCGGGCGTGCGCACCGCGGCTCTCCTTTCGCGCAAGGCCCGCGATGACCATGCACTCCGCGAGGTCGAGGAGGAAGCCGAGCTCGAGCGCCTGGGTCAGGTCGTTGTTGAAGACGTCGCCCTTGTCCTCGACGACCACGCGCTCGTACCGCTCGCGCAGCTCCGCGACGATGGTGCCCTGCCGGTTCATCTGTTCCTCCCGCCGGAAGACGCCGAAGTTCACGTGCATCGTCTCGGCAAGCTCGTTACGGATCGACCAGGGCCGCTCGCCCTCGTCGCGATCGAGCAGCGTCCGGAGCTCGCGCTCGGCGTCCCGCTCGACCGACGGCGGGACCGCGACGGTCGTGTGCGTGAGCGCCCAGTCGGCCGCGTGCTTCCCCGCGCGCTTGCCGTACGTGATCGTCTCCATCAGCGCGTTGCCGCCGAGGCGGTTCGCGCCGTGGACGGAGACGCAGGCGCACTCGCCGGCGGCGTACAGGCCCTCGAGCGTCGTCCGCCCCCAGACGTCCGTGTCGACGCCGCCCATGTGGTAGTGAGCGCCGGGCCGGACCGGGATGGGCTCGTAGATCGGATCGACGCCGGCGAAGGTCATCGAGAGCTCGCGCGTGCCGGGGAGGCGCTCGATGATCTTCTCGGCGCCGAGATGCCTCAGGTCGAGCAGGACGTTGCCGTCGACGCCGCGCCCCTCGTCGATCTCGGTCTGCTCCGCGCGCGAGATGACGTCGCGGCTCGCGAGCTCCATCGCGTTCGGTGCGTAGCGCTTGAGGAACCTGTCGCTCTCGGAGTTGAGGAGGTACGCACCCTCGCCGCGGCAGCCCTCGGTGATGAGGACGCCCGTCGGCGCGAGCGTCGTCGGATGGAACTGCATCATCTCCATGTCCTCGAGCGCGACGCCCGCCTGGAGCGCCATCGTCATCCCGTCTCCCGGTGCAGGCGTACGCGTTCGTGGTGCCCGTGTAGAGCCGGCCCGCGCCGCCGGTGGCGAGGATCACGGTCTTGGCGCCGATCGTCTTCAGGCCGCCGTTCAGCAAGTCCCACGCGATCACGCCCTGGCAGCGGTCGTCGTCGATGACGAGCTGCCAGGCGAAGACCTCCTCGTAGACGAGGATGTCCCGCTTCATCACCTGCTCGTAGAGGACGTGGATCAGCACGTGGCCGGTGATGTCGGCGGCATACGCGGTGCGCGGCGCGCCCGCGGCGCCGAACGGGCGCTGCGCGATCTTGCCCTCCGGCGTGCGCGAGAAGACCGCGCCCCAGCGCTCGAGCTGGTGGACGTCGGCCGGCGCCTCGTCGCACAGGATCTGGATCGCGTCCTGGTCGCCGAGGTAGTCCGAGCCCTTGACCGTGTCGAACGCGTGCTCCTCGGGGCTGTCCTCGGACGCGTTCCCGAGCGCCGCGTTGATCCCGCCCTCGGCCGCGCCGGAGTGGCTGCGGACCGGGTGGATCTTGGAGAGAAGCGCGACGTCGGCGCCCTCGTCGAACGCCTCGATGGCCGCGCGCATCCCTGCGAGACCGGCCCCGATGACAAGCACGTCATGCTTCGCCAGCACTACTGTCTGGACGCTATCGAATGGCGCGTGCGGGTGCGTGGCGTAATGCTAGCGGGCGATCTGACCGACGCTACGCGCCCCGCGGGCCGGCGGCCGCGATGCTCGCGGAGTCGCCGAACTGCTCGAAGTTCTCGCGGAACATGCGGGCCAGCTTGGCCGCCCGCTCGTCGTAGGCCCTCCGGATCGCGCCACGTCGAGCGCGGATCGAGCAGGCCGGAGTCGACGCCGGGCACCTCGAGCGGTACCTCGAACCCGAACACGTCGTCGAGCCGGTAGGCCGCGTCGTCCAGCTCCCCGCTCAGCGCCGCCCGGAGCAGCGCGCGCGTCGCCGCGATCGGCATGCGCCGTCCCTCGCCGAACGGCCCACCCGTCCAGCCCGTGTTGACGAGCCACACGCGGGCGCCGTGCTCCTCGAGCTTTTCGCCGAGCATCTCGGCATAGACCGTCGGCGCCTGCGGCAGGAAGGGCGCGCCGAAGCACGCGGAGAAGGTCGGCTGCGGCTCGTCCACGCCGATCTCGGTCCCGGCCAACTTGGCCGTGAAGCCGGAGAGGAAGTAGAAGAGCGCCTGGTCGCGCGAGAGCCGCGCGATCGGCGGGAGGATCCCGAACGCGTCCGCGGTCAGGAAGACGACGTTCGACGGATGGCCGGCGCGCTTCGTCGGCAGGGCGTTCTCGATCTGCTCGAGCTTGTAGGCGGCGCGCGTGTTCTCGGTCTTCGAGTCGTCCGTCAGGTCGAGCCGGCCGCCCTCGTCGGCGACGACGTTCTCGAGCACCGTCCCGAACGTGTGCGTCGTGCGGAAGATCTGCGGCTCGGCCTCGGCCGAGAGGTTGATCACCTTGGCGTAGCAGCCGCCCTCGAAGTTGAAGACGCCGTCGTCCGACCAGCCGTGCTCGTCGTCGCCGATCAGGTGCCGCTCGGGGTCGGCCGAGAGCGTCGTCTTCCCCGTCCCCGAGAGCCCGAAGAAGAGCGCGACGCGGCCGTCGTCGTCGACGTTGGCCGAGCAATGCATCGGCAGGACGCCCTCGAGCGGTAGCCGGTCGTTCAGCAGGCTGAAGATCGACTTCTTGATCTCACCCGCGTAGTAGGTGCCCCCGATGATGACCTCGGCGCGCCCGGGATGGAGAACGACGAACGTCGCGCTGTTCGTCCCGTCCGCCTCGGGGTCGGCCTCGACCGAGGGCGCATGCAGGACGAGCGCGTCCGGATGGTGGCTCGCGAGCTCCTCGTCGGTCGGCTCGATGAAGAGCGTCTTCGCGAAGAGCGCGTGCCAGGGGCTGTCGGTGATCACGCGCAGCGGCAGCCGGTGCTCGGGATCGGCGCCGGCGAACGCGTTCACGACGTAGATGTCGTTTGCCTCCAGATGCGCGACGACCTTCTCGCGAAGGCCGTCGAACTGCTCCTCTTCCACCGCCTGGTTGACCTTGCCCCAGTTGATCCGCTCCTCCGAGCTGGGCTCACGGACGAGGAATCGGTCCTGGGGTGAGCGCCCTGTGTGCTCGCCGGTGTCGACGATGAGCGGGCCTCCCTCGGCGAGCGTTCCGTCGCCGCGCAGGATTGCGTGCGCGTAGAGCTGCGGCGTCGTCGGATTCCAGTGGACGGTGCCGCGCGGCTCGAGGCCGTGCTCGGTCAGATCGGCGCTGGAAGGTTCGAAGGTCGTGGCCATGGCGTGGTGTTACCCAGCGGGCCGAAATATCCTACGTATCCGGTGTCGAACATGGTTCCTGCAGACGTTTACGAGCTCGCCTGGGCGGGGGATCCGCGCATCTCGCCGGACGGACGGACGGTCGCGTTCGTCGTCACGCGGATCGACAAGGAGCAGAACGACTACCGGAGCGCGATCTACCTCGCTGCTGCCGACCGTTCGACGCCGCCGCGAAGGCTGACCTCGGGAGAGAAGCGGGACGGTTCTCCCCGCTGGTCGCCGGACGGGACGGAGCTGGCTTTCGTCTCGAACCGCGCCGGGGACAGCTCGCAGCTCTACGTCCTCCCGCTCGGCGGCGGCGAGCCGAGGCGGCTCACGAACCTGAAGGAGAGCGTGCGCGAACCGGCCTGGTCTCCCGACGGCACACGGCTCGCGTTCATGGCGCGGACGCCCGATGCGCTCTACGACGAAGAGGACGAGGGCGAGCGGGCCCCGCACCGCTTCACTCGCCTCTTCTTCAAGCTCGACGACGAGGGCTGGACCGGCGACCGGCGGCAGCAGATCTACGTGGTCGGCTCGGACGGCTCGACCGAGCCCGTTCAGCTGACCGAAGGCGACTTCGAGAGCATGTCCCCGACGTGGTCGCCGGACGGCGAGTGGATCGCCTTCGTCTCGGCGCGCGAGGACGACTGGGACACGAAGCTCGTCTCCGACCTCTTCGTCGTCGCGGCCGGCGGCGGCGACACCGGTCAAGATCACCGGCTCGGACGGACAGTGCGCTTTCCCCGCCTGGTCGCCCGACGGCGCGCTGATCGCCTTCTTCTACGTCCCCGGTGTCTTCGACGACCCGCGGCACGCGCAGCTCGCGGTCGTGCCGGCGAAGGGCGGTGAGCTCCGCCTGCTGTCCGGTTCTCTCGATCGGAACTGCTTTCCCTACCCGCCGATCCGACCTCCCGCGTGGGACGGCGATTCGATCGTCTTTGCCGTCGAGGACGCCGGGAACAACGATCTCTACCGGGTCGCCGCCGACAGCTCCGCGCTCGACGGCCGTGCTGCGGGGACTCGGCGTGACCGGCTTCGACGCGGCCGGCGGAAGTCTCGTCTATACCGCCTCGACACCGACGACCTTCTCCGAGCTGTACCTCGGGACGAGCCGGCGACGCAGCTGACCGCGGCATTCACCTCGCGACGCGAGCTGACCGAGCCGGAGCGCTTCGTCGCTGTCTCCAAGGACGGCTCGGAGGTCGAGGCGTGGATCATGCCGACCCGCCGGCCTCGAGGAGGGCGTGCGCTATCCCGTCCTCCTCAACATCCACGGCGGGCCGTTCACGCAGTACACGACCAGGTTCTTCGACGAGTTCCACGTGCTCGCCGGCGCGGGCTACGTGGTCGTCTACTCAAACCCGCGCGGCTCGTCCGGCTACAGCGAGGAGTGGGGACGCGCGATCCGCGGCCCCGACGGCGGCGGGCCGGGATGGGGCAGCGTCGACTACGACGACCTGATGGCGGTCACGGACGAGGCGCTCAGCCGCTTCGCCTTCTGCGACCCCGACCGAGTGGGCGTCCTCGGCGGTTCCTACGGCGGGTACATGACCTCGTGGATCGTCGGCCACACCGACCGGTTCAAGGCGGCCTGCTCGGAGCGCGCGGTCAACAACATGATCGCCGAGGGCGGCTCGAGCGATATCGGGATCTGGTTCAAGGGCTACACCGGCGCACACTGGTTCGAGGACCCGGAGACGCACCTGCGGCTGTCACCGTCCAGCTACGCGCAGAACATCACGACGCCGCTCCTGATCGTCCACTCCGAGGACGATCTGCGCTGCCCGGTCGTCAATGCCGAGGAGCTGTTCACCATCCTGCGCCTCCTCGGGCGCGAGGCCGAGCTCGTCCGCTTCCCGGGTGAGGGACACGAGCTCTCCCGCTCGGGAAAGCCGCGCCACCGCGTGCAGCGCTTCGAGATCCTGATCGACTGGTTCGACCGCCATTTGAAGTAATCGCGCCGCCCACGGCGAACCCTCTCCTGTGAATACGGAAGGCGCGATCGAGCGCTTCCTGGAGAGCCCTGGCCTCTCCGCCTCGACCCGTCGCGCCTACCGCTTCGACGTGGCGGAGTTCGGCGCCTGGCTCGAGAAGCGCGGTCGGGCGCTGGACAGCGTCGACGTTCCGCTGCTCGCCGCCTACGCGGCCGAGCTCGGCGCGTCCAGGCCCGGCCGCGTTCCGCGCAAGCTCGCTCCGGCAACGATGGCGCGGAAAATGGCGGCCGTCCGCGCCTTCCTGCGCTTCTCGCTCGGAAAGGGACGCGTGCCGGACATGCCGCTCGGGCTGAGCAAGGGCCGCAGGCTGCCGGACGCGCCTGCGGCTCCCGAGATCGAGCAGATGCTGGAAAGGCTGGACGGCGACGCGCCGTTGCAGCTCCGCAACAGGGCTCTGGTCGAGCTCGTCTACTCCGCGGGCCTGCGCGCCTCCGAGGCCGTCGGGCTCGACCTCGCCGACGTCGACTTCGAGCAGGAATCGGTGCACGTCCACGGCAAGGGCGGCAAGGAGCGCGTGGTCCCGCTCGGGGAGGAAGCGTCGTACCGGCTCCAGCGCTACCTGCGCGATGGGCGGCCGAAGCTCGTGCGAGGCGCCGAGAACGCGTTCTTCGTGTCGACGCGCGGCCGCCGGCTCGACACGAGCACGCTCCGCCGGCTCCTCCCGCATCCGCACCGGCTGCGGCACTCGTTCGCGACGCACCTGCTCGAAGGAGGAGCCGATCTGCGGACGATCCAGGAGCTCCTCGGCCACAGCTCGCTCTCGACCACGCAGGTGTACAGCCACGTCGACGCGCGCCGCCTGCGGCAAGCGTCTACGACCGCGCGCACCCCCGCTCCTGACGAAGCGTAAGGTGTGCGAGCACGCCGGTGTCGCGCACGTCGCCCAGACGAACGCTCTTGCCTTCAGGCCTGCTGTTGGTCGTCGTTGTCCTGCTCTTCGTCGGCCCGGCCCGGGCCACGCCGGGCACTCTCGATCCAACCTTCGGCCGCGATGGCAAAGTGATGACTGAGTTCGGATCGAGCTCCGTCGTCGTCGCACTTGCCCTCCAGCCGGACGGAAAGATCATCGCGGCCGGCTCGAGCGACGCCAAGCTCGCGCTCGCCCGTTACGGGCGGACCGGCTCGCTCGACCCGAGCTTCGGCGCGGGCGGAAAGGTGACGACGGCGATCGGCACGAGGTCCAGGGCCGGAGCCGTCGCGCTCCAACCCGACGGCAAGATCCTCGTCGCCGGCTCCACGGTCGACGAGGCGGGCGAATACCAGTTCGCAGTCGTCCGCTACACGGCGGATGGCTCGCTCGACCCGAGCTTCGGCGCCGGCGGCGCGGTCACAACACCATTCGGGCCGGGCGTAGCCTCCGCTTCCGCGCTCGTGCTCGCACCGGACGGGAGGATCGTCGCCGCGGGCAGGGGCGGCTCTGACTTCGCGCTCGCCCGCTACGACCCGAACGGCTCGCTGGACACCACCTTCGGCGATGGCGGCAAGGTCACGACAGCATTCGCCGATGCCCACGAGGCGGGAGTGGCGGAGATCGCGCTCCAGCCCGACGGCAAGATCGTCGCCGCCGGCACGATCCTCACGCCTGCGAACTACGACTTCGCGCTCGCCCGCTACGACCCGAACGGCTTGCTGGACACCGGCTTCGGCACCGGCGGCAGGGTCACGACGTCGATCGGCCCGAACCACGACTTCGCCTCGTCACTCGCGCTCCGGCCCGACGGCAAGCTCGTAGTCGCGGGCTTCAGCGAGCAGCTGTCCGGCGACGGTTTCGCGCTCGCCCGCTACAACGCGGACGGCTCACTGGATGAGCAGTTCGGAACCGGACCGGTCGCCGGGACGACCGTGACCGGTTCGAGTGGGTGGGCGGAGGCGATGGTGCTCCAACCCGACGGCAAGATCCTCGCCGCCGGATGGATCTATGCGGGGCGGGACGTCTACGATTTCGGGCTCGTCCGCTACAAGGCGAACGGCTCGTTGGACGCGGGGTTCGGAAAGCGCGGAACAGTCAGAACCTCACTCGGGCCCGGGTCCAACTATGCCTACGCACTCGCTCTTCAGCCGAACGGCAGGGCGGTTGCCGCCGGAATGAGCTCCCACCCTGGCTCTTACGAGGGCGACTTCGCTCTCGCCCGCTACCTCGGCGGGAACGCCGCGTGCGTCGTTCCACGGGTGACGGGCGCCACCCTTGCGCTGGCAAGGCGGTCGATCGCCAACGCCGGCTGCTCCGTCGGCGCGGTCAAGACTCGTTTTTCGCGCACGGTGATCAAGGGTCACGTGATCTCGCAAAGCCCGGCGCCGGGCGTGCGGCGTCCGAAAGGCGCCAGGGTCGACCTCGTCGTCAGCAAGGGCCACAAGAAGGGCTAGATCGAATGGCGGTGTGTCAGTCGTGGACAATATGTGATATTTTTATCACCTATTGTCAAACGAACGGGTATGGAAGGCACTCAGCTCGCCGCATCGGCGCGCGATCCTCGACGCTCTTCGCGAGGGGCCGCTGACCACGACCGCGCTCTGCGAGGTGCTCTCCGAGCTCTCGCGCTTCGCGGTCATGCAGCACCTCGGCGTACTCGAGCGCGCGGGGGTCGTCCTCGTGCGTAGGGACGGTCGCGAGCGTTGGAACGAGCTGAACGCGGTCCCGATCCAGCGGGAGCTCGAGCGCTGGCTCAACAGCTTCCAGCAGGCGACCGCGTCGCAGCTCCTCGCTTTCGAGCGGCACCTGAACGCCTCCCCACCCGGAAAGGAGCGGAAACCGTGAACGACATCCGGCAGATTGCCTTCACCAATGAATTGCGCTTCGAGCGTCCCCGCGAGGAGGTCTTCGAGGCGTTCCTCGACAGCAAGAAGTGGTTCCAGGTCAGCTACGGCGAGGATCGTCTCCAGCGGCTCGTCCTCGAGCGTCGCGTCGGGGGGCAGATCTACGAGGACTGGGGAGACGGCGCGGGCGTCCTGTACGGGACGATCGGCTGGTGGGATCCGCCGTCCGGTTATTCCACCGTCAGCGGCATGCTCGGCGGCGGGATCACGCTCAACCACCGCTACGAGTTCGAGGAGGACGGCGATGCGACGGTTCTCCGCCACCGCTTCAGCGCGTTCGGTCCGATCTCGGATGAGATGGCCGCGGGGATCCAGTGGCACGGGTCGTTGGAGACCTGGGAAGACCAGCTGCATGCCTGGATCGAGCGGGACGAGGTCATCGCGCCTCCCCAGTACGCGATGAGCTGACCCTCCAAGCAAGGTACACGGCCGCGGAGGGCGAAAAGCCCCCTGTGGAGACCGATCCGCAGGTCGAAGGCTTCCTCGCCCTGCTCGCCGCGCGTCGTGCGCCTCGCACCGTCGAGGCCTACCGCCGCGACCTCGCCTCGCTCGCCACATGGCTCGATCGCCCGCCGCACACGGTCACGACCGAGGAGCTCGAGCGCTACCTGGCCGGCATGCGCGCGCAGGGCCTCTCCGGCTCGACGATCGCCCGGCGCGCCGCCGCGATCCGCTCGTTCTTCCGCCACCTCGTCCTGCTCGGACAGCGAACCGACAACCCCGCGGCCGAGCTCGAGCTGCCCCGCCGCTCCCGCCGCCTGCCGCGCACGCTCTCGCCGGGCGAGGCCGAGCGGCTCGTCGAGGCGGCAAACGGCACCGGCCCGCGCGACCTCCGCGACCGCGCGCTGGTCGAGCTCCTGTACGGGGCGGGTCTCCGAGTCAGTGAAGCGGTCGGCCTGGAGAAGGGCGGCGTCGACTTCGAGGCGCGCATCGTCCGCTGCATCGGAAAGGGCAACAAGGAGCGGATTGTCCCCGTCGGCCGCCAGGCGACCGAGGCGCTACGCCGCTACCTCTCGCGCGGCCGCCCGTACCTCGACCGCCGTCACCGGCCGGAGCTCTTCCTCAACGCCCAGGGCGGGCCGCTGACCCGGGCGGGCGCCTTCCTGATCCTGCGCAAGCTCGCGGCCAAGGCCGGGCTCGAGCCGGAGCGCGTTCACCCGCACCTCCTGAGGCACTCCTTCGCGACTCACCTGCTCGAGGGCGGAGCCGATCTGCGCAGCGTCCAGGAGATGCTCGGCCACGCCGATCTCGCCACGACCGAGCTGTACACGCACGTCTCCGATCGCCGCCGCCGCGACCTCTACTTCCAGGCTCATCCGCACGCGCGCCGTACCAGTGTTTCCGCCGCGACCCCGCGGGAACAAACGGCGCACGATGACCCTTGACTCGCACGTCCTCGCACTGCTCGTGCTAACGACCGCGATCGGCTTTCTGATGGTCGCGTCGGGAATCCACAAGAGCGCGCTCGAGTGGAGGAACCGCGCGCGCGTCTGCCCGTCCTGCGGCCGCCGCATCGAGCGCCGCACCTGCGGGCTGTACTGGCGTACGGCGGTAGCATTCCGCCGCTCCTAGCGCGCGGCTTTCTTCTTCAAGCCGGCCGCCACGCGCTTCGCCGTCTCGCGAAGCTGCGCGTCCTGGTCGTCGCTCTCGGAAAGCCCCTGGAGCAGCACCATCGTGTCGCGCTGCGGAGAGCCGTTCCGGAGGCACACGATCGCCAGCCGGCGCACCGCCTGATTGGGGTCGGAGTTGGCGAGCGAGTGCAGCAGCGGCCGGACCGCGTTGACGGGGCCCGGCGCGTCGCGCGAGAGGAGCTCGAGCGAGACGAGGGCGGAGCCGCGGCAGGCCGGGCTCGTGTCCTCGAGCCCGCGCCGGAGCAGCTCGAGCTTCTGGCGGAACCGGAACTGGCCGATCGCGCGATACGCGACCGCCCGTTCCTGGTAGTCGGCGCTGCGCGCAGCTCCCTCGAGTTCATCCGCCCACTGCGTGCGCATTTCCGCGAGGTCACGCTCGGCTCCCCGCTGGGCGAGCTCGTCGGCCGACGCCGCGGCTTCTGCGAGCGTCAACTGGGAACCGGAGAGCCGGCGACTTCGTCGAGTCGGCGGTTGGCCGGCCCGACGTAGCGGGCGGACGGACGGAACAGGCGACCGGTGCGCTTCTGCTCGAGGATGTGCGCCGACCAGCCGGCGACCCGCGAGCACGCGAACATCGCGGGCGCCAGAGGCGGCGGGATCTCGGCAACGTCCAGGACGATGGCCGAGTAGTACTCGACGTTGGTGGCGAGCACGCGCTCCGGATGCGCCTCCTGGAGCGCCTTCAGCGCGACGGCCTCTAGCTCCTCCGCAATCTCGATCTGAGGCGCGCCGAGCTCGCGGGCGGTGCGCTTGAGGATGCGCGAGCGCGGGTCCTCGGCGCGGTAGACGCGATGGCCGAAGCCCATGATCCGCTTCTTGCTGGCGAGCGCGTCACGCACCCAGGCCTCGGCGTCGCCCATCTCCTCGACCTCGGCGAGCATCGGCTTCACATAGGCGGGCGCGCCTCCGTGGAGGGGCCCGGACAGGGCTCCGACCGCTGCCGACAGCGCGGCCGCGCAGCTCGAGCCCGTCGAGGAGGTGACGCGTGCGGTGAAAGTGGACGCGTTCAAGCCGTGTTCCGCCGTGCAGATCCAGTAGGTGTCGATGGCCTTGACGGCACGCGGGTCGGCCTCGCCTTTCCAGCGCAGGAGAAACTTCTCGGCCAGCGTCTCGCCCCGCTCGACGACGTCCTCCGGGACCTCGTCGCCATGGCCGTCGGCGACGCGCGCAGATCGAGCGGCGATCGCGCTCATCTGCGCGGACAGGCGCCCCAGGTCCTCACGAGCCTGGTCGTCGGAGATCTCGTTCAGCTTGCCGAGGCGCCAGACCCCCTCCAGCCGCGCGATGTGCGCCTGGAGGTCGGCCGGTGCGTCCCCGGTCAGCCCAACCGCGTCGTACGGCTCGGGATCGGGCGGAGTCGAGCTGAGGTCGTCGTCGACGAGCAGGCCCCAGACGTTCTCGTACGGAACGTGCCCGACGAGGGGCTCGACGTCGACTCCGCGGTAGCGCAGCGTCCCGCCCTCGCGGTCGGGCTCCATGATCTCCGTCTCGACCGCGACAACGCCCTCGAGACCAGGCTTGAAGTCATTCATCGCTCTGGAATCTACCGGTAGAGTGGCGCGCCGTGGCCCACACCGTGACCCTCATTCCCGGCGACGGCATCGGCCCCGAGCTGACCGAAGCGACGAGGCGCGTCCTCGAATCCACCGGCGTCGAGCTGGAGTGGGACGTCCAGGAAGCCGGCGCGGACGTGATGGAAAAGCATGGCGGAAACCCGCTGCCCGATCACGTCCTCGAGTCGATCGAGCGGAACGGCGTGGCGCTCAAGGGCCCGATCACGACGCCTGTCGGCGGCGGCTTCCGCTCAGTCAACGTCACGCTGCGCAAGACGCTCGACCTCTTCGGCCAGGTGCGCCCGTGCAAGAGCTATCGCGGCGTCCGTTCGCGCTACGAGGACGTCGACCTGATCATCGTCCGCGAGGCGACCGAGGATCTGTATGCGGGCATCGAGTACGAGGAAGGCTCGGACGACGCGCGCGAGCTGGTCGAGTGGGTCGGCAAGCACGGCGGGAAGATCCGCGAGGACTCCGGCATCTCGATCAAGCCGATCTCCGTCTCCGGCACGCGCCGCATCTTCGAGTTCGCCTTCGACTACGCGCGCAAGAACGGCCGCCGCAAGATCACGGCCGTCCACAAGGCCAACATCATGAAATTCTCGGACGGGCTCTGGCTGCACGTGGCGCGCGAGGTCGCTGAGGAGCACCCCGGCATCGAGTTCGACGACCGCATCGTCGACAACCTCTGCATGCAGCTCGTCCAGCGGCCCGAGGAGTACGACATGCTCGTGCTGCCGAACCTGTACGGCGACATCGTCTCCGACCTGTGCGCGGGGCTCGTCGGCGGCCTCGGGCTCGCGCCCGGGGCGAACTTCGGGACGAAGGCGGCCGTCTTCGAGCCCACACACGGCTCTGCGCCGAAGTACGCGGGCCTGAACAAGGCCAACCCGATGGCGATGATCCTGTCCGGCGTCCTCATGCTGCGCCACCTCGACGAGATGGAGGCCGCGAACCGGCTCGAGGCCGCGATCGCGGACGTGATCGCCGAGGGCAAGTGCGTCACCTATGACATGAAGCCGACCCGCGACGACCCGACCGCGGTCGGAACGAGCGAGGTCGCGGACGCGATCATCGACAAGCTCGGCGTGGGCGTTGCGTAGAAAGGTGACCGTGATCGGCGCGGGCGCCGTCGGCGCGACCGCCGCGCAGGAGATCGCCCGCCGCGACTACGCCAACGTCGTCCTCGTCGACATCATCGAGAACCTCCCGCAAGGCAAGGCGCTCGACATCAACCAGGCAGGCCCGATACTCGGATACGAGCCCGCCGTCGTCGGAACGAACGGCTACGACGAGACCGCCGGCTCGGACGTCGTCGTCATCACCTCGGGCAAGCCCCGCTCGCCCGGGATGAGCCGTGACGACCTCGTCACGACGAATCAGAACATCGTCAAGTCGGTGACCGAGCAAGTGGTGGCGCATTCGCCCGACGCCATCCTCATCGTGGTCACCAACCCGCTCGACGCGATGTGCCATGTGGCGAAGGACGTATCCGGCTTTCCCAAGGAGCGCGTGTTCGGGCAGGCCGGCATCCTGGACAGCGCGCGGTTCCGCACGTTCATCTCGTGGGAGACCGGCGCGTCCGCCAAGGACGTGAACGCGATGGTGCTCGGAGGCCATGGCGATCAGATGGTCTCGGTCGCCTCCGCCACGACGGTCGGGGGCGCGCCGATTCGCAAGCTGGTCGCCGACCAGCGGCTCGGCGAGCTCGTCCAGCGCACCGCGGTCGGCGGCGGTGAGGTCGTGAACCTGCTCGGCACGTCCGCCTGGTATGCGCCCGGGGCGGCCTGCGCGCAAATGGTCGACGCCGTGCTGCTCGACCAGAAGCGGCTCCTCCCGTGCACGGCCTACCTCGACGGCGAGTACGGAGTTGAGGGCCTGTACATGGGTGTCCCGGTGAAGCTCGGCGCCGCCGGCATCGAGGAGATCGTCGAGCTCGAGCTGAGCGACGACGAGCAGCAGGCCTTCCAGCACTCCGCCGACGCCGTCCGCGAGGTCGTCGCGGTTCTTGATCGAGACGCTTCCTAACCGGTTCGCCGGCCGTGAGTACGAGGTCGAGCTCGCCGATCCGGAGTTCACTTCCATCTGCCCGCTGACCGGTGCGCCGGACTTCGGGACGATCACCATCCGCTACGTCCCGAGCGAGACGCTGCTCGAGCTCAAGTCGCTCCGCGACTTCCTCGGCGGTTTCCGCTCCCGGGAGATCTTCCAGGAGGAGGTCGTGAACGAGGTGCTGGACGAGATCGTCGCGAGCGCCGCGCCGGTGCGCGCCGAGGTCGAGGGCGTCTTCAACGTGCGCGGCGGGATGACGACGCGCGTCATCGCGCGCACCTAGCTCCGGTTGCAGCAGATCTGCGGGAGTGCTAAGTTCGCGTTGCGGCAATCTAATCGTTTCGTACACCCGTAGAGGTGGCAAAACGATAAGCACGGGCCGTCGGTGGTGAGCGGCGCTTTGGTGGGGTCACCACGGCAGGCTTGGCGGCGCACCCCCGTCCCGGGCCTAACGTAGGTTCCCGACCCGCCGCTCACCAGCGTCGGCTTTCGCTTTCGTTCTGCGTGTAGTTTGCTCCCGCAAATTGCGGAAAAAATCCGCTTAAAAGTTACCTTGAATTCTCCCCCCTGGTTCACCTAGCATCGGGACTAGCCGATAGTCAACGGGACGGGGGTGCCTGACGACCAAGCGATCGTCGCCGCGTCCGACCGGTCGTGCATGACGGCCGATCGCGAGGCGACGCAGAAGAGTGCCGGAGTGGCCACGCGCCGCTGAACTGACAAGCAGCCGCATAGGGACGGGGGTGCCTATGGAAAACAGGTTCCCGGCTGGGAGCCGGTCCGCTTGAGCGGACGGGACGAGTTCATCCACCGGAAGGCGCGGCGGTCCACGCCGCGCGGCAAACGTCACGAACCCACCACCGGTCTTGGGGAGCCCGACACAGGCTCCCCCACGAGAAAGGAGAGTCAGGGATCGTGAAAGACCCATCTTCGTGGACCAACCTCTGGACCAGACTGGCGGGAAGGAGGCACATCGCGCTGCTCGTTGGCGCGCTCGTGCTCCTCTCCGTCGGAGTCAGCCTGGCGACAGCCTCGTCGTCCAGCGGCTCCAACAAGACAACTGTCCTCTCGCCCGCGGTGGCCAAAGGCCTAGCGGCGACGGGACAACAGGCGGGTAACGGCAACGGCGAGGTGATCGTCGCCCAATCGGTCAAGAACGACACGTCGCCGAGACTCGGGAACATCACGCCGAAGCCGGTGACGCCGGGTCCGAACCATCCGGCGCAGCCGAACCCGCCGATCGTCCACCGGCACACGAACCGGACCGATCCGGTGGTGCAGGACAGCCCCGCGGCCCCGAAGATGCCGGGGACGCTGCTGAACTTCGACGGAATCCCATTCCCGGGCGTCAACTGCAACTGTGCCCCGCCGGACACGAATGGCGAGGTCGGTTCGACGCAGTACGTGCAGATCGTGAACGAGGGTATCGAGGTCTGGGACAAGATCACGGGCAACTCGATCTTCGGGCCGGTCGGCATCACGACGCTGTGGAGTGGCTTCGGCGGTCCCTGCGAGAACGCTGGCCGCGGCGACCCGGTCGTCGTCTACGACCAGTTCGCGAACCGGTGGATCGTCAGCCAGTTCGCTATTGGAAGCGCGGGCATTCCCGAATGGGAGTGCGTGGCCGTCTCGACATCGGACGACGCAACGGGGTCATACAACCGGTACGCGTTCGACTTGGGGACCGGGTTCGGCGTCAACTTCTACGACTACCCGAAGCTGAGCGTGTGGCCCGACGCGTACTACATGAGCATGAACGTGTTCAACTCGTCGGGCACCGCATTCCTCGGCCCGCAGCCGTTTGCGATGGATCGCTCGGCGATGCTCAACGGCACGCCGGCGGCGATCATCAGTACCGGCATGCTGAGCCCGTCGGATGACCAGCTCATGCCTGCCGACGTCGACGGGATGAACCAGCCGCCTTCGGGTGCGCCGAACCCGTTCACCGAGATCGGCACGAATCCAACCTGGAAGGTCTGGCGGTTCCACGTCGACTTCGGCCAGCCGAACCTGTCGACCTTCACCCTGGCCGGCAACATCATCCCGGCGCCGTTCAGCGTCATCTGTGGCGGTGGGAGCTGTGTGCCGCAGGCGGGCACGGGCGACACCCTCGACACGCTGGGCGACCGCAGCATGTTCCGGAACGCCTATCGCCGCTTCACCGACGGGCACGAGGCGCTGGTCGGAAACATGACGGTGGAGTCGAACGGCGTGGCCGGGGTTCGGTGGTACGAGATCAACAACGCCACGTCGGGCTCACCGAGCTTCGTCCAGCAGAGCACCTACCAGCCCGACAACACGTGGCGCTGGATGGGAAGCGCCGCGATGGACGCACTCGGTGACCTCGCCGTCGGCTTCAGCGCGTCGTCCTCCAGCATCAATCCGCAGATCCGCTACGCGGGGCGGCTGGCCGGCGATCCGCCGAACACGCTGGCGCAGGGCGAAGCAACGCTCTTCGCGGGCACCGGCAGTCAGACCGACACGGTCAGCCGCTGGGGCGACTACTCGGACATCACGGTCGACCCCAACGACGACTGCACGTTCTGGTACACGCAGGAGTACTACGCGACGACCAGTTCGTTCAACTGGAAGACGCGGATCGGGAGCTTCAAGTTCACGAACTGCGTAGCCGGGCCGCACGGCACGCTCGCGGGCACGGTAACGAACGCGAGCAACAACAACCCGGTCGCCGGCGCCAAGGTGGACACGTCGTTCGGTAGCACGACGACCGACGCGAACGGCGATTACTCGCTCGGACTGCCGGTCGGCACGTACAACGTCGACTACTCCGCGTTCGGCTACGCCACGCATACGGAGAACAACGTCCAGATCACCGACGGCAACACGACGACGGTGAACGTGGCGCTGACCCCGTCTCCGTCCGTGACGCTCAGCGGAACGGTGACGGACGGTGGCGGTCACGGGTGGCCTCTGTACGCCCGGATCGATGTCGCCGGCAAGCCGGGCGGGCCGTCGTTCACGGATCCGATCACCGGCCAGTACAGCGTTACGCTGCCGGCGAACGCGACCTACGACGTGACCTACACGGCGCAGCTGCCCGGTTACAAGGTCGTCACCGACTCGGTCGTCGTCGGCGGCAACAACACGACCCACGACGTCGCGCTTCCGGTGACGTCGGACTGCACGGCACCGGGCTACAAGCTCGACACCGCTCTGACCGAGAACTTCGACGGCAGCAACACGTTCCCGCCGTCGGGCTGGAGCGTGTTCGACAACGCCGGCAAGGGCCATGTCTGGCAGCTCAACGACCCGGAGGGTCGTCCGAACGACACCGGCGGCTCGGGCAACTTCGCCGACATCAACTCGGACTTCTACGGGTCCAGCGACACGCAGAACACCGAGCTGGTCACACCGACGCTCGACATGTCCGGCGGATCCGATCCCGTCCTGACTTTCCACAACAACTACGTTGCGTTCTCGCCGTACCCGCAGACGGGCGACGTGGACGTGAGCACCGACGGCGGCAACACCTGGACGAACGTCTGGCACCACGGGATGGACGGCGTCCCCGGACCGAATCTGCAGACGGTGCAGCTGCCTCAGGCGGCCAACCAGAGCAACGTAACGCTGCGCTTCCACTTCACCTCGACGTTCGGCTTCTGGTGGATGGTGGATGACGTCACGGCGCTCAAGAGCTCCGGATGCGTGACGATCGCGGGTGGCCTCGTCGAGGGCAACGTCTCCGATCTCACCACGGGCGCCGGTCTCAACGGTGCCAAGGTCCAGAGTGACGACAAGCCGGCCGAGAACACGAAGACGTTCGCGACGCCGGACGATCCGAACAACCCGGACGGGTTCTACTGGGTGTTCTCGTCGCTGACGGGATCGCACCCGTTCACGGCCAGCAAGGCGCTGTACTCGCCCTCGACCAAGACGGTGAACGTCGCGGCCGACGGGACGGTGCGGCAGGACTTCCAGCTGGGAGCGGGACACCTGGTGATCTCGCCGACCTCGATCAGCAAGACGCAGGTGCTCGGCACGACGACGACCCAGAACCTCTCGTTCAAGAACGACGGCACCGGACCGGCGCACGTCAAGCTGAGCGAGCGGGCGGGGTCGTTCCAGATCCTGAGCCTGGTGGGCGCGAAGCGCATCAACGTCCATCTCGAGGAGGAAGACCTCGCAACGCCGGCGGCCCTCGGCACCCACGACCACGGTGACGTACCGGGAGTGGACGCAGGCCCGCCGCAGGATCCGAGCTGGTCGCAGATCGCCGACTATCCCACGGGGATCATGGACAACTCTGCCGACTTCATCGACGGGAAGGAATACTCCGTCGGCGGCGTCGACAGCAGCTTCACAACCCTGAACAAGGGCTGGGTCTACAACTCGGACGACAACACATGGGCGCCAATCGCGAACATGGCGAACGCCCGCGAGAAGCCGGGTGTGGCCGCAGTCAACGGGAAGCTGTACGTCACCGGTGGCTGGGGCACCTCCGGGAACCCAACTGCCGCGACCGAGGTCTACGACCCGGCGGGCAACAGCTGGAGCACCGTGGCCCCGAACCCGAGCCCGACAGCGGCACCGGGTGTCGCAGTCGTCAACGACAAGATCTACTTCGTCGGCGGTTGCGCGGACAGCGCGTGCACTCCGTCGAACAAGGTCGAGGTCTACACCCCGGCCAGTGACAGCTGGTCGACCGCCGCGAACTACCCGAGCGGCGACTCGTGGCAGGGGTGCGGCGGCATCAACGGCAAGGTGTACTGCGCCGGTGGTGTCAACGGCTCCAGCACGCTGAAGAACGGCTACGTCTACGACCCGGGCTCGGATTCGTGGAGCTCGATCGCAGACCTGCCGATCGACCTCTGGGGAATGGTCGCCGGTGCCCCGAACGGGATGCTGATCGTCTCGAGCGGCGTCACCAACGGGTTCAACACGATCACGAACCAGGGGTTCGCATACGACCCGACGAGCGATAGCTGGGCTGCGATTCCGAACGCGCAGTTCCCGCGCTACCGCGCCGGCGGCGGATGCGGCTTCTACAAGATCGGCGGATCCTCGGGCGGGTTCAGCCCGACGCCGCAATCGGAGAAGCTGTCCGAGCTCGACCAGTGCGGGACGACGGACGTGAAGTGGCTGTCCGAAGCCCCGACAGAGTTCGACGTCCCGGTCGGCGCCACCGTCAACGTCACCGTCACGCTGAAGGCGACGACCGACGTGGGCGTCACCCAGCCGGGCACGTACACGGCTCAGATCGCCGTCAACGCGAACACCCCCCAGACGATCAACCCGATCGGCGTCACGATGAACGTGACGCCGCCGAGCGGCTGGGGGAAGATCGCCGGAACCGTCAAGGGCACGGACTGCAAGGGGAACACCAACCCGTTGCAGGGCGCCCAGGTCCAGGCCACGGGCAAGAACTTCACGTTCTCGCTCAAGACTGGCAAGGACGGCAAGTACGCGCTCTGGGCTCCGTCGGCGAGCAACCCGTTCACGGTGATCGCCAGCAAGGACGGATACCAGGCACAATCGAAGAAAGTCACCATCAAGGCCAACAAGACGACGACGGTCGACTTCGGGCTGCAAGCAGTCTGCTAGGCCGTCGGTTTTCGGACACGGCCCGCCCGGCGCCAGCCGGGCGGGCCGCCCGACGAGGAGAGACATGGAGATGAGAGACATGAAGATCTTCGTGGCGACAACGGCTCTGGCGTTCCTCCTCTTCACAACGGCTGCGGCCGGGCGAACCGGCAGCGGCATTCGCGGCAAGGTCCTGATCGAGCCGGCGTTTCCCGTGTGCCATGTGGATCAGCCGTGCACGAAACCCGCCGGCAACGTCCTGCTCGTCTTCACGCGGCGAGGAGTCGCTCACCGCACGCGCACCGCCGAGGACGGCACGTACCGGCTGAGGCTCGGGCCTGGGAGGTACACAGTTACCGCACCCGGCCCCGGCCCCATGCGAGTGCTCGATCCCACCGCCGTCGTCGTTCCGCGCGTCGGCTACCGGCGCACGACCTTCAAGCTCGACATCGGCATCGGGTAGCCGCTAGGGTCGTCCCGCGTTGAGGGTCGACCGATGGACCTCGGGCTGGAGGGACGCACGGCGATCGTCTGCGGCGCCTCCTCCGGGCTCGGTCTCGCGAGCGCGGAGAGCCTCGCCCGCGAAGGCGCCAACGTGGCGCTGTTCGCGCGTCACCGCAAGCCGCTCGAGCAGCAGGCGGAGCGCATCGGCGGCCTCGCCGTTCGCGGCGACGTCCGGAACCTCGAGGATCTGACAAGGCTCGTGGACACGACGGTCGAGGCGTTCGGCGGGATCGACATCGTCGTCAACAACAGCGGCGGCCCGCCTCCCGGAACCGCGCTCGAGCTGACCGACGAGCTGGTCGAGGAAGCCGTCGAGCTCCTGCTGCTCTCGGCGATCCGCCTGACCCGGCTGGCTCTTCCCCACCTCGAGCAGAGCGATCAGGGACGAATCGTCAACATCGAGTCGAACACCGTCCGGCAGCCGGTCGACGACCTCGTGCTGTCGAACACCGTTCGGGCGGGCGTGATCGGATGGGCGAAGTCGTTGTCGCGCGAGCTGGCGCCGAAGGGCATCACGGTCAACTCCATCGCGCCGGGCCGCATCGACACGCCGCGGGTCGAGCAGCTGGGGCATACCGACCCCGCGGGGATCCCGGCCGGCCGGCTCGGACGCCCCGAGGAGGTCGGGGAGGTCGTCTGCTTTCTCGCCTCGGCCCGCGCGTCCTACATCACCGGCGCCGTCGTTCCGGTGGACGGCGGCCTCACGCGCTTCCTGCTCTAACCTCCTTTCGTGAAGCGCACCCTCACGCCCGTCCGGCTGATCCTCGGCGGGCTCGCTCTGGTGCTGGTGGCAGCGGTCGTCCTCTGGCTCGTCCCGTCGAACAGCTATCTGCTGCTGCCCGACACGGCGCGGGCGGTGGCGCCGCTCGTCACGGTCCCCAAGCCTCGAAACAAGGGCGACGACAAGGGCGAGATCTTCTTCCTCGCCGTCCTCGTCCGCAAGGCGAACCTGCTCGAGCGGCTCTTCCCGACGGTGAGGGACGACGGCGCGACGCTCGTGCCGGCGGACGCGCTCCGCCCGCCGGGCGTGAGCGAACACGCCCAGCGCAAGATCGACGAGCACGACATGTCCGAGTCGCAGAGCATCGCCGCCGCCGTCGCGCTGCGCGCGCTTGGCTACAAGGTGATCGCTGAACGAAACGGCGCCGAGATCGCGGACATCGTCCCGGGCATGCCCGCGGTCGGGAAGCTCGAGCCGAGCGACGTGATCGTCTCGGTCGACGGACACCCCGTGCGCACGCCTGCGGATCTCCGCCGGCTGATCCGCGGGCGCGAGCCGGGCGACACCGTCCGGCTCGGCGTCCGCAACTCGAGCGGGCTCCGGACGGTCGAGCTTCGCACGAGGAACGAGGACGGCCATCCGGTGATCGGGGTGATCATCGACCAGAGCGCGAACATCAAGCTCCCGTTCCCCGTAAAGATCCGCGCCGGCTCCGTCGTCGGCCCCTCGGCCGGCCTCGCCTTCGCGCTCGAGATCATGGAGAAGCTGGGACGCAACGTCGATCGCGGCTACAAGGTGGCGGCGACGGGAGAGCTCCAGCTCGACGGCCGGGTGCTCCCGATCGGCGGGGTCGAGCAGAAGACGATCGAAGCCAAGCGCTCGCATGTCGACATCCTGTTGGTCCCGGCTGGGGACAATGCAGCCGAGGCTCGGAAGTTCGCCGGAGCCATGCGGGTCGTGCCTGTGAACACCTTTCAACAGGTGTTGCACGACCTGGCAACGGTCCCTGCAAAGGCCTGAGAAACGGCAATTTTGCCTGGTTAGAAAGTCTCGGAAATTCCATGAATTTCCGTTTAGACAACCTCGAATCTCCGGCTAGCCGTCCTATAGTGCCCCCGTCCAGTGGCACGAGAAACGGGGGGCTCGAACGGTGCGGAAGCGGAGCGGCATCACCTGCGACGATTGTTATTTCCGGCGGGCGGGACTGTGCGCGCTCGTGCTCGCCGAGCCGTGTCCGACCTTCCGGGCGCATAGTCGCGGGTCGCTCGTTCCACCTCGCCAGCCACGCCTCCTGCCCCGGCAGCTGGGCGAGCTGGTGGCCGAGCGCTCGGCCTGATGTCCGAGACGGGGCCGCCCGACTCCTACGAGCCGCCGCCCCGCCCTCAGGGCCGGGAGCGCAACGAGGCGCGGTCCTGGCTGATCGTCACCGCGATCGCCCTCGTCGTCGCCTACGTCATCTGGTTCGCGATCGACAACACGCACACGGTCGAGGTCCACTGGATCTTCGGGACAACGCATGGCTCCCTGATCTGGGTGATTCTCGTCACCCTGATCCTCGGCGCGATTATCGGGCTGCTGGGCCTCTGGCTAGGCCGGCGCCGCAGCAGGCGCGCGAAGCCGCCCGACAGCTGACCCGAGCTTGCCGATGCCCTCGGTGATCTCGGCCGGGCTCGCAAAGCTGAAGGCGAGACGCGCCGAACTCTCCCCGCCCGGGCCGGCGAAGAAGTCGGTGCCCTTCACGAAGGTGACGCCGCCCTGCTCGGCCTGTACCAGCAGCTCGGCCGAGTCCACTCCTGCTGGCAAATCGAGCCAGATGAAGTAGCCGCCCTCGGGGTGGCTCCAGCTGGCGTCGGGGAGCTCGCGCTCGAGCGCTTCCAGCATGGCGTCCCGCCGCTCCCGCAGCTTCCCGCCGGCGCGAACGAGGTTCGGCTCCAGCAGGCCGGTGCGGAGGAACTCCCAGACGATCGCCTGCGTGAAGATGACCGGGGAGACGTAGGTGGACACGGCGATTGCCTCGACCGCGGCCGCGAGGTCGGGCGGAAGGATCTGGTAGCCGACCCTGAGCCCGGGCGCGACCGTCTTCGAGAAGGAACACGAGTAGATGACGCGTCCCGCCGGCGCGAGGTCGAGCAGGGACGGGAGCGGTTCACCCTCGAAGCGGACGAGGCCGTACGGGTCGTCCTCGATCACGAGCAGGTCGCGCTCCTCCGCGAGCTCGACCAGCGCTCGCCGCCGCGCGAGCGACAGCGTCCGGCCGCTCGGGTTCTGGAAGGTCGGAATCGTGTACAGGAAGGCAGGCTTCGTGTCCTCGAGCGCCTCGAGCACGAGGCCGTCGTCGTCCATGGGCACTCCGGTGATCTCGGCGCCGAGGTTGTTGAGGATCTTCAGCGGCCGGTCGTATGTAGGCGCTTCGACCAGCACGCGTTTGTTGTCGCCGCGCAACAGGTGCTGCCAGAGGAAGGCGAGACCCTGGAGGGAGCCGTTCGAGACGAAGACGCGTTCGGGTTCGACGCCGTGCCGCTCCGCGAGGAGCTTGCGGAGCGGTGGGAAGCCCGAGGCCGGCCCGTACTGCGGCGCGTCGCGCTCCTCGCGCTGGAGGACGGCGAGCGTGCACGTGCCGATCTCCTCGATCGGCAGGCAGTCGGGACCGGGGACTCCGCGGGCGAACGAGATCATGCTTCGAGTCTAGGGCAGGAGCCCGGAGGAGGTCGGGGAAGGCCTCGACGACCTCGTCCGCGTCGGCGAGCTCCTCGCGACCGAAGCGCCCGAGCGTGATCCCGACGCAACGAATCCCGGCGTCGTGCGCGCCCTCGACGTCGCGAGGCGTGTCGCCTACGGCCCACGTCTGCGGCGGTCGGCGACGCCGCCCGCGCGCTCGCCGCGCGACGCGGATCAGGTCGACGCGATGCTCCGCGTCGCAGCCGAACGCTCCCTGCCCGTCCGGGAAGAAGGACGCGAGGCCGAGGCGCTCCATCCGGGCCCGCGCGATCGGCTCAGGGTTGCCCGTCATGAGCACGATGCGCGCGCGACGGGAGAGCTCCTCCAGCGTCTCGGCTGCGCCGGGGGCCGACTCCCAGTGGGACGTGTCCGAGTCGGCCAGCAGGTCGAGGTACCGCCCGGAGACGAGCTCGCACCATTGGGGGAGCCCGCCGTCGATCTGCTCGTCGTCCATCCCCGCCGCCTCGAGCACGAGTCGCGTGATCCGCTGCGCGGTCTGCCCGGGATGGTCGACCTTGCCGATCGCGTCGTCCGGCAGCCGCACCCCCCACACCTCGTCGATCGCGTCGAGCGTCGCGCGGCCGACGAGCGGGTCGGAGGTCAGGAACAGCGTTCCGTCGATGTCGAAGAGGACGAGCGTCCTAGACCGCGGCGCCTGCCGCCCCTGCAACGAGCTGCGCCACCTCTGTCGGCGTCGTGCCGACCGTGATCCCGACCGCCTCGAGCGCTTCCTTCTTCGCCTCGGCGGTGCCGGACGAGCCGGAGATGATCGCGCCGGCGTGGCCCATCGTCTTGCCGGGCGGGGCGGTGAAGCCGGCGATGTAGGCGAAGACCGGCTTCGACATGTGCGCCTCGATGAAGCGCGCGGCCTTCTCCTCCTCGTCGCCGCCGATCTCGCCGACCATGACGACGCGCTCGGTCTCGGAATCGTTCTCGAACTTGCCGAGGACGTCGATGAACGACGATCCGACCACGGGGTCGCCGCCGATCCCGACGATCGTCGAGTTGCCGAGCCCGAGCTGGGTCAGCTCGTGACCGATCTGGTAGGTCAGCGTCCCGGAGCGCGAGACGAGGCCGATCGAGCCCTCGCTGAAGATCTCCCCCGGGATGATCCCGACGTTCGCCTTGCCGGGCGAGAGGACGCCGGGGCAGTTCGGGCCCATGAGCGTGATGCCGCGGCCCTGGACGTAGTTGTAGACGCGCAGCATCTCGTGCGCGGGGACGTGCTCGGCGATGGCGATGACCGTGCCGACCCCGGAGTCGACGGCCTCGTAGATCGCGTCCGGCGTGTACGGGCCGGGGACGAACACGAGCGACGTGTTCGCCTGCGTCTCCTCGACCGCTTCGAGGACGGTGTTGAAGACCGGGACGCCCTCGACGTCCTGGCCGCCCTTGCCGGGAGTGACGCCGGCGACGACATTCGTGCCGTAGTTGCGGTTGCGCAGCCCGTGGAAGCGGCCCTCGCGTCCCGTCAGGCCCTGGACGACGAGGCGCGTGTCGTTGTCGACGATGATCGCCACTAGCGCGGTCTTCCCTCGAGCACGATCTTCGTGTCGTACCAGGAGTCGCCGCGCGTCACGTGCGCCAACAGGTCGCGCACGCGGTCGGCTTCCTCCCCCACGCAGCCGGTGCGCGCGAGCCACGGCTCGAGCTCGTGGCGCTTCTCCACGTGCTCGACACGGCCCGGCTCGAGGCCGGCCGCGGCGTAGAACGCGCGCCACTCGTCTTCCGTGTAGTTGCGCACGTGCGTCGGGTCGCGGAGCTTCTCGGCTTCCTCCACGCGCTCGTCGGTGTACAGCGAGTCCTCGACGATGACCACCAGCCTGGCGACGCGCGCCATCTCGCCGACCGCGGCCTGGACGTCGGCGAAGTGGTGCGGCGCGATGCGGCTGACGACGGTGTCGAAGGAGTGGTCCGCGAAGGGAAGATCCTCGGCGCGCGCGGTCGTGTCGGCGCCCATGCCCGGCGCGGGATCGACGGTCACGACCTGGAAGCCCGCCTCGCCCAGCCGCCGCGCGACGTGTCCGCCGCCGGTGGCGACGTCGAGCGCGGTCGCGCCCTCGGCCCAGTCGGCGATGAGCTCGAGATCGGGACCGCTCGCATGCGACTCGCTCTCGCGGTAGGCCTGCGCGCGCTCCGTCCAGACGTCGGTCATGCCGCGACCAGCTCCACGGCTCGCCTGGCCGCCTCCAGCATCGTGGGCTCGACGTCGATCGGCGCGTCGGACTCCTCGAGCAGTCGCCGTCCCTCCTCCGCGTTCGTCCCGTCGAGGCGGACGACGATCGGGTGGCCGATCTCCATCCGGTCGAGCGCCGTGAGGATCCCGCGCGCCACCTCGTCGCAGCGCGTGATCCCGCCGAAGATGTTGAAGAAGATGGATTTGACCTGCGGGTCGGAGGTGATGATCTCGAGCGCATCGACCACTCCTTCGGCATCGCCCCCGCCCCCGAGATCGCAGAAGTTCGCCGCGCGGCCGCCGGCAAGCGCGATCACGTCCAGCGTGGACATGACCAGCCCGGCGCCGTTGCCGAGGATCCCGACCTCGCCGTCGAGTTTCACGTAGGTGACGTTCTTCTCGCGGGCCAGGCGCTCCTCGGGCGGGTAGGCGTCGAGGTCGAGCATGGCGGCGATGTCCTCGTGCTTGTACAGCGCGTTGTCGTCGACCGTGAACTTGGAATCGAGCGCGCGCACCTCACCCTCGGGCGTGACGATCAGCGGGTTGATCTCGCAGAGCATCGCGTCGCACTCGATGAATGCCTGGTAGAGGCGGCCGACGATGTTGAGGATCTGCTTCTGCTCGTTCGGGTCCTCGATTCCGGCCCCGTAGATCAGCCGGCGGGCCTGCCAGGCCTGGAAGCCCTCCAGAGGATCGATGTGCAGCCGCGCGAGTGCGTCCGGGTTGTTCTCGGCGACCTCCTCGATCTCGACGCCGCCCTCGGTGGTCAGCATGAACAGGGGCTTCTTCTCGCCGCGGTCGAACGTGATCGAGAGGTAGTACTCCTTGGCGATCTCGGAGGCCTTCTCGATCCACAGCTTGTTGACGACGTGGCCGCGGATGTCGAGCCCGAGGATGTCGCGGGCTTTGTCTTCCGCATCTTGGGGGTCCTCGGCGAGCTTCACGCCGCCCGCCTTGCCGCGTCCACCGGTCAGGACCTGCGCCTTGACGACGACCTCGCCGCCGATCTCCTCGGCAGCCCGCCTCGCCTCTTCAGGCGTGGTCGCGAGCCGCCCGTCGGAGACGGGGATGCCGAAGCGCGCGAACAGCTCCTTCCCCTGGTACTCGTAGAGGTCCACCGCGGCCGGAGTCTACTGACGCCGCAGAGACGCCATTTCAGTGCCCGTTGGCCGAAAAGTGCTGCAGGTCCTTGACCGAGCCCGTCCAGTAGCCGCCCCAGCCCCAGCCGATCGACTCGAAGGCGCGCACGACCACGTCGCCGGGGTGAATCATCCCGCGCAGGTGCTTCGAGCGGTCGAGGTACTTCACGCTCCCGCGATGGGAGGTGCGGCCTCCGGAGACGTACGGGTTCTCGAGCGGGTTCAGGTCGATCGCCAGGCCGTACGCATGGTTCGACCAGTTGCTCGAGCCGGTCGCGTTGCGGCAGTTGAACGAGGACGTGTTGTCGTGCTCGATCGAGCCGAAGTCGCTGCCGCCGTAGACGTCCACCGGGGCCATGCGCCGGATCGGGTAGCGCGCGAAGTACAGCTTCCGGAAGACGCTGACGATGTCCTTGGCCACGGAGCCGTTCACGATGATCTGGCCGAGGTGGCGCTGCCGGTCGAAGCCGATGTAGGAGACGCGCACATCCCGGAGCTCGGAGAGGCTCACCGGGCAGCCCGAGTGCCACGACACGCCCGTCATGACCCGCTTCTGGGCCGCGCCGATCGGCGAGATCCGCCACGCGAACTTGGCGCTGCGCTGCGTCGCCGCGGCTGCGGGCAGCGCGCAGGCGAGCACCAGTAGAACGAGCAGACCACGGCCCATGACAGCGAGTGAGGGTACCCGCGGGCCGGCACTAGACTCGCCGGAATGGACGCGATCGTCGTCGAAGACCTGCGGAAGCACTACGGAGAGGTTCAGGCCCTGAACGGCGTCTCCTTCAAGGTTGCGGAAGGCGAGGTCTTCGGCCTCCTCGGCCCGAACGGCGCCGGCAAGACGACGACGGTGAAGGTCCTTTCCACGCTGACCAAGCCCGACTCGGGCCGCGCCGAAGTGGTCATGCAGGACGTGGTCAAGGATCCGAACGGCGTCCGGCGCTCGATCGGATACGTGCCGCAGACCTCGGGAGTCGACCGCGACGCAACGGGCCGGGAAAACCTCACGCTTCAGGGACGAATCCAGCGCATGAGCGGCGCGCAGCTGAAGGCGCGCGTGGACGAGCTGCTCGAGCTCGTGGGCATCGAGGACGCTGCGAATCGTGTCGTCCGCGGCTACTCGGGCGGCATGAAGCGGCGGCTCGACGTCGCTCTCGGGCTCGTCCACCGCCCGCGCGTCGTCTTCCTCGACGAGCCGACGACGGGTCTCGATCCCGAGGCGCGCGTGACCATGTGGGAGGAGCTCGGCCGCATCGCCGAGCGCGAGGCGCTCACCATCCTGCTGACGACGCACTACCTCGAGGAGGCCGACCACCTCGCCAACCGCCTCGCCATCGTCAGCCGCGGGCAGGTCGTCGTCGAGGGAACGCCCAATGACCTCAAGCAGAGCCTCGAAGGCGACTCGGTGACCGTCGAGCTGGCCGACGGCAACACGCCCGAGGCGCGGCGCATCATCGAGGGTCTGGCCGGAGTGCGCGAGGTGCGCGCTGAGGGTCGTCAGCTGCGCAGCCGTGTGGAGAGCGGCGCGCGCGCGATCCCGCAAATCCTCTCCGCGCTCGACCGGAGCGGGATCGCCGTCGAGGCGGTCGACTCGCACCGGCCGTCGCTCGACGACGTCTACCTCCACTACACGGGTCGCCACTTCGGCGTCGAGGACGAGGAGGTCACCGAGTGAACGTCGCGCGCGACACGTGGTACATGGTCGGCCGGCAGGCGCGCAACCTGATGCGCGAGCCGATCTGGATCGCGCTGCTCGTCATCCAGCCGCTCGTCTGGCTGACGCTCTACGGCCAGTTGTTCAAGCGCGTTACGAACCTGCCCGGCGGCGGGTTCGGCACGACCTCCTACATCACGTTCCTCGCGCCCGCGATCGTGGTGATGAACGCCTTCTTCGGCGGAACGTGGAGCGGCATGGCGATGATCTCCGACCTCGATCGCGAGGTGATCCCGCGCTTCCTCGCGACTCCGGTCAGCCGGTTTGCCCTCGTGGCCTCACAGGTCACCCGCGCCGCGCTGATCGCGATGATCCAGGCCCTGATCATCCTCCTGATCGCGCTGCCCCTCGGCGTCCGCATTCACACGGGCTTCGAGGGGTGGCTCGTGATCCTCGCCACCGCCGCCCTCGTCGCCGCCCCCTTCGCCGCCCTCTCCACGGCAATCGCGCTGCTGACGCGGAAGGAGGCGACGATGATCGCGGTCGCCAACTTCATCGGGCTGCCGCTCCTCTTCCTCTCGTCCACGCTGATCGCGATCAACCAGATCCCCCACTGGATCCAGGTGACGGCGCGCTACAACCCCGTCAACTGGGGCGTGAGCGCGGCCCGGGAGGTGGTGCTGCCGGGGACGGACTGGGCCAGTGTGGGCGAGCATGTTGGCCTGCTGCTCGCGCTGACGCTTGTCATGACCGGCCTGGCGACGTGGACCTTCCGCGCCTACCAGCGCTCGCTGTAGCGCAGATAGGATCGGGCCCACACGACCGAAAGGGGGCTTTCGCAGTGGAGGAGAAGCGCACCACCTTGACGGACGAAGAGATCCTGACCAGCACGCCGGGCGAGACACGGCAGCGGTTCTCGGTCACGGACGCGGACCAGGACGACGAGACCGACACGTCGGACAGCGACACCGACGGGACCGATTCGGACACCGACGGCACAGACACTTAGCGCGCTCGAGCGCTGCGTCGAGCCGGTCGAGCCCGCGGACTTCCTCGCGGGCTACTGGGAGCAGAAGCCGCTCGTCGTTCACCGGGAGGAGCCCGATCGCTTCGGCGGCCTGCTCTCGCCCGACGACGTCGAGCGGCTGATCTGCTCGAGCGCGCTGCGCTTCCCCGCTTTCCGGCTGGTCCGCGAGGGGGCCGTGCTCGCGCCCGAGTCGTACACGGTCGATCTCGGCTGGAGCCCGCAGCCCTTCAGCGGGACGATCGACGTCGACCGCGTCCTCGCCGAGTTCGAGGACGGCGCGACGATCGTCCTCCAGGCTCTCCACCACAACTGGCCGCCGATCGCCGACTTCTGCCGCCGGCTCGAAGCCGCGCTGGGCGAGCCGGTGCAGGCGAACGCGTACTTCACGCCGCGCTCCGCCCAGGGGCTCGCCGTCCACCACGACACGCACGACGTCTTCGTCCTCCAGACGGCCGGGAAGAAGCACTGGCGCGTGTACGAGCCCGTCGTCGAGCTGCCGCTCCAGGATCAGAAGTACTCGAAGTCCGAAGCACGGCGAGCCGGGCCAGCCCGTCGAGGACGGCGTGCTCGAAGCCGGGGACACGATGTACCTCCCGCGCGGCTGGCTGCACGATGCGCTCACGACCGACTCGGAGTCGCTGCACCTGACCATCGGCGTCAAGGTCTACACCTGGCTCGATGCGGCGAAGGCGGCGCTGGACGAGTGCGGGACGGACGCCGGCTTCCGGCGGTCGGTGCCGGCGGACGGGGAGATGCGAGACGACCTGCTCGCGGTGCTGGCCGAGCGGCTCGCTCCCGCGGAGGTCGCGGAGCGCAAGCGCCGGCGCTTCATCCGGTCGCGCCGGCCGGTACGCGAGGGCCAGCTCTCGCAGCTGCGCGCCCTCGAGGAGCTCGACGCTCGACACGCCGCTCGAGCGGCGCGCGACGGCGATCGCCGAGCTCGACTTCCCCGCGCTCTCGTTCGAGGGCAAGACGATCACCTTCCCGGCGCACGTGGAGGACGAGGTCGCGTTCCTCGCCTCCGCCGACGGAGAGTTCAGCCCCGGGGATCTCCCGGGCGACCTCGACGACGAAGGCCGGCTCGTCCTCGTTCGCCGCCTCGTCCGCGAGGGCTTCCTGCGTATTCACCTCTAGCAACGCCGTGCGGCCCTCGCGTTAGCGTCGCGGCATGCTCGGTCGTCTTGCCGTCCTCGGTACGGCCCTCGTGTGTGCGAGCGCTAGAAGGACTCGACGTAGCGCTCGACGGCCGCCCGGGAGCGGAGGTGGACGACGTCCGCGTCGGTCTCGTCCAGCCGCTCGAGGATCCGCGGCCGGTCGTCGCGGCCGAAGTTCCAGATCCACTTGTAGAACTCCCAGTCGAAGCCTTCCGGGCAGCCGTCGGGCAGATCCGCTCGCGTCCGCCCTCGGTCGCGGACGGCCCGTCGCACGGCTCGGGCGAGGCACGTCGTCCGCGGCAGGTCGAGAAAGACGACCGTGTCCGCGCGCTCGAACCGCGCGTCACCCGCGCTGAGGAAGTTGCCGTCGATGATCCAGCGCTCCTGCGCGACCGCCTCGTCGAGCTCGGCACGGGCCTCTTCCCGCGGGGCGAGCTGCCAGCCCGGACGCCAGAAGATCCGGTCGAGATGGACGATCGGCAGCCCGGTGCTGCGGGCGATGGCGTGGGCGAGCCGGGTCTTCCCCGCTCCGCCGACGCCGAGCACGACGACGCGCTTCAAGCGACGACGAAGCGGACCGGCCGCTTCATCTCTTCCGAATCGCACGTCAGGTACATCGGCTCGCCTTCGACCCTCGTCACCTCGAGCTCGTGGCGCTCGCCGGCGGCCTCCAGCGCCACGCGCCGGCCGTCCACGCCGACGAGCCGAACGTCGTCGAACCCCGTCAGCCCGGTGCGCTCCCGCACGGCCCGCTCCGCCGCCTGAACCTGCATCGAGTACGCGGCCCGGCCGCGATAGCAGTCGAGGTAGACGCGTCCGCCGAGGTAATGGTCGAGGAGCGGCGCCACGTCGCCGAGCCCGACCCGCCCGAAGAAGAGCCCCTCCGGGAAGCAGACGAGGTTGCCGGCGAAGCGATCGCCGCCGACGTGCGTGCATTGCCAGACCCATTCGGGATCGGTCTGGTCGCGGAGCGCGTCGTACAGCGGGCGGCCGTACCGCGCGCAGCAGCGGTCGCGCTTTCCATGCGTGCAGACCGCGAACAGCGGCTCGTCCACCGGCTTGCCGCGATCGGCGCCGAAGAGGTCGAGGCCGACCAGCTCCTCGTGCACGTCGAGGTCGAGGCGGTGGATGCTCTGGTCGGCCTCCGAGGTCGCTCGCCGTGTAGCAGACGACGCCGTGCCGTTCCTGGCGCGGTCGGCGGATGAAGAGCAACCGCGAGCGCGGACGCGAAAGCTGCGCCGTCAGGTGCGCCTTGACGGACGGATCGAGCATGCTGCCCTGGAGCGGTTCCGGCCCCCAGACGCCGCGGTACTCGAGCAGGATCCAGTTGTCGATCCTGCTCGCGGTCGCCCCGAGCGGCTCGCCCATCCCGGTCGAGACCTCGGCGCAGAGCGGCTTACGACTCGTCGCCATCCTGCGTGACGACGCAGATCACCTGTCCCGCGTTCACGGGCTGGCCCGCGCGCGACCGAGAGGTCGGAGACAACGCCGTCGCGAGTGGGCGGCTGATCTCGTTCTCCATCTTCATCGCCTCGACGATGCAGATGACCTGGCCGGCTTCGACCTCGTCCCCGTCGGCGACCTCGACCGCGAGCACCGTCCCCTGCATCGGGCTCGTCACAGCGTCGCGCGCGTGGCCGCCGTGATGGCCGTGCCGGCGCTCCTGCCTGCGGCGGACGAGCTCCTTGTACTGCGGCTCGGGGACGAGGACGCGCACCTCGTAGCGGCGGCCGTCCAGCTCGACGAGCGACGTGCGGGCCTCAACGCGGCCGTTGGCTCCCCCGGCGGCCTTCGCGGGCTCGAGCTCCTCAGCCTGCCGCGCCAGCAGCTCCGACTCGACGAGCCCGAAGCAGGTCTCGCCCTCGACGAAGCACTGGTGCGAAAGCAGCGCGCGGTGGAAGCTGATCAGCGTCTTCGGCCCTTCGACCACGTACTCCTCGAGCGCGCGCAGCATGCGCCGGCGCGCGTGATCGCGGTCGAGACCGTGGACGATCACCTTGGCGATCATCGGGTCGTACGTGCCTGAGACCTCCGAGCCCTCGCCGACGCCGGAATCGACGCGCACGCCCGGGCCGGCCGGCTCGCGATACGCCGTAATCGTCCCGGGGGACGGCAGGAATCCGGCCGCCACGTCCTCGGCGTTGATCCGGCACTCGATCGCGTGGCCGTCGAAACGGACGTCCTCCTGGCGGAACGAGAGCGGCTCGCCGGCCGCGATCAGCACCTGTTCGCGCACGAGGTCGAAACCGGTGACCAGCTCCGTGACCGGATGCTCGACCTGAATCCGCGTGTTCATCTCGAGGAAGAAGTACTCGCCTTCGCGCGAGAGCAGCCCCTCGATCGTCCCTGCGCTTCGGTAGCCGACCGCGCGGGCGGCCTCGACCGCGATCGCGCCGATCTGCTCGCGCAGCTCCTCCGACACTGCGGGCGACGGCGTCTCCTCGACCAGCTTCTGGTGACGGCGCTGGATCGTGCAGTCGCGCTCGCCGAGGTGGACGACGTTGCCGTGCGCGTCGGCCAGGACCTGCACCTCGACATGGCGTGGATCCTCGAGGAACCGCTCGACGTAGACGGTCGGATCGGCGAAGTAAGCCTCGCCCTCGCGGCGCGCCGATGAGTACGCGCGCTCGACCTCGTCGGGCGAGCGGGCCACCTTGAGCCCCTTTCCCCCGCCTCCCGACGCTGCCTTGATCGCGAGCGGATAGCCGATCTCTTCCGCCAGCGCAAGCGCGTCCTCGGCCGTCTCGACCGGCTCGGTCGTTCCGGGAATGATCGGTACGCCCGCGGCCTTCATCCGCTCGCGCGCCTCCACCTTCGATCCCATCGCGTCGATCGCCTCGGGCGGCGGGCCGATCCAGACGACCCCCGCGTCGGCGCACGCACGAGCGAAACCCGCGTTCTCGGCCAGGAACCCGTAGCCGGGGTGGATCGCCTCGGCGCCTGAGCGGGCCGCGGTCTCGAGGATGCGCTCGATCTTCAGGTAGCTCTCGGCGGCCGGCGGCGGCCCGATCAGGTACGCCTCGTCCGCGTATTCGACGTGCAGCGAGGCGCGGTCGGCCTCGGAGTAGACGGCGATCGTCCCGATCCCGAGCTCGCGCAGCGTGCGGAAGACGCGGATCGCGATCTCGGCCCGGTTGGCAACCAGCACTTTCGAAAACGGCGGCATGCGCGCGTATTCTCCCTACGGAATGGGCCTGGCCGATCAGCTCACGCTGGCACGCATCGCGGCAGTGCCGTTCGTCGTCCTGCTGTACGCGGTCGACTTCCACGGACACAACTACTGGGCGACGGCCCTCTTCGTCGTGGCGATGACGACGGACTGGTTCGACGGAAGGGTCGCACGGCGCTACGGCCGTACGTCCCAGCTCGGCTCGCTGCTCGACCCGGTGGCGGACAAGATCCTGGTCATCTCGGTGCTCGTCGTGCTGATCGACCAGGGCGTCTTCCCGGGCTGGATGGTCGCCGCGATCGTGGCGCGGGAGTTCCTCGTCTCGGGGCTGCGGCTCGCCGCGATCGAGCGGGGCGTCGTGATGGAGGCGCGCGACCTGGGGAAGCTGAAGACGTGGTCGCAGGCACTCGCGGCCGCGATCGGGGGGTTTGCCGCCGCGGGAGCGTGGAACGATCGCGTCGCCTGGTGGGCGCTCCTCGTGGCGGTCGTGCTGACCTGGGTGTCCGGGCTCGATTACGCGCGCGTCGCGCCGAAGCTCTTGCGCGGGCGCGCGCCCGCGTAGGGCTCCACGGCACTCCCGCAGGCCGGCCTTCCGCCAGGCGCTCGCGTACGCCGCCGGCAGCGTCCCGCGGCGCGATCAGCCGGCGCAGCGCGGCCTCGATCGCCTCCGCTCTCGAGGCGTCGGAGTGGGCTCGATCTCGAATTCCACGGACGAAGCTTTACCATCAGAAGTCGGGGAGATGGAGCCGCCAATCGAGTACGTCCGCACCGGGGGCGTTTCAATCGCGTATCAGGTCATGGGCTCAGGTCCCGTCGACCTGGTCTACGTCCCTCTCAACCTCAGCATCGCCGTGGGCTGGGAGCAGCCGATCGTGGCGCAGTTCTACGAGCGGCTCGCATCCTTCTCGCGCCTGATCCTTCTGGACAAGCGAGGGACGGGCATCTCCGACAGGCCGCGCGCGCCGCTCACGCTCGAAGCACAGATGGACGACGTCCGGGCCGTGCTCGACGCGGTCGGTTCGGAACAGGCCGCTCTGCTCGGTGGTGCGCACGGTGCGCAGATGTGCGCCCTCTTCGCGGCGACGTACCCGGAGCGAAGCTCGGCGTTGATCCTGTGGAACGCGCGCGCCCACTTCCCCGGGACGGAAGAGGAGAAGCGCGGCTTCCTCAGGATGATCTACGAGCAGTGGGGAACCGAGGAGTGGGTCGACTACCTTCTCCAAGCCAACTATCCATCGTTCGTCGGCGACCCGGACTTCAGGCGCTGGCTGGCGAAAGGGGTCCGCATAAGCGCGAGCCCCGGCTCAGCGCTCGAGTTCCTTCGCACGTTCGCAGAGGCGGACATCGGCGAGGTCCTCGCCGACGATCCGCGCGCCGACGCTCGTGATGTATCGCCGCGACATCGAAAGCAACGCGCTCTTCACGCGCGATCTCGCACGCGAAGCCGAGCGCCTGACGGAGGTGCTCCCGAATGCGAAGCTCGTCTCGGTCCCGGGTCGCGACATGGCGCCCTACGTCGGAGATGAGGTTGCCGATGAGGTGGAGCGCTTCCTTGCCTCGCCCGACGCCCCGGTCGTTCCGGACCGCGTGCTCGCCACCGTGCTCTTCACCGACATCGTGGGCTCGACACAACAGGCGGCGACATTGGGCGACCGGAGGTGGCGGGACTTGCTGACGGAGCACCGAAAGGCGGTCCGGCGCGAGCTCACGCATTTCCGCGGCGAGGAGATGGACACCGCCGGCGACGGCTTCTTCGCCACCTTCGACGGGCCCGCGCGGGCGATCGCGTGTGCGCGTGCCGTCGTCCGAGCGGCCGACGAGCATGGGGTCGTGCTGCGCGCAGGGCTGCACACCGGCGAGTGCGAGGTCGCGGACGACAAGGTCGCCGGCCTTGCGGTCCACATCGGTGCACGAGTGGTCAACGAAGCACGACCGGGCGAAGTTCTCGTCTCGCATACGGTGAAGGACCTCGTCGCCGGCTCCGGACTCGAATTCGAGGATCGTGGAAGCTACGAGCTGAAGGGCGTTCCGGGTGAGTGGCGGCTCTTCGCCGTCCGTTAGCCATGGAGTTCTCGCGCTCGCTGATCGAGAAGTCCGGCTACGACCGGACAGGATTCGCCGCGGGCTACGACCGCCATCGCCCGCGGCCGCCGGCGGTTCTCCTCGAGACGCTCTGCCGCTATGCACGGGTCGGGCGGCCGGCGCTGGTCGTCGATCTCGGCTGCGGCACCGGGCTGTCGACCCGGGCCTGGAGCGGGCGGGCCGAGCGGGTCGTCGGCGTGGAGCCGAATCCGGCCATGCTCGCCGCGGCCGGGCCGGCGCCGGGCGTGGAATACCGGGAGGCGTTCGCGCAGAACACCGGTCTCGAGGACGGCTGCGCCGACATCGTCACCTGCTCGCAGTCGCTGCACTGGATGGATCCGCAACCGACGTTCGCCGAGGCGGCGCGTGTCCTCCGCCCCGGCGGCCTGTTCGCGGCCTACGACTACGACTGGCCGCCCGTGATCGATCCCGAGGTGGACGAGGCCTACGAGGCCTATCAGTGGCGGCGCGGCGAGATGCGCCGCAGCCGCGGGATCCAGCGCGGCGCCGACCGCTGGGCGAAGCCGGCCCATCTCGAGCGCATGCGCGCGAGCGGCGAGTTCCGCTTCTGCCGCGAGCTCCTGTTCCACTCGATCGAGGATGGCAACGCAGACCGCGTCGTCGGGTTCGCGTACAGCCTGGGGTTGCCGGCGGCGGTCGACGACCCCGAGCTCGAGCGTGAGCTCCGTGTGGGGGAGCTCGAGGAGGTCGCGCGCCGTGTCCTCGGCGACCGGACGGTGCCGTTCCTCTTCGGGTATCGGGCCCGGGTCGGCGTGCGCTGACTCGCCTGACGCGCCGCCCGACAACCGAACCCCAACTGCCCCCAGGGGTCCCCCGGGACCCCTGATGACACGGTATCGGCCGCCGGCATACGTGTCTGTGCCGAGTTGGTCGCGAAACACGCGACGTCCGCCGTGTGCGCTAAAGCGGGATGTTCCCGTGCTTGCGGGGCGGCCGAGGCTCACGCTTGGTGAGCGTCGTCTCGAGCGCATCGATCAGTACCGGTCGTGTTCGCCGCGGCTCGATCACGTCGTCGACGTAGCCTCGCTCGGCAGCGACGTACGGGTTCGCGAAGCGGTCGCGGTAGTCCTCGATCAGCTCGTCGCGACGGGCTGCCGCGTCCTCCACGTCCTCGAGCTCGCGGCGAAAGACGATGTTGACGGCCCCCTCCGGCCCCATGACCGCCACCTCGGCGGTCGGCCAGGCGAAGTTGAAGTCGGCGCGGATGTGCTTCGAGCTCATGACGTCATAGGCCCCGCCGTAGGCCTTGCGCGTGATGACGGTGAGCTTCGGCACCGTCGCCTCGGAATAGGCATAGAGGAGCTTGGCGCCGTGCCGGATGATCCCGCCCCACTCCTGCGCGGTTCCCGGAAGAAAGCCCGGGACGTCGACGAACGTGACGAGCGGGATGTTGAAGGCGTCACACGTGCGCACGAACCGACCGGCCTTCACGGACGAGTCGATGTCGAGCACGCCGGCGAGCGACCGCGGCTGGTTCCCGACGACACCGACGGAATGGCCGTTCAGCCGGGCGAAGCCGCAGACGATGTTCTCGGCGAAACGCTCCTGTACCTCGAGGAACTCCCCGTCGTCCACGACCCGCTGGATGACCTGCTTCATGTCGTACGGCTTGGCTGGATCGTCCGGGATCAGCGTGTCGAGCTCCGCGTCCTCCCGCCCTGCGGGGTCGGTCGGCTCCGCGTACGGCGGCGGGTCGACGTTGTTCTGCGGCAGGAACGAGAGCAGGTAGCGCGCGTCGTCGAGGCACGCCTCCTCGTCAGGCGAGATCAGGTGAGCGACGCCCGACTTGGCCGCGTGCGTCGCCGCGCCGCCCAGCTCCTCGAACGTCACCTCCTCGCCCGTGACCGTCTTCACCACGTCGGGCCCGGTGATGAACATGTATGACGTCCCCTCGACCATGAGGACGAAGTCGGTCATCGCGGGCGAGTAGACGGCGCCGCCCGCGCAGGGGCCCATGACGAGCGAGATCTGCGGAATCACCCCCGAGCACTGGACGTTCCGCCAGAAGATCTCGGCATACCCGGCGAGCGAGACGACGCCCTCCTGGATGCGCGCGCCGCCCGAGTCGTTGATCCCGACCACCGGGCATCCCATCTTGGCGGCCAGGTCCATCACCTTGCAGATCTTCTCGGCGAAGACCTCGGACAGGCTGCCGCCGAAGACGGTGAAGTCCTGCGAGAAGACGAAGACCTTGCGGCCGAAGATCGTGCCGTAGCCCGTGACGACGGCGTCTCCCCACGGGCGCCGCTCGAGCATCCCGAAGTTGGGCTCGCGATGGCGGACATAGCGGTCGAGCTCCACGAAGGAGCCCGGGTCCAGGAGCCTGAGCAGGCGCTCGCGCGCCAGCAGCTTCCCCTCTGAGCGGTGCTTCTCGACCGCGCGGCCCGTGCCCGCGTGGAGCGCCTCGTCCCGCAGCTTGCCGAGGCGCTCGAGCTTGTCCTGCGTGCCGTGGCCGGTATCCGTCACCGGCCGGAGCCTAACGCGGCCGTTGGTAGCTTCGCGGGATGCGCGAGCGGCTGCCTCCGGCGCTGCGGGAGCGGGATTTCTCGCTCCTCTGGGCGACGAACATCGTCGCCGGGCTCGCGACGCAGATGATCCTCGTCGCCGTCGGCTGGCAGGTCTACGCGATCCACCGCGACCCGCTCGACCTCGGGCTGATCGGGCTGGTCGAGTTCGTGCCGCTGCTCCTGCTCGCACTGCCGGCGGGACAGCTCGCGGACGTCGTCCCGCGTCGGGCGATCATCGCCGTCTCGCTCGGGATGGAAGTGGCGATCGCGCTCCTGCTGCTCGCTGTGACGATCGAAGGCGGGCAGACGCTCTGGCCGTACCTGACGCTTGCGGCTGCGAGCGGCGTCGCGGCCGGGATCTCGGCGCCCGCGCTGCGCTCGCTTCTTCCGGAGACGGTGCCCACCGAGATGATGGCCGGGGCGATGGCGCTGCGCTCCGTCGGCTGGCAGATCGCCGTCGTGGCCGGACCGGCCGTCGGTGGGATCATCTTCGAGGTCTCGCCCAAGCTCCTCTATGCCCTCTCCGCCGGGCTGTTCGTCGGCGGGCTCGGTTGCGTGCTGGCCCTGCAGAAGCGGCCGGCGGCGCGCGCTCCGGGAAGCGGCGCGCCCGGCTGGCAGAGCCTGATCGAGGGGATCAGCTTCCTGCGCAGGAGCCCGATGGTGCTCGGCGCCATCCTGCTCGACCTCTTCGCCGTGCTCTTCGGCGGCGCGATCGCGCTCGCGCCCGTGTTCGCGCGCTCGATCCTGCACGTTGGCCCCGTCGGCCTGGGCGCGCTGCGGACGGCGCCGGCGGTTGGAGCGCTGCTCGCCGCGCTCATGCTGACACGCCGGCCGTTGCGGAACTCCGCCGGGCCGACGCTCCTCGTCGTCGTCGCCCTCTTCGGCGTCTGCATGGTCGTCTTCGGGCTGTCCAAATGGCTTCCCCTCTCGCTGGCCGCGCTCGCCGTCGCCGGATTCGTGGACATGATCAGCGTCAACATCCGCTCGACCACGATCGCGCTCGTCACGCCGAATGAGCTTCGGGGGCGGGTGACGGCCGTCGAAATGGTCTTCATCAGCGCGTCGAACGAGCTCGGCGCCTTCGAATCGGGCGTCGTCGCGGCGGCGGTCGGCACGGTCACGTCCGTCGTCGCGGGCGGGATCGCGACGATCGGGATCGCTCTCTCGTGGACGAGGCTCTTTCCGTCGCTCGCGCGCCTCGGCCGGCTGGAAGACCTGCGGCCCGAGCCGGTTAGAGTCGCCTGATGGCGCTCGACCGCTCGACGATCTGGCCCTATCGCGCCGGCGAGCCGGGGGAGTTCTTCTACTCGCGCTATGACCATCCGGCAGGGGTGGAGGCCGAAAAGGTGCTCGGTGAGCTGGACGGCGGCCATGCGCTCCTGTTCTCTTCTGGCGCCGCCGCGTGCACGACGGCCGTGCTCGGGCTGCTGTCGCCGGGCGAGACGATCGCCCTCGCCGAGGGGTGCTACTACGGGACGTCCGTCCTGTTTCGCGAGCTGGAGCGCTGGGGGGTCGGTTTCGTCGAGTTCGACCAGACCGGCGCGCCGCCGGAGGGGGTCGATCTGATCTGGCTCGAGGCGCCGTCCAACCCCTTCCTCACGTTTCCGGACATGGAGGCCGCTCGTGCGCACCCGGCGCGGGTGCTGGTGGATGCGACCGCGTCCACGCCGATCCTGTTCCGCCCGCTGGAGCACGGCGCCGACGTCGTCTTGCACAGCGCGACGAAGTACATCGGCGGCCACCACGACGCACTGGCGGGCGTGCTGACCATGCGCGAGCGCGACGTGTACGAGCGCATCAAGGGGCTCCGGGGCCGCACGGGCCCGATTGCCGCACCCGACACGGCCTCCCTGGTGCTGCGCGGCCTGAAGACACTGGAGGTGCGCGTCCGGCGTCAGTCCGAGAGCGCGCTCGACCTGGCTCGGCGCCTGGCCGGGCATCCCGAGGTCGAACGCGTCCGCTATCCCGGCCTCGGTGACGAGCGCGCCGCGCGTTACATGTCAGGCGGGTTCGGAGGATTGATGTCGTTCGACGTCGTCGGAGACGCGCGGCGCGTCGAGACCTCGACGCGGCTGATCGAGAACGCGACCAGCCTGGGCGGGGTCGACTCGGTGCTCGAGACGCGCTACCGGTGGGAGGGCGAGCGTGTCCCGGAGAACCTCATTCGGTTGAGCGTCGGGCTCGAAGACGTCGACGCGATCTGGGCCGACCTGGAGCAGGCGCTCGGATGACGATTCCCGTCTTCGACGGACACAACGACGTCGTGCTGCGCCTCGACGAGGGCGGCCGGAGCTTCGTCGAGGAGTCGAGCGACGGGCACCTCGACCTGCCGCGCGCGCGGCGCGGAGGATTCGCCGGCGGGTTGTTCGCGATCTTCGTTTCCGGTCCGGAGGACGGCGACATGGGCGGCAAGCCGACCGGGCCGTACTCCTTCCCGCTCGCGCCGTCGATCGCGACGGAAGTCGCGGTCGCGCGGGCCGACCACCTGGAGGAGATCCTGCGCGGCGTCGAGGCGGAAGGCGCGATTCGGTTCGTCACGAGCGCGGCGCAGATCGAGGAGTGCTTCGCAGACGGAACGATCGCCGCCGTTTTGCATCTGGAGGGCGCGGAGCCGATCCTCAGCCCCGACGACCTCGAACGCCGCTATGACCGAGGGCTTCGTTCCCTGGGCCTCGGTGTGGAGCCGCGCCAACCGCTATGCGGAAGGCGTCCCGTTCCGGTTTCCCGCCTCTCCCGACACTGGTCCGGGGCTGAGCGAGGAAGGCCGGCACCTCGTCCGCGCGTGCAATCGGCTGGGGATCCTGGTCGACCTGTCCCACCTGAACATGCGCGGGTTCTTCGACGTCGCCGACCTGTCGGAGTCGCCTCTGGTCGCGTCCCATTCGAATGCACATGCGGTATGCCCGTCGACGCGGAACCTGACGGACGAGCAGCTGGACACGATCTCGGGATCCGGTGGCCTCGTTGGCGTCAACTTCGCCGTCGGGTTCCTGCGCGAGGACGGGCTGCTCGAGCCCGAATCCACGCCGCTGGACATCGTCGTGCGACACATCGACTACCTCGTCGACCGCATGGGGATCGACTGCGTCGGTCTCGGCTCCGATTACGAGGGGGCCGCGCCGCCGGCTGCGCTTGGCGACGTCACGCGGCTTCCGGCGCTGTTCGATGCTCTCCGGGAGCGCGGGTACGACGACGAGGCGCTGGCGAAGATCGCCCACGGCAACTGGATTCGGGTTCTTCGCGAGACCTGGGGCGAGTAGAGCCGGAGGTCGGACTCGAACCGACGGCCTACCCCTTACAAGGGGGTTGCTCTACCAGCTGAGCTACTCCGGCGCGAACGCGTGCAAGGGTAGCGTCCGGAGCCGTGTTTACTGTTTAGGCAATGGACGACCATCCCAAGGCGAAGGGCGACAAATCGACCCTCGCGGTGATGTTGGCGCTGCACGAGATCGGGCTCCCGTTTCCTCGTGCCGCTCGGCGAGAACACTCGGTACGACCTCGTCTCGAGCTCGACGCGAACTCGCGCGAGTGCAGTGCAAGACCGGTCGCTTCGCGACGGCGCAGTCCTGTTCGCCACATGCAGCTGTTACGGCCACCACCGTAACCCCGGGAACGCTCGTCAGTACTACGAGGGGAAGTCGATTTCTTCGCCGTCTACTGCCCACGAAACAAAAGGCGTCTATCTCGTTCCGACTCGAGCAGTCCCAACCCGGTCACAGCGATCTACGAGTCAGTCCGCCGCGCAACAACAGTCCGCGGCATCCGCTGGCCGCCGACTACGAGATTGCGAAGGTGAGCGTCGTGGCCGCCTGACTGAGTTACTGCAAAACCTGACGCGAGCGCTGGTGAGTGATCACCTTGCGCTTGACCCGCTGGAGAGCGTTGTCGATCGTCTTCGTGTCGCAGCCCAGGTCCTCGGCCATCTCCTCGTACGACGACCCCTCGAGATACATGCGAAGGGCGTCAGCCTCGAGGGTCGAGAGGCTGCTGCCGAGACAGAAGACGAGACTCTGAAGCTCCTCCGTCGAGATCACGCGCAGCGACGGATCGTCCACGCGCGACCCAGGCAGCGCGTCACCGAGGGTGCAGTCGCTCTCGCCGTCCTGGCCGGCCGGCGTCTGCCCGAACGAGACGTAGTGGTTGAGCGCCTTGTGCTTCAGGCGGGTTGCCGTCTTGATCGCCGTGATGATCTGGCGCGTGACGCAGAGCTCGGCGAAGCTGCGGAACGACGTCTCCTTGTCGGGGCGGTAGTCCCGCACGGCCTTGTACAGGCCGATGAGCCCCTCCTGGATCAGATCTTCGGACTCGCCGCCCGCGAGAAAGTACGAGCTCGCCTTGAGCCGGACGAATCCGGTGTAGCGCCGGATCAGCTCGTCCTGGGCGCGAAGATCGCCGTTGCGCGCCCGCAGCGCGAGGCGCCGATCCTCAACCTCACGTTGAGCTTTCTGCGGCTGGTATGCGACGGATGAGGTCTGCGACGACATGATTTGAACAGGATCTGCAGGGAAATATCGGGACTGCTCCCCTCGTCCCTCAATCTCAAGTTGAGCCAGAAGATAGCACCGAGGTCCGGACCTGACAAGGGTCAATTTGTGCGGACGCGAACTAGTGTTCGCCTCGGCGCAAACGCTCGAGCTGCTCTCGGACCTCTGGATCGAGCCGGTCGCCCAGCTGCGCCGGACGGGATTCCGAGTGTTCGGGAGCCTCGAGGTCGCGCACGAAAGTGCGGGAGCTCAGCTGTGCGACCTGCTGGCCGGCTGTGCCCCGGACGGCCAGATCTGACGAGACAAGACAGACCCGTTCGCGATCGCGATGCTCCGAAGCCAGGCGTTCGAGCAGGGCGTCGGCGTTCTCCGCGTACCGAACCTCAAGGGGCCCGAGCGTCTCGTCCCTTCCCACTCCGTCGAAGACGACGATTCCGCGCGCGCCACGGACGGCCACGAAACTGGCGAGGATGTCCTTAAGCTCGCGCACGTCGCCGCCGAACTCTCCGGCGTGCAAGACGTTGTAGCCGTCGAAGAGGTAGAGGGTCGGCTCAGACATGCGCCCGTGCCGCCGCGCGCTGGCGCGCGGTCTCGTAGACCAGCAGCCCCGCCGCGACGCTCACGTTCAGCGACTCGATCTTCCCGTACAGCGGGATCGACACAGCGCCGTCACACGCCCGCCGCACGAGCGGCCGGACACCCTTTCCCTCGGCCCCGAGCACGAGTGCGACGCCGCCGGTGAGGTCCGTCTCCCACATCGGCGAGCCGGACGACCCGGAGGCTTCCCAGACCCATAGATTCGGCCCCTTGATCTCGCCGAGGTAGGCGGCCAGGTTCGGCACCACCGCGACCGCGACGTGCTCGACTGCGCCGGCGGACGAGCGGCAGACGGCCGGGGTGACGCGCACCGACCCGTGCGCCGGAACCACGATCCCGGTCGCGCCCGCACCCTCGGCGCTCCGGCAGACGGCGCCGAGGTTGTGCGGGTCCGTCACCCGGTCCAGGCAGACGAGCATGGCCTCGGGCCGCGCAGCGAGCTCGAATCCGTCGGCGTAGCGATACGGCTCGCAATACGCCAGGACGCCCTGGTGATCGGCAGTCCCCGCGGCGCCGGTCAGCGCCCGTTCCCGCTTCACCTGCAGGCGCGGCCCGCCCGGTTCCTGCAGCCAGGGCTCTGAGCGCAGCGCGCGCTCGGTCGCCCACAGCTCGAGCACCTCGCGGTGGCCTCGCAAGGCTTCCCGTACCGGCCGGCGCCCATAAACGAGCTCGCGAATCACGACTTCGGGACGAGCGTGAACCCGCCCGCGTCGTCGCGGACCACCCACCCGGCGTCCTCGATCTCCTCGCGCAGCCGGTCGGCCTCCTCGTACTCGCCGCCGGCACGCGCATCCCGGCGGCGTTCCGCGAGCGAGACGATCTCGGCCGGGGCGTCGACCTGCTCGCCGAGCGATTCGAGCCCGAAGAGCCCAAGGCCGCGGCGCAGCAAATCGTGATCGCGCCACGAATGCAGCACGGCGAGCGCCTGAGGAGTGTTGAAGTCGTCGTCGAGGGCAGCGGAGAACCGTTCCCACTCACCCGCGCCTGCCGGCTGCGAGGGCCCGCGGAAGACGTCGCGAAACCGCTCTGCGCGCGCCTGCGCATCGCGCAGCGCCTCCTCCGAGTAATCGATCGGCTTCGACCAGAGCGCGCCGAGGAAGAAGACCAGGATCGTCTCGCGTCCCCACTCGTCGACTGCCTGGCGAATCGTCCTCACGTTGCCGACCGACTTGGACATCTTCTCGCCGACGAACTCGAGCATGCCGTTGTGCATCCACGCCTCGGCGAAGTCGTGCCCGAGCGCTCGCGACTGCGCGATCTCGTTCTCGTGGTGCGGAAAGACGAGGTCGACGCCGCCGCCGTGGATCTCGAACGCCGGCCCGAGCAGTTCCTCGGCCATGACGGAGCACTCGATGTGCCAGCCGGGCCGCCCTCGCCCCCATGGCGACTCCCACCACGTGTCCTCTCCCTCCTTGTGGCCCTTCCAGAGCGCGAAGTCGCGGGGATCTTCCTTCAGCTCGTTCTGCTCCTCCTCCTCGGAGGGATTCCGCAGGGACTCGTCGCTGTCGTGCCGGCCTGACAGCCGGCCGTAGTCGGAGAAGCGGGAGACGCGGAAGTAGACGTCACCGCCGGCGGGGTACGCGAACCCATCGTCGATCAGCGCCGAGATGAAGCGGACGATCTGCGGAACGTACTCGGTGGCTCGGGGCATCGCGTCCGGCATCTCGAGCCCGAGGTCGCCTGTGTCCTGGAGGTACCAGCCCGTGGCCTCCTCGGCCAGGGCGGCACTTGCGCCGGGCGCGGCCGCGTAGATCTTGTCGTTGATGTCGGTGACGTTGTGCACGAGCATCACGTCGTAGCCGAGCTCGCGCAGCCAGCTCCGCAGCCATACGCCGAGGATGAACGGCCGCGCGTTGCCGATGTGCGCCCGCGCGTACACGGTCGGCCCGCAGAAGTACATGCGGATCGGCCCCGGCGGTGACGGAAGCTCGCGCTTCGAGCGTGTCAGCGTGTCATAGAGCCGCATCGATCCTCCGCAGGGTCTCGTCGCGGTCGAGGGCGGCGACGACCGCGGCCAGCTCGGGGCCCCGGTCGCGACCGGTCAGGGCAACCCGCAGCGCGCGCAGGTCTCCGCCCACCGCCTTCAACTCGCGTAGCAGCGCGCGCGCGACATCGTGGTCGAGCCCGCCGTTCGCCCGCTCGCGCAGCTCCCGGAAACGCTCCAGCGTCGGCCGCGCCTCCTCCGGCAGCTGCGCGGGCTGCGGCTCGAGGATCACGCGCACCGTCTCCCGCGCCTCGTCGAGGTCGCGTGCACCACGAAGCGCCGGGACGAGCTCGAGCGGCGCACCGACTCGCGCCGCGAGCTCCCCGTCGGGGAGAGCCGCGATCGTGTCGACCGACAGGCGCCGGATACGCCCCAGGTCGTAGCTGACGTCGTGCCGCGGCAGGCCGAGCTCCTCGAGGTAGGCGCGCACAGCCTCCGCCGGGATGCCGGCCTCGCGCAACGACGCGACCGTCGCCCCCTCGGCCCGCTTGGACAGCTTCTTTCCATCCTCGCCGAGGAGGAGCCCGTGGTGGACGTACTCCGGGGGCTGGGTGCCGAGCGCCTCGTGCAGGCGCCGGTGGAGCTGCTCGTTCGGCCGGTGGTCGTTGCCGCGCACGACGTGCGTGATCCCGAATTCGATGTCGTCGATGACGCTCGCCAGGTGGTACGTCGGCGAGCCGTCGTCGCGCCACAGCATCACGCCGTCGAAGAGCTGCGGCAGCTCGGCCGCCGCCTCGCGGTGCCGCTCGGCCCGCTCGCTCGTGCGCAGCGGCCCCTCATCCCAGGTGACGCCGAGCCACTCCAGGTCGCGGACGATGCCCTCCTCGCCGCCGGGAACGTTCCGTGCCGGATCGGTGTCGTCGATCCGCAGCAGCATCCAGTCTCCGAATCGCCGGTTCGCGACCGCGCCCAGCGCGTTACCCACGGTGAGGGTTCCCGTCGGACTGGGAGCGAAGCGGACCCGTGTCTGCATCCTGCGAGAGAATCTATCGAGCTATGAGCGACGGGCTGCTTCGAGGATGGTTCCGGGCAAACGCCCGCGATCTACCCTGGCGGCACACCCGCGATCCCTACTCGATCCTCGTCTCCGAGGTGATGCTCCAGCAGACCCAGGTCGAGCGCGTCGTGCCTCGCTACCTGGCCTGGCTGCAGCGGTGGCCTACCGTCGAATCGCTGGCCGCTGCAAGACGCATGGACGTCATCCGCGAATGGCAGGGGCTCGGCTACAACCGCCGGGCCGTGAACCTCCACCGTGCCGCGCAGCACGTGGCGGAAAACGGCTGGCCCGACGACCTAACGGAGCTGCCCGCGGTCGGCCGCTACACCGCGGACGCGGTCGCCTGCTTCGCGCTCGGGCGCGACGTGCTCCCGCGCGATGTGAACGTGAACCGCGTGCTCGAGCGGACGGGGATGGAGTTCGGCGCCGACTCGGCGCAGGCGCTCATGGATCTCGGCGCGACGGTCTGCCTGGCGCGCATCCCACGTTGCGGCTCCTGTCCCCTGGCCGTCGGCTGCCCATCGCGCGGAAGACGCTACGAGCCCCGCCGCAAGCAAGGGCCGTTCGAAGGATCGTTTCGGCAGCGCCGCGCCCAGGTTCTCCGGGCCGTCGCCGCGAGCCCTCGTAACGTGGCGGAGCTCGACTCCAAGGCCCTGGACGCCCTGGAGGCGGATGGCCTGGTAGAGGTACGGCATGGGACCGCCCGCCTTCCGGCATAGGAGTAGCGTGGATCGATGAGACTGCGGCTGCTCATACTCTCGGGACGTGAAGTACGAGTTCAGAAAGCTTTAAGCGCCGCGTAGCCCCGCGGCAATGTCCTCCGGGAAGGCTCGTCTGCGTAAGCAGTCCAACCCAAACGAAAGGAGGACATCATGCGCCGGCTTACAGCAGCCCTCGCGTTCGCCTTCCTCGGCCTCGTGCTCGCCGCCACCGCGATGGCGGGCAAGGGGCGGGAGGCGTCACCGGTCCCGCGCTTCTACGTCAACGGCAGCTCTACCGAACCGTGAACACGCCGACCAATCTGTCCCAACGGGAGCTCCAGCTCACAGCTTCGACTCGATCTACGACTTCGGCGGGCTCCAACTCAACGTGGCGACGGCCGCACCGGGTGATCCCGGTTATAACGGCGGACGCTGGATGGTTCGACCGGTCGTGTTCAACACGAGCTACGCGGACGCGATCGCCCAGCACGACCTGAACGGCAGCGGCAACATCGACACGAACGCCGAGCTGACGGCGATCTTCGCGGATCCGAACGCCGGCGGCGCGACCGCCGGACGCGATCCGAGCATCTCTCCTTCGACGAGCTCGAACTCGACGCCTCCACGCGAGAGGTGACGAAAGCGGGAGCCCCGATCCGGCTGACAGCGAAGGAGTTCGACCTCCTGTGGTTCCTCGCCAGCCATCCCCGGCGGGTCTTTTCCCGCGACCAGCTGATGGATCGGATCTGGGGCTACGACGCTGCCGTCGACACAGGGACCGTGACCGTTCACGTGCGGAGGCTTCGCCAGAAGATCGAGCACGATCCCTCGACACCCGCGGTTCCTCGAGACCGTCTGGGGCGTCGGCTACCGATTCGCGCGAATGAGCGAGCTCGCCGTCATCGTCGCCGCTCGCCACCCTCGCGGTCGGCATCGTCACCGTCATCGGGCTTCACCTCCTCCCGACCGTCAAGCTGCAGCTCGCGGGCCTCGCGCTTGCTCGCTGTCGTTCTCCCGCTGGCGGCCGTTCTCACTCTCCGGTTGGGTGATGTTCCACATGGGCGCCGACCTGAAGATCCTGGCCGTCGCCTCCGCCTCCGCACGGCGGCCGTCGGAGCCGGGTTGCTTCTCGCACGGTCGATCTCCCGGCGCGATCGACCGGCTCCGGTCGACTTCGTCACGCTGGCCGAGGGCGATCTCTCCGCCCGCGCCTCCGAGAGCGGACCGCGCGAGCTCGCGGAGCTCGGGGCGTCCTTCAACGAGATGGCGAGCAACGTCGAGCAGCTGTTCGACGCCCGGCGCCAGCTCGTCGCCTGGGCAAGCCACGATCTCCGAACGCCGATCGCCTCCATGCAGGCGATGCTCGAGGCGGTCGAGGATGGGCTCGCCGAGGCGGACGACTATCTGCCCGAGCTGCGCAGCCAAGTGGAGCGCCTCGGGATGCTCGTCGAGGATCTCTTCGAGCTGGCGCGGATCGATGCGGGCCTGCTCACCGCTCGAGCTACACGAGATCTCGATCGACAGCGTGGTCGAGTCCTGCTTGCGCGGGCTCGAGCCGGAAGCGCGGGCCAAGCACGTGCGACTCGAGGCACGCATCGAAGCGCCAGCGCGCGCCGTATGCGCGCCCGAGAAGGTCGAACGCGTCCTGTTCAACCTGCTGACCAACTCGTTGCGACACACGCCCTCCGACGGATCGGTCGCCGTCGTCGTCGAACCGGCCAGCGAGGAGTTGCGGATCACGGTCGAGGACACGGGCGAAGGGATCGCACCGGAGCTGCTCCGCCGGATGTTCGACCGCTTCTGGCGCGGTGACCGCGCTCGTTCGAGCGGAAGCGCCGGGAGGCGGGCTCGGACTCGCCATCGCTCAGGGCCTCGTCGAGGCTCAAGGTGGCCGTATCTGGGCTGAGAGCCGGCCAGGGGGCGGCGCCCGGGTGTCCTTTACCCTTCCCGCTGCCGCCTGACGAGTGCGACCGCCTGGGCGGCGAGCCCTTCGCCGCGGCCCGTGAAGCCGAGACGGTCGGTCGTCGTCGCGGTGACTGAGATCAGCCCGGCATCGACGCCGAGCGCGCGGGCGAGCGCAGCGGCCATCTCGTCGCGCCGGTCGGCGATGCGCGGCTCCTCCCCCACGAGCACGCACGCCCCGTTCACGAGCTCGTAGCCCTCCGCCTGCACCCGCCTGTAGGCCTCGGCGAGCATCTCCAGCGAATCGATCCCTTCGAGCCGAGGGTCATCCGAAGGGAAGAGCGTGCCGATGTCGCCGCCGTTCACCGCTCCCAAGAGTGCGTCCACGAGCGCATGGGCGATCACGTCCCCGTCCGAGTGACCGGCGAGCCCGCGTGGATGGTCGAAGCGGACGCCGCCGAGGACGAGCGGGACGCCCTCTTCGAGCGCGTGGGCATCGACGCCTAGCCCGACGCGGTAGCCGGTCATCCGAGCGGCTCCTGCCGCGCCTGGCGGCCATCGAACACGGTCACGGTCTCGTAGCCCGCCTCGCGGGCGTAGACGACGGCCCGGTCGAGATCGCGCCCGACGTCGGCGGGAACGTGCGCGTCGGAGGCCGTCGTAACGGGGATGCCGCGCGCGTGGCACGCCTCGAGCAGGCCACGGTCCGGATAGATCTCACCGACCGGCTTGCGCAGGCCGGCAGTCGAGATCTCAACCGCGAGCCCGCCTGCGGCCTCGATCGCGTCGGCGGTCTCGTCATGGTGGAGGAAGACGTCCTCCGCGGAGGGCCGCCGGCCGAAGATCTTGACCAGGTCGGGGTGGGAAAGGACGTCGAAAAGGCCGCTTCGAACCGCCCCGCGCAGGGCGATGAAGTACCGCCTCCACACCTCTTTGATCGGGAAGTGCTTCCACATCCCGCCCTCCGGGTCCGAATCGATCGCATGACCTTCGATCTCGTGCACCGACCCGAGCAGGAAGTCCCACGGATACGGCGCGAGGATGTCCTGCGTCTCGCGCTCACGACCCGGGACGTAGTCGACCTCCAGGCCGAGCTTGACCGGAAGGCCGCGCCGCTTCGCCTCGAGCACGGCATCGACGTAGGTGTCGAGATCGTGGACGCAGCGATCCACGTAGTAGGGCTGCTCCCAGAGCTCCATGGTCTGCCGGAAGTAGTAGACGTGCTCGGTGAAACCGATCTCGTCCACGCCGCGCTCGCCGGCCACCTCGACGAACCGCTCGGCCGCCTCGACCGTGTGGTCGATCTCCTCCATTCCCTCGGCCGGACGGCGCAGGTGCATGTGGTAGTCGACGATCACAACCAGGACTGAACCAGCTCGAGATCCTCGGCCGTCGTGACCTTCAGCAGCCGCGGGTCACCCGCGACGGTCTTGACCCGGCCGCCGGCTGCTTCCACCAGAGAGGAGCAGTCGCTCGCGCCGGCGACGTCCCCGCCGAGGGCGGTGCGCAGGATGTCTCCGCCGAAGGCCTGCGGAGTCTGCACGGCGACCAGCTCGCCGCGGTCGAGCGTCCCCACGACCTCCTCGCCGCGCACGCGCTTGACGGTGTCTGCAAGCGGCAATGCGGGAACCGCGCCGTCCCACCCCTCCGCAAGCGCCGCCACGAGCCGTCCGACGACCTCCGCAGGCAGCAGGGGCCGTGCAGCGTCGTGAACGAGGATCACGGCCGCACCCTCCGCGACCTCGCGCACGCCGGCGCGCGCCGATTCCGCGCGCGTCTCGCCTCCCGCTACGCACGAGCTGACCTTCGAGCAGCCGAGTTCCTCGGCGAGCAGGATCGCCGGCTCCTCCCATCCTGCGGGAGCGACGACCACGATCTCCTCGATCCACTCGCTTGCGTCGAGCCGTTCCAGGCTCTCGGCCAGCAGTGGTCGCCCGCCGAGCCGGGCGAACGCTTTCGGGTGCTCCGAGCCGAGCCGCTCACCGCGGCCGGCCGCGACGATGACGGCCCAGACGCCGGTGCTCCTACGCGCCTGCGCCGACCTTTGCCTTCTTCTTCGTCTTCTTGGCGCCGACGCCGGAGAGGACGTCCTCGAGCCAGAGGGCAGCCTCTTCCTCGTCCATGTCCTTGGCGTACATCAGCTCGCTCGAGAGGATCTTCTTCGCCTTCACGAACATCTGCTTCTCGCCCGTGGAGAGACCTTTCTCGTGGTCGCGCAGGGAGAGGTTCCGGACGACTTCGGCCAGCTCGAAAATGTCACCGGTCTTCATCTTGTCGCGGTTGTGCTTGAACCGCCGGTTCCAGTTCTTCGGCATGACTGTGCCGTTGCCGGTCAGTGCCTTGACGACCTGCTCGACCATCGCCTCGTCGATCACCTTCCGCAGACCGACCTTCTCGACGTTCTCGCACGGAACGTTCACCGTCATGTCGTTGTGCAGGATCTTGATCGTGAGGTATTCGCGCTGCTGGCCGAGCACCTCGCGCTCTTCCTTCTTGACCACGGTTCCTGCTCCGTGGTGGGGGTACACGACCTTGTCGCCGACTTTGTACAAGCGACCCTCCCTTTCGCCCGTATTCGCCAAGACGCCGGCGACCATGTAACTCGCCGGCGGAACTCCTTCAGTATAGCTGAAACTGCGAGAAAACGCCATTTTTCCAGGGGTTTTCGGAAAATCCCTGCTCAGCGGCACCTAGAGCTGGAGGTAACGGTCGACGAGATTGTGCTCCTGCAGCCGCCGCAGCCCCTCACGGATCTCGCGCGCCCGCGCCTGCCCGACCCCCTCCACCGCCTCCAGCTCCCGGCTCGATGCGCGCAGGATCGCGTCCAGGCTCTCGAGGTTCGCGACAACACGGCGAGCGACGTTTTCCGGGAGCCGAGGGATCTGCCAGAGCACGCGCAGCCCGCGCGGCGTGACCGCGTAATCCAGGGGATTCACCGTGCGCGGATATCCGAGCAGCGCCGCCAGCTCCTCGGATTCGAGGACCTGCTGGTAGGTCAGGTCGCCGAGCTGCGAGAGCGCACCTTCGACGGCCCCGTCTCCGTCGCCGGCCTGGTAATCGAAGACGACGGCGTCCTTTTCGCGCGGAACGTCGGCCATCAGCTCCTCGAGGCGGATCCGGATCAGCCGCCCTTCCGAGCCAAGCTCGACGAAGTCGCGCTCCACCTCGGCGGCCATCCTGGTTGTCAGCTCGCTTCGCTGGAGGACGACGAGAACGTCGTCCAGCATGACCGCGTTCTGGAACTCGAGCGCGGTCAGACGCGTCAGCACCTGCTCGAGGCGCTGCCGGTATGTCTCGACTGTGGCGACGGCCTGGTTCGTCTTGGCGAGGACGTCGGCGATGGGATCGAGCTGGTAGCGCTGCTCGCCCATGAACAGCGTGACGGTCTCCCGCTGCTGGGAGATGGAGATGACGAGCGCGCCCGTCTGCTTTGCCACGCGTTCGGCGGTGCGGTGCCGGGTGCCGGTCTCGGCCGAGGGAATCGCCGGATCGGGCATCAGCTGGACGTTCGCAAACGCGAGCGTCTCCAGTTCGGTGTCGACGATGATCGCGCCGTCCATCTTCGCCAGCTCGTACAGGAGCTGCGGCGAGAAGGCGAGGTCGAGCCGCATCCCGCCCGAGAACATGAACTCGAGCTCGCGCGGCTCGCCGATCACGATCAGCGCGCCGCTGCGCGAGCGGATGATGTCGTCGATCCCCTGCCGCAGGTCGGTGCCGGGGGCGACGCGTGCGATGGCGCCGAGCAGCTTCGGGTCGTGGCGCGGATCCTGCTCGCGCGGGCGCCGGTGCCCGCCGGCGGGCGCGCGCGAGCGCTGCTCGTCCTTATGTCTGCCCTCGGTCTTCAACCAGCCCGTGTCGGATCGCCTGTCGCAGCGTCTCCGCCTCCGTTTTGCGAAGTTTGCCACGAAGACTCGATCCGCCCGCGACCACGACCTCGGCGAGGCCCAGCTTCGCGCACTCCTCCAGCCGGCGCTCGCCCTGCGTGGCGGGCCGTAAGCGCCCCGTGAGCCCGATCTCGCCGAACGCCGCCAGCGATTCGCGCACGGGCGCGCCCTTTGCCGCGGAGGCGATCGCGAGCGCGACCGGGAGGTCGGCGCCCGGCTCGTCGATGCGCACGCCTCCGGCGACGTTGACGAATACGTCGGCTGAGCCGAGCGCCACACCTGCGTGGCGGGAAACGACGGCGACGATCATCGCCAGCCGCTTGGGATCGACTCCCGTTCCGACCCGGCGCGGCATGGCCAGATCGGTCGGCGAGACCAGCGCCTGAATCTCGAGCAGGATCGGCCTCGTCCCCTCCAGCGCGCAGGCCACGGCCGATCCGGCGTCGCCGGTGTGGGTCCGGCCGAACAGCTCCGACGGATCAGGCACGCCCTCGAGACCCGCGCCCGTCATCTCGAAGACTCCGAGCTCGTTCGTCGAGCCGAACCGGTTCTTGACGGCGCGCAACACGCGGTGCTCGTGGTAGCGGTCGCCCTCGAACTGGAGCACGCAGTCGACCAGGTGCTCGAGCACGCGGGGGCCCGCGACCGAGCCGTCCTTGGTCACGTGGCCGACGAGGATGGTCGCGATCCCGGACTCCTTCGCCACGCGCAGCAGCCGACCGGCCGCCTCGCGCACCTGCGAGACCGAGCCTGGCGCCGAGCCGATGTCGGCCGAGTAGAGGGTCTGCACGGAGTCGATCACGCACACGGCGGGACGCTCCTTCTCGAGCGTGGCGCAGACGGCGTCGAGCTCGGTCTCGGCCAGGATCTCGACCTTCCCCGCGCCGCCGAGCCGCGCCGCGCGCAGCTTGACCTGCGCGACCGACTCCTCGCCGGTCACGAGCAGCGTGCGCCGCTCCTCGCTCATCGCGCGCAGCGCCGTCAGGAGGAGCGTCGACTTGCCGACTCCCGGCTCACCGCCGACGAGGACGAGCGACGCGGGGACGAGCCCGCCGCCGAGAACGCGATCGAGCTCGGCGACGCCGGTCGGGAAGCGTTCTGCCTCGTCCACCTCGACATCGACGAGGCGGAGAAGCGGTCGCGCCGCAGCCTTGCCCGCCGGCTCGGGCGACTCCTCGGCGAGCGTCCCGAACGAGCCGCAGCCGGGGCACTTTCCGAACCAGCGCCCAGCCGAGTATCCGCACTCCGCACACGCGTACACGACCGCCGCCTTGGCCATTAGCAGCCTCGGCGATTCAGTCGGAAGAGGCGCACGCTGGGCGAAGCCGAGCTTGCCTCGGCGGGAGCCCATCTACGCGCCGTACAGCGGAAGGCGTTAAGGAGGGGGCTAACGGGGGAACCCTGGGTTCCCCCGTTTAGGACTGCCGCTTTGGCCATGCAGCCACCCTATGCCGGAGGCCGGATGGTTTTGTGCCGACTCTGTGTCAGCCTGCGAGCTCGGGCTCCGGCGGCGGCGGAGCACGGCGCGACAGCGAGGAGATGACGAGCCCGGCGAGGATGCACGCGGCGCCGACGAGCTGCAGCGCGGACGGGTACTCGGCGAGGATCAGCGCGGCGAACACGACCGAGCAGACCGGCTGGAGCGTGAGCGAGACGGAGGTGACGACGGCTGGCAGTCGCGGCAGGGAGATCGCGATCAGGAGCCAGCCGAGCACCTGCGAGCTGAGCGCGAGCAGGATCAGCCATCCCTGCGCCGACCAGCTCGGCGTCCAGTCGAGGTCGCCCCAGGCGAGACCGATCAGCGCGCATCCGATCGCAGAGGCGAACGTCGCGTCGAGCAGCGGGCCCGCCGGACCGACGACCCCGCGCCCTCCCTGGCGGAGGGTCAACAGGAACCCCGAGTACATGAGCGCGGTCAGGAGCCCGTAGACCGCGCCCAGACCGGGGTCGGGGCCGTACGCGCCCTGCTCCAGCGCACCCGAGATGAGGACGACGCCGATCAGGACGACGGGGATCGAGACGAGGGACCCGTTGCTCGGCCGCTCGCGGAGCAGCAGCCAGGCCAGCAGTCCGACGAGGACGACCTGCAGGTTCCCGAGCACGGTCGCGAGCCCAGCGCCGATGTGCTCGATCGAGTTGTGCCAGAAGATCAGGTCGGCCGCGAAGAAGGCGCCCGCGATCCAGGCGAAGTAGTGCGAGCGCGCGGGCCGCGGGCCGAACTTCTTCCGCTCCCACCACGCGATCATCAGCGAGCGGCGGCAGCGCCCACACGCAGCGGTAGAACGCGCCGGTCGAGGGCGAGACGTGCGCGAGCTCGTACAGCACGCCGGAAAATGCGATTGCAACCGCGCCGATGAGGACGGTGATCGCAGGCCGGCGCGCGAGGACGGAGAGCCGCACAACCACGTTTCTATCGCAGGGACGCTAGAGTCACCGCATGTGGGTCTGGCTCGCCCCGGTGATCATCGTGGGCCTCATCGTCGCCTATGCGATCTACCGCATGTCCAGGGACGAGGAGCTCGAGCCGGGCGGCTCGTATGGAGAGCAGTTCGGCGGCAAAAAGTCAGAGCACGACACCTAGCGCGCCAGCAACAATTCCGGCATGGAGTCGCCGCAGCTCGAGGCACAGGAGCTAGTCGACATCCGGCCGCTGGCCGCGGCCGAGCTGGAAGCGGTCGAGCGGGCGCTCGCGCGCTACCCCGGCAAGCATCGCGAGCGGCTCGACGGCCAGCGCCGCGGCGAGTGCGTCTACCTGATCGCCTGGGACGGGGACGAGCCGGTCGGGCATCTCAATCTGCGCGTGCGGGGTCGCAAGCTGCCCGATCGCGCGCGCCGGCTGCGCGCGGCGCAGGTCGAGGACCTACGCGTCGCCCGCGTGCACAGGCGCCGCGGCGTCGCCACCGAGCTGATGCAGCGCGCGGCGGCCGAAGCGGCCGCGCACGGCTTCCGCGCCGTCGGCCTCGGGGTCGACATCGGCAACGTCCCGGCCCGGCGCCTCTACGACCAGGAGGGCTACGAGGAGACAGGCCTCGGGCAGTTCCTCGTCTCGTACCCGTACATCGACGAGGACGGCGTCGAGCGACAGGCGCACGAGACGTGCACCTACCTGGTCAAGCGGCTGAGTTAGCTACTCGCTCTCGTGTTCTGCGCGCTCTTCGTCCTCGGAGCGGGGCTCCGCGGGCGGAACCGTGACCTGCGAGACCTCTTCGGGGATCGTCGGCGGGATCACGTCGATGTCGACTTCCTCGTCGTTCTTGCGCGC
>CAWEIM010000018.1:0-400025 GCA_963809075.1 uncultured Actinomycetes bacterium | reverse complement strand
AAACGCGGCTGGGCCGGCCAGAGCGTCCCGCGCAAGGAGGACAGGCGCCTCGTCCAGGGCGAGGGCGTCTTCTTCGACGACCTCAAGCGCCACGGGATGGGCTTCCTCCACTTCGTGCGCTCGCCGTACGCGCACGCGAAGGTCAAGAGCATCGACGTCTCGAAGGCGCTCGAGCTCGGCGGCGTCTACGGGACGCTGACCGGCGACGAGGTCGCCATCCTGACGGACCCGTTCTTCGAGCTCTCGACTCCCCCGGGCGCGGACATGAAGGACTACGCGCTAGCCGTCGGCAAGGTTCGGCACATGGGCGAGCCGGTCGCGGCGGTCGTCGCCTCCTCGCGCGAGATCGCGCGCGACGCCGCCGATTTGGTCGAGGTCGAGTACGAGCCGCTGCCCGTCCTGGTTGACGCCGAACGCGCGGTCGAGGACGATGCGCCGCTTCTGCACGAGGAGGCCGGCTCGAACGTCGTCTGGTCGGGCCTGTTCGACTGGGGCGACTACGACGCGGCGCTCGCGGAGGCCGACCAGGTCGTCCGCATCGACCGGCTCCACTTCGACCGCTTCTCGTCCACGCCGCTCGAGTGCTCGGGCGCGCTGGTCGAATACGAAAGGGCGACCGGGCAATGGACGATCTTCTGCAACCACCAGATGCCGGGCGTGGGCGCGATCTGGATGGGGCCGGCGCTGCGCTGCGGCCTCGACAAGCTCCGCTTCGTCACGCACGACATCGGCGGCGGCTTCGGCAACAAGATCTGCCTCCATCCGCAGTTGACCGCCTGCTGCCTGCTCGCGCGCAAGCTCAATCGCCCGATCCAGTGGACGGAGTGGCGAACCGACCAGCACATGGCCAACTCGCACGGAAATGAGCGGACGTTCCTCGACGTCGAGGTGCCGGTCAAGTCCGACGGGACGATGCTCGGCTTCAAAGTGCGCGCGCTCGACGACTGCGGCGCCTTCCCGCGCTACGAGCCGCTCGGGTGCATCATCTGGGCCCAGGTCACGCCCGGCCTTTATCGCTGGCGGAACATCCGCGTCGACTTCACGCAGGTGGTGACGAACAAGTCGGCGGTCGGGCCGAACCGCGGGTACTCGCGCATGCAGCACCTGTGGCTGACCGAGCGGATCATGGACATCGTCGCGACTCAGCTCGGGCTCGACCCGGTTGAGGTGCGCAAGCGGAACTACGTCCGTGCGGACGAGATGCCGTACGAGACGCCGAACGGATGCGTTTACGACTCCGGCGACTACGCGCGCTGCCTGGACATCGCGCTCGACCTGATCGGCTACGACGGGATCGAGGAGCGCCGGCGCGAGGCCGAGTCGCGCGGGAAGCTGCTCGGCCTGGGGATCGGATCGACGCTCGATTCGGGCACGAACAACTTCGGGCAGTCGCAGCTGCTCAATCCCGACTTGCAGTTCTCCGGGAACAACGAGGTGGCGACGATCAAGCTCGACATCTTCGGCGAGATCGTCCTGACGCTCGGCACGGTGCCGCAGGGCCAGGGGCACGAGACGGTCGCGGCGCAGGTGGCCGCCGACATCCTCGGCGTCAGCCCCGACGACATCCACGTCCGTCCCGGCCACGACTCCTACTGGAACTCGCACGCCGGCTTCTCCGGGACGTATGCGAGCCAGTTCGCGGTCACCGGCCTCGGGGCGGTCAAGGGCGCGACCGAGATGCTGGCCGACCAGGTCAAGCGGCTGGCGGGCGTCATCCTCGGCGGCGTCGGCAAGGACGCGATCGTCCTCGAGGGCGGTTTCGCAAAGATCAAGGACAACCCGGAGGCCGCGCTGCCGTTCATGGCCTGCGGCGCGATCATCAATGCGAACAACGCCGGCCTTCCACCCGAGCTCGACGACGTCTCGCTGAACTGCCGGTACGTCTACCGACCGCCCTTCGAGGTTCCCGACAAGGAGCGCAAGTTCGGGAACCTGACGCTGACGTACGCGACGCAGATCCACGCCTGCGTGCTCGAGATCGACAAGGAGACCGGCGTGCCCGTGATCGTGGACTACGCGGCGGTGGACGACTGCGGCATTCGCATCCATCCGCAGATCGTCGAGGGCCAGGTGCACGGGGCGACCGCGCACGGGCTCGGTGCCGCCCTGCACGAGAGCTTTCCCTACGACGAGGAAGGGACGCTGTTGACCGCCAACTTCTACGACTACCACGTGCCGCACGCGCTCGACATGCCGCCCTTCAAGACGTCGTCGATCGAGTCGCCGTCGCCGTTCACGCCGCTCGGCGCGAAGGGGATGGGGGAGGGCGGAGGCGCGGCAATCCACGCGGTCTGCTCGGCGCTTCAGGACGCGCTTCGCGGGGCCGGTGGCGCGATCGTCTCCGACAGCTGCAACCCGTCGCATCGTGTCTGGGAGCTGATGCAGGATCCCGAGAAGAGTCGCTCGCTCGTGTCGGTAGAGAGCAGGACGTGAAGGTCTCCGGCGAAAAGTCGTTCGAAGCGCCCCGGTCGGTCGTCTGGGAGGTCCTCAACGACCCGGCGCGAATGGCCAAGCTGATGCCCGGGATCGAGAGCTTCGACATCGAGAACGAGCGGAACTGGTCGGCGCGCGTCAAGGTGCCTCTCGGGCTGGGTGCGCTGCCGCTCTCGTTTGCGTTCGAGAAGACGGAGGAGCGCGCGCCGGAGTACGCGCGGCTTGCGGCGAAGGGGAAGGGCGTGGGGGCGATCGTCAGCATGGACACGCAGTTCCACCTGAGCGAGGCCGGCTCAGGAACGGCGATGCACTGGGAGGCTGACGTCTCGATCGCAGGCCCGGTCGGGTCGATGGGTCAACGCGTGCTGCAGCCGATCGTCAACCAGCAGGTCGGAAACGTCCTGAGCGCGCTCGAGGCGCAGATCCAGGAGGCCGCCGGCGCGTCGGGGGCCGGCGCTGCCGGCGAGAGCGCGCCTCCGGAACCCGACGCCGACTCCGAGTCGGAGCCCGAGCGGACTGATGAAACGGACGACACGGCCGCGCCCGGCGGCGCCGAGGAAGGCATCCATCCCGCAGCGCCGGAGACGTACTCGGACGATCCGGAGGGCCCGACGCACTCGACGCGCGACGACGGCTAGCAGTCACTCATTTGGCACACGCCGTTTCACACCCGTCACACATTCCCGAATAGGCTCATCAACGGGGGTCAGGCGCGCCAGCGCCCCGGGGGTTGGAAAGCTCCGGGGTCAGAAGCGTCCGGGGTTAGAAACGCTCGATCGAGCGATCCGGGGCTTGAAACGGTTGGTCGTCAGCCGGCTTGCTGGCTTTCGGGTGCCTCCTCGGCCTCCGTCTCCTCCGCCGGGTCCTCGCGGCCGACGTCTCCGAGCGCCTGCTCCTCGTCTCGCTGGCGCGGCGATTCGTCTTCGTGCTCGGGCCCGTCGATTCGAGGTACCGCGCTCGGGTCGCTTGCGCTCGTCCCCTCCGGAAAGTTCTCGCCCATGCCACTCCTCCTCGTAGGTGTCGGGAGGCATCTCTCCGCATCCACGCATACGGAAACGGCCCTACACTCGGCCGATCTATCTCTCCCTCGAGACCCCGCGCCTCCGCATCCGCCCCTTCGAGCACGCCGACTGGCCGGACGTGTACGCGTACCTATCACTTCCGGCCGTCCGCTTCTTCATCCCTGAATGGCCCGAGACGGAAGAGCAGACGCGCGACTTCGTCGCCAAGAACGTCGACGAGCCGCGGGAGTACGCCCTTGTCCGGCGCGACGGTGGGGCTCTGGTCGGCCACGTCAGCTTTGGCCCCTGGTTCGGGCCGAGGACACATGAGCTCGGCTGGGCCGTCGCGCCGCCGCACCAGCGTCGTGGTTACGCGACCGAGGCGGCCCGGGCAGTCCTTTCCTACGCGTTCGAGACGGCCAGGCTCCACCGCGTGATCGCAACGTGCAACCCGGAGAACACCGCCTCGGTACGCGTGATGGAGAAGCTCGGCATGCGCCGGGAGGCGCACTTCCGCAGGGGCCACCTGCAGCCGGACGGACGCTGGATCGACGAGTACTTCTACGCGCTGCTCGAGGAAGAGTGGCCTCCCACCGGCGCCGCCTAGCGCGCGGCAGGGCCGAGCAGGATCTCGACGATCACGCAGTCGAGCCACTCTCCGTCCAGCTGCCCGTGGCGCCGGTAGACGCCGACCTCGCGGAAGCCCAGCGAGCGGGCGAGCGCGAGGCTCGCCTCGTTCTGCGGGAAGATGCGGCTGAGCAACTTCCAGTAGCCGCGCGCCTCGCACTCCTCGATCAGCGCGGCGAGCGCGACTCGCCCCAGACCGCGGCCGCGCCGGTCGCGCGCGACGTAGACGGAATAGTCACCGACCCCCGCGTAGACGGGACGCGTGGAGTAGGGGTGGGAAACGGCCCAGGCCGCGACTTCCCCGTCCTCCTCCGCGACCACGAGCGGGTGGCCCGCTTCGAGCCACTCGAGAATGTCGGCGGCCGAGCGCGGCTCGGTGTCGAACGTCGCGATCCGGTCCTCGATCCCCTCGTTGTAGATCTGCGCGATCGCCGCGGCGTCGCCGGCGACTGCCGCGCGCGTCCTCATACGCGGAATCGCCGCCCGGCGTAGTCCTCGCCGTCACGCCAGCGCTCGTCGCCCGTCAGGTCGTGGACGAGCTCGACGCGCGTGACGATGTCGAAGCCGAGCGCGTGGAACACGCGGATGGCTTCAGCGTTGCGACCGGTCGGGCGCACGACGACCTGGCGGGCGCCTTCCGCGCGCGCGGCCGCGAGCACCGTTTCGGCGAGCTCGCGTCCCACGCCGAGCCCGCGGCAGCCCGCGCGCACCGACAGCGGCTCGAGCTCGACCTTCGTGCCGGAGACGACCATCCCCGCCAGGCCGACCACGCGGCCGTCCAGCTCCGCGACGAAGATCCGCTCTGGCCCGAGCTCCGCCAGGTGTGTGTCGAAAGCGGAGCCCGGATCAGCGCCTCCGATCGATTCGTCCGCGTACAGCCGGCGATGCCAGTCGGTCAGATCGGCCCAGAGCGAACGGCACTGCTCGAGGTCTTCGGGCCGGTAGCGCCGGATCGTGGCCACGGCGTGAGAGTATGCCGCCGTGACCCCTCCGTTCCGCATCGGCGTCATGCAGCTGACCATGGAGCCTGTCGAGGAGATGATCGCGACGGGTCAGGCGCTCGACCGCGCCGGCTTCGACTCGATCTGGCTGGCCGAGGCGTATCCCTGGTGGCGAAAGCACCAGATGGAGGCGCGCTCATCGACGGTCACCTCCGCGCTGATCGCACGCGCGACCGAGCAGCTGACGGTCGGCTGGGGGATCATCTCGCCCTTCACGCGCCATCCGGTGCAGGTCGCGATGGACGCGCGCGTCGTCCAGGAGCTCGCGCCGGGCCGCTTCATCCTCGGCTTCGGGACGTCGAAGATCTTCCTGAACAACGCGCTCATCGCAGACGAAGAAGACGCTCGGGCCGATGCGGGATGCGGTCACCATCGTGCGCGGCGTCCTGTCCGGAGAGGAGTTCCGGTACGAGGGGGAGACCTGGAGCGCGGACGTCCCTGCCCAGGATGGAGCCGACGCTCCTCGCGAGGTGCCGCCGGTCTACGTTGCCGCGACGGCGCCGAAGATGCAGGCGCTCGCGGGCGAGATCGCCGACGGCTGCCTGACGCCGTCGATCACGACACCGGCCTTCGTCCGCTACACGCGGGAGAACGTCCAGGCCGACATCGACATCGGCTGCACCGTCGTCGCCTCGATCGGCCATGACCGGGACGAGGGTCGCGACGGCGCGCGTGAGATCGCCGGGATGTACCTGGCCAACAAGGTGCAGAACATCCGCGGCTCGGCCGACACGCTGCTCGAGCTGGCGGAACTCGAACAGGACGAGATCCGTCCAGTCGCCGAAGCCATGGAGCGCGGCGGCCGGCTCGCGGCCAAGGCCGAGGTGACCGATGTGATCCTCGACAAGTGCAAGCCGATCGCGGGTACGCCCGCCGACTGCATCGAGGCGATCGAGGAATACCGCGACGCGGGCTGCACGCACGTCATGCTCGAGCTCTGGGGGGACAAGCGGCACGAGCAGATCGAGCTGTTCGGCAGGCAAGTCCTCCCGCGTTTCCGATGATCGACCGCGACCGCCTCGTCGAGCTGGCCGTCCGGCTCGTCTCCATCCCGTCCTTCACCGGGTCAGAGCAGGCGTGCGCGGAGGCGGTTCGGGACGTCCTGGAGGAAATGGGCCTGCACGTGCAGTGGCAGCAGGTCGAGGAAGGCCGCGCCAACGTGCTCGGCACGTGGGCCGGCTCCGGCAGCGCCCCGTCGCTGATGTTCAACGGCCACCTCGACACCTCGTATTCGGGCCGCGAGCCGTGGTTGCAGGGCATCCCCGGGTTCCAGCCGGAGGGCTTCGAGCAAGACGGCCGGATCTACGGCCTCGGCATCTCGAACATGAAGGGCGCGGTGGCCGCGTACATCGAGGCCGTCCGCGCACTTCAGGACAACAACGTCTCGCTCAAGGGAGATGTACTGATCGCCGCCGTCGCCGGCGAGATCGAGAAGACGCAGCAGGGGGATGCGCAGGGGGCAGAGTTCCGCGGTTATGCGGCCGGATCCCGCTATCTCGTCACGCACGGCGGCATCGCCGACATGTGCATCCTCGGCGAGCCGACCGAGAACAAGCTCGTGCTCGCGCATTTCGGGTCGCTCTGGCTCCGACTGTCCACGCACGGGCCCTTCATCCACACAGCTTTCAGCGAGGGGCGGCGTGAGGAGAACTCCATCCTGCGCATGCGTCCGGTGCTCGAGGCCGTGCTGGACTGGCTCCCGTCCTGGGAGGAGGAAATGAGCTACGACGGTGTCCGCGGCGTCGCCAACGTCGGCTCGATCGAGGGCGGGTTCGGCTGGCGCGCGTCCCGCACCCCGCATCGCACCGACCTGTACCTCGATCTGCGCGTCCCTCCGAACGTCCCAATGCAGGAGGCGCGGCGCAAGGCGCTCGAGTTCGCGCGTTCGCTGGACGGCGTGGAGGCCGAGGTGTACGTGACCGCGCCCGGCGCGGAGATCGCGGCCGATCATCCACTCATCGGGGCCGTGGCCGCCGCGCACGAGCGGGTCTTCGGCGCCGAGCCCGAGCGTGACGTCACCCGCTGGTTCTCGGACGCGTCCGTGCTCACGCGCTACGGGATCGCGACCCTCAACTACGGGACGTCGAGCGGCCTCCCGAGCGCTGAGCTCGGTGAGAATCTCGACATCGACGGCCTCGTCAAGACGGCCGAGGTGTACGCTCGCGCGGCGATGAGGATCTGCGGAACGTGAGGCGCTGGCTGGCGCTTGGGGGCCTCGTAGCGCTGTCCGCCGCCGCCGCGGCCGGCGCAGGCGCGAAGACCGCGGCTGCGTGCAAGCCCGGCGCCCACAAGGTTGGCAAGGTCACCTACCACGTCTTCTGCGGCCCGGCGACCGCGTCCGTGAAGTTCGGTGGGAAGACGTACACGTTCCGAGGCGGGTCGTGCCTGCAGGCCGGCATCACGCGCATCTTCACGATCAGCATCGGCAAGCTGACGATCGGCAAGGGCAAGCCGCGGTACAGCTACCTCGGCGTGACCGTGCCGTCGGCGACCCACGACGGGACGTACCGCCGCACCGTCGTCACCTGGGCGATCGGCGGGAAGCGGTACTCGGTCTACAAGGGGAAGGTGCGGCTGACGAACGACCAGACTCGCGGCACGTTCAGCGGCCGGGCCGTGGGCAAGCGCGGAACCGTCACCGGCTCCTTCCGCTGCAAGTGAACCTCTACCAGCTGCCGGAAGGGCTGCCTGTGCCGGAGGACGACGGCGCCTGCGACCACCTCCTCGGACAGATGGTCCCGCAGCTCACCCTCGAGTCCTCGCAGGGGCCGGTCTCGCTGCGCGCGCTCTCGATGGACAGGCTCGTGCTCTACGTCTATCCGCGCACCGGCGATCCCGACAATCCCGCCGGCCCGGCGTGGGACGCGATCCCGGGCGCGCGCGGCTGCACTCCGCAGTCGTGCGCCTTCCGCGACCACATGGCAGAGCTCGCGGAACTGGGTGCCGAGGTAGCCGGACTGTCCGCTCAGCCGCTGGAGGAGCAGGTCGAGTTCGCCGAGCGCAACCACATCCCGTATCCGGTGATCGCCGATCCGGAGCGGAAGCTCGGCGCCGCGCTGCGTTTGCCCACCTTCGAGTACGAGGGAATGACGCTGTACAAGCGCGTAACGCTGCTGGTCGAGGCCTGCGCGGTCGCCAAGGTCTTCTATCCCGTGTTCCCGCCGGACCGCAACGCGGCCGATGTGGTTGCCTGGTTAGGGTCACCCCGATGAAGCTCGCCACCTTCGATGACGGAAAGGTCGGTCGGGTCGAGGGCGACGTGATCGCCGAGCTCGACGCGGAATCGATGCGCGAACTGTTCGAGGGGGACGAGGTTCCGCGCGCGACCGGCGAGGAGCATGCGCTCGCCGACGTTCGCCTGCGGGCGCCGATCGTCCCCAAGAAGTTTTTCCACACCGCGGGCAACTTCCGCGAGCACGAGGAGGAGTCGAAGCGCGTCGGCTGGTCGCACAGGATCGCGCCCTGGATCGTCTTCTTCCAGAACGTCGACGCGATCGTCGGCCCCGAAGATCCGATCGTCTACCCCGAGCACCTGACCGAGGAGCTCGACTATGAGCTCGAGCTCGCGGTCGTCATTCGCAAGCCAGGCAAGTGGTTCTCACCGGAGGAGGCGCAGGACTACATCGGCGGCTACGTGATCTTCAACGACATCACGGCGCGCGACATCCAGCGGCGCGAGATGGAGTCGGGAGTGTTCTCCTTCTGCAAGGCGATCGACACGTTCTGCCCGCTCGGGCCGTGGATCGTCACGCCCGACGAGATCGGTGATCCGCACGACCTGGCGATGGAGCTGCGCGTGAACGGCGAGTCCCGCCAGCGCTCGCACTCGCGGAACATGAGCGTGACGATCCCGGAGATCCTCTCCCACTACTCGGCGCTCGGCTACAGCGCGGGGGACGTCGTCTCCACCGGGACGGTCTCCGGCGTCGCGGGCTTCTCGGAGGACGCCGCGTCGCTCTACCTGAAGCCCGGCGACGTGATCGAGGCGGAGATCGAGAAGATCGGCGTGCTGCGCAACCCCGTGATCTCCTGGCAGGAGGCACACGGAGTGCCGCCGCCCGAGCGCATTCGGTGGTAGAGCCGCTCTGCGACGGCGTCGGCCTGCTCGGGCCGCTGGACGAGCTCTTCCCGGACATGTCGGAAACGGACTGGGTGTCGTACCGGGAGCGGTATCCGGAGCTTGTGTCCGGCAACGAGTGGCGGCTCCCGATCATGTGCTTCCTCGTGCGCGAGGGCGAGGCGACGGTGCTCGTCGACACCGGGGCGGGGCCGCGCGGACTCTGGAACGACTGGATGCCTGAGCCCGAGTCGCAGGAAGGCCTGTTGCGCGAGCTCGCCGGACGCGGGGTCGAGCCCGAGGAGATCGACATCGTCCTGCTGACCCACGTCCACATCGACCACGTCGGCTGGAACGTGCAGGACGACGGCAGCGCGACATTCCCGCGGGCCCGTTACCTCCTCCACGGGGATGCGCTCGCGGCTGCGCAGCGCCGAGCCGACCGCCCGCACATCGCCAGCTGCGTGCTCGGTCTCGAGGATCGTCTCGAGACGGTGACGGGCGGGCAGGAGATCGTTCCGGGCGTGTCGGTCGTCGACTTGCCGGGCCATGACGACGGTCACATCGGCCTGCTCGTCGGCGACCACGCGGTGATCGTCGCCGACGCCGTTCCGCATCCCGCGCAGCTCGACCATCCGGAATGGACGTTCGCCTACGACGAGGATCACGAGCGCGCGATCGAGACGCGACGCCGGATCCTCGACGACTTCGGCGACCGGCTCATATACCTGAGCCACCTGGCGGCAGGCTGGCACCGATGAGCTCTACCCCAGAAAATGCTGCGCATTTTCCGGGGGCCCCGAAGACCTGGCCGCGGGACGACCCAAAGCTCGACCCCGTGCGCGCGCTCATGGCCGAGCGCGAGCTCGACGCGCTCGTCGTCCGCGCGCCCGACAACGTCCTCTATCTCTCGAACTACTGGTGCATGAAGGGCTACGACGTCGTCGTGTTCCCTCGCGAGGGGGATCCGACGCTGGTCGTGATGGAGCCGCAGCTCGAGGAGGCCGCCGAGATGGCGTGGACAGAAGACCTGCGGCCGTTCAGGGGCTACGACCCGAACGACCCGCGACCCGCGTGGGCACGCTCGACCGACGTCGCAAAGGCCGTATGCCGCGAGCGCGGACTCGAGCGGGTCGGCCTCGAGCTCTCGCAGGGCACCCAGGTCGCCGATCGCATGGTGGGTGAGCCTACGGTCTTCACGCAGCAGTTTTTCGAGGCGTTCGGCGCCGCCGCGGACGCTTCGCCGCTGCTCGCCGAGGCGCGCATGATCAAGACCGACCAGGAGATCGAACGTATGCGCGAGGCGAACGCGCTCGCAGCCGCAGCGACGCGTTACGTGGCGGACACGATCGAGCGTGGCATGCGGGAGAGCGAGATCGCCGCCCTCTGGGAGGGGTACGTCCTCGACCACGGCGGCGGGCACGCGCGCGGCTACTCGCTCGTCTGGTCCGGCCCCGGCATCCGCACCTTCACCGCGACCGGCAACCGTCCCGTCCAGGAGAACGAGCCGACCCTGCTCGAGATCTGGGTCTGCGTCGACGGCTACTGGTGCGACCACACGAAGAACGTCTGCCCCGGTGACCTCACGCCGAAGTACGACCGCCTGCTCGATCAGCTCCTCGAGGTCTACAACGCCGCAGTCGACCACTGCCGGGAGGCGCGAGCCTCCCCGAGCTCGACCGGCTCGTCCGCCAGGGGATCGCCGACGCCGGCTATCCGGGCCAGCCCTCGCATCCAATCTGTCACGGCGTGGGCGCGCGAGCGCACGAGCCGCCCTACGCGCACCAGGCCGGATCTGGGACGATCCGCGACGGCATGGTGCTCGCGATCGAGCCCGGCATCTACTGGGAGGGGGGCGGAGGGCTGCGACTCGAAGACAATTTCCTGGTCACCGCCGACGGGCCGGAGAAGCTGTCCGATTACCCGGACGACTTCCGATGAGCGAGGTCGTTCGCCGCGAAGCCGCCCGAGTGGCCGTGATCGACGCCAAGCCGGCGCGTCCTGCTGCTCCACACGTGGGATCCCGGTCGGGCAGACAGCGAGGTCTGGGAGCTGCCTGGCGGAGGCCTCGAGGAGGGTGAGATTCCGTCAGACGGCGCGCGACGCGAGCTGTACGAGGAGACCGGCATCGTCGCCGAGGAGCTCGGGCCGCGGCTCGGTGTGGTCGAGACCGACTTCCAGTTCGACGGGCGCCACTATCGGCAGCGCGAGACGATCTTCTCGCTCCGGGTCGAGGACGAGGAGTGCGCACCGGCGGGGCTGGAGCCCGGCGTCGAGCGCGTCGCTCATCTCGGGCATGAATGGGTGCGGATTGACGAGCTTCGGCGCCGTCGCCTGCGCCTGCACCCGCGACAGCTTCTCGACCTGCTCGCGAGGTACGTGGCGTGACAGAGCAGGTCTGGACCGGAGCGTTGAACGACGACGTCCGCATCGGCGGGCGTGTCGGCCTCTACGACACAACGCTTCGCGACGGCGAGCAGACCGTCGGCGTCGTCCTCGATCCCGAGCAGAAGCTCGAGATCGCGCGCCTTCTCGACGAGCTCGGCGTCGACCGGATCGAGGCCGGCTTTCCACGGGTCTCCCCGGAGGACCGGCGCGCGGTCGAGCTCATCCAGGGCGCCGGACTCAAAGCCGAGATCTGGGGCTTCTCCCGCGCGCTGCGCGCAGACGTCGACGCGCTCATCGAGCTCGACGTCCGCGCGGCCGTAATCGAGGCGCCCGTCAGCGAAGGGAAGCTCCGCGCGCTGCTGCTCGACCACGAGGAGGTTCTACGCCGCATCGACGACGCCGTCTCGCACGCGGTCGCGCACGACATGACGATCGCCTTCTTCGGCGTCGACGGGACGCGCGCCGACCTGTCGTTCCTTGAGAGCGCGTACCGGACGGCGCGGCAGGCAGGAGCGCAGGAAGCCGTGGTCGTCGACACGATCGGCGTCGCGGCTCCGGAGGCCGCCGGACGGCTCGTCTCGAGAGTGCGCGAGTGGGTCAGCCCGGATGTCCCGGTCCACTGGCACGGGCACAACGACTTCGGGCTCGCCACGGCGGGCGCCGTCGCAGCCGTGCGCGCGGGTGCCACGTGGGTGCACGGCACGATCAACGGGATGGGGGAGAGGGCCGGCAACGCGAACCTGGGTGAGGTCGCGATGGCGCTCCACGCGCTGTACGGGACGGAAACGAACCTGCGCCTCGAGAAGCTGCGCGAGGTCTCACGCCGCGTGCAGGCGCTCTCCGGCTACGAGCTCGAGCCCTGGAAGCCGGTCATCGGCGAGAACCTGTTCACGCGCGAGAGCGGCGCGGTCGCGAGCCAGTTCCACGATCCGCCGGCGATCGAGCCCTTCGCCGCCGACCTCGTCGGCGCCGACCGGAGGATCGTGCTCGGCAAGAAGAGCGGCGTGGACAGCATCCGGATCAAGTGCGACGAGCTGGAGCTCGACGTGCCGGAGGAGGCCTACCGTGATCTGCTCGCCGAGGTAAAGCGGATCGCCGTCGAACGCCACGGGCTCGTCTCGGACGAGGAGTTCCGCGTGCTGGTCAATCGAACGAACCAGTAACGAAGCCGTGCCAGAACTGCGACGAGCGTCGAGTTCGTCCCGTGGTCCTGCACGATGGGCGCATGGAGCGAGATGACGTGCTCAGCATCATCGAAGGACTGTTTCACGCCAACGCTAATCTGATGGACATTGAGGCGCACCTGAAGGAGATCCGCTACTTGCTCGGAGAGGAGCCCGGATGACGAGGAAGAGGAAACCGACTCGTAGCGCGGGCCAGATCCACAGAGACGCGCAGAAGCGTTGGGAGCGCGCCAAGGCGATGTTCGAGGAGCGGCTCGAATACCACCGCGACGCAAGGAGCAGGAAGAACAAGCGGCCGGCGGTCAGGGCTGAACCGCACGAGCGGCACGCGCGTCTGCATCGTCGGGGCCGGGGCGATCGGCAGCCTGTACGCGGCGCATCTCGCGCAGGTTGCGGACGTCGTCGTCCTCGCGCGGCGCGAGGAGCACGCGCGGGCGCTGCGCGACCAGGGCCTGCGCGTCTCGGGCCGCCACGACTTCACGGCCGAGCTCGAGGCGACGACGGACCCGCGAGAGCTCGGGGACGCCGACCTGTGCATCGTCGCGACCAAGGCGACCCATGTCGACCAGGCCGCATCGGCTCTCGAAGGCCATCTGTCCGGGGCGACCGTCATGACCGTTCAGAACGGCCTCGGCGCCGAGGAGATCGTCCGCCGCCATGGCGATTGGCCGCTGATCTCGGCGGTCACGTTCATGAGCGGCAACCGCCGTGGGGACGCCGAGGTCGAGTACATCCTCGACACCGAGACCTGGCTCGGCCCCTACGGCGACACGCCGTACGAGACCGTCGAGCGCACGGCCGACCTGATCGTCCGCTCCGGCCTGAAGGCGCGCGCGTTCGAGGATCTCCGGCCGGCCCAGTGGTCGAAGCTGATCTTCAACGCGACCGTCAACTCCGTATCGGCGCTCACGCACCTGCCGCACGCGCCGCACTTCGCCGACCGCGGGAGCACGGACGCGCTCGGCCACGTCGTGCACGAGCTCGTCGAGGAGGGCAAGCGCGTCGCAGCTGCGGCCGGCGTCGACCTGCACGATGATCCCTGGGAGATGAACGTCCTGGCGACGCAGCGCGGCAGCGCCCATGTCCCCTCGATGCTCGAGGACATCGAGGCCGGCCGGCCGACCGAGATCGACCTGATCACCGGAGCGCTCGTGCGCGAGGCGGAGCGAGCCGGCGTCCCCGTCCCCCTGCACGAGGCGCTGTTCGCGCTCGTGCGCGCGAAGGAGCTGGCATGCGCGTCGGAGTGATCGGCTGCGGCGCAGTGGGCAGCCTGTTCGCCGCGCACCTCGCCCAGCTGGACGACGTCGAGGTCTGGGCGTACGACCTGGCGCAGGACCACGTCGACGCGATCGACGAGCACGGGCTCAGGCTCTCGGGCGTCGGCGATCTGGTCGGCCGACTCCGGGCGACGAGCGACGCGGGCGAGCTTCCGCCGTGCGAATTCGGCATCGTCGCGGTCAAGAGCATGCACACCGACGCCGCGCTGGCGGCGACGGCGCACGCGTTCGCGGACGGGGCTGTCTGCTCCGTCCAGAACGGGATCGGCAACGAGGAGCTGATCGCGAACCACGTCGAGCGGGTCATGCGCGGCACGACCTTCCCCGCCGGTCACGTCATCGCGCCTGGACACGTCGGCTGGGATACGGCGGGGGACACCTGGATCGGCCCGTTCGAGCCGAGCCCGGCGCCGATGGACGAGGTCGAGCGGCTCGCAGAAACGGTGACGCGTTCCGGCATGCCGACGCACGCGCACGCGGATGCGCGCGGCGCCCAGTGGACGAAGGCGATCTTCAACGCCTCGACGAACCCGGTCGGCGCGCTGACCGGCCTCGCGCACGGCGAGATCTGTGACTTCGAGCCGACGCGACGCCTGATCAGCGGCCTGATCGACGAGTGCAAGGCGGTTGCGCGCGCGCTCGGCATCGAGCTCGACCACGACCCCGAGGACATGGTCGACCACGCCGCGCGCGTCGCGCACGACCACAAGGCGAGCATGACCCAGGACGTCCTCGCGCACCGGCAGACCGAGATCGACTTCCTGAACGGTGCGATCGTCGAGCACGGCGAGGAAGAGGGTGTCTCCGTCCCGCTGAACCGCGCGATCTGGGCGCTCGTGAAAGCATTGGAGGACTCGTGGAGATGAGCGAAGTCCAGGACCGCTACAGCCGCGTGCGCGACGAGATGGCGCGTGAGGATGTCGACGTCCTCGTCGTCTCCGGCAGCGAGTACACGGGCTTCGACGGCGCTGTCGCCTACATGTCCGGCTTCAACATCGTCCATCGCTATGCGTACGTGCTCGTCCCGCGCGAAGGCGATGCGGCGATCGTCTTTCCGAGCGAGGCGCGCTACGTCGGCTTCCATGACGCGGCCTGGGTCGACGAGAAGGTGTTCGTGGACAGGCCGGGCGACTGGCTGCGCGAGCGCTGTGCCGGGGCCGGGCGCGTGGGCGTCTACGGCCTCGACTACGTGATGAACGTCCGCGATTACCGCGCGCTCGCCGAGGGCTCGTTCGAGGTCGTCCCGTTCGACGAGGCGTTCGATCGCGCCCGCGCGGTCAAGAGCGAGGCCGAGATGGAATCGGTGCGTGAGGCGGTGAACATCAACGAGGCCGGCTTCTGGGAGGTGCTGCGCGCCTACGAGCCCGGCAAGACGGAGGCCGAGATCATGGCGCCCGCCGCCGCCCGTTTCGTCGAGCTCGGCACCGGCCGCCACGCGATGAACATGGTGCTCGCGAGCGGCCCTCGGGGGGGCGCGCGCCCGGAGTTCGTCATCCCCAGCGAGACGCGCCGCGTCGCCGCGGACGACCTTCTCCTGTACTCGCTCGAGATCGGCGGCCCGACCGGACACTGGGCGGAGGTCTCGCGCCCGATCATGGCCGGCGAGCCGAGCGCAGTGACCGCGGCGATGATGGAGGCCTACGTCGAGTACGGCGAGATCGCGCGCGCCGTGATGAAGGAAGGCTCGACCGCGCACGACGTCCACATGGCCGTCTCGAAGCCGTTCCGCGATCGCGGCTACGGCCTCGGCCACGTCACCGGGCACTCGATCGGGATGACGATGATCGAGCACCCGCGGGTGGGGGAGGGGAACGAAACGGTGCTGCGCGAGAACATGGTCTTCTCCATGCATCCGCACGTCATCGCCGAGGACGGTTCCTGCCTGTACATGCAGGAGACCTGGCGGATCGGTAAGGGCGCCGGTGAGCAACTCTCAGGCCTGCCGCTCAAGATCTTCGACGGGTCTGAACTTACTTAAACCTTCCTTGACTCGTGGTGATTTCCGGTCGAAACTGTGTGGCCCGCGCACTCCAGACCAAGGTGACATGTGATCGCGATCCAGGCCATAACCGCTCTCACCCTGCTCCTCGCTCCCCAGCAGGCTAATCCGGCCGTCTTCGGCCCGGGCGTGCAGCGCGCCGTCGCACAGCACGGTTCGGCGTTCGTACAGGTTGCGTTCAGGACCCGGCAGCCGCGAACGTTGGCCGGAATGCGCTCGATCGTGCGCACCGTCCGCACACGTGTACTCGCCAGGGCCGGGAACGGGTTTTTCTCCACGACGCACTGGGACGCGGTGCCGGGAATGGCCGGCTGGACGACGGCGAAGGGATTGCGGCGGCTCGCAACCTCGCCCGATGTCAGCCGCATCTACCTGGACTTCGCCGGGCATGCCGAGGATCTGCAGGCGGATCCGCTCGTCCACGCCGACGAGGCTCGCGCCGCCGGCTACACAGGTGCTGGGGTGACTGTTGGGATCCTCGACTCCGGCATGATGCTGAACCATCCCGACCTGCAGGATGCGCTCGTCGCGCAGCGGTGCTACGTCCATTCGCCGGGCACGTGCCCGAACGGGCTGCACACACAGAGCGGCGCGGGGGCGGGCCGCGACGACAACGGCCACGGCACGAACGTCGCCGGCATCGTGACAGGCAACGGCACGAAGGCGCCGACCGGCGTCGCCCCCTCGTCGAAGCTCGTAATCGTCAAGGTGTTGGCGGCCGACGGGTCGTTCTCGGACACCGCTCAGGTCATCTCTGGGCTTCAGTTCATACTCAACCATCCCGAGTACCGGGTGAAGGTGATCAACATGAGCCTGGGGACGAATGCCCTGTTCGCCGGGCCATGCAACAACCAGGATCCGAACTTCACTTCGGTCGTTCACTCGCTGCACATGCAGGGGGTCACCCTCTTCGCCTCGAGCGGGAACCAGAAGTCGACGACGAAGATGGCGCTTCCGGCGTGCATTAGCGAGGTGGTGGCAGTCGGTGCGGTATACGACAGCAACTACGGCGCGAACACCGCGTTCTGCGCTGACTCGACCGCGGCCGATAAGGTCACGTGCTTCTCGAACTCGAGCACGGCGCTCGACCTCCTCGCCCCTGGGGCGGCAACTACCTCGACCGGGATGGGCGGGAGGACATCCACCTACTACGGAACGTCGCAAGCCTCGCCGACGGCAGCGGCGGCGGCGGCGGATCTGCTGCAGAAGAACCCGTCGCTGACGCCCGCGCAGATCGAGACGACCCTGAAGTCGACCGGCAAGTCCATCACGGACGCGAGGAACGGGCGCGTGACCCCGCGAATCGACGTCTTCGCCGCGCTCAACGCGACGACCGTCGGGGGGCCACCCCCGCCGCCGCCACCTCCGCCCCCGCCGGACACCCAGCGGCCGGCGGCAAAAGCGCGCGGCGGCATACTCAAGCACGGCACGCCTGGGCGGCTGCGCTTCACCGTCTCCGACGACAGCGGCAGTGCCTCGCTCGTGGCCGGCCTCTTCCGCAAGGGCAAGCGCCTCCGGCAGTGGGGACAGGATGCGCTGGACAACGGCGCGTACTTCGTCAGGTGGACGGCGCCGTCGAAAGCCCAGCGGCTCAGCTTCTGCGTCCTTGCCCAGGACGCCGCCGGGAACCAAAGCAAACAATCCTGCGCCGACATCAAGGTCACCTAGGGTTCCGCCTACAGCGGCCCGAGGCATTGGCGTTTTCGCGGTAATTCCGCTATACAACCGCGCGGGGATGAAGGGTGTGCTTCGACTAGGCTGCGTCGCCGCGGTCCTTGCGGCGGTTCTTGTCGGGCCGGCGCGTGCCAGCGTTCATCGTCGACCGCAATGTGAAGCACCCGACCCTGAAGGTCGACAGTCACGGGCACGCGCTCGTCCAGTACACCCGGCGGAACGGCAAGCGCGTGAACCTCCTCGCCTGGGGCGCTGTCGGCGGCATCGCGAACGAGAAGCTCGCCGCTCGCCAGACGGCGTTTAACGTCGACTGGACCGGCGGCTGGGCGACTGGACAGTCCGCGTGCTTGGAAGCGTTTGCGTGACGCCTGTGGGCCGTACGACGGGCCGCCTCTGGTCTTGTTCGTGGCGGGATGCAAGGCGACCGACGGCAGCTACTGGGCGCTGCAGAAATGGGTCCGCCTCGCTCCGATGCGTGGTGTGCCGCCGTTCAAGCCGTCGCAGTCCGCGGTCGAGCTCCATCTCTCGCACTGGAGCGGTCCGCTGCCCGAGCTCCAGGTCTGGCCGAACTGGACCTACGGCGGCAGGTGGCAGGGCTTCTTCGGCCGCCTGACCTACCACGGCCAGCCGGTCTTCGGCACGCAGGCGAGCGGGTTCGGCCAGTACGCCTACATCGACACCCTGAATTCGGTCTACGGTCCCGGCTGGAAGCGCGACACAGGCCTGGCGCTTCACCGGCCCAACGGCGCATTCTGCTATTCGTTCGTCCCGCAGTACACCCCCGCGGGATATCCCGTGCACGAGCTGCGCGGCCCGGGCCTCGGGGAACGGCACCGTGTACGCGTGTCGGGACCGGGCGTGACGCCGATCGTCGAGTGGGACGGGCCGCGCCTGGGGCCATACGACCCTGTTCAGGACGCGCAGATCAACGGGATCTTCGACCAGGTGCTCGCCGGTGATCGCGTCTGCGCGAAGGAGCGCTGAGCAGCCGCAGGATCGCCCAGATCAAAGGGGTAGGACGAACTACCCGATGGGTGTTGTCCGGGCCGGGCGTCACCCCGCTCGTGCTAGCCGAGGTGAGCGATCCGGGCGACTACGATCCGAGCGATCCGGCCAAGGTCAGCGGCAGGCGGACGGCAAAGCGTTGCTCCAGCAGTGGGATGCGCCGGCAGCCTGCCTGAGGGGTCACTAGCTCACTTCTTGCGCACCTGGATGAGCTCGGTCATCCGGGCGGGATGCAACGAGCAGAAGAGCTTGTACGTGCCGGGGCGGGTGAACGCATGCGAGAACGTCCCGCCGCTCGACGTCCACGGCGAGGAGAACCCGACCGGCCCGCTGACGAGCGTGACGTCGTGCGGAACCGCGCCGACGAACCGCCAGGTGAACGTCGTCCCCTTCTTGACGGTGACGCGCTGCGCGCCGTACTTGTAGTCGCCGACCCATGTGCCCTTGATGTTCCTGCGCAGCGGCCCGGCCGGCTTCTGCAGCAGGGGCACGCGAATATTCGTCGGAGGCCCGGGTGTGCCCAGGTCGATCGTGAGGCCCGGGACCGTCTCACAGCCGGCGACCACGGTCGGTACCAGGTAGGCGATCATGATCCCCATCACGCGCGTGTGCGGGCGGCTGTTGTCGTACACAGCGGTCAGTCGAAGGTCGTCGCCCGCCGCGACCGGGATTCCGAGCGGGCTCTGGAAGCTCGACATCTTGGTCGGGCCCGGCTCGTGCAGCAGCGGAAGCGGGATCGGCCCGTTCCAGCTCGGCTGGGAGGTGAAGAGCGTTCGCCCGCACGTCTGGTCGGAGAGCTCGAGCCGCATCCCACCGCCGTGCATGTGGCCTCCCGCCGTCAGGAGCCGTCCGCTCTCGGGCATGGTCAGGTCGACGCGGCGCGAGTAGGTCGATCCCGGCCCGCCGGTGCCCGGGATGTCGTAAATCGGGTCGGCCTTGCAGTTGTTCATGTCCAGCCAGATCGGCTTGACGGGCCGGAGCTGCTCTCCGGTCGCGTACGTGACCGTGTAGCGCACCCAGACCGTGTGCGTGTCCGGCAGGTGGTTCATCAGCATCGCCAGCAGGCCCCAGTGGTCGGAGGCCTTGTTCGGGTATCCGTAGCCGTCCGGCATGCTCATCGCGTAGTGCTCCTCGCCCTCCGCGAAGAACCGCTGTGCGTACGTCCCGGGGCATGTGTAGTCGGGCGCCCCGATCTTGGCGAACACGACGTGGTGGAGCATGACCTGCGTGTTGGGGACGACGTTCCCGCCTGCGTCCACGAGGTCGGCCTTGATCCCGGTGACGTAGCCGTCCACCGCGGGTGAATCGATCAGCGCCGTCCGCGTGATCGCGTCGTACGGCGTGACCGTGACCGGTCCGGACGTGAAGACGAGGGTCTGCGTGCCAGCCTGGGCGGGTGTGCCAAAGGCCAGTCCGAGGGTGGCGACTGCGGCGAGTAGCGCGAGGCGGCAGATGTGCGCCACAGCTCCGATGCTACAGCGGTAGACTGACAAACGTGAGCTGGCCGTCCATCGCCCTGCTCGCCGCGGCGGTGCTGATCCTGATCGGAGCCGAGTGGCCGCGCCTCAATAGCCGCTTCGGAACAGGCGCACGCAAGCGCCGCGAGCGGGCACGCCGCAAGGCGACGTGGCACATCGTCCAGTCGTCAGAGGCGGCGGCGCGCTCGGAGAGCGAGGAATTCGCCGCCAGCGTCGAGCGCGACCTCGAGCAGCTCCCCACGATCGAAGAGCGCGAGCAGAACCGCTAGCTCGCGCGCAGGACCGCTAACTCGAGCGGAAGGTGGTGCTGATCGTGCGCGTGTTGGGCAGGATCGGCCCGACGTCCTCCATGTTCCGCGTCTCCTGCTAATCGGAGACCTGGAAGGTCAGGCGGTGCGTCCCGCGCGCGAGCGCGCCGGTCGTGATCGTCACCCGGTTCTTCTTGCGCGAATACGTGCCGCGGGTGGCGATCCCGTCGATCGAGGCGCTGATCGAGCTCGGATCCACTCCTGAGCCGAGATCGGTGACCCGCAGCCGCAGGACGCCGCCGGGGTTGACCGAGCGCGTCAGGAGCTTGGCCGCCGGCCGCGTCACGTCGTTGATCCAGAAGCGGAACGTGAACTTGCCCGCGTCGAACGTTCGAGGCCGAGTCGAAGACGACGTCGTAGCGGCCCTTGGCCGGGAGGATCGCGCCGGCTGCCGGCGCGGGGGCGTAGAAGCTCCGCACGTAGGGGTTGAGGTTGAGCGGCAGCGCGGGATAGCCGGTCAGCCGGTTCTCGTCGTCGTTCGCCACCACCCGGGGCTGGATCGCGACACCCGGGCTCTGGCTGAGGATCGCCACGCCGAAGTTCGCGACCGGCTTGGTCAGGCGAACGGTGAAGACCTGCTCGGGCCCGCCGAGGCTCGCGGGGATGCCGGCGCCGGACGGATTCTCGGGGTAGCGGTACGCGCTGACCAGCGAGCGGCGTCCCTTCGTATTGCCCTTGTACGTCCCGGTCTTCCTGAGCTTGCCGTGCTTCTGCTTGGGCAGCTGCGGCGTCTCCGAATGGAACCAGAATGGGATACGGCGGCTTTCTCCGCCCTTCGTCAGGACGACGAAGCCGGTGACCTCGCCCTGCTGCGTCGGGGCGTGGGCGGTTACCTGGAGGGAGCCCGGGAACTGCGACGGACGCCGGCACGCGGACGCTGCCGGCCGCCCCCTGCTGCAGGTCGACAGAGACCTGCCATGACCCGGTGCCGCCTCCCGCGTTGGACAGGGTCACTGTCTTCGCGGACGTGGCGCCGCCACGCAAGAGGCCGAACGACAGCCCGGTGGGGGAGGCGAAGATGAGCGGGTCGTTCGCCCGCGGCACTTTGATGAATCCTCCGCCCTCCCGCGCGGAAGTCGTCTCCGTCGCGTGGTTCGATCCGGTGTAGACCGGTGTCCCGGTCAAGACGAGCGCCGATTTGATCTGCGCGACCGTCCACGCCGGATGGATCTGCTTGAGGAGCGCGGCCGCGCCGGCGACGTGCGGCGAAGCCATGCTCGTCCCGCTCCAGGATGCCCAGAGGCCGTCATTTGCCGGCACGGACGAGAGCACGAAATCGCCGGGAGCCGTGACGTCGGGCTTCATCTGCAGCGACACCGGCGTCGGCCCGCCGGAGGAGAAGTTCGCGATCACGAGCGACTTCTTCGCCGCGGCAACGGTGATGGCGAGGGGCGCGCTCCCCGGTGAGCCCACTGAACCGCGGCCGAAGCCGTCGAAGTCGTTGCCGGCGGCGATCGCAGGCACGACTCCCGCCCGGGCCGCGCCGTCGATCGCCTTGACGACGATGTCGCGGCTCGGCTCGATCTCGGGCTCGCCGAGCGAGAGGTTGATCACGTCCATCCCGTCGGCCACGGCGGCCTCGATCCCCTTGGCGATCTCGGGACTGTTGCCGTCGAGGCCAACACCGGAGATGGTGGGGATCGTCAGCACCTTGTAGTTGCCGAGGAACGCCTTCGGCGCGATTCCCGAGACGTTGAGGCCTCCGCTCGCGACCGTTCCGTGGTCGCCGGCGGCGATCCCGGAGACGTGCGTCGCGTGCTCCGACTGGTTCGGGTCGAAGGGCAGGTTGGCGTTCGCGTACTTGGGCGACGCGCGGTGCGAATGCGCGCGCGACGATCACCTTGTTGGTCGTGTAGTTCGTATTCCCCTTCGGGAAGCCGGCCGGCATGGCGAAGCCGCTGGGCGAGAGGAAGGGATGGGTCTGGTTGACGCCGTCGTCGATGATCCCGATCTTCATCCCGTTGCCCGCGGTGGTCAGGTTCGGGCCCCAGATCGCGGTCGCGCCGATCAGCGCCGGGGTCTGGTTGAGCGTCTGCGCGGCGCCGCCGAGCGAGTGGTAGCGCACGGAGGGATAGACCCGGGCGACGCCGGGGAGCTTCGCAAGCCGGGGAACCTGGGAGCTCGGCAGCTCGACCGCGAGCGCGTCCAGGACGATGCTGTAGTGCCAGCGCACGGTCGCGGCCGGGAGTGCGCTCTCGATGCGGCCCTGCAGGGTCCGCTGCGCCGCGGCCAGGCTGCGGAGGTAGCCGACGCTCGTGGGGGTGCGCAGGTCGAGCCGGTGGGTGCGCGCGGCCTTCGTCAGCACGCGGCTTTCGGAGGTCGCCTGCGCCAGCGGCGGCGCGTCGAGCGAGACCACCACCTCGGTTCGAGGCGCGCCCGCGGCGGCAGGTCCGGCAAGCGCAAGCGCCGCCAGCCCGCAGAGAAGAACAAGACCCCGTTTCAGGAGGGAAATGGTACCGGCGCTACACTTGAATCCCGCGCGGATGTGGCGGAATTGGTAGACGCGCACGGTTCAGGTCCGTGTGGGCGCAAGCCCGTGGAGGTTCAAGTCCTCTCATCCGCATCGCCGGATCAGGCGACTTTCGGCCCCGCTACTGCCCCAAACGATTCGGACGTGACCCCGTACCTGCTCCTCATCGGCATTTGCGCGTTCTGTCTGCCGCTGCTACTTGGCTTGATCGTCGCCGCTCGGCAGCGCCCGAGCCGCCACGACCTGACGCTGGAGCACATCGAGGAGCTAGAGACGGAGCTAGGGATAGACGAGCCCGACGACGTGAACGACGCCGACCGAGCGACGCTGACGCCCGAGCAGATCGAGGCCGAGCGAGCACACATTCGGCATCCCGGCGACCGGTTGTAGGTCTGGAATAGGTTTCCCTTCGATGGCGGAGGCGATGGACGACCTCCTGCAAGGTCGAGATGCGTATACGCAGAGTCGGTGGCGCGATGCCTACGCGGCCCTCGCGGCCGCGGATAGGCAGGCGCCGATCGCCGCCGACGACCTTGTGCTGCTGGCGATGTCCGCCCTCCTGACGGGGAAAATGCCCGAGGGCCTGGCCGCCCTCGAGCGCGCCCACGACGCATACCTCGAAGGCGAAGCTCCCCTTTCGGCCGCACGTGTCGCGGTGATGCTGGGGATGAACCTCGCAACGGCGGGCGAGATCGGGTCCGCCGGAGGCTGGTTCGGGCGCGCGCAGCGGATCGTCGAGGGTGAGGGTGGCGACTGTGTCGAGCGCGGATACCTGCTGCTCCCGCTCATGTTCAGGCACGAGGCCGCAGGCGAATACGAGCGCTGCTACGAGGACGCCATGAAAGCGGTTTCGATCGCTGAGCGCTTCCACGACCCCAACCTCCTCGCAACGACCCTGCACGTTGGCGGGCTGGCGCGCATCAAGCAGGGTGAGATCGAGGACGGTCTGCGGCTACTCGACGAGGCGATGGTCTCGGTGGCCGGCGGAGAGGTAGGGCCGTTCTTCACGGGGATCGTCTACTGCGGGGTGATCGCCTCGTGCGAGGAAGCCTTCGAGCCTCGACGGGCGCGAGAGTGGACGGACGCGCTCGCCGAATGGTGCGAGTCCCAGCCTCAGCTGGTGGCGTTTACGGGTCGATGCCTCGCGCACCGCGCCGGAATAAAACAGCTGCACGGCGATTGGAGCAGCGCGCTCGAGGAGGCGAGGATTGCGCGCGAGCGGTGCGAACAGGCGATGAATCGTGCGGCGGCGGGCCAGGCCTACTACCAGCAGGCTGAGCTTCTGCGGCTGCAGGGAAATCTCGCCCAGGCCGAGCAGGCATACCGCAACGCAAGCGGCTATGGTCGCGAGCCGCAGCCCGGGCTCGCACTACTCCGCGTGGCGCAGCGAGATCTCGAAGCGGCGACGGGGGCGATTCGACGCATCGCCGCGGTGACCACGGAGCCGCTACGGCGTGCAGTGCTGCTGCCCGCGTGCGTCGAGATCTTGCTCGTTGCGGGCGACCTGGACGACGCGCGGAGAGCCGCCGAGGAACTCGAGACGATCGCGGCCTCGAGCGAACGGCCGATGCTGGCCGCCATGGCGTCATACGCGACCGGAGCGGTTGAGCTAGCGGCCGGCGACGCGGCAGGGGCGGTCTCGGCGCTCCGGCGGTCTCGCGCGCTCTGGCAGGAGCTCGACGCTCCGTACGAAGTCGCAAAGACCCAGGTCCTTGCCGCTCTGGCCTGCCGCGCGCTCGGCGACCACGATACGGCCGAGCTAGAGCTCGAGGCCGCGCGCGAGTGCTTCCGCACACTCGGGGCGGTGCCGGACGCGGCGAGGGTCGATGGGCTGCTCGGCGAACCAGGCGACGAAAGTCACGGTCTGACGCCCCGCGAGCTGGAGGTGCTACGTCTCGTCGCCGGAGGCAAGACGAATCGGGAGATCGCGTCCATCCTCGTCGTCAGCGAGCACACGGTCGCGCGCCACGTGCAGAACATCCTCCTCAAGCTCCGTGTCTCGTCCCGCACGGCGGCAACGGCGTTCGCCTTCGAGCACGAGCTCGTCTGAACCCTCCTGGTCAAGATTCAGTAGTCGCGGCCTCCCCAAGATGGCCGATTCAGGCGATGCGCGCGCAAAGCGACCTGCCTAGCGTGGCGGCATGACCGTGATGCGACCTGAAGGAGACGCGATGACCCCGCTCGAAGCCGATTACGTCGAGACCATCATCATCGGGGGCGGGCAGGCAGGCCTGGCCGCCGGCTATCACCTACGCCGCCAGGGCCGGCCGTTCCTGATCCTGGACGCGGGTGAGCGGACAGGCGACGCATGGCGCGGCCGATGGGATTCTCTGCGTCTGTTCACGCCTGCCCTCTTCGACAGCCTGCCGGGCATGCCCTTTCCCGCGCCCGCATGGTCATTTCCCACGAAGGACGAGATGGGGAACTACCTGGAAAGGTATGCGGAGTACTTCGACCTGCCCGTTCGCTCGGGGATCAGCGTCCAACGGCTCACGCGCGCGGGCGACCGCTTCCTCGTGTCAGCAGGAGATCTTCGGCTCGAGGCGTCCCACGTCATCGTCGCCATCGGAGCGCACCGGATCCCGAAGATCCCCCTGTTCGCAGCGGAGCTCGACCCGCGGATCGTGCAGCTTCACTCGGTCGAATACCGCAACCCGGACCAGCTGCTCGAGGGCGACACGCTGCTCGTGGGCGCGGGCAACTCCGGAGCGGAAATCGCCTACGAGCTGGCGGATACCCGGCATTGCCTCGTCGCGGGCCCGAGCACCGGCCAGATTCCCGTACGCCACGGCAGCCGGCGGAGCCGCACGGGCTTCCGGATCTTCCGCTTTCTGGGACATCGCGTGCTCAGGGTCGACACGCGCATCGGCCGCAAGCTTGGTCCGAAGCTCGCTCACGGAGGCGACCCGCTGATCAGACGAAGGAAGAATGACCTGGCCGCGAAGGGCATTGAGCGTCTGCCGCGCGTGGCTGGTGTTCAGGACGGTCTTCCCCTCTTGGAGAATGGGCGCGTCGTCGACGTGGCGAACGTCGTCTGGTGCACCGGCTTCCGCACCGACTTCAGCTGGATCGAGCTTCCGGTATTCGACGGGGAGGGGCAGCCGCGTCACTATCGCGGCGTCGTGGAATCCGAGCCTGGCCTCTACTTCCTCGGCCTCGTCTTCCAGTACTCGCTCAGCTCTGACGTGCTTCCGAACCGTGGCAGGGATGCCGCGTACATCGCCGATCACATCGTCGCGCGGAATGCGGGAGGCGCCCGGAGAGGCGCACCCGCAGCTGTCGAGCGCGGGACAGCGGTCGTCTAGCTGGACACAACACTGAACTGCTCCTGATCTTCGTTTGACACCCTGGCGGCGAAGCTGAGCGCGAGGATGAAGCGGAGTCCGCCGACGCGCTGTGTCGCCGTCGCCTCTATGCGGGAAGCGCGGCGAGGACCTGGTCGGCGTGCTTGCGCGCGTCGACGTTGAGCATGATCTTGGCGACGTTGCCCTCCGAGTCGATCAGGAACGTCGAGCGCTGGAAGTACGGGCTGTCCTCCTTCTCCACGCCGTACGCCTTGCCGGCGACGTGGTCGGGATCGGCCAGGATCGTGAACGGCAGCTCGTACTTCGACCTGAACTTCGCCTGCGTGGCTTCCTTGTCGGAGCTGACGCCAAGGACGACCGCGCCGGCCTGCTCGAACTCGGCGAACGAGTCGCGGATCCCGCAGGCCTGCGCCGTGCAGCCGGGGGTGTCCGACTTGGGATAGAAGTAGAGGACGACGGGCTTCCCGCGGAAGTCCGACAGCTTGACCTGCTCGCCGGAGTCGCTCGTCAGCTCGAAATCGGGTGCGGGCTTGCCTTCTTCGACGGCCATCACTCGAGACTGTAGCTGTGCTCGTCTTTCCAGACGCGCCACATCGAGAAGAGCCCGAGCGCGAGGACGATGAAGAACGCGAGCGCGTCGATGCCGTGAATTCCGCGCCAGAAGAAGAAGCCCAGATCGATCACGATCAGGATCGCGGCGCCGTAGAAGACCGTCTGCGCCCGCGCCGACCAGAGTGAGATCTCGCCGCGCCGCTCGCGCCACACCAGGAAGAGGAAGACGGCGATTGCGATGAAGAAGGCGATGCGCGCGATGGCGTAGAGGGCGGCTAGGGTCGAGTAGAGCGACAGGGCGACAACCACGCCGGTGATCGCGAGGATGATGATGAACCCACGGACGGTCGGGTTCATGTCGAGCCAGAAACGCTTCATCGCCTCGAAACCCACGGTAGCGGGCGGCGGAGAGGCTTCGCGGTGGTCTCTCCGGAGAAGTCGCGATGGTGGTGGAGAGACGTCACACTCCCGCCAAGGGAAGCGGGATCCTGCCGGCGCGAGGAAGCCTCGCCGGAGGTCGTACTCGTATCTCGACCGATCGGCTCCGCGCGCGCGGCGCGGTGTGCGCTATTGGCTCCAGGTCGTGGAGACCGACGGCTCGCGAGTCTGGAAGGCGGTGAGGGTCAGCTAAGCCTCGACCCGTGCCGCGGCGCCGTCCAGCTGGTCGAGCGCGGCGCGGATCTCGCAGGAGGCGCCGACGAAGATCGGCGTGTCGCGCTCGGTGTAGCGGCTGGCCTCGGTCTCGCGCAGCGTCCGCATCAGGTGCATGAAGTCGGCGGGCTCCTCGCATTCGAACGCGGTCATGAACTCCTGGTCGTCGATCCCGAACGAGTAGGTGGTGTGGTTCGTGATCGTCCGGAACTCGTGGCCGATGCGCATGTGCTCGTCCATCGCGCGCTGGCGGTCCTCCTGCGGGAGCGAATACCACGGCCGCACCTTCACGAACGGGTACACGACCAGGTACGGCGAGCCCTTGGGGACGACCTGGCGCGGCTTGCGCGCCGCGGTGTACTCAGAGGCCTTCGTCGTGGCGAGATACGAGTACGGCGTCTCCAGCCAGCCGGCCAGCGGCGTCGAGTTCAGCTCGGCGCCGAGCTCGCCGAGATCCTCGTAGCGCTTCGTGATCTTCCAGAGGAAGAAGTCCGCGTCGGGGCGGACGCCCGTGACCGAGTAGGCGCGCAGGTGGTCCATCCGCTGGGCCCACGACTCGACCGCTTCGGCGAAGGCGTCCTTCCCCGCCATGCGCTCGTCGATCGGCAGGCGCCGCCACGCCGGATCGACCTTGTAGAACGTGTACGCGACGTACTGGCCGGCCACGAGCGAAAGCGTAGCGGCGCACTACGCTAGATCCAGTGCCGAAAGACCTCGAAAGCACGCTGAAGAAGCTGCCCGCGAAGCCGGGCGTGTACCTGTTCAAGGACAAGAAAGGCGAGCCGATCTACATCGGCAAGGCCAAGTCCTTGCGGCCGCGCGTGCGCTCGTACTTTCAGCAGGGGCGGAACGACCGCACGACGATCCGCGGTCTCGCCGAGCGGGTCGAGGACATCGAGGTGATCGTCACCCGCAACCAGGTCGAGGCGCTCCATCTGGAGCAGAACCTGATCAAGCGGCACCGTCCGGCGTTCAACATCCGCCTGCGCGACGACAAGTCGTTCCCGTACATCGCGGTGACGGTCGAGGACGACTTCCCGCGCGTCATGTTCACGCGCGAGCGCCACCGCCGCGGCGTCCAGTACTTCGGGCCGTACGCGAACGCGAAGAAGGTCCGGGAGACGCTGGACGTCCTCAATCGTGTCTTCCCCTACCGGCCGTGCGAGGGCCCGAAGCCCGGACGGCACTCCGGCATCCCGTGCCTCGACTACCACATCGACCGCTGCCTGGCGCCCTGCGTCGGCTACGTCTCGAAGGACGACTACCGGCTGATCATCGAGCAGGTGATGGAGTTCCTCTCGGGAGAGACCCGGCCGATCCTCCGCGAGCTCGAGCGGAAGATGCAGGAGGCTGCCGCGGACGAACGGTTCGAGGAGGCCGCGCGCCACCGCAACCGCCTCTTTGCCGTGCGGCACATGGTCGAGCGCCAGGCGGCGGACAGGCGCGCGGTGGGAACTGTCGACGTGATCGGCATCGCCGCCGAGGGCGACCGCGCCGCGGTGCAGGTCTTCCCGCTCCGCGACGGCAAGCTGATCGACCGCTACGGGTTCCATCTCGAGAACGTCCAGGGCCAGGATCTGCCCGCGCTGCTCGACGCGTTCGTGCTCGAGTACTACGGCTCGTCGCCGAGCGTGCCGCCGCAGATCGTCGTGCCGCTCGCGGTGGGGGACACCTCGGCGCTCGAGGAGTTCCTGTCGGAGCGGCGCGGCTCGCGCGTCGAGGTGCGCGCCGCCGCCCGAGGGGAGAAACGCCGGCTGGCCGAGCTGGCCGAGCAGAACGCCCGCATCGCGCTCGAGTCGGACGCGGTCCAGTCCGAACAGCGCCGGTTGCGGCGCGTCGAGGCGCTCGAGGAGCTGCGCGAGGCGCTCAACCTCGAGAGCCTGCCGATCCGCATCGAGTGCTTCGACATCTCCAACCTGCAGACGGCGTCGCCCGTCGGCTCGATGGTCGTGTTCCAGGACGCGCTCCCGAAGAAGTCGGACTACCGCAAGTTCGGCGTGCGTGGACGTGAACGGCCAGGACGACTTCGCCGCGATGGCGGAGGTGGTCACCCGTCGGTTCGCGCGCCGGCGGGATGCGACCGCGGAAGAGTACGACGCCTCATTCGCGGCGACGCCGAACCTCGTCGTGGTCGACGGCGGCAAGGGCCAGCTTTCGGCCGTGCTGGCGGCCATGCAGGCGTTCGATCTGCCGCGGGTCGCCGTCATCTCCTTGGCCAAGCGCGAGGAGGAGGTATTCCTCCCGGGCGATCCCAAACCGGTCGCGCTCGACCGGCACTCGCCGTCGCTGCAGCTCCTCCAGCGGATCCGGGACGAGGCGCACCGCTTCGCGCTCGATTTCCACCGCCAGCGCCGCGACGCGGCCGCCAGGGAGTCGATCTTCGACACCCTCAAAGGCGTCGGGCCGGCGCGCCGTCGCGCACTGATGCGCCACTTCGGCTCGGCCGAGCGCTTCCTCGCCGCGTCGCAGGAGGAGCTCGAAGGCGTGCCCGAGCTACCGGCGAAGACCGCGCGGCAGATCTACGCGCAGCTGCACAAGGCCGGCCGCGGCTAGGAGATCGTGCGCCTTTGTGCCGCTAACCGGCGCTGACCGCCGAGGACCACGGCGCGCGTCGCGAATGCTGCTCTCGAGACTACGTACCGGCCGTGTCGGGATCCATGAACGGATACCGGTAATCGGTAGGCGGGACGAAGGTCTCCTTGATCGTTCGCGGCGAGACCCAGCGGATCAAATTCCACATCGAACCGGCCTTGTCGTTCGTCCCGGACGCCCGCGCGCCGCCGAACGGCTGCTGCCCCACGACCGCGCCGGTCGGCTTGTCGTTGATGTAGAGGTTGCCCGCGGCGTACTCGAGCTTGTCCTGCGCCTCCTCGATCGGCGCGCGGTCGCGCGAGAAGATTGCGCCGGTCAGCCCGAACGGAGATCCCTGGTCGACGACCTCGAGCGTGTCCTGCCACTCGCCGTCGGGATAGACGTAGGCGGTCACGACCGGGCCGAAGAGCTCGTCGCGCAGAAGCCGGAAGTTGGGATTGCGGGTCTCGATCACCGTCGGCCTCACGAAGAACCCGTCCGCGTCCGAGACGTCGCCTCCGACGAGGACGTTGGAGTCACCGTCGGCGCGCGCCTCCTCGATCGCCTCCTTCTGCGTGCGGAAGGAGTTGGCGTCGATCACGGCTCCCATGAAGTTTCCGAAGTCGGTCACGTCGCCCATGGTCAGCGAGCCGACCTGCTCGACGAGCCGCTCCTTGAGCTCCGGCCACATCTGCTGCGGCACGAACACGCGCGACGCGGCGGAGCACTTCTGTCCCTGGTACTCGAACGAGCCGCGGAGGATCGCCGTCGCGACGGCGTCGACGTCGGCGGACGGATGGGCGAGGATGAAGTCTTTGCCGCCGGTCTCGCCGACGATGCGCGGGTAGTTGCGGTAGCGCTCGATGTTGTTGCCGACCGTCCGCCACATCGACTGGAAGACGCCGGTCGACCCGGTGAAGTGGATGCCGGCGAGGTCGGGGCTCGCAAGCGCGGCGTCGCCGATGCGCGCGCCGGGACCGTAGACGAGGTTGATGACGCCGTCGGGCAGGCCGGCCTCGCGCAGGATCTCCATGATGAAGTGAGCCGAGTAGGCGGCAGTGGACGCCGGCTTCCAGACGACGGTGTTGCCCATCAGAGCTGCGCTCGCCGGGAGGTTGCCGCCGATCGCGGTGAAGTTGAACGGCGTCACGGCGAAGACGAAGCCCTCGAGCGGCCGGTACTCCATCCGGTTCCACTGGCCGGGCGACGAGATCGGCTGCTCCTCGTAGATCCGAGTCATGAACGTCGGGTTGAAGCGCCAGAAGTCGATGAGCTCGCAGGCGGCGTCGATTTCGGCCTGGTGGGCGGTCTTCGACTGGCCGAGCATGGTGGCCGCGTTCAAAGTCATGCGCCACGGGCCGGCGAGCAGCTCCGCGGCGCGCAGGAGCACGGCGGCGCGCTCCTCCCACGAAGTGCGCGACCAGTCGTGCCAGGCCTCACCCGCTGCCTTGATCGCCTTGTCCACCTCGGCGGGGCCGCCCAGGTGCATGTCGGCGAGGACGTGGCTGGTGCGGTGGGGCATGACGACCTCGGCGGTCTCGCCGGTGCGGATCTCCTCGCCGCCGATCACCAGCGGCAGGTCGATCCGCTGGGATTCGAGCTCGTCCAGCTTCGCCTTCAGCTCGCCGCGCTCGGGCGAGCCCGGCGCGTACTCGTGCACGGGCTCGTTCGTCGGCGGAGGCAGACGGAAGATGCCGGGCGCGCTCACGGCGCGATTGTAGATTGGAGCGTGTCGCTCTCCGAGGATTTGCGCAACGAACTGGCGGCGATCACGCCGAAGAAGGAGTGCGACGTGCTCGCCGAGCTCTCCGGTCTCGCGCACACCGCCGGGACCGTCCATCTCCTCGGCGGCCGCCGTGTCGCCGTCCACTTCGACCTGGCGAGCTCAGCCGTCGCGCGCCGTGGCTTCAGTCTGTTGCGCCGGTTCGAGATCGAGAGCGAGATCAGGACCTACACCCAGCGGGCGTTCGCGCAGGCGACGCGCTACCAGCTCCACGTGCCGGGCGCCGGCCACGCGCTTCAGGTTCTGTACGAGGCGGGGATCCTGTCGGCGGGGCTTGCCCCGCTCGAGCGGCCACCGGCTCGCGTCGTCGCGCGCGGCTGTTGCCGCGGTGCCTACCTGCGCGGCGCGCTTCTCGGCGCCGGGTCGCTGAGCGGTCCGCGCGGCCCGCACCTCGAGATCCGTTTCGCGGAGGAGGAGGGAGCTCGTTTCCTGGCCGCCACGGTCGCGCACGAGGACGTCGAGCTGTCGCTGATCGACCGCGGGCGGTACGTCGCCGCGTACGTCAAGGGAGTGGACGCGATCGCCGGAGCGCTTGCGCTCGCGGGGGCGAGTGACCTGGCGCTCGTGTTCGAGGAGCAGGCCGTCGTTGCGGACACGAAGTCGCGCGCCAATCGCCTGGCCAATGCGGATCACGCCAACCTCGTCCGAACGAGCCGCGCCGCGCACGAGCAGATCGGAGCCGTCCGCACGCTGAAGCGCGCGGGTCGCCTGGAGGCCCTGCCGGCGACACTCCAGGAGATCGCGGCGCTTCGCCTGCGGCACCCGTCCCTCTCCCTCCGCGAGCTCGCGCTCGAGTGTGGGAGCCCGACCAGCAAGGCGGCCGTCCACCGGCGGCTTCGCAAGCTCGTGAAGCTTGCGAATTCCTGAAGAATTTTCCTGGCTTTCCGGGCAATCAATCGTCATACTTGCCGCTAAGGCGGGTCCGTGCTCCTCCGGCGGCGGATACAGACCCCGTCCGTCGTCACGGTCCTGAGCGTGGCAAAAGCGGAGGGGGGGTCGACCTCGGAGCCACCCCTCCCACCCGCCTCCCTCGCTCGTCTCGCCGCCCGCGTCAGACGGGCAAAGCCCGCCTGCCGCGCGGGCTGACGCCGCTGACGGCACGCGGCTCTCCGCGGCCGTGTTAGTAACACTGTCCGCTCCGGCCGCGCACCGCCAGCGGCGCCCGAGACGACCGAGGACACCTCACCTGCCTGGCCGACCTTCGGGACGCCTGACGTCGCCAGTGGCACGCGGCTCTCCGCGGCCGTGTTGGAAACACTGTCCGCTCCGGCCGCGCACCGCCAGCGACGAGCCAGACAACCGAGGAGCGCCACGGAGCGCGCGCTCCGACAGAACGCCTCCGCTTAGAATCGGCTGAAGGTCACCGACTAAGGGAGGGACATGGCGAAGCGGGTCGGCATCAACGGCTTCGGCCGGATCGGGCGCAACTTCTACCGGGCATACCTGCACAAGGACCCCGGCTTCGAGATCGTCGCGGTCAACGACCTGGCGGCGCCCGACGTGCTCGGGCACCTGCTTCGCTACGACTCGACGCACGGCAAGCTCCACCAGGAGATCGAGATCTCCGACGGCGAGATCTCGGTCGACGGCAACACGTTCCGCGTCCTGGCCGAGCGTGATCCGTCCGCGCTGCCCTGGAGGGACATGGAGGTCGACGTCGTCGTGGAGTCGACCGGCCTCTTCACCAACCGCGAGGGCGCGTCCCAGCACTTGACCGCCGGCGCCGACAAGGTCGTCATCTCCGCGCCGGCGACGGATCCCGACCTGACGATCGTTCTCGGCGTCAACGACGACGCCTACGACGCGGAGAAGCACCACGTCATCTCCAACGCCTCGTGCACGACCAACTCGGTCGGGCCGATGGCCAAGATCCTGCGCGACAACTTCGGGATCGCCTCGGGCTTCATGACGACGATCCACGCCTACACGACCGAGCAGCAGCTCCAGGACCAGGTGGCGATGACGCGGAAGGGGAAGCCCGATCTGCGCCGCATGCGCGCGGCCGCGACCAACATCGTCCCCGCGTCGACAGGCGCGGCGAAGGCGATCGGCGAGGTGATCCCCGAGCTGAAGGGGGTGCTGGACGGAATGGCGATGCGCGTGCCCGTCCCGGACGGCAGCGTCACCGACCTGGTCTGCGTGCTCGAGAAGCCGGCGACCGCCGACGACGTGAACGAGGCCTACCGCTCGGCGGCCGCCTCCGACCACTGGGATGGCATCCTCGAGTACACCGAGGATCCGATCGTCTCGTCCGACATCGTCGGCAACTCCAACTCCTGCATCATCGACGGCCTCTCGACCATGGCGAACGGCGACCTGGTCAAGGTCATCGGCTGGTACGACAACGAGTGGGGCTACTCGTGCCGGCTCGTCGATCTGATCGACCGCCTGCTGTGAAGCTCACTCACACCGGCAGCCTGCTCGAGCTCTACAGCTCGATCCCGATGGAGGAATGAGGCACCCGCGCTCCGTGCGCGACGCGGAGGTCGAAGGCCGCCGCATTCTCGTCCGCGCCGATCTGAACGTGCCGCTCGAGGACGGACGCGTGGCGGACGACACCCGCATCCGCGCCGCGCTGCCCACGCTCGAGCTGCTCCGTGACCGCGCCGCCGCCTCGGTGACGGTGTGCTCGCACCTCGGCCGGCCCAAGGGCCCGGACCCCGCGTACTCGATGAACCCCGTCGAGGAGCGGCTGAGGGAGCTGTTCGACGGCGACCTCACCGTGCTCGAAAACACGCGCTTCAACCCGGGGGAGACCGACAACGACGCGGAGTTCGCACGTGAGCTCGCCGACGGTCACGACCTGTTCGTCCAGGATGCATTCGGCTCGGTCCACCGCGCTCACGCCTCGACGGTCGGCGTCGCCGAGCTGCTGCCGGCCTATGCCGGCCTCCTGCTCGAGCGGGAGCTCGCAGAGCTCGGCAAGCTCTTGGGCGAAGTCCAGCGGCCGTTCGTGCTCGTCTCCGGCGGGGCCAAGGTCGAGGACAAGCTCGGCGTGCTGCGCAACCTCGGGGGGAAGGCGGACTCCGTCCTCGTCGGCGGGAAGATGGCCGAGGAGCTGCGCGACGGCGACCAGCTCCCGTTCCCGGTCGAGCTCCCGAGCGACGTCGTCGCCGCTTCCGACATCGACAGCACCGATACCGAGGTCATTCCCTACGACCGCGTTCCCCCAGGGTCGCACGGCTTCGACGTAGGCCCCGAGACGCGATCCCGCTTCGCCGCCCGAATCGGCGAGGCGCGGACGGTGTTCTGGAACGGCCCGATGGGCGTCTTCGAGCAGCCGCAGTTCGCCGAGGGAACCCGCGCGGTGGCGGAGGCGGTCGCCGCGTGCGAGGGGTACACCGTCGTCGGCGGGGCCGACTCGATCCGCGCGCTGGCCGAGCTCCACCTGGTCGACCGGGTCGACTGGGCCTCGACGGGCGGCGGCGCCGCGCTCGAGCTGCTCGAAGGCAAGGAGTTGCCGGGAGTGGCCGTTATCCCTGAGGATTGAGCGCATGCTGATTGCCGGCAACTGGAAGATGAACAAGACCGCGAGCGAGACGGCGGAGTTCTGCAGCGCGCTCAAGCGGCGCGTCGACGGCCTGGCCGGGAGCGTCGACATCTCGGTCTTCCCGCCGTACACCTCGCTCGCGGCGGCCGTGACCGGCCTCGCCGACAGCGAGATCGCCGTCGGGGCGCAGAACGTCCACTGGGAGACGGAAGGCGCGTTCACGGGCGAAGTGTCGGCGCCGATGCTGCGTGAGCTCGGCGTCTACGCGGCGATCGTCGGCCATTCCGAGCGCCGTCAGCACTTCGGCGAGACCGATCAGTCCACCGCTCGCAGGGCGGCGACGGCGCTCGAGCACGGCCTCTTCGTGATCGCCTGCGTCGGAGAGCTCGAGAGCGAGCGCGAGGCCGGCGAGACCGAGGACGTGCTCCGGCGCCAGGTCGGCGTGCTGTCCGAGGACGACCGGCTGGTCATCGCCTACGAGCCGGTGTGGGCGATCGGCACGGGGAAGACGGCGACGCCGGATCAGGCGCGCGAGGCGCATGCGCTGATCAAGAGCCTGCTCGACGTCCCCGTCCTGTACGGCGGCTCGGTCACGCCCGGCAATGCGAAGGAGCTGCTCGGACAGGAGGGCGTCGACGGGGCGCTCGTCGGCGGCGCCTCGCTGGACCTCGACTCGTTCGCGGCGATTTGCGAGATCGCGGCTACCCCCTCGTAGCGCTCGTCATCCTCGACGGGTGGGGGTGCGCGGCGCCCGGCCCTGGCAACGCGATCTCGTTGGCGGAGACGCCGGTTTTCGAGCGGCTCTGGGAGCGGTACCCGCACACCACGCTCGAGGCCTCGGGCACGGCCGTCGGCCTTCCGGAAGGGCAGATGGGAAATTCCGAAGTGGGCCATCTGACCATCGGATCGGGTCGGGTGCTGTTCCAGGACCTCCAGCGAGTGAACCGCTCGATCGAGCGCGGAGAGTTCTTCGAGAACGAAGCGCTCGCCGGCGCGTTCCGGCGCGCACGCGAGCGGGGCGCGGACGTTCACCTGCTCGGGCTCGTGTCCTACGGCGGCGTCCACTCGCACATCGAGCACCTGCGGGCGCTGCTCGAATTGGCGCGCCGCGAGGGGATGGAGGAGCGGACGTGGATCCACGCCTTCACCGACGGTCGCGACGTGTCGCCGCACTCGGCCGTGGACGACCTGGCCGAGCTGCCTCAGCAGCGGATCGCCACGGTCGCCGGCCGCTACTACGCGATGGACCGCGACGGGCGCTGGGACCGGACACAGAAAGCATTCGAAGCCGTCACGAATTCCGAGGCATCATCCCCCCGGGGGGCTGAACCTGTGGCGGAAGTGCAACGGAGCTACGACGAGGGTGTGACGGACGAGTTCATCGAGCCGGTCGTGATCGAAGGCCGGCCGCGCCTCGGGCGGCAGGACGCCGCGATCTTCTTCAACTTCCGCCCCGACCGCGCTCGCCAGCTCTCGCAACTGCTCCTCGACGGCGGTTACGACTTGACGACGATGACCCGCTACCGCGACGACCTCGACTGCCCGGTTGCGTTCGGCCAGCAGGACGTCCACGAAACCGTCGCGGAAGTCCTGGCCGAGCACGACGTCCGCCAGCTCCACGTTGCCGAGACCGAGAAGTACGCCCACGTCACCTACTTCTTCAACGGCGGCCGGGAGGAGCGAGTGGGCGGGAGAGACGCGAATTCTCATCCCTTCTCCGCGCGACGTGGGCACCTACGACGAGAAACCCGAAATGTCCGCCCGCGAGGTCGCCGAGCGCTTTGCCGCAGAAATCGGAAACGGCTACGGCTTCGGAATCGTCAACTTCGCCAACCCGGACATGGTCGGGCACACGGGCGTCATTCCGGCCGTCGTCCGCGCGGTCGAGACGGCCGACTCCTGCCTGGAAGAGGTCGTCGAAGCCGTCGCCGGAGCGGGCGGTGTTTCCCTGATTACAGCTGACCACGGAAATGCGGAGCAAATGCTGGAGGAAGATGGTCAAAGCCCGCACACGGCGCACACGACGAACCCGGTCCCGCTGATCGTCACGGGCGAGGATCTGGCTCTACGAAGCGGCGGAGAGCTCTCCGACCTCGTCCCGACCGTGCTCGACCTGCTCCAAATCGAGCAGCCTCCGGAGATGACCGGAACCAGCCTCGTCAAGGGGTAAGGATTCCGTTATCCGACCTACTTCCTACCGAATTTCCAATCCGATCGACACCCGCCGTCGTTATACTCGTGCACCTTGTCGCTCAGTCAACCCGACCCCGGCGTACTGCGGAAGGCACAACGGGGCGATGAAAGAGCTTTCTCTCTCATCGTTCGTGCCTACGAAACTCCTGTGTTCAACTACGTGCTGCGCCTGGTCGGCGGCGACCGCTCGCTGGCCGAGGACCTGACGCAGGAGGTCTTCCTCCGCGTCTACCAGGGCCTCCCGAAGTTCTCGCTCCGCTGCCGTTTCACCACCTGGCTCTTCCAGGTGACCAAGAACCGGGTGCTGGACGAGCTCCGCGCAAGCGAACGCCGCCCGCGTGCCGTGGTGGCGATCGACGACATCCCGCCGCTCGAGGTCGTGGATGCTCCGTTCGAGCGGCTCGAGGCGATCGACGCCGTCTGGCGCGCCGTCGAGGCGCTGAACGTCGATCTCAAGATGGCACTCCTCCTCCGCGACGTCGTGGGCCTCTCCTACACCGAGATCTCGGACTCCCTCGAGGTCACGCTCGCCACGGTCAAGTGGCGCATCTACAAGGCGCGCGAGGAAGTCCAGCTTTCGCTCGCCCGCGAGGGCATCACCTTCGGAGACGACCAGGAAGACGTCGAGGCCGAAGCCGAAGCCCTAGAGTCCGTGCGCTAGCCGCTCCGCGAGCGGCTCCGGCAACCCTTCGTCGAGTATCTCCTGCTGCGTCCGCTCGACGTCGTATTCGACGCGGCGGAACGACGCACGCTGCTCGGCCAGGTCCAGAAGGACGTACGCCGCGTGCGGGTCTCCGTCCCGCGGCTGGCCGACCGAGCCCGGATTGAGCAGGACTCGGCGGCCGGAGTAGTCGAATTCGGTCCCGCCCGGCGCGTGCGCTGCTGTCAGCTGCCGATCCTCGACCGTCGCCGTCAGCGGGACGTGGCTGTGCCCGACCATCACCACCGGCTGCACCGTGTCCGCCAGGGCCGCGGCCATCGAGCTGGCGTCGAGCACGTACTCCCAGATTGGGTCGCGCGGGCTCGCGTGGTAGAGCTCGGCGCCGGCCTCGGGGATCTCGGCCCCGGGCGTCAGGTCGGCGAGGTACTCGCGGGCCTTGTCGTCGAGCACTTCCTGCGTCCAGCGCGCGCTTGCGGCCGCCTCGTGCGAGAACTCGTCCAGCGAGATCTGCTCGAGCACCCCGAGATCGTGATTCCCGATCAGGCAGACGTCGGCGACTTCCGCCACCCGCGCGCAGCACTCGTTCGGCCGCGGGCCGTACCCGACGAGGTCGCCCAGGCACCAGATCGCGTCCGGACCTCTTCCTCGACGGCCGCAAGCGCCGCCTCGAGTGCGTGGAAGTTCCCGTGAATGTCGGAGATGACGGCGACCCGCATCGGCTGCGAGGCACCTTAAGCCACTACTCGCGCGGCGGCGCTTCGGGCAGGTTGCGAATGCCCTCGGTCGTCTGGAACTTCGACCACGAGTCCTGCAGCGCGTCCAGCAGCTCCTTCATGAAGCGCGTGGACATGTTCACGCGCGCGACGACGACGCCCGGGACGTCCCCCTCCTCGACCTCGTGGTCGATCCGCGCGAACGTGATCGTGAACTCATACGGCGAGAAGCTGATGTTGGCGAAGTTGGAGTAGACGCCGCCGAGGTGCTCCGGGTCCATGTGGATGTTCAGGTTGCGGGCTTGGGCCTCGTCTTCCACGCTCCTACGATACTACGCGGGTGGAGCAGGGCTTCCCCGCGCGTCGGATCGGCTACGGGCTGCTGGCGGCGGCCCTCGTGCTGGCGGGAGGAACCGTCGGATTCCATCAGATCCTGGACGAAAACTGGATGTCGTCGTTCTACCGCGCGGTCATCACGACCTCGTTGGCCGGCATCGATTCGGTGCCCGACAACGGCGGCGGACAGGCGCTGTCCGTGGTGCTCATCTTCTCCGGCGTGACTATCTTTGCCTTCCTCGGCGCCGTGCTCGTGGAGGCAATCGCGCGCGGGGTGCTGTCCGGAGCGGAGCGAAGGAGGAAGAGGGCGATCGAAAGGCTGCGCGGTCACACGATCATCTGCGGCTACGGCCGCGTCGGACGGCGGATCGCGGACGAGTTCCGCGGCGCCGGCGCCGGCTGCATCGTCGTCGACAACGATCCCGACGAGGTCGAAGCCGCGCGGGAAGCGGGAATGCTGGCGCTCGAGGGCGGACGCGATCGAGGACGAGGATCTACGCGCGGCCGGTCTCGAGCGCGCGAAGGCGCTGATCGCGGCGCTCGATTCGGATGCGAACAACCTGTATGTGACGCTCTCGGCGAGGACGGCCCGGCCTGACCTGCTGATCGTCGCGCGCGCCTCCGACGAGGACGCGGAGCGGAAGCTCCGCCAGGCCGGCGCCGACCGCGTGGTGATGCCCTACTCGACCGCGGGCCGCGTGATGGCGAATCTCGTGCTGAAGCCGCAGGTGGCGTCCTTTCTCAACGTGGTCACCACCCAGGACGGTCCTGACCTCCGCTTCGAGCAGATCGAGGTTCCCGTCGGCTGCCGGGTGATCGGGCAGTCGATCCAGGAGCTGCACATCCGGGCGCACACCGGCGCCTCCATCGTCGCCGTGGCCAAGAAGGGAGGCGCCTACCACACGCGCCCCTCGCCGGACACCGTCTTCGACGCGGGCGACGTGGTGATCGGCGTCGGGACGAACGACGACATTCGCGCGCTCGAAGACCTGTTCTCCCCGGCCGGAGCGAGTGTCTCCTCCTAGCGCGCTCGACCGGCTGAGGAGGTCGCTGACCGAGCTCGCGGGAACCGAGGTCGAGCTCGAGCGGCCCTCCGACTCCGCGCACGGCGAGTACGCGACCAATGTCGCGCTCAGGCTGGCGGGCCAGCGCAAGCGCCCGCCACGCGAGCTGGCCGAGGAGCTGTCGGCCGGCGCGGCCGGGCTACCCGAGGTGGAGCGCGCCGAGGTCGCCGGCCCCGGCTTCGTGAACCTGTGGCTGACGCGAGAGTGGTACGGCGAGGCGCTGGGCGAGATGCTCGGCGCCGGAACGAGCTTTGGAGCCGACAGGCCGGATGCGAGGCAGCGCATCCAGGTCGAGATGGTCTCCGCGAACCCGACGGGGCCGATCCCGGTCTCGGCCGGCCGCAACGCCGCGTACGGCGACGCGGTCGCCCGGCTGCTCGACCTCGCCGGGCACGACGTGGAGCGCGAGTACTACTACAACGACGCGGTCTTCAGATCGAGCGCTTCCGGGCATCGGTCGAGGCGCGGAGGAGGGGAGAGGAGCCGCCGGAGGACGGGTACCAGGGCGAGTACATCCTTGCCCTGGCCGAGCTGGACGGCGACCCGATTCCGCCGATGCTCGCGCAGATCGAGGCCTCGCTCGAGCGCTTCCGCGTCCACTTCGACACGTGGGCGCTGCAGAGCGAGCTCGAGCAGCGGCTCGCCGGAGCTGATGCCACGGCTGGACACGTACGAGAAGGACGGGGCCGTCTGGCTGCGGTCGTCCGCGTACGGTGACGAGGACGACCGGGTGATCATCCGTTCGGCGGAGCGCGGCGGGACGCCCACGTACCGCGCCGCCGACATCGTCTACCTGGTGGACAAGCTGGATCGCGGCTTCGACCGCGCGATCTACGTCCTCGGTGCCGACCACCACGGAACGCGCAAGTGGTACGCCGCCATCGCGCGCATGCTCGGCTACGACCCGGACCGCGTCGAGGTGCTGCTGTACCAGTTCGTCCACCTACTCCGCGGGGACGAGCTCACGAAGGTCTCCAAGCGCAGCGGCGACCTCGTCACGCTCGACGAGCTGATGGACGAGATCGGCGTCGACGCCGCGCGCTGGTACCTGCTCTCGCGCGGCCCCGACCAGACGATCGAGATCGACGTCGACCTGGCCAAGGAGAAGACGTCGAAGAACCCGGTCTACTACGTCCAGTACGTCCACGCCCGGATTGCGGGAATCTTCAGGAAGGCGGGGGATGCGCCCGTCGGCGGCTCCGCCCCTCCCGACCTCGCCGACGAGGAGAAGAGCCTCATCCGCCGCCTGCTCGAGCTGCCGGCGATCGCCGCAGAGGCGACCGAACGGCGCGGCCCGCATGCGATTCCGACTTACGCCATCCGCGTCGCCGACGACTTCCACCGCTTCTACACCGAGCACCGCGTGCTGGAGAGCGACGCGCAGGCCTTCCGGCTCGGGCTCTGCCGCGCGACGCAGACGGTGGTGGCGCGCTGCCTCGACCTGATCGGGGTAGAAGCTCCCGAACGGATGTGACAACATCCGGCCCGTGAGCAAGGTCGCGGAGCACGCCTCCGAGATCACCGTCCCGCCGAACGCGCCCGACCGCAACCTGGCGCTCGAGCTCGTCCGCGTGACCGAGAACGCCGCCATGGGCGCCGGCCGCTGGGTCGGCCGCGGCGACAAGGAGGCCGCCGACCAGGCGGCGGTCGACGGCATGCACTCGATCCTGGGCACGGTCTCGATGGACGGCATCGTCGTCATCGGCGAGGGGGAGAAGGACGAAGCGCCAATGCTCGCCAACGGCGAGCAGGTCGGGAACGGCCAGGGGCCGGAGGTGGACGTCGCCGTCGATCCGCTCGAAGGAACGCGGCTGTGCGCGCTTGGCAATCCCAACGCGATCGCGGTGATCGCAGTCGCCGAGCGCGGGACGATGTTCTTCCCCGGTGCGGCCTTCTACATGGAGAAGATCGCGGTCGGCCCGGAGGGGATCGACGTCATCGACATCAACGCGTCGCCGACCGACAACGTGAACGCGGTCGCGGAGGCAAAGGGCATCCGCCCGCGCGACCTCGACGTCGTCGTCCTCGAGCGTGACCGGCACGACGACCTGATCGCCGAGCTGCGCGAGGCGGGCGCGAAGGTGCACCTGATCCGCGACGGGGACGTCGCTCCTTCGATCGCCGCCGGCCAGGGCGGGACCGGGGTGGACATGCTCTACGGCATCGGCGGGACGCCCGAGGGCGTGATCTCCGCGGCGGCGCTCAAGTGCGTCGGCGGCGGCATCCAGGGCAAGCTCTGGCCGCGGAACGACGAGGAGCGGCAGGCGCTGGTCGACGCGGGGATCGATCCCGAGCGTGTGCTCAAGACCGACGACCTCGTCTCGGGCGACGACTGCTTCGTGGCGGCGACCGGCGTGACCACGGGATCGCTGCTGCGCGGCGTCAGTTACCACAAGGACAGCGTCGTCACCCACTCGATCGTCATGCGCTCCCGCTCCGGGACGGTGCGCATGGTCGAAGCGCGGCACGAGCTCTCCAAGCTGCGCCGGCTGAATCGCTCCTAGCTCGCGTCACTCCCAGCTCTCGAGCACCGGGTAGCGCGTGTTCGCCTCCAGACAGTCGGCGGCGAAGAGGGCGACGCCGACGTCGCCGGTCCAGAGCGAGTAGCGGCTGGGCATGCGGCGCGCCTGCTCGAGCGCGTGGACGGCGAAGCGCCGAGCCCGCTCCAGCCAGAGGTCGTCCTGCGTCCGCTCGAAGGCCTTGAGGAAGGCCCAACCCGTACCGGCCGTGCCGTGGCAGAGCGACGAGCCCTTCTCGTCGCCGGAAGGGCCTGCCTGCCAGGCGAGCTCCGCCGCGCCGAGCAGCAGGTCCTCGTCGAGGTACGAGGCTGCGCACGTGACGATCCCGGGGCCTCCCGCGCACCACTGGAGCAGGAGGTCCTCGTCGCCCACGGCCGTCGGCCAGTTGGCGAGACCGTCCTCGACGACGGCAGTGTCGCGGAGCACGTCGCCGAGATCCTCGAGGCCGAGGACCAGCACGTTGCCCGCCGCGCCGTGGAACGGGCCGAGGCCGCGGTAGGTCTCGCCGTGGAGGACGTTCTCCCACAGGCCGTCCTCGCGACGAGCGTCGAGGACCGCCGCCTCGCTCCGCCGTGCCGCGTCGGCCCAGCGCTCCTCGCCGGTCCAGCCGTCCATCAGCCGCGCCGCGAGCAAGGTTCCCGGCGTGCCCCACATGATCTCGTTGGCGGGGTTGGAGAGGTTGTCCAGGACGAGCCCGTGCAGGTCGTCTGCGATCTCGTCGACCGGTGCTAGCCGCCAGAGGACGAGCAGGATTCCGCTCTCGCCCATGAAGAGCGCGGGCCGCGTCGGCTCCGGTTTCGGGAGCCCGATCAGCACCTCCGGCCTGGCGCGCCATACCTCGAGTGCGCGCCGCATGACCGCCACCAGGTCGAGGCTCGTCTCGGCGTAACCCCGCGCCCGCAGGCGGTCGAGCGCCCAGACGAGCCCCGCGGCGCCGACGTACAGGTCCGCTACCGGCTTCGGCGTCTGCCAGCCGTCCCACTCGTGCGCCGGCCACAGGCGCTGGGGACGGCAGGCCGCGTCCGCTTCCGCGACGATCGACGCGATCGCGTCGCGGACGGCCGGCTCGCTCCACTCGGTGCCGGTGAGCGGCTCGTGCAGGTCCGCGTTGTAGAGCTCCCGCCTAGGCGGCGACCTTCTCCTCCATGTCGGGCGCGTAGCTCCCCGAGCGGGCGAGCCCGTTCATCTTGGCGCGGTGGAGGTAAGCGTCCTGTCCCGCCTGGACGTTCGCCGCCTCGCCGCTCCAGGCCTTCAGCGCCGGCGCCTGGAGCGCGCGGCCGTACGAGAAGCTGATCTCCCACGGGTGCGGCCCCATCGCGTTGATCGCGTTCAGGCGGGCCGTCGCGTCCTCGTCGCTCTGGCCGCCGGAGAGGAAGACGATTCCCGGGACGGCGCCCGGAACGTGGCGCCGGAAGCACTTGAGTGTCAGCTCGGCGATCTGCTGGTCGCTCGCCTGCTCGGAGCCGTCGTAGCCGGACAGGACCATGTTCGGCTTGAGCAGCATGTCCTCGGGCTCGACGCGCTGGTCGCGCAGCTCGGTGAAGACGGCGTGCAGCGTGCGCGAGGTGACCTCGAAGCTGCGCTCGATTGTGTGGTCGCCGTCCATCAGCACCTCGGGCTCCACGATCGGCACGATCCCGGCCTCCTGGCAGAGGGCCGCGTAGCGCGCGAGCGCGTGCGCGTTCGTCCACAGGCAGTACTCGCTCGGGATGCCGTCGCCGATCGAGATGACCGCGCGCCACTTCGCGAATCTCGCGCCGAGCTCGCGATACTCGTTCAGGCGGTCGCGCAGGCCGTCCAGGCCCTCCGTGATCGTCTCGTCGGGTGCCTTGGCGAGTGGCTTCGCGCCCAGGTCGACCTTGATCCCGGGGATGACGCCCTGCTGCTCCAGGTACTTGGGGAACGGCGTCCCGTCCGAGGTGGACTGGCGAATCGTCTCGTCGTACAGGATCACGCCGCTGATGTGGTCGGCCGCGCCCTCGGTCGTGAAGAGCATGTCGCGGTACGCACGGCGGCTCTCCTCGGTGGACTCGATCCCGATCGAGTCGAAGCGCTTCTTGATCGTGCCGGTGCTCTCGTCGGCGGCGAGGATGCCCTTCCCCGGCGCGACGAGCGCTCGTGCGGTCTCGTTCAGATCAGCCATCGTCGCCTCCTGAATCCTCGTGTCTGTGGCGGCATTATCGCCGATCCTCGACCGCGCTATCCTTGGCTCCACGCGGACGTAGCTCAGTTGGTAGAGCATCAGCTTCCCAAGCTGAGGGTCGCGGGTTCGAACCCCGTCGTCCGCTCCATCGAAAGCCCCGCTCAGGCGGGGTTTTCACGCTTCTAACCGGTTCCGCTCGAGCCGCCGGCGCGGGGCGGGGGCGTGGGCGATTCCAGCGACGGTGGTGGCGAGGAGCCGGCGGCCTTGGCGTCGCGTTGCCGCCGGAACAGCCCGATGGCTACGAAGATGACCGCGAGCAGAACTGCGACGCAGAGGACGGTCAGGATGATCAGCCAGAGGCTCACTGCTGCAAGGGTACCCCCAGCTTTCACTGCCCCTGCGTATCCCTTCTAGAGCAACCGGAGAGGCCCTCATGCTTGGCAGTAGGAAAGGTGCTCGTGCTCCTACACTTCAGGCGTGAGGCCACCGCCGGCCAAGCCCCTGAACTACGACGACTTCTGGTGAGCGTCGGAGGGCGGCGCGCGTGTCGCGCAGGTGGCCTATCGGGCTGAGGTTGGCGCCGCGCTCCGGGACGCGGGAGTCATCGCTCCGTGGCGGCCGCGACTTCCGCGGTTCCGTGTGAAGTTCGGCAGTCGCTCGCGCACCGAACGTGAGAGAGCCCCCGGGGCGGGGGCTCTCTCCGAACGGTCCTGAGCGTGGTTCCTTATCCCTTCGGCGGGAAAGCAACGATCGCGAGCGCATCGCCGCCCGCACCTGCGCGGAGGACGAAGGCGCGATAGCCGGACTTGATGTCCGACAGCGCACCCGGCTCGCCGCCGACGCGGATGATCGTCTGCGCGATCACGTGGATTGTCGCCGTGCCCCCGCCGTGCCCCTTGAGCGTGATCGAGTCCGTCCCCGACGGAATCGACGACGCCGCGGACGAGCAGCTTGTGCCCGCCCTGCTTCTTCTCGTAGGCCCGGATCACGGCTGCCGGCCCGTCCGCGGCGGTGCGCCGGACGTACGCGTGGTAGCCGGTCTCGACGTCGGCGAGCGTGGCGGCCTTCCCGTTGACGAGGATCTTCGTGTTCCCGTCGAGCGGGATGGTCACGGAGCTGCCGTCTCGCTTCTTCACGCGTGATCGAATTGGCGCCGACCGAGTCGACCTGCCCGGCGACGATGGTGCCCGGCGCCGGAGCGGCGTGAGCGCGGAGCAGCTTCGCCGGCGCACCGGCCTTGGCCAGCTTCGCCAGAGCGACGTATCCGACCTTGACGTCCGAGAGCGTGCCGGCCTTCCCGTTGACGACGATCTTCGTGTCGCCGTCGACCTGAATGGTCACCGGGCTGCCCTTCTTGCGGGTGAGCGTGATCGAATCCGAACCGACGGCCTGGACGACACCGCCCACCGTGTGCCGTTTCGCGGCGGCTGTGCCTTTCGGATGGCCCTTCTTTGCTCCTGCCGGGCTCACGACCACGACCGCGAGGGACGCGACGAGACCGATCAGGAGCAGGCTGATGACTTTCTTCATCTGAATGACCCCTTGGGAGTGGAGGTTCGCCATTGCGACTTCGAGCCTACGGCCCTCCTGTTATGCCCTTGTAAGAAAAGTGTTCGGGCGGCTAGGCGCTCGGCCACGCCTCGGCGAGCTTCCTGCGCGTCTCGAGCAGATGCTCGGGGAGCACCTTGACGTCGGCCAGCACCGGCATGAAGTTGGTGTCGCCGGCCCAGCGCGGAACGACGTGCAGGTGGACGTGGTCGACGACGCCCGCGCCCGCGACGCGGCCGAGGTTCCACCCGGCGTTGTAGCCCTGAGGCGCATACGTCTGCGCCAGCGCGCCGATCCCCTGGGACGCGAGGCGGTGGATCTCGAGCGCCTCGTCGTCCTCGAGCGCGCCGAAGTCACCGACGTGCCGGTACGGCGCGACCATCAGGTGCCCCGACGAGTAGGGAAACTTGTTCAGAAGGACGAACGCATTCCGTCCGCGATGGACGACGAGTGACTCGTCTTCCTCTGCGTCCTGGGCGAGGCAGAAGACGCAGCCTTCCTGCTCGTCTGCCGCGGCGATGTACTCGAGCCGCCAGGGCGCCCACAGCCGCCGAGTCATTCGGCACCTTGCGTAGAAATGCTCAGATCAGACTTGTGTTTTTCTGACAAAAGCGTAAGAATGCCTCCCGCGCACGGGCCCGAACCTTCCTCCCTCTCTCCCCGGAGGCTGGGGCGCGCCCGTAGCGCACCCCCGCTGCGGTCGCTCAGCACCCGGCTGAGTAGGCTCGTCTTTCGGGGACCAAACTGAGGGCTCGTCTTCAAGACCCCGAGGCGAGCCCTCAACCTTTTCGGCGTAGCCCAGCCTCGTGAGGAGCTTCCTGAGCTTGGCCAGGTACGCGTCGCCGGTGGGCCACATCGGGATCACCGCTGAGCCCGCCCTGCGCGTTGATCTGCTGCAGGCTCGTCCAGCCGGCGTTCTGCTGTCCGAGCAGGTACTGGTCGGCCATCCAGGCGGCCAGCACGCCGCGCACGTCCACGTCGTCTCCCGTGTGCTCCTGCTCGTACCCCTTCCAGAGCATGGCCGCGTCCTTGCGGACGAGCGCCGGAAAACTGCGCGTGACGTCGGTCATGTGCCCTCCGCGGTAGCGCCAGGCCTGGACGGGCAGGGCCGACCCGGCGTACGAGGTGAAGGCGTATGCGAACCGGTCGTCCGCGCTGATGAGCTCGGGCAGCCCAGTCGCCGTTCAGGTCGCGCAGGACGTAGGAGGGATCGCCCCACACGTGGCGCAACGGGACGTAGCGCGAGCCGGTGTAGCGGTAGATCTGGGTGAAGAGGCAGCAGTGCGCGCCGCCCGTGTAGAAGTCGGCGATCACCTCCGCTTCGCCGTTTCCGTCGAGGTCGCGCACCTTGAGCGCCCACGGAACCGCAGGGCCGAGCTTCCTGTCGACCAGCGTGCGGCCGCGCCGGCGGATCGCGAGATGCACCCGCTTGGCCTCGATGTTGAACCGCACGGGCTGCCAGGTGATCGTCGCGCGAACGGCGCCGAGGTGAGCGGTCTTCGTCCTGACCGGCGCGGCCGCGGCCGTGCTGGCGAGCACGAGCGCCGCGGCGGCGATGCACGGCGATCCTCAGAGCCACCGCTTGTACCGGAAGAAGCCGATCAGGCCGACGAGGGCGATCACCATCGCCGCGACGATCCCCCAGAACGCCGCCGCCGACTCGAATCCCGGAAAGCGGACGTTCATGCCGAAGAGGCCCGTGATCAGGGTCAGCGGCAGCAGCACGACGCTGAAGATGGTCAGGACCCGCAGCACGTCGTTCTGCCGGTGGGAGATCACCGACTCGTTCGTGTCCTCGAGGGCCTCCACGACCTCCTTGTAGTTGTCCAGCAGGTCCCAGATCCTCTCGGCGGCGTCGACGATGTCGTCGTAGTAGAGCTCGAGATTCTCGGGGAGAAAGCGCTCGGTGTGCCGCTCGAGCACGCGCAGGGTGGAGCGCTCGGGCTTGATGATCTTGCGGTACGAGATGATCTCCTGCTTCACGTTGGAGATGTCCCGGACGATCTCCTCCGAGCGTCCCTCGAACATCTCGTCCTCGAACCGGTCGAGCTTGTGGCCGATCTTGTCCAGGATCGGGAAGCAGTAGTCGAAGAGGTCATCGAGGACGTGGTAGAGCAGGTACCCGGAGCCCTTTCCGAAGAGCTGATCACGCAGCTCCTCGTCGTCGAGGCAACGCTGGAAAAGGCGCGTGACCGGCAACAGCTCGACCGTGGGGAGCGTCACCAGGTAGTCCGCCCCGAGGAAGAAGTCGAGCTCGCCTGCGTTGAGGCGCTGGACGGTCTTGTCGTAGACCGGGAAGTGGAGGACGCCGAACAGGTAGCCCGGGTAGTCGTCGATCTTCGGGCGCTGGCGCTTGGAGAGGACGTCCTCGACGTCCAGGGCATGCCAGCCGAAGCGCTCAGCGAGCGTAGTTGCCTGCTCCGCGTCGGGAGCGTCGAGATGGATCCAGGTCAGCCCGTGGTGAGAGAGCTCAGCGGGTTCGCGGACAGCCGGAACGATCTCGGCGAGAGCGCCGCGGGCACGGCCACGCCTGATGCGGGGCAGGCTGGGCATGGGTACTGAGCGGCTCGTCCGTGGTCATCGGTGTCCTCTTCGCCATCTTACCCCCGGGCCCCTTTGGTCAAGCTCAGGAGGGCATTGGCCGTGCTGGGGTCGCTTCCAGGCTCCAGCGTCGTCGTGACGGCGCCGTTGAAGCTCGTGTAAGCGGTGTTGAACGCTCCCGTCAGCACCCAGCTGACCGTCGGCCGGCAGCCCGGCACGCCGTGGCCGTCCAGCGTCCGCATCGCGAAGTCGTGGTTGAGGACGGCCGTGCCGCCCGTTCTGCGTCGTGAAGTCGATGGAAAAGCCGTTGGCGTTCCACTGGTTCGGCCCGCCAGGGCCCTGCACGACGTCGGCCGAGACGGTCGGCTGCGCGCTGCAGCCGAAGACGCTGCCGCCGAAGGTCGCGGTGAAGTGGAACGTGCTCGCGCTCGGAGTGGTGACCACGAAGGTGGCCGAGCCGGTGGTGTTGAAGGTCGAGTCGGTCCATGAGCCGGTCCAGGTGCCCTTGATCAGATCGGGCGTGAAGGCCGGGGGCGGCGCGGGTGGGGGCGGCGGAGGCGGGGGTGGCGGCGGAGGTGGAGGGGAGGCGGAGGAGGCGGGGCGGTGGCGGCTTCTTCAGAACGCCGCCACGAGCTGCTTCGAGGCTACTCATCTTGACCGTGCAGGACGGCCGCGTTCCCGTGCAAGCGAATCCCCAGCGCCGGAAGCGGTAGCCGCGCGCGGGATGCGCTTTGAGGGTGACCTTCGCGTTCCTGCGCGTCTTCAGGTCGCAGGCCGGCTTACACCTGATCCCCTTCGGGGAGCTCGTGACCGTGCCGCCGTGAAGCGGCGTCACCCCGACGCGCAGGGTCGGGCCCTTGGCGAACCCTCCCGCGAGCGCAAGCGTCGCGGTCGCGAGGGCCAGGACCCCGGCCAGCCAGGCGACGCGCATCCCGGAGATGCTACGGCGCGCGTCAGACCTCGGCAAGAACGGGCTGGTCTGTCGTCACGCGGCGTCCGGCGCACCGTCTGCGGCAGCCTGCGCTCGAGGGCCATCGCCCAGACGGCTCCGATCAGGCAGACGGCGGCCGCAATCGGCCAGAGCGCGTAGGGCTGCGCCTGCAGCACGAACCCTCCGACTGCCGGGCCGATGATGAATCCCACCTGCCAGGAGGAGCTCGACATCGCCATGTACCGCCCGAGGAGCGGGCGCGGCGCCAGATCGGAGACGAGCGGCCCCTGCACCGACCCATGCAGGCACTCGCCGAGCGAGAAGATCCCGAAGGCGAACGCAAAGAGCGCCGTCGCCGCGCCCGCCTCGAGCGTCAGGCCCGCCGAGCAGGACGAGGACCCACGTGACGGCGAACAGAACGGCCATTGCGGCGAGCGCAGACATCCGCCGCTTTCCCTGCTGCCATTTCGCCACGGGCAGCTGGACGATGACGATCAGCGCGGTGTTCAGGAAGAAGATCAGCCCGATCTCCCGCTCGCTCACCGATGCCTCGTTCTTGGCGAAGACCGGGAAGAGCTCCGAGAAGATCGCGATGCTCGCCGCGATGAAGAGGGTGTTGAGCAGGATGAACGAGCGGAACGGGCGATCGCGGAAGACCGCCGCGTAGCCGCGCGCCGACCCGTGCTCCTGCGGCTCGATCTTCGGCGAGGGCACGCGCGTCAGGATGGCCGCGAACACGAGGAAGGTCACGGCGTCGAGGACGAACAGGATCGTGAAGCTGGAGGGGTTGCTCGTGCTCGCGATCAGCCCTCCTACGAGCCCGCCGAGCCCGATGCCGAGGTTCATCGTCACCCGCTGCTGTGCGAACGCGGCCGGTCGCCGGTCGGCCGGCGTCAGCGCCGAGAGCAAAGTGCCCTGGCTGGGCCAGAACGCCCCGCTCCCCGTCCCGGCGAGCGCGTTCAGCAGGAATGCGTGCCAGGGCCGGGTGATGAGGGGGAAGAGCGCGAACGCGCACGCCATGATCAGCAGCGCCGCCACGAGCGTCGTGCGCGCGCCGATGCGGTCCGCTAGCGAGCCGGCGATCGGGCCTGAGACGAGCGCAGCCGCCCCGTTCGTCGCTGCGATCAATCCTGCGAGGCCGAGGGATATCCCCCGCACGTTGTGGAGGTAGATGACGAGGAACGGCACGATGACGCCGTTTCCGAACATGTTCGCGAGGCCGCCGGCCTGCAGCAGCCAGACCGCGCGGGGAAGTTGCGGATTCAGGCTGCGGACGTAGCGGGCGAACGCGCGCACGGGGCGCAGGCTACTCATACCGTTTTCCGATGGACACTTCCGGCCGCCGACGCCTACCGTGACTGTGCATGCCGAGGCCTCTGACTGCTGTTGCGGCCGCCGGCGTGGCCGCGTTCGCCTGCATCGCCCTGGCGGCTACGGCGACGGGCGCTCCCCGCGTCGCCGCTCCTTGCACGCTGCTGGCGGCGAAGTCCGGAATCCTGTCCTCCAGCCTGCCGATGCGGCTCAAGCACGACGCCGCGGGCCGGGAGGGCAGCGGGATCGACCGGCTGATCTGCCGCGATCTCACCCGCGACGGGCGGAAGGACATGGTCGCAAGCGTCTTCTCCAAGCCGCGCGGCGTCGAAGCGTGGGTGTTCTTCCGTGCCGCTTCGAGCGGGTGGAGGCTGTCGTTCCGGCGGACGGGCCTCGTCGCGGCGCAGGTCGAGGTCGCACGGAAGGGCGTGGTGGAGACCGATCCAGTTTTCAGGCCCGGTGACGCACGGCCGTGCTGTCCGAGCGGCGGGCAGAAGCACTACCGCTTCGAGTGGCTGCGCGGAAAGATGGCCAAGGTCGGCGCTTGGCATACCGCCGCCCCCTAAACATTTGATTCCGCGGATGCGCAGGGCCCTTGCCGGCGATCATCGTGGTGCTGGTCCCGGGCTGCGGCGGGAGCAAGAAGACCCACTCGCCGCTCCAGTCGCCCATTCAGGCTCGACTAGACTGATCTGCGAGCGCCCGTAGCTCAGGGGATAGAGCGCGCGCCTCCGGAGCGCGAGGTCGCAGGTTCGATTCCTGCCGGGCGCAATTCGGAAATACGAACACGCGCGGGCTGCGCGGCAAACCCGCATGGTTGCGTCAAGCCATCGATGCCACGTGTGCCGGATTGCGCGCGGCGTGCTCCCATCGGTGCTCCCACGGGAAATCGCCTAGCGAGGCAACCGAAACCAGTCCCTAAGTCGCTGGCATGATCCCGCGCCGAGGACGAGCGGGCGTACTCGTCGCGCGCTGGTCGAGTCTCGCCGACGATGGGCCGGTGACGATCATCCTTGAGACGTAGTTGGCGCCTGCTTGAGCGTCAACGGCGGCGGTGGCGGAGGCGGCGGCGTCAGCTACGAAATCGGACCGAACGGCCAGCCAATCAACGTGCAGACCGTCCCGGACCACTAGCCGCGCGCCGAGTAGGACCCATGCGTCGGGCGGGGCGGCAGCAGTCGGCGCAACTCTGAGGGACCAACAACCGCGCTCGTGCTCGACGCTACCGCGATGCGGCTCGGCGAACGTCGGCAGGGGCTGACCTGGCGGCCATCGCGGAAGTTTCGGAGCAAACGCTGGCACGCGTGGCGTCACACCATGCGGTCGTTCCTGGGCGAACGACGAAGGCCGCGCGACGCCTGCGATCAGCGCCCGATCGCGGTCTTCCCGAAGCCGTCACGGCCCTGCGTACCGACGCGAGGATCGCACGCCTGAGCGCCGCGTCTTCCAGGGCTTCGGCGGCGACCGCTTCCGCACGTCGCTCACGCGCGCCTGCACCGCCGCCGGCGTGCCGGTGTTCTCGCCGCACGATCTGCGTCATCGCCGGGTGTCGCTCCTCCACCTGGGCGGGGTGCCGTGGGCGCGGATCGGCGAGCACGTCGGCCAGCGTAACCTGGCCGTGACCGCGAACACGTACTCGCACGTGCTCGCCGACGAGCGCGAGCTGAACTACGCAGGACTCCTAGTGCGGGACTAACTCCGCATGCAGGCGCGTTGCTGGCCGTGTTGGAACTGCTGGCCCTGGCCTTGCGCCAGCGCGGTGCAGTTGTCCCCGTTACCCGGGTCGCCGTTTCTGGCGACACCGTTGTTTGCCAGTGTCGCGGGTGCAAAAGCGGTCGCGAAACCGAGAACCGCGAACAGCGTGACGAAGAGCTTCTTCATTCTTTCCCCCTCCTGAGCTTGACGGGCAGTTCGTGTCAAGCATTACAGATGCGCGGCGGAAGTCAAGCAACCCAAACGGTTAGCAGCGAGGCGCCCTTGTTGGGAGGCGGCGGACCGGGCGGTCTGCCCGTCAAAGGATTCCGCCCGCGTTGTCTCTTTAGCAATCGGACCCGAGGGGAAACTCTAGGGCCGCAAGTGCCGCAGACGAGCCCGCCGCAGTCAACATCATGCCCCCACAGACATCGGGTTGCAAGCGGCGCCGCCTTAGCCTGGCGACGAGGTCGGCGTTACCAGCGAGGTGAGGCTGGGACGAGCCGTGCTCGTACCGTGCTCCCACCGGTGCTCCCACGCGGCACCGGACGTAGCCGCTCTGCAGGGGTGTCCGATTCCTGCCGGGCGCATCTCTATGCCCGGATTGGCGGTGTGGGAGTGCCTAATCTACGGCCGTGCAGCTGAGAGCCACAATCGCCACGCTCGAGCTCGAGGAGCCGTTCACGATCGCGCGCGGGACCGAGACCGAGGTCGAGGTCGTGCAGGTCGAGATCCGTCACGAGGGCCTGGTCGGATACGGCGAGGCAACTCCGATCGAGCGCTACGACGAGTCGGCCCGGGCCGCGCTCTCGTACCTCGAGGCGCACGCCGATGCGCTCGGCGACGATCCGTTCGCGCTGGACGAGATCCTCGGGAGGCTCCCAGTGCAGGAATTCGCCGCGCGGGCGGCGGTCGACGCCGCTCTCCATGACCTCTGCGGGAAGCTCGCCGGCGTGCCCGTCTGGCGGCTGCTCGGCCTTCGCCGCGAAGGGCCGCCGACTTCGTGGACGATCACGCTCAAGGACCCCGATGCGATGGCGCGCGACGCCGAACGGGCAAGCGACGGCCGCTTTCACCGGCTCAAGCTGAAGCTCGGCGGCCGAGACGGTCTCGACGTGGAGCGGGTACGGGCCGTGCGGGCCGTGACCGATCTTCCTCTCCAGGTCGACGTCAACGAGTACTGGTCGCTCGACGAGGCGCTCGAGGCCCTGCCGGCGCTCTCGGAGGCCGGCGTCCAGTACTGCGAGCAGCCGCTCCCCGCCGGCGACGAAGCCGGACCGGAGCTGAAGCAGCGCTCGCCGCTCCCGATCTACGTCGACGAGGACTGCCACACGCTCGGCGACGTCGCGGGCTGCGCCGAGCGCGCGCACGGCATCAACATCAAGCTCGCCAAGTCCGGCGGAATCCGCGAGGCCGTGCGGATGGCGCATGCGGCGAGGGCCCTCGGTCTCGGTGTCATGCTCGGCTGCATGATCGAGTCGGGCCTCGGGATCGCTCCCGCGTGCCAGATCGCGAGCCTCTGCGATCACGTCGACCTCGACGGCAACCTCCTTCTCGCCCACGATCCGTGCCCGGGCGTCGAGCTCGTCGACGGCGTCCAGCTTCCGTCGACCGAGCCCGGCCTCGGAGTCCATGCAGAAGCGATATCTGGTTCTCGCTGAGGGCCGCTCCGGCGACCCGCATTACGGAAAGACGGCGCGCGGCGTCATCCGCTACGCGCCGGAGAAGGTCGTGGCCGTGCTCGACTCGCAGCGGGCGGGGGACAGCTACGAGGGCTTTCCGATCGTCGGCAGCGTCGAGGAGGCGATGCCGCTCGGGCCCACGACCGCGCTCGTCGGCGTGGCTACGTCGGGCGGACGGTTCCCGCCGGAGTGGCGCGAGATCCTGAAGGACTGCCTGCGTGCGGGCCTCGACATCGAAAACGGGCTCCATCAGCGCGTGAGCGAGGATCCCGAGCTCGTCGAGCTCGCCGGCGCCGGCGGGGCCCGGCTGATCGACCTGCGCAAGCCGCCGGACGACCTGAACGTCCCGACGGGCGCAAATCTGGAAGCTCCCGCGCAGATCGTCCTCACGGTGGGGTCGGATTGCGCGATCGGGAAGATGACGGTGTCGCTCGAGCTCGACGCGGAGGCGCGGCGGCGCGGGATCTCGTCCGTGTTCGTCCCGACCGGACAGACCGGCATCGCGATCGCCGGGTGGGGGATCGCCGTCGACGCTGTGATCGCCGACTTCATCGCGGGTTCCGCCGAACGGCTCGTGCTCGAGGGCGTCGAGCGGGGCGGTGAGCTCCTCTGGGTCGAGGGCCAGGGCTCGCTGACGCATCCGCAGTACTCGGGCGTGACGATGGGTCTTTTCCACGGGAGCGCCCCGCACGCGCTCGTCCTCTGCCACGTGCCCGGCCAGGAGTTCGTCAACGACGAGCCGCGGTTCCCGATGCCGTCACTGTCGTCGCTGGTCGAGCTGCACGAGCGGACCGCGTTGATCGCGCGGCCCGCGCCCGTCGCCGCGATCGCGTTGAACACGCGCGGCATGTCCGACGAGGACGCGCGCGGCGCCGTCGCGGAGGCGGAGCAGGAGACGGGATTGCCGGCGGACGACCCGGTGCGCTTCGACGCCGGGAAGCTCGTGGACGCGGTCCTTGCCCGGCTCGACCTGCCGGCGGCGTGAAGCTCGCGATCGTCGCCGACACCCACCTGCCGCGTGGGGCCCGGCGCCTGCCCGGCGAATGCGTGCGGAGGCTCGCGGACGCAGACCTGATCCTGCACGGCGGCGATTTCTCGACCGTCTCGGTGCTACGTGAGCTCGAGCGCTTAGCGCCCGTCGTCGGGGTCTTGGGCAACAACGACGAGGCTGGCCTCGCGGCGCTCCTTCCCGAGCGGCGCGTGCTCGCGGTGGAGGGTGCGAGGATCGGGATGGTTCACGACGCCGGCCGGCGTGCGGGGCGGAACGCGCGGCTTCTGCGGCTGTTTCCCGACTGTCATGCGATCGTCTACGCGCACAGCCACGTGCCGGAGATCACGCGCGCGGGCGACGTGTGGATCCTCAATCCCGGGAGCCCGACCGAGCGCCGCCGCGCTCCGGCGCGGTCGATGCTGGAGGTCGTCGTGGCAGAGTCGTCCGTGTCTCGTCCCGAGCTGGTCACATTCGGGCCTTGACACGAACGTCTGTTCGCTCTAGCATGCGTACATATGTTCGTACGCGTGACCGGCCTAGTTCTCGCTCTCCTCGTGGCGTGGGTCATCTTCGCGCGGCCGTCGAGCGGATCGCCGCGGCCCGGCTCCTACGTCGTCAAGCCGCGCGACACGCTGTGGACGATCGCGGGCCGGTACTACGGCGGCGACCCGCGGGAAGGCGTCTGGAAGATCCGTGAGCGGAATCACCTGTCCAGCTCCATGCTCCGCGTAGGCGAGAGGCTGGTGATGCCGTAGACCCTCGACGTCACATACCGCGATATGCGTGTCCGGCCATGGCATCCGGATCGAGCATCACGTTCACGATCGCGGGCGCCCCCGCCTGCAGTGCGCGCTCGAGCGCGGGTGCGATTTCCGCCGGGCGGTCCACGTGCTCCGCATGGCCCCCGAAAACCTCCGTGAGGCGCTCGTACGGCGTCGGCGCAAGACGCGTCGCAACCTCCGCCTTCTCCCCGTAGAGACCGATCTGCGGGATTCGGATCTCCCCCCAGGCTGCGTCGTTCCCGATCACGAAGACGGCCGGCATCCCGAGTCGCGTCAGCGTCTCGAACTCGAAGCCGTTCAGGCCGAACGCGCCGTCGCCTGCGACGACTACCACCTGCTTGTCGGGCTTCGCCGCCTTGACGCCCAGCGCGTAGGGCGGGCCGACGCCGAGGCACCCGAAGGGGCCGGGATCGAGCCAGTGGCCGGGCCTGTGGATGCGCAGGACGCGCGATACGGCTGCCACGACGTCGCCCCCGTCGCCGATCACGATCGTGTCCGGATCCAGGACGCGGTCGAGCTCGGCTCCCAGGCGGTAATGGTGGACGGGCGAGGAGTCGGACTCGATCTCCGCGCGATGCTCGTCCCACCAGGCCTCATCGGCTTCCCGTAGGGCGCCGAGCCACTCGTCGCGTCCGTCGCTCGGCTTGACGCCGTCGGCGAGGATGCCGAGCACTGCGGCGCAGTCGCCGACGATCCCGGCGTCGGGTGTGCGGTTCCGGCCGAGCTCCGTCGCGTCGGCGTGGATATGGACGAGCTTCGTCTCCTCCGGAAACCGTCCGAACTTGAGCCGGAAGTCGAGTGGCGTCCCGATCACGCAGATCACGTCGGCCTCGGCTAGGGCGCGACCACGGGAATGCTGGAAGAAGAGCGGGTGGTCGGGCGGGAGCGCACCGCGACCGGAGCCGTTGAGGAAGATGGGCAGCCGGCCGTTCTCCGCGAAGACGCGGAGCTGCTTCCAGGCGCCGTCCCACCAGATGCCGGTCCCTGCGATCACCGCCGGGCGCTCCGCCTTCGTGAGCAGGTCGGCGGCCTTCATGACCTCGCGCGGATCGCCGAAGGCGCGCGCGTCCGGGCGAGAGCGCGCGGGAACGCCCGCGCCGTCCGCGAAGAGCACGTCCATGGGCAGCTCGAGGTAGACGGGCCCGCGCGGCTGTGCCAGCGCGTGCCGGAATGCGGTCGCGACATGATCTGCGATGCGATCCGGCTCGGCGCAGACGGCAGACCACTTCGTGATCGGCGCGAGGATCGCGCGCTGGTCGAGCTCCTGCAGCGCCCCCTGTCCCGCCTGGACGAGTGGACGGGCGCCGCCGATCACGACGAGCGGCGTCTGGGCCGAGAAGGAGTTGGCGACGGCCGTCACCACTCCGGTGACGCCAGGCCCCGCGGTCACCACGGCGACGCCGCAGGCCCGGTTGACCCTGCCCCAGGCTTCGGCTGCGTGTGCGGCCGCCTGCTCGTGGCGGACGTCGATCACGCGCATGCCCTCGAGCCGGCAGCCCTCGTAGATCGGCATCACGTGCCCGCCGCAGAGCGTGAAGATCGTGTCGACGCCCTCGGCCGCGATCGCCTGCGCCGCCAAGCGCCCGCCCTGAACCTGTTCCGCCATCCCGCGCGAGCCTAACCGGAAGAGGGGCGGAAATAGAATCGCTGCATGGATCTGGACGTCCTCTTCCTCGGCACGTCCGGCTCGATGCCGACCGCGCAGCGCGCTCCCACCGCGCTCCTCGTCCGCCGCGGCGGCGAGCGCATGCTCTTCGACTGCGCGGAAGGGACGCAGCGCCAGCTCCTCCGCTCAGGCGTGGGGCTGATCGAGCTGCGCGAGATCTTCCTCACGCACTACCACGCAGACCATTTCCTCGGCCTGCCCGGGATGATGAAGACGTTCTCGCTCCGCGGGCGCGAAGTCGCGCTCGATATCTACGGCCCTCCGGGGCTGAAGAACCTGTTCACGGTGCTGAAGCGGATCTTCGGCAAGCTCAGCTACCCGGTGAACCTGACCGAGCTCCGCGCGGGTGACGTCCTCGAGCGAGGCGACTACAACCTCGTCGCCTTCCGCGTTGCCCACGGCGTCTCCTCGATCGGCTATGCGCTTCATCGAGCACCCCCGGCCCGGCCGGTTCGACGTCGAGGCGGCCGACGCGCTCGGCATCCCGCCCGGGCCCGAGCGTGGCGCCCTTCAGCGCGGCGACTCGGTCACCCTTCCGGACGGAAGGACGATCACGCCCGACGCCGTTCTCGGCCCAGCCCGCGCCGGGCGCAAGCTCGTCCTGAGCGGCGACACCATGCCGGCGGCGCCCGTGCTCGAGATCGCGCATGGCGCCGACCTGCTCGTCCACGAGGCGACCTTCGGCGACGACGAGGAGGAACGGGCGCGCGAGACGATGCACTCGACGGCGCGCGAGGCGGCCGAGCTCGCGCACGAGGCCGAGGTCAAGATGCTCGCGCTCACGCACCTGTCGAATCGCTACTTCGGGCCGGAGCTCGCCCGCGAAGCGCGCGCAGTGTTCGCCGAGACAGTCGTGCCAAAGGACTTCGATATCATCGAGCTCCGTTTCGAGGAGCGCGGAGGGCCGTTGCTCGTGAAGGGCGGCGCGCTGGGACGGCAGGCCGAGGAGATCGCGAAGGCGCCTGTGCCCACGGTCGAGGGGAGCTCGTCATGACGCGGATGGTTCAGATTGCGATTGCGGGAGACGTGACCGAGGCCGAGGAGCTGGAGGCGATCCTGCGCGAAGCGGGCATCGCGACCGAGCTCGAGAGCGCGGTCGAGCACCATCCGACCGCAACCGACGACGTTCCGACGAAGGTGCTCGTGCCGGAGTCATCGCTCGAAGCCGCCCAGGACGCGATCGAGGCGATGTCCGAGCCGGATGAGCTCATCTCCGACGCCTAGCGCCCTGGCCGGCGACTCCTCTCGGCCGGCAAAGCCGGCCTGCGGAGCCGCCTGAAGCGTCTGCCTGCACGGTGCTCTCCGCGTCCGTATTTCCATACTGTCCGCTGCGGCCGCCGCACCGGCAGCCGCGTCCCAGGACGCTAGGAGGCGATCAGCACGGAAAGAACTCGGCCTGACTTCGCGGGCATCGCGCCCCGCTACGACGAGCTCCGGAACATCGGCCCACTGTGGCCGGAGCTGGTCGAGGTTCATGGCGCAGCGAGGGCGACCTCCGCGGCCGACGCGTGCTGGACGTCGGATGCGGTACGGGTCGCCTGGCACGGCTGCTCGTCGAGGCCTACGGCTGCAAGGTCTGGGGAGTCGATCCAGAGCCCGAGATGATCGAGGTCGCCCGCGGGCGGGTGCCGCCGGGGTCGGGCTGAAGATCGGCCGGGCCGAGGATCTTCCGTTCAAGGACAGCTGGTTCGAGCGCGTGACGATGACGCTCGTCCTCCAGCTCGTCGACCGCCCGCGAGCCTACGGCGAAGCGCTGCGCATCCTCGAGCCGGGCGGCCGCCTCGCGCTCGCGACCTTCGACTACGGGCATTTCGAGCGGTACTTCCTCGGCGGCTTCTTCCCCTCGTTCGAGGCGGTCGACAAGGAACGCTTCCCCTCGGCCGACGAGCTCGAGCAGGAGCTCAGCGCGGCCGGCTTCCAGGCAGTGCGACTGACGCGCCTGACGCAGCGCGAGATCGTCGAGCGCGAGACGGTGCTCGAGCGGATCCGCGGCAAGCACATCTCGACCTTCCAGCTGATCTCCGACGAGGAGTACCGGTCGGGGCTCGAGCGGGTGGAGCGCGAGCTCCCGGAGGAAGTCGAGAACGTGCTGGAGTGGATCGTCGCCGTCGGCGACTCCTAGCCGCGCTATCGCGCCGGCTAAGCAGCTTTCATCCGGCGAAGCCGGCCATCCGAACCGCCCGCTACACTGCCCTCGACACTCAAGCCCCTTTAACCCGGTCCAGTGAGGCCGGAAAGGAGTCGAGAATGACGCACGCCCCCGCCCGCACGAGGCCCTCTACCTCCGTACGGCCCTGACGCAGGCCCGCGTGTCGGCCGCGAAGGTCCTGCTCGATGAGGAAGCGATCGAGCGAACGCTCGTCCGGATCGCGCACGAGATCATCGAGCGCAACCCCGACCTCGACCGGACGGCCCTCGTCGGCATCCACACACGCGGCGTGCCGATCGCGCAGCGCCTGCGCCGGCTGATCGCCGAGCGCTCCGGCGCCGAGCTTCCCCTCGGCACCCTCGACATCACCTTTTATCGCGACGACGTCGTCGTTCGCGGTGGGGGAGAGGCGCCGCTCCATTCGCAGCCTGTCGTCCGCGACTCGAAGCTCGAGTTCTCGATCGAGGGCAAGACCTGCATCCTGGTCGACGACGTCCTGTACACGGGCCGGACGATTCGCGCCGCGATCGAGGCGCTCTTCGACTACGGCCGCCCCGCGCGCGTCCAGCTCGCCTGCGTCGTCGACCGCGGCCACCGAGAGCTTCCCATCCGTCCCGACTACATCGGCAAGAACCTGCCGACGGCGCGCGACGAGCGCATCCAGGTGCAGCTCGTCGAGGTCGACGAGATCGACCGCGTGCTGCTCATCCAAGCGAGAGAAGAGGAGTACTCCGAATGACCGAAGTAAGAGTCATGCGGGAGGACCTCCGTCCACCCGCGCCCCCGCCGAGACGGCACCTGATCTCCATCGAAGACCTGACGCGCGACGACGTCGAGCGCCTGCTCGGCACCGCCCGCAGTTTCGCGCGCTCGCTCGAGCGGGAGATGAAGAAGCTCCCGACCCTGCGCGGGCGGACGATCGTGAACATGTTCTACGAGTCCTCGACGCGCACGTCCTCCAGCTTCGAGCTGGCGGCGAAGCGGCTGTCGGCGGACACGATCTCGATCAAGGCGGCGGGCTCTTCGGTGGACAAGGGCGAGTCGCTCAAGGACACGGCGCTGACGCTCGGCGCCTACGACCCGGACGTGATCGTCATCCGCCACCCGCAGATCGGAGCACCGCAGCTGATCACGAGCTACACGACGGCGCACATCGTCAATGCCGGCGACGGCAAGCACCAGCATCCGACCCAGGCGCTGCTCGACCTGTTCACGATCCAGGAGGAGGTCGGCAAGATCGACGGCCTCCACGTCGCGATCGTCGGCGACGTCCTCCATTCACGGGTCGCGCGCTCCAACATCCAGGCGCTGACGCTGATGGGCGCGAAGGTGACGCTGGTCGGGCCGCCCTCGCTGATGCCGCGAGGGATCGAGGCGATGGGCTGCGAGGTCTCGACCGACATCCGGACGATCGCCGCCGCCGACGTCGTCTACATCCTGCGAATGCAGCGCGAGCGGATGCAGGAGGGCGCGAACTACGTGCCGAGCCTGCGCGAGTACACGGCGCGCTGGGGCGTGACCCCCGAGCGGCTCCGCCCGGGCCAGAAGGTCATGCATCCCGGCCCGATGAACCGCGGCGTCGAGATCGACCCGCGCGTCGCCGACCACGAGGACGCGCTGATCGAGATCCAGGTGCGCGCCGGCCTCGTCACCCGCATGGCCGTCCTCTACGACCTGCTCACGCACGGGCCGGTCGGCGTGCAGGCCGCGAGCCTGACGGAGGTGGCTTAAATCGACGGCCCCCTCCCGGCAATCTCGCGTCCGCTGGCGTGCTGCAAACCGGCGCCATGCGTCGTCCTCAGTCGCGGCCGTAGCCTACGGCTACGACCGCTCCCTGCGTCCTAGCCTGGCTTGGTTTTCGCGGCCAGCGAACACGATCTCGCCGGGAGGTGACCGCTGATGCTGTACTCGAAGCGAGCTCCCAAGGAGAGCATCGTCGTCAAGGGCGCACGCGTCCTCGACCCGGCCGCAGGAGTCGACGAGGTGCTTGATGTGCGCATCGACGACGGCGTGATCGCCGAGGTCGGCACCGTCCTGCATCCGAACGGGCACCGGATCGTCGAGGGCGGCGGGCTGCTGCTCGCGCCTGCCTTCGTCGATCCTCACGTCCACCTGCGCACCCCCGGCCGCGAGGACGAGGAGACGATCGAGAGCGGGACGAAGGCCGCGGCGGCCGGCGGCTACTGCGCGATCTTCGCCATGCCGAACACCGAGCCGGTGGTCGATTCGGCCGCTGTCCTCGGGGCGCTCGTCGAGACGGCGCAGAAGGAGGCGGAGATCCCCCTCGGGTTCCTCGCCGCGATCACGAAGGGCCAGTCGGGCGGCGAGCTGACCGAGATGGCGGAGCTCGCCGACGCGGGCGCCGCAGCCTTCACGGACGACGGGATGCCCGTCCAGTCGCCCGGCCTCATGCGGCGCGCGCTCCAGTACAGCGCCGTGTCCGGCCGCCGGCTCGCGCTCCACTGTGAGGAGCCGACGCTCTCCAAGGGCGGCCAGATGCACGAGGGCGAGGTCTCCGCCGAGCTCGGCTTTGCCGGCTACCCGTCGGTCGCCGAGAGCGTGATGGTCGAGCGTGACCTGGCGCTCGCCGCGTACGAGAGCCGGCCGCTGCACATCCTTCATGTCTCCGCCCGCGAGTCGATCGACGCAGTCCGCGCGGCGCGCGCGGCGAAGGTCGAAGTCACCGCCGAGGTCACGCCGCACCATCTCGTCCTCACCGACGAGGCCGTCCGTTCGCTCGACTCCAATATGAAGATGAACCCGCCGCTCCGCTCGGCTGACGATCGCCAGGCGCTGATCGAGGCACTCAAGGACGGCACGATCACCGCGATCGCAACCGACCACGCGCCGCACGCGCGGCACGAGAAGGAGGTGCCCTTCGAAGCCGCTCCCTTCGGCGTCACCGGTCTCGAAACCGCCTTCGCGTCGCTCTACACCAACCTCGTCGTCCCCGGACTGCTGCCGCTCGAGACGCTGATCGAGCGGATGTCCGGCGGAGCGGCACGGGTGTACGGCCTGCGCGAGCCCAAGATCGAGGTCGGCGCGCCCGCCAACCTCGTCCTGCTCGACACGGCCGCTTCCTGGCGCGTGACCGAGGACGGCGTTCAAGTCCCGCTCGAAGAACTCCTGGCTGCTGGGGCAGAAGCTCCAAGGCCAGGTGCGGATGACGATCGCCGGCGGTCGCGTGGTGCACGAGGGATGAAAGGTCTTCCTCGTCCTCGAGGATGGAACGGTCTTCCGCGGGGAGTCCGTCGGGGCCGAGGGCTTCGCGTTCGGTGAGGCCGTCTTCACGACGGCGATGACCGGGTACCAGGAGGTCGTCACCGACCCGAGCTTCGCCGAGCAGATCGTCTGCTTCACGGCGCCGATGGTCGGCAACTACGGCGTGACCGCGGATCGTTCCGAATCCGGCCACGTCTTCGCGCGCGCCGCGATCATGCGCGAGGCGCGCGGGCCGGCCTGGACGGACTGGCTGCTCGAGCGCTCGATTCCTGCGCTGTCCGGCATCGACACGCGCTCGCTCGTCATCCACCTGCGCGAGCGTGGAGCGATGCGCTCCGCCGTCGTCGTCGGAGACTGCTCGGTCGACGAGGCGCTGGCCGCGGTCGCGGCGCAGCCGTCGATGGAGGGACGCGCGCTCGCCGCCGAAGTCTCGACGCGCGAGCCGTACGTCGCCGCGCGAGCACGGGCGCACCCGCATCGCGGTCGTCGACTACGGCTGCAAGCGCTCGATCGTCCGACGGCTGATCGCTTCGGGCGCGGCCGTCACGGTCTTCCCGCACGACGTCGACGCGCAAGAGCTCCAGCGCTTCGGCGGCGTCCTGCTCTCGAACGGGCCTGGAGACCCGGGGCCGCTTCACGAGGAGGCTGCGACGGTGCGCGAGCTGCTCGGCAGGGTTCCCGTGCTCGGCATCTGCCTGGGTCACCAGCTGCTTGCCCTCGCGAGCGGCCACGAGACCTTCAAGCTCAAGTTCGGACACCGTGGCGCCAACCACCCGGTCGTCGAGCGGGCCACCGGTCGCGTGCTCGTCACGAGCCAGAACCACGGCTTCGCCGTCGCGCCCAGCGAGGACCGCGAAGCGACGCACGTGTCGCTGTATGACGGCACGGTCGAGGGCCTCGATTTCCCGGAGTTGCGCGCGCGCTCCGTTCAGTTCCATCCCGAGGCGGGCCCCGGCCCACACGACGCCTGGCCGATTCTCGAGCGCTGGGTCGAGGAGGTGAGCGGCCTTGCCAAGGCGGCCTGATCTCGACTCGATCTGCCTGATCGGCGCCGGTCCGATCGTCATCGGGCAGGCCTGCGAGTTCGACTACTCCGGCTCGCAGGCGCTCAAGGTGCTGCGCGAGGACGGCTTCACCACCATCGTCGTCAACTCGAACCCGGCGACGATCATGACCGACCCCGGTTTTGCCGACCGCACCTACCTCGAGCCGCTCGACCTCGAAGGGGTCGCCGCCGTGCTCGAGCGTGAGCGGCCGGACGCGCTCCTGCCGACGATGGGCGGCCAGACGGCGCTCAACCTGGCGATGGAGCTGGCCGAGTCCGGCATCCTGGCCGAGTTCGGCGTCGAGCTGATCGGCGCGCGCCTGGACGTGATCAAGCGGGCGGAGGACCGCGAGCTCTTCCGCGACACCGTCCGCTCGACGGGGCTCAAGGTGCCCGAGTCGACGATCGTCACGTCGCTGGACGAGGTGCCCGCAGGGGCTGACCTTCCCGGTCATCCTCCGTCCGGCTTTCACGCTCGGCGGCCACGGCGGCGGCACGGCGTACTCCGAGCCCGAGCTGCGCCCCATGCTGGACAGGGCGCTCCGAGAAAGCCCCGTCGGGCAGGTGCTGGTCGAGGAATCGCTCCTCGGCTGGGACGAATTCGAGCTCGAGGTCATGCGCGACCGCAAGGACAACGTGATCATCGTCTGCTCGATCGAGAACCTCGATCCGATGGGCATCCACACCGGGGATTCGGTCACGGTCGCGCCGCAGATGACGCTGGCCGACGAGGAGTACCAGGAGCTCCGCGACGCGGCTGCCTCGATCGTCCGCGCCGTCGGCGTCGAGACCGGCGGCTCCAACATCCAGTTCGCCCGCGACCGCGTCACCGGCGACCTCCGCGTGATCGAGATGAACCCGCGCGTCTCGCGCTCCTCGGCGCTGGCCTCTAAGGCGACCGGCTATCCAATCGCGAAGGTCGCCGCGAAGCTCGCGGTCGGCTACACGCTGGACGAGATCCCGAACGACCTGACCGGGACGACGCCGGCCAGCTTCGAGCCGACGCTCGACTACGTGGTCGTCAAGTTCCCACGCTTCGCCTTCGAGAAGTTCCCCGGCGCCGACTCGACGCTCGGGACGCAGATGAAGTCGGTCGGCGAGGCGATGGGAATCGGCCGCAGCTTCCTCGAGGCCTTCCTGAAGACGATGCGCTCGCGCGAGCTCGATTCCGTCGCGGAAGCGCCGTGGCGCGGGCTCGAGGACGTTCCAGAGGGCGTCCATCCGTGGTTTCTGACCGAGCTCGACAGGATCACGCGTGCTCTCGACGGCGTCCGCTCGCTCGACGACCTGGTCGCCGACGATTGGCTGCGCCTCAAGCGGCTGGGGATCTCGGACGCGGAGGTCGCCGCCGCGTGCGGGTCCTCCGAGGAAGCCGCCCGCGCGCACCGGCGCGCCTGCGACGTCCGTCCCGTCTACCGCCGCGTCGACTCGTGCGCCGGCGAGGTCGAGGCCGGTTCGAACTACTTTTACTCCGCCTGGGGCGAGCAGGACGAGGTGGGGGAGACCGGCCGTTCCGTCGTCATCCTCGGCTCCGGGCCGAACCGAATCGGCCAGGGGATCGAGTTCGACTACTGCTGCGTCCATGCGGCGCGCTCCTTCCGCGAGCTCGGGCTCGAAGCGGTGATGGTCAACTGCAATCCGGAGACCGTTTCGACCGACTACGACACGTCCGACCGGCTCTACTTCGAGCCACTCGGGGTGGAAGAGGTGCTGGCGATCTGCGAGCGCGAGCGGCCGGAAGGAGTGGTCATCCAGTTCGGCGGACAGACGCCGCTCAAGCTCGCGCGCGAGCTCGAGCATGCGGGCTACCGCATCCTCGGCACGCCGTACGAGGCGATCGACCTGGCCGAGGACCGCGAGCGCTTCGGCGCCCTGCTCGAGCGGCTCGGCATCCGCTGCCCGGAGTGGGGGATCGTCGAGCACGAGGAGGAGGCCATCGCGGTCGCGGAGCGCGTTGGATACCCCGTGCTCGTCCGGCCTTCGTACGTCCTCGGCGGGCGCGCAATGCGTGTCTGTTACGGGCTGGACGACGTCCGGGCCGCAATGGCGCACGCCACCGGTCGCGTCCTCGTCGACCGCTTCCTCGAGAACGCGGTCGAGATCGACGTGGACGCGCTGTGCGATGGGGAGGACACGTACGTCGCTGCCGTCATGCAGCACGTGGAGGAAGCGGGCGTCCACTCTGGCGACTCCTCGTGCGTCCTCCCACCGCCTTCCCTGACCGCCGCCTGGACGGCCGAGATCCACTCGATCGTCGGCGAGCTCGGGCCGGCGCTCGGCGTCGTCGGCCTCCTGAACGTCCAGCTCGCCGTCGCCGACGGGCACGTGTACGTCCTCGAGGTCAACCCGCGCGCCTCGCGCACCGTCCCATTCGCGAGCAAGGCGATCGGCATCAACCTCGTCGAGGCCGCCTGCCGCCTGGCCGCCGGCGCCAAGCTGTCCGATCTGGACCTGTCCCGGGGTCAGACCCCGGACGTCTCCGTGAAGGCGGCCGTGCTGCCCTTCGCACGGTTCCCCGGGAGCGATCCGGTCCTCGGGCCGGAGATGCGCTCGACCGGAGAGGTAATGGCGACCGCCGCCGATTTTCCCACAGCCTTCGCCAAGGCCGAGCGGGCCGCAGGACGCCCGCTGCCCACCGAGGGCACCGTCTTCCTCTCGGTGCGCGACGCAGACAAGCCGGCCGCGGTACCGGTCGCGGCCGCGCTGTCGGGGCTCGGCTTCCGGCTCCTCGCGACCGGCGGGACAGCACAGGCCCTCGCGGCCGCGGGGCTGGCGGTCGAGCGCGTGCGCAAGGTTTCCGAGCAGGGCGACGCCGCCACGGTCGTCGACCTGATCCGCCGCGGACGCTGCGACCTCGTCGTCAACACGCCGCAGGGCTCCGGTGCACGCAGCGACGGCTATCTGATCCGCGAGGCCGCGCTCGTCGCCCGCGTCCCGTGCATCACGACGCTCTCGGGCGCGCAGGCCGCGATCCACGCGATCGCGAACGCGCGCAGCGAGGACGCACTCTCGCTTCAGGAACGGCATGCCGAAGCGCGAACTGCTTAGTAAGCAGGGGGGAACCCATGGTTCCCCCCTGAGCCCCCTCCTTTGCGCTTGCGTTGATGCAGGCGCTGGTGCGCCTCTCGCCGGGCTAAGCCCGGCTTCGGCGACGGACGCGTGCGTTTCCGAGAGCGCTGAATAGCTTGGCTAGGCGCGAAGCTCTCAGCGTCGCCGGCGTCGAGACGGTCGGGCCGTACACGCTGCTTCGGCTCGAGCGGGGAGGCCTCGAGCCGGGGATTCCGGGACAGTTCTTCATGCTGCAGCCGCCGGAGCACGTCCTTCCGCGGCCGATGAGCCTGTGCTGCGCACCGCAAGGCGAGCTCGGCTTCCTGATCGACCCGATCGGCCCCGGCACGCGCGCACTCGCATCGCTCCAGCCGGGCGACCGGATTGCCGTCTACGGTCCGCTCGGCAACGGCTACCGGCTCGACGTCGCAAGGCCGCTCCTGGTCGGCGGCGGGATCGGCATCGCGCCGTTTCCGTACCTGTCCGAGGAGCTGGGCTCACCGCCCGCGCTCCTCGGGTTTCGCAGCGACTGGCACGCCGAGGCGGCCGCGCTCGTCCCGAACGCCGAGGTGGTGATCGAGCCGATGTATGTCACCGAGGCGTTGCCCATCGGAGAGCACGACGTCCTCGCCTGCGGCCCCGAGCCGATGCTCGAGGCGGTGCGGGCGCTCGAGCCCGACGCGCAACTTGCCTGGGAGGCGCCGATGGCCTGCGGATACGGGGCGTGCTACGGGTGTGCGGTCGAGATCGACGGCGAGCTGAAGCGGTTGTGCATCGAGGGGCCTGTTCTCGGCGGGCGGGTGAAGGCAGCGGCTTGAGACTCCTCAACGCATCTGGCTGCCTCGACGCGCTCACTGCGCCGGAGGTGGCTCGCTCCCTCGACGCCTTCGTCTCGAAGACCGTCACTCCACGGCCACGCGACGGAAACGCGCCGGTTCGGATCGCCGAGACCGAGGCGGGGATGCTGAACTCGATCGGTCTCGCCAACCCCGGACGCGATCGCTTCCTGGCCGAGAACCTGCCCCGCCTGCGCGAGCTCGGCGTCCCGCTCTGGATCTCCGTCGGCGGCTTCAGCGCCCACGAGTACGCAGAAACATGCGCGCAGCTCGAGGACGTGACGGTCGAGCTGAACCTCTCGTGCCCGAACGTCGAGGAGGGAGCCCACACGGCCGCCGAGATCGTTGCCGCCTGCCGTGCCGCGACCACGCTTCCGCTCTACGCAAAGCTCTCACCGGCCAACTGGGACGTCGCCGAGGTGGCCCGCGCCGTGGCCGATGCGGGCGCAGACGGGCTCTCACTCGTCAACACCATTCGCGGCCTCAAGCTCGACGAGAGGTCGCTCTCGCCGACCCTTGGCCCGGCGCTCGGAGGCTACTCAGGCCCTGCACTCAAGCCGATTGCGCTCGCCGCCGTCTACTCGTGCCGACGCGCCGTCGACCTTCCGATCGTCGGGATGGGAGGCGTCCGTACCGGTCGCGACGTGATCGAATTCGTTGCCGCCGGAGCAAACGACGTGGCACTCGGGACCGTCCTGTTCGCCGATCCGGACGCACCCGCCCGCGTCCGGAACGAGCTCGCGGCCGAAGTAGCGGCTCTCGGGTACTCCGACGTGGACGAATTGCAAGGGATCGCTCAAGCGGGGAGCCACCCTCAACCCAGCATCGAGACTTCGAAAGCATAAAAACCCTGCAAATAGCATAGTTTCAAGGTCTTTGCACGGGCGGACGTGGCGCGATACTATCCGGCGCTGATGGTGACAAAGGCTCCTGTGAAAGCTCCGAAGCGATCTCTCGATCAGCGCATGGACGCGCTCAAGCGTGCCAATGACATCCGTGTGCGGCGGGCAAAGCTCAAGAAGGACTTGAAGGATGGTCGCGTCAAGATCGAGAAGATCCTCGAGAACCCGCCGGAGTACGTCTCGACGGCGAAGGTGTTCGACATGCTCCTTGCGGTGCCCAAGTTCGGGCGGGTGAAGGCTGCCCGGTTCCTCAACCAGTGCCGGATCAGTCAGTCGAAGACGGTGGGCGGCCTTTCCGACCGCCAGCGCGCCGAGCTGATCGGTCTGCTGAACCGCTGATCGAATACGTTTCGGCCTTGGCCGGAACGCCAGTCGTCGTCGTGACGGGCCCCTCGGGTGCCGGGAAGGGCACATTGGAGCGCGCCGTGCTCGAGCGAATGCCCGAGCTCGCGCTGGCGATCTCGGCAACCACGCGGCCGCGTCGCGCGAGCGAGGAGAACGGACGTGAGTACTGGTTCGTCTCCGACGAGGAGTTCACGCAGCGGGTCGCCGACGACGAGTTCCTCGAATGGGTCACCTACGTCTCGGGCCATCGCTACGGGACCCTCCGCTCGGAGATCGACCGGATCCGCGACCTCGGCAAGGTGCCTCTCCTCGACCTGGAGATCGAAGGCGCGTTGCACGTGCGCGACACGGTCGACGGAGCGCTGACGGTGTTCGTCGACGCGCCGACGTTCGCCGAGCTCGAGCGCAGGTTGCGCGAGCGGGCGACCGAGAGCTCGGGGGAGATCGACGAGCGCCTCGAGCTCGCACGCGAGCAGCAGAAGCAGGCGGGGGAATTCGACCACGTGATCGTCAACGACGACGTCGACCGCGCGGCGGACGAGCTGGAGCAGCTCGTCGAGCAGGCCCTCGCACGCGTCTAGAGCGGCCCTGCCGAGCAGGCCTTCGCGGCGCTCTCGCTACCATGACCGCATGATCCATCCCCGCATCGACGAGCTGCTCGAGAATGTCGACTCGCGCTACGCGCTCGTGATCGTCGCCGCCAAGCGCGCGCGCCAGATCAACAACTACCACCATCAGCTCGGCGAGGGCACCTTCGACGACTTCCCGCCCCCGCTCGTCGAGTCGCGCTCGAAGAACTACCTGACCATGGCCCTGGAGGAGACCGCCCAGGGCAAGATTCGCTACGAGTATCGCGCCTGACGGGCCTGGCGTGCTTCGCGCGGTCGCGGCCCTTGCATGGGGGAAACCAGGTTTCCCCATGAGCCCCCTTCTTAAAGGGCGTTGTCTCTGACAGAACGTTCGGAGCCGAGCGGAGCCCGCCTCCGCCAGCGCGCTCAGTCCCCTTCTCCGTCCCAGTAATCAGCGGCGTCCTGCGTTTGAACCACAGGCTCTCGTCCTTCGAAGCCTTGCTGGGCGGCGGATGCGTCCGGTCGAGCCAGCCCGCGTCGTCGAACAGGTTCATGCGCACGCTTTCGGACTCTAGACCGCCAAGGCACAATTCGGCCATGGCGCGTGTGCTCTTGGGCGTGACCGGGGGAATTGCGGCCTACAAGGCGGCCGAGCTGTGCCGGCTGCTGGTCAAGGCCGGGCACGACGTCGTGCCCGTGCTGACGCCGGGCGCCGAGCGCTTCGTGACCGCCGAGACCTTCCGCGCGCTCGCGCGCCGCGGCCGCCGACGAAGGCCCGTATCCGCACCTCGAGCGCTTCGATCTCGTCGTGATCGCGCCGCTGACCGCGAACACGATGGCCAAGCTCGCCTACGGGATCGCCGACAACGTCCTCACCGAGGCCGTCCTCGCGCACAAGGGCCCGATCCTCGTCGCGCCGGCGATGAACCCGCGCATGTGGTCGAACGCGGCCACGCGCGCGAACGTCGCCACGATCCAGGCGCGCGGCTTCGAGCTCGTCGGCCCGGACGAGGGCGAGATGGCCGAGGGCGAGTGGGGAGTGGGGCGGATGGCCGAGCCGGAGGAGATCTTCACCCGCGTCCAGCAGCTCCTCGCGCCTGGCCCGCTCGAGGGCCTGCGCGTTCTCGTCACCGCCGGCGGCACGCGCGAGCCGGTCGACTCGGTGCGCTTCGTCGGAAATCGCTCGTCCGGACGCATGGGCGTCGCGCTCGCCGAGGAGGCGAGGCGCCGCGGAGCCGACGTGACGCTGCTCGCCGCGAATCTCGCCGTCCCGCCGCCCGCGCGCGTGGAGACGATCGACACGCCGACCGCCGAGACGATGCTCGACGCCGCGCTCGCGCTCGAGGACGTCGACATCGCCCTGCTCGCGGCCGCGGTCGCCGACTACCGGCCGGCCGAGACCCTCGCGACGAAGCGGCCGAAGAGCTCGTCGGGCTGGACGCTCGAGCTCGAGCCGACGGCCGACATCGCGCTCGCGCTGGGAGAGCGAAAGCGTCCCGGCCAGGTGCTGGTCGCCTTCGGCGCCGAGCACGGCGAGGAGGGGCTCGAGCGGAAGCGCCGCATGCTCGAGGACAAGAACGCCGACCTGGTCGTCTACAACGACGTCTCGCGGGAGGACATCGGCTTCGACGCGGCCGACAACGAGGTCGTCCTCGTCACCGCGGACGGCGACCGCCGCATCCCCAAGGCGAGCAAGCGTGAGATCGCGGCCGCGATTCTCGATGAAGTCGAGAGCCTGCTTGGACGAGATCGGTAGCAATCCCGAACGCGTCGCCGAGGCCGCGCAGACGGCCCAGGCCATCCTGCTCAACCTCGGCCGGGTCGTCCACGCGCCGGACGAGACGCTTCGCCTCTGCGTCCTCTGCCTGATCAGCGAAGGCCACCTGATCATCGAGGACTTTCCCGGCGTGGGGAAGACGATGCTGGCCAAGGCGCTCGCGCGCTCGCTCGACTGCTCCTTCTCGCGCGTCCAGTTCACGCCCGACCTGCTGCCCTCCGACATCACCGGCGTCAACGTCTTCAACCAGCGCTCGAACGAGTTCGAGTTCCGCCCCGGCCCGGTGTTCGCGAACATGCTCCTCGTCGACGAGATCAACCGGGCCTCGCCGAAGACGCAGGCCGCCCTGCTCGAGTGCATGCAGGAAAACCAGGTCACGATCGACGGCACGACCTACGAGCTCGGACGGCCGTTCATGGTCATGGCGACGCAGAACCCGATCGAGTACGAAGGCACGTATCCCCTCCCGGAAGCGCAGCTCGACCGCTTCACCATGCGCGTCTCGCTCGGCTATCCGGAAGGGACGCAGGAGGCGCGGATGCTGACCGAGCAGACGAGCGCGCCGCCGCTCGACGATCTCGAGCCGGTCGCCTCGGCGTTCGACCTGATCGCGGTGATCGACCAGGCGAAGGCGATCTACGTCGAGGAGAGCATCAACCGCTACATCGTCGCCCTGCTCCGGAACACGCGCTCCGACAAGCGCCTGTACCTGGGAGCGAGCCCGCGCGCGGGGATCGCGCTCCTGCGCGTGGCCAAGGCGCGTGCACTCGCGGCCGGGCGCGAGTTCGTGCTCCCGGACGACGTGAAGGCGATCGCCGAGGTCGTGCTCGCGCACCGGCTGATCCTCGCGCCCGAGGCGCACTCGGCCGGTCTGACGCGCGCCGACATCGTGCGCGAGGCACTGCAGCAGACGCCGGTCCCGGTGTGACCCGGCGCGGGCGCCTCGTCCTCCTGTTCGGCGTCGCCGTTTACCTGGCCGCCTGGGCGTTCGGCTCGAAAGCTCTGTACCCGCTCGGGGTCGGGCTCGCCGTCGCGGCCGTCGCGGCCTGGCTGTGGATGCGGCTCGCGCGGCAGCCGGTTCGTTTGATCCACTCCGGCCGGGGCCGCGACCACTACGAGGGCGACGACGTGCCGGTCGGCGTCGAGGTCGAGTTGACGCGCGGCGGCGTACCGCCGGGCGTGCTCGTGCTGAGCGAGCGGATCTCGAAGCTCGGCGAGCGGGTGACGAGGCTGGAGGGCACCGGCTCGCGCCGTTCGGGTAACTACATGCTTGTCTCGCTCGCCCGCGGGCCGCTACGAGCTCCAGCAGGTGACCGCGGTGCTCGAGGACCCGTTCGGCCTGGCCCGCGCGCAGGTCGACCTGGACGCCGCCTCCACGATTCTCGTCTACCCGCGGCTGGTCGAGCTCGACCGTCTCTTCTCGGGCACCGGCGCGTCCCTTCCCGAGGGCCGGCGGCTGCTCATGCGCCAGACGAGCGGCTTCGACCTGCACAGCGTGCGCGACTACCAGCAGGGCGAATCGCTGCGCCGCGTCCATTGGCGCTCGACCGCCAAGCGCTCACGCCTGATGGTCAAGGAGCTGGAGGATGCGCCTCGCGACGAAGTGGCCGTCCTGCTCGACGCGCGGACGGGGACACCGGCGGCGACCTTCGACCTGCAGGTCCGCGCGGCGGGATCGATCCTCTTCGCGCACGCGAGCAGAAACCGTCGCGCCGTTCTGGTCGTGAACGGCGCGCGTCAAGAATCGGTGCAGACGACCGCGTCCGAAGGCGACCGCCGGCGAGCGCTCGAGCTCCTCGCAGCCGCGGAACCGGACGGTTCGCGGGCGGCCGAGGCGCTCCTCGTCGACGAGGCCGGACCCGTGCTGGCGGCGCTCGAGCTTGTCGTCGTCACTGCGGCTCTCACGCCCGGGCTCATCGACCGGCTCGTCGGGCGGCGGATGGGTCACCGGCACGTCTCGCTCGTCTACGCGGACGGCGGCCACCTGCCCCAGCCGGGGCTCGTACGGCTACAGGCGGCCGGCATTCCCGTCGCCGTGCTCCGCGACGGCGACGACCTCGCGGTCGTGCTCGGCGGAGGGTCGCTGTCGGAGGCGGCGCATGGGTAGGGCCAGAATTGCCGCGATCTACGTCCTGCCTGCGGCTGCGATCGTCATTGCGTGGCTGCGGATCGAAGGCCATCCGCATCCCGTCGGCCGCGCGATCCTGCTCGCCGTCGTCGCGCTTGCGCCCGCTCTGGTGCCGGGCCGCAGGCTCCGCGTCGCAGCCGTCGCTCTGGCGCTCGTTCTCGGATCGTGGCTCGCCATCGGCGCGTCGCTCGCGACTCCGGGCCGTGTCGTCACACGGCTGTGGGACGGCGGACGGGAGTTCTACGACGTCGATCTCCCGTTCGACCCCGCCGGCCAACCCGCGCATGCAGGGCGCCATCCTGGTCGCAGTCTTCGTCTTCTGCCTGCTGCTTGCCCTCGCCCTGGCGGCACGACGCGCACTGCTCGCCGTTCTCGTTCTCGCGCTCGGCGCCGGCTGGCCGGGGACGCTCCTCTGGGGAGGCAGCGAGCTCACGATCGGCGGCCTGATCCTCGCCGGCGCGCTCGTGATTCTGGCCGGCAGCCGGCCCCAGGCGAAGACCGCCATCTATCCGGCGGCGGTCGCGGGCGCCCTCGTCGTCGCCTGCGCGCTCGGCCTGTCCTCGCGCCCTGCGGTTGCCAAGGACGAGTTCCTGCACTGGCAGTCCTGGGACCTGTACACGAAGGCGCACGGCGCCGTCGGCGTCAGCTACGTCTGGGATTCGAACTACAGCGGTCTCAACTGGCCAAGGAAGCGGACCGTCGTCTTCAAGGTCGAGGCGCCCGACCGTCCGTTCTACTGGCGCGCGACGACGCTCGACGCGTTCATCGGCAACAACTGGAAAGAGGATCTCGAAACGGCGCAGCCGTACGTGCTCTCGGGTGACCGCGCGGAGCTTGTCCCCTCCGACCTCTCGAGAAAGGGCTGGGTCGAGCAGAAGGTGACCAATGTCGCCCTTCTCGACCGGCATCTGATCGGCGCGGAGGAGCCGGTGGCGTTCGCGCCGCGCGGGATGCCCAGCGTGAGCTACGCCAACGACGGGATCGCGCTGGTGATCCCGGCGCAGGCACATGGACACACGTACGCCGTCTGGAGCGTCGTCCGCCATCCCTCACCCGAGCGGCTCGCGCGCTCCAAGCCGGATTATCCGATGCCGATCTCCGTCGACAAGGGCGCGTACGTCCCGCCGTTCGGTTCGCGTGGCCGAGATCGACGAGTCGAAGAGACGATCGCAGCGCGCACGCCTGCATACGCCCCGCTGTACGAGGCGGCGAAGGGGATCGTCGGTCGCGCGAAAAACCCGTACGCGGCCGTGGTCGCGATCGAGTCGTGGCTGCGCGACAGTGGCCGGTTCTCGTACGACGAGCACCCGCCGACGGTCCCCGGCGCGCCGCCGCTCGTCTCGTTCGTGACGGAGACTCAGCGCGGGTACTGCCAGCACTTTGCGGGCGCGATGGCGCTCATGCTGCGATACCTGGGCATCCCGGCCCGTGTCGCGGCCGGGTTCGCGAGCGGGACGTACTCGAAAGATCAATGGACCGTGACCGACCATGACGCGCACACGTGGGTGGAGGTCTGGTTCGACGGCTACGGATGGCTGCCGTTCGACCCGACGCCCGGGCGGGGCAGGCTCGCGGGCTCATATTCGGCCTCGTCGAAGAGCTTCGACCCGGGCACGGCGGCGGCGCTGGTCGGCTCCGGCACGGCGATCCAGCGGCTGCTCCAGAACGAGGCGCTGACTGGTTCGAACGTGCGCGGCGAGCACGCCCGGTCCGTGCCGGTTGCGCCCTCGAACACGCACCGGACGCTGCTGATCGTCGGCCTGCTGCTCCTTGGGCTCGCCGGCCTCGGCGTCGCCCTGGTCGCGCTCAAGGCGGGAAGGCGGCGCGCACGCTATCGCTCCGACGATCCCCGCGCAGTCGGCGACGCCTGCCGGCGCGAGCTAGCCGAGATCCTGCTCGACCAGCGGATCGACGTGCCGCGCAGCGCGACCCTGAAGGAGCTCGGCGAGCTGCTCGACTCGCAGCTCGAGGTCGGCGCCGATGTCTTCGTCGACGCCGCCGGCGGCGCTCGCTTCGCCGCGCCCGGGGTCGCGGCCGAGGCTGCCGCTCGCGCGCGCAGGGAAGCGCGCGAGCTGCGCCGAGTCCTACGGCAGCGGCTCTCGATGTTCGAACGGCTGAGCGGGTCGCTCTCGCTCCGCTCGCTGCGCAGCGTTTGAGCGTCGCCGTCGTGATGGCGGCCGGGCTCGGCACCCGGTTACGGCCGCTAACCGCGCTCTGGCCGAAGCCGATCCTCCCCGTCGACGGCCGGCCGGTGATCGTGACGCTCCTGCACGAGCTCGCCGGGGGCGGCTTCGACTCCTTCGTCGTAGTGGTCGGCCATCTGGCCGAGCAGGTCGAGGAGCTCCTCGCGCCGCTTCCGTACGAGATCCGGATCGTCGTCCAGCCCGAGGCTGTCGGCTCCGCCGACGCCGTGCGTCGCGCGGAGGCGGAGCCGCCTTTCCTCGTCACTGCCGCGGACACGGTCTACGGACGCGGCGATCCCGAGCGCTTCTGGCGGCGCTTCGAGGAGAGTGGCGCGGCCGGAGCGATCTCGATGCGGCGCCAGCCGCGGCGTCCAGTGGGCACGCGTATCCGCGCCGAGGACGGGCGCGTCGTCCGTGTCGTCGACCCGACGGACGAGTCCGGGCTCACCGCCGCACCGCTTATGGCAATCGGCCCGGCTGTCGCGGCGCGGATAGCGGGCGACTTGCCGGGGCCGCCGTTCGAGCTGGCCCACGCGTTCCAGGAGACGATCGACGCCGGCGAGCGTGTCGAGGCGATCGAAATCGGGAAAACGCGAGACTTGACGGACCCGCTTGACTTGGTGGAGGAGAATTTTCCGTACCTGCGATGAGCGAGTCGACCTACAACCTGTTCCAGCAGGGCCGCGAGCACCTCAGGAAGGGGATGGCCGCGCAGGCCACGGTTCCGCTCGAGAAGGCGAAGAAGCGCGAGCCGGACAAAGCTTCGATCCGGGAGGCGCTCGGCATCGCGTACTTCCGCATCCACCGCTACGACGAGGCCGCGGACGAGTTCCGCGCCATGCTCGAGCTCTCGCCCGCCGACGACTACGCGCACTACGCCCTCGGCCGCTGCCTGGAGAAACAGGGAAAGGACGCCGAGGCGAACGGCCACTACAAGCTCGCCAGCTCCCTCCGGCCGGGCAAGGCCGACTACGAGTCGCGGATCCGCGACCTCGGGTGAAAGCCGTCGTCCAGCGCGTCTCCCGGGCGCGCTCGACGCCCGGGGGCGAGATCGGGCCGGGGCTGTGCGTGCTGCTCGGCGTGTCCGACGGAGACACGGCTGAGGATGCGCAGCGGCTCGCTGGAAAGGTCGCGCGCCTGCGCATCTTCGAGAACGAGGAGGGCAAGTTCGACCGCAGCCTCGTCGATGTCGGAGGAGAGGCGCTCGTCGTCAGCCAGTTCACGCTCATCGCCGATAGCAAGCGTCAGAAGGGAACTCGACCCGACTTTTCCAAGGCGGCGCCAAGGGACGTAGCAGAACCGCTCTACGAGCGGTTCTGCGAGTCGCTCCGTGAGCACGGCATCCACGTCGAGACGGGCGTCTTCGCGGCGAAGATGCAGGTCGAGCTTGTCAACGACGGTCCGGTGACGATCATCCTCGAGCTCTGAGGAGCTCGGCATTAGGGTGCGACCCGTGCGAACGCGGCTAGAGCATGTCAGGGCCAACGTCGCCGATCTCGGCCGAGCCGTACGGTGGTACGAGGAGACGCTCGGCTTCGAGGTCGAGTCTTATTGGCCGCCGGACAACCCGAATTACGCTCACTTCAAGGCGGTCGGTGGAGCGACCTTTGCCGTGATGGAGGCAGCCGGCCGCGGCGCCAGGTTCAACTTCACGGTCGACGATCCGGACGACTTGTGGAATCGGTTGAAGGACAACGTCACGGTTGTGGAGCCGCTGTTCGACACCGAGTACGGCACTCGCAAGTTCACGATTGCTGGACCCGGACGGCAACGAGTTGGGTTTCGTGCGGAACGGCTGATTCACTCCGACCGCGGACACGGGGAAGGGCAACCGCCCGAGCTTCTCGGGCGCCGCGCGGCCGGAGGTGGCGGAGCCGCTCTACGAGGCTTCTGCGATGCGCTCGCCGCGGAGGGCGTGTCAGTGGCGCGAGGCGTGTTCGGCGCGCGCATGCAGGTCGAGCTCGTCAACGACGGACCGGTCACCATCGTCCTGTAGCTTGGGCGCGTGCGCTTCGGGGTCTGCATCGCTCGTCGGCCGCCGCGTGCGCGTGCGCTTCTGAGCGGAGCCGCCGGCTCCGCGCGAGCTCAAGGCGGCGCCGGCTGGACGCTGAGGCCCGTAGCCGACGGACAGAAGTGGCTCCGCGTCGAGGTCTCCGGCGACACGCTCTACGGCTTCCGTTTGCGTGGAACGGACTTCGCCGTCACCGGGATCAAGAGCGTGCGCGGCTCCGGCGGCCCGACGCCGCAGTGCTCCGATCTCGGGCTCCCCGGCCACGCTCGTCTGCGACGGCGACCTGCCCGGCGGCATCTCCGTGTTCGTCCAGCTGACCACCTCGGGAACCGGCGGCGCCTACGAGTTCGCCCTTCTTTTTCAGCCGGGAGACATGGATCTCTTCTACGTCCCGTCCAACCAGCAGGCCCCGCCGGCACCACTCGGTGGCTCGCTCGGGAGGACGCAGAACGGCGGTGGGCGCGTCACGATCAGCAATCCCGGGACTGCGTCGTTCCAGCAGTTCGAGGTGGCGCCGATCGGCTTCCGCGCAGACGGCGTCGCCACGGCCGACTGCGGCGTGACGGAGGGCGGCGGAATCGCATGCCAGCGCCCGCTCGGGCCGGGGAAGACGGCGGTCGTCCGCTTCAGCGGTGCGGTCCCGGACTCCTCGTCGGCTTACCTGCTCGCGACGAGCGCAGGGGACACCGGGCTTGCGTACGTCCCGTACGGCGATGCATGTCCAGACTCGGCAGCGTCGTCCACACGGCTCCGAAGTGAGGCGTCGATCGTCCGTGCGCACATCGCGGTCATGTCACGCAACCGTGCCGCGAAGCGGTTCCTCGCGCCGCTGCGCAGGAAGCTTGCCGCGCTGGAGAAGCAGATCGCCGCGGCCCAGCGCGGACTGCTGAGATGCGAGCAGACAGGCCGCAAGGCTGCCGCCGCCTCTGCTTGCGACGCCAAGATGCTGTCCGTCGGCCACGCGAGCGGCCGCGAGGCCGGCTTACGCGACGTGCTCCCGACGGAGCGGCGCGTCGCGGCGAAGGTCAAAGCCCTCCGCAGCCTTCCCGCGAGCACGCAGAAGAAGCTCGCCGCCGCGAAGGCGCAAGCTCAAGCGCGTGACGGAGGCGTTGCTCGCCTGCGACGCGGCGCTGGCCCAGGGCTAGAGCGCTCGCAGCCAGTCGACGAGGCGCGTTCGTACTCGGCAGCGATCGTCCCGTCCTCGAGCGTCATGTCGTGCTCGGCGCCGGGGATGACGACGACCTCAGCGTCCGGCTTTCGCTCGCCGCCACGTCTCCACGCTTGCCGGGCACCGGTGACCACTGTCGCGCTTCGCCGAGGAAGAGCAGCGCCGGGACGCGGACGCCGGCGAAGATCGGCTCGGGGTCGAAGTCCATCTCCTCGATCCAGAGGCGCTTCCCCTCGTCGTCGAGCGTCGTCGGCGGGAGCCAGAGATGCCGAACCAGTCCTCGTCCAGCGCGGCCACGAGATCGGCGCGCAGCGCCTCCTCGTCAACGGGACGATCGTGGACGGAGTCCTCGAAGCGGCTGCCGAGATCGAGCGCCCGCGTCGACCACGTCGTCCCCGTAGCCCGCCAGCCGGAGCTGGCGCGCCGTCGCGTACATCATCTGCTGCCGACGGCGTCACTCCCGTCGAGGCGACGCCGACGACGAAGGCGACGCGGTTCGACTGCGACGCGGCGAGCGGCGCGATCCACCCGCCCTGCGAGAAGCCCCACATGCCGACGCGCGGAACGTCGATCGCATCGCGCACCGCCAGCGCGTCGTCCACCTGGAGCTGGAAGCGACCGCGGGAGGCATCCCCGGTAGACTCGCCTTCGCCGCGCCGGTCGAACGAGACGACCCCGATCCCGGCCGGCGGGAGGACCTCGTGGAGGTGCCGGTACAGCAGGAAGTCGCGCGTGCCGTCGCCCGCACCGTGCAGCGCAACGAGCGCCGTTTCTCCACCCGGCGAATACGTTGCTGCAAGCGAGATACCGTCCCGAATAACGCGGAAGTCCTGCACCTGCTTGCTATCCTTGCATCACCACATTTCACCGGTTGGCGAAATGGGCGCGGCGCGCCCATTTTTTGTGAGGAGGGGCCGAAATGGCCAGTGTCTATGAGAAGGAACGAGAGCTACAACGCGATGTATCACGCACCGTCGAGTCCGGGGTCCCCGGAGTCGAAGTGCTGGCTGTCGAGCTCTCCGGCCCGGAGCGGTTCACCGTCTTCGTCGACCACCCGAAGGGAGTCGACCACGCGCTCTGCGAGCGCGTCACCGACGTGCTCCGCGAGTACCTCCGCACATACTCCGTCGACGTCTCCTCGCCGGGCCTGGAGCGGCCGCTGCGGCGACCGGAGCATTTCCGCAATGCAGTCGGCCGGCGTGTCCAGCTCCGCACCGAAGAGCGCAAGCGTCTGCGGGGCGAAGTGGTCGAGGCCGGCGACTCCGCCGTCACCGTGCAAACCGCAAACGAAAACATCGAGATCCCGTACGACGCGATCGTGCGGGGAAATCTGATCTACGAGGGGACGAAATGAGCCAGGAAATCATCGAGGGGATCCGCGAGATCGAGCGGGAGAAGGGAATCGAGGGCGGGACGCTGGTCAACGCGCTCGAGGACGCCCTGCTCGCCGCGTACAAGAAGACACCGGGCGCCGCGCGTCATGCGACGGTGGAGGTCGACGACCGCGGCGATTTCCGCGTGTACTCGATCGACCTGCCGAAGGACATCGAGGAGCGGCTGATCGAGGAGGCGCGCGAGCGCGCGATCACCGAGCTCGAGCGGCTCGAGGCCGAGAACGGTGAGCCGTCCCACGTCCTCGTCCAGGACGACGACCTCGATATCGACTGGTCGGATATCGATCCGGCGCTGGTTCAGCGCGCGGACGTGACCCCCGAGAACTTTGGCCGCATCGCCGCGCAGACGGCCAAGCAGGTGATCCTCCAGCGGATCCGCGAGGCCGAGCGCGAGATGATGTACGACGAGTACGTCGACCGCGTCAGCGAGGTCGTGACGGGCATCGTCCAGCAGGCCGGCGATCGCAACAACGTGCTGGTCGACCTCGGCCGCGTGGAGGCCCTGCTTCCCCGCTCCGAGCAGGTCGACGGCGAGCGCTACGAGCAAGGCAGCCGGATCAAGGCGGTCATCACCGAGGTGCGCTCGGGCACGAAGGGCCCTCAGGTCATCCTCTCCCGGCGCGATCCCGAGCTCATCCGGACGCTCTTCGAGCTCGAAGTTCCCGAGATCGCGGACGGGCTCGTCGAGATCCGCTCGGTCGCCCGCGAGCCCGGCTACCGCTCGAAGATCGCAGTCGAGTCGCACCAGGCCGGCGTCGACCCCGTCGGCGCCTGCGTCGGCCCGCGCGGCTCGCGCGTCCGCATGGTCGTCTCCGAGCTCCGCGGCGAGAAGATCGACATCATCCCGTGGAACACGGATCCGGCGCGCTTCGTCGCCAAGGCGCTGTCGCCGGCCCGCGTCCGCGAGGTCTTCGTCGATGACGAGACCAAGGAGGCGACCGTCGTCGTCCCCGACGACCAGCTCGCGCTCGCGATCGGCAAGGAGGGCCTGAATGCCCGCCTCGCGGCGCGGCTCTCCGGCTGGAAGGTGGACATCGTCTCCGACACCGAATTCGCCCAGCAGGAGGCCGAGGCTGCCTACGGCGGCGGCGGTGACGACGAGGAGTTCACGGGCCGCTGCTCCGCCGTCCTCTCGAACGGCAAGCGCTGCCCGAACGCGGCGCTGCCCGGCTCCAAGTACTGCGGCGTCCCGGCACACCAGGCCCTGGAAGGGCAGGAGCCGCCGCCGGCCGAGGAGCCGCCCGAAGAGGAGGCGAGCGAGGAGGAGGCTCAGGAGCTCGAGCCCGTCGCGGTCGTCGAGGAGGACGCGGCGCGGGTCGCCGAAGGGAGCGCTGACGAAGACGCTTCGTGATCCGATCAGGACGTGCGCCGGCTGCGGACGCAAGGCGGCGAAGCACGAGCTCGTGCGGTTCGTCGCGCGCGGCGGCGAGCTGGCGCAGTCCCAGCACGGCCCCGGTCGCGGCGTCTACACCTGCCGGCGGCTTTCCTGCTTCGAGCGCGCGGCCACCAGGCGCGCCTTCAACCGAACGCTGCGCGAGACGGTGCGGGTAGAACCGGCGCTGGCGCGGCTTTACACTGAGACCCACTGAGATGGCGAATTCCGGCCCGAACAGACCGAATCGACCCGTCCGCCCGCGCCAGGGAGGCGTCGGCCGCCGGCGCCGCCGCGTGGTCATCGACCAGCAGGCGGCACGTCCGCGTCCCGACTCACGTCAGGCACGCAATCAGCAGGAGGCGCGGCCCAAGTCTCCGCCGAAGGAAATCGTCCAGCCGACCGGCCCCGTCGAGGTTCCCTCGGGCGCCACGGTCAAGGAGCTGTCGGCCGCCCTCGGCATCACGGTCGCCCAGATCATCAAGATCATGATGGGGCTGGGGGAGATGGTCACCATCACCCAGTCGCTCTCGGACGAGTCGATCGAGCTCATCGCGACCGAGGTCGGGCGCGAGGTGCACATCAAGCACGCCGCGGAGGAGGACGTCGAGCCCGAGGACTTCGACGACGCCGAGGAGGACCTCGTCCCCCGGCCGCCCGTGGTCACGATCATGGGCCACGTCGACCACGGCAAGACGACGCTGCTCGACGCGATTCGCAAGACCGCCGTCGTCGAGACCGAGGCCGGCGGGATCACGCAGCACATCGGCGCCTACCAGGTGCAGCACGACGGCCGTGAGATCACGTTCCTCGACACGCCGGGCCACGAGGCGTTCACCGCCATGCGCGCGCGCGGCGCGAAGGTGACCGACATCGCCGTCCTCGTCGTCGCGGCGGACGACGGCGTCATGCCGCAGACGAAGGAGTCGATCGCCCACGCGCGCGCCGCCGAAGTGCCGATCGTGGTCGCCGTCAACAAGATCGACGCGCCCGAGGCAGACCCGAACCGTGTGCGCACGGAGCTCGCCGCCGAGGGGCTGCAGCCCGAGGAGTGGGGCGGGACGACGCAGTTCTCCGACGTTTCCGCCAAGCAGTCGACCAACCTGGACGATCTGCTCGAGAAGGTGCTCCTGGTCGCGGACGTCGAGCAGGAAGGCCTCAGGGCCAACCCGGGCGCCGAGGCGTCCGGCCCGATCATCGAGTCTCGCCTGGACGTCGGGCGCGGACCGGTCGCCACCATGCTGGTGCACCGCGGGACGCTGAACGTCGGGGACGCGATCGTCGCCGGAGACGCCTGGGGCAAGGTGCGCGCGCTCCACGACTTCCGCGGCGAGAAGGTGCAGAGCGCCGGCCCCGGAGACCCGATCGAGATCCTCGGCTTCGACCATCCGCCGCCTGCCGGCGAGCTCGGCCGCGTGGTCGAGAACGAGCGTCAGGCGCGCCACCTCGCCCAGCTGCGCGGCCAACGCCTGCGCACCGAGCAGCTCGCTCAGGCCGCGAAGCCGGGCCTGTCGCTCGAGCACATGTTCGCCGGCGGCGCCGTTCAGGACCTGAACTTGGTCGTCAAGGGCGATGTGGTCGGTTCGGTCGAGGCCGCCCTGTCCGAGCTGCAGAAGATCCAGCACGCGGAGGTGCGCGTCACCGTCATCCACTCCGGCGTCGGCGGTATCACCGAGAACGACGTCATGCTCGCGTCCGCCTCGCAGGCACTCGTCGTCGGGTTCAACGTCCGTCCGAACGCGGAGGCGCGCGCGCTGGCCGAGCGCGAGGGCGTCGAGATCCGCACCTACCGCGTGATCTACCGGCTGACCGAGGACATCGAGCAGGCTCTCGTCGGGATGCTGAAGCCCGTCGAGCGCGAGGACACGATCGGCGAGGCGGAGGTGCGCCAACTCTTCCGCGTCTCCCGGCTCGGGACGATCGCCGGCTGTCACGTCACCCAGGGACGCGTACGGCGGAACCGCCCAGGTCCGCGTGCTGCGCGAGGGCGCGGTGGTTGCCGACACCTCGATCGCCCAGCTGAAGCGGTTCAAGGACGACGTGCGCGAGGTCGAGGAAGGCTTCGAGTGCGGCATCCTGCTCGAGAACTTCAACGACGTGAAGGAAGGCGACGTGCTCGAGTTCTACGAGACGCGCCAGATCGAGCGCACCGACCTCAGCGACGCGGCTTCGTAACCCCGCCTAGTTCAGTCAGTTCCACCGTGCGCACAGGCTGCGGCGGCGACGGCGAGCGCAAGCGCTACGGCCGGAGGCGGAGGATCCAGAGCCCGCTCAGCATGTCCGAGGCGAGCACGTAGTCCTTCGTGGCGTAGACACCCCAGACCATCCGGCACGAACCGCTGTCACACATCACGTGATCGGGATCCGCCGTCTTCGGCGGGAGATACTGCGCGAGCAGCTTCGGCTTGCGTGGATTCGAGATGTCCGCCGCCACGACGCCACGCGTGTACCACGAGAAGTAGGCGTGGTTCCCCAGCACCTTCGGGTCGTGGACGCCGTTCGTGAATCCCTCCCCCGTGACCCGCCCGGGCAGACGGAAATTGCTCAGCTTCTTCGGGTGCGCCGGGTTGGAGATGTCGTACAGAGTCGGGTTCCCGTCCGGAGTCTCGTGCGTCTCGATCAAGACCTTTCCGTTCTTGGCCAGGGCCGCCGAGTGCGCATCCCCGGCCGCGTCGGTCGAAGGCGTACGGCCGAGGTAGCGAGGATGCGACGGGTTGCGAATGTCGAGGATGACCGTGCCGAGATCCCAGTACGACAGGAACGCGCGGGTCGCCGCTGCGTTCGTGATCACCGAGTGCACGAAGTTGGCGGAGAAGCCGCCGCGACCCTCCCACGGCTTGACGCCGAGCTCTTTCCACGCGCCCCATTCGCCGACCTGCACGGGATGCTCCGGATCGCTGACGTCGAAGATGCGGAAGTCGGGCTTGCCCGGAGTCGTGGCTCGCTGCGTCTGGAAGTCGTAATCGGGGGAGGAAATGAGCTCGGAACGCGGGATCGCCGTGTAGACGTACGCCTTGTTGCCGGTCGTCTGCAGCCAGATCTCGTGCGAGCCGCGCGGCGCGAGAGGAACGAGCGAGAGCTCCTTCGGCTTGGCGGGATTCGTCACGTCGTAGAGGCCGAAACCCGCGAAGGTATTCCCGCCACAGCCCTGCACGCTGACGACGGCGAGCTCGCCGGTGAAGCTCGCGGTCGAGGCGTGCTGGACGATCGTCTTCTCCGTCCACGTCCTGCGCAGCTTCTCCTGCGAGGTGACGTTGGCGAAGGTGGAGACGCGCTTCGGGTTGCTAGGCGTGCGAACGTCGTAGACCCGGACCCCGTCCGCTCGGCACTGCGGCCCGGCCCAGCTCGAGAGATACGCGTAGCCTAGGTGGCCGAACACGTCCCCGCTGAAGCCCTCGTGCGGGTCGGCGTGGCCGATCTTCTGCAGGTGCATCGTGCGGGCCGGCTTGGCGGCGGGGATGGCCGAGGCGGTTCCGGTGAGGAGAAGCGCTGCGGCGAACAGACCCAGGAAGTACCTCAGGATGAACAATGAGACGTATGGCAGCCGGATTTGTCGGAATCCTGTCGGCGGAGCTCCATTTCCCCGAGAACGGATCGCTGAAAGGGAAGCGCAAGGAGCTCCTCTCCGTGAAAGCGCAGCTCCAGCGTCGCTTTGGCGCGTCGGTCGCGGAGGTCGACCATCACGAGCTGTGGCAGCGGGCGCGGCTCACGCTCTCCTGCGTCGCGCGCGGGCATCGCGAGGTCGAGGAGCTGCTCGCGGGCGCCGAGCGGTATCTGGCAGGGCAGGCGTTCGAGCTCGGCCGCGTCGAGCGAGAGGTGGTGACCCTCGATGACTGAGCGGATGCGGAGAGTGAACGAGGCGGTACGCCAGGTGCTGTCGGAGGCCGTGGCCGAGCTGAAGGATCCGCGCATCGGCTTCGTCACCGTCACCGGGGTCGAGACCTCGTCCGATCTGCGCGAGGCGCGGGTCTTCGTCAGCGTGCTGGCGTCCGAGCGCGACCGCGCGCGCACGCTCGAAGGGCTCGCCGCGGCGCACGGCGTCCTCCAGGCCCGGTTGGCCCGCGAGCTGCGCATGAAACGGACTCCGCAGCTGGCCTTTGAATACGATCCGTCGGTTGAGCGTGGAGTGCGGATGGGCCAACTGATCGATGAGCTTGCTCCAGACGAAGACTGACCTCGAGGCCGCGGCGCGGGCGATCCGCGAGCACGACCGCTTCCTGATCACGACCCACGAGAATCCCGACGGCGACGCGCTCGGCTCGATCCTGGCGGCGAAGCTCGCGCTGGACGCACTGGGCAAGGACGCGGTGATGTACCTCTACGGACAGGTGCCGCTCCCTGCGGAGTACGGCTTCATGCCGCTGAAGAACTTGCGCCGCGACCTCCCGGACGACACGCGCGAGCGCGTCCTCCTCGCCCTCGACTGCGCCAACGAGAGCCGGCTCGGGAAGGACTACGCCGAGCTGCTCGAGCGCGCGGCACTCGTAGTCGACGTCGACCACCATCACGACAACACCCGCTTCGGGAGACGTCAACGCGATCATCGCGGACGCGTCCTCGACGGGCGAGATCGTCCGTGACCTGCTGCGCCTGCTCGGCGTCGAGCTCACGCCCGAGATCGCGGAGGCGCTCTACATCGCGCTCGTGACGGATACGGGCCGCTTCCAGTACACGAACACCACGCCGAAGGCGTTGCGGCTCGCGGCCGAACTGGTCGAGGCCGGCGCGAACCTCCAGCGCGTCTTCCAAGGGGTGTACGAGAGCGTTGAGTTCGCCAAGCTGAAGCTCCTGGCGCGCGCGCTCGAGCGGGCCGAGGTCTACGACGGCGGGCGGCTCGTGGTTTCGTACCTGCTCCGGGACGACTTCCTCGAGGTCGGCGCCGTCGAGCCGTACTCGGAGGGGATCATCGACTACCTGCGCGCGGTCGAGGGCTCGGACATGGCGGTGTTGATTCGCGAGCCGCCGACCCGCGGGGGTCCGAAGCACCGCGTCAGCCTGCGCTCACGCTCGGACGAGCTCGACGTGTCGATCATCGCCCGAAAGGCGGGCGGTGGCGGCCACCGGCAGGCCGCGGGTTTCTCGAGCGAGCTCGCGCTCCCGGATCTCATCGCCTTCATCCGCGAGGAGTTCGCGGCGGCGGAGATGGCCGCGGCCTAGGAGCGCGGGGGACGCCGTGCCGCCGCGAGGGCTTCGCCCCAGCGGGCTCATCCTGGTCGACAAGGAGCCGGGACCGTCGTCGTTCGCGGTCGTCCGCGACATTCGGACGCGGACGGGCGCCCGCACGGGCCATGCCGGGGACCCTGGACCCGTTCGCCACCGGACTGCTGCTCGTGTTGTCCGGATCGGCAACTAGACTGGCTCCATGGCTCGTCGGATTGGAGAAGCGCTACCTCACAGAGATCGACCTCCGCTCGCGAACCTCGACCGGGGATCCCGAGGGCGACGTCGTCACGGAAGGGAAACCGCCTGCCGACGACGAGTTGCTCGCTCGGCTCGATCGCCTCCGCGGCGAGGTCGAGCTGCCGATCCCCGCAGCCTCGGCCGTCAAGGTCGGGGGTGAGCGCGCGTACCGGCTGGCCCGTCGCGGCGTCGCCCTGGAGATGCCGCTGCGCCGGTCGCGGATCGAGCAGCTAAACGTCATCGCGTATACAGGCGAGGTCGTGACGCTCGACCTCCGCGTCAGCTCGGGCACCTATGTCCGCTCGGTCGCGGATGCCTTGGGCGGGCACTGCCGGAGCCTCCGGCGCACCGAGGTAGGCCCCTTTCGGGTCGAGGATGCCGATCCGGAGCGGATCCTGCCGCCGGCCGAGGCTCTCCCGTTCCTGCCGGTTCGCGAGGTGGACGCGGCAACGGCCGCGGCGATCCGACAGGGCCGCGAGCGGGTGACGGAGGATGTCCGCGTGCTGCACGAAGGCGAGCTCGTCGCCGTAGACGGGACGGTGCTCCCGTGAGCGGGATCGTCCTGTGGGACTTCGACGGCACGCTCGCGGAGCGGCCCGGGCTCTGGCGTGGCTGCCTCCTCGAGGTCCTGCGCGAGGAGGAGCCCGGCTACGAGGCGGACGCGGACGCCTTCATCCCGGCGCTGCGTAGCCGCTTTCCCTGGCACACGCCCGAGGAGGCCCATCTGGACCTCTGCGAGGGCGACGCGTGGTGGGCCCGGATCCTGCCGCTGCTCGCGGAGGCGTACGAAGACGCCGGCGTTCCGCCCGAGCGAGCCGTCGAGCTTGCCGCGCTCGCGAGGGCGCGCTACGTCGACTCGACGGTGGGCTGGCGGCTCTTCGACGACTCGCTGCCGGCGCTCGAGCGGCTCGGCGAGGCGGGGTGGAGACACGTCATCCTCTCGAACCACGTCCCGGAGCTCGGGCAGCTCGTGTCCGGTCTCGGCCTCGATCGGCATATCGAGACGGTGCTCTGCTCGGCCGTTACGGGCTACGAGAAGCCGCATCCGGAGGCCTTTGCGGCGGCTCTCGGCCTCCGAGGCGACGGCGAGCCCGTCTGGATGGTCGGCGACAACCCCGAGGCCGACGTCGAGGGAGCGCGCCGGGTCGGGCTCGAGGCCCTGCTCGTACGGCGAAACGGGGCCGGTCTGCTCGACGCCGCGGAGAAGATCCTCTCCTCGTGAACGTCGCCTACTCGCCCGCCGACCTGAGCGCAGACGCGCGTGCCGTCGCGATCGGCACGTTCGACGGCGTCCACCGCGGCCACAAGCGCGTCATCGACGCGGCCCTGGCCGCGGGACCGACGCCGACGGTCGTGACGTTCGACCCGCATCCGCGGATCGCGCTCGGCAATCAGGTCGAGCTCCTGACCACGCTCGAGCGCCGGCTCGAGCTCTTCGAGGCGCTTGGTGTCGGCGACACGCTGGTGATCGAGTTCACGCCGGACACCGCCCGGCTCGAGCCGGAGGAGTTCGTCGACTCTGTCCTTCGCCCGATCGGGACCCAGGTGCTGGTTGCGGGCGAGAACTTCCGCTTCGGCCGCGCCCGCGCCGGCGACCTCGACCTGCTCGCCTTGCTCGGCTTCGACGTCCGGCCGGTTCCGCTCGTCGAGCACGTGTCGTCCACGCAGCTCCGGCACCTGCTGCGCGCTGGAGAGATCGAGCGCGCGGCCGCGCTGCTCGGACGGCCGCCGGAGCTCGACGGCACCGTGGTGACGGGCGACGCTCGCGGAGGGACGCTCGGCTTTCCGACCGCGAACCTGTCCGTCGACTCGCAGTTGCTCGTCCCCGCGTACGGCATCTACGCCGGCGCCGTCGGCAATGCGCGTGCCGCCATCTCGATCGGCACCAACCCGCACTACGGCGGCGACGAGCGGCGCATCGAAGCGTTCCTGCTCGATTTCGAGGGCGACCTGTACGGCCGGCGGCTCGTGGTCGAGCTGTGGAAGCGGCTCCGGGACGAGCGGGCCTTCGAGAGCGAGCAGGATCTGATCGACCAGATCGCGCTCGACGTCGACGAGACGAGACGCGCCGTACGCCCCTCCTAGCTCCATGGACGATCTGGACCACGCCGCCGGAGGTCAGGAGACGACGTTCTTCGTCGAGATCCCGGTTGCTCCGAAGGCTCGGAACCGTGGTTCGCGCCGGTCTAGCCCGCGGGCAGCCGGTACGCGCGCGTGACGCCGTCGCCCGAGCCGATGTAGAGCGTCCCGCCGGTGACCGCCGGATCCGACGGATCGGCCGTGGTGTGTCCACGCCAGAGCGTCTTGCCGGTGCGTGCGTCGAGCGCGTAGACGGTCAGGCCGGCGCCGAAGTACACAACCCCGCCGGCCACCACCGGCGAGGACGCGCTCGTCGCGATCGTCCTCGACCAGAGTCTCTTGCCGTTGGACGCGCGCAGGGCGTAGATGCGGCTTCCCGGGGAGACGTAGTACACGACGCCGTTCGCGACCGCGGGCGACGAGGACGTCAGGAGCTCCGAGGAGCCGACGGGGGCCTTCCAGACTCGCCTCCCCGCCGCCGCGGTGAACGCGTAGAGCGAGTACTTCTTCGTTCCCCTGCCCACGAACGCAGCCTGGAACACGCGGCCGCCCGCGACGGCGGGGCTTGCGCTCCAGGAGAAATCCGTGCCGGCCTGCGGGCGAAACGACCAGCGCGCCGCGCCGCTCCGCGCGTCCAGCGCAAGCAGCCGCCGCCCCGAGGCCGGCCCCGCGCCGACATACAAGGTTCCCTTCGCGACGGCGGGCGAGCACATGAAGCAGCCAACGCTCGGCCGCGACCAGCGAGTCTCCCCGGTCGCCGCATCGAGCGCGACGAGCTCGTCCGGCACCACGTACAGCAGCCCTCCCGCCAGCGTCGGCGAGCCCGGGAACGCGCCGCGGACCCCCGAGACGGATGCGTTCCAGCGAAGCTCGCCCGTTGCGGCGTCCAGCGCCGTGACGACCGCCGAGCTCGAGTACGCGAAGACCGTGTTCCCGGTCGCCGCGGGCGAGGCGACGAACGCCGAGTGGTTCTCGAGCGCCTGCGACCACGCTTCGCTCCCGTCGGCTCGGTACGCATGCAGGACGTTGTTGTCGGAGCCGACGAAGGCGAGGCCGTCGCCGACCGCGACCGATCCCTCGATCGACGCCCCGGCGTTCGCGGCCCACGCCTGACGGAGGCGCGGGACGCTGCGGCGCGTGAGCGTGCGCTCGCCGGCATTGAAGCCCGTATGCGCGGCGTTGTAGTGGAACTGCGGCCACGTGGGCGAGCCCGTGGCGGCGGAGCCCGCGGAGACGAGAAGGGTGGCGCCCAGAAGGAGCGCGAGAAGCAGCCTGGGCGCCATATCAATTGGACGCCGAACAGTGGGCAAAAGGAAGTCCTCCGGTGATCGTTGCTACCCTATTCAGACCGCAGCCTCGGCCGTGCGAGCCTTCCTTCACGCCGTGCGGGGACTGCGGATCCACACTGTAAGGAGGCACATGACCCTCACGAAGGAAGATAAGCAGCAGATCGTCGGTCAGCACGGAAAGGGCGAAGCCGACACCGGCTCCGCAGAGGTGCAGATCGCGCTCCTGACGCGCCGGATCAACGACCTGACCGAGCACCTGCGACAGCACTCGAAGGACCACCATTCGCGCCGCGGGCTGCTCAAGCTGGTCGGCCGCCGCCGCCGGCTGCTCAACTACCTGCAGCGCAAGGATCTCGAGGGCTATCGCGCCCTGATCAAGGAGCTGGGCCTCAGGCGCTAGCTCGGAAACCGTTTGGGGAGTGGAAGTTTGAGCGAGTTCGGCGACCGGAACCGGACTGACTCAAACCTCCACTCTCCGGAAGAAGGAGTGGAGGACAGATGGCAGTAGCAACAAAGGGCTTGACCACGGTCAGCGTGACCGTCGGCGGCCAGGAAATGACGTTCGAGACCGGCAAGCTCGCCAAGCAGGCGGACGGCGCGGTCGTCGTGCGTTCGGGCGAGACGATGGTGCTCGCGACGGCGCAGGGCCGGACGGAGGCCCGCGAGGGCGCCGACTTCTTCCCGCTCACCGTCGACGTCGAGGAGCGGATGTACGCCGCCGGGAAGATCCCCGGTGGTTTCTTCAAGCGTGAAGGCAGGCCGACCGAGCGCGCGATCCTGACTGCGCGCATGATCGATCGCCCGATCCGGCCGCTCTGGCCGAAAGGCTTCCGCAACGAGGTGCAGGTCATCTGCACCGTCCTGTCGGCGGACATGGTCACGCCCCACGACATCCTGTGCATCAACGGGGCGTCGACGGCGCTGATGATCTCCGCGCTGCCGTTCTACGGGCCGGTGGGCGCCGTTCGCATCGGGATGATCGACGGCGAGCTCGCCGTCAACCCGACGCTCGACGCGATCGAGAACGAGAGCACGCTCGACCTGATCGTCGTCGGGACGAAGGACGGCTTGACCATGGTTGAGGCCGGCGCCGACGAGATCCCCGAGGATTTGCTGCTCGAGGCCTTCGAGCTCGCCCATGCCGAGATCGTCAAGATCTGCGAGGCGCAGGAGGAGCTCGCCCGCGAGGTCGGCAAGCCGAAGTGGCTCGACATGGAGCTAGTGAGCGAGCTCGAGCAGGAGCAGGGCGGCGTGATCCGGCAGCGCATCTCCGAGCAGGGGCTGCGTGAGGCCGGCGCGATCGTCCAGGAGCTGACGGACGAGCTGTGCCCGCCTTTGTCGATGGAGTCGACAGAGGAGGACATCACCCGCCAGCTGCAGGTTCGCTCCGCGCTGACCCTCATCCTCGAACGGGTTCGCCTGGAGACGGTCGAAGGCCCGGTCCGCCAGCAGTTCGAGGACGACCTGCGCTCGCTGACCGAGGCCGAGCAGGACTCGAAGGAGCTCAAGTCGGCCAAGCGCCAGCTGCTCTTCGACCGGATCATCGAGACGGTCGACCTGCCGTTCCCGGTGGGGCCGGCGACGGTGGACGGCGAGGCGCCGACGATCAAGGACTCGCTGACCCGTCAGTTCGTCAAGCGCTCAGCGGAGGCGATCTACAAGGAGCTCGTCCGCCGCAAGATCGCGGTCGAGAAGCGCCGCCCGGACGGCCGCGGGACGGACGAGATCCGCCCGATCACGTGTGAAGTCGGCGTTGCGCCGCGCACGCACGGCTCGGGTCTCTTCACGCGCGGCCAGACGCAGATCATGAGCCTGCTCACGCTCGGCACCGCCAAGGAGGGTCAGCGGATCGACGACCTCTCGCTCGAGACCGACCGCAGGTACATGCACCACTACAACTTCCCGCCCTACTCGGTCGGGGAGACCGGCTTCATGCGCGGCCCCAAGCGCCGCGACATCGGCCACGGCGCGCTCGCGCAGCGGGCACTCGAGCCCATGATCCCTACGCCGGACGATTTCCCGTACACGATCCGCATCGTCTCCGAGACGCTCGAGTCGAACGGCTCGTCCTCGATGGGCTCGGTCTGCGGGTCGACGCTCTCGCTCATGGACGCCGGCGTGCCGATCAAACGGCCCGTCAGCGGCATCGCCATGGGCCTGGTCAAGGAGGGCGACGACTACGTGATCCTGACCGACATCCAGGGCGCCGAGGACCACCTCGGTGACATGGACTTCAAGGTCGCCGGGTCGCGTGACGGCGTGACCGCGCTCCAGATGGACATCAAGATCACCGGCGTCACCCAGGAGATCATGCGGTCCGCGCTCGAGCAGGCGAAGCAGGCGCGCGAATTCATCCTCGAGAAGATGGCCGAGGCCATCTCCGAGACGCGCGGCGAGCTCGCCGATCACGCGCCGCGGATCTCCTCGGTCAAAATCGACCCGGACAAGATCGGCATGGTCATCGGCAAGGGCGGCGAGACGATCCGCGCGCTCGAGTCCGACCATGACGTCCAGATCGACATCGAGGAGGACGGGACGATCCTCATCTACGCCACCGAGGGCGCCAAGGCGAACTCGGCGATCGAGGCGATCCAGTCGCTGACGAAGGAGCCCGAAGTGGGCGACACGTACACCGGCAAGGTCGTGAAGACGACCCAGTTCGGTGCGTTCGTCGAGCTGACGAAGGGGACGGACGGGCTGCTCCACGTCTCGAACGTCGGCCCCGGCCGCGTCGGACACATCGAGGACGTGATCAAGCGCGGAGACGTCCTGGACGTCATCGTCCAGGAGGTCGACAAGGCCCGCGGACGCATCGGCCTGAAGCTCGTCGCACTCCACGAGAACGGCTCGCTCGTCCAGCCCGAGGAGCTGATCGAGCGCGCCAAGGACGCCCCGCCTCGCGAGCGCGAGGAGCGGGACGACCGTCGTGGCGGTGACCGGCGCGGCGGCCGCGACCGCGGCGGGCGACGCTAGCAGCAGTACTTGCTCTGGCGGCGATCCGCCTCGGCCTGGCACTAGCCGGTCTCGAGGCAGCGATCGCCGCCGGGGCGACCACGCGGACGGCCGGGCTCGGCTGGCTGCTCGGCATGCTCGGGGGAGCGGTCTTCGTCCTGGCCGACCCGAGGAGCCGGCTGGTCAAGCCGCCGCCGCCGGAGCGGCGGGTCGAGCCATGGTGGAAGACGGCGTTGCGCGCGACGTACCCGAGCACGCTCGGGCTCGCCGTGCTCGCGGCGATCTCACTCGCCTTCAGCGCGGTTCTGGCCGCGGTCCTGGCCGGGGTGATCGCGGGTCTCGGCGTCGCCGGGATTTTCGCGGCGCTAGCTTTACGCGCGTGAAGTGGTGTCTTCCAGTGCTGGCCGCCGCGGCGATCGCCGCCGCCGGCTGCGGCGGTGGTGGCGGGACGCCGCTGTCCAAGTCCGAGTTCATCACGCGCGGTGACGCGATCTGCACGAAGTACCGCACGAAGAACCAGGCGCTGAACAAGCAGGCCCCGGCGAAGAACCCGACCGACCCGAGCGCGAGCGACGAGCAGGTGAAGGCCTCGGCGCCCATCCTCCGCAAGCTCTCCGACAACGTCAGCGGGGCGCGCGGGGAGTTCAGCGACCTCGACCCGCCGGATCAGGTGAAGAACGACTGGGAGAACACGCTCGACGACCTCGATCAGATTGCCGCCGACCTCGACGACGCGGCCGATGCCGCGCAGGCGGTCGATCGCCAGAAGGTCGTCAACGTGTACGCCGACATCCTCCGCCTGAACCGCCGCGTCAGCAGCTTCGAGAAGGACTACGGCTTCACCGTCTGCGGCACGAGCGGCTGACGTCGTCGTCCCCTGAGATACTCGCGCGCCGATGGAGGGGGCAAGCTCCCGGAGGGTGACGCACGCCTGGGACTGATCGAACCCCCGTTACGATCACCCCGTGCGACAGAAGTACGTCATGTCCGAGCTCGACTCGGGCGAACGGGTCATCTCGGAGCGCCTCTCGCAGGTGCGATCCGTTTCGCTCGGGTTCTGGATCGGCGCCGGCTCGCGCGACGAGCGCGACGCGAAGGCCGGCATCTCGCACTTCATCGAGCACCTGCTCTTCAAGGGATCGCGCTCGTACAGCGCGCAGGAGATCGCAGAGGTCTTCGACTCGCTCGGTGGCGAGCTGAACGCGGCCACGTCCCGCGAGCACACCGTCGTCTACGCGCGCGTCGCCGACCATCACCTCGAGACGGCGATCGACGTGATGACCGACATGATCTTCGCGCCGGTCTTCGCCGACCTCGACTCGGAACGCGAGGTCGTGCTGGAGGAGATCGCGATGTACGAGGACACGCCGCAGGATCTCGTCCACGACCTCGTCACAGAGGCGGTCTTCGGCCCGCACCCGCTCGGGCGGCCGGTAATCGGGTCGGCGGAGGTGATCTCGACCGTCTCGCGCCGATCGGTCTCGGCGTTCCACCGCGCGATCTACGTCCCCGGCAACATCGTGGTCGCTGCCGCCGGGAACGTCGAGCACGAGCGCCTCGTCGGGCTGCTCGAACAGGCGACCTCGAAGCGGACGAACGGAGACGCGCCCAAGCGCCGCGTTCGCTCGCCGCTCGTCAAGACGCCGCCGCCCGGAGTCCGCTTCCAGCGGAAGGACACCGAGCAGTACCACGTCTGCCTGGCCGCGCCCGGCATCGCGCGCTCCGACCGGAGCCGTTTTGCCGCGTCCCTGCTGGACGGGATCCTCGGCGGCTCGGCCTCGTCCCGGTTCTTCCAGGAAATCCGCGAGAAGCGCGGGATGGCGTACTCGGTCTACACGTTCGCCTCCCAGTACACCGACACCGGCCAGATCGGTTTCTACGTCGGCACCCGCGAGGAGAACCTGCCGGCGTGTCTCGAGATCGCGGTCGCCGAGATTGCCGACATCGCGGACGGCAACCTGCGCGGGAGTGAGCTCGAGCGCGCGAAGGAGAATCTGAAGGGCCGGATCATGCTCGCGATGGAGTCGACGGCAAGCCGGATGAGCCGGCTCGGCAAGTCGCTCATCACCGATACGGAGCTCCTCTCGCTCGACCGGCTCGGCGCCGAGATCGACGCGGTCACGCCCGAGGCGGTCTCGGAGCTCGCAGGCGTCCTCCTCGCGCCTGAGCGCTTTTCTGCGGCGGGAATCGGGCCGAACCAGGACTGGTTCCTGGACGCGGTCGAGCACGTGAATCCGGCGCTGGTCGGCGCCACCGCGCCCGTCGCGGCGTGAGGATCCTCCTCAACGGCCGTTCCGGAAAGGTCGGCAGCGTGCTCGCGCCGGCGCTCGAAGCGGCGGGCCACGAGCTCGTGGACGACATCGGCGAGGCGGACGCGATGATCGACTTCACGACGCCCGACGCGGCGCTCCCGAACATTCGGGCCGCGGTCGAGGCGGGGGTGCCGTCGGTGGTCGGTACGAGTGGCTGGGACACCGAAGCCGTGCGCGACGCACCCGTCCCGGTCTTCTTCGCGCCGAACTTCGCAATTGGCGCCGTCCTGATGATGCGGTTTGCCGAGGAAGCGGCCCGCCACCTGCCGGCGGCGGAGATCGTGGAGCTCCACCACGAGACGAAGCTCGACGCGCCGTCCGGCACGGCGAAGACGACGGCCGAGCGGCTGCCCGACGAGACGGCTGTTCACTCCGTCCGGCTGCCCGGCCTCGTCGCGCACCAGGAGGTGCTGCTGGGTGGAGAAGGGCAGGTGCTGACGATCCGTCACGACGCGTTGTCGCGGGAGGCGTACGTCCAGGGAGTCCTGCTTGCGCTCGAGCGCCTCGAGACGCTGCCCCCGGGCCTCACCGTCGGGCTGGAGGCGCTCCTGTGAGCGAGCTGACGCTCGAGGAGGTACAGCGGATCGTTCACGAGCGGGTGGCCGAGCTCTCGGCGGTCTGGCCCGAGCTCGACGGCCCGCGGCTCGACGAGATCCTTCCTCGCCATATGTCCCGCAACGGCTTCCGGTTCGTCGCCGAGAAGGATGAGCGCGGGCGCCTGGCGGGCATCGCGTACGGCTACCTCGGCGCCCCCGGCCAGTGGTGGCACGACATCGTCGCCCGGGAGATGACGGAGGAGCAGCGCGAGCGCTGGCTCGGCCGCGGCCACTTCGAGTTCGTCGAGCTGGCCGTGCGCCCCGACCTCCGCCGCCGCGGGCTCGGGGCGAGGCTGCACGACGAGCTCCTCAGGCCTCATTCGGGACGGCCGGCGGTCCTGTCGACCCAGGTCAGCAACCAGCCCGCCCGGTCGCTCTACAGTGCGCGCGGCTGGTCTGTGGTCGTTCCCGAGCTCGACTTCGGAACCGGGGAGCTCTACCTCGTCATGGGTCGTCCTCCGTCCGGCACGGAGGAGAGAGTGGTCGCGTGAGCGGAGGGATCCTTCCGGCGCAACGCATTCGGCAGGCGATCGAAGAGGGCTGGATCGGCGGCGACCCGTCGTACGTCCAGCCCGCCAGCCTCGATCTCCGGCTCGGCGCGAAGGCGTATGCACTGCGCTGCAGCTTCCTGCCGGACGACCGCCAGTCGATCGAGAGCAAGCTCGAAGACCTCGCGATCACCGAGTTCGGCATCAGCGGCGGAGCCGTCCTGGAGCGGAACCGGCCGTACCTGATCCCGCTGGCGGAGACGATCTCCCTCCCCGGCGACGTGCGCGGCCGGACCAACCCGAAGAGCTCCACCGGCCGGATCGATGTCTTCACCCGTGTGATCAGCGAGGGGAACTTCCGCTTCGACGAGATCCCGGCCGCGTACGACGGGCCGCTCTTCCTCGAGATCGTGTCGCGCTCCTTCGCGATCCGTGTCCAGCAGGGGCTGACCCTCAACCAGCTGCGGCTTGTCGCGGGCGACGCGCGCTGCTCGGACGCCGAGATCCTCTCCTTGCACGAGGAGTCGCCGCTCGTCCACGCGGACGATGCGCCGCTGAGCGCGGCCGAGCTGCGGCTGGCCGACGGCCTCTTCCTCAGCGTCGACCTCGAGCGCGGAGAGGAGCCGGCCGGCTACAAGGCGCGCCCGAACGCGCCGCTGCTCGACCTCGCGCGCGTCGGCGAGCACGACGGCGAGGCGTTCTGGGAGCCGATCTTCGCGGTCGATGGCCGGATCATCCTGCAGCCGGAGGAGTTTTATCTGCTGATCTCGCGCGAGCGCGTGCAGATCCCGCCCTGGCTCGGCGCCGAGATGACCGCGTACGACCCGACCGCCGGCGAGCTGCGGACGCACTACGCCGGCTTCTTCGATCCGGGCTTCGGCTACGACGCGCAGGGACGCCGCCAGGGTGCGCGCGCCGTGCTCGAGGTGCGTGCGCGCGACGTCCCGTTCATGGTCGAGCACGCGCAGCGCATTTGCAAGCTCGGGTTCGAGCGGATGCTCGAGCCGCCCGACGTCGTCTACGGGGAAGGAATCGGCTCGTCGTACCAGTATCAGGAACTGACCTTGAGCAAGCACTTCAAGGCCCATCGCGCCCGCCAATTGACCTTGACCGGTTAAGGTACTGGCCTTGCTCGGCGAGGTCCTGACTGCGATCGTCACGCCGTTCCATGCGGACGGGCGCGTGAACGTCGAGAAGTTCCGGGAGCTCTGCGCGCAGCTCGTGGACGAGGGCTCGGACGGCGTCGTCGTGTGCGCCACGACCGGCGAGTCGCCCACGCTGACCGACGAGGAGAAGGTCGAGCTGTGGCAGTCGGCCGTCCACGAGGTCGGCGGCCGTGCGACGGTGGTCGCGGGGACCGGGACGTACTCGACCGCTCACTCCGTGCACCTGACCGAGGAGGCCGACCGCGCGGGCGTCGACGCCTTCCTGGTGGTGACGCCGTACTACAACAAGCCGCCTCTGCGCGGCATCGTCGAGCATTTCCGCGCGATCGCGGAGGTCAGCGACAAGCCGATCATCGCCTACAACATCCCCGGCCGCGTCGTGGTCAACGTGCCGCCGGCGACGCTGGTCGAGCTGGCCGAAGAGATCCCGACCGTGCGCGCGGTCAAGCAGGCGAACGCCGATCTCGACCAGGCGCGGCGGATCGTCCAGGAGACCGACCTCGAGCTCTACGCCGGCGACGACAACCTCGTCCTCCCGTTCCTCCAGCTCGGCGGCGTCGGCGGAATCTGCGTCCGTTCGAACATCGCCGGCCGGCAGCTGAAGGAGATGATCACGCGCTACCGCGAGGGCGACATGACGCGCGCGAGGCAGATCGACGAAGAGCTCAGGCCGCTGTACGAGCTGGACGACATCTCCGTCAACCCGATCCCGATCAAGACCGCGATGAATCTGCTCGGCTACGACGTCGGCGGCTTCCGCCTCCCGCTGGTCGAGGCGACGGCGGGCGAGCGCGAGCGCGTCAAGGATTGCCTGGAGCGTGCCGGCCTTCTGGCCGCCGCCCCTGCATGAGAGGGTTCGGCGACATAGGGGGGGGCCGCGGCCGCGCCGCGGCCTCGGTCGCGCGCGTATGACAGGCATACACACGCCTGCGTCCTCCTCGAAGCAAGCGGACGCACCCCAACGGCACGCAGCATTCCGCCGAACCCTCTTAGACTCTCCTTGTGACGGCTCTCCGCATCATTCCCCTCGGCGGGCTCGGCGAGGTCGGCAAGAACATGACCGTCTTCGAGCTGAACGAGGACATCGTCGTCGTCGACGCAGGCCTGGCCTTCCCGCGCGACGAGCATCTCGGCGTCGACCTCGTCCTGCCGGACTTCGGCTACCTCCAGGACCGCGCCGACCGGGTGCGCGCCGTCGTGCTCACGCACGGGCACGAAGACCACGTCGGCGGGCTGCCGTACTTCCTGCGCGAAGTGCGCGTGCCCGAGGTGTGGGCGACGAAGCTCACGCTCGAGCTGGTCGCGTCCAAACTGGACGAGCACGGCCTGCTGCGCTCGACCGAGCTGCGCGAGCTCGTACCAGAGGATGGACTTGTCCAGATCGGCCCCTTCCGCGTGGAAGGAATCCGCATGGCCCATTCCATTCCCGACGCGGTCGCGCTGGTGATCGAGTCGGAAGCGGGACGAGTCGTCCACACCGGGGACTACAAGATCGACCACACGCCCGTGGACGGGATCAAGACCGACGTCGGCAAGCTGGCCGAGGTCGGGAACCGCGGCGTCGACCTCCTGCTCGGCGACTCCACCAATGCCGAGAAACCGGGGGTTACACAGTCCGAGCGCGTCGTCGGCGAGGCCTTCCGCCAGATCATCCCCGCGCGCACGGGCCGGGTGCTCATCTCGTCGTTCGCCTCGAACGTCCACCGCATGCAGCAGGCCATCGACGTGGCGGTGCAGGTGAATCGCAAGGTCGCCGTCGTCGGCCGCTCTCTGCGCAAGAACATCAACATCGCGCGCAACCTCGGCTACGTCGACGTGCCCGACGACACGATGATCAGGACGCAGCGGATCGAGGAGTTCCGGCCGCACGAGCTGATGGTCCTGTGCGCCGGCAGCCAGGGAGAACCGCTCTCGGCGCTGACCAGGGTCGCGTACAACGACCACCCCGCGGTCAAGGTCGAGCGCGGCGACACGGTGATCATCTCGGCCAAGCCGATCCCGGGGAACGAGCTGCGCATCCACGACACGATCAACGGCCTGACCAAGCTCGGGGCCGAGGTGCTCCACGAGGAGATCGCGCCCGTGCACGTCTCCGGCCACGCGAACGCGGAGGAGCTGCGGACGATCCTGTCGCTGCTGCGGCCCCGGGCTGTGATGCCCGTGCACGGCGAGTACCGGATGCTGTCGGCGCACGCGCGACTGGCGCAGGAGGCCGGCGTCCCCGCCGACTCGATCGTGATCGCCGAGAACGGCTCCGTCGTCGAGCTCGAGCCTGGCCGCCCGCCGCGCATCGTCGAGCAGGTCGAGGCCGGGGTGACCTTCGTGGACGGGCTCGGAGTGGGGGACGTAAAAGACGTCGCGCTCCGCGACCGGCGCCACCTGTCCGAGGACGGCGTGCTGATCGTCGTCGCGACGCTGGCGATGAACGGCGCGGTTGCGGGCGGCCCGCCGGAGCTGATCGCGCGCGGCTTCGCCGAGTCCGGGCCGCTGCTCGAGGAGATGCGCGAAGAGGCGCGCCGCGTCCTCGACCAGTGCCTGGCCGACCGCGTGGACGAGATCAAGCTGCTCCAGGAGCATCTCCACGACGGGATCGGCCAGCTCGTCTACGACCGAACCGGACGCCGTCCGATGATCCTTCCTGTAGTCATAGAGGTATGAGCGTTCAGGCCGCCCACTGGAGCGAGGCCCTGGCCGAGCACGGCGTCGACGACGCGACCGTCCGCCACCTGGTCGTGCAGCTGAGCGCCTGCGAGGTCTCGGCACTCGCCTTCTGCCGCCTGCTCGAGCGCTGGGCGCGGGGTGAGCCCGATCCCTGTACGCCGGGACGGCGCCAGGCCGCGCTTCGGCACGCCGCCGATCGCGCCGAGACTGCGATTGCGGGCCTCGACCGGCCGCTCGGCCGCTACCTGCTCGAGCTCGAGCCGGAGCAGGCCGAGGGACGCTCCTGGTACGGAGAGCCCGGCGCCGCCGAGCTGATCGACTGGGCGCCGGTGCTTTCGCGCGCGGGCGTGAGCGTCGCTCCGGCACGTGTCGCGCAGACCTACCTCGAGCTCGCCGTCCTCGTCCGTGCGCTGCAGGGGCTCTCGGCCGCCGCGGCCATCGACTCGACGCCGGATCGCGGGTCGCTCTGGGCCGGTCTCTTCGACCTCCGCGAGAACCTGATCGGGCGGGCGGCGGAGGATCTGCGCGCGCTCGCAGCCTGAAGAAATCCTGAGCTCTCGCACCCTGGCCTTTCTGCCTGCTCAGGACTAGTCTGAGCGGGATGAGGCGGACGCTTGCGGCAGCCGCCGTGGGAGCGCTCGTAGTGGCGGCCGTCGCCACGGCCCGGTCTGCCTCGCCGGTCCCGGGCGGCATCGTCGAGCTCGGGAGGGACTCCAGCGTCGTCGTCGTGGGCGCCGAAGCAGGCGATGCGCTCGGCACCTCCGTCGCGCGCGCCGGTGACGTCAATGCTGACGGCCACATGGATTTCATCGTCGGATCCGCCCAGGCCGGCGACGAGTCGGCCGGTCGCGCGTACGTCCTCTTCGGGCCGTTGCGCTCGCCGCTCGTCGACCTGGCCGACCTCGGGCAGCAGGGATTCGAGATCGTCGGCGAGGAGGGGGACGACCACCTCGGTTACAGCGTCGCCGACGCCGGAGACGTGAACCATGACGGCTATGCGGACGTGATCGATGTAGTCGTCGGCGGCAACGACCGCTCGGCGAGCCCTCCCACGATCGCGATCGGCTGCGATATGACCGGGGGATCGAGCGGCGGCGGCTGGATCGTGAACATGAAGGACGGCCTCGGCACGCTCGTCTCCGTCAACAGCTACGGGTACTTCAGCCAGCCCGACGCGATGTACGGCCCCTATCAGGGGAACGCCGCGGAGCGGCTGTACGACCAGGCCTCGACAGCGAGGTAGGTATCCCCGGGTCCGCGTCGAAGGGGACGCGGGATGGCCCGCCGCCGCAAGAAGCGCGCGCTCAGGCCGCGCATGCCTGCGCGCACCAGACGGAAGCGCACGCAGAAGCAGCGCGGCCGTCAGCACCCTGAGCTGATCGGGCTCGGCATCGTCGCGTTCGGCCTGTTCATGGCCACGGTGCTGTACGCGGGCTGGAACGGGGGCTACGTCGGCGGCTGGATCGCGGACGTCTACGAGGTCCTCGTCGGCTCGCTGGCCTTCGCCTTGCCCGTCCTCTTCGTCGTGGTCGGTGGGCTGATGATCGCGCGCAGCACGCTTCTCGACCTGCGCCCGTTCCGCACGGGGCTGTTCGTGCTCGCGCTCGGGCTCCTGTTCGTCCTCGGTCGCGCGCATGGCGGTTACGCCGGTCGCGGGCTCGAGTCCCTCTTCTCCAAGCTGATCGGGAACGCCGGGGTCACGCTCCTGGGGCAACGACGATTGCCGTCGGCGTCCTGCTGCTCTCCGGGCGCATCGATCGGCGCGCTCCTGCGTGGCTCGTCCGCGGCCGTGCGCCGGGTCGGCAGCGCCGCGCGGCGCCGGATCGAGTGGCCCGCGTCGTCCGAACCGGTCGCCGCGGTCGCCGTAGCCGCGCCTGCAAGTCCCCCGCTGCGCGCCGTTGCGCCGGTCGACGTCGCGCGGGACTACCCGGATGTGGTCGGGACGAGCCGGCTGGAGACAGGCCCGCCGCCGCTGCTCGTCGACCCCGACGAAGGGGAACAGGCGACGCTCTTCGAGGCCGGCCCGGCGTCGGACGGCCGCGAGTACACGTTGCCCGACCGCAGCGTTCTGGCGCGCTCCGATCCGACGACGGCCGTCTCCGAGGAGTCCGGGGCGCTCGTCGCCGAGCAGCTCGTCCAGACGCTCGCCCACTTCGGCGTCGATGCGAACGTCATCGGCCAGATCTCGGGGCCGCGCGTCACGCGCTACGAGCTCCAGCTCGCCCCCGGGACCAAGGTGTCGAAGGTCGCCGGCCTGAAGGACGACCTCTCCTACGCGCTGGCGACGACCGAGATCCGCATCCTCGCGCCGATCCCCGGCAAGCAGGCGGTCGGCGTCGAGCTCCCGAACTTCTCGCCCAGCTACGTCCGCCTCGGCGACGTCTACGACGACCTTCCGCAGACGGCCAGCCCGCTCGCGGTCTGGCTGGGGAAGGACATCTCCGGCGCGCCTGTCTGGACCGATCTGGCGCGGATGCCGCACCTGCTGATCGCCGGCACGACCGGATCGGGGAAGTCGGGCTGCATCAACACGATCCTGACCTCGATCCTGCTGCGCTCGACGCCCGACGACGCGCGCCTGATCCTGATCGACCCGAAGCGCATCGAGCTCAACCACTACGAGGCCATCCCGCATCTGCTCACCCCCGTGGTGTCGAGCCCGAAGGAGGCGGCCGCCGTTCTGCGCAACGTGGTGGGGGAGATGGAGCGGCGCTACGAGCGGCTGTCGGGCGTGCGCGCGCGGAACCTGCACGAGGCGAACCGGGCGCTGCGGCAGCGCGGCGAGGCGACGATGCCGTACCTCCTCGTCGTGATCGACGAGCTCGCCGACCTGATGATGATCTCGCCGCAGGACGTGGAGGACTGCGTCATCCGGCTCGCGCAGAAGTCGCGCGCCGTCGGCATCCACCTCGTCCTCGCCACCCAGCGCCCGTCGGTCGACGTGATCACCGGGATGATCAAGGCGAACGTCCCCTCGCGCATCGCGTTCGCGGTCTCCAGCCAGACCGACTCCCGCGTCATCCTCGACCAGCAGGGCGCCGAGAGCCTGCTCGGCCAGGGCGACATGCTGTTCAAGCCGCTCGGAACGTCACGCCTGCAGCGGCTCCAGGGCGCCTACGTGAGCGAGGAGGAGATCGCGCTCGTCGTCGAGCAATGCCGGCACCAGCGCGAGCAGGATCTGGACGAGTCGATGCTCGAGGTTGCCGAGCCGGAAGCAGCGGCCGGCGGCGAGGACGAGGACTTCGATCCGGACCAGGATCCGCTGCTCGAGCGCGCGATCGACATCGTGGTGCAGACGCAGACGGCATCCGTCTCGCTGCTCCAGCGCCGGTTGCGCGTCGGCTATACGCGGGCCGGCCGGCTGATCGACATGCTCGAGCGGCGCGGGATCATCTCGGGCTACGAAGGCTCGAAGCCCCGGCGCGTGCTGGTCGGCGAGGGCGAGCTCGATCGCCTTGCGGCTAGGCTGAACTGTTGACCGGTTAGGCGAAATCGAATACATCTCGCCGCGTGCTGCGGACCGGGGAAGGAAGCTGTCGCGGCTGCGTGGTGCTCGTCCGGGTCCTCATCGGCGACTACCGGGTATCTGCGTCCGGACGCTGCTCGGCGAGCGACTAGGCGGCAAGGGCGACAGGCTCTCTCGTTACCATCCGCTGGTGGCCGAGGCGGTATGGACCAGCAACGAGGGCGCCGAGGCGAACGACCGTGCCCGCGCCTCCGTCTTCGTCGGTGTCCTCGCCCTGCTCTCGATTCCGGCCGGGCTCGCGCTCGCGGCCTACTCCTCGACGATCGACCTGATTCACGTCGCGGCCGCCGTGCCGGTAGCCGGCGTGCTCGGGGTCGTCGCGATGGCGCTGGCCCGGAATGCGCGCCGGCACTCTCAGATATCGCTCGGCCGGATCGGCGGGACGGGTGTCGCCCGCGCCGGCTGGATACTCGGCCTGCTCGCGCTCTACTTCGCCGTGACGGCCGCGCTCGCAGTCGGCTTTTTCGGGCTCCTCCTCCTGTTCGACTGACCGGAAGGGCACTACAATCCGGCTTCAGGGATGAGCAAGACAGTCCGAATCATCGTCATCGCAGTCGCCATCGGCGCCGCCGCCTTCGCCGCCGCGTATTTCCTCGGTAACTCGACGAAGAGCAAGGCGTCGAACACGAGCGGCGGGAGCGTGACCGGCACGGTGCCGGCCGGCGCCGCCGGCTCGGGCGCGGCTCCGCAGGTGACGCTCGTGAACGTGAGTGGAACGGTCCCGGCGCTGGTCGCACCGCCACCGCCGCCGGTCGCCCCGCCTCCGCCACCGCCTCCGGTCGGGCCTCCGCCGCCGCCACCACCGCCACCGCCTCCGCCTCCGCCGCCTCCGCCGCCACCGCCACCACCGCCGCCTGTCGTAACGGTCGTCGGGTAGTGCTCGAAAACGGCGTCCAGGTCCACGGGTACCGCATCGACCGCCTCATCGGCGAGGGCGGGATGGGCGTCGTCTACGAGGCGACGCAGCTCTCCCTCGATCGCAAGGTCGCGCTCAAGCTGCTCACGGCCGAGCTGTCCGCCGACGCCGGGCTTCCGCGAGCGCTTCCGCCACGAGGCGCGGATCCAGGGCGCGATGGACCACCCGAACATCGTCACCGTGCACGAGGCGGGGGAGAGCGACTACGGCCTCTTCATCGCGATGGAGCTGATCCGCGGAGCGACGCTCAAGGATCTGATCGTGGGTCGCGAGCTCGACGCAGGACGGACGCTTCGCATCCTCTCCCAGGTCGCCGATGCGCTCGACAGCGCCCACGAGTTCGGGCTGATCCATCGTGACATCAAGCCGCACAACATCCTCGTGCGGGCGGGCAGGCGCGACCACGCCTTCCTCGCAGACTTCGGCGTGACCAAGGTACGCGGTGGAACCAACCTCACGAAGACCGGCCATTTCGTCGGGACGGTCGACTACATGGCGCCCGAGCAGATCCGCGGCGAGCCGGCGACGCGCGAGACCGACATCTACGCGCTGGGCACCGTGCTCTACGAGTGCCTGTCCGGCGCCGTTCCCTTCCCGAAGGACTCCGATGTCGCGGTCATGTACGCGCACCTGGCCGATCCGCCGCCGACGATCACGAGCGAGCGGCCCGAGCTGCCGCCCCAGCTCGACGCCGTCATCTCGACCGCGATGGCGAAGGACCCGTCCGAGCGCTACTCGTCGGCGATGCGGATGATCGAGGCCTTCGAGGGGGCGCTGGGGGCCGACGGGCAGGCCGCCGTGTCCATTCCCGGCCCGGTCGAGACGCCGCAGGAGTTGGGTCTCCGCGAGGACGGCCAGCCCGAGACCGCGGCCAGCGCGACCAGCCCGGACGCGACCAGGATGGCACCGACGCCCGCGCCGCCGACGGAGGTCAGCGCGACTCCGCCTCCGCCCTCCGAAGTTCTCGAGGGCCCGCCGACGAAGCAGCAGCCAACGCCTCCCCCGCCGACGCCCTCTCCCGAGACCGAGATCAGCGCGGCCCCGCCCGTCCCGGTCGCCCCGGTGGCGGCATCGGGCGCCACGGTCGGGCTCGGCGACCGTCGCCGGGGGCGCCGTTCCGGCTGCCGCGGCCGCGACCGCGGCCGGCGCCGAGCCCGTCGTTCCCGCCCCCGCCACGCCAGCTGCTCCCTCCGGAGCGCAAGGAATTTCCGTGGGTCTGGGTGGTCGCGGCGGCGCTCATCATCGCGCTCGCGGCCGGCGGCTACTTCGTCGGCCACGCGCGGCGGGACGAAGAGCTCGAGTTCCGAGAGTGGCGCGATCTCCGTGCAGAACGCCACGGTCGACGCCCCGTCCGGCTGGCACGAGATCTCGGCACCGAAGATTCCCAACCTGCCGCTCCGGCAAGCGGTCGCGATGTCCCCCGCCGCCTCGAACGGCATGGTCATGGGCCTTGCGAACCTGAAGTACCCATGGCTCCTGCCGAACGGCGTGATCGGCCACGAGGTCGCGCAGGCCAAGACGTCCTACAACCAGCGTCCCCACATCGTCAAGATCGGCGCGCTCCAGGCCTGGCGGACGTCCGGGGTCAGCTTCTCCTCGTCCGGCAAGCCGCTCTACACGTTCATCTATTTCCCGCAGGGAAAGAGCGCGACCGACGATGGCCGTCTGCTACTCGAAGACGGGATCCGTCAGCCAGCTCCTGGACTGCGAGAAGGCCGCGAGCGGCATCACGATCTCCGGCGCGAAGCTCTACGACCTCCTCCCGTCGAAGACGTACGCGTCCGGACTGGACTCGGCGCTTTCGGCGCTGTCGAAGACGAAGAGCGTCCCGTACCAGACGCTGAAGAGCGCGAAGACGCCGAGCGCCCAGGCGAAGGCCGCACGACAGATCGCGACGGCGTACTCGGTCGTCGCCAAGGACGTGAAGAAGCTGAAGCCCACGCCGTACGCACAGCCCGAGAACCAGAAGATCTACAAGGCGATGGTGACCGCCGCCGGCGCCTGGCGGACGCTCGGCTCGGCCGCCGCCGCCAAGAGCTCGTCGCGATACTCCGCCGCATCGAAAAAGGTCGCGTCCACCGAGGCCCGGCTTTCCAGCGCGATTTCCGAGCTGAAAAGTCTCGGTTACTCGGTCGGCTAACTACAATCCGGCGACATGTTCGAGATCGGCAACAGCCTGCGTGAGGCGCGGCTGCGCCAGGGACTGGAGTTCCCGGAGATCGAGCATGCGACCAAGGTGCGCAGCAAGTACCTGCGCGCGCTCGAGGACGAGGAGTTCGACATCCTTCCGGCGCAGACGTACGTCAAGGGATTCCTGCGCACGTACGCCGAGTATCTCGGTCTCGACGGCCAGCTCTACGTCGACGAATACAACTCCCGCTACGTCGGGCTGGAGGAGGAGAGCCCGCTGCGCGCCTCCGTGCGGCAGCCGGCAAGGCAGGACCGGAGATTCGCCGGCGGGGCAGTGTTCACGGTGCTCGCGGGCATCGCCGTCCTCACCGCCCTCGTCATCGCCGCGTTCAAGTTCACCGGCGGCTCCGGCTCGACGGACAAGACGACTCGTCCGCCCGCGAAGCACATCACGAAGAAGGCCCGGACGCACAAGACCGCGGCGAAGTCGGTCTCGGTGCAGATCCAGGCGACCCACGGATACGGCTCGTACGTCGTCGCCCGGGTCGCGTCCCCGGGCGGGCGTCAGCTCTACGCCGGCACGCTCGAGCCGGGAAAGATCCAGAACTTCCGCAGCTCGAGGGTCTGGCTGCGGATCGATGCGCCGGCGAACGTGATTTTCAGCGTCAATGGCTCGCGGCGTGCCCTCCCCGGTACGGGCCATCCGCGGATCGTCGTCGTCTCGCCCGGCGGCCGTCTGCGACTCGCTTCTTGACGCGCGTCCGCGCCGCCGTCGTCGTCACCGGTACCGAGCTCGTCCGCGGCGACCGCACCGATCTCAACGGGCCCTTTCTGGCTCGGGAGCTGAATGCGCGTGGACTGGAGGCCGCCCGCGTGACGATCGTCGGCGATCGGCCGGACGAGCTGGAAGCGGCGCTCGAGGAGGGGTTGCGCGCCGACCTGCTCGTCGTTTCCGGCGGCCTCGGGCCGACGCACGACGACCGCACCGTCGAGCTGCTCGCGCGCGCGGCGGGGCGGAACCTGGTCGTCGATTCCGAGCTCGAAGCTGAGATCGAGGGAGTGTCGCGCCGCATCGCCGAGCGGCTCGGGCGTCCGTACGGCGAGTTCGCGCCCGGCGTGACCAAGCAGGCGTCCTTGCCCGAGGGAGCCGCCTCGCTCGGGCTGGCCGGCACGGCTCCCGGCATCGTCCTCGACACCGGCTCGTGCGTCGTGGTGACGCTCCCTGGGCCGCCGGCCGAGCTGCGCCGCCTCTGGGCGAACGCCGTCGAGAGCGAGCCCGTACGCCGTGTGCTCGCGCAGGCGACGCCGCCGGAGCGGCGCACGTTGCGCTACTACGGCGTGAGCGAGTCCGCGGTCGCCCGCGTGCTGGCGGAGGCGGGCGGCGAGCAGGGTGGGGTAGAGGCGACCGTCTGCGCCCGTGACTTCGAGATCCACGTCGACCTGGTCGGCGACGGGGACGAGCTGGCCTCGCTTCTGCGCCGCGAGCTGGCCGAGTATCTGTTCTCGGAGGACGAGCGGCCGGTCGCGGAGATCGTCCTGGACGAGTGCCGCGCGCGCAATCTGACCCTGGCGACGGCGGAGTCGTGCACCGGCGGCCTCGTCGCCGAGATGCTGACCGCGATTCCGGGGTCGAGCGACGTCTTCCTGGGTGGAATCGTCGCCTACGCCAACGAGGTCAAGGTCGCCCAGCTCGGGGTGCCCGCCGAGGTGCTGGAGAAGCACGGCGCGGTGTCCGCGGAGGTCGCGCAGGCGATGGCCGAGGGCGTGCGCCGGCGCCTCGGCGCCGACGTCGGCGTGGCCGACACGGGGATCGCCGGTCCCGGCGGGGGCACGCCGGAGAAGCCCGTCGGCACCGTCTACTTCCATGCGCGGACGCCGGAAGGCGGCCAGGGCATGCACTTCGTCTCGCCGGGCGAGCGTGGCGTCGTGCGCAGGCGCGCGGCCGTCGCTGCGCTGCATCTGGTTCGGCGGATTCTTGGCACAGAGCGGTAGCACTTCCTCCGGTAGCGTCGGCGGAGATGAGCGAACGCGCCTCTTCGTCGGTCTCCGCCTCCCCGAGGACACCCTCGATCGCCTCGAGGGATGGCAGCGGGAGGCGTTCGCGGGACGTACGCGACGTCCGGATCGTCCCGCGCGCCAACGTCCACATCACGCTGGCGTTCCTCGGCCACCGTCCGGCCGGGGAGCTGGACGGAATCGCGGGGACCCTGCGCGAGTCCGCGTCCGGTGCCGCGATCCCGAACCTCACGCTCCGGCGCTACCGAGAGACGCGGAGCGTCGGGATGCTCGTCTTCGACGACGAGGCGGGTCGGGCGACCGCGCTTGCCGTCGACCTGCACGACCGGCTCGAGGCACTGGGCGTGTACGAGCGCGAGCAGCGTCCCTGGCTTCCTCATGCCACCGTCATCCGCTTCCGTCGCCCGCCGCGCCTCCACCCGCCGCTCCCCGATCTCGGCGAGGTCAGTCCGTCCGAAGCGGCTGTCTACCATTCCCTGCTGCGCCGGGGCGGAGCGCAGTACGTCGCTCTCGAAACCGTCCGTCTAGGAGGAGGATGAAGGTGGATCGCGAGCAGGCTCTCGACACGGCGCTGGGCCAGATCGAAAGGCAGTTCGGCAAGGGATCGGTCATGAAGATGAGCGATCAGGCGCAGGTCCAGATCGCGGCCGTCTCGACCGGCTCGCTTTCGCTCGACCTCGCGCTCGGGATCGGCGGCCTGCCGCGCGGGCGCATCGTCGAGATCTTCGGGCCCGAGTCCTCGGGCAAGACGACGCTCGTCTACCACGTGATCGCCGAGGCCCAGCGGCGTGGCGGCATCTGCGCGTTCATCGACGCGGAGCACGCGATGGATCCGCAGTACGCGAAGCGGATCGGCGTGAACATCGACGACCTGCTCGTGTCCCAGCCGGACACGGGGGAGCAGGCGCTCGAGATCTGCGAGCTGCTCGTGCGCTCCGGCGCGCTCGACGTCGTCGCGGTCGACTCCGTCGCGGCACTGACGCCGAAGGCCGAGATCGAGGGCGAGATGGGCGACACCCACGTTGGATTGCAGGCGCGGCTGATGAGCCAGGCGCTGCGCAAGCTCGCGGGGACGCTCAACCGCACCGACACGATCTGCCTGTTCACCAACCAGTTGCGCGAGAAGATCGGCGTCATGTTCGGCAGTCCTGAGGTCACACCGGGCGGGCGTGCGCTCAAGTTCTACTCTTCGATCCGTCTCGATATCCGCCGGATCGAGACGCTGAAGGAGGGTGTCGAGGCGGTCGGGAACCGCGTGCGCGTCAAGGTCGTGAAGAACAAGGTCGCGCCGCCCTTCAAGCAGGCCGAGTTCGACATCATCTACGGCTCGGGGATCAACTGGGAAGGGACGGTGCTCGACTCCGCGCTCGAGCGCAAGATCGTCCAGAAGTCCGGCTCCTACTTCAGCTTCGACGAGGAACGGCTCGGCCAGGGACGGCACAACGCGGCCGCCTTCCTGCGCGAGCATCCGGACGTGTCCGACGCGATCGTGGGGCGCATCCAGGCCGAAGTGGGGGCGGAGCAGATCGCTTCCGCGCGGCTCCTGCCCGCGGCCGGCGCCGAGGACGAGGCGAAGGCGCGCGAGGAGGTCGCGGCGCCCGAGTAGTGGCACCACGGGTTACGGCACTCCGGGCGCGCCGCGGCGGCCGCGTCCTCGTCCAGATCGACGGTCACGACTGGCGTGTGCTGCCTGCGGACGTTGTCGTCCGTGCCCGCTTGACGCCCGGAACCGAGCTCGACCGGCCACGGCTGCGCGAAGTCGCCAGGGAGCGACGGCGCACACGTGCGCTGGCGGCTGCCGGACGCGTTCTGCGCTCGCGCGATCTGCCCGCCCGTGCGCTCGAGGCGCGCCTCGAACGGAGGGGAATCGCCGCCCCCGACCGAGCAGGCGCTCTGGCGGCGCTGGAGAGCGCGGGGCTCGTCGACGACGTGCGCTTCGCCCGCAACCGCGCGCTCGCGCTCGCGGGGCGCTGCCTCGGCGATGCCGCCATTCGCCACGACCTCGAGGAGTACGGCGTCGAGCCGGCCCTGGTCGCCGACGCGCTCCAGGCGCTCGAGCCGGAAGCCGCCCGAGCGGAACGGATCGTCGCTTCGCGGGGACGCTCGTCCGACGACGGCGCGCTTCCTCGCGCGCAAGGGTTTCGGCGAGGACGCCGTGGAATCGGCCGCAGGCGAGATGCTAGGATGAAACAGCTTCATCCTCATTTTTCCTGCAAAGAGCGCTTTTCCGAATCGACCTGAAAGTCCCTGAACCCGAGATGATCCAGAGCAGACCGCGACGCGTCCGTAGGAGACGGCCGACCTAGCACCGCCGAATTCGGGAAACAGCCCTGCGCGGGCTGAATGACGGATGGGCACCGCCACGGTTCCAACCGTGGACAACCGATCTCCGGCGCACGCCGGACGAGACAGGAGCGGAGCTCATGTTCGTCGCCATCGGAATCCTGGTCGGGCTCGTAGTGGGAACGGTCACGGCTGTGGTGACCGTCCGGCTGTTGGGATCGACCTCGATGGGTCAGGCGCAGCGGAACCGCAAGCTGCTGCTCGACCAGGCCGAGCGCGACGCTGAGGCGACCCGGCGCGAGGCGGAGATCGCCGCCCGTGAGGAAGCCGTGCGGCTGCGCGCCGAGATCGAGCGTGAGCTCAACGACCACCGCGCCCGTATCGCCAAGTCCGAGGAGCGGGCGCACGCGCGAGACGAGGAGCTGCAGCACCGGTTGACCGAGGTCGAGCGACGGGACCAGGGCGTGGCCGACCGTGAGACGCACGTCAAGGAGCTGCAGGAAGAGCTCAAGCAGGTGCGCGAGCGCGAGGTCGCCGAGCTCCAGCACATCGCCGGCATGACTGTCGAAGAGGCTAAACGAGCATCTGCTTCGCCGCTCCGAAGAGCTGATCCGCCACGAGCTCGCTCGGCAGGTGAGGCAGGAAGAGGAAGAGGCGCGCATCGAGGCAAAGCGCCGCGCCCGCAACCTCGTCGCGGACGCCCTCCAGCGCGTCGCCGCCAGCCACGCCGCCGAAACCACGGTCTCGGTCGTCGAGCTCCCGTCCGACGACATGAAGGGGCGCATCATCGGCAAGGAGGGGCGGAACATCCGCGCCCTCGAGAGCCTGACCGGCGTCGAGATCATCATCGACGATACGCCGCAAGCGGTCGTCCTCTCCTCATTCGACGGGGTCCGCCGCGAGGTCGCCCGCATCACGCTCGCCAAGCTCATCGAGGACGGCCGGATCCATCCGGCGCGGATCGAGGAGATGTACTACCAGTCGAAGTCGGAGCTCGAGGAACACATCGTGGCTGCCGGCGAGCAAGCGGTCTTCGAGGCCAACTGCGGCGAGGTGCACGAGGACCTGACCAAGATCCTCGGCCGCCTCAAGTACCGCACGAGCTACGGGCAGAACGTCCTCAAACACACGCTCGAGGTCGTCCACCTCGCGGGGATCATGGCCGCGGAGCTCGAAGCGAGCGTGAAGACGGCGAAGCGTGCCGCGCTTCTCCATGACCTCGGCAAGGCGATGACGCACGAGGTCGAGGGCTCGCACGCCGCGATCTCGACGCAGCTGGCGCGCCGCTACGGGGAGACGCAGGGCGTCGTCCACGCGATCGAGGCACACCACTACGAGGTGCAGCCGCAGACGGTGGAGGCCGTCCTGCTGATCGCCGCCGACGCGATCTCGGCCTCACGGCCGGGCGCGCGTGGTGAGAGCCTCGAGGGCTACGTCAAGCGGCTGGAGGCGCTCGAGGAGATTGCGATGCAGAAGACCGGCGTCGAGAAGGCGTACGCGCTTCAGGCCGGCCGGGAGATCCGCGTGATGGTCAAGCCTGCCGAGGTGGACGACGACGGAGCCGTCCTGCTCTCGCACGAGATCGCGCGCGAGATCGAGGACCAGCTCGAGTATCCGGGGCAGGTCAAGGTGACGGTCATCCGCGAGAGCCGCGCGATCGAAGTGGCGAAATAGGTAGGATTTCGGCGAATGATCCGCGCGAAGGTACTGCTCACCGCGCTAGTTGTCTTGGGGGTTATGGCGAGCGCCTCCGCGGAGGCTTCCCACACTGCGGCGACGCTGACAATCCGCAGCGCGACGTGCACGGGTTGCAAGTGGAGCCAGGGATGGTTCAAGGGAAGCGTGAAGTTCAGCGCCGTGGTGGACGGCGCGTCACAGCTTCAGGCCACCGTCCGCTCCGCCAAGACCAACAAGCTCGTGATCGCTCCCCGCGTCTTCTCAGTGGGCGCCGGAACGTTCACCAAGACCATCGCGCTCAGCAGCCGGCCCCTTCCGACGGGGGCGTATCTCATGGGACTCACAGGGACGAGCGGTGGTGTCTCCCTCCCGGCCGTGACCAAGACATTCGCGGTGCCCACTCCCGTCGAGGGCGTCGCCGACCGGAGCTACGCGAGTGCGACCAAGAACGGCAAGCCGGTGAAGGTGATCTCTGGAGGCCCTCACGTGATCTACGCGCACTTCCACTTCCTTCAGCGTCCGACGCAGGCAAGCAAGGTCCAGCTTCACATGGCGGAGACCGAATTACACCGTCGTCGGCACGGTGACGAAGAGGTACCGCGACACGTTCTACACATACGTCGCGTCCCTTGGGCGGCGCCTTGGAACCCGGCACGTACTACTGCTACCTCAAGGTCTCCGGCAAGCTCGCCAAGGGCCTCTCCGTCCGGGTCCGCTAGCAATCACTCCAACCGGCAATCGCCGACGACTCGCCCAAGTCGATCTCCATCTCGTCCGGGACGTGCTCGGGGAAGAGCGCGTACGCGGTGCCTCCTGCTCTCGGCGGTTGCCATCTCCGATTATCACGCGGCTACCATCCTCGGCGTGAAGCGCTACTACGTCACGACATTCGGCTGCCAGATGAACGCGCATGATTCCGAGCGGATCAAGGGGCTGCTCGAGGAGCTCGGGCTGGGGGAGGCAGCGGCGCCGCAGGACGCGGACGTCCTCGTCTTCAACACGTGCACCATCCGCGAGAAGCCGGATACGCGGCTCGCTGCGCACCTCGGGAACGCGCGCGTCCTCAAGCAGCGCGACCCTGAGCGGGTGATCGCGGTCGGAGGCTGCTACGCCGAGGCGCAGCGCGAGCGGATCTTCGAGCAGTACCCCTTCGTGGACGTCGCCTTCGGCCCGGGCTCGATCGCCCACCTCGGCGACTGGATCGGGGCCGGAGGAGTCGGTGATTCCGCGCGGCCGCTTCGGCATCGGCGAGGAGCGCGCGTTCGCTGCCGGGCTGCCCTCCCACCGCGAGCGGCCGGTCCAGGCCTGGGTGCAGATCTCGATGGGCTGCAACTCCGTCTGCTCGTACTGCATCGTCCCGTCCGTCCGCGGGCGCGAGGTCAGCCGGCGCCCCGGCGAGGTGCTCGCCGAGGTCACACGGCTGGCCCGCGAAGGCGTCAAGGAGGTGACGCTGCTCGGCCAGAACGTCAACTCCTACGGCCGGGACGTCGGCTCCGACTTCGCCGAGCTCCTGGGCGCCGTCGATGCCGTCGACGGGATCGAGCGCATCCGCTTCACGAGCCCGCACCCGAAGGACTTCCGCGCCGACGTGATCGCCGCGATGGCCGAGTGCGACGCGGTCTGCGAGCACGCGCACCTTCCGCTCCAGTCGGGCTCGACCCGCCTGCTCAAGGCGATGCGGCGCACGTACGGCCGCGAGCGCTACCTGCGGCTGGTCGACGACATGCGTTCCGCCGTCCCCGACCTCGCGCTCACGACCGACATCATCGTCGGCTTCCCCGGCGAGACGGAGGAGGACTTTCGCAACACGCTCGAAGTGGTGGAGGAGGTCCGCTACGACGGCGCCTTCACCTTCGTGTACTCGCCGCGGGCCGGAACCGAGGCCGCGTCCATGCCCGATCAGATTCCCGACGAGCTCAAGCGCGAGCGGATCGAGCGCCTGGTCGAGGTCGTCCAGCGGATCGCGCACGAGCGCAACGAGGAGCGCGTGGGTCTCGTCGAGCAGGTGCTGGTCGAGGGGCCGAGTCGGACGGATCCGTCGGTTCTACGCGGCCGGACGAGGCGGAACACGACCGTCAACTTCGCCGGATCAGCGTCCCCAGGTGACCTGGTCGACGTCCGCATAGAAGGCGCGACGTCGACGACCCTGAGTGGCTCCGAGCTCGCCGCAGTTGCAGCCTGAGCGCACCCTCCGCTGGGAGGGCTGCTGCAACATCCGCGACCTGGGCGGCCTACCGCTGGAGGACGGCGGCGAGACCCGTTTCGGCGTCGTCGTGCGCGCCGACGACGTCTCGCTTCTGTCGGAGGCGGGATGGCAGGCGGCGGAGCAGTACGGCGTCCGTCACATCGTCGACCTGCGCCACGAAGACGAGCCCTATGACGCGCCGATCGAGCTAGTCCGCGTCCCTCTTCTTGACCCACGCGCGATCGCGGAGGTCGACGAGTTGTTCCTCGACATCTCGGAGTCGGCTGAGTGGCGCAGGCTTGGCTACCTGTTCTTCCTCGACCGCTTCTCCGACCGCTTCGCTCAAGCAGTCAACGCGGTCGCCGAGTCCGCCGGACGGCCCGGTGCTCATCCATTGCGCGGGCGGTGTCGACCGCACGGGCCTGGTCGCAGCGCTCATCCTCCGCGTCACGGGCGTCGGGATCGACGCCATCGCCGCAGATTACGCCGAGAGCGAGGCCAACTGGGCTCCGACGGTGGACGGATGGATCGAGGAGGCTCCGGACGAGGCAGAGCGGAGGAAGCGCACGCTCCTCTCCGTCATGCCTCCGGAGGCGATGCGCGACACGCTGGCCGATCTCGAGCGCGAGCACGGCAACATCCGCCGATTCCTCGCCTCCGCCGGAGTCGACGAGCCGGCCCTGGACGGTCTCCGGGACCGGCTGCGCGGGTGACCGTCCTCGCGATCTTCGGGCCGACGGCATCCGGGAAGACCGCCGTCGCCGAGGCGGTCGCCGACCGGATTCCGGCCGAGATCGTGTCGGCCGACTCGATGCAGGTCTACCGCGGCGCTGCCGATCCTGACCAACCAGCCGGAACGACCGACGCGCCTGGTCGGAATCTGGGATCTCGTCCACGACGCATCCGTTGGCGAATACGAGGAGCTGGCCCACGCCGCCATCGACGAGATCCTCGAGCTGGGGAAGACGCCGATCGTCGTCGGTGGGACCGGCCTCTACCTGCGCGCGGCGCTCGCCGAGCTCGACCTTCCACCGGCGCCCGCGCCGGGCGAGCGGAGCCGCTGGGAGGCCTTCTACGACGCCGAGGGTGCAGAGGGCGCGCACGCGCTCCTTGCCGACCGTGACCCCGAGGCTGCCGCCGCAGTCCATCCGAACGACCGGCGCCGGGTCGTTCGTGCCCTCGAGCTCGCGGCGGCCGGCCGCTCCCTCGCGCCGGAACAGGACCGGCTCTGGACGGGCGACACGCGGCACCCGACGCTGATCTTCGGCCTCGAGCTGCGATTGGAGGAGCTCGAGCGGCGCATCGTCGCGCGTACGGCCGCGATGTTCGAGGCCGGCGTCCAGGACGAGGTGCGGCAGGCGCTTGCTCATCCGATCTCGCAGACGGCACGGCAGGCGATGGGGCTCGAGGAGGTCGCAACTCTCCCCACGGACGAAGCGAGCGAACGGCTCGCGCAGCGGACTCGTCGCTACGCCGCGTACCAGCGAAAGTGGATGCGGCGCATACCCGGCCTTGTTAGCCTGAATGCCGATCGCCCCCCGGGCGAGGTGGCGGATGAGATTCTCGAAGTGGCACGGGCTCGGCAACGATTACCTGCTGGTCGAGCGGGCTGAGCTCGCCTCCCCGCTGACCCCAGAGCAGGTGCGGAAAGTCTGCGACTACCACTTCGGCGTCGGCTCGGACGGCATCCTCGAGGTGATCTCGACGAACGGGGCCGAGGCCGACGTCCTGATCTGGAACCCGGACGGCTCGACCGCGGAGCTCTCGGGCAACGGCACGCGCATCGCCGCCCGCTGGCTCGCCCGGAGAAGCGGCGAGGACGAGGTCACGATCCGCGTCGGCCCGCGCGAGGTCCGTGCGCGCATGCGTGGCGGTCACGAGGTCGAGATGGACGTGGGCGAGGTCGAAGTGGGGGAGCGGGAGACGATCGCGGTGGGTGACGAAGCGGTCGAGCTCACGCCGGTCTCCGTCGGCAATCCGCACGCGGTGATCCGCCGGGAACCGGACCGCGACGACCTGCTGCGGCTTGGCCCGCTCGTCGAGAACCACGAGCGCTTCCCGGAGCGGACGAACGTCCAGCTCATGCGCGTAGACGGCCCGAACGACATCTCCGTCGGCGTGTGGGAGCGTGGAGCAGGGGAGACGCTTTCCTCGGGAACGAGCTCCGTCGCGGCCGCCGCAGCCGCCGCCGCGAACGGGTGGTGCGAGAGCCCGGTGACCGTCCACCTGGCCGGCGGCGACCTCCTCGTAGAGCTGCAGGGCGGCCGCGCGCGTCTGACCGGCCCTGCGCAGGAGATCTGCCGAATCGAGCTGGCGGAGGAATTCGCGCTGTGAGGTTCTCCAAGCGCCTCGACCAGGTTCCCCCGTATCTCTTCGCCGAGCTCGAACGGAAGATCTCGGCGAAGGAGTCCGAGGGGATCGACGTGATCAGCCTCGGCATCGGCGACCCCGACCTTCCCACGCCGGTGCCCGTGATCGAGGCGGCCGCGCGGGCGATGCGCGACCCGGCGACGCACGACTATCCGACAAATCACGGGACGAAGCGCGTTCCGCGAGGCCGTCGCGTCCTTCTACCGCGACCGGTTCGGCGTCGACCTCGCGGTCGACGGCGAGATCGTCCCCGTCCTGGGCGGGAAGGAAGGTGTCTCCCACGTCGCGCTGATCGCGCTCGACCCCGGCGACCTCTGCCTGGCGCCGGATCCCGGCTACCCGCCGTACACGTCGGGGCCGCTCTTCGCGGGCTCCGAGCCGTACTACCTGCCACTGCGAGGAGAAGAACGGCTTCCTGCCCGATCTCGACTCGATCCCGGAGGACGTCCTCTCGCGCGCCAACCTGCTCTTCCTCAACTACCCGAACAACCCGACCGGCGCGATCGTGCGCGAGGGCTACTTCGGACGAGCGGTCGAGTTCGCCCGCGCGAACGACCTCATCGTCGTCCATGACAGCGCGTACTCGGAGATCTGCTTCGAGGGCTTACCGCGCGCCGAGCTTCCTCGAGACGCCCGGGGCGAAGGAGGTCGGCGTCGAGATCTTCTCGCTGTCCAAGGGCTGGAACATGACCGGCTGGCGCTGCGCCCTGATGGCGGGCAACGCCGAGATCGTCGAGCGCTACCGGCAGCTGAAGACGAACATCGACTCGGGCATGTTCGAGGCGATGCAGGCCGCCGCCGCCGCGGCGCTGACGGAGGCGCGCGACTTTCCGGCGCGAGATGTCGACCGTCTACGAGCGCCGTCGCGACCTGGTCACGGACGCGCTGCGCGCGATCGGCCTCGACGTCACGCCGCCCCTCGCGACGCCGTATTTCTGGGCCCGCGTCCCAGACGGATACACGTCGGGAAGCTTCTCCGAGCTCGTCCTCGAGCGGGCGGCGGTGGTCGTCTCGCCGGGTTCGGCCTACGGGCCGAGCGGCGAGGGGTTCGTCCGGATCTCGCTCACGATCCCCGACGACCGGCTGGAAGAGGCGGTTTCGCGCATCGAGTCCGCGCTCACGGGCGTCGAGTTGCAGTCGTCATAATCGCTCTGTGACGCAGCGCCAGTCAGACCCCGCGCCCGGGGCAGAGCCCGAGCGCGGATTTCTCCTGGCCGTGCTCTCGCCCTCCGAGGAAGCCGCCGAGATCGCCGAGCTGGGCGAGCTCGCGCGAGCGGCCGGCGTCGAGCCGGTCGGCTCGATCGTGCAACATCGCTCTCAGCCTGATCGACGGACGTACGTCGGGAAGGGCAAGCTCGAGGAGGTGAAGCAGGCCTACGGCGGCGCCCACGCGGAATCGCTGCTCGTCGACGACGAGCTGAGCCCGCCGCAGCAGCGGAACCTCGAGAACGCATTGAACGCCCGCGTCGTCGACCGCACCCAGCTGATCCTCGACATCTTCGCCCAGCATGCGCGCAGCTCCGAGGGCAAGCTCCAGGTCGAGCTCGCGCAGCTCGAGTACAACCTCCCGCGCATGCGCGGCCTCTGGCAGCACCTCGAGCGCCTCGCGGGCGGAACCGCGACCGCGGTCGGCGGCGGAGTTGGCACGCGCGGACCCGGCGAGACCCAGCTCGAAACCGACCGGCGACTCGCGCGCCGGCGGATCACGCTGCTGAAGAGACGGCTCAAGGAGCTCGAGAAGCAGCGCGAAGGGAGACGAAAGGCGCGCAAGCGGAACGAGGTCCCCACGGTGGCGCTTGCCGGGTACACCAACGTCGGCAAGTCGACGCTCCTGAACGCGCTCACCGGCGCCGGCGTCTCGGTCAACAACCGCCTGTTCGAGACGCTCGACCCGACCACACGCGGCTTCGAATTCGACGGACGCCGCTATCTCGTCACCGACACGGTCGGATTCATCCGCCGCCTGCCGCACCAGCTGGTCGAGGGTTTTGCCGCCACGCTCGAGGAGACGCTCGTCTCCGATCTCGTGCTCCATGTGATCGACGCCTCCGCTCCGACGAGGAAATCGACGAAACGACGGCCGCGGTCAACGCTGTGCCTGACGGAGATCGGGGCCGACGAGCTTCCGCGCGAGCTCGTCCTGAACAAGATCGACGCGGTCGATCGCGCTCACGCGCCGCCGGCTGTCGAACCGCTTCCCGGACGCGCTGCAGGTGTCCGCGCGGACCGGGGAAGGGCTCGACGAGCTGCGCGCGCGCATCGCGGCGCGCTTTGCCGACCGGTACGAGCCCGTGCGGCTGCTGATCCCGTACGAGCACGGAGGCAAGTTGAACGAGCTCTACGCTCTCGGGGCGCCGATCGACGAGCGGGAGGATCTCGCCGAGGGCGTGCTCGTGGTGGCGAGGCTTCCGCGCCGCGAGCTGACGCGCTTCGCGCCGTTCCTCGTCGCCGACGCGGAGGCGCCGGCGGCCTCGCGCGCGTGAAGCTCCAGATTCAGCGCCTGCGGCCCGACGCTGTGCTGCCCGGCCGCGCCTACGCCGGCGACGCCGGGCTCGACCTCGTCGCCTGCGAGCACGTGACGCTCGCTCCGGGAGAGCGGGCCTCCGTCGGCACCGGTCTCGCCGTCGCGATCCCCGAAGGCTATGCCGGCTTCGTGCAGGCCCGTTCGGGGCTTGCCGCGCGGGACGGAATCACGATCGTCAACTCACCCGGGCTGATCGACGCCGGCTATCGCGGCGAGATCCTGGTCATCCTGCTGAACACCGATCGAGAGAAGAGCTTCACCGTGGAGCCGGGGATGCGGATCGCCCAGCTCGTCCTCCTCGAGCTCCCGGAGACGGAGCTCGTCGAGGTGGAGGCTCTCCCGCCGAGCGAGCGGGGGCCGCGCGGGCACGGGTCGTCCGGAAGCTGATGGCCGTCGAGCCCCGCATCCGGGTCTCGGCGGCGCTTCGCTGGCAGGACCGGCTCCTGCTGTGCAAGCACGAGAAGCCGGGCAAGGAGTACTGGCTGCTCCCCGGCGGCGGCGTCAAGTCGGGCGAGAGCCTCGTCGACGCGCTCCGGCGCGAGCTGCTCGAGGAGGTCGGCGTCGACGACAACCGCGTCTTCGAGGGGCCGATTGCGATCGTCGACTCGATCGATCCGGTGAAGAGCTTCGCGGCCCGCCACGTCGTGCACATCATCTTCGCGGGCGACCTGACCGGACGCTCGCTCGAGGCCGCGACGTCGAAAGACGCCGCCGTCCGCGGCCACCGTCTCGTCACCTCCGAGGAGCTGGACGGGCTCGTCCTGCATCCGCCCATCCAGCGCTTCCTCGCCCGCTGGCGTTCCGGCGACCCGATCGTCTATCTCGGCGCTCTCTGGGCGCCTTGATGGTCCGCCTCGGGAGCACAGAGCTCGAGATCACCCGCATCGGCTTCGGCGCGTGGGCGGTCGGCGGCGCGGACTGGGACTGGGGGTGGGGAAGGCAAGACGACGAGGACTCGATTGCGGCGATCCACCGTGCGCTCGAGCTGGGCGTCAACTGGATCGACACAGCCGCGCAGTACGGCTTTGGGCATTCGGAAGCGGTCGTCGGCCGCGCGCTCGACGGAGCCGCCACGCACCCTTACGTTTTCACGAAGGCGGGGCAGCCCGAGGGTCCCGGGCGGACGACGCTCCAGACCCTTCGCCGAGATTCGCTCCGCCGCGAGCTGGAGGCCAGCCTGGAGCGGCTCGGGACGGACGTGCTCGATCTCTGGCAGATCCACTGGCCGAGCCCGGACGAGGAGATCGAGGAGGGTTGGTCGACCTTCGCCGAGGCGAAGGAAGAAGGCCTCGTGCGGCACATCGGCGTCTGCAACTTCAGTATCGAGCAGCTCCGCCGCGCGCAGGCGATCGCACCGGTCGAGACACTGCAGTCGAACTACTCCCTCGTCGCCCGGGACGTCGAGCGGGACATCCTCCCGTTCTGCGAGCGCGAGGGGATCGGCGTGATCGCGTATTCGCCTATGGGATCAGGCCTCCTGACGGGCACCATGAGCCCCGAGCGGGTCGAGACGCTGCCGGACGACGACTGGCGCAAGCGCGATTCGCGCTTCCGCGACCCGCAAAACTATGCAGTCGCCGAGCGCGTCGCAGCGGTCGCCGAACGGCACGGAGTCGTGCCGGGGGCGGTCGCGGTCGCCTGGACGCTCCGCAACGCGGCGGTCGACGGCGCGATCGTCGGCTTCCGGCGTCGCGACCAGGTCGACCCGATTCTCTCCGCGCTACAGGTCGAGTTGAGCGACGAGGACGTCGCCGAGCTCGAGGGCTAGTCCTAAAAGCGGCCGCCGCGCGAGCGAGCGCGCTCGGCGGAGACCCCGTGCGCCTGCAGCTCGAGCTCGTCGTTGAGCGGCTCGAAGGCGGGCGGCTCGCCCAGTTGGTGCGCGGCGGCTTCGGCGAGGATCCAGTCGGCGAACCACGGATTGCGCGGGAGGAGGGGACCGTGGAGGTACGTGCCGACCACGCGCCCCGCCCTGCAGCCCTCGAAGCCGCTCTGCCCGTCGTTGCCGAAGCCGGCCAGAACGCGGCCAAGCGGTTCGGCGCCCGCGTCCAGGTACGTCCGCCCGGCGTGGTTCTCGAAGCCGGCGAGGGTCTGCCCGGCCCAGTCGCACTGGAGCAGGACGTCTCCGATCATCCGCCGCTCCCCCGCGAGGGTATGGAGCGGGAGGAGGCCGCAGCCCGGCAGCTCGGCGCCGGTGCGGTCGCGGTAGAAGCGTCCGAGTAGCTGGTATCCGCCGCAGACGGCGAGGAAGGCTGCGCCGCCGGCGACGGCCTCGGCCAGCGCGGGGCCCTTGGCCGCGATGTCGGGGGCGATCAGCGCCTGCTCGCGATCCTGCCCGCCGCCCACGTAGTAGAGGTCGATCTCGCCCGCGCGTACGTCCTCGCCGATGCCGATGTCCGTCACTTCCAGGTCGTGGCCGCGCCGCGCCGCGCGCTGCCTCAGAACCGCGATGTTGCCGCGGTCGGCGTAGATGTTCAGGTAGTCCGGGTAGAGGTGCCCGACGCGGATCTTCATGCTGCCCGTTCCCAGTATGGCCTCACGAACCCGCGCTCCGAGACGATTCGCCGGAGTGCAAGCATCGCCGTGTAGGTGGGGAGGATCGTGAGCTCGCCACCCGCCGGCGTCAGCTCGAGCCCGCGGTCGAGGGCGTCGTCGAGGGCAGGCACGACCTCGATCTGCTCAGCGGGGAAACCGCCGTAGCGGAAGCGAAGCGCGAGTTCGGCCGCGCGCTCGCCGGTGGCGACCAGTCGGTCGAGCCCGTGGTCGAACAGCGGCTCGAAGTCGACGTCCCAGATCCACGAAACGTCCCGCCCGTCCGCGATCCCGTCGTTGAGCGCGACGAGCAGCGTGGGGGGGACGCCGGCGTCGACCAGCGTCCGCACGACCTCATTCGCGCCGGCCGGATTCTTGATCAGGAGCATGAGTGCGTTTCGCTCGCCCAGCGCGATCCGCTCGAAGCGGCCGAACGCCGGGCTGAAGCGCTCGAGGCCTGCCTTGATCTGCTCCAGGCCGATTCCCATCGTTTGCGTCAGTGCCGCGGCCGCGAGGGCGTTGTAGACGTTGTAGAGGCCCGGAAGGCGAAGGCGGACGCGCGGCGTGCCCTGCGGCGTGGCCAGGTCGAACGAGGCGCTTTCGAGCCCCGACAGCTCGACGTTGCGCGCGACGACGTCGAGCGCGGGACGCGCATGACCGCAGCTCGGGCAGCGGTAGTCGCCGAGGTGGCCGACGTATGCGGCGGCGAAGACATACGGCGTGCCGCAGCGGATGCAGTACTTCGAGTCGGCCGCGTGCTGGAGACCGGCACGGGCCCAGCGGACGTCGTCGAGCCCGAAGACGACACCGCGCTCGCGCTCGGAGGCGAGGCCGCCCAGCTGCGGGTCGTCCCCGTTGACGATGACGGACGCATCTGAATCCAGGGCACGGACAGCCGCGCGCCAGCGTTCGGCGACGATTTCAAGCTCTCCGTAGCGGTCGAGCTGGTCACGGAACAGGTTGAGGAGGCAGAGGGCGCGCGGGCGGAGCCGGCGGGCCACCTCGGGCAGGGCGGCCTCGTCCACCTCGAAGAGCCCCAGCTCCGCGCCGTCTCCCTCGAGCAGGGCGGAGGCGACGCCGGAGACGAGATTCGCCCCGGCGCGATTGTGCGCCAGACGCGCGTCGCGGCCGAGGATCTCGGCCACCATCGCGGCCGTCGTCGTCTTGCCGTTCGTCGCCGAGATCAGCACCGAGCCGCGCGCGAGGCGCCCGGCGAGGCGATCGATCGCGTCGGGATCGAGCTTCCACAGGAGCTTGCCGGGGATGGTCGTCCCTCCTCCAGTGCGGGCAAGACGTGACAGCCCTCCGACGGCGCGTGCAGCGAGGATCTCGGCCTTCAGCGGGAGCCGCATGGCCTCGCGAGCGTATCCCCTGCGTGGGAGGCCTCGGCGGAATGTTGCGCGTCGTCGGGGGTGCGCCGGGCCGGCGGCGTTCCGGCGATATTTCGCCGAGTCCTCCCTCGTTACGCCGCTGCGCGGAGAATTGCGAGGCGCTCGAGGCAGAACTGGCCCTCGGACGGGGCCCGGACGGCCGGCAGGGAGCGCTCCTCGAAGTTCCGCTGTGGCTTGAAGCGCTTCTGCTTGGCGACGCGTCCGTCGTTCAAAACGAGCAGCGTCCCCTCGTCGATCGAGCGGCGGCGCAGCGTGATGCCCGTGTAGTGCTCGACCACTTCGAGGGCGAGCCCGGTAGAGGCGAAGAACGTCGCGTGCTTGCTCTCGCCGACCCAGAGAGGACGGCCAACGCCGCGGGCACAGTAGATGAGGCCGTGGCGGCGTTCGTCGATCCAGGCGGCGGCCATCGATCCACGCAGCTCCTCGAGCGCCTTCGGTCGGCTCTCGGTCAGCTCGGCCAGCGCGAAGATCGCCTCGGAGTCGACGGTCATGCGGGGGGCAGCACGCTCGAAGCCGTGCTCGGCCAAGATCTCCTCGTCGTTCACGATGATCCCGTTGTGGACGCCGACGACCGATCCGTGCCGGACCGGGTGGTTGTTGGCCTCGATCATGGGGTGGCCCTTGGTGTAGTCGCGCACGTGGACGAGCACCTTGCTCGCGTGCTGCGGAATCTCGATGCGGTCGAGGAGCTTGCTTGCGCCGGAGCGCTGCTTGTGGACGTGGACGTCGCCGCCGTTCCGGTATGCATACCCGACTGCGTCGGCACCGCGCTCGGCGATGCCCGCCAGGAGGGCCTGAGCGGCGAGCGTCCGATCGACGTCGCACTCGGAACTCAGGCTGTATCCGGCAATTCCGCACATGGCTTCGAGCCTAGACCCCTCCTCGGACGTTTTGAGTTTGTGCCGGCCGCTTGCCGGCGTTATTCGCTTTAACGAGAGGCATTCCTTGAGGTTAGGGTTCTAAACCGACACGGTTTGTAACTTCTTTGTTAGCAGACGCTGAGGTGGCGCTGAGAAAACGCTGAGCGGACCGCTCGGGCCTACCCCGAAACGGGGATCATCTCGCGCAGCGTCGCCAGTCGGCGGAGCGTCTCGAGCTCGATCTGCCGGACGCGTTCGCGCGTCAGACCGAGCCGCCGCCCGATGTCCTCGAGCGTCTTCGGATCACTGCCGTCGAGCCCGTAGCGGAGGGCGAGCACCTGTCGCTCGCGCTCCGAAAGCGTTTCCAGGGCCTGGGTGAGCGCCTGGCTGCGCAGCGAGACCTCGACCTCCTCCTCGGGGAGGGGATCCTCGCCGGCAACGAAATCGCCGAACACGGCGTCCTCCTGCTCTCCCACCGGCTGGTCGAGGCTGAGCGACGCCCGGGCGGCAGCGCGCACCTCGTAGGCCTGGTGGAGCGGGAGGCCCGCCTCCTCGGCGATCTCCGCGAGCGTGGGCTCGCGGCCGAGCTGCGTCCAGAGCATGCGCTCGGCCCGGTTCATCTTCTGCTTGCGCTCGACGATGTGCACGGGCATGCGGATTGTCCGCGCCTTGTCGGCCAGCGCCCGGGCCACAGCCTGGCGAATCCACCACGTGGCGTACGTCGAAAACTTGTAGCCCCTGCGCCAGTCGAACTTCTCGACGGCGCGGATGAGGCCGAGCGTCCCCTCCTGGATCAGGTCGAGGAAGGGGAGGCCCTGATTGCGGTAGTTCTTCGCGATCGAGACGACCAGGCGCAGGTTGGACTGGATCATCCGCTGCTTCGCCTGCATGTCGCCGCGCTCGACCTTCTTCGCGAGCTCGACCTCCTGCGCCGCGGTCAGGAGCGCATGGCGCCCGGCCTCGCGCAGGAAGAGCTGCAGCGCGTCGGTCGTCGTTTCGTACGACAGTGAGACGGGCTGGGGAGGAGGCTCGGGCAGCTTCTCGACGACGTCGATCCCGCGCTGCTCGAACTCGCGGTAGAGCGCGTCGGTCTCGATCGCGTCGAGCCCGTGCGCCTCGATCAGATCGGTGACATCAGCGAGAGCGACCGACCCAGCTTGCTCGGCTTCCTCGATGAAGAGCCGCAGATCTTCTTCGTTGAGTATTTCCTCGCCGATTACCGTCATCCGTGGGTGAGCCCCCCTGTCTCGTCCACCAAATGCCGCGCGACGCAGAACACTACAGACTCGGCACGGAGCGTGTTATAGAGGTTTGATGAGGCTCGGCCTGGTTGTGGCAGTCGTCGCATCGTGCGTCTCCACGGCGCTTGCCGGCGCCTCCGCGCAGCCGATCGAGTCGGGACGCATCGTCGTGGGGAGGGGCGTGCGCGGCGTGACGCTCGGTATGACGCGCGCGCAGGTCGTCGCTCGTCTCGGCCGTCCGATCTCGCAGAACGCGATCGGCTACATGGAGTACTCCAGGAAGCATCTCTTCGACGTCTACGTCCGGCGGGGCACGCCGAAGCGGACCGACCTCATCTCGGCCGCCGGCCCAGGGTTCTGCGTTTCGGGCGGGATCTGCTCGCTGACCAAGGGGAGCCTGAAGCGACTGGTCGCGCGCTTTGGAGCGCGCCTGAAGGTCGAGCTCTATCCCGAGGACGCCGACGCTCCCGACTACGTCATCCGCGGCCGCTTTGGCGGCCAGCCGGTCAACACGGCCTTCTCGCACGGACGTGGGCAGATCGTCCAGGTCTACATCGCGTACGCCGATCCCGGCGAGCCGGTGTTCGCCGGGCTACCGCACTCGGCGCACGCCCGAGCGTTGCCGGCCGGAGCGGACGTCCAGGCCGCGCTCCGTTCGGCCTACTGCGGCCACATCGTCGAAGCCGCCATGTGTGCCGATCCGCTCTTTCACGGGCCGTTGGCCGGGCATCAGTGCCTGCCGCTCGAGAGCGGCGGTGAGAACGTCTGCGGCACCTATCGGCTCTGCCACTTCGGAATCGCCGGCGCCGAATGGTCGGTGGCGGTCTTCTGGCTGCCGCATTCCGGCGCAGACGGTGCCGCCGCGTGGTTCCGGAAGGGGAGTGGGGGCTGGCGCGCCTACCGTCAGCTGATCGTCCCCCGGCGCCTGGCGAGCCTCTTCCGCTCTTTCGCCTGTCCTCTCTAGGGTTCCGAACCCGGATAGCGCATGATCGCCTGGCCCGTCTCGTGGTACTTGCCGCAGTAGCGGCACTCGTACCACTGCCCGCCCTCGTCGTTCACTCGCCGTACCCATTTGTGGATGCCGAACCAGCACCGGACCCGCTTACCGAGGGGAGAGGGACGCTGACTCACTTTCGTTCCAGCTTTACATAACGTCGATTCTCGTGCATTCGCTTGGACACGCTGTCGGGAGTTTGCTACACCCGAAGGATGCGGTGGAAGAGGTTCCGAGCTCGTCTGGGCCGGATCTGGCGTGCGCTCCCTTTCGTTTCGAAGCCGACAACAGGCCGAGGTTCCGGTCGGCCGGGAGCCGAGCCCGAGGATGCGCTCGTTCCCACCGGGCCTCCGAAGAAGCCGCCGCTCGCCGGCGCGGCCGCGTTGCCACTCCCGGAGCCTGAGGCGCGAGACGTCGACGCATACGGCAAGCCCCTCTGACGTCCCGCGCCGTTTGTATTCCCCGCCGCAGAGGCGGGCTTTGCCCGACTCTGCACACAACGCTGACGAGAGACGCCGCCTTCCAGTTGCCCGAAATCGCACGCCGCGCGCGCAAGCGCGCGGCCAAATTTCGGGCAAAAAAATTCGCCGAGCCCGTTTCGCTTTCGTCCACTCCTCGCGTTAGCTTTCCGCTTCCGCGTACGGCTCCCGCGTTGAGCTTCGACCTACTTGCGATCGGTGCTCGGCGCAATCGGCACCTTAGGGTCTCAGGGCCGATCTTGCAAGGCCCGCAGAAAAGCAAAAGTCGCATTTTGCAAAGAGTTCTTGACAGGAGGCCTCGACCGTTAGGATCGCGTCCGGAATGGCCCACCTTCCGCGACCTCCGAGCTTCGATCACGGCGTCATCTCGTTCCTCTGGGGACTCGGTCTCGGCTTCCTGATCTGGCTCGGGCTGCTCGGCGTCGGCGTCTCCGGCGCGACCTCGTTCATCATCGCCGCCGTCGCGGGCGCCGCCATCTTCCTCTACGTCCGGATCTACGGCGAAGAAGAGCTGCGCCGTTAGCTACAGCGCGAGCCGCCGGGTGTCGAACGCGCCCGAATAGAGCTCGACCTGGAATTCTTCGATCGCCCGCTCCGCGTCGGCCTCGAAGACGTGCTCGACGACGCCGACCTGCGCGTCGTTGTGGAACGGCAGGTCGATGTGCGCGTGCGAAACGAGGTTGATCGAGCGGCTCTCGCAGTCCGGGCACGTGACGGCGACGCCGACGAGGCTGCCGATCGAACCCGGCGCGAGAAGCGAAAAGGACGACGGGAACACGGGCTTCGGCCGATCCTCGGCGAAGCAGAAGAAGCTCCACGGCCAGTCGCCGGCGCGGATCCGGCTCGCCGCCACCTCGCCGAATTCATCGCCCGCGTCGCCGGCTAGATCGGTCATCAGGTCGAAGAAGGAACCCGCACCAAGCCCCAGCGGCGCCCAGTCGAGATCGTCGTGCGCGACGAGGCCGGGGTGCTCGTCCCCGCACGCGCAGGCGAACGTGATCGCATAGATCGCCGGATGCGCCGCGCCCGGTAACCGCTCCAGACGCCTGAAGGCCGAGAGCGTGACAGCGGTTTCCCCGCGAACGGGGCACGAGAGCACGTAGCGCGTCCGCAACGGGTCGTACATGCAGGAAGTGTGCGCGTTCGCGCGGACGGCGAAAGGAGAGAATGTGTTTGTGAGCGAGATCCGCGACGTGGCGCCCGGGCTGTGGGTCTGGAGCATCGAGTACCCGGACTGGCGGCCTGACGTCGGCTGGGGCCCGAAGGTCTGGTCGACGTGCGTCGAGTCGGCCGGCGAGGTGGCCGTGCTCGACGCGATGGCGCCGCAGAGCGACGAGGTGTGGCTACGGCTCGACCGCAAGCCACCAACCATCGCGGTCGTGCTCAAGCCCGACCACGTCCGCGATGTCGACCTCTTCGTCGAGCGTTATGGAGCGCGCGCCTTCGGGCCGTGGCTCTTCTGGCCGCAGAACATCCCGAAGACCACGCTGGAGCCCGTCCAGCCTGGCACCGAGCTTCCCGGCGGCCTCGTCGCGCTGTACGACGGGCGCGGACGGATGGAGACGCCGCTGTGGCTCCCCGAGCAGCGGGCTCTCGTCTTCGCGGACGCACTCACGGCGCCCGAGGACGAGCTGCTCGTGGGCGAGACCCCTTGGCACGAGGAGCGGGTCCTCCCCGCCCTGCGCGCGCTCCTCGACCTCCCGTTCGAACACGTCGTCATCTCGCACTCCAACGATGCGCCCATGCACGACCGCGCAGCGTTCGAGCGGGCCCTCGAGCGCCCGCCCTACTCGTTCTAGTAGTCGATCAGCGAGAAGACCTCGTAGCCCGGGATCCGCTCGCGGCCGTTCAGGAAGGCGAGCTCGATCAGGAAGGTGAAACCGACGACCTCACCGCCGAGGTGCTCGACAAGCTCGGCCATCGCCCGCGCGGTGCCGCCGGTGGCGAGCACGTCGTCGTGGATGAGCACGTGCGTTCATCCCGCCAGCGCGTCCGACTGCACCTCGAGGGTGTTTGACCCGTACTCGAGCTCGTAGTCGCGTGCGATCGTCTCGAGCGGAAGCTTGCCCGGGCCGCCGGGCGGGGACGAACCCGCAGCCGAGCCGGTAGGCGAGGGCGGCGCTGAGGAAGAAACCGCGCGCCTCGCCGCCGAGCACGATCTCCGGGGACCGCGGTTCCGCCCAGTCCGCCATCCGGTCGACGGCCTCGTGCAGCGCCTCGGGATCGGCGAGCAGGGGCATGATGTCCTTGAAGCCGATGCCGGGAGTCGGGAAGTCGGGGACTTCCCGCACTTTCGACTTCAGATCCACTAGCGGCGCGCGACCCGGCGCAGGTCGCGCCAGAACAGCAGCTGCGAGAGTTCCTGCGCCAGCGAAGCGAGGGCCTGGAGATCCTCCATGCCGGTCTTGCGACGCTCGGGATTGCGCGAGCGGAGCGACGGCCCGACGAGCTGTTCGATCACGCTGGCCTCCTGCCCGGCGGATGTCCGGAAGCGGCGCAGCATGCGCGGCGCGATCCCGAAGCGCGCGAGCTTGGCGCAGGCCGAGGCGATCTCGACGTCGCTCTCGCCGTAGCGTTTGTCCTTGCCGCTCCCGCTCGCGTCGAGCAGGCCGAACTCCTCGAGCTCCCGAGCGAGCTCCTCCCCCACTCCGGCGCGCTTGCACAGCTCCGCGAGCGTCAGCTCGTCCTCCTCGGACAGCCCGATCGGACGCCGGCGGCTGCGTGCCCGCGTCGGCGAGGCCAGCTCCTGCTGGATTACGCGCAGCGGGAGGAACTCGTCGCGCTGGAGGCGCAGGATCGTGCGCAGGCGCTCGACGTCCTCCTCGTCGAACAGCCGGTAGCCGCCGCGCGTGCGCCGCGGCTTCAAGAGGCCCTGATCCTCGAGGTAGCGGATCTTGGAGATCGAGATGTCCGGGAACTCGCTCTGCAGGCGCGAGCAGACCGTCCCGATCGTAAGGGGCCGTTCGCGTCGCTCTGCCTGCGTCGTCGTCATCGGTTCAGGAAGGTCAGCCGGTACTTGCCGATCTGGATCTCGTCGCCGTCCTCGACCGGCGCGGACTCGATCCGGCGGCGGTTCAGGAACGTTCCGTTCAGGCTGCCCTTCGTCCTGGATGAAGAACTGCCCGTTCTTCTCGGTCAGGAGGGCGTGCTGACGCGAGACGGTGACGTCGTCGAGGAAGATCTCGCAGTCGGGGGACCGGCCGATCGACGTGCGCTCCCCCGACAGGTGAAAGGTCTCGCCCGCCCTGCCGCCGCCGGAGCGGACGACGAGCGCCGGCCCCTTGACGCCGATGTCCTCGAGCGTCGACGTCGCCTCTTCCTCGTCTTCCGGCGTGAAGGCGAGCGTCGTCTCGTCGCTCGGCTCGTCCTTGACGAGCAGCGCACCGCACCTCGCACAGTAATTCGCGGCCTCCGGGTTCTGGAAGCCGCATTCGGGGCAGTAGACGTGGCTCAAAGCGATCCTTTCCCCAGGGTTAACCCTGAAGTTGAGATTCTAGCTTCGAGCCTCGACCTCCTGTCCCTGCACGAGGACGTCCTCCACCAGGCCCCGTAGCTCCTCCTCCAGCTGCTCGGAGTCCCCGTCCGTCTGCCCCTCGGCGTAGATGTGCAGCGTCGGCTCGTCGGGATCGGGCAGCACCTGCACCCAGCCGCGATCGGTGAACAGCTTGACGCCGTCGACCAGGTCGAGCTCGCGGCCTTTGAGCCGCTCCGCCAGAACGCGCATGACGAGCCCCTTCATCGCCCACGGACACGGGAGCTGGCGGTGGACGAGGGTCGATTCCGGCAGCTCGGCGACGAGCTCCGAGAGCGGTCGAGACTCCTGCGCGAGCAGCTCGAGCAGCTTGCACAGGCTCGCGACCGCGTCGTAGGCCGGCAGGAAGTCGGGGAACACGTAGCCGCCGCTGAGCGCGCCGGCGAACACGACGCCGTCCTGCGCCGCCGTCTTGGTCAGCTCGGCGAGGGAGGCAGGCGTCCGGATCACCTCGAGCTCGCTCTCCCGCGTGAGCTCCTCGACCTGGCTCGTCACCGTGACCGGGAAGGCGAGCTTGCCGCGGCGGCCGTTGCTCGCGAGCAGGCGCACGAACAGCAGGAGCGCGCGGTCGACGGCGATCTCGTGTCCCGTCTCGTCCACCAGGTAGAGCCGTTCGGCCGCGCGGTCGAAGACGACGGCGAGGTCGGCGCCGATCGCGCCGACGAGCCGCTTCGCCTGCCCGATCGTCTCCCGCAGCGAGGCGGTGGCGGTCGTCGTCTCCCCCATCCGCACCGCGTGCGCGGAGACGGCCTCGACGTGGAGCGGCTCGAGCAGAAGCGGGAGGACCGCGGAGGCGGCGGAGTAGCCGTAGTCGACGACGATGCGGAACTTGCGCTCGCGGATGGCGCCGGAGGCGAGGCTCGTGAGCAAGTCCTCCGCGTAGGCCTCGCCGACACGCGGTGGGTAGTCGAGATCGCCGAGCTCGCCGGCCGGCGCCCGCCGGAAGTCCTGGCGGAAGAAGTGCTTCTCGACCTCCTTCTGACCCGCGGGCATCAGCTCGATGCCCGGCTGCTCGAAGAAGCGGATCTGGACGACCTCGGGGTCGGCCGTGCTCGTCCCGACATGGAAGCCGGCGTCGTAGCCATGCATCTTCAGCAGGTGTCGTCCGACCGCGGCGGGGAGCACGCGGAGATCCGCGACGTCGACCCCGGTGGAGTTGAGGCCGGTGATCAGGGAGCGCTTGACGATGCGAGCGGCCGTCGTCGCCTCCCGGCTGGAGACGACGTGCGCGCCGCGCTCGAGCATCGTCCCAAGCGCCGCCCCGAGCCGGGCGGCGATCTCAGGCGTCAGGTCGACCTCGACGAGACCGGAGACGACGTCCTTCTCGAACAGGCGCGAGGGGGCTCTCGACTCCCAGATCAGGTTCTCGCGGATCTGCGCGCCGGACTCGATTTCCTTGTGCGGGTAGATCCGGACGTTCGGGGAGACCGTGCTCTGGTCGCCGATCGTCACCTCGTCGCCGATCGCCACCCCCTCGTGGATGCGGACGTGCGAGCGGATGTCGCAGGAGCGCCCGACGATTGCGCCCTCGATCAGCGTGCTCCGCCCGATGTGCGTCAGCGAGTCGATCACCGAGCGGGTCGTGCGAGCACGCTCGCGCAGCGTCACGTTCGCGGACAGCACGGAGTACGGGCCCACGGTCGCGCCGGGAAGGATGCGGCAGTAGTTGCCCACGAATGCCGGTCCCTCGATCGCGTCCAGGTCGGCCACCTCGGCGCTCGGGCTCAGCCAGACGTTCCCGCGCAAAAGGAAGCCCGGAATCTCGAGCTGCACGAGGCCGTCAAGCGCATCGAAGTTCGCCTGTGCGTACTGCCCGAGGTCGCCGACGTCCTGCCAGTAGCCGTCGGCGACGTAGCCGTACAGCGGCCGGCCCATCTCCAGCAGCAGCGGGAAGAGCTGCTTGGAGAAGTCGTACGGCTCGCCGGCGGGCACGTGCCGCAGCACTTCGGGCTCGATCACGTAGATCCCCGTGTTGATCGTGTCGGAAAAGACCTGGCCCCACGACGGCTTCTCGAGGAACCGTTCGATGCGCCCGTCGGGGTCGGTGACGACGATGCCGAACTCGAGCGGGTTCTCGACCGACTTGAGCGCGATCGTCACGGCCGCCTTCCGTTCCCGGTGGAAGGCGAGCAGCGAGGTCAGATCGATGTCGCAGAGCGCGTCCCCGGAGATGACGAGCACCGGCTCGTCTCCGCCCGCGACCGCCTGCCTGACCGAGCCGGCCGTCCCGAGGGGAGATTCCTCGACCGAGTAGGAGACGTTCATGCCGAGTGTCTCGCCGTTCCCGAAGTAGCTACGGATTGCCTGGGGCATGAAGGCGAGCGTGACGATCACGTCGTTCAGCTCGTGGCGGCGAAGCAGCTCGAGGATGTGCTCGATGCACGGCTTGCCGACGATCGGCACCATCGGCTTCGGCTGGTTGGAGGTGAGCGGGCGAAGCCGCGTCCCCTCTCCCCCGGCCATGACGACGGCCTTCATGCGGTCCTCCGCGTCTCACGGACTGCGGTGGCGAGATAGAGGACACCGGCCGCGACGGCGAGCCCGAAGCCGATCCAGAAGATGACGAGCGGCCACGTCGTGCCGGCGTGCGTGACGAGGACGAATCCGAGCGACGCGTACAGGATCCAGGTGGCGAGCTTCCCGAGGAAGCTGACGGAGAAGTCGTACCCGCGGGGCACGATGATCTTGTACCCGCCCATGAGCGCAATATCCCTCAGGAGGATCAGCAGAGCGGCCCAAGGGAGGCGATCGGCGAGGAAGAGGAGGAGAACAGCTGCGTCGATCATCAGCCGGTCGGCGAGCGGGTCGGCCACCTTCCCGAACTCGGACTCGACGCGCCAGCGGCGGGCGAGCCAGCCGTCGATCTGGTCGGTGATGCCCGCAACGGCGAAGACGATCGCCGCGGGCCAGCTGTGACCGCCGTCCGAGTCGAGCACGAGCGCGACGAAGACGGGGATCAGCGCCAGGCGCAGGATCGTCAGCGCATTCGGGATCTGTGCCATGGAAGCAGGGACCGCGCGCGAGACCATCGGCACAAGGATAGTTTCCCGCCGATACGCCCGGTCCTCGCGCCGGGGCCACCAGCCTCCTCCCCACTGCGACCCTACTGAGGAAACGCGCACGCGTGGGAAACGAGAACGTGCCAAACCTGTGACGATGCGGCCGTGACCGAGACGGACCGCTTCGCGTACGTCAACGCCCACAGTCACACCTTCCAGCGCGCGCTCCGTAGCGAGGGCGGCGACTTCTGGGCCTGGCGCGACTCGATGCTCGAGCTGGCGTCCGCGCAGACGCCCGAGACGGTCCGCGAGGAGTACGAGGCGACCTACCGGGAGATGGTGGCCGCCGGCTACTCGACGGTCGGCGAGTTCCACTACCTGGGGCTCGAGGCGGCGCGAGCCGCTGCCGAGGCGGCCGGCCGCGGCCGGGATCGAGCTCGTCCTGCTGCTCTCGGCGTACGCGCGCGGCGGCCTGGACTTCATGCGCCAGAAATCGGTTGCGGAGTACTTCGGGCAGGTCGAACAGCTCCAGGCGGAAGGAATTCGCGTCGGCCTCGCCCCCCACTCCGTCCGTGCCTGCCCACGCGACTGGCTGGAGCAGATGGGCCGGTATGCGCGCGAGAACGACCTCGTCCTCCACGTCCACGCCGACGAGCAGCCGCGCGAGATCGAGGAATGCCTGGCCGAGCACGAGATGAGGCCGATCGAGCTCCTGTACGAGACCGGCTGCCTCGGCCCGCACACGACCGTCATCCACGCCACGCATGCGGACGACCACGAGCTCGACCTCCTGAGGGACACCGGCAGCCGGATCTGCATCTGCCCGACGACCGAGGCCGACCTCGGAGACGGCTTCGCCCCCACGCTCGCGATCCGTGAGCGCGCGATCGCGATCTGTATCGGCTCGGACGCCAACGTCAGCATCGACCCGCGCGACGAGCTCCGCGAGCTCGAGTGGATCGCTCGGCGCCAGGCGCTGCGTCGCGGCGTCTTCTCGCCCGGCGATCTCCAGCGGATCGGCGCAGACGAGGGCGCTACGATCCCTCGGCCTGTGATGAAAGGGCTGGCGGCTAACCGTGCCGCGGCTTGTGCTTCGGCTTGGGCTTCTTGCCCTTGCTCACCGTGATGTTCACCTTGGTGCCGCTGTCGAGCACGAAGTCCGACGTCGGGTTCTGAGCGAGGACACGGCCCTTCGGTCTTCGCGTCGAGTACTTGCGCGTCAGCTTCCCGTTCGCGCAGCCGGCCTTCACGATCTTCGCCTTCGCGTCGGCCTCCTTCAGCCCGACCACGTCGGGGACGAGGCAGAACGTCGTCGGCGATGGGGGCGGCGGTGGAGGTGGCGGCGGCGGAGGAGGTGGCGGCGGCGGTGGTGGCGGTGGCGGTGGCGGCGGCGGCGGAGGTGGCGGTGGCGGTGGCGGCGGCGGCGGTGTCGTGTTGCGGTTGAAGTTCGCGCCGACCGTGTGGTTGGCGTTCATCGTCACCGTGCACGTCGGGCCCGGATTGGTGCAATCCCCGCTCCAGCCGATGAAGGTCGAGCCGCCGTCGGCGACGGCCGACAGCGTCACGACCGTGTTGGTCGCGTACGGATGGGAGCACGTATTGCCACACGTGATACCCGGCTTGTCGCTCGTCACGCTCCCGGTGCCGTTACCCGGCTTTTGCACGGTGAGCACGAAGCCGTTCAGGACGGTGATGTCCGTCGAGAACGAGTTGTTTTGCGGCTCCGGGTCGTTGGCGATGAAGCCCGTACCGACTGACGCATCGACGTGCAACGTGCCCGGCCCTGGTGGCCTGACCTTGATGTCGACGGCGAGGCTCTGGTCGCGCGGGAGGGTCAAGAATCTGCAGCGTATGTGGCCATCAGTCGCGTATGTGTCCGTGCAGAAGGGAGCGGTCGCGCCCGGACCCGGCGAGATCGACAAGATGCTCAGCAGAGGCGGAAGCAGCACGTCGACCTGAACCCCATCCCCGTTCGGCGGGCTGAAGGCATCGTCGGGACCGTAGTCGGTGACCACCGAACGGATCGTGAGCTCGTCGCCCGCGAGCGCAGGATCGGGGATGCCCTGGACTCCGATCGCGAGATCCTCGCTCCGCGACTCGATGAGAACCGCGTCGTCGGCGCTGGCGTAATTGGTCGTCCCGGAGGTAACCGTCGCCGTCAAGTCGCCCCGGTCGGGATGGACACGGATCGAAAGGTCGATCGTTACCGTGGTGTTCGGGTTCACGTGCCGACCGAGCAATAGGTCGTCCCTCGCTCTCCCGGAGGGGGTGGCGAATACGGTGTACAGCCGGAGATCCAGTCCGAGGGCGGCACGTCGACGCTGATGCCGACGTCCATGGGCGGTCGTGTTCGTCGGATTTGTTACCTGCATGTGGAATCCGACGACGTCGTAGGCCAGGTTGCATGGCAGATTGAAACGAGCCACACACGCGGGCTCCGGCTGGTGGCTCACACTGATTGAGAGATCGGCTCGCGTCGAATGACCTCTGCGAGCCGAGCTGCGCCCCGGGGGCGCCTCCGGCCAGCACGAGAGCGCTCGCGGCAGCGAGCCCCAGCCCGGCGATCGACCCCAATCGCCTCCACAGACGTGTGCGCTTTGCGTTCATTCAGCCCCTCGGAACACAGGGACGGTACCAACAAAGTCGGCCGACCTGTGGCCGACGGCAGACAGCGCGCCGGCTCACGTCTCGATATTCAGCGGCCACTGGAACCGCTGGGGCATGTCCGGCTGGTACAGGCCGATGAACTTCGCCAGCCCGTTCCGCAGGTCGACCAGCGCCCGGTTGCGGCTGTCGCCCGTCCCGCCGGGGAAGAAGAGGTTCGATCCGGTGCCCGTCAGCGGGATGAACGGGACGTACGGCGTCGAGTAGGCGAAGATGAAATAGAAATTCACTGACTGCGCGATCGCGTCCGTCCTCGGCAGGTAGCTCAGCAACGTCTTCGTGCTGATCTGGGAACGCGGGCTCGGGATGTCGGCGCGCTGCAGGCAGTGGGGGAAATTCGCGACGAAGGTGAGCGCCGGGCTCGAAGTCGAGTTCAGGCGCGCGATCCCGTGGGCCGTGATCCGGTAGAGCATGCTGGTGAGCGTCCTCGAGAGTGCCGCGCGGCTGTCCATGACAGGCAGGCCCTTGACGTTTCCGCCTGCGACCGGATCGGACGAACTCGACGTCGCGATCCACGTCTGGAGAGCCGTGTCGCCGGCGACGGCCGCATCGGACGGGTACGACGCGCCGACGAAGGCCTCGACGTACTTCGAGACGAGATTCCACAGCGTCAGCAGCCGCTGGACGACGGGGTACTTGTCCCAGGCCGTTTTCGCAGTGAAGTCCTTCTGGCGGAGGCCGAGCCGCGCGATCGTCGTCAGGGGGTCGTCGTCGAAGAACGAGCGCCCCGTCGCGTAGCCGTTCGCCAACGCGAGGAAATCGTTCGCGGTCGTGAGCGAGGTCGGAGGCGCGATCGCCGGCCAGGCCGCGATGAGCACGTCGTCGAACGGGATCAGGTAGTTCGACTGCGGCTGGAGCAGCTGATAGACCGGATGATCCGTCGGCAGGGTGTTGAACATCGTCATCTGCAGCGCAGCGGTGACGATGTGCCAGTGGTAGACGTGCCCGAGCCAGACGCCCCACAGCGTGACCGACGCCTTGGCGGCCTGGAGGGCGTAGAGCCAGGCGCCCTTGCTCGCCGTCGCCTTCCGGTAGACCTGGCGGCCCGCGCCCTTTGAGCCGGAGACGGCGATAGCAACCGGTGTCAGCGATTTGGTCTGCTTGTTCCGGATGAGCAGCGTCATGGTCGCCGGCGTGAATCGCGGCGCTCCGTTGACCACCTGCGGCGTTCCGAGCGCCTCGAAGAGGCTCATGTCGATGACGTAGAGGCTCCCGGCTGCCAGCGCGCGCCGAACGTCGCCGCTCCAGGCCGACCCGAATGCCTGCCGTAGGGCGCCCGCCTTAGCGGCGGTGACCCGCTCCGGAACGATCAGGTTGTAGCCGAACCCGTGCCCGGCAATCATCGGCCAGAACTGACGCGTCGCCGCCTCGACATCGGTCAGGGAGGACGCCCAGGCGTGGAGTTGCGGACGCCCCGTCTCGTAGACGTTCGGGACGTTGGTCCACGAGATCGAGAACTGCTCGGGCTCCTCGAGCGAGAGCCCCTGCGCGGCGGCTGCATCGCTTCGCCGGCCGATGTTCCGCTGCAGGTCCGCCGCCGCCCGCTTCGGATTTCGACGCCAGCGCTCCGCGAGCTCGCGAAGCTCGGTCTCGGCGGAGCTTCCCGTGCCGAACAGGAACTCGTACCCGGTCTGCGTGACGCCACCGATCGTGTACGTCCGGCTCAGCCCCTGCTTCGACTGGGTCGTCTGCACCGACCGGACCGCCAGCTTCTCGAGCGTGTCCTTGATCCCGTCCGCGTCGAGTGGGACGGCGGGCAGATTGGGGAATTCCGCCCGATACGGGATCTGCGGGATTGGCCCTGCCGCGAGCGGCGGACCTTCCTCCGCAGCTGCGGCACGCGCTGTCGCGGCCCTCGCCTGCGGAATGAGCGCCGCACCGGCGGCCGCGAGGCCCGCACCAATGAAGCGGCCCCGTCCGATCCGGACCGGCGCGTTCTCGTCCTTGTGGTTCGTGGAGGGGTCGACCACAGCAGAAGCTTAGGCCTTTGCCGCTCGTCGTACTAGCCAGATCTGAGCCCAGAAACAGAAAAGGCCAGCACGGGCCGAGTCTGAATCGGGGCGCCGAGCGCCTGACTCATTGGACGAGCATCGCGAGACCGACCAATGCGAAGAGCAGTCGGTACCGGCCCTGGATCCATAAAGCTGCGTCGGATCCGAGACCACGTCGCACCGCCTGAACCGACCAGCGCGCCTGCAACAGCCAAACGATGAGGCTCGCGACCAGGAGCTTCGGCAGAAGACCCGTCGCGGCCAGCCCGACGACCAGCAGATACGCGGTCGTGAACAGGCAGAAGCTCGCAACGAAGCCCCGCATGCATCCGAACGTCACCGCGACGGTCCTGATCCCGTTGACCAGGTCGAACTCATAATCTCGCACCTCCTGATTGAGATGCCCGGCGGCGAATACCAAGCCGAAGACGAGGCTGACGACGATGCCTTCGGCGTCCACTGCGTGACCCGTCGAGTAGCCGAGCAGGAAGAGCAGCGCTCCACCGATCAGATGGTCGAGCGATGCCGCGGCTGGCGTGCTCTTGCCGAGACGGGGGGAAAACGAATACAGAAGGCTGAGAGCGGCGATCCCGGCACCGAAGAGCACCGCCGACGTGCCCACCGCAGACAGCGCCATGCCGGCCACGATCAAGAGCACGATCGCGACGCGCCCGATCTGATCTCGGCGGATGCCGTCGACAGTCGACCTCGCCCGCCGGAGATCACGTGCGTCCCTGCTGTAGTCGGCCCAGTCGTTGAAGACGAAGGCGTGCGCCGTCAGTGCGGTACTGCCGATCAGCAACAGTCCTAGCCGGCTTACGTTGCCTCCGTGAAGGCCAAGGCCGCCGAGATGCGCCCCCAACAGCGGGGCCGCCTGCAGCGCGCACACTTCCAAGCCGCGGGTAGACGCGAAGTGCCGCACGACCCGCGCATATGGCTGCCTCGCCGTCTGCGAGCCCACAAGCGTGCTCATGGGTTCCCGATGGTAACCGCCTCGTAGAGCCGGAGCCAAAGCGCGTACCCGGCGTCCTCCGACCAGTAGAACCGCTTCACGCTCGCGCTCAGATCGTTGTGATACAGCAGCGGCGGCGCCTTGCGCAGCAGGGCGAAGTCGTCAGCGCCCAGTTGCGCAAGCAGATGACGAATCGCCTGACGTGCGCTTGCGGTCCCCCGAGACCTTCCAGTCTCCACCTGTAGTCGCACCACCTCGCTCCATCGCTTCTGTCCGGCAACGGCTCGCGCCAGCCGCGCCGTCGGGAGCGGAATCGGGCACCCGAGCTGCTCGAGTTCGGCGCTACGGAGATATGGCACAAGTGCCGTCTTCGCGTAGTAGACCCAGACGTCATCGTTGCCCGCCGAGCGCAACATCGCCTTACAGAGGATCCGCGCTGCCGGCCGATCGAACTCCCGAAGCATCAGATAGACGTGCATCTGGATCGTGATGTCGGCCGGGTCCGGGTCGCGCCCCGGGTTCAGACACTCGTACCTGTCCTGCGGTGCCAACCAGGTTCGATAGAGGCCGCGCCCGTCGCGGTAGCGGCGCAGTATCGCGAGCATTCGCTCGAACCGTGGATCGCTTGCGCCCGGCCCTGCGATCCTCCACACCAGCGCTGTGTCGTCCGCGTCAGGCGTGATCACGCAGCCCAGTGTCCCGATCGTGGGCGAATCTGGCAGCCCGTGGTAGCGGACCAGTCCGTTACCCTCGATCTGCGCCGCGAGCTCCCGCTTGCCTCGGGCCACCACATCGGCGAGTCCAAGCTTGCCTGCGACCGGGGCGAGCTGGTCCACCAGGATCGACGTCAGGTATGTGTTCATCTCCGGCTGCGGAATGAGGTACCTCGCGCCGGCCGTGTAGCTCGTGAGCCAGTAGCCGGGAGGTGCTTGGTCTTCGCGCAGCCGTCGCGCCGCGAGCGCGGCCATCGCAGGCAGGGTTCTCGGCGGCGGAGGCAGCCTCACAGGCTGTTCGCGGACGATGCGCGTGTCGAATATCACCGGCACGCCGAGTTGAAGAACGTGCTTCCCTGGCGCGAGCCCGCTGGTGTCGGCCCGTATGGTCCAGCCCGAGGCCGGGGTCGCGTTCAGCGCTCGATTGGGGTCCGGACGCGTGAAGAAGGCGGTCGTTTCGCCGATGATTCGTCCGTCGATCAGCAGCACCACCTCCGTTGGGGTTCGCCCGCAGAGGAGTGCCCATCCCCGGACGGGCATTCCCGATTCCAGTTCGCGGACGCCTCCGGCGCCGTCGAGCGCGGGCGGCTGGTCGATAGAACCCCGCGCGTTGCATTGGAGCTCGCCGGGCACGGGCCGATGCTCCAGCTCGACGAGGGGCGGCGTGTTGCGCGGATCCCACGCGGCGCTCATGGGTGCCGTGCCCGCGAAGATACGTGCGTCGCTCAGATGCGAGTACCAAAAGGCACCGATCGTCTGGATGCCGACTGCCACGACCATCATCACGACGAACAAGCGGCGTGCGCGCCCACCCAACGCGGCAGGTGCGGGCGCGAGCATCCACACGAGGATCGGTAGAAGATCGGTCAGGTGCCGCGGGCCCCACGACGAGCCGCCGCGCCAGTCGCCCTGGGAGTAGACCAAGAGCTGGGCGGCGACCGCCACGCTGAGCGCGATCGCGAGCCGTCGCGACCTCGGCGTCCGCAGGCGCCGGGCCAGACCCACGGCGATGAAGATGAGGAACGGACAGAAGACGAAGAGCCCGCGCGTGGGACTGACCAGCAACGCGGGTAGCCCCAACAAACGCAGCTGGAAAAACCCGTGCCTCGTTGCGCTCGGAGCGAGCGCGTACCCCCCGACGACATTGCCGATGAAGGCAAGGTTGTAATAGAGCAGCGCCGCCAATGGGAGAGCGGCGCCGGCAAGCAGCCACAAGGACGTGCGCTTGCGGCTCCAGACCACGTAAAGCACGAATGCAGCGGCGATCAGCACGTCCGGTGGGCGATTCGCCGCGATCAGGACGCAGACGAACCCGAGAAGCCCGATGCGCAGGGGCGATGGGCGGGCCACGGCGAGAAGCAACGCAATCGCGACCAGGAGCTCTCCGGCTCCGTGTTGCCAGAGCGCCTGGCTCGAAATCATCCACGTATCGGTTCCGAAGGCGAAAACCAAGGCGAGCGGAAAAGCCCACGGATTCCCCTCGCGACGCAGCACCAGGAACATCACGAGACTGGCGAGCGCGGCGAGCAGCGACGCTGAGACCTTCTCCATGATCTCGGCCACGCGATCGATGTATGGCTGTTGCCAACCCTTGCTGTCGAGCCAGAGCATCGCGGGCAAATAGAGCGGCGCCACGAGTAACGGTGCAACCACCGGGTACATCGAGGCGAGCTGACCCCGGTGTGTCCGGACGATCCAATACGCCGGCGGCTGAAAGTAGGAGGCGTTGCCGTACGCGGCTGCTACTGATGCATTCGGTTCCAATAGCGGATGTCCATGCGCGACGAGGCGCGCGTTCGCGTCGAAAGCGAAGGTGCTGTCGTGCCAGAGGATCAGCGGCAGATATCGAGCGGGGAGGTCGTCCCCCCCGCCGATCGTCCGGAGGTTGGCGTTGTAGACAAAGAGGCAGAGCACGCTCAGCAGGAGCGGGGCTGCCCAACCCGGCAAGCGGACCCAACGCGCCTTCCACGAGGCGTCAGGTCGGCTCAAGGCGTGTCTAGGACCCGGTCCGACGGCGCCGTCTCAGTGGTGGGACCTCTAGGCAGCTCAGAGGGGTGGCACCGGTTGGCGGCAGGTGGCGGGAGGCCCGTAGCCAAGCGGGTTCCCGCCACCGCTCCGCCTGGCCGCGCCGATCGCCTTTCAGACGTTTGGGCAGTGATTAGGCACTCAGCACTGCCCGAGCGGACCACGCGAGGAGCGCCCCGCTCACGCAGACCGGTGGGACGGCCGTCAGAAGCGGTAGTGCCGCTCACGCCCGGCTGAAGAACCTGTGAAAGCGAGAGCCGCGGTCGCAACTAGGAGGGCGATCGTGCGTAAGCGGCGCAGCGTGCTGTTGGACATAGGCCTCCGTCGACGCCGGATCGTGCCATACCTGGTAATCCTCAGCGACGTATCCTCCGATGCCGTCTCCGCTGCTGAGAGCAAGTACCCAACTGTGCTCGGATGCGGCGGTGGCCACTGATGCCGGCGATCAGGAGCAGGAACGCGAGGGCGTCGGCGAGAGCGATCGGCTTTGATAGAAGGCGGGCTTGTTCGCGGCCTAGTTCGCGCGACCTGCAACAGCGCGGAATCCGTTCCTCATGCGGGTTTGCGGCACGCGGCTACCCGAGCCGACGGATCGCGTCCCGAGAGGACGGCGACCTCGGTGATGAGGAGGCGGCGCAGACGACACGACGGGCCCTAGGCCGATAGGTACAGCTCAAACTCGCCCGGTGTCGCCATCAGCCTCGCGAGCTTCCCCGCGCTGATTGGCTCCCATCCCATCGCGGTCGCGGTCTCGCGGTGAGGGTAGATGCGTGGCAGCCACGCCACTCGGCCCCTGAGAGCCATCGCAGAGGCTCTACGGGCGACGAACCGGGCACCACGAGGGAGCGGGTGAAGTACGGGCGTTAGGTGGTTGGTGTGCAGCGACAGGATCAGGTCGGGCCGATGCTTCCTGAGCCATGTTCGCATGGGGGGTAGAAGCGCGTATTCGCCGCCCTCAATGTCGATCTTGACGATGCGTGCCTCCTCGAGCTGCGGCAGCACGCGCCGCACGTCCACCGTCTCGACGCTCGTCGAACGATCCTTCTGTGGACGACGGTACAGGCTGGACATGCTGTCTCCGAGCGTGTCGCGGGCGGTGAGCTGCCGCCGGCCGTCCTGATTCGTCAAAGCGTAGGGACGGACAATGATTCGGTCCCCTAGGCCGCTGAGGGCGATGTTCCGCTCGAACTCGTCCCTCGCTACCGGGTCAGGCTCGAACGCGATGACCGTTGCCCCTCTCGCCGCTGCTGGTAGGGCTGTTGCCCCGATCCACGCCCCGATGTCCACGAACAGGTCGTCGGGTTGGAGCTGCCTGAGGGCTTGAATGGTGCACGGCTCCCACGACCCCGATTGCATCGCCGCCCAGAAATCGTCCTGGCGGTCCGTGACGGTGAACTCGGCGTCTGCGGCTTGGACCTTCATGCTCTAAGCGTACGACCGGCGGCTCACGGTCTTGGCGCACGAGCCGTTTGGTGCGATCGCGAACATAAGCGTCGGCGTCCACACCGAAATGTGAACGATCGAAAGCTCACTCACTTTTGCGAAGAGCGTTTGAGGATTGCCTCGCTGATTTGGTTGGCGGTGCCCGCGAATGCAGCGTGCGATGAGCACGACGGCCGAGGCGAGGCGAAGGCGGCGGCATGTCTCAGCTCACGCGAGTTGAGCGCACAGGTCGATCGTGGTTCCGGTGCTCGTGAATGTCCGGACACCCGAGGCCGAGATTGACAAGACGAACCTTCCCTGGGTGAGAAACGTCCCCGGCGTGAGGGTGGCGGGATCCCCCCGCATCCAGGTCCAGTTCCCAGTGCCCACTTGGGTGAAGCTGCCGTCTGCGCCAAATGTAAGCTTGGCCGGCCCGGAGATGTTGACGACGATGGTCTTCCCGGTGACGAGGTTGGTCATCGTCTGCTTGAACTGAGGGCCAGCTTGGATGCTGTGGAGGTTTCCAAGCGCATCGGTGTAGGAGATATCGAGGGCCGTTCCGGTGACGTCGTTCTGTACCGGGAATCCGCACGACTCAGACACGAAATGATCCTCATATGGGATCCGCTGGATCGTCGGCTGACCCGCAAAGGCCGCGGGCACGATCAGCGCGGCGAACAAACCGACGACGGCAACCACGACGAGCTTGCGATGCATGAGTTTCCCCCTGACTCGATGTCCATGCCAACGTCCTCTACAGACTGTGTCGAGTTTCATGCAGCTCCCTCCTTGGGTAGGTGCCCCCGCGCCGCGTGGCGGGGGCATTGATCCTCTCGTCGACTGCACTCGGATTCAGTCGTCTAACAGACGATGTCGCCGGAGTCGCCGCTTAGTGACTGGCGCCACACACCGCAGGCTCCGCCTTCGAACGTCGCGCTGAACACGCGGAATTCGACGGAGTCGATGCTGGAGAAGTAGAGCCCCCTCGGAATGAACCGGGGCCCAAGGCATGTGCCGTCCTGCTGGCACTGCAGGTCGAAGTCCCCGACGAAGCCGCGCGTGGCGACCGTCGGTGCGAAGGTCCCGTGGATCACAGCGACTATCGTCCCGTGCCACCGGCCGGTCACGCCGCCGCTGACCGTGCCGGTCCCCTCCGGGCTCACACCTGCAAACGTGGTGAACGTGCCGACATCGTGGCGCTGCAAGCAGTAAGTGTTCGTCCCGATCTGCCAGATCTGCATTGACTCGCGAGCTGCGTCGAGCGCCCAGACATGCCCGTCTGCTCCGATATCGGCGCTGTTGCGGTACGTGCCGTACGCGTTCACGACCAAGGGGCCTCCGGGACACGGCCCGGCGGTGCCCGACGCAGCAGTCTCCGGCATGGTCGCGAGCGCCGCTACGGCAGCGCTGACCACGGTCGCGAGCATGAGCCCACGGATCTTGATGTGACGCTTGCGCATTTCCTCACCTCCGTTGATGCCACGGTGTCTACCGTGGCGACACGATCCTCCCAAGGCGTGTGGGCTCGTGTCGACCGTGCTAGCGCGTAGATCAGAAGGGCGGATAACCGCCCTACCGTAGGCAGGGAACTTCCTCCCTCCTCCCTCCCTCCCTCCCTCGGAGTCCGAAGGGGTTGGGGACGTTGCGGCCTCGACGCAGGCGATACCCGTTTGGTACCTGAGGCTGATTCTGCCGCCTTGACGGGCAACAGCGAGAAACGAAAAAACCCGCCGTTTCCAGCGGGTTTTCGTAGTCGGGGCGCCGAGATTTGAACTCGGGACCTCTAGTCCCCCAGACTAGCGCGCTAACCAGGCTGCGCCACGCCCCGTTCCGAGAAGGGTACCGGCATACTCCCGTCCATGAAAACGATCGTCGTCGGCTACGACGGGAGCGATCCGGCCAAGCGGGCGCTCGAGCGCGCGGGCACTCTCGCGGAGAAGCTCGGCTCGAAGCTCGTCGTGACGAGCGTGGCCGAGCCGGTCGCGGTCGCGGAGGATCCGTATGTTCCCGGAGACGCGATCGGGCTCGCCGCCCCGGCGATCGTCCCCGTTCCCGACCGCGCCGAGGCGAGCCGCGAGCTCAAGGAGGCGCGCGAGGCACTCGAGGCGAGGAACCTCGACGTCCAGTACGTGGCCACCGTCGGCGATGCGGCCCAGGGGATCATCGAGGTGGCCGACAAGCACGAGGCAGACCTGATCGTGGTCGGGACGCGCGAGCCCGGATTCGTCGACCGCGTCCTCGGCGGCGACGTCAGCGAGACAGTTTCACGCCGCGCGCATCGCGACGTGCTGATCGTCCACTAGCTCGAGCTAGGAGCCGTTGCCCAGGCCGACCTGGAAAGGCCGGCTCACGAAGATCTTCGTGCGATCGGGATTCATCGCAGCGCGCATGCGGATCCCGTACGCGTAGTTTCCCCGGGGGAGCGTCTTCTGGGCGAAGCGGATTATGGGCGCCCAGTAGGCCTTGATCGTGTTCTGCGAGGCCAGCTTCGGCGTGGGCCCTCCCTGCCCGGAGAGCGAGCGCACGATCTCGTCGCGGCCCCGCTCGGACAGCTGGCGCCCGTCGACTTTGTAGATGCCCGCGTTGTAGTTCGCGTCCTCCTTGGCCGTGGCCGAGAAGCCCCACCAGGTTTGCTTGACGGGCTGTGCCTTCAGCTTCCCGAAGTCGGCGCCTGCCCCGAGCACGGACTGGATGTGGTGCCACTGGACGACGCTCCCCTGGCAGCCGTCCTGCGCCTTTGCGATCGACGCCTTGACGGAGTTGAAGGAAGGACGCTTCGTCCAGTCGGCGCGCAGCAAGCCGGCCTGGAAGCGGTCGAGGTTCGGCTCGTCGATCAGGCCGTAGAAGAGCATTCCGTCGACGAGCGGGTCGCAATTCATCATCCGGACGAGATCGGAATAGATCTGCGCCTGGCGGGGCTCGGTCGTCGTTTCGACGCTCTCGCGGCCGAAGTACGGGCTGCCGGCGCCGGTGTTGACGGCAACCTGCCAGCCGATCTCGCCGATCCAGATCTTCACCGGCGTGAGGGCGGCGACGCTCTGCCCGTACAGCAGCGCGGACGGCTGCCAGTCTGGGACGGGCTGGGCCGTGTCCGAAAACGCGTCCCACAGCTCCTGCTTCAGCCGATCGAGGTTGGAGGCGCCGACCTTGGGCCATTGGTAGCCCTTCGCGATCGAATCCGTGGCCTGGTTCGGGTAGATGTGAATGCCGAACTCGTCGAAGACCGGACGAGTGCGGTGGAGCGCGCGGAACGCGTCTCCCATGTCGCGGATGAAGCGGACCGGCGACGTGGAGCGGTTGTTGCGTGCGTCGCAGTCGTCGTTACCGCGGGGCGAGACCGAGGTGATGACCGAGATATCCGGGTTGACCGCCTTCAGCGCATCGTAGGCCTTCGCCAGGATTCGTGTGTACGCCGCGCCGGAAAGTCCCTGGCACTTCGGTCCGAATTGAGGCTGGAAGAAGCGCGGCTGGTTGAACTCGTTCCCGACTACGAACGACGTGACCTCCGGGAACTCGTTCGCCAGCAGGGAGAGGAACGCGGCGAACTGCTCGGCCGCGAGCGGCGAGCCCGACAGCGTCGCCGCCTTCTCCTGCGTGACCGAGAAGATGATCGACACGTTGTGATCGACGGCCTGCTGGACGGCGCGGTGCAATTCGCCCAGGCGCGGAATGTGCGTCGGACGAGTCGGGCTCCAGAGGACGGTGATCCGGTCCTGGGTCAGCCCGACGTCGTTCATGAGCTGAAAGAAGCTTGCGCCATCATCCTGCATCCCCACGGGGCGCGTGTCGGCGACCCCCCAGGTGGGACCAGCCGTGGCTTGGCCCGCAAAGAAAAGCGCGACGACGGTGCCTACGACTGTCAGCGTAAGGCGCACGGAGCCCTCACTCTGCCAAATGGGGGACAAAAATGCAAGGTAAATGGGGATATTAGGCGCCGAATCCGCTGAAATCTTATGGAGTCTACTCGGCGGTGCAGCCCAGCGTGCGTCTGAAGCCGCGCAGGTCGGCCACGAAGATCGCGCGTACGGGCTTGGAGAGCGTTCGTTCGCGCGCCACGGCCGGCTGCAGGACTTTGATCGCCGCGCACGCCTTCGCCTTTTTGCCGCCGTCCAGGTACGCGAGTGCGTTGGCGAGACCCTCGGCGACCCGCTGGTGGAAGCGCTTCCCGCCCGGAGCGAACTGGCGCAGGCTTGCCGCCTGCTCCTTGGTGTCCGGCGTGAGCAGATAGGCACGCGTACGGCCGCGATGCAGGCCGGTGCCGACGATCATCCCGCGATCGTTGACCGAGGTTGCGTATGCGAACGTCCAGGCCGCCTGGGGCGGGACGAGCTCGAGCAGCAGGTGGGCCGGCGACGACGGCGTCCGGGCGAGCCAGGCCGACGTGAGGAAGAACGGATCGTCGTAGGCGGTGCCGACGACGCGCAGCGAGTTACTCACCGAGGCGGCCTCGCTGTTCTGGATTCCGGGGACGCGCAGCACTCTCATGGTTCCGGCCGAGCTGCGGAAGAAGGCGCGGACGAGCCCGGTCGGCGTCGAGGCCGAGCCGACGACGTCGTTGCGCGCGTCGATCGCCGTTCCCTGACCCTGGTTGAAGCCGGCCGGAAGTGAGAAGGGCGTGAACGGCTGCCCGGGCGTCCGCCAGCGGCCGGGAACGAGCGGCAATCCGGCCGAGCCCGCAACGGCCCCCTGCGTGCCGGGCGCGGTCGCGGTCGCGACGCTGAAAGGATCGCCGCCCCCCAGCGCATGCATGCCCGTGTCCGACGACCAGACGAAACCGTGCGGACTGCCCTGGGCGTCGAACGCCCGGCCGACGACGAGCCCCGCGTTGTTGATGTCCGCGGCGAAGCTCTGCTCGCCGCCGAGCGTGCCGAGGTCCTTCATCCCCGATCCTTTGCGCCAGATGAACGCGTGCGAGCTCCGGCTGTGCGGAAGCTGCGAGAAGCCGACGACGGTGCCCGCGTCGTTGATCGCCGTCGCGTAGCTCGACTCCCCTCCCAGCGTCCCCAGGTCGGCCATCGCGCCGCGGTCCCAGATGAACCCGTGCAGGAAGCCGTCGGCGGTCATCGAGAAGCCGACCACCTGGCTGAGGGCGTTGACGTCCGCGCCGGCCGTGACCGTTCCGCCGAGCGTCCCGAGGTCGCGTACCGCGTACTTGGGCAAGCGATCCGCCGGCGCCGCCTGCGCCGAGGGCAAGAGCACGACAGCGAGGACGAGAGCGGCTGCGAGCCGCGCCTTCATCCCAGCCGCTTGTAGAGCCGATCGACCAGATCGGGCATCTGTTCGAGACGATTCGTGATCACCCGCACGCGGTACTCGATGAAGTGCTCGGGCTCCACGCCCAGCGCATCGGCGAGCTTCTTGACGACGTCGTCGGAGGGCACGGGACGATTCCCGTGGACGAGATGGTTGAGATAGCCGGCGGAGAGACCGGTCTGGTCGGCGAGGCCGCGGTACGTGACGCGCCGCTCACCCATCAAGCGCTCGACCGAAGGGCCGAATGCCTGGTCGCTGTATCGCTTGTTTCGTGCTATTGCCGAACCCCTTCGCCTACGCGCTCTAGTTGTACACGTTGCTCGTCGCCCGTGGCGCGGTCGCGAACGTCGACGGCGCCGTCCTCGAGCGTCTTGCGTCCCACCGTCACACGCGTCGGGATGCCGATCAGGTCGGCGTCGGCGAACTTCTCACCCGGTCGCAGGTCGCGATCGTCGAGCAGTACGGAGAAGCCTGCTTCGTCAAGGACTGCCGCAACGCGCTCTCCCTGCTCCTCGAGCCCGGTGAGCACGACGACGTGGACGTCGTACGGCGCGACCTCGCGCGGCCAAACGATTCCGTTCTCGTCGTGGTGCTGCTCGACGATGGCGGCGATCGTCCGGCCCAGTCCGATCCCGTACGAGCCCATGACGATCGGTTTCTCGGTTCCGTCCTGGTCGAGGAAGGTGGCATCGAGCGCCTTTGAGTGGAAGGTCTCGAGCTTGAAGATGTGCCCGACCTCGATCGCGGTCTGAACAACGAGCCGCCCGCCGCAGTCGGGGCATGCGTCCCCTTCCTGCGCCTGGCGGATGTCAGCAAACGTCGCCTCGTAGTCGCGCCCTGCTTCCACGCCCCGCAGGTGCCATCCGTCGCGGTTCGCTCCGGCGACGAACTGCCCCTCCGCCAGCGCCTCATCCGCGAGTACCTCCACGTTCGAGCCGACAGGGCCGATCGAGCCGCCTCCGGCGCCGAACGCCTCGCGGATCTCCTCGTCCGTCGCGGGCCGAAACGCGGACTGGAAGGCGGTCTCGAGCTTTTCCTCGCTCAACCGGTCGTCGCCGCGGACGAGCGCCAGCACGAGCCGGTCGCCGCCGACGACGACGGGCATGGCCTTCGACGTCGCTGCGGGATCGATTCCGAGTAGCTCCGCAAGCGCCTCGATCGTCGTCACGCCCGGCGTCTCGACTTCTTCGGGCGCGGCGAGCTGCTGCGGGAAGTCGGGCGGGCGAGGAATTCCGCGCGCGGCCTCGATGTCCGCGAAGTAGTCGCCATTCTCGCAGCGCATGAGCTCGTTCTCCCCCGATTCGGTGGGTGCGAGGTAGCCGAGCGACTCCCTGCCGCCCATGATCCCGGACTCGGCCTCGACGAGGTAGGCCTCCACGCCGCATCGCTCCCACACGCGCTGGTATGCCTGCTGGTGCCGTTTGAAGCTCGCATCGAGCCCCTCCTCGTCCCGATCGAACGAGTAGGAGTCCTTCATGACGAACTCGCGCACGCGCAGAAGCCCGCCGCGCGGCCGGGGCTCGTCGCGGTCCTTCGTCGAAAAGTGGTACCAGACCTGGGGCAGCGCCTTGTACGACTGGATCTCGCGCCCGTGGAAGGTCATCGTCTCCTCGTGCGACATCGGCAGGATGAAGCTGCGTCCGCCGCTGTCCTTGAGCCTGAAGAGGATGGGGATGTTGATCCGGCCCGTCGCCTCCCAGAGCTCAGCCGGCGTGAGGGTCGGGCAGAGCATTTCCTGCCCGCCGATCGCGTTGATCTCCTCCCGGATGATCTGCTCCACCTTCGTGTACACGCGCCAGCCGAGCGGCAGGTACGTCCACAGGCCCGCGCCGACCTGGCGGATGAACCCGCCGCGAACGAGGAGCTTGTGGCTCGCGGCCTCCGCGTCCGCAGGGTCGTCGCGAAGCGTGGGAAGAAAGAGCTGTGATGCCCGGGCGATCATGGTTGTCACCCGAGACTACTCGGACCCCAACGGGATCAGAGAGGCCTCGGCCATGGCGAGCGCGGCCGGCTTCGCCATCTTGAGCCGCTTCGGGCGGAACATGCCCTCCGCGATCCACTTGTCGATCTCGTGGAAGAGCTCGTCGACGAGGATGTCGGAGGAGACCTTCTTGAGCACGCGGCCGTGCGCGTACACGAAGCCGACGTCTCGGCCGCCCGCGATTCCGAAGTCGGCGTCGCCCGCCTCGCCCGGGCCGTTGACGGCGCAGCCGAGGACGGCGACCTCGAAGTGCTGCGGATAGCGGCTGAGGCGCTCCTCCACGCGCTCCGCCAGCTGCTGGACGCCGACGTTGTCGCGCCCGCACGAAGGGCAGGCGATCATGATCGGGCCGCGCTCGCGCAGCCCGAGCGACTTGAGGATCTCGAAGCCGACCTTGACCTCCTCGACCGGGTCGGCGGTGAGCGAGACGCGCAGCGTGTCCCCCACTCCGTCCACGAGCAGCGCTCCCATCCCGACGGCGCTCTTGATCGAGCCGGAGAACGGCGTCCCGGCCTCGGTCACGCCGAGGTGGAGCGGGTAGGGCACCTTCGCGGACAGCATCCGGTAGGCGCGGATCATCGTCGGCACGTGGCTCGACTTGACGGAGATCTTGAAGTCGCGGTAGTCGAGCTTCTCGAGCAGGCGCACCTCCTCGAGCGCGGCCTCGACGAGCGCTTCGGCCTGGTCCTGCTGGGCGAGCTCGTACAGATGCTTGGGGAGCGAGCCGGAGTTGGCGCCGATCCGCATCGGGATCCCCGCGGCCTTCGCCTTCTTGACGACCTGCTCGACCTTCTCGGGGCCGCCGATGTTCCCGGGGTTGATGCGGACGGCGGCGACGCCGGCGTCGATCGCCTTCAGGGCGAGGCTGGCGTTGAAGTGGATGTCGGCGATCACGGGGATGGGCGCGAGGCGGACGATCAGCTTCAGCGCCTCGGCGTCCTCTTCCTTCGGCACCGCGCAGCGCACGACCTCGCAGCCGGCGGACGCGAGTGCTGCGATCTGAGCGGTCGTCGCCTCGACGTCGCGCGTCGGGGTCAGCGTCATCGACTGGACGACGACGGGCGCGCCGCCGCCGATCCGGACACCGCCTACGGAGATCGAACGCTCACTCGCCACGCCGCGATTGTAGTCCTCGCCTCACACAACTTCGGCACCGCAGACGCCCGCCGGCGAAGCCGGGCTTCGCCCGGCGAGAGCCGAAGAGCGCTTTGCCACGCCTAAAGCAAGAAGAAGGGGGCCAACGGGGGAAACATGGTTTCCCCCGTTTCCTTAGCCGCCGCCTATGCGGCCTATGTCGTTGGACAAGCCGACGAAGAAGAGCAGCACGACCAGGAAGATCCCTACGGCCGACACGCGCTCGTAGATCTCGCGCTTGACGGCACGGCCGCGGATTCCCTCCACGATGGAGAAGACGATATGGCCGCCGTCGAGGGGCAGCAGCGGCAGCAGGTTGAGCAGTGCGAGCGAGAGGCTGATCAGTCCGAGCACCCAGAGGTAGTCCTGCACCCCTTGCTTGAGCGCGCTCGAGGAGCCCTGCACGATCCCGACGGGGCTGGAGATGTCCTTCCGCCCCTCGCCGTGAACGAGGTTGCCCAGCGAGACGCCGATCTGTTTCGTGACCTCGCCCGTCAGCTTGATCGAGCTCCAGAACGCGGCGGGCGGGGACAACCCCTGTCCTTCGAGGCTGAAGCCGAGGCGATACCGGCCGTCGAGCTTGTGCGCGCGCACGGGCTTCAGCGCCGGGATCAGCTTGCCATCCCTCTGGACGCTCAGCTGCAGCTCCTTCTTTCCTTCCGACGCGGAGATCCGCTCCGGGATGTCCTGCGGCGTGTTCACGATCACGCCGTTGATGGCGTAGATCTTGTCTCCGGGTTTCAGGCCGGCGCGCATCGCGGGCTCGCCGCTCACGACGGAGCCGACGGTCGCGGTTGCTTTCCCGCCGCCGGCCATGAAGAGCGCCGCGAAGAGGATGATCGCGAACAAGAGATTCATTCCAGGCCCGGCGAAGATGACGAAGACGCGTTTCCACGTCTTCTGTCGCCAGTACGCCTCCTTGCTGAGCGCCTCGCGCGCCTCCCGGACGCCTCGCTCGGCAGCGCGACGCGCACCGGGCGAGACGAACGAGTGGTCGACCGCGTCCTGCAGCTCCTCCACCGCCAGCTGTGCCTCCTGCTCGCGGCTCTCGCCGAGCGCCCGCTTGAGCCGCTCCGCCGGGCCGTAGAGCTGCGGCGCCTCCTCCAGCGCCGGCCCGAGGTGCGCATCGACGTCGGACGCCGACATGCGGTGCATCCCCGGGATCTTCACGTAGCCGCCGAGCGGGATCGCGCCGATCCCGTACTCGATCCCCTGCTTGCTCGTGCGCTTGACGAGCGCCGGCGGGAAGCCGATGTAGAACCGCGTCGGCCGCATGCCGACCAGCCTGGCCGCGAAGAAGTGGCCTGCCTCGTGCACGAGGATCAGGAAGGCGAGGCCGAGGATCGCGATGACGAGGCTCAAACCGGTACTCCTTGTTCGGCGAGCCGCCGCGCCTGCCCGTCGGCCTCGACCAGGTCGTCGCGGTCACGCGGAGGCGCTCCGTCCGCCGACGAGAGCGTCTCCTCGACGACCTCAGCGATTCCGAGGAACGGCAGCCGTCCGTCCAGGAACGCTGCGACCGCAACCTCGTTGGCCGCGTTGTACGCGCACGGATACGCCCCGCCGAGCTCGCCCGCCCGGCGCGCGAGTTCGAGCATCGGGAACGTCTCGACGTCGGGAGCGCCGAACTCGAGCGTGAGGCCGCCGGCGAGATCGAGCGACGGGATCGGGGTCGCGGCGCGCTCGGGATACGTCAGCGCGTACGAGATAGGCACGCGCATGTCGGGATAGCCGAGATGCGCGAGCGTCGCTCCGTCGCGAAACCGCACGAGCGCGTGCACGATCGAGGTCGGGTGCACGACGACGTCGATCCGGTCGTACGGCAGGTCGAAGAGGAAGTGCGCCTCGATCAGCTCGAGGCCCTTGTTGGCCAACGTGGCCGAGTCGATGGTGATCTTCGGGCCCATGTTCCAGGTGGGATGCGCGAGCGCCTCCGCAGGAGTTACGTCTACGAGGTCGTCGCGGGTTTTCCCACGGAAAGGCCCACCGGATGCCGTCAGCACCAGCGTGTCGACGGACTCGTGCGAGCGTCCCTCCATGCACTGGAAGGCGGCGCTGTGCTCGCTGTCGACCGGCAGCAGCAGCCCTCCCCCCGCTCCCACGACGCGATCGCGAGCTCGCCCGCGACGACCAGGCTCTCTTTGTTTGCGAGCGCGAGCGCGATTCCACGCTCGAGCGCCCACAGGGTGGCGTCGAGGCCGGCAAACCCGACGACTGCGTTGAGGACGAGGTCGGGCTCCGCCCGCTCGAGCAGCTCGGTCAGGTCGCCGCCGACCTGCGTGAGCGGCGCAAGATCGTCGATCGGCTGCGAGCCGGACGCGGCGGCGACAAGCTCCAGCTCGGGATGCGCGTCGATGATTTCCAGAGATTGCCGCCCGATCGAGCCGGTGGCCCCGAGCAGCGCTATGCGTTTCACCCGGTAAGTCTAGGCAACGCCGTAGGCGACCAGGACGTAGAACGACGCGACCACCGCGAACAGCTGCGCGTCGATCCGGTCGAGCATCCCCCCGTGGCCGGCGAGCAGCGTGCCGGTGTCCTTAACGTGCATGTCCCGCTTGATCGCCGACTCGAACAGGTCGCCGACCGGGGCCGCGATCGCGATCACGAGTCCGAGGACGACCGCCTGCCAGTCGGCCAGGAAGTGCTGCTTGTACATGGCGAAGAAGGGGACGAGGATCGCGATCATCGTTCCGCCGATGAATCCCTCCCAGGTCTTGCCCGGCGAGGTCATCGGCGCGAGCTTGTGCCGGCCGAAGAGGCGCCCGGTGAAGTAGGCGGCCGTGTCGGAGGCGAAGACGGCGAGCACCACGGTGAGCGTCGCGAGCTGCGCGTGGACGGGGATGTCGCGCAGCAGGAGGAGGTAGCCGAGGCCGAGGCCGATCCAGCCGGCGCCGAGGATCGTCGTGCCGACCGAGACCGTCGTCGGCGGGCTCGTGTCGGCTACGCCCTTGAGCAGGAAGGCGAAGGCGAGCGTCGCCATGAAGCCGGCGAGCATCCAGGTCAGGCCGCCGAGCTGCGCGCCCAGAAGTGCGCACAACGTCCCCGCGTAGCCGGCGAGGACGACCGGCCGCAAGTTGCGAGTCATCGTGTACAGCTCGTGCAGCGCGATGAAGCCGACGACGACGGCGAGCGCGAACAGCCACCAACCGCCCAGCCACAGCAGTCCGATGACCGCCGGCAAGCCGATGATGGCGACGAGGATGCGCGACCAGAAGTTGCTCATCGGCGCGCGGCGCCCGGTTGCGCTCGTGACGCTCACCGGCCGCCGAAGCGACGCCTGCGGCGGGAGTACTCCTGGAATGCCTCGTGCAGGTGGCGCTCTTCGAAGTCGGGCCACAGGCAGTCGACGAAGACGAGCTCCGAGTAGGCGAGCTGCCAGAGGAGGAAGTTCGAGATCCGCTGCTCGCCGGAGGTTCGGATGAGGAGGTCCGGCTCGAGCAGCTCCGGGTTCGCGAGCGCGGCGGCGAAGGTGTCCTCGTCCACGTCCTCGGGCCGCGTGCCGGCCTCGATCAGCCGCCGGGCGGCGTCGACCAGCTCGGCGCGCCCTCCGTAGTCGAAGGCGACCCAGAGGTCGATCCGGTCATTCATCACCGTCTCGGCCTCCATTGCGAGCATTCGTTGCTGCAGCGCGTCGGGCGCGCGGTCACGCCGGCCGATGAAGCGCACCTTCACTCCCTGGGCCGCCAGGTCGGGAAGCTCGCGCTCGATCGTCTCCTCGAAGATCCCCATCAGCGCGTCGACCTCGTCGGAAGGACGCGTCCAGTTCTCGGTCGAGAACGCGTAGACCGTCAGCGACTCGACGCCGAGGTCGATCGACGCCTCGACGGTGCGGCGGAGCGCCCGCGTTCCGGCGCGATGCCCTTCGGCGACCGGCAGGCCACGAGTCTCGGCCCAGCGGCCGTTCCCGTCCATGATGATCGCGATCGAGCGCGGGATGTCCCGGAGCGAGTGCTCCGAGACCGGATCGGCAAGGGCTTGCTCCCGCAGGAGCTAGACCTCCATGATCTCTTGCTCTTTGTGCTGCAGGAGCTCGTCGATCGTCTTCGTGTGGGCGTCCGTGAGCTTCTGCACCTGATCCTCCGCACGGTGCTCATCGTCCGAGCCCACCTCGCCGTTGTTCGAGAGCTCCTTGAGATGGTGGATCGCGTCGCGGCGGATGTTGCGCACGGCCACGCGTCCTTCCTCGGCGATATGGCGCACGACCTTGACCAGCTCCTTGCGCCGCTCCTCGGTCAGCTGCGGGATCGGGAGGCGGATCAGCTTCCCGTCGTTGGACGGATTGAGACCGAGATCCGATTCCTGAATCGCCCTTTCGATCGCCGAGACGGAATTGGGGTCGAACGGCTGGATGGTCAGCATGCGCGGCTCGGGGACGTTGATCGTCGCGAGCTGGCGCAGCGGTGTCGGCTGCCCGTAGTAGTCGACGTTCACGCGGTCGAGCAGCGCGGCGGAGGCGCGGCCGGTGCGGACCGTGTTCAGCTCGTTCCTGGCCGCCTCGACCGACTTGTCCATCCGCGTCGAGGCATCCGAGATCCAGTCGTCGATCGCCGCCATCAGCTCTCCTTTCGCGTCGAGATGATCGTGCCGAGACGCTCGCCGGAGAGGATGCGGCGGATGTTCCCCGCCGCCTGCTCGAAGACGTAGATGGGCAGCCGGTTCTCCCGGCAGAGCGAGAGCGCCGTCGCGTCCATGATCTTCAGGTTGCGCTCGATTGCATCCGCATGCGTGAGCGTTGGCAGGAAGCTCGCGTTCGGGTCGAGCTTCGGATCGCCGTCGTAGACGCCCTCCACACCGTGCTTCGCCATCAGGATCGCCTCGGCGTTGATCTCGAGCGCGCGGAGCGCGCCCGCGGTGTCGCTGGAGAAGAACGGATTGCCCGTCCCGGCGGCGAAGATCACCACGCGGCCCTTTTCGAGATGGCGGATCGCGCGGCGGCGGATGTACGGCTCGGCGACCTCGGAGACTGCCAGCGCCGAGAGCACGCGCGTCTGCGCGCCGCGGCGTTCGAGCGCGTCCTGGAGGACGAGCGAGTTGAGGACGATCGCAAGCATTCCCGCGTAGTCCGCGGTCGCGCGGTCCATGCCCTCGGCGGCTGCGGCCATCCCCCGCCAGATGTTCCCGCCGCCGAGGACGATTGCGATCTCGAGACCGGTGGCGTGTACCTCGACGATCTCCGCGGCGACCGCGTCGATCGTGTCGGGATCGAGGCCGAACTCCCGGTCGCCCATGAGCGCCTCGCCCGAGAGCTTCAGCAGGACCCGGCGAAAGGTCAACTGGGCGTCTTCGCCGACGGGGGCTTCTTGCTGGTCGACCGCGCTCACCCGGCGAGCGCGAAGCGCTCGAACTCGAGCACCTCAGCGTCCTCCTCCGCGAGCGCCCGGCCGACGGTCTTGGCGGTGTCATGGATCCACGGCTGCTCGGCGAGCACCTGCGCGGCGAAGAAGCGCTTGTTCAGCATCCCTTCGACGATTTTCTCACGCGCCTGCTCGGGCTTGCTCTGCACCTCGTCCGAGTTCGTGTAGATCTCGCGCTCCGAGGTGACAACCTCCTCGGGGACGTCCTCACGGCCGATCCAGCGCGGGCTCGACGCCGCGATGTGCATCGCGATCTTGCGCCCGAGATCGTCGGAGCCGCCGCGCACCTGGACGAGCACGCCCAGCTTGTTCGCCGGCGGATGGACGTACGAGTCGATCTTGGCGCCGTTCACCGCCTCGAAGCGCGCGGTGCCGACGACCGCGACGTTTTCGCCGATCTTTCCGACGAGCTCCTGCCGCTCCTCTTCGAGCGACTCGAGGCCGTCCCCCTGGGCGGCCGTCTCGAGCACGCGCTGCGCGAAGCCGCGGAACTCTTCGTTCTTCGAGACGGGCTCGGTCTCGCAACCGACGGCGGCCAGCGTGCCCCTTCCGTTCTCGATCCGGGCGAGGACGATGCCCTCGGGCGTCTCGCGGCCGGACCGCTTGGCGGCCTGGGCTGCGCCGCGCTCCCGCAGGAGCCGGACGGCCGCTTCCATGTCGCCGCCGGCTTCCTCGAGGGCGCGCTTGCAGTCCATCATCCCCGCGCCGGTCTGGTCGCGGAGCTCCTTGACGAGCGAGGCCGAGATGGCTGTCATTGCGGCGCCTCGACGGTCTCTTCCTTCTGGCCGAGCTGCTCGTACTCGGGCGCCTCTTCCGCCGGCTCTGCCTCGCCGGGGGGTGCGCTGCCTTCCTCGGGCTGCGTCGCCGTCGGCGCCTCGGCTGCCGGCTCCGACTCCGGCTCCGGCTCCGCGGCGGATGCGCCGCTTTCTGCGGGCTCCGGCTCCGGCGCCGCCGGCGCCTCGGCTGCCGGGGGCTGGAAGTCCGCCGGCGAGACCTTGTTCATGCCCTCCTCGATCGCGTCGACGACCGCGCGCGTGACCAGCTCGCACGAGCGGATCGCGTCGTCGTTGCCGGGAATCGGAAAGTCCGCGTCGTCGGGATCGCAGTTCGTGTCCACGAGCGCGACGACCGGCAGGCCGAGCCGCCGAGCCTCGCGCACCGCCAGCTGCTCCTTGCGCAGGTCGATGACGAAGACTGCGTCCGGCTGCTTTTTCATGTCGGCGACACCACCGAGGTTCGCCTCGAGCTTCTCGAGCTCGGACTCCATGGTGATGCGCTCCTTCGCCGGCAGGAGATCGAGCTGACCGTCCTCCTTGCGGTGGCGAAGGTCGTGCAGGCGGTCGATCCGCTCCGAGATCGTGCGCCAGTTCGTCAGCAGACCACCGAGCCAGCGCTGGTTCACGTAGGGCATGCCGACGCGCACGGCCTGAGTCGCAACCGCGTCCTGCGCCTGCTTCTTGGTGCCGACGAAGAGCATCGTCCCTCCGCGCTCGGCGAGCGCCTTCGCGAACGCCTGCGCCTCGTTCAGACGCTCCTGGGTCTGCTGGAGATCGATGATGTAGATGCCGCTGCGGTCGGCAAAGATGAAGCGCTTCATCTTCGGGTTCCAGCGCCGGGTCTGGTGTCCGAAATGGACGCCTGCCTCGAGCAGCTCTCGCATCGAAACGGCGGACACGTGCTACCTCCTTGGTTTGTACGTCGGCTTGCCGGCGGAGCCCGGACGGAACTCGCCGCGGTCGCGACGAGCACCCCCGTCCGGCCCGTTCCACCGGGTCGTAGGGTCGGCGGAATCCTAGCTAAACGCCCTCTTCCGCCCTGGTCAGCGCCGCGGCCAGATCGGGCGGAAGCGGGGACACGACGTCGATCCGCTGCTCCGTGAGCGGATGCGTAAAGGCAAGCCGCGCGGCGTGCAGGAACTGCCGTTCCAGCCCGAGATCGTGGGGGACCCCGTACACCCGGTCGCCCGAAACAGGGAGCCCGATCGCCTCCAGGTGCACCCTGATCTGGTGCGTTCTGCCGGTCTCGAGCCGAACGCGCAGGAGAGCTCGCTCGCCGAGCTGCCGGTCGAGCTCGAAGTGTGTGATCGCCTCACGCGGCGTTGCCGTGTCGATCGAGTGCCGGGTCGGCTCATGGCGGTCGCGGCCGATCGGCGCCTCGATTCGGCCGCTCCGCGAGCGCGGATGGCCGCGCACGAGCGCCAGGTACTCGCGTTCGAGGGCGCGGCGGCGGACGAGGGACTGCATCGCCTCGTGCGCCTCGGGCGAGCGCGTGACTACGAGCAGGCCCGACGTATCGCGGTCGAGCCGGTGCACGATCCCCGGACGGTCGGCGGCGCCGCCGGCGATCCCGCGCTCGAGCAGTCCGTGGACGAGCGTGCCCGCCGTCTGACCCGGTGCCGGGTGGACGACGACCCCGGCCGGCTTGTCGACAACCAGGAGATGCGGGTCCTCGTGGACGACGGTGAGCGAAACCTCCTCCGGGGTCAGCTCCTCGGGCGCGAGCTCCGACGTGTCGGCCTCGACCGTCTGCCCTCCCGCGAGCTTGTAGCTCTTCGCTCGCCCCTCGCCGTCCACCCGGACCGCACCCGCGGCGAGGAGCCTTTCCGCCGCCGCACGCGAGCCCACCGCCGGCTGAGCGGCCAGGAAGCGGTCGAGCCGCGACCCCGCCGCGTCGTCAGGAACCAGTAGGCGAAGCGTTGGTGATGCGCCGCCGGCGCGGCTCTCGGTCGGTGAAGAGGAGGACGACGAAGAGGGTGATGACGCCGACGACGATGAAGCTGTCGGCCAGGTTGAAGGCGGGCCAGTAGCGGAGGTCGAGGAAGTCCGTGACGTGGCCCAGGCGAACGCGGTCGATCAGGTTCGAGAGGCTGCCGCCGATCACCAATCCGAGCGCCGCGGGCAGGATCGGGTGCCGCGATCCCGAGCGAGCGAAGAAGACGAGCATCCAGGCGACGGCGACCGACGTGAGGACGATCACGGCGGCGGTCGCGCTCGAAAAGAGCCCGAATGCGATCCCCGAGTTCTGCACGTGGTGGATCGAGAACGGCCCGACGACGTGGAGCCCTTCGTCGAGGGAGAGGTGGTCGGAGACGATCGACTTGGTCAGCTGGTCGGCGCCAAGCGCAGCGAGCGCGACCGCAACCAGCCCCACCCACTGCCAGAGGCCGGCGCCGAGCGAGCGCTTCGCAACCGAGACCGGGGCGAGCGCGTCGGTCGAGGAGCCGACACGGACGTCGAGTTGCGGGCGCCGCGTCGTCTCGGTCACTGCTCGCCCTCGCGCCGCTTGCAATCGATGCACAGCGAGGCGTACGGAAGCGCCTCCAGGCGCTCCGTCGGGATCTCCTTGCCGCAGTTCGCGCAGGTCCCGTACGTGCCGGCGTCGATCCGCTCGAGCGCGGCGTCGATCTCGCCGAGCACGTTGCTCGAGTTCTCCTCCAAGCGTGTCGTCCAGCTCCTGCTCCGTCGTGAGCGCGGCGCTGTCCATCAGGTGCGTCGACAGGTTCATCTCGTCGCTCGTGTCCGGGTGCTCGTCGTGGATGTACTGCATCGCGTCCTGCACGCGCTGCCGCTCCTCGAGCAGGGCGGCCCGGAAGCGCTCGACGTCGACCGTCATCGCGTCGCGCTCCTGCGCAGCCGCGCCTCCGCCTCGGCGGCGGTGATGCCGTCGGCGGCGACGAGTTTCTCGCGCGCGGTGTGGCCGGTGACGACGCTCAAGTTGCGACGTGGAACAGAGAGCGTCTCGGCGAGGAGGCGGAGCGCCGCATCGTTGGCACGTCCACGCTCCGGGGCCGATGCCACCCGGATCCGCCAGGCATCGCCGTGCCACCCGATCAGCTCCGTACGGTCGGCTCCCGGCGTGACCCTGACCCGGATGCGAGTGCCGCCGTCCTTCACGACGAGAGGATATCTGTGCGCGTCAGGCTGCTTCGGGCTTGGCCGTCGGGCCTTCGCGCTCGACGAGCTCCAGCGCGCCGCGCAGCACGGCCTTGATGCGCTGCGTCTCGACCATCAGCCGCTCTCGCTCGCTCCGCGCGTCGCGCGTGACCCGCCGTGCCTCGCTCTCGGCCTCCGTCACGATGAGCTCGGCCTCCTTGCGCGCCTGGTTGCGGAGCTCGTGGGAGGCGCGCTCTGCGGACACGAGTGTCGTCCGCAAGAGGCTCTCGAGCTCCTTGAAACGAACGATCTCCGCCTCGAGCGACTCGACCTTGTCCGTCAGGTCGGCGCGCTCCCGCCAGACCTGCTCGAAGCTCTCGACGACGGCGTCCAGGAGGTCGTCGACCGTGTCGCGTTTGTAGCCGAACAGGCCTCGGTCCAGCTCGGCATGCCTGATCTCTGCCGGTGAGAGAGACATCTCGCGTCTCTCCTTCGACAACGGGCTAGTGGAACCTGCCCAGGACGTAGATCACGAGCCGGCCGGCGAGATAGAGGACGACGAGCGCCACGATTGGCGAGAGGTCGAGCGGCCCGAGCGGCGGCAGCACGCGCCGGAACAGGCCCATGTAGGGCTCGCACGTGTCCCGCAGGAAGTTCTGGATCCTGCTCATCCAGACCGAGTACGGCATGCGGATCCAGGACATGAGGATGTAGGCGAAGATGACCAGCCCGTAGACGAGGACGAAGACCCAGACGAACTTCTGGATCCCCGAGATCGCGTCCGCAAGCAGGCCGACGGCACCCATCCAGGCTGGATTCTCCTAGAAAGCCCCGCTTCCTACGCATGCCTGGCGTTCCTGGGACGTCGCTCGCAAAGGAGGCAAGCCGGCAGCGCGCCGGACAGTGCGGTGCAGCACGGACAAGCGCTGCCGGCGCCGCATCCTGCCGCGAGCGGCGTCCGGCGGCTACCGGAGGCCGGCTCCGCCGGCCGTAGGAGCCGCCGGCCAGCGACGTCAGGCCTGGTTGAAGAAGCCGCCGCGTTCTAGGAGCTTCGCCCGCTCCTCGGCGGAGACCTCGACGTTCCTTGGCGTCAGCAGGAAAACCTTGTCGGCGATCCGCTGCATGCCGCCGTCGAGCGCGTAGGTCAGGCCGCTCGCGAAGTCGATCAGCCGCTTCGACAGCTCCTGGTCGGAGCTCTGCAGGTTGAGGATGACCGGGATCGCCTCCTTGAACTTGTCGGCGATCTGCTGGGCGTCGTTGAAGCTGCGCGGGAGGACGAGATGGACGCGCACCGACGGCCACCCCGTCCCGGCGCAGCGGGCGCCGGCGGAACGCGCCGCAGCCGCTCCGGCTTCACGACCTGCGTCTGTGCGGCGGCGTCGTCCGTCCACTCCTCGAATTCCGGCTGGCTTCTTGCGCGGCGACAGCCGGCGGACATTCGCCTGCCGCTGCGAGTACGAGCGCTCCAACTCTTCGTTGGTCGCGTACCCGTCCTCGTCCCAGTCGTCTTCCTCGGCGATGCCGAAGTAGACGAGCGTTCTATTCCAGACGTCGGAGAATCCCATAGCGCGGGATGTTACCGCCCGTACAAGACTGAAAGAGCACGGGGGAACCCATGGTTCCCCCGTGAGCCCCCTCCTTCACTCCCTGCAAAATCGACCATTTTCCAGGCTTCGCCGGGCAAAGCCCGACTGCGCCGTCAAGCCCGGGTCTGCGTCAGTCGCCGTACAGGACGGATCCAACCCGAATCAGCGTCGCTCCCTCGTCGGCGGCGACGCGGTAATCCTGGCTCGTCCCCATCGAAAGCTCCCGCAAACCGTACATTTCCGCGAGCTCGCGCAGCCGGCGGAAATACGGGCGCGAGTCTTCCGGATCGTCAACGGCCGGCGGCATCGTCATCAGGCCGCGCACGTCTCCGTAGAGCTCCAGGAGGGCCTCCAGCTCCTCCGGCGGGATGCCTGATTTGGACTCCTCTCCGGAGAGGTTGACCTCCACGAGCGCGGGGACGCTGAGCCGGCGGGCCGCGGACTCGCTCGCGAGCGAGTGAACGAGCTCGCAGACCTCGTTCACGATCTTGGCCTTGCGGCTCTGGAGGTGGCCGATGAAATGCCAGCGGAACGCGTCGCCGAAGCGCTCGTGTTTCTCAGCGAGGTCCTGCGCCCGATTCTCCCCCACTACTTCGATCCCGGCCGCGACGAGCGCGGCCATGTCGTCGGACGACACGTACTTCGTCGCCGCGACCACGGTCACGTCCGGGCCGACCTCGGCCCGGATGCGCTCGTAGCGCTCACGGACGTCGTCAGCCCGCAACAAGGCCCAGGACGCCGTGGGTTCCGCGCGGGCGGCCGGTGCGCCGTTCGGAGAAGAAGAGATCCGGATTGCAGCGGGTACACAGATCGAAGCGGTGGACGTCGACACAGCCCGCTGCGCGCAGGGCGCGCTCGGCCGCCGTCCAGAGGTCGAGCTTGCGTTCATGCATCAGTCCGCCTCCGAAGCGCCGCTCGAACGGCTCGGCCACCTCCTCGCCGACCTCGTAGCAGCATGGCCCGATTGCCGGCCCGACGGCGGCTGCGAGCGTTGCGTCGCCGAGCGCGGCGCAACCCTCCTCGACGATCCCTTCGAGCAGACCGCGCCAGCCCGCGTGGAGGACGGCAAGAGCCGGTGCGTCGCCGTTCGTCCGCACGAGCGCGATCGTCGGGCAGTCGGCCGAGAGGGCGAGCATCGGCTGACCCGGCCGGTCGCTCCAGAGCCCGTCTCCGGGGACGCCGCGACTCCCGGGCTCGGCCCGGTGGACGGTCGCCGAGTGGCGCTGCCGGTTGAGCGTGAGCAGCTCCGGGTCGGCGCCGGCCTCGGCGCAGACGCGCCGCCGGTTCTCGTCCACGCGGTCGGGGTCGTCCCCCACGGCCTTGCCGAGATTCAGCGACTCGAACGGCCCCTCGCTGACCCCGCCCTGCCTCGTGGTGAACAGGACCTCGTACGGTCCGGGTGCTTCCCAGCGCTGGATCACGGCGCTTCGATCAGCTCCCGCGCTGCAGCCAGCTCGGACTCGCGGCCGTCGAGCTCGCCGTTCAGCTTCCGGCGCCGTAGCTCGGCGAGGATCTCCCCCACCCGCGGCGACTCGCCCAGGCCGAGCTCGGCGAGCTCCGCCCCGCCGATGTCGAGCTGGACGTGCTGGAGGCGGTCGAAGTACTCGCGCAGAGGCTCGAGGTCGGCGAGCGCGAGGGCCAGGAGCGGCGCGTCGGGATGGTCGGGCTCGGCCAGCCCGACGATTTCCGACGCCGCCAACCCTCCGTCGCGCAGCCGCTCTGCCAGGACGGGGCCATCCACGACAGCCGCCGCGATATGCCGCGCATCCCGCTTCGGCAGGTTGAGCCGGTGCAGAAGAGCGTGTACCTCCTCGCGCGGAAGAGCTCGCGCCAGGATCTCGAGCCCCAGCCTCCAGGCCGGGACGTCGAGCTCGTACTGCGCATCGAGGTCGCGCAGCCGCGTGAACAGGGCGGCGCTCTCCTCGTCCGCTACGAGCCGTGGATGGATGGCTGCGGCCAACCTCGAGGTTGCCCAGCCTCACCATCGATGCCACGGCCGCACGCTCGTCGAGCAGTTCGATGAGCTCCTCCCGCAAGCGCGCCGCCGACAATCGCGAGACCAAGGCGCCGTCGATGGCTGCCCGAGCAAGCGACTCGGTGTGCTCGTCCATCCGAAAGCCGAACCGGCTCTCGTAGCGCACCGCGCGGAAGATGCGCGTCGGGTCGTCGACGAACGACTCGTCGTGGAGGACGCGGACGACTCCCTGGTCGAGATCGGCTTGTCCGTCATAGGGATCGACGAGCTCGCCGTGGCCGCGCGCCTTCAGCGAGAGGGCCATCGCGTTGATCGTGAAGTCGCGGCGGAAGAGATCCTCCTGGATGCCCGCCGGCTCGACCGTCGGCAGAGCGGCCGGCGTGGCGTACACCTCACGGCGCGCGGTGACCGCGTCGACATGCTTGCCCTCGCCGTAGTGGACGACCGCAGTGCCGAACTGGCCGTGTGGTTGGCACCGCCCGCCGAGTTCGCTCGCGAGCGTGCGAGCGAACTCGATCGCATCGCCCTCGACGGCAATGTCGACGTCGAAGTTCGGCCGGCCGAGCAGGATGTCGCGTACGGTGCCGCCGACCAGGTAGACGCCGTCGTACGGCTCGGCCACCCGCGCGAGGGCCTGGTCGAGCTCGGGCCCCAGATACGCGGCGATGTCCACGGGCTAAAGCTCCGCGATCGCTTCGATCTCGACCTTGGCGCCCGAGGGCAAGGCGGAGACCTCGATCGTCGCGCGCGCCGGCGGCCGGTCGCCGACGTGGCGCGCGTAGACCTCATTCATCCCCTGGAAGTCGCTCAGGTCGACCAGGTAGACCGTCGTCTTGACCAGCTGCTCGAGGCTCGACCCCGCCGCCTCGAGGATGGCGCCGAGATTCGCGAAGACCTGCTCGGTCTGCTCCTGGATGGTGTCGCCGACGATCTCGGCGTGGTCCGGGCGCAGCGAGAGCTGGCCCGAGACGAAGACGAGCCCGCCGCTGATGATCGCCTGCGAGTAGGGCGCGCCCTGGAAGGGGGCGGGAGCGCTATCGGTGCGCACGACGTCCTTCACGGCCGGCAGGCCGCCCCGAGCGCGGCGCCCAGCGCCTTGAAGATCGACTCGAGGACATGCAGCTCGTCCTCTCCGTGAGCCAGCCGCACGTGGAGGACGATGCCCGCCCGCGCAGCAAGCTCGTCGAGGAAGCCGGCGATGACGTCCGTGCCGAGGCCGCCGACGTGGACGCCGGCAAGGTCGACGTTGGAGACGACGCGCGGCCGCTCGGAGACGTCGAGCGCGACCGAAGCGAGCGCCTCCTCGGCCGGAAGGGCGCCAAACCCGTGGCCCCGAGCGCCGTCCTCGCGGAGCGCCGGGTAGAGCGCGTCACCGAGGGCCTGACCCGCGGCGTCGATCTGCGCCTGCGGGCTGCCGGGGGCGACCTCGAGCGCGAGGTCGAAGCGCGCGTAGCGGGCGAGGACGCCGAGGAGGTGGTCGAGCGCGGGCAGGCCGGTGGCGACGGTCGCGTCGCCCGTTCCGTCCACGGTCAGCCGCGCCATCAGCTGAGTGTTCACGCCTCCACCCTCTCGATCTGCGCGCCCAGCGACCTGAGCCGCTCGTCCACGCGCTCGTATCCGCGGTCGATCCAGCGGATGTTCCCGATCCGCGAGCGGCCCTCGGCGCATAGCGCGGCGATCAGCATCGCCCAGCCGGCGCGGACGTCCGGGCTGTCCATCCGCTGCCCGTACAGCTGGGACGGGCCGACGACGACCGCGCGGTGCGGGTCGCAGAGGATGACGCGCGCGCCCATGTTGATCAGCTTGTCCACCCAGAAGAGGCGACTCTCGAACATCTTCTCGAAGATCAGGATCTCACCTCTGGCCTGCGTCGCGACGATGAGGGCGATCGAGGTGAGGTCGGCGGGGAATGCCGGCCATGGGCCGTCCTCGATCTTCGGGATCATCGCGCCGAGATCCTTGCGGACGGCCAGCTCCTGTCCGGGCGGGACGCGAATGCTCGATTCCTCGACCTCGACGCGGATGCCCAGCCGCTCGAACGCCGGAAGGATCGAGACGAGGTCGTCCGGCCGGCACTCGTCGATCGTGACGTCCCCGCCGGTCACAGCCGCACAACCGATGAAGCTGCCGACCTCGACGTGGTCGGGGCAGATCCGCCAGGTGCCGCCACCGAGCTCACGGACGCCTTCGATCCGCAACGTGTTCGATCCGATCCCCTCGATGCGCGCGCCAAGCGAGACCAGGAACTCGCAGAGATCCTGCACGTGCGGCTCGGACGCGGCGTTGACCAGCACCGTCTCGCCTTCCGCCGTGACCGAGGCCATGATCGCGTTCTCGGTTCCCGTCACGCTCGGCTCGTCCAGGTATATCCGCTTGCCGGTGAGCCGCTCGGCGCGGAACTCGAACGGCTGCGCGTAGCGGACGTCGGCGCCGAGCTCGGCCAGCGCGTGCATGTGGACGTCGAGGCGGCGTCGTCCGATCGGATCGCCGCCGGGGGCGGGCACGACCGCTCGGCCGAAGCGCGCCAGCAGCGGCCCGGCGAGCAGGATCGAGGCGCGCATGCGGCTGCAGAGGCTTTCCGACAGCTCGCTCCGCGTCGCCGGCGCGCCGTTGACGCGGACCTCGTTCGGGCCCGTCCATTCGGCCTCCCCGCCGATGTCGTTCAGGAGGGCCATCATCGTCTCGACGTCGCGGATCCGCGGGACGTTCTCGAGCCGCACCTCGTCCTGGGCGAGGACGCATGCGGCGAGCAGCGGTAGCGCCGCGTTCTTGTTTCCTGCCGCGCGCACGCGACCCTCGAGGGGTCTTCCGCCCTCGATTACGAATGCTTCGGCAAGCGTGTCCGCGACCGCCGTTTCGGCCATCGATGTACCCTAGCGCGCTGCCGGGCCGTCGCTGACAAGCGAGGCAAGCCGGCGGCGCGCAGGACAGTGCATCCAGCACGGACAAGCGCCGCCGGCGCCGCATCGCGCCGTCAGCGGCGGCAGTCCGTGCGCGGAGGGCGGCTCCGCCGCCCTCAAGCGCGGACGGCCGGCACGCCGCTAGGTACCCTAGCGCGACCGGTGGAGATGACCCGAGAAACGGCCTGGGACACGCTCACGCGCCACACGCAGAGCGAGGGGCTGCGCCGCCACGCGCTCGCCGTCGAGGCCTCGGTCCGCGCCTACGCCCGGCGCTTCGGCGAGGACGAGGACTTCTGGGGCATCGTCGCCCTGCTGCACGACTTCGACTGGGAGATCCATCCGACGCTCGACCAGCATCCGCAGGACGGGGCGCCGATCCTGCGCGACGAGGGCTATCCGGAGGATGTGATCGAGGCGATCCTCTCGCACGCCGAGCACCTCTCGATGCCGCGCGACACGCAGCTGAAGAAGACGCTCTTCGCCTGCGACGAGATGTCGGGATTCGTCCATGCGTGCGGGCTCGTGCGGCCGGACGGCATCGACTCGCTCACGCCGAAGTCGGTGAAGAAGAAGCTGAAGCAGCCGTCGTTCGCCGCCGGCGTCCACCGAGACGAGGTATACAAGGGAGCAGAGGATCTCGGCGTGGAGCTGGACGAGCACATCGCTTTCGTGATCGACGCAATGCGGCCGATCGCCCCCGAGCTCGGGCTGCGGACGTCCGCGGACGTGGCGGCGGCCTCGTGAGTCTCGATGCGTTCGGCGTCGCAGTCGAGGATCTCGATCGCGCCCGGGATTTCTACAAGCATCTCGACCTCGCCATTCCGGAGGACCCGGAGGGGCACGGTCACGCCGAAGTGGAGCTGGCCGGCGGGATCCGGCTCATGTTCGACACGCACGAGACGATGAAGAGCTTCGATCCGTCGTGGTCGCCGGGCACGGGTTCGCCGACGGTCACGATGGCGTTCTCGCTCGCGAGCCCGGACGAGGTGGACGCGAAGCACGACGAGCTCGTCGAGGCCGGCGGCACGAGCCATCTCGCGCCCTGGGACGCGTTCTGGGGGATGCGCTACGCGGTCCTCCGGGATCCCGACGGCAACGAGCTCTCGCTGTACGCGTCGCTACCGCAGAGCGGCGACTAGCCGCTCCAGATCCTCCTCGTTCGTCCAGTAGCCGCACGACGCGCGGATCCAGCCCGTCTTCGGGAGCTCGCGGACGACGACGCCGTGTTCGTACGCGGCCGCCACCGTTTCCGCAGGATCGCCGCGCGGGACGACGGAGACGAGCGTGGCCTGGCCCGGTTCGGTGACGACCTCCAGGCCGGCATCCAGGAGCAGGTCGCGGCAGCGCGCGGCCGACCTCGGCGGCAGCCTCGTAGCGCCATTCCGGAGCGGTGTCGATCGCGGAGATCAGACCGGCGAGGGACGGAAGGGCGAGCCAGTCGGAATCGAAGCGTGCGGCTCCCTCCTTCGCGGTGAAGGCGCCCTCCGGCTCGTACTCCTGCTGGCCGAAGTAGGAAGGAGTCGCCACTTCGAGCCGCTCCGGGTCGGCGACGTAGAGCGCTCCGGTCGTGTCCGGGCCGCACAGCCACTTCTGTCCGGAGACGGTGTAGAAGTCGTAGCGGCTCGCGTCGACGGGCATCGCGCCGACCGACTGCGCGCCGTCGATCAGCAGCGGGACGTCGAAGGCGTCCCGGAGCTGTTCGAGCGGCAGCACATGGCCGGTAAGCCAACTGACGTGCGAAATGGCGATCAGACGGGTCTTCGGCGTGACCTCGGCCGCGATCGCGTCGAAAGCCTCGGCCGCGGGCCGGTCCGTCAGTCGCGCGACGCGGACGGTGGCGCCCGAGGCATGGAGTGGCCCGATCAACCCGAAGTGCTCGTTGTCGGTCGTGACGGCCTCGTCGCCCGGCTGCAGGCGGAGCCCGGAGATCGCGATGTTGCATCCCCGGGTCGTCGACGTCGTCAGTGCGACGTTCTCCGGCGGGACGCTCAAGCGACGCGGCGAGCCGCGCGCGGACACCGTCGCGGAGCTCCGTGAGCTCGTCCATGAACGGCCCTCCGCTACGGCCGACCGCGAGACCCCGCTTCAGTTGCGCCTCCATCGCGGCGACCGTCGTGCGAGCCAGCGGCCCGAACGAGCCCGCGTTCAGGTAGGCGAAATGCTCCAGCACCGGGAACGCCGCCCGTGCTTCGTCGCGGCTCACGTGATCCGCACCTCGAGTGGTGCGTGGTCGGAGACGAGGACGCCGCCGATCCGCCGGCGCTCGTCGGGCCAGCGCTCCGGGGGCGTTGCCGCGGATCCGCGCACGAGCACATGATCCACGCCCGTGCCGGGGCCGGAGAACCCTGCGCCGAGAAGATAGCGAATCGCGTCGGAGGCTGCGAGGACGTTGAAATCGCCGCCGAAGCACCTCGATCTCCTCTGGCTGCGTGAGTGCGAGGAAGAAATCCCTCGCACGCCGCACCTCGGCCTGGCGAGCCGGCGGCTCGGACGCGTGGTGCGTCGCATGCAGGTTCGCCGACAGCATCCGCCGCCCGTCCCGAGCTCGCCGCGCGGATGGCCTGCAGCACCCTCCGCTCCTTCGCCCAGGCCAGACGCTCGGCCAGCCCGAGATCGAGCCTGCCGGACTGGTCGCGCCGGAAGTCGCGCGGGTTGAGGACGAGCGCGTGGTAGTCGAAGGCCTCGAGCGAACGATCGAGCAGGATCGCATTTCCCTGCCCCGAGACCGCTGAGCGCAGGAGACCCGGGTTGAGCTGCGTGATCTTCCCGCCGAGCGTCGCGCCAAGCGGCGTCCTGTGCGCAACCTGCGTGAACGCCTGCATGCCGGACCAGGCGTCGAGCTCAGCGAACGCCCAGAGCGGCAGCTCCTGCAGCAGCAGCACATCCGGCCGGTCGGCGGCCGCGAAACGGACCATCTGCTCGAGATAGGCGGTGCGGCCCGGCGGCACGCTGTTGCCATGGAACAGATTCCAGGTCCGCACGAGCATCGCACTACATTAGGGCCGATGCGACTGCTGCTCATCGACCCGGCGTCGTTCACGCCGCAGTACGACCACGAGCTCGCCTCGGCCCTCGTCCGGGCCGGCGCGGAGGTCGAGCTGCTCACCTCGCGCTTCCGCTTCGGCGATCCGCCGCCGCCAGACGGCTACACGCGCTCCGAGATCTTCTATCCCGTCGCGAACCGCCTCTTCGGACGTTCGCGCGCGCGCCTGCCGCTCAAGGCGGCCGAGCACCCGGTCGGCCTGATCCGCATCCGCTCTCGGCCCGGCCAGATCGTCCACCACCAGTGGCTGGCCGCGCCGGAGATCGACAACCGCGTCCTGCGCATGCACCGCCCGTCGGTCTTTACGGCCCATGATCTCCTGCCCCGCCGCACCGCGACGAAGCGGGAGCTGTGGAAGAACCTCCTCGGCCGGTTCTCCCGCGTGATCGTCCACAGCGAGCACGGCCGCGACACGCTCGCTGAGCTCGGCATCGAGCCTGACCGTCTGCGCGTCATCCCCCATCCGGTCTTCGCGAGCGAGCCTGCGCGTGCTGACGACGGCTCGACGGTCCTGTCGCTCGGCGTCATCCGGCCGTACAAGGGCCTCGGCGACACGATCGAGGCTGTCGGCCGGGTACCGGACGCGAGACTGCTCGTCGTCGGCGATCCAGTCGAGCCGGTCGATGCGTACCGTGAGGCCGCCGGGCCGTCGGCCGAATGGCGGCTTGGGTACGCAAGCGAGGCGGAGATCGACAGGGCGCTCGCCGAGGCGACGGTCGCCGTCTTCCCGTACAGGCCGGAGATCGACCAGAGCGGCGCGCTGCTGCGGGCGCTCGGAGCCGGGGTGCCGGTCGTGGCCTACGACGTCGGCGGCATCGCCGAGCCCGTGCGTCGGTTCGAGGCGGGACGGGTCGTCGAGGCCGGGAACGTGGAGGCGCTGACGGAGGCGATCCGCGAGCTGCTCTCTGATCGCGAGGCTCTTGAGCGGGCGCGCGAGGGCGCCCTCCGGGCACGGGACACGCTCACATGGACGGCTGCGGCCGAGGCGCACCTGGAGCTGTACGAGGAGCTGCTGTGATCTTCCGCCGCCGCTTTTCCGACATCGTCACGCGGCAGCTCGACCTGTTCGAGGAGGAGTACTCCGACCTGATCGCCGAGGCGGACGAGGCGGAAGCCGCTTACGAGAAGCGCCGACCGCGACGACTCGGAGGAGCTCTTCGGCGACTACATGGACGTGGTCGAGTCGGGGGCCGAGGTGCTCGCCGACCTACGCGACCACTACGCCTCGACGCTCGAGGGCGAAGTGGCGGAGGAGTACCGCGAGTCGTTCAACCACGGGGTGCTGAAGCGGCTGCCGCGGTTCGCGCTCGAGATCGAAGATCTCTAGCGGTGCCCGAAGTGGTGGGCGCGCGGTAGCGCCTCGTTGACGTCCATCTCGGCCACGCGACGTGCCAGCGGCGCCAGCGTCTCCAGCTCGCGGACGAGGACGTTCTGGTTGCGGTCTCGGCGCTCGAACTTCCCGCGCGCGAGCAGGAGCGGCTCGCCGCGGACGATCGGCCGGTACCGCTCGTACACCGGCGGCGGGATGATCAGGTTCATCTGGGCGTGCTCGTCCTCGAGCAGCATGAAGACGACGCCGTTCGCAGTCGCCGGCCGCTGGCGCGCGACCGCCATCCCGGCGACGGCGACCTCGCTGTCGGAGCGTGCGTCGGCCAGCTCGAGGCTGGACAGCGTCCCCTCGGGCAAGTGGGGACGGAGCAGCTCGAGCGGATGGACACCCACCGACAGGCTCGTCTTGCCGTAATCGGCGAGCATCCGCTCCCACTCGGTCTGCGCGGGCAGGTCGGGGATGGCTGCGGTCGGCCCGAGCGGCAGGGCGAGCTGTTGCTCCTCTCCCCCCGTGCCGGGCACGCTCTCGGCGCGGGGCACGAGCCCGAGTCGCCAGAGCAGCTTCCGCCGCGGCTCGCCGAACGAGTCGCACGCGCCCGAGGCGACGAGCGCCTCCAGCTCGTCCCGGCCGGCGGGCGCGCGCTGGACGAGGTCGACGATGCCCCGATATGGGCCGCCACGCTCCCGCTCCTCGACGATCGCCTTGGCATCGTCCTGCCCGACCGACTGCACGTACTCGAGCCCGATACGCACGGCCTCGCCCTCGAGCACGCACTTCGCCGCGCTCACGTTGACGTCCGGCGGGAGCACCTCCACCCCGCGCCGCTGCGCATCCCGCACCAAGCTCGCGGGTGGATAGAAGCCCATCGGCTGCGCGTTCAGCAGCGCGGCGAGAAACTCGGCCGGATAGTGATGACGCAGCCAGGACGACTGGTAGGCGAGGAGGCCAAAGGCGGCCGCGTGCGACTTGGGGAAGCCGAAGCCGGAGAAGCCGACGAGCTTGTCGTAAATCTCGTCCGCCTTCGCCTCCGGCACGCCCTTCTGCGTCGCACCCTCGATGAAGCGCGCGCGGTAGGCCTCGAGCGCCGCGTGGCTGCGCTTGCGGCTCATCGCGCGCCGCAGGCCTTCCGCCTCCCCGACGGTGAAGCCGGCGAGCGCCATCGCCACCTCGAGCACCTGGTCCTGGAAGACGACGACGCCGAACGTCGAGCGGAGTGGCTCGTCGAGAAGCGGATGGTCGGCCGGCGGGACGAAGCCCGGATCCTCACGCAGCTTCTGGCGCCGGTCGATATACGGATGGACGGCCTTGCCCTGGATCGGCCCCGGCCGGACGAGCGCGACCTGCACGGTCAGGTCGTCGAGGTTCTCGGGCTGTGTCCGCAGCAGACTCTGCATCTGCGCACGGCTCTCGATCTGGAAGGCGCCGACCGTATCCGCGCGCTGGATGTCCTCGTACGTCGCCTGATCGTCGAGCGAGATGCGCGAGAGATCGATCGTACGGCCGCGCACGCGCGCGATCTGCTCGACGCACTCCTCGACCGCCGACAGCATCCCCAGGCCGAGCAGGTCGATCTTCAGGAACCCGGCGTCGTCGCACGAGTCCTTGTCCCACTGGCACATCTGCCGGCCCGCCATCGCCGCCGGCTGGACGGGGACGAGCTCGATCAGTGGCCGCGACGAGATGACCATCCCGCCGGGATGCTGCGAGATGTGGCGCGGGAGCCCGCCGATCTCGGCGCAGAGCTCGCCGAACGCGCGCCAGCGGGGAGAGGCGAGCTTCGCATCCGCGTCGGGCAGCGCCGCCAGCTCGTCGCGGACGCGCCTGGGGTTGCCGTCCGTCAGGCGCGCCAGCCGTTCGAGCTCGCCGAAGGGGAGGCCGAGCGCCTTGCCGAGGTCGCGGATCGCGCCGCGTGAGTGATAGGTCGAGAAGCTGGCGACGAGCGCGGCATGCTCGCGGCCGTACTTCTCCGTCACCGCCACGATCAGCTTCTCACGGATGTCGCGCGGGAAGTCGAGGTCGATGTCGGGGACGGACTCGAGCTCGCGGTTCAGGAACCGCCCGAGCGAGAGCTCGGCCTCGACCGGGTCGACGTGCGAGAGCCCGGTCAGATAGCAGACGATCGAGCCGACCGAGCTTCCGCGTCCACGCCCCGGCGGAAGGACGTTCCGGGCGACGGAGGCGCCTCTGACCTCGAGTGCCACCTCGCGCGCCAGCTCGAGTACCTCCCAGTGCAGCAGGAAGAATCCGGCCAGGCCGAGCTCGCCGATCAGCGCGAGCTCCTCGTCCAGCCGTGTCCGCGCGCGCTTCTTGTGTCCATTCGCGCCGCTGTACCTCTCGTCGAAGGCGCGGTTGCAAACCCCGGTGAGCTGCGCGATCGCCGGCTCGTCCCCGTCCGAGAAATCCGGATAGCGGTAGCCGAGCTCCTGGGTCAGGTCGAACTCGAGCCGCGCCGCCAGCTCCCCGGCGCGCGCGACGGCTCCCGGATCGTCCGGGAAGCGCTCCGCCATCGCGGCCTGCGGCAGGAGCACGCTTTCGTGGTTGCCGCGCCGCTCGCGTTCGCACCCGTCCAGCGAGGTCCGGTGCCTGATCGCGACCAGCGCGTCCTGAAGCGGCGCGCGACGCACATGGTGCGCGTGCGCGTCGCCGGTCGCGACCGTCCGCACGCCGAGCGCCTCGGCGAGCTCGCGCAAAGCCGCATTCCGCCGGGCGTCCCCCCGCTCGTACGGACGCTGGAGCTCCACGAAGAAACGGTCGCGACCGAAGGCCCGCGCCAGCGAGGCCGCCGAGTTCGGACGGCGCACAGCGAGGCCCTGGCGCGCGCACCCGGAGAGGCATACGAGCCCCTCGTTCAGCTCCTCCAGCAGCCTCTGGTCGAGCGCCGGCGGCAGCGGATCGGCTCCCTCTTTCGGCCTGGTGTGCGCGAATGCGGTCGTGATCAACCGGCAGAGGTTGGAGTAGCCCTGCGGCGTCTCCACGAGCACCGTCACGTGCGAGCCGTCGCTCAGCGAGAGCTCGGCGCCGGTGATCGGGCGGACGCCGAACGCCTTCGCCGCGTGCGCGAACTCGAGTGACCCGTACAGCCCGTCGTGGTCGGTGAGCGCGAGTGCCTCGTACCCGAGATCGGCTGCCTGCACAGCCAGCTCCTCCGGCAGCGAAGCGCCGTCGAGAAAGGAGTACGAGGAGTGGCTATGGAGCTCGACGTAACTCATACACTGCGGCCGTGGAGCCGATCGTCCTCAAGCCCGGTGAGGGCCGCACGATCCCGAGCGCGGGAGGACGCGAGCCGACGGTCAAGCTCTTCGGCGAGGACACGGACGGCGCATTCACCGTCATCGAGGGATTTCTGCCTCCGAAGACCGAGGGACCGCCGCGGCACCTCCACCGCTCGCACGAGGAGAGCTTCTACGTCCTCGAGGGGACGCTCTGCCTCCAGCTCGGCGACGAGGAGATCGACGCCACGGCCGGCACCTTCGCCTTCGTTCCCAGAGGCACTCCCCATACGTTCCGCAACACGAGCCCGCAGCCCGTCCGCTTCCTCGGCGTCCACTCGCCCGGCGTCGAGCACATGCTGATCGCGCTGGCCCAGGCCACGACCCCGCGGGAGATCGGGGAGGTCAGCGCGCGCTTCGACACCGAGCTCGCCTGAATGGACGAGATCCTCGAGCGTCCGGGCCGGCGAGCGGTGGTCAAGGTCTCCCGCACGGAGATCGTCCTGATGGAGTTCGAGATGGAGCCGGAGACCGACGGCGCCGGGCCGCACTTCCACCGCGAGCACGTCGACGCGTTCTACGTCATCGAGGGTGAGCTCGAAGTGACGGTCGCCGGCGAGATCGTCCATGCCCGTCCGGGAGAGCTCGTTCATGCCGCCCCGGGCGTCGCGCATTCGTTCAAGAACTCGAGCGCCGGGCACGTCCGCCTGCTCAACATCCACACGCCCGGGATGCGCTTCGACGAGTACATCCGGAAGATGGACGAGGGCGTCGACGTTAACCCAGAGGAATACGACGTTTGGGAGGTCGACGAATGAGCGTTCTCCACAAGATCCGCGCCTGGTTCCGTCGGCGAACGGAAGGCTCCACGGATCCGGGCAACATCGACAGCGACCGCCAATCCGCGCTGTCCACCTCGGGCATCGCGACCCGTGCGGACGCCCCCGTCAACTACGTGCCGCCCGCAGACGAGGGCCGTCCGAGACACTAAGCCCCGCGCTGCGTGAACCAGCTTCCGCGCTCCTCGTCGCGGAAGACGACCGTGTTCTGGCCCCCTTCGAGCACGATCTCGAAGTAGCGTCGCCGTACGGGCTCCTCCGTCCACCAGCGCTCGACCACGTGCCATTCCTCGCGCACGAGCGCGACCGCCTGACGGTTAACGAGCCGCGGCGTCCCGTCGAATCCAGGCTCGACGAGCGCCGGCCGCGGCTCGAGAACCCGGTTCGCGGTGGGCCTTCGTCGTCGGGGCGCGCTGGGTGGATGCGAGGCAAGGACGCAGTCTGCGCGCGTATCGGGTAATACGCGCGCAGGCGAGGACGCCGCATCGCGCCGCCCAGCGCGTTCCGGCGGCTCAAGGTTCATCGTGAACCGGGTTCGTCACTCGTCTCGCGGCACGAGCAGTGCGCGAGATTCCGGTATCCGAGACCAAGGAGACACTTCGACGACGCTGCAGACGGAGCCGGAGCCGGTGCTGGCGCGCACCTGCTTCAGCCCCTCGCGGAGGTGGGAGCGCACGACCGCCCCTTCGGCGCGGACGAGCTCGAGCTGCATCCCTCTCGATTCCGTGAGGTCGACGAGCTCGAGCCTGAGCTCGAGGACCGGCGCCGGCAGCTCGGCCAGCTTGGGAGTGAGCGCGGCCTTCAGGCGGTCGTGCTCGGCGGTTGGGTCGCGGAGCGTCGCGGTCCGGCGCCACGATCCGCCGCCGACGAGCCTGGCCGAGAGCGCGATCTTGCGGATGAAGCGTCCTCCCCGCTCCGGCCGGGCCAGCACCTGCTCGAGCAGCGCACCGAACGCACGACGCAGGGTCAGCTCGTTTCCGACGGCCTCGGGAAAGGCAAGCGTCTCGACGATCTCCGCCGGTTGCCGGCGGCCGCGGACGCGTCGCTTCGAGCCGCCGCGAGCGAGACCGTGCGCGCGGCGCCCGTCCGCGCCCAGCCGCTCGGCGACGGAGGCGTCGGGGAGTGCCGCGAGCCCGCCGATGGTGCGTACGCCGAGGTCCTGCAGCTCCTGACGGCGGCCGGTCTCAAGGGGAAGAAGGGTGAGCGGATGGGGCGCGAGAAACGCGGTTGACTGCTCGTCGGAGACGACCAGCAGCTGGCCGGGACGGGCGATGGTCGCCGCCGCGAGCGCGGCGAACCGGCGCTCGGCCGCGCCGACGCGCGGATCCCACGAGGAGCCCACCGCCTCGAGCGCGCGCGTGAGCGCCTGCTCGAGCCCGCCGTAGAGACGCTCGACGCCGCGCGTCTCGAAGTACACGCAGCCGAGCCCCGCAGGCTCGACCGAGAAACCGGAGTCCTCGAGCCGGCGGATGATCGACTCCCACTCGTGCTCGGCGGCTGCGGGATCGGGCTCGACGAGCGTGAGCGACGGGCACATCGCAAGCGCCTCTCCGAGCCGCATGCCCGGCTTGACACCGGCCGCCTCGGCGGCGGCGGTGACCGGACCGAGCAGCGGCTCGGTTCCCTCCACGGGAGCGAGGGCCGCGGGCACGAGCGCGAGCCGCGGCCGGGCACGGAGGGATGCCCTCAACTCGAATCCCGGAATGGAGAGACAGGCGATCATGCGAACACATGTTCTACACGAACACGTGTTCCCCTGTCAAGTGCCGATTAGAGTCGAAAGCGTGGCTGGGACCGCCGACATCCTCGACGAGCACGGAGACCGCGCAGACGTCTGCCTGATCCAGTTCCGCTCGTTCGGGAGCGCCGCGTTCTCCGGCCCTGTCGCCACGATCCGCTGCCACGAGGACAACGTTCTCGTCCGGAAACGGGCCGGCGAGCCAGGCGAGGGACGGGTGCTCGTGATCGACGCCGGCGGCTCGATGCGCTGCGCGCTCGTCGGCGACTCCATTGCGACGCTCGCACTCGAGAGAGGCTGGGCGGGGATCGTCCTCAACGGCTGCGTGCGCGACTCGCGTGCGCTCGACGGCGTCGGTCTCGGGATCAAGGCCGTCGGGACGAACCCGCGACCGAGTCGCAAAGAAGGCGCAGGCGCGGTCGACGTTCCGGTGAGCTTCGGAGGCGTGACGTTCGAGCCGGGCGCAGTTCTCCACGCAGACGACGACGGAGTCGTCGTCCTGCGCGAGAGCTAGCCGTTCACCGACAGCCACCGACCGCACGCGCTCAGGCCACAATTTCGGCGGCGCCGTCGACCATGCGCGACAGGTGCGGGACCACGTCGAGGAGGTTGTCCTGGGCTACCCAGGCGATGTCCTCCTCGAGGCCCGGCGGGCCATAGGTACGGGCGTTGATCCCGTCGATCGAGCGGGGGAACGCGACCGCGATCACCTCGGACGCAACCGTCGCGTCCGTCCGCTCACCCTCGAGACCGCGCGTGATTCGCCCGGCGCAATAGGCGTCGTCGACCGCGAACCCGCCCTTCCAGCCCGCGCAGACGACGGTGACGTCCTCCCCACGCTCGCGCACCGCGCCCACCACCGCATCGAGGTTCAGCAGGCTGCCGAGGAGGACGGTGTCGCACGACGCAGCAGCCGTGACGATCGCCCGGGTCCCGTTGGTGGTGGACATGATCAGCGTGGGGCCGCGCGGCTCGCGCACCTCGCGCGGCGAGGCGCCGAGGTCGAACCCCGGGATCTGGATCGCGTCGCGCTCCCCGCCTAGCAGACCCTCGCCGAGCGTCTCGCGCAGCGCGCGCGCCTCCTCGATCCCGGGAGCGCAGTACACGCGCTCCCATCCCGACGCAAGGGCCTGCGCGATCGTCGAAGTCGCCCGCATGAGGTCGACGACGACGGCGACCGGCGACGCAGCGACCTCGGCCGGAGTGAAAGCGACGTGAATTCGCACCCGGCTACTACGCTATCCCGACATGTATTGCTACCGCCATCCCGACCGTGAGACGGGCCTCTCCTGCTCGGAATGCGGCCGGCCGATCTGCACCGACTGCATGACGGTCGCGCCGGTCGGGCTGCGCTGTCCCGACCATGCGACGAACCGTCCGCCGCCGGCGCAGGCGGCGCGCACGGCGGCCCGTTCGGTCGCGATCTCGGCCAAGAACGCCTACGTGACCCAGGTGCTGATCGCGCTGAACCTGCATCGTCTACATCGTGACGGTCGTGCAGGGTCAGGGGATCAACGACCCCGGCGGCAAGATCTTCGTGAAGGGGCTGCTCTTCGGCCCGGCCGTCGCGGACGGGGACTGGTGGCGCCTGATCACCTCGGCGTTCCTGCACGCGAACGTCCTCCACATCGTCTTCAACATGCTCGCGCTCTGGTGGTTCGGCGCGCCGGTCGAGCTCTTCCTCGGCCGCGCGCGGTTCCTGCTCATCTACATCGTCTCCGGGCTGGCCGGCGCGGCCGGTGCCCTGCTCGCGACGCCGAACGCCGCCACCGTCGGCGCGTCCGGCGCGATCTTCGGGATCCTCGGCGCCGCGCTCGTGCTCGAGCGACAGCGCATGTACGTCCTCGGCGGCAGCGCGCTCGCGATCATCATCGTCAACATCGTCTTCTCGATCGCCGTTCCGGGCATCTCGATCGGCGGACACATCGGCGGGCTGGTCGGCGGAGCTCTGAGCACGCTCGCGCTCACCCACTTCGGCCGGCGGCATCCGTTACACGGGCAGGCGGGAGTCGCCGGAATCATCGGAGTGATCGCGGTCGGGGCGATCGCGGTCGCAGTTTCGTACGCGAAGGTGCGGGGGATCTACTAGGGCGGGGTGACCCGCCGAACCCTTCGCCGGGCTGCTCGCGATCTGGAACGTCTCCAGCGTCTTCCTCGTCCTGACCACGTACGCGTACCTGTCCGCGAACATCTTCCTCATCGGCGTGCAGGCAGACGAGCTCATGCGCAAGGGCTCGCGCAACCGCCGCGGGCTCCTTTCCGGCGTTCGCGCGGTCACCGGCGGGTAGCGTTTCCTTCCTGCAGACGGAGCCCCGCTACCAACCTCTGCCCCTCGATTTCACCCGCCTCGACCCCGAGGAGGCGCGGCGCCGCTCGCGTGAGTTTCTCGAGCTGATGCGCGAGCGCCGCTCGGTTCGCAATTTCTCCACCGAGCCGGTCGACCGCGAGCTGATCGAGAACGCGATCCGCACGGCCGCGTCGGCGCCGTCGGGAGCGAACCAGCAGCCCTGGACGTTCGTGGTGGTCTCCGATCCCGAGCTGAAGCAGAAGCTGCGCGAGGCCGCCGAGCACGAGGAGAAGCTGCTGTACGAGGAGCGCGCGAGCGACGAGTACCTGTCTGCCCTCGAGCCGATCGGAACCGACTCCGTCAAGCCGCACATCACCGACGCCCCGTACGTCATCGTCGTCTTCGAGCAGGCCTGGGGGCTGAACCCGGACGGGACGAAGCGCAAGCACTACTACGTGCGCGAGTCGGTCGGGATCGCCACCGGCTTGCTGCTCGCGTCGCTGCACGAGGCCGGGCTGGCGACGCTCACGCACTCGCCCTCCCCGATGGGCTTTCTGAAGAAGATCCTCGGCCGTCCCGACAACGAGCGGCCGTTCGTGCTGATCCCTGTGGGCTACCCCGCCCCGGGTGCCGAGATCCCCGAGTTTGCGCTCTGGGAAAAGGACTACTCCGAAGTCAGCGCGTGGATCTAGCCGCCGACGGCGACGGCTTCGACGCCTGATTCCTTCAGCGCGGCCTGCGCCGCCGCGAGCCGCGCCAGCGGGACGCGATACGGCGAGCACGAGACGTAGTCGAGCCCCAGCTCGTGGAAGAAGCCGATCGAGGCGGGATCGCCGCCATGCTCGCCGCAGATGCCGAGCTTGATGTCCTCTCTGGCTCCTCTCCCCCGCTCCACGGCGATCCGCATGAGCTCGCCGACACCGTCGCGGTCGAGCGTCTCGAACGGGTTTCGCTCGACAATCCCGTCCTCGAGATAGAAGGTGAGGAACTTCCCCTCGGCGTCGTCGCGGGAGAAGCCGAGCGCGGTCTGCGTGAGGTCGTTCGTTCCGAACGAGAAGAAGTCCGCGTGCTCGGCGATCTCGTCGGCGCGGACGCACGCGCGCGGGAGCTCGATCATCGTGCCGCACAGGTAGTCGCCGGCGCCCTCCTCCTCGGCGACGCGCTCGGTCAGCTCGCGTAGCCGGGCGAGCTCCTCGGAGAAGCCGACGAGGGGGTGCATGATCTCAACGAGCGGCGCATCGCCGCTGCCCTGCTCCACCGCCAGCGCGGCGCGGATGATCGCGCGCACCTGCATCTCGTAGATCTCCGGGTACATCAGCCCGAGCCGGCAACCCCTGGTGCCGAGCATCGGATTCGCCTCCTGGAGCGCTCGGATGCGCTTTCGCATCGTCTCGTCGGCCGCCTCCTCGAGCGGCGGAAGGAATTCGTGCAGGGGCGGGTCGAGCAGCCGGATCGTCACCGGGAGGCCCGCCATCGCCGCGAAGATGCCCTCGAAGTCGGTCTGCTGGAGGGGCAGCAGCTTGTCCAGCGCTTGGCGGCGCGAGCGTTCGTCGGAGGCCATGATCATCTCACGCACGATCAGGAGGCGGCCCTCCGCCATGAACATGTGCTCCGTCCGGCACAGTCCGATCCCCTGCGCGCCGAACTCGCGGGCCTTGGCCGCGTCCTCCGGCGTGTCGGCGTTCGCGCGCACCTTCAGGCGGCGCAACCCGTCGGCCCACTCGAGCACGGTTCCGAAATCCTCGTTGATCTGCGGCGGGACGAGATCGACGGGGCCGATGATCACGTTCCCGGTCCCACCGTCGATCGTGATCACATCGCCCTCCACCACCTCGTTGTGGCCCAGGGTCGCCGTCTTTCCCTGCGCGTCGATCGAGAGGTCCTCGCAGCCGGCGACGCACGGTTTGCCCATGCCGCGGGCGACGACGGCCGCGTGGGAGGTCATCCCGCCGTGCGCGGTCAGGATGCCGGCCGCCTCGATCAGTCCGTGGATGTCGTCCGGGGTCGTCTCCCAGCGGACGAGAATCACCTTGTCGCCCGCCTTGCCGCGCTCGGCGGCGGTGTCGGCGTCGAAGACGACCTCGCCGGAGGCAGCCCCCGGCGACGCGTTGAGTCCCTTGCACGCGACGTCGTAGCTCGCGTTCGGGTCGATCATCGGGTGCAGGAGCTGGTCGAGCTGGCCGGGGTCGATGCGCGCGACCGCCTCCTCGCGCGCGATCAGTCCCTCGTCCACCATCTCGACCGCGGCCCTGAGCGCGGCCGCCGCCGTGCGCTTCGCGCCCCGGGTCTGGAGGAGATAGAGCCTGCCCTGCTCGACCGTGAACTCGATGTCCTGCATGTCACGGTAGTGCTCCTCGAGGCTCTGGATCGTCTCCATCAGCTCGTCGAAGGCCTCGGGCATCCGCTTCTTCATTGCCTCGAGCGGCTCCGGCGTTCGGATGCCGGCGACGACGTCCTCCCCTTGCGCGTTGGCGAGGAACTCGCCGTAGAGGCCGCGCTCGCCGGTGGCCGGATCGCGCGTGAAGAGAACGCCGGTGCCGCAGTCGTCGCCCCTGTTGCCGAAGACCATCTGCACGATGTTGACCGCAGTGCCGAGGTCGTCGGGAATGCCCTGCGAGGCGCGGTAGACCTGCGCGCGCGGCGTGTCCCAGGATTCGAAGACGGCGCGGACGGCGCGGCGCAGTTGGTCGCGCGCATCGGCTGGGAACCGACCGCCCGTCTCCGCCTCGTAGATCCCGCCGTAGGTCGCGACCAGCTCGGCGAGGTCGTCCCCGTCCAGCTCGACGTCCTGCGTGACGCCCCGAGCGTTCTTCAAGTCGCTGAGCGCCTGCTCGAAGCGGTACGCGTCGATTCCCTCCACGACCTCGCCGTACATCTGGATCAGGCGGCGGTACGAGTCGTAGGCGAAGCGCTTGTTGCCGGTCGCCGCTGCGAGTCCCTCCGCCGCCTCGTCGTTCAGGCCGAGGTTGAGGATCGTGTCCATCATCCCGGGCATCGAGACGGCGGCCCCCGAGCGGACGGAGACGAGCAAGGGGTCGTTCGGGTCGCCGAAGCGCTTGCCGGTCTTCTGCTCGAGGGCGGCCACGTGCTCGGCGATCTCCTCGTCCAGCCCCTCCGGGAGGTGGCGCCCGTTCGTCCAGTAGGCGCGGCAGGCCTCGGTCGTGATCGTGAACCCGGCGGGAACCGGGACGCCGAGCTGCGTCATCTCCGCCAGGCCGATCCCCTTGCCGCCGAGCAGCTCACGGCCGCCGTCGGCGTGCTCGTCGAAGTCAAAGACGTACCTCACCGTCGGAATCTTTCCAGTTGCGGCGGCAATACACTCGGACTATGTCGCTGGAGGCCTTCTGGGACGGCCAGGCGGAGGCATGGGGATGCTTCGCGCGGACGCCGGGCCGCGACGCCTACCACGAGGAATTCAACTTCCCGAAGTTCCTCGAGCTGGTGCCTCCGGCCGGCCGGCGGACGCTCGATCTCGGCTGCGGAGAAGGGCGCGTGGGCGCCGAGTTGCAGCGGCTCGGGCACCGGGTGATCGGCATCGACGCCTCTCCGGCGATGGTCGAGCTGGCGCGCGAGCGCCACGAGGCCATCGTGGCCGACGCAGGTGCGCTGCCGTTCGAGGACGGGTCGTTCGACCTCGTCGTCGCCTACATGTCGGTGATGAACCTGGACGATCCGGAGGCCGGTGTGCGCGAGGCGGCGCGCGTGCTCGAGCAGGGCGGGCGGTTCTGCCTGGCGATCACGCATCCGTTCGGCCTGATCGGACGCTTCGAGTCGGACGAGACCGGAGCGCCCTATGTGATCGAGGGGTCGTACTTCGAGCCCGAGGACAAGCTGTGGGAGTCCGACCGCGAAGGTGTTCGCGTCGTGTTCTGCGACCGTCCGCTCCCGCTCGAGCGTCTCGCGGGCGCGCTCGAGGCCGCCGGGCTGCTGATCGAGGCGATCCGCGAGCCGCGGCCCGGAGACGAGTTCGTGCGAGCGCTGCCGATCGCCGAGAGGCGGACGCGCGTGCCGCTGTTCCTCCATCTGCGGGCGGTGAAGCCGTGACCTGGGAGAGCGAGGCGCGGAACTGGATTGCGTGGGCGCGCGCGCCGCGGCACGACGCCTACTGGGAGTACTCGCCTCGGTTCTTCGAGCTCGTGCCCGCCGCGGGCCGCTCGACGCTCGAGATCGGCTGCGGGGAGGGCCGCGTCGCGCGCGACCTCGCCGCGCGGGGACACCGCGTCACGGGCGTCGACGCCTCCCCGACCCTGCTCGAGGCCGCCCGCGAGGCGCAGGAGGACGCCGAGTTCCATGTCGCCGACGCTGCTGCGCTGCCGTTCCCGGACGCGAGCTTCGACCTCGTCGTCGCATTCAACTCCCTGATGGACATCGACGACATGCCTGGCGCGGTTCGCGAGGCGGCGCGCGTGCTGACGCCGGAGGGACGCATGTGCGCGTGCATCACGCATCCCTTTCAGGACGCCGGTCGAGTTCGCGGGGCGAGAGGCCGAAGCGCCGTTCGTGGTCACGGGCTCGTACTTCGACCGCCGGCGCTTCGATGAGACGTTCGAGCGCGACGGGCTGTCGATGAGGTTCGTCGGCTGGTGCTATCCGCTCGAGGACTACGCGCGTGCCTTCGAGGACGCGGGGCTGGCGATCGAGGCCGTGCGCGAACCGCGGCAGCTCGACGAGGCCGTGGTCTCGGATAGCTCGGAGGCGCGCTGGCAGAGGCTGCCCCTGTTCCTGTTCCTGCGGCTCCGCAAGCTGCCGTAACCCCCGCAGCTCCCCACCCTGGGTGGGGAGTTCAGGCCACCCGCCACCCGCGGCCAGCGTACCGCCGAAATCGCCGCAGAAGAGTGCTGATTGTGCGCCGGATGCGCGCGGAACTCAGGCGGCCGCGCCTGTCAGCTCGCCGACCTTGTCTTTGAGGTAGCGGAGGTACGGCCCGGCGTCCAGCGGCGAACCGGCCACCCGTTGCAGCGTCTCCTGCGGCGTGAACTTGCGCCCGTAGCGATGGACGTTCTGCCCGAGCCACTCGCGCAAGGGAGCAAACTCGCCGCGCTCGAACTGCTCGTCCAGATCCGGCAACGCCTCGCGCACCCTCTCCCAGATCTGAAGCGAGATGACGTTGCCCAGCGAATACGTCGGGAAGTAGCCGAACCCGCCGCCCGACCAGTGCACGTCCTGCAGCACGCCGCGCCGGTCGTCGGGGACGTCGATGCCGAGGTACTCCTTCATCTTCGCGTTCCACGCCTCCGGCACGTCCTCGAGCGCGATCGCGTCCGTGATGATCTCCTGCTCGAGCTCGAAGCGAAGGATGACGTGCATGTTGTAGGTGACCTGATCGGCGTCGACGCGGATGAACGACGGCTCGATCTTGTTGACCGCGCGGTAGAAGTCCTCGACCTCGACCGACCCGAGCTGCGACGGGAAGGCCTCCTGCAGACGCGGGTAGAACCAGCGCAGGAATGGGAGGCTCCGGCCGACCAGGTTCTCCCACATGCGCGACTGCGACTCGTGCATCCCCAGTGACACGCCATTGCACAGCGGCGTCCGTTCGAGCGCCGGGTCGACCTGCCGTTCGTACACACCGTGGCCGAACTCGTGCATGGTCGAGAAGAGCGACTCGAGCCCGTCCTCGGCGTAGCGCGTCGTGATCCGGATGTCGGTCGTGCCGAACGAGTACGCGGCGGGATGGACGATCTCGTCGAAGCGCCAGTACTTCTCGTCCCAGCCGAAGTGCTCGAGAATGATCGCGTTCAGTTCCCGCTGTTTGTCGATCTCGAACGTCGTCTTGAGGAACGAGTCGTCGACGGGATTGACCGCCGCTTCGGTGATGAGCGGCGCGAGCTCGCGCTTGAGCTCGTCGAAGACCTCCGTGACCTCGGAGGTCTTCATTCCCTCCTCGTAGTCGTCGAGCAGGATGTCGTAGGGGTCGCCGTCGAAGCACTCGATGTAGCGACGCTTCAGCTCGACGTTCAACTCGAGGTGCGGCAGAAAAGACTTGAAGTCGGAGTTCTTGCGCGCCTCGACCCAGACCGGCAGGGCCTCTGCAGCCGCATGCGCCATCTCGCCGCGCAGCTCGGTCGGCACCTTGCTCGCCTTTTCCCAGTCGCGGCGCGTGACCCGGATCAGGCTGGCCTCGTCCGAGTCGGGATCGAGGCTGTCCTCGTACGGGCGCAGCCCCTCGAGCAGGTTCCCGATCTCGGGCGACGTGAACCGTTCGTGGACGAGCCGCTCGAGCGTGGCCGACTCCTCCGCCCGAAGCGCGGCGGCTCCGGCCGGCATGAGCGCCTGCTGGTCCCAGTCCAGATAGGACGAGACTCGCGACAGGTCCGTCACCTCTCCGAGTCGCCGCTTGAGCTCATCGAACTTCTCGTTCACGATTCTCCTTTCGCATTGCGCGCCCGCAGGTCTGCGAGCCACCCGGCTATTCGCAAGCCGATCCAGATCGGGGTCAAGAGGACGTAGAAGATCGTAATGCCGGCCGCAAGCGCCATCAGCCACGTTCCCCAGCGCCAGCGCGGCACCGGATCTTTGGGAGCTGGGCTCAGGAGGCCTCGGCCTCCGCGCGCCGCTGAGTGACCAGGCGGATGATCCGGTGCGCGGTCTCCTCGATCGAGAGCTCCGAGACTTCGAGCACCGGGCACCCGAGCCGGCGCTGGACGGCGGTCGCCTGCTCGAGCTCCTCGTAGATCTGCTCGAGCTCGGCGTACTGGCGCTTGCGACTACCCATGTGCCGGAGCCGCTCCTGGCGGATGTCCGCGAGGCGGGACGCTTCGAGCGTCAGCCCGACGATCTTGGCCGGCTCGATCTCGAACAGCTCTTGCGGTGGATCGATCCCCTTCACGATCGGGACGTTCGCGGTCTTGTAGCCCAGGTAGCCGAGGTACATCGAAAGCGGCGTCTTGGAGGTGCGCGAGACGCCGACGAGCACAATGTCCGCCTCCTCCAGGCCCGCCCCCATGCCGTCGTCGTACTTCACGGCGAACTCGATCGCCTCCATCCGCCGGAAGTAGGTCGAGTCGAGCGGGTGCCGGACGCCCGGGGTCATGCTCGCGGCATGGCCGGAGACGCGCGCGACGGAGTCGATCGGGTGGCCGAGGAGGTCGCAGTAGTGCAGGCGGGCGCGACGGCAGAGCGCCCGCATCTCCTGCCGGAGGTCGGGGTGGACGAGCGTGTAGACGACGACCGCCGGCCGTCCCTTCGCGCGGTTGACCGCCGCCTGGAGGTCGTCGACCGTCTCGACCCGCGGATGCCTGACCTCTTCGAAGAGCTGGTCGGGAAACTGGGCCTCGAGCGCGAGCACGAGCCGCGCCGCCGTCTCTCCGGTCGAGTCGGAGACGACGTGGAGCTCGACCGGCGTTGCTTCCTGCTGCGCGGGTGCGGCCATGCGCGGAAGAGCGTATCTAGCGGGGGATTTGCCCGAAATCGCCCAGGAGCCCCAGGGCGTCGCGAACGTCGAGCAGGAGGCGCAGGCGGTTCGCGCGGACCTGGCTGTCCTCGGCCATCACGAGGATGTCCTCGAAGAACCGGTCGACGGGCTCACCTAGTTCGGCAGCGGTCCGCAGCGCTCCCTGGATGTCCCCCGCCTGGAGCGCGCCCTGGATCTCCGGCCCAAGCCTGCCGACCTCGCGGGCAAGGTCGACTTCGGTCTGTTCGCTCAGCAGATCCGGGTTCAGCTGCGCAGCCGCCTCCTCGGAGCGACCGGCCAGCCGATCGGCGCGCGAGTAGGCGGTGTGGAGGCGGTCGAGCGCCGCGTCGTCCAGCTGTGCGAGCGCCTGCGAGAGCTGCGCGACCTGGCCCAGCTCGGTGACCGCGGAGCGGCGAGCGGCGCGGACGAACTCGACCGGGACGTCGAGCAGCCCCTCGAACCGCTCCTCGACGAAGTCGGCGACCTCCCCCTCCAGCAGTGCGCGGGGAATCGTGAGGGCGCCCTCGGTGGCGAGCCGGCAAAGCCCGATCGCCGCGCGCCGCAGGCCGAAGGGATCGCGCGAGCCCGTCGGCCGATGTCCGAGCGAGAACGAGACGATGAGCGTGTCGATCTTGTCCGCTGCGGAGAGGACGCGGCCGCTCTCGGTCGAGGGAAGTGGCCCCCCGGCCGAGTCGGGAAGGTATTGCTCGGCTACGGCGGCGCACACTGCCTCCGGATAGCCGGCCAGGCGCGCGTACTCGGCGCCGATCCGGCCCTCGAGATCGGGGAACTCGCGCACGAGCTCGGAGGCCTGGTCGGCCTTCGCCAGCCGCGCCGCCTCGAGCGTCGCCTCTCCCCCACCGAGCCGCCCGGCCAGCTTCTGCAAGCGCTCGACCTTGTCGGCGAACGAGCCGCCCCCTTCGAAGAACGAAATCCCGCCGAGCCGGCCCGCCAGTCCGTCGATCCCCACCTTCACGTCGCGCTCGAAGCTGAAGGCCGCATCGTCCAGCCGGTTCTCCAGGACCTGCGTGTTCCCGGCGCGAACGACGTCGGGGTCGCCGCCGTTCGCCACGAACGCGAAGCGATTGCCCTCGAGGGGGAAGTAGCGCTGGTGGGACTGCATGGCAGCGATCACGACGTCGCGCGGCAGATCGAGAAATCGCGCGTCGAAAGTGCTCTCCAGGACGACGGGCCACTCCACCAGGTGGACGACCTCGTCCAGCACCCCGGCGGGATCGCTCCATCCCTCGGGCAGGCCCTCGAGAATCGTGCGCCGCCGCTCGCCGGCGACGGGCTCGACGCCCGCGGCGCGCAGGCGCGTCGCGTACTCCGCCGCGGCGGGGATCTCCACGGGTCCATGCGTGAAGCGGTGGCCGAAGGAGTGCTCGCCCTGCAGCGTGTCCTCGTCGAGCTTCGCGAGGACCCAGCGAACGGGCCGCGGGTAGCGCAGCCCGCTGTCGTCCCAGCGCATCGTCCTGGCAAAGGCGAGGTCGCGGACGACCGTGTCGATGCTCTCAGGGAGAACGTCCCGGAGCGCTCGGCCAGGCTGCTCGATTCCCGAGGAACCCGTCCCTCACCTCGAGCTCGCCGGGATCGACGCCGTGGCGGCGCGCGAACCCGGCCGCGGCACGCTCACGCAGCTCCACCGGCGGGCCCTTGATCCAGGCCGGCTCCGTCCGCTCGGGAAGGTCGTGGAGGAGCGCGGCCAGCCGGCGGGGGCCGATGAAGAGCTCCGCGGGCTCGCGTCCGAAGTGCTCGGCGCAGAGCCTCGGGAGCTGGCGCTCGGCCTCGTAGCAGGCGGAGGCGGGGAGCTCCTCGCAGCCGATCTCAAGCAGGAGGGTCGGCATCTGCTCCTTCCCCTAGCTCCAGGTAGAGCTGCGCCGTCCCGCGGGCGATGTTGCGGATGCGGGCAATCCTGGCCGCCCGCTCGGTGACGCCGATCGCGCCGCGCGCATCGAGCAGGTTGAACGTGTGCGAGAGCTTCAGCACCTGGTCGTATGCCGGGAGCGGGAGACGGCGTTCGAGCAGGTGGCGGCACTCGGACTCGTGCTCATCGAAACGGCGGAGGAGGATGTCGACCGGGGCCTCCTCGAAGTTGTAGATCGACCACTCGCGTTCGTTCTCCTTGAACATCTCGCCCCACGTGACGCCAGGCGCCCACTCGAGCTCGAAGGCGCTTCGTTTCCCCTGGACCGCCATCGCCAGCCGGTCGAGGCCGTACGTGATCTCGGCCGGGACGAGCTCGACGTCCATCGTCGCCAGCTGCTGGAAGTACGTCCACTGCGTGACCTCGGTGCCGTCCAGCCACACCTCCCAGCCGAGCCCCCAGGCACCGATCGTCGGCGCCTCCCAGTTGTCCTCGACGAGGCGCATATCGTGCTTGGCGAGATCGACGCCGATGGCCTCGAGCGAACCCCAGTACTGGTCGAGCACGTCCTCCGGCGCGGGCTTGAGGATCACTTGGTACTGCCAGAACTGCTGGAACCGGAACGGGTTCTCGCCGTAGCGGCCGTCCGCCGGGCGAATCGACGGCTCGACGTACGCCGTGCGCCAGGGCTTCGGGCCCAGGCAGCGTAGAAAGGTCGCCGGGTTCATCGTTCCAGCGCCCAGCTCGGTGTGGTACGGCTGCCACAGGACGCAGCCGCGCTCCGCCCAGTACCCCTCGAGCGCGCGGATCATGTCCTGGTAGTTCAGGCTCACGAGACGGCCAGCGTGCGCAGGCGGAAGCCTCCGTGGTACTCGTGCGAGGCGTTGACGACGGCGAGCGCCTCTCTGGATGCTCTCGGCCCGAGCTGGGCCTGGCCGGCATCGGCAAGTGGCAGGCTGAGGAGAGCTTCGATGCCTCGTAACCCCTGCGGGGAAAGAGGCATTGCGCCGTCGGAGCACGCCGTGCAGAGCGCGCCTCCGGCCCGCGGCGAGTAGCCCGCCAGGTTCGTCTCCGCTCCGCACTCCGCGCAGCTCGTCATGTGCGGCAGGTAGCCCGAGAGCCAGAGGAGCTTCAGCTGGAAGGAGAGCGCGAGCGGATCGAGCGCCGGACGCTGCGCAGCGCCGGAAGTGGCGTCGTCGAGAAGATCGAGGAATCTGGTCAGTGCGCGGAACGCGCGCTGGTTCCGCTCCTGCTCGGGAAAGAGCCGGAGCATCGCCTCGGCGCCGACCATCCCGATCCCGAGCCGGTACTGATGCTCTCGCGCGGCGTGATGCGAGCGGATGAGCTCCACGCCCGTGACCGTCTGTAGCTCTCCCCGCCCCTCGTGGAGCACGAGCTCGGCGTGGCTGAGCGGCTCGAGCCGCGCGCCAAACCGCGACTTGGTCTTGCGGACGCCCTTCGCGAGCGCGCCGACACGACCGCGGTCGAGCGTGTACAGATGGAGCACCCGGTCGGCCTCGCCGAACCGAAACGAGCGCAGGACGACAGCCTCGGTCTTGTAGGTGCGCCCCGCCATGCGCCAAGTGTAATTCTGGGTCAGGCCGTTCCCTGGCGTCCTACAGGCGCTGGCACGCAGGGCAGTACCACGTGCCCCGGCCGCCCGCGCGAGTCTTCTCGATGGGCGTCCCGCAGCGTGGGCACGGCTCTCCCTCGCGGCCGTAGACGTTGAACTCGTGCTGCATCGACCCCGATCCGCCGTCCGGGGTTCGGTAGTCGCGCAGTGTCGCGCCCTGACGGGCGATCCCGCGCTCGAGCGCGCGCCGCACGCCGCGGTGGACGGCGCGGATCTCGTCGTCGTCGAGCTCGCCTGCCGGACGGTGCGGATGGAGGCGCGCGAACCACAGCGCCTCGTCGACGTAGATGTTCCCGAGCCCCGCCACCGTCCGCTGGTCGAGGAGCGCCGCCTTCACGGGCGCCTTGCGGTTCTTCATTCGCCCGGCCAGGAAGCGGGTGGTAAAGCGCCGCTCGAGCGGCTCCGGACCCACCTTGACCGCGAGGTACGGCTCGACTTCCCCCGGCTCGAGCAGGAGCCAGGTTCCGAAGCGCCGGACGTCCCGGTAGCCGACGTCCGATCCATTGTCTAGTGTGACAACAGCGCGGCGATAGGGATCCTCATCGAGGGCACCTGCAGGCGCGTGATGCAGGGACCCCGTCATTCGGAGGTGAATCAGGAGAGCACGATCGGTTTCGAATCGGACAACTAGATACTTGCCCCGGCGCTCGACCGCCGTGACCCGCTCACCGTCGAGCTCGGCCGCGACTTCCCTGGGGTCGTGCGGCCGGGTCAGACGGGGATCGAGGATCTCGACACGCTCGAGCCGGCGCCCCACGAGGTGCGGTGCCAGGTGCGCGCGGATCGTCTCGACTTCCGGAAGCTCGGGCACGGTTTGGCCGCTCTGCGATGCGCGACGCCCGCGCTAGGACTCGACGATCGGCTGACCCGGATTCCGCTTCGGCGGCGCCTTGCCACCAAGCCAGGCATTGACCGTCGCTCCGACGTCCGCGAACTCGCCTTCGTGCACGCGGCCCGCGGCGTTCTTGCCCTGGACATACGCGAGCAGGAGGGCGTACTCCCGCGAGTGGTCGGTCGAAGGGGTCGTCGGGTCGCAGCCGTGGTCGGAGGTGAGCACGAGGAGGTCGCCTTCGCGCAGGGCCTCGAGTAGGTCGGGAAGCCGGCGGTCGAAGTCCTGGAGGCAGCGGTGGAAGTTCACCGGGTCGTTTCGGTGACCCCACAGCGTGTCGGTCTCGACGAGGTTCGTGAACACGAACCCCTGGTCGAGCTCCTGCAGGAGCCGCTCGGTCTGCGAGATGCCCTCGAAGTTCGACTTTGTCTCGTGCTGCTCGTCGATGTCGCAGCCTGAGAAGATCGGGCCGATCTTGCCGACCGCGTGAATCTCGGCCCCGGCGTCGCGGATCAGCGTCAGGTAGTTCGGCCGTCGCGGCTCGAGCGCGTAGTCGCGCCGGTCGGGCGTCCGCTCGTAGTTTCCGGGCTCGCCGGTGAACGGCCTGCGCGATCACGCGTCCGACAGCGTGATTGCCGGTCAGCATCTCGCGGGCGACCTCGCAGGCGTGGTAGAGCTCGTCGCGAGGAATCGTCTCCTCGTGGGCGGCGAGCTGGAACACCGAGTCCGCCGAGGTGTACACGATCCACTTGCCCGTGCGCTGGTGCTCTTCGCCGAGCTCCTGGATGACCTCGGTCCCCGAAGCGGGCCTGTTCCCGAGGACGCCCCTGCCGGTGCGATGCATGAACGGGTCGATCACCTCGAAGGGGAAGCCGTGCGGGTACGTCGGCATCGGTTGCGGCGTGACCAAGCCCATCAGCTCCCAGTGGCCGGTCATCGTGTCCTTGCCGCTCGAGCGCTCGAGCAGCCGGCCGGCGACGGCTGGGGCACCGGGCTGCGGCGGGCATCCCTCGAGCGGGGCGACGTTGCCGAGGCCGAGGGCCTCCATGTTGGGCAGGTCGAGCCCCCCGACGGCACGGGCAACGTTTCCAAGCGTGTTGGACCCCTCGTCCCCGAATCTGTCGGCATCCGGCAGCGCCCCCGCACCGACACCATCGAGCACGATGACGCACGCGCGCGACATGGGGCTATTGTATTTGGGCCTTGTCGACCGTCTTGAGCCTGCTCGGAGTCGTCCTGTACATCGTCGCGATCATCGGGATCGCCGCCGCGATGACCTGGGGCGTCGTCAAGCTCTTCCCGCCGAAGACGGCGCAGGAGAAGGCCGCCGCGAAGTCGTCGCAGTCCTAGGAGGTTCGGCGAAATGTTGCGAGTCGTCGGGGCGGGTGCGCCGCGTGGTTCGTGGCCACGGACGCAGAACGCGGTCGTATCGGGAATTCGGGCGCGTCCGAGGACATGCGCCACGGGCCGTGCCGCGCGTTCCGACGGCACCGTCATATTTCGCCGAACCCTCCTACACAGGCGAGAGCGGCAGGACGTCCTCGAGCGGCGCGTAGTCGAGGCCGTGCGCGTCCGCGACGGCCTCGTACGTGACCTTGCCGTGCAGGACGTTCATGCCCCGCGCCAGCGCGGGATCGGACGCAACCGCCTCGGCCAGTCCCTTGTCGGCGATCGCCTCGACATACGGGAGCGTCGCGTTCGTGAGCGCTTTCGTCGACGTGACGGGAACGGCGCCGGGCATGTTCGCGACGCAATAGTGGATGACACCATCGACGACGTAAGTGGGCTCGCTGTGCGTGGTCGGCCGTGAGGTTTCCGCGCACCCGCCCTGGTCGATGGCGACGTCGCAGAGCACGGATCCGTCCTTCATCCGCCGGATCGAATCCCGCGTCAGGAGCTTGGGCGCGACCGCGCCGGGGATGAGCACCGCTCCGATGACGACGTCGGCGTCCTCGATCGATTCCTCGATCTGCAGCGACGAAGACATGAGGAGCGTGAACCGGCCCGAAAGCGTCTCCTCGAGATGGCGCATGCGGTCGATCGAGCGCTCGAGGATGGTCACGTTGGCACCCAGCCCGAGGGCGATGACGGCGGCGTTGTAGCCCACCATCCCCCCGCCGAGGACGACGACTTTCCCCGCCGCCACGCCCGGCACGCCGCCGAGCAGCAGTCCGCGCCCGCCGAGCGGCTTCTCGAGGAAGTACGCGCCTGCCTGCGCGGCCAGCCGGCCGGCGATCTCACTCATTGGGGCGAGCAAGGGCAGTGAGCGCGCGTCCGTCTCGACCGTCTCGTAGGCGACGCACGCCGCACCGCTCTCCACGAGCGCACGCGTCAGGGGCTCGTTGGCGGCCAGGTGGAGATAGGTAAAGAGGATCTGGTCGTCGCGCAGCAGGCCGTACTCGGACTGGATCGGCTCCTTGACCTTGAGAATCAGCTCGGAGTCCGCCCAGACCTCCTCGGCGCTCCCCGCGACGCGGGCTCCGACCCCCTCGTACGCCGAGTCGGGAAACGCGCTCCCCGCCCCCGCCCCTTTCTCGACCAGCACGTCGTGCCCGCGTTGGAGAAGCTCGCGCGCCCCTGCCGGCGTGAGAGCGATGCGGTACTCGTCAGGCTTGATCTCGCGGGGGACCCCGATCTTCACGGCGGCGCAACGATATCTGCTTGCTCAACAGTAGGATCTGGGCTTCCAGTGAGTCGAGTATGAGGGGGTTTCTCTTGAAGTCGAAGTTCCGCCCATCGCCGGCGCTCGTCGTCGCGCTCATTGCGCTCTTCGTCGCGCTCGGCGGCACGGCCTACGCCGTGAAGCAGATCAACGGGAGCGTGCTCGTGAACCGCTCCGTCTCGAACGTCAAGATCAAGAAGAACTCGCTGACGAAGACCGAGATCAACCTGAAGGCACTCGGCACCGTGCCGAAGGCCGCCGTAGCCAACAAGGCGAGCTCGGCCACGACCGCCGACGACGCCAACTTCGCGGAGAACGCCGGCAAGCTCGACGGCCAGGGGCCGGACTTCTGGCAAAAGGCGTGCGCCGACGGCGCGATCAAGGGCTACGCCATCGTCAACGGCGACACGGACTTCCCCGGCGACTACACGAGCGAGGCCGGCCGCATCCCGAAGAAGTTCAACTGCACCGGGGGCGCCGTCGAGGCCAAGCGCATCGGCACCGGCAACTACCGCGTGCGGTTCGGTGGCAGCACTGCCGCGATCGCCGTGTCGAACGCCTACGGGCCCGGCTCGTTCGACGAGTACGTGTCGGTCAACCAGGAGGCGACGGGCGAGTGGGAGGTCGTGATCCACAACTCGGGCGGCCTGCCGACCGACCACCACTTCACGATCGTCATCACCTAGCTCCGAGCGTCCGGATCGGGGGCGGAGTCGCCGCCCCCGATCCGGCTGCGCGCAAGCTTTCCGGCGGCGAACGCGGCGGCGAAGAACGCCGGGTCGTCGTCGCGACCGCGGCCCATGTGCTGCAGCGGCAGCCCGGCGCAAGCCTCCTCCCAGCCCGAGACGTCGACGTCCTCTCGCGGGTGAAGCCATTCCGGCGCGTCTACGCCCTGCGGCCAGGCGCACACGACCTCGCCCAGGCACAGGTCGAGCACAGCACGCGTGTGGTGCGAAACCCCCTGGTGGCGCGCGCGAGCATCGGCGCCCGAAGCGCGGACGGCAAGGACCGGCCGCCCGCCGAGGGCCGCTGCGGCGTTCGCCGCCTCCGCCGCTCCGACGCCGCCGTGTCCGAGGGGGCTCGCCGTGCCGACGATGCCGGGCCCGATCGCACACACGGCGACTGCGCAACCCTGGCCGGCGGCCCACGCGAGCGCCGAGGCGATGGACACGCAGGCGACGTCTCCGTCCACACATGCGCCGACCGCGACGGCCACCTCGATCAGTCCTCGCTCCTTGAGCGCGCGCACGCTGTCCGAGAGCGAGACGGGAAGAGCGCCGCCGGGGATCTGCAGGTAGGCGGCGCGAACGCCGTCGCCGATCCCCGCGCAGACCGGTGCGAGCTGGCTGTGCAGCGAACAGCAAACGACCGGCATGCCCGCGAGCGACTCAGCAAGCTCGCCTTCCTCCTCCGCATGCGACGCGGCGACCTGCAGCGGCGTGTACGGAAGCTTCATCACGTGCGCCCCCGGCTCTCCCTCCAGCTCGAGACCGCGCGTCAGGTTCGCGTAGAGCACGTCGAATCCACCCGACCCGAGCCCCAGCTCGCGCGCCTCGACGTTGACGAGCACCTCGTCTCCCAGCGCGACGGGCCCGGTCAGCCGTGGATAGGCGATGCACGGGCCACCGTCGACCTCGATTCGCGTGAGCCCCTCGAGCCGTTCGACGATCGCGGTGACGGAGCCCCGCCGCAGCCTAAGCGGCATCCCGGGCTGCGTCGACCAGCGCGAGAGTGACGTCGATCATCCCCTCGAGGTCGTCCACGGAAATCTGCTCGTCGGCCGTGTGGATGTTCGCCATCCCGTTGGCGAGGTTGACGCACTGGAGGCCGCGGTCGTTGAAGACATTGGCGTCGGCGGCTCCGCCCGAGAGCGCGAACGTCGGCTCCCGGCCGCTCGCGCGCAGGGCGTCCGTCGCGAGGCGGACGGCCAGGTCGTCCTGCTTGAAGCGGTAGCCGCGGTACGACTTCTTCATCTCGGTCTCGACCTCGCACTCGCCGAGCTCGGCGGCGAACGTGACCGCCTCCAGCATCTCCTGAACCAGATCGGCGAGCTTTCCCTCGTCCTGGGAGCGCGCCTCGGCCAGGAAGGTGCACCACTCCGGGACGATGTTCCCCGCCGTCCCGCCGTTGATGACACCGACGTTGGCCGTCGTCTCCTCGTCCACGCGGCCGAGCCGGAAGTCGGTGATCGCGCGCGAGGCAGCGGCGATCGCGGACCGGCCCTCCTCCGGGTACATGCCCGAATGCGACGCCCGCCCGTGGAAACGGATCTGCATCGCGTGCGCGTGCGGCGCGCCGACGATGACCTCCCCGATGGGCGCGGCCTGGTCGTAGACGTAGCCGACCTGCGCAGCCAGTCGCGATGCATCGAACGCAGCCGCGCCGAGCAGGCCGACCTCCTCCTTCGGCGTGAACAGGAGCTCGATGCCCGCGTGCGGCCGGCCGTCGGAGAGCACACGCCTCGTGGCCTCGAGCATGACCGCCACGGCAGCCTTGTTGTCCGCGCCGAGGATCGTGCCGCCCGCGTTCCGGACGACGCCGTCTTCCAGCACTGGCTCGAGCGGCCCGTCCGGCGGGACGGTGTCGAGATGCGCGCAGAAGAACAAGGGCACGCCGTCCGCGGTCGGCTCGACCCGCGCGTACAGGTTTCCTGCGTTCGACCCGACTTGGGCGCCGGCGTCGTCCTCGTCCACCTCGAGCGCGAGATCGCGAAGGTACGCGGTCACGCGATCGGCGACCTCGCGCTCCTCGCCCGGCGGGCTCCGGAGCGCGGCCAGCTCGGTGAAGAGCGGGACGACCTCTGACATGGGGTAAGCCTAAGCGGTGACGGCGGCCGGGAGGGAGCGTTCCCGCGCGCGCTCGAGCGCGGCGCCGACGAACTCGCGGAAGAGCGGCGCCGGCCGCGTCGGGCGCGACTTGAACTCCGGGTGAAACTGGCTGGCGACGAACCAGGGGTGCTCGGGCAGCTCGACGATCTCGACGAGGCGCCCCTCCTGAAACGTCCCCGACACGACCAGCCCCGCCTCGACCAGCCGCGGCCGGTACTGGTTGTTCACCTCGTAACGGTGCCGGTGGCGCTCGTGGATGACGGTCTCGCCGTACGTGTCCTGCGCGCGCGTCCCGTCGGCCAGCTCGACCGCCTGCGCGCCCAGCCGCATCGTCCCGCCGAGATCCTCGATCTCCTTCTGTTCCGGGAGCAGGTCGATCACGGGATGCGGCGTCTCGGGATCCATCTCGGTCGAGTTGGCGCCGTCGAGCCCGACGACGTGACGCGCAAACTCCGAGACGGCGACGTGCATCCCCAGGCAGATGCCCAGGTAGGGAATCTGCCGCTCGCGGGCGACGCGACAGGCGAGGATCTTTCCTTCCCAGCCGCGCGAGCCGAAGCCGCCGGGGACGAGGATTCCGTCCACGTGCTCGAGCTCCTCCGCCGCTTCCTCGAGCGTCATCCCCTCCGCGTCCACCCACCGCACGCGCACCGAGCAGCCCTGGTGCAGCCCCGAGTGCTTCAGCGCCTCGTGCACCGACAGGTACGCGTCGTGGAGCTTCACGTACTTGCCGACGAGGCCGATCTCGACCTCCTCCTTCGGTTGCCGGATCCGGGCGGTCAGATCGAGCCACTCGCCCAGGTCGACGCCGTCAGCCGGCAGCCCGAGCTTCTCGCACACCATCCTGTCGAGGCCCTCAGCCTGCAGGTCGGTCGGGACGAGATAGACGTCGGGTACGTCCTGGCACGCAATCACCGACTCGCGCTCGACGTCCGCGAAGAGGGCGATCTTCTCGCGGATGTCCGGCGAGATCTCCTCGTGCGAGCGGCAGACGACGATGTCCGGATGGATACCGATGCGCCGCAGCTCGTTGACCGAGTGCTGCGTCGGCTTCGTCTTCAGCTCGCCGGCCGCATCCACGAACGGGATCAGCGTCACGTGCAGGTAGATGACGTTCTCGGGGCCGGCCTCGCGCCGAAACTGGCGGATGGCCTCGAGGAACGGCAGCGACTCGATGTCGCCGACCGTCCCGCCGATCTCCGAGATGACCACGTCCGTGTCCGTCGCCTCGGACGCGCGCCGGATGCGGTCCTTGATCTCGTTGGTGATGTGCGGGATGACCTGGACGGTCGAGCCCAGGTATTCGCCCTTTCGCTCCTTGCGCAGTACCGCGTACCAGATGCCGCCGCTCGTGTGATTCGAGTTCCGCGACAGGTTCTCGTCGACGAAGCGCTCGTAATGGCCGATGTCCAGATCGGTCTCGGCGCCGTCCTCGGTGACGAAGACCTCGCCGTGCTGGAAGGGGCTCATCGTTCCCGGGTCGACGTTGATGTACGGGTCGAACTTCTGGCACTGGACCTTGAGGCCGCGCGCCTTGAGCAACCGGCCGAGGGAGGCCGCGACGATCCCCTTTCCGAGGGAGGAGACGACGCCGCCGGTTATGAAGACGTACTTCGTCGGGCGCGTCACGCGGGCCGCCCGAGGCGGTCGAGGTCACGAAGGACGGGCGTCCGCTCGATCAGGTTGCCGAGGGAGACGGTTTCGCCGAGGAGGGTCAGTCCGGCCAGCGCTCCGATCGCCACTGCGCGGCCTCGTCCTGTGAGCCGACCCACGGACTTCAACCCTAGCAGCGCGCCCAGACTGTTCGAGCCCGCGTCCCCGAGCATCCCCATCTCGCGGAGATCGTAAGGAAGCAGCAGGACGGCCAGGCCCTTCGGGGCGTCGACGAGGACGGCGGCCGCGAGGTAGGCCTTGAGCGCACGACCGGGGGCCGTGTCGAGCTGGTTGAGCGCATTCGCGGCGAGCGCGACGAGGACTGCGCCTGACACACGCCGCGTCGCCAGCAGGCCGACGAGCGGGATGGCAACCAGCTTGAGGACGCCGGTCGTCCGACCCGAGGAAAGGTGCCGGCGGAAGCCGCGCTCCGGCCCGCTCCAAACGTCGTCCGCGAGCCCGACCGCGGCGATCGCGCCGACCGCCCCGCCGCGGAGCCCGGCGACCCAGCCGACGACGGGGAGCCGCAGGCCGCGGTGGTTCACCGCCTGCGGCCCGCAGGCAAGGAGCGCGTCCAAAAGCTGGCGGCCGCGATGCACAAAGCCGCCCAGGTCGCGGCCGGTCGCGCGGTGTCTGAGCGGAAGCGCGACCTCGCGCACCGACAGGCCCGCGCGCGCCGCGTCGATCGTCATCCGGGTCTCGCAGCCGAACCCGGCCGCGAGCGGGAAGCACTCCTCCCGCGCGGCGGGCGAAAGGAAACGCTGCCCCGAGAGCGGTTCCTCGGCGTCGAACCCGCTGCGCAGACGGATCAGCGCGCGAGCGGCGGCCTTCGCCACGCCGAAGCCGCCGCCCTCCGGCTGCTCGAACCGCGCGACGGCGAGGTCGCTGCCGGCCTCGACGAGCGGCGCGAGCTCCCCCTCGAGGTCGGCGTCGCAGAGGAGCAGCGGTCCCGCGTCGAGCTCGCGCTCGGCGAGCGTCAGCGCCTGGCCCTTGCCCCGCCTCGGCAACCGGAGGACGCGCGCCCCCGCTTCCTCGGCAATGCCCGCCGTGCCGTCCCGCGACCCGTCGTCGGCGACGACGATCTCGGCTCCCGGAAACGCGCGCGCCAGCGCCCGCACTGTCTCGCCGATCCGCTCCTCCTCGTCGCGCGCGGCGACGAGGACCGTGAGCTCAGCCACCGGTCGTCGTCGTCTGGGCCGGCACGAGCGGGAGGACGCCGTCCGTTGCGGTGGCCTCCACGCCGTAGTTCCCGGACTGGCCACCGGCAAGAAGCAGCGCGAGCGCGAGCCGCCCCGGTGTGTTCTCGATCGAGTCGACGGTCGACAAGCGACGAGCGCTCGAAGGCCGGGATCGCCGAGTTGACAGCGCCCGAGACCTCGACGCCGACAGCGGGGACTCCGGCGCCGGCCAGACCGGAGTAGAACCCCTGCAGAAACCGCGCCGTCCCGTCCTTCTGCGCCTTCACCGAACGCGCGACGACGACACCATCGGCCGGCGTCCGGCTCCCGCCGACCGTATACCCGACGAGCTCTGAAGCCAGCGAGTCCCACAAAGGCATCTTCCCGCCGGAGACAACCTCGGAAGCGAGCTCTTTCCCGAGGTCGGGGAGCCTGTCGCTCCCCCGGTACTGGGCGAGCGCGGGGTGGCCGCCCATGGCCGCGTCGAGCGCCTTGTCGTCGACCGGAACCTTGAGCGACCGGATCCGCACCGGGTACGGCGCGCCGGCATCGCGGAGCGCCTGGATCACGCTTGTTTTGCACCGAGGGGTCTATCGACCCGATCGAGACCAGCACGATCTTCTTGTCGCGGAGCCGGTCGGCCATCAGCGCCGGGTACGTGGCCTCCACGAAATCCTGATTCGCCTGCTCCTCCTGCTCGAGCTCCGTGATGTGCCGACGGGCGGTATCGCGCTGGTCCCTGAGGTCCGCGACCTGCGCGTTGAGGGCGCCGCGCTCGGCCGAAGAGACGAAGCCGCCGCGGGTGATCCCCACGCCGACGAGGATCCCGATGATCAGAGCGAGGAAGACGGCCGCCAGCGACGCGGCGTGATACCGAAGGTCGAACACTTAGTGATCAGCGGAAGTCTGGCAAAGGTCGTAGATCCGGCCGAGTGCGTGCTGCGCCAACAGCCGGCGCGTCCCCCACAGGATAGGGCCGCTCACCACCAACTCCGCGAGGGTGCGGTCGTGTGCGTGCGGCTCGAGCGTGACAATCACCTCGAGGCGGTCCTCGGGAAGCTGGAACGCGAACCGCCGCTCCGCCTTGGCCTCGGTGACGAGCAGCCCCTCGCCGCTGCCGGCCTTGCGGAACAGCGACGGCAGTCCGCTCCGCGTCAGCTGCCAGCGCGCACCGCGTGCCGCTCCGCGCCGGTCCGGATGGACGGCGGCGATCCCAGGCCACCAGTCGGACAGGTTGTGCGGCTCGCTGAGGAAGGCCCAGACGTCCTGCGGCGGAGCAATGAGCTCCCGCTTCGCCCGGACTTTCATTTAGATGGCCGACACCGCGATCTCGCGCGGCTGGATGAACGATCTGGCGTGTCTGGGGCGCCCCCGGCATCCGCCAGCCGGCGGAGCCGGCCTGCGGCTGCCGTGAGCTTCACGCCGGCGGACCGGCCCCGATGCATGCTCAGCATCGCCGCCGGCCCGCCGGCGTGACCCAGAGCGGCCAGACCGTCCCCCAGCGCGTGCGATATCGCGGCATCGTCCATCACCCGCCGAAAAAGTCCGCGATGCGTTGGCCGAGCAGGCTGATCAGGCGGCGCAGTTCCGGGGAGGCCGCGATCGCGACCACGACAGCGCCGAGCCCGGTGACGGCGAGCGCGACGAACGGCAGCATCCCGACCTTGCGGCTGACGAGACGCGACACGCCCTTCGCGTCGACCAGGATCTCGCCCACGCGGAGCCGCGCCAGGAACGTCGAAGACATGCCGGCCCGGTCGCGCTCGAGGAACTCGATCAGGTTGAAGTGCGTCCCGACGGCCACGATCAGCTCGGCGCCCTTCTCGTAGGCGAGCAGGAGCGCCAGGTCCTCGCTCACTCCGGTTGCCGGGACGACCTGGTACGCGACGCCGAGCAAGTCGAGCCGCTCGGCGGCGGGCACCGTGCCGTTCGAATAGGCGTGGACGAGGATCTCGGCTCCCGAGCGGAGGACGTCGTCCGAGACCGAGTCCATGTCCCCGACGATCACGTCGGGCTTGAGCCCGGCCTCCTTCAGCGCGTCGGCGCCGCCGTCGACGCCGATCAGGACCGGCTTGAACTCCCGGACGTACGGGCGGACGATCCTCAGATCGCGCTTGTGGCCCGGGCCGCGCGCGACGACGAGCGCCTGCCGGTCGCGGAACCGGGTCTCGAGCGGCGGGAACTCGATGCCCTCGGCGAGGAGGCGTCCCTCGTCGCGGAGGTAGCGCATCGTGTTGTCCGCGAACTCCTCGAGGGCCTCGGTCACGCGGCCGCGCTGCTCGGCGAGCGCCCGCGCGAGCTCTTCGGCGCCGAGCGTCCGTCCGGCGGCGAGCTGCGTCCCGTTCGAGAAGAGCAGCGACCCGCGCACGGTGAGCCAGTCGCCGTCGCTCACCTGGTCGAACAGGTCGGCGCCCGGCGCGTCGATCAGGCGGACGCCGCCACGAACGAGCGTGAGCGGCCCGGGATTCGGAAAGCGCCCGGTCTGCGATTGCGCGACATTGACCACGACGCGCACCCCGGACTCGAGCAGCTCCTCCGCCGACACGCGGTCGAGATCGGTGTGGTCGATGATGGCGATGTCGTCTGGGCCCAAGCGGCGGACGAGGTGCTTCGTGCGCCGGTCGAGCCGCGCTGTCCCCGTGAACTCGATAAAGCTGTTCATCGCAGGGTCGAGAGGAACTCCTGGCCGCCGAGCATTCTCTCGAGCTCGTCGCGCCGCTGCTCGGGATCGAGGTGGTCGATCGTCGTGTGTGTCGGGTCGCCGGGCACCTTCTCGACCCGAAAATGGCCGTCGGCGAGGCTCGCGATCTGGGGAAGGTGCGTGATCGTGATCACCTGCGCGCGCTCGGCGAGCCGCTGCAGGGTCGCGCCGACCGCGTGCGCGGTCTGTCCGCCGATCCGGCGTCGATCTCGTCGAAGATCATCGTATGGCCACCCCCGACGGCGGCGATCGCGAGCGCAATCCGCGAGAGCTCGCCGCCCGAGGCCGTCTCGGCCGCCGGCCCGAATGGAAGGCCGCGGTTCGGACGGATCAGGAAGGACACCTTGTCTGCGCCGCTTGCGCCGAGGTCGGCCTCCGCGACCTCGGCGCGGAACTCCCCCTCCCCAAGCCCGATCCCGTGGAGCTCCGCCGCCACCGCCTCGGCGAACGGCTCGACCGCCGCTTCCCGCGACGCACGCAGTTCCGTAGCGAGGTCGTTCATCCGTGTTTCCGCCGCGGCCAGCTCCCCGGCTGCAGCAGTCGCCGGGTCGACGCCCTCTTCGATCGCGGCCAGCTCGGACCGCGCCGACTGTGCGCGCTCGAGCAGCTCACCGTAGGAGTCGCAGCGGAAACGCCGTCTGAGATCGGCCAGCCGCTCGAGCTCGCCCTCCACGTGCTCGAGCCGGTCGGGCTCGGCCTCGAGCGAGAGCAGGAACGCCTTCAGCTCGCTCGCCGTCTCGCGCAGGCGCAGCTCGACATCGCGCAGCTCGCCTCCTGCGCGCGCGAGCTCCGGCGCCAGGTGCTCGAGCGGCGCGACGGAGCGTTCGGCGGCGGCGGCGAGGCCGGCGGCGCCGCTTCCCTCCTCGGGGGCAAGCGCCTCGGCCGCCTCGGCCGCGCCCTGCGCGAGCTCGGTCACGTGCCGCAGTCGCTCGCGCTCCTCGAGCAGCGAGGTCTCCGTCCCGGGCTCCAGCCCGTCGGTGTCCTCGGCAAGTGCGCGCAGCTCCGCTAGCCGCGCCTCGGCCGCGGCTGCGTCCCGCGTCAGCTCCTCGTGCCGGCGGCGCGCGGCCTGGAGCGCGCGCCACGCCGCGCGCGCGGCATCCCGGCGGGCCAGCTGCTCGGAGCCGATGAACGCGTCCAGTACCTCGAGCTGATACGCGGGCCGCGCCAGCCGGCGCTGCTCGAACTGGCCGGACATCGCGATGAGCCGCTCGCCGAGCGCCGCCAGCTCCTCGCGCGGCACCGAGCGGCCCCAGGCATAGGCGCGCGTCCGTCCTTCGGGGGAGACCCGCCGGGCCAGCACAAGACCGTCCTCGTCCTCCGGCCGCAGCTCGCGGACGGCGTCGAAGCCGTCTTCTTCCAGCAGCCCGTCGGGGAGGTCGAGCTCGGCCTCGACGTAAGCCTCGGGCGCGCCCGGCCCGACGTATGCAGCATCCCCCTTGGCGCCGAGCAGCAGCCCGACCGCCTGGGCGAGGATGGTCTTGCCGGCGCCCGTCTCCCCCGTGATCGCGTTCAGGCCCGGCGCGAATGCGAGCTCCGCCTCGCGGATGAGGACGAGGTTCTCGATGCGGAGCCTCCGAAGCATCGGCCCTTTTTACACGGGATCAGTCCGCGAATGTGTGCCGGTAGCGGGAGAAGAACGTTGCCTCCGGCAGCGTCGCGAGGAGCGTCCGCTGCGGCCCGAGCCTGATCGTCATCGTCCCTCCGGGGGCGATCTCCGAGAAGACGTGCCCGTCCGCGAGCGCCGTCACCCAGACGTCCGACGTCTCGTTCTTGACCACGACGTCGCGCCCACGAGGGATGACCAGCGGCCGCGCCTTGAGCGAATGGGGCGCGACGAAGGTGACCGCCATCGCGTCGAGACCCCAGACGAGCACCGGGCCGCCGTTCGAGAGGTTGTACGCGGTCGATCCGGATGGAGTCGCGGCGATGAGGCCATCGCAGCGGAGGCTCCCGAGCGATTCGCCGCCCACGCGTCCAGGCGAGCTCGATCATGCGCCCGAGCGTCGAGCTGGTGGCGACGATGTCGTTGACGGCGTCGCGGCGGTCCTCACCGGCCCGTGCCTCGAGCGTCGGCAGCTCGACGAGCTCGTAATCCCCGGCGAAGACGCGGGCCAGGCCCGGCTCCAGCTCGTCCTCCGGAATGGTGGTGAGGAACCCGACGCTCCCGAAATTCACCCCGAGCGCGGGCACGGTCGTCCCGAGCAGCCGCCTGAGCGCTCGAAGCATCGTCCCGTCGCCACCGAGGACGATGACGATGTCCGCTTCCGACGGTTCGGCCTCGCGCAGGTCGATGTCGTGCTTCTCCAGCTCGTCCGCACGGCATCACCGGCTCGACGCCCAAGTCGGCGGCCACGGCGCGCAGGCGCTCGATCGCCTGGCCGACCGTCTCCCGGCGGCCGTGCGTGATCACTGCCGCACGCTTGACCGGCTCAGGCATCGACGGCCTCCGCGATCCAGCGGTCGAGCTCGGCCGGAAGCGCGGGTCGCTCGGCCTGGACGACATGGAGGAAGAACTCGCGGTTTCCCTTCGGGCCCGGCAGCCCCGAGTCGACCACGGCGCGCGTTTCAGCGCTCCACCCGAGTGCCGCTTCCGCGACCTCGCGCAGCACGCGGCGGTGCACGACCGGATCGCGCACGACGCCACCCCGCGGTACATCCTCCTTCCCCGCCTCGAATTGCGGCTTGACCAGGACGAGCCCCTGCCAGCCGGGCTGGGCGAGCGCGAGCACCGGCGGCAGGACGGTCCGGACGCTGATGAAGGAGACGTCGCAGGTGACGAGCTCCGGCGCAAACGGCAGCTCGGCGAGGTGCCGCGCATTCGTCCGCTCGAGCACGGTCACGCGCTCGTCCGCCCGGATGCGCGGATCGAGCTGGCCATAGCCGACGTCCACTGCGACCACCCTGGCCGCGCCGCGCTGGAGCAGGCAGTCCGTGAAGCCACCGGTCGACGCCCCGACATCGACGCAGTCGAGGCCGGCGACATCGAGCCCGAGGACGGCGAGGGCGTGGTCGAGCTTCTCCCCACCGCGCGAGACGAAGCGAGGCGGCTGCTCGACCGAGACGGCGGCGGAGTCCTCCACCTGCGCCCCAGGCTTCTCGAAGCCGGGGACGCGGCCCGCAAGCACGAGCGCCTGCGCCTGCGAGCGGCTCTCGGCGAGACCGCGCTCGACCAGGAGAACGTCGAGGCGTTTCTTCATTCGGTTTCGGACTCGCGCCGCGCCTTCGCGAGCTCGGCCTCGACCTGCTTCGCGATCTCCGCGAGCTCCGTCAGACGGCGATCGCCTCCTCGCTGTTCTCGCTGCCCGACACGCGCTCGAGGTCGGCTCGTGCCTTCTCCAGTCGCCCGAGGAGCTCCTCGGCGCGCTTGAGGGAATCTTCTGTGCTCATGTGCCCACCTTCTCCCGTGCAATGCGGCCGAGGATCCCGTTGACGAGCCGCGCAGCCTCGTCGGAGGCGTAGCGCTTCGCCAGCTCGACCGCCTCGTTGATCGCCACCTCGTCCGGCACGTCGTCGCCTTCCAGCTCGACCACCGCGACCCGCAGGATGTTTCGCTCGACCGAGCCGAGCCGCTCGGCCGGCCACCCTTCCGCGGCCGCGCTGAGCCGGTTGTCGAGCTCGTCCGCACGCGCCATCACCGTCTCGGCGATCTCGCACGCGTACGGATCGACCTCGCCCTCGTACAGCGACGCGAGCGGCTGCCCGGTCACGTCCCACTGGTAGAGGAGGAAGACCGCCGTTCGCCTCGCTGCCCGGCGACCGCTCATGCGGCGACCGGGGCCATCTCGTCCAGGAAGCTCGTGGAGTAGCGCCCGGATCCGAACGCCTCGCCGCGCAGGATCCCGATCGCGAGCTCGCGGGTCGTCGGGATGCCCGTGACCTCGAGCTCCGTCAGCGCGCGCACCGCGCGCGCGATCGCCGACGGCCGGTCCTCGTCCCAGACGACGACCTTGCCGACGAGCGAGTCGTAGTACGGGGAGACGACCGTGCCCGACTCGACGTGCGTGTCCATCCGCACGCCCGGGCCGAGCGGCGCGCGAAAATGCTCGATCCGGCCGGGGGCGGGCGCGAAGTCGCGGGCGACGTCCTCGGCGTTGATCCGCGCCTCGATCGCGTGGCCGCGGCGCTCAATCCGGCCCGTCCGTTCGAGCCGCTTCCCGGCGGCCACCTCTAGCTGCTCGCGGACGAGGTCGATCCCCGTTACGAGCTCCGTCACCGGATGCTCGACCTGCAGGCGTGCGTTCAGCTCCATGAAGTAGAAGCCGCCGTCGGGGCCGAGGAGAAACTCGAACGTGCCCGCGTTGCGATAGCCGAGCTGGAGGCAGGCACGCTCGACGGCGCTTTCGATCTCCTCGCGGAGCGCCGGTGAGACCGCGGGCGAGGGTGACTCCTCGATCAGCTTCTGGTGCCGGCGCTGAATCGAGCACTCGCGCTCGCCGAGCGTCTGGACTCCACCCTGCCCATCCGCCAGGACCTGCACCTCGACGTGCCGCGCCGGGACGAGCGCCTTCTCTACATAGAGGCTGCCGTCGCCGAAGGCCGCGTTCGCCTCGGCCGAGGCGCCCTGGAACACGTCCTCGAGCTGCTCCGGCGACTCGACGAGCCGCATGCCGCGTCCTCCACCGCCCGCCGAAGCCTTGAGCAGGACGGGATAGCCGAGGTCGTCGGCGGCCGCTCGGGCGCCGTCGACGTCGACCGCGTGCTCCGTTCCGGGGATCAGCGGCATCCCGGCCCCCGCCATCGCCGCCTTCGCCTCGACCTTGTCCCCCATCTGCTCCATCGTCTCCGGCGACGGGCCGATGAAGACGAGGTCGTTGTCCTCGCACGCCCGGACGAACGCGGCGTTCTCAGCCAGGAAGCCCCAGCCGGGATGGACGGCGTCGCAGCGAGTCGTCTCCCCGGCGGCGACCACGGACGGGATGTTCAGGTAGCTCCGCCCCGCGGCCGGGGGGCCGACGCAGACCGCGCGGTCGGCCATGCGGACGTGGAGCGAGTCCGCGTCCGCGGTCGAGTAGATCGCGACCGCCTCGATCCCGAGGTCGTGCAGCGTGCGGATGACGCGGACGGCCACCTCGCCACGGTTCGCGATGAGCACGCGCGAAAACATGCCTAGAGCGCGTCGGCCGGCCGCCCGAGCACGAGTTCCAGCTCGAACAGCAGTTGTCCGAACTCGACGGGCTCCGCGTTGCGAACGTGGATGCCGCGCACGACCGCGTCCACGTCGGACTTGATCTCGTTCATCAGCTTCATCGCCTCGAGGATGCACAGGGTCTGGCCGGACTGGACGGTTTCGCCCTCCTGAACGAACGGCGCCGCTCCGGGCTCGGGCGCCCGGTAGAACATCCCGACCATCGGCGCCTCGACGCGTACGATCCCGTCCTGCTCGGGCGGCGGAACGGGCGCCTCCTCGAGCTCCGTTCGGCTGTGCGGGAGCAGCCGCGGCCGCGCCGGCGTCTCCTCGCTGCGGCGGACCGAGACACGCATCCCGCCCTCCTCGACCGTGATCTCGGCGACGCCAGACTCCTGCACGACGCGCACGAGCTCACGGATGCGCTCCGCCTGCGCCCGGTCGACGCCGCCGGTCGCGAGCGTCTCCTCGCCGCTCGCGCGGCCGCGGATCGTTCGCAACAGCGGCTCGGCGTCCTCGCCGAAGAGCGCGAGCAGGAGCAATTCCTCCTCGCTCGAGGCGAGACCCTCGGCCTCGTCGCGGAGCTCGGCCAGGTTCGCCGCCGGTTCTTCCTCGGGAAGATCGCCTGAGACGAGGTCGATCGCGCGGCGGACGCCTTCGTCGATCGGGACCGGTGGCGTTCCGTACCGACCGCCGACCAGTGCGCGGAGCTCGTCCACCACAACCTGGTAACGAGCCGCGGAGAGCACGTGGACGAGCGCCTGGGAAGCGAGGATCTGCCCGATCGGCGCGGCCAGCGGCGGCCAGCCGGTTTCGGACCGGATCCGGGCCAGCTCGGCGAGCACTTCGTCGATACGGTCGCCGGCGGCCTGCGCGCGGAGCTGAGCGTCGAGTGAGGCGACCAGCCCGGCCGGGACGTTGTGCTCGGCGGCCCGGACTGCGACTCGTGGAGCGAGCGGCGTGACGGGCTCGTCGCCGATGTGCTCGTCGACCACGTCGGACGCGCGCCAGAGCAGGTCGACGTCGACGCCGGCGTCGAGCCCGAGACCGGCCAGCGCCTCGGTCAGCCCCTCGCCGGAGGCGCGATGAAGCGTCAGCGCGACGGGATAGACGGCGGAGGCGACGCGGTCGGCCCCGGCACGCACGGCCTCGAGCGCGGCGGCGAGCGCGTTCCCTCCCGCTCCCTGGCAGTAGACGCCGACCGGGAGACCCGTCTGCTCGCGAATCGCATGCACGAGCTCCGACGCGCGGTGCGGCTGGAGCGATCCCGTCGGATCGTGCAGGAGGACGCGCGCCGCTCCGAGGTCGGGCAGCTTGCGCGCCTGCTCGACCAGGACGTCGGTCTCGCCCGTGTGGCCCGAGCCGTAGACGAGGCCGGCGTCGAACTCGCCTCCCGCCGCTGCGATCGCTTCCGCCGCCTCACGCAGATTCGACACGTCGTTGAGCGGATCGTGGAGACGGAAGACCTGGATGCCGTTCTCGGCGGCGGAGGCGACGAAGCGGCGGACGAAGTCGGGACCGACCGGCCTGGAGCCGACGAGGAAGCGGCCACGGAGAGCGAGGCCGAGGGGAGTGTTCGTGCGCGCCTCCAGCGCGCGGATCCGCTCCCACGGGCTTTCGACGCCGCGACGGACTGCACCCTCGAACACGCCGCCACCCGATACCTCGAGACAGGCGAAGCCCGCGCCGTCCAGGATCTCGGCGATCTCGAAGATCGCGCCGGCCGGAAGCCGCCCCGCCAGGGGCTCCTGGCTGAGCAGGCGGATCGTGGTGTCGACCAGTACCGGCACGCCCGAAGCTTAGAGTGGGTGCAGCCACGACGAAGGAGAGCTCCATGAAACGAAGCACGTTGCTTGCCGCCATCGCGATTGCGGCGGCGCTGGCGGTCGGCCCCTCTCTTGCGGCCGGCACGTCGGTCAAGGTGCGTCCCGCGCCCAAGCTCGCAAACCCGACGGCGACCGCGACGGCCCTGTCGAATCGGTTCTTCAAGCTGATCGTGAACAAGGACGTCCCGGGTCTCACGCGATTCCTCTCCCCCGCCTTCCAGGTCCAGCGCGCGGACGGGAGCGGCAGCGGCAAGAAGGCCTGGCTCGCAAAGCTCGCCGACATCCAGGAGTTCACGCTCACGGACTTCCACGGAACCCAGGCAGGTGGGACGCTGATCGCCCGCTACGCGGCGACGGTGAAGGGAACGGTCAATGGACGGCCGTACACCCCGGGTCCCGCGCCGCGGCTCGCCACCTACACGTGGAACGGGACGCGCTGGCAGATTGCGTCGAACGCGAACTTCAATCCGCTGACGGGCTGAGCGGCTCGTACACGCGCCCGCGCGCGATCACGGTCGCGATCCGGCGCGTATTCGAGATGTCCTCGAGCGGATCGGCGTCGAGGAGGACGAGGTCGGCGAGCTTGCCGGCCTCGACCGCTCCCAGCTCGTCGTCGACGCCGAGCACCTGAGCGGGCGCGCTCGTCGCCGCACGCAGCGCTTCTGCCGGGCGAGAGGCCCGCCTCGACCAGCAGGCCGAGCTCGCGGTGCAGGGTGGTGCCGACCGGACGGTCGGCGGCGATGTCCGTCCCGGCGAGGAGCGTCATCCCGGCCTCGTGCATCTGGCCCACGACGGCGACGAACTCGGGGAAGAGCTCCTCCCACTCCTCGTCGCCCTCGTCGAGCACGAGCGCCCACGGGACGAGCGTCGGCGTGAGCGGGACGCCGTTCTCGACGAACCGCGAGAACAGCTCGTCGGCGCCCTCGTCGCGGAAGCGCCGGACCGCCTGCGGCCAGGGCTCGGTCCGCGCCGCATCCCACGTGCCTTCGAAGATCGTCTCGGTGTGCTCGATCGTCGCCTGGCCGCAGGCGACGGCCTCCGCCGGCTCGACCTCCATCGGGATGTGCCCGACGACGTCGAGGCCGAGCTTTCGCCCCTCGTCGATCAGTGCGAAGTACGCCTCGCGCGACGTGCGCCGGTGCGTCTTCAGGAAGTCGACGCCGGCCTCCGAGAGCTCGCGCGCCGCCGCGCGAGCCTCGGCCGCATCCGCGATCACCCGCTGGTACTCGTTGTAGCTCGCGCCGTTCAGGATCGGCCCTGCGCGCCAGATGCGCGGCCCGACACGGGCGCCGGCCTCGATCTCAGCGCGCCACGCGTCGAGCTCGTCGAGGTGTCCGCCGAGGTCGCGGACCGCGGTGACCCCATAGGCGACGAGCTCTTCGAGCGAGCCCTCGCCCTTCCAGCACAGGTGGACGTGCGCGTCCCAGAGCCCCGGGATCAGGAACTTGCCGCTCCCGTCGATCACCTCGCCCTCGGCCGTGCCGAACGAGATGCGGCCGCCGCGGACCACGACCGTCTGCTCGGGCACGACGCGTCCGCCGGCGACGTCCACCACGCCGACGTTCGCGATCGAAAGAGGCGTCAAGCGCGCGAGATGTAGCGGCGCTCGCGCGGGTCGACGCGGATCGTGTCGCCCTCGTTCACGAACAGCGGCACCTGCACGACGGCCCCCGTCTCGAGCGTCGCCGGCTTGGAGACGTTCGAGACCGTGTCCCCTTTGACGCCCGGCTGGGTCTCCGTGACCTTCAGCTCGACCGCCGACGGGAGCTGCACGCCCGATGGACGACCGTCCACCGTCAGCATCTGCACCGAGCTGGACGGCTGGAGGAACTCGAGCACCTCCGCCACCTCCGTCCGCGGCAGGTTGATCTGCTCGTAGTTCTCCTCGTCCATGAACACGACGTCGTCGCCGGCGTCGTACAGGTACTGGACGTTCTTCGTCTCGGTATGCACGCGCGAGAACTTCTCGCCGGCGCGGAAGGTCTTGTCGACGACCGCGCCCGATTCGAGCGCCTTCAGCTTGGTGCGGACGAACGCGCCGCCCTTCCCCGGCTTGACGTGCTGGAAGTCGACGATGCGCCAGACGACGCCGTCGAGCTCGATGTGCATCCCGTTCTTGAACTGGTTGGTGTTGACGGTTTCGGCCATTGCCTCAAGTCTAGGAAACGGTCACGAGCTCCTTCGTGAAGGTGGTGAGGATCTCCGGCCCATCGTCGCGGACGATGACGAGGTCCTCGATGCGGATCCCGCCCAGGCCCGACAGGTAGATGCCCGGCTCGACCGTCACGACGTTGCCGGCCTCGAGCGTGTCCTCCGATTCCTGCGACAGCCGCGGGGCCTCGTGCACGAGCATTCCCAGCCCATGGCCGAGGCCGTGGCCGAACTCCTCGCCGTAGCCTGCTTCCTCGACCATGTCGCGCGCCGCCGTGTCCGCCTCGCGGCCGGTCACTCCCGGCCGTACCGCATCCAACCCGGCTTGCTGCGCCCGTTGGGTCACGTCGTATGCGCGCGCCAGCTCCTCCGGGAGCTCCCCGGTTGCGAAGGTCCGCGTGCAGTCGGACACGTACCCGTCGAGCGCCGCGGCGGAGTCGATCACGACCGTCGTCCCCTCGGGAATCTGGTTGTCGCCCGCATGTGCGTGCGGCGTCGCGCCGTTCGTGCCTGCGGCGACGATCGTCGGGAAGGCCGGGCCGTCGGCGCCGAGCTCGTGGTAGAGCGAGTCGAGCCGCCAGGCGAGCTTCCTTCTCGGTGCGGCCGACGAACGGCTCCTCGGCGAGCCGCGCGAACGCCTCGCTCGTGATCTCGCCGGCGCGGCGAATCAGCGCGAGCTCGTCCTCGTCCTTGACGGCGCGCAACGCTTCGACCACGCCCCGCCGCGGAACGAGCTCGAGCCCGCCGGCCTCGAGCGTCTGGTAGGCGGCGTAGGTCACGGCGTCCGCCTCGAAGGCGAGCCGGCCGGAAAGCTCCTCGGCCAGCCAGCCGTATAGGTTCCGCTTCGTCACCGAGAACTCGACGTCCGGCACCCGCTTGCCGGCCTCCGCATAGCGGAAATCGCTGAAGAGCCGAACCCGGCCCGGCTCGACCAGCAGCGCCGAGTTCGAGCTGTCGAACCCCGTCAGGTAGCGGACGTTGACCGGGGCGGTGACGAGGAGCGGCTCCTCGATCCGCTCACTGAAGCTGCTCGAGCCTGGTCACGTGGCCTCCTTCAGATATTCGAGCGCTTCGCGGTAGCCGTCAGGGCCCTTGCCGAGTAATCCGTGTCGCGGCCAGCGTCAGCCACGACCGAGTAGCCGCCGCCACTCCTCGCGCTCGTCGATGTTGGAGAGGTGCACCTCCACGATCGGCACCTTGAACATCTCGAGCGCGTCGTGGATCGCATAGCTGTAGTGCGACCACGCGCCGGGGTTGACGATCACGCCGTCGGCCCAGTCGAGCGCCTCGTGGCACCAATTGATGTACTCGCCCTCGTGGTTCGTCTGCTTGCACTCGACCGTGAGCCCGAGGTCCTTCGCCCACCGGTAGATCCGCGTCTCCAGCTCGTAGCCGGTCACTCCCGCCGTAGACGGCCGGGTCGCGCCGACCCACCTCGTCGAGGTTCACCCCGTTCAAGACGACGATGCGCACGGTCGCCAGCCTAGATGGTTGATGCCACGATCTCGCGCGTGCGGCTGCACGATCTGGCCCGCCTGGGCCGCTCCGACCCGGCTGGGGCCGGCGGAGCGCTCACCGATGCTCTCCAGCATCGGCAAGTGTCCGTCTCGACGCCCCAGACGCACCAGCTCGCGCCCCGCAGTCGGCGATCTCATGGCATCACCCATCTAGTCGGCGATCAGTCGGTCGAGTTCGGAGCGCACCTGCTCCGCAGAAAGCTCGACGTCGATACGCGGCTCGCCCGGCGCGTCGAGCAGCACGAAGCGTCCGCCCTTCTTGTCGCGCTGGAGCGCCTCCCAGGCGAGGTCACGATCGGCGTGCGCCGGCTGTGGCCGGAGCACCTCTTCCACAGTGTCGGTCTCGAGGCCCGACAGGCGGAGCGCCGCCAGGAGGCCCAGCGCGACCGCTTCGCCGTGTGGGATGCCGTAGCGCGCGCCGGCCTCGAGCGCGTGCGCGAAGGTGTGCCCGAGGTTGAGCATCTTCCGTTCGCCGTAGTCGTGCGGGTCGCGGAGACAGACGCCGGCCTTGAACGCCGCGCAACGGCGGACCAGCTCCCCGTCGGGCAGCTCCCACAGCGGCTCACCGGCAAGCAGTCCCGTCTTGACCACTTCGGCCATCCCGTTCTTCCGCTCCCGCTCGGGAAGGGTCGCGAGCAGCGCCGGATCGATCAGCGTCCGCGCGGCCCAGTGGAATGCGCCGACGAGGTTCTTGCCCTCTGGGAGGTCTATCGCGGTCTTGCCGCCGATTGCCGCGTCCACCTGCGCCGTCAGCGTCGTCGGGATCGGTATCCAGGGGACGCCGCGCAGGTAGGCCGAGGCTGCGTAGCCGGCCGCGTCGGTGAGCGCGCCGCCACCGAGAGCCACGATCGTTCCGTCCCGCCCGAGCCGGAGCGAGCGCCACAAGCGCTCGATCGCCGCGAGCTGCTTGGCCGCCTCGCCGGTCGGAAGCTCGTGCGTCTCGTCGAAGGGGAAGGCGATCTGCGCGTCGGCGCCGTGGATCCCGGACACGACCGGCTCGGTGACGAGGGCGGCCGGCTCCTCGACGAAACGCTCGAGGCGCAGAAGCGCACCCGCCTCGACGTGGATGCCGCCAGCCGCCAGGACGATGTCCTCGACGTCGGTTGCGATCGCATCTGCAATCCCGCCGTAAAGCGGCCTGCGCTCGTCATTCAGTCGCCGGAACGCCGTCTCGTCCTGCGCGAGCGGACGGTCCGTGGCCTGCACACGCTCCCAGGCCGTCTCGACGTCGACGTCGATGAGCACGGTCAGCGCGCGCTCCGCCAGCGCACGGCGGATCGCGTCCGAGGTGATTGCGCCGCCTCCGAGTGCAAGCACGGCGGGCTCTGTGGACGCGAGCAACTCACAGGTCCGGCGCTCCTCTACAGCCCGGAACGCCGGCTCACCCTGAGCGAAGAGGGTCGGGATGTCCACGCCGAGCTCGTCGTCGACATCAACGGCCGTTCGGCCGATCCGTTCGGCGACCAGCGGCGCGAGCGTCGACTTTCCGGCGCCCATGAAGCCGACGAGGGCGACATGGCGGTCTAGCGCGTTGACTGCCACGGGATTCGGTCGAGGTACGCCTGCCAGGCGGCGACGAAGTCGCCAAGGGCGTCGCCGCCGAATTTCTCCCGGGCCGCGCGCGCGAGCTCGAACGCGACCGCGGCCTCGGCCACCACCGCGAGCGCCTCGACCGCGGCGACGTCGCTCCGCTCGACCAGCGCCTCGGCCGGCTCGCCCGTGTCGAGGTCGACGGTCTGGAGGGGGCGCATCAGGGTCGGCAGCGGCTTCATCGCCGCGCGGACGACGATCTCCTCCCCGTTCGAGACGCCGGCTTCGATCCCCCCGGCACGATTGCTGGTGCGACGCAGCCCGTCGCCGATCTCGTCGTGGGCCTGCGAGCCGCGGAGCTCGGCGAGCGCAAAACCGTCGCCGATCTCGACCCCCTTGACCGCCTGGATCCCCATCAGCGCCGCCGCCAGGCGCGCGTCGAGCCGCTCCTCCTTGGTCGCGTACGAGCCGAGCCCGGGCGGTACGCCGGCGGCGCGAACCTCCACCACTCCGCCGACCGTATCGCGGTCGGCGCGAGCGTCGTCGATCCGCCGCTCGAGATCCCCGGTCGCCACGCCTCCCTCGACCTCGATCGAGATCGTGCCGAGAAGGGCTTTGCAGACGGAGCCTGCTGCCACGGCCACGGCGGTGTGCCGCGCGCTCGCGCGCTCGAGCGCGTCGCGCGTGTCGGCGAGACCGAACTTGAGCGCGCCGGCCAGATCGGCGTGGCCCGGGCGCGGAACCGTCACGGCCTTCGTCCCCTTGCCCGTCGCCTCACCTTCGGGCGGCCAGGGGCTCATTCCCCAGTGCCAGTTCTCGTGGTCGCGGTTGGAGACGACGAGCGCGAGCGGCGTTCCGAGCGTGCGGCCGTGCCGGAGGCCGGCCAGGACCTCCACGCGGTCCTGCTCGATCCTCTGTCGGGGGCTGCGTCCGTAGCCCTCCTGGCGGCGGCGGAGGTCGTCGTCGATCGCGTCCCGGTCGAGCATGAGCCCGGCGGGCAGGCCGCTCAGGATCGCGACCAGCACCGGCCCGTGGGACTCACCTGCCGTTGCCAGGCTGAGGGTCACGCGGCCAACCCTAGATGGTTGATGCCACGATCTCGGGCGTGCGGCTGCGCGATCTGGCACGCCTGGGCCGCTCCGGCCCGGCTGCGGCCGGCGGAGCCGGCCTCCACCGCGCCTGCGCTTCGCCGAGTCAGCCGCTCACCGATGCTGGCAGCATCGGCAAGCGTCCGCCTCGACGCCCCAGACGCACCAGCTCGCGCCCCGCAGCGGCGAGCTCATGTCATCACCCATCTAGTGCCCTCCGCATCACCTCGACAGGTGCGCGCAGGCCGGTCCAGAGCTCGAACGACGCCGCGCCCTGGGCGACCAACACCTCGAGCCCGAAGATCACCTCACCCTGCGCGACGCGCGCGGTGGCCGTCTCCGGATACGGGAGATCGACGAGCGTCTGCCGCCGCCCCAGCTCCACCAGGACCTCGTCGCGCTCGGAGGTCGCGTTGACCACCAGGTCGGCCTCCGACACGTCCGGCGGCCAATCGCCGCGCCGAGAGAACTGACGTGCCCCGGGTAGTGCCGCCCTGAAGGCTGCGGCAGCCCCTCCGTCCCCCAGCACGACCGGCCGTTCGAAGCTCCTTCCGTCCAGCACGGCCGCGTCCGTCGAGCTTGCCTGGAGCCGTCCCTCGCGCACGACCAGCGTGTTCACGGACGGCTCGTCCGCGCCGACGAGCCGCGCGACCTCGAGCTTGTACGGAGCGGTCACGTTCGCGCCGGCGAACCCGAACGCCACCAGCCCGCGCAGCGCGACCTCCAGCTCGTCGGGCTCGACCTGCAGCGGGACGTACGCCCAGTCCAGCCCGCGCGCGGCGAAGGCCGCGTTCTGCATGCGCGGCGAGAGCGACGCCGCGACCGGGTTTCCGATCAGCCCGACGAGGCGTGTCTCGCCGGTGATCACTCGGCGGGGTGAGCGGCCTTGTAGGCGTTGAACGCCTCGAGGCTCGCGGTGAAGAAGAGGTGAACCTTGTCGGGCTTGAGATAGAAGTAGAGGTAGTTCGCGTTCGCCGGATGCGCGGCCGCTTGCATCGCGGCGAGCCCGGGGTTCGAGATCGGCGTTGGTGGCAACCCGTGGTTGGTGCGTGTGTTGTACGGGTTGGAGCCGTTGGCCTGCGCGTCCGTCAAGGGCTTCCCCGGCGGGATGTGCAGGCCGTAGCGCACGGTTGCGTCGAGCCCGAGCGTCATCGCCGCGTGCAGACGGTTGTAGATGACGGCGGCGACCAGCTTCTGATCGCTCGGCGCGAGAGCCTCACGTTCGATGATCGAGGCGATGATGAGGACGTCGTACGGTGTGAGGTTGCGTGCCTTCGCGTACCCCAGGTTGATCTTCCTCCAGTTCCGGCGGAACGCGACGAGCTGGTCCTTGGCGAGCCTTCTGGACGTCGTCTGCGCGGTGAATTCGTACAGCGCGGGGAAGAGGAAGCCCTCGGCTTCGCCGTCGGGAACGTCCTTCGCGAACTCCGCCGGCGCGCGAACACGCTTCGTCGCCGCGAGGTAGCCGCGCGCGGACAGGATCGGGTCGACGTTGCGTTTCCTGCGCGCAATCGCGTCGACGGCTGTGATCCGGCTCGCCATCTGCTCGCGCGTGAATCCCTCCGGGAAGACGATGCGGAGCGTCGGGTTCGTGGGCGCGGGCTTGGTGTTCTTGTCGCCTCCGATCGCAGAGGTGGCGGCCCAGACGCCGATCCCGGCGACGGCCAGCAGGGCGGCGAGCGCTCCCAGCCGCCGTGCCATGAGCTCTCGGCGCGACGGGCGGGGGCGGCGCGACCTTACCGGCGGTCGCGCGACCATTCCAGGTACCCGTCGAGGAGGTGCGCCGCGGCGCGGGCGTCGGAGCCGGGTCCGGGGCCGGCGAGCGTGCTCGTGAAGCGCTCGTCGAAGCGCTCGACGGGGACGTCGACAGCGGCTTCGAGCGCTTCGACGAACCGATCCGTCTCCTCGGCCTGCGCGCCGTGCTCGCCGCGGAGGGTCAGCGGAAGCCCGACCACGATCCGGTCCGGTTCCTGCTCGCGGACGATCGCAGCCAGCCGCGCCAGGCCCGCCTCGCTGGAGGCCTGCTGGACGACCTCGAGTGGACGGGCGATCGTCCCTGTCGGGTCCGAGACTGCGACGCCCGTGCGCGCCGAGCCGTAGTCGAGCGCGACCACTTTCACTTCAGTGCTGCGGCGATGGCTTGCTTGCCGGCCTGGAGCGCGTCCCGAAGACCCTCGGGATTGCGGCCGCCGGCCTCCGCGAGCGTGGGCTTTCCCCCGCCGCCCCCGCCGATGTGGCCACCGAGGTCGCGGACGAGCTGCGACGCGTCGAGCCCGCGCCCGACCAGTGACTCGTCGAGATTCACGACGAGGTACGCGCGGCCGTCGTCGACGGAGCCGACGATGACGCCCTGCGCCTTCTCCTGCTTCCGCAGCCGGTCGGAGAGGTCGCGCAGCTCGCCGCCCTTGAGCGCCTTGGCCTCGACCAGAAGGACGTCGTCCTCCCGATCGACGATCGAGAAATCCGCCGCCTCGGCGGCCTTCGGAGCACGCGTCTCCTTGCGGACGCGCTCGAGCTCGCCGCGGAGCTCCTCGAGCTCCCGCGACCGAGCCTCGAGCAGCGCGAACGCCTCGCCCGACGTGACCGCCTCGATCCGCCGGGTGCCGGCGCCGACGGACGACTCCGAGAGGATCGCGAACGGCCCGATCTCCGCCGTCCAACGCACGTGCGTGCCTCCGCACAGTTCGCGGGAAAAGCCTGGGATCTCGATGACGCGCACCTCGTCGCCGTACTTCTCGCCGAAGAGCATCATCGCGCCGAGCTTGCGCGCCTCCTCGATCGGCGTGACGAACGCGCGGACGGGGAGGTTCTCGAAGACCCGTTCGTTGACGATCTTCTCGACCGCCTCGCGCTCGTCCGCGGTCAGGGACTGCGGATGGGTGAAGTCGAAGCGGAGCTTGTCGGGGCGGACGGCGGAGCCCGCCTGCCGGACGTGGTCGCCGAGCACCTCGCGCAGCGCCTGGTGCAAAAGGTGCGTCGCGGTGTGGTTCGCCATCGTCGGGAAGCGGTGCTTCCAGGGGACGACTGCGCGCACGCGCGTCCCCGCCGAGAAGCCTTCCCCGCGAAATGTCAGGACCTGGTCCTCACCGACGAGCCGGATCGCGCGGACGAGCTCGGCGCGCGTCCCCGTCTCCTCGTTCTCGATCCAGCCTGGGTCGCTGACCTGGCCGCCGCCCTCGGGGTAGAACGGCGACTCCTCCAGACGGGCCTGGAACTCGCCCTCGTCGACGTCGGCGTACTCGAGGATGGCCGTGAGGAGTTCAGTCTTCTCGTACCCGGCGAAGCGGGACTTTCGCTTTCCGGGAAGCACGATGCCGCCGTCGGCACCGACACCCGCGCGTGAGATCTCGCGGTGCTCCGCCATCAGCTCCCGCGCCCGGTCGTCATCCACGGGGATTCCCCGCTCGCGGCCGAGCTCGGTGGTGAGCTCGAGCGGGAAGCCGTAGGTCGCCTGGAGCGTGAAAGCGTCGTCGCCGCTGATCGCGTCCTTGGCGGCGGCCTCGTCGAAGAGCTTCATCCCGCGCTCGAGCGTCTCGGCGAAGCGCTCCTCCTCGGCGGTGAGGACGCGGTGGATCTCGTCGCTGTGCTCCGCGACCTCCGGATAGGTGTCGCCCATCTGCTCGATGACGGTGTCGGAGAGGCGCGCCAGGAACGGCGCCTCCAGGCCGATGCGCAGCCCGTGCTGGACGGCCCGCCGGATGATCCGCCGGAGGACGTATCCCCGCGCCTCGTTCGAGGGCGCAACGCCCTCCGCGACCATGAACGTCATCCCGCGGGCGTGGTCGGCGAGCACGCGGTGCGCCTTGGTCGCGTCCGCCGAGTCGCCGTACGCGACGCCCGACTGCTGCTCGATCCAGCCCATGATCGTCTGGTAGCCGTCCGTGTCGTAGACCGACGGCACCTGCTGGACGATCTGCGCGATGCGCTCCAGGCCGAGGCCCGTGTCGATGTTCTGCTCGGGGAGCGGCGTGACCGTGCCGTCCGGGTGGAGCTCGTACTCCATGAAGACGAGGTTCCAGAACTCGAGGAAGCGCTCGCAGCGGGTGCAGGCGGGCGCGCAGTCCGGCTCGCCGCAGCCCGCCTCCTCGCCCCAGTCGTAGTAGATCTCCGAGTCGGGGCCGCACGGGCCTGGGCCGCCGACCGACCAGAAGTTTTCCGAAGACGGCAGCGGCGTGATCCGCTCGGCCGGGATGCCGACCTTCTCCCACAGGCGGATCGCCTCCTCGTCGGGGCCGAGGCCCAGTTCGGGATCCCCCGCATGCACGCTCGGCCAGATCCGGTCCCAGTCGAGCTTCAGCCGGTCCTGGATGAACTCGGTCGCGTACTCGACCGCGCCCTCCTTGAAGTACTGGCCGAACGACCAGCTGCCGAGCATCTCGAAGAAGGTCAGGTGGGACGTGTCGAGCCCGACCTCGTCGATGTCGACGGTGCGGAAGACCTTCTGGACGTTCGCGACCAGAGGCGCCGGCGGCTCCTCCTTGCCGAGGAAGTACGGCATCAACGGCTGCATCCCGGCGCTGATGAACAGCGTCGTGTGGTCGTCGGCCCGCGGGATCAGCGACGCGGAGGGCCGGCGAACGTGGCCTTTCTCTTCGAAGAAGGCGAGGAAGCCCTCGCGCAGCTCAGCGGTCGTCCGCATAGGTCGTCTCCTCGACGGCGATCTCCTCGCGGATCTTCTCGAGCGCGCGCCGGATCAGCCGGGAGACATGCATCTGCGAGATGCCGACCTGCTGGGCGATCTGGGACTGCGTCAGCCCGTCGAAGAACCGCAGGTGGAGGATCATCCGCTCCCGCTCGTCGAGCACGCGCAGCCCCGGCTCGAGCACGGCCCACTCCTCGGAAAGCCGATAGCCGGGCTCTTCGGTGCCGATCGTCTCGAGCGGGTCGAGCTCGTCCTCGTCGTCCCCCCCACCGATGCCGGTCGAGAGCGAGACGGAGCTGTACGCGCGGCCGCTCTCGAGCGCCTCGAGCACGAGCTCTTCCTCGGCGCCCGACGCCTTGGCCAGCTCGGGGATCGTCGGGGACCGTCCGAGCTGGACGGTCAGCTCCTCGACGAGGCGCGAGAGCTTGACGTTCAGCTCCTGCAGCCCACGCGGAACGCGTACCGACCAGCCCTTGTCGCGGAAGTGCCGCTTGATCTCGCCGATGATGTTCGGCGTTGCGTACGTGGTCAGCTCGACGCCGCGGTCGATGTCGAAGCGGTCGATCGCCTTGATCAGGCCGATGCTGCCGATCTGGACGAGGTCGTCGAGCTGCTCGCCGCGGTAGGCGTAGCGGCGGGCGAGCGAGCGCACGAGCGAGAGGTAGCGCTCGATCAGCTGTTCCCGCGCGGTGAGATCGCCGTCGACGTGGTACCGGCGGAGCAGCTCCTTGTCGTTCGTCTCGGGGCTCATCGGCCGGCGCCGTCCACGTTCTTGGTGAGCGTCACCCACGCCTCTCCGTCGCGCTCGCCGAGCTCGACCCCGTCGGAAACTGTCTCGAGGATGCGGCGCAGGCCGACGCCTCCGGACTCGGTCCCGAGCTCGTCGGAGAGCGCCGACGGGAACGGGCCGACCTCGGTCTCGATGGCGCCCTCGCGAATCCGGATGCGGACCGTGACGTCCCCCTGGCCGTCGTGCTGCGCGAACAGGCTGTCCAGCCCGAGCTGGAGATCTTCGAGGTGCTCCAACGTCAGGTTCAGCCGGCTGCCGAGCCCGCCGAGCACGAGGTGGGCGACGCCGTAGAACGGACGCTCGCGCGGAATGATGAGGACGATCTCGTCCATGCCGGGCATCGTAGTTGCGCGCGTCAGCGCCGGATGATCCCGGAGCCGACGACCGCGTCGTCTTCGTAGAGGACGGCCGCCTGGCCCGGCGCGACGCCGTAGGCAGGCTCGTCGAGGTCGAGGCGGAAACCTCCCGCCTCCGTCCGCACGTTCGCGGAAACGGCCGGCGAGCGGTAACGGAGCTTCGCCTGCGCGCGATCGACGGAGCAGAACAGCGAACCGCTGGCGTGGACGTCCGTGCGGGCGAGCGCGGACCGCTCGCCGACGACGACGCGGTTGTGCGCGGGCTCGGTGCGCAGGACGTGCAGCGGCTTGCCGGCGGCGACGCCGATCCCGCGACGCTGTCCCGGCGTGAAGCCCCAATGGCCGGAGTGGGTGCCGAGGCGGTGCCCGCCCTCGTCGACAACCTCGCCGCGCTGTTCGGTCAGCCCGGCGCGACCGAGGAAGTCGCGGTAGTCCGCTCCCGCGAGGAAACACGCCTCCTGGCTCTCCGGGCGGCGCGGCGGCATCGAGGCCCGCCCGGATCGCCTCCGCCCGCGTCTCCTCCTTGGTCTGGTCGCCGAGCGGAAACCAGACGGACTCGAGCTTCGCCGGATCAAGGCCGGCGAGCATGTACGACTGGTCCTTGCGCTGGTCGCGCGCGCGGGCCAGGAGCCGCCGGCCGCGGTGGTTCACGACGCGGGCGTAGTGGCCCGTCGCGAGACGGGGCGCGCCGGCGCGGCGCGCGAACGCGAGCAGCTCGGTGAAGCGGAAGCTGCCGTTGCAGCGGATGCACGGGTTCGGCGTCTCACCCTCCGCGTACCCGGCGACGAACGGCTCGACGACCGAGGCGCGGAACTCCTGCCGCAGATCGAGGGTGACGTGCGGAAGCCCGAGCCGGTGGCAGGTCGCGCGCGCGGCGATGACGGCCTCGGGCGAGCAGCAGGCCCGCTCGGCGTCGGGACCGGCCGGATCGAGCCAGAGCCGGAGGGTGACCCCGATCGCATCCTCGCCTGCGTGGAGAAGCGCGACCGCGCTGTCCACGCCGCCGCTCATCGCAACCGCGACGCGCTCGGCTGAGCGTGGCGCGCGGAAGACCGGACCGATCGCGTTCGCGAGCGCGTCCACGGGCAACTTCTCTCCGCCGACTGCTGCGGCTTCGAGCAGGGTCAGCCCCTCGAGCTGCGTCTCAATCCCGTCCGCGTCCGCCTCGACGATGCGGTCGCCATCCAGCCGCAGCCGGACGCAGGCCCAGTCGCCGTTCTGCGACGAATCCCCGAAGACCTCGACCATGCAGCGAGAATAGCCAGCGTGGATCCCAGCGAATGGGACTGGACCCGGATCGTCGTCGACCACGTGGACGTCCACGCGTCGAACTACTCCGAGAGCGTCCGCTTCTACGAGACGGTCCTCGCGCCGCTCGGGATCCCGACGATCTCCAAGACCGAAGAGTCCGCCTGCTTCACGAACGTGAACGTGGTCGCCAGGGAGCCGGCAACGACGGGGCTGCACCTGTGCTTCCACGCAAGATCACGGGAACAGGTCGACGCCTTTCACGCGGCCGGCGTCGAGGCCGGCTTCCGCTCGAACGGAGAGCCGGGCTACCGCGACTACGGCCCGGGCTACTACGCCGCGTACCTCCTCGACCCCGATGGCAACAACATCGAAGCCCTCTACCGCGACGAGGGCAACGTCGGCCACGAGCCCGCAACTGATTCGTGCTGGAGGCGGGCTTTGCTCGGCTCCAGCAAGCCAATGCCGGAACGCACGGGGCTCTCAGGGGGCCCACGGGGAAACCTGCCCCCGTGCTCCACCCTGCCGTGACCTGCGCCTGATGCGAACCTGGTGAACCAGGTGGGTGCCCTGCCGGTTTCGGCGTACCGCCTAGCCGGACGCAGGCTCCCTGCGCATGAGTGTTGGTTCTACATGTACGGCGCAGGCCACGCACAGGGTCGAGCGGGACAAGCTTAGCGCGCGTATCTCCAGCCGATGACCTGACTCCCCTTCAGGCCGAGCTGGTTCGCGAGGGCGGGCGCAATCTCGAAGTCGGCCTCCGAGGAGGACGGCGGCCGCGCAATCACCTGCGTGACCGCCTGTTTGTCGCCGAACTCGATGAAGATCTTGGCGTCGCACGGCAGCACAGGGTTCGCCACTCCGACGGACGTCGCCGGTCCCACCGTGTGACCGCATGCCTGATCGACGTGCGTCCGCTTGAACGTCGCGCCGTTCGAGGTTGCGATCGCCTGGTACCAGCCCCCTCCCGGCGCCGGGATCGATTCCGGCGGCTCCGGGCCGCTCGAGCCCTTCTGTGAGCTGAGGCCAAACGCGAGGATTCCGGCGAGAAGTGCGATGCCAGCGAGCGCGATCTGCCGCTGCGCCAGCGCGACGTTCACGGAGCGGAAGCCGACTCCAGCAGTTCGCCGAACGACTCGCGAACGAGCTCATCGAACTCGGGCGGCAGGGTGCCCTCGGGGTTCGCGTATTGACGGAGGTTGAGCAGGAGCGCGTTCCACTCCTGCAGGCGGGCTGGATCGGCGCCGCTCTGCTCCCGCACCGCGCTCGAGATCTCCCACACGTTCCACTGCTTGCCGGCCGCGACGGGGATACGCGGGGGCGGAGGCGGCGGCGGCGGCGGGAGGCGGAGGAGGAGGGGAGGTGCCGGCGCCGAGGGCCGCGTCGGCTGCACCTCTCGGATCGGAGGAGGCGGCGGGATGACCGGCCGCTCGACCGTCTCGGGCGCCTCGGCGACGGGTTGCTCGGGCTCGGGCTCGGGCTCGGGCTCCGGCTCTGGTTCCCGCTCGGCTTCCGCCACGGGCTCAGGCTGGTTCTGGTTCGGGTTCCGGCTCCGGTTCGGGTTCTGGTTCGGATTCTGGCTCCGGTTCGGGTTCTGGTTCGGGCTCGGCGGCTACCGGCTCTGGTTCGGGCTCTGCCTCCGCGACCGGCTCCGGCGGCGCGGGCTCAGGCTCCGGCTCTGGCGTCGGCTCGGGCTCAGGCGACGGCGGCACGGGCGGCGGAGGCTCGGTCACCGCCTCTTGCTGCGGCCCGACGGCTGCCGTCTCGGCGGCCGGACGCGCCTCCGCTTCCTCCTTCGGCTTGCGCTGCCAGAAACGCGCCTTCTTCCTGGGAACGAGCGGCTCGAGTGCGTACTTCATCCGACTCTTATCGGTTGTGTCGGCGGCAGCCGCGGCGGCCGCGGCCACTGCTGCAGCCTCGGCACCGACCTCCGCCGCCGTCGGCGGCTCCGGACCCGCGAGCGCGGGCTCCGGCTCCGGTGCTTCGGCGACCGGTTCAGGTTCGGGCGCAGGCTCGGGCGGCGGCTCCGGCTTGGCCGCGACCGGCTCAGGCTCGGGCTCGGGCTGGGCGGCGGGCTCGGCCGGCGCGAGCATGTCGTCCGGGAGCGCCTCCGGCTCCGAGACCACGACGGGAGCGGCCGGGACGGCCGTCTCCTCCCAGCTGTCCACCGGCATGGGCACGGCGGCGACCGCTTCCGGCTGCGCCTGCCCCGGCCATACGGGCCTCGCCACCGTCCAGCGGTCGCGCATCGACGCGGCCCACTCGACCAGGGCGGTCAGCAGCCAGGCGCCGGCCATCACGGCGACGATCCACTTCGCCTCGAGATCGGCGACGCCGACCGCGACGGCGACCGCGATCAGGAATATCGCCTCGATCGCGAATCTTGGCCCGAGTCGCGACGGCACGCCCTACCTCAGGGCTAGCCGGCGTCGCTGTCGGACGACGTGCTCGCCGGTGGCTGAGCGGATTGCTTCGTCGAAGACGTCCCACGCGAGCTCTTCTTCGGCTCGTTCTCGGGCTCGCCCGCAATCGACTTGACCACATGATCGAGCGCCGCACCGCCGAGGCCGGCCGCGCCGAGCAGCTGCTCTGCGCCTTCGCGCGCGCGGCGGACGATGTCCGTCCCCTGCGAGCGAGCCCACTCGAGCGACTGATCGATCTCCGCGCGAGCGCTGTTCGTCAGCTCGGTGGCCTGGTGCCGCGCCTGCTCCAGCAAGCGTGCGCCACGCGCCTCGGCGTCCTTCAGCTTCTGGCTCGCCTCTCGCTCGGCCTTGTCGCGCGTCTCGCGAGCTTCCTTCTCGGCCTCCGCCAGGAGCTCGGTGCGCTTCTGCTCGGCCTCCCGCCCGTGCCGCTCGACCTGCTGCTTCTCCTTCAGGAACTCGCGCTGCTTGTCGGAGATGTCGCTCTCGGCACGGCGAATGACCCGCGCCGCGGCGTCCTGGGCGTCTTTCTCGAGCGTGTCGGCGAACTCGGCGGCCGCGCGAACGAGATGGAGCGCGTCCATGCGCACCGCATGGCCGGTCGGCTCGGCATCGGGAGAGCTCCCCGCCGCCTGCAGCACCCGCAGCTGCGTCTGCAACTGGGTGATGTGCCTCTGGAAGGTGTCGAAGGCCTGGTTTACCTGTGCTTCGTCGAACCCGCCGTCACCACTTCGCGGCAGCTGGTCGACGCTCGGAAGAGCGGCAAGTCCGCCCGTTTCACGTGCTCCTGGTTCCTGGGTCGCCATCAGTCACGCTCCTTTCGGGGCCAAGTATGCCGTTTCCTTCGACCACGCGAACATGCAGCTCACGAAGTTGCTGCTCGGGAAGTGAAGTGGGGGCGCCGGTCATCGGCTCGGAGCCGCTGGCGGATTTCGGGAAAGCGATCACCTCGCGGATGTTCGGCTCCCCGGCGAGCAGGGCCAGGAAGCGGTCGATCCCGAAGCCGAAGCCGCCGTGCGGCGGCGCTCCCATGCGCATCACCTCGAGGAGGAAGCCGAATCGCTGCTGCGCCTCTTCGTCTTCGATCCCGAGGACGCGGAAGACCCGCTCCTGCACGTCCTGCCGGTGGATCCGGATCGAACCGGAGCCGAGCTCCCACCCGTTCCAGACGAGGTCGTATGACTGGCTGACTACCCGGGCGGGATCCTTTTCGAGCAGCTCTTCGTCGCCGGGCCGCACGCCCGTGAAGGGATGGTGCTCGGACTGCCAGCGTCCCTCTTCCTCGTTCCACTCGAAGAGCGGGAAGTCGGTCACCCAGAGGAATTCGTCGCGCGACTCGTCGACCAGCCCGAGCTCGCGGCCGAGGTGCAGGCGGAGGGCACCGAGCACGCGGGAGACCTTGTCCGGCTCGTCGGCGCCGAAGAGAACGGTCGTGGTCGGATCGCCACGGAAGAAGGCGAGCTCGTCTTCGGACAGGAACTTGACGATCGGCGAGCGAACCTCACCCTCCTCGTCGAACACGAGGTAGGCCATCCCCTTCGCCCCCCACTCCTTGGCGAACGCCTCGAGCCGGTCGAGCTCGGAGCGCGAGAGCTCCTGCGGGACGCGGATGAACCGCACCGCTGGCGCATTGGCGAAGACGCCGAACTCGGAATCGCGCGTGAGCTCGGTCGCATCCTCGATCTCGAGCTCGAAACGCAGATCGGGCTTGTCCGAGCCGTAGCGGTCGTGCGCCTCCTGCCAGGTCATGCGACGGAACGGGCGAGGCGGCGGCTCACGGTCGAGCGCCTCGAAGCCCGCGCAGACGGCGCCCTCGATCATGTCCCAGACGTCCTCACGAACGGGGAACGCCATCTCGACATCCAGCTGCCGGTGTTCGAACTGGCGGTCGGCGCGGAGATCCTCGTCTCGCAGACAGGTCGCGATCTGGTAGTAGCGGTCGAACCCGGCCACCATCAGGATCTGCTTGAACAGCTGCGGTGACTGGGGCAGCGCGAAGAACTTCCCCGGCTGCAGCCGGACGGGGACGACGAAGTCGCGTGCGCCCTCGGGCGTCGCCTTCGTCAGGAGCGGCGTCCAGACGTCGAGAAAGCCCTGCGACTCCATGTGCCTGCGGATCCCGGAGATGACCGCGCCGGAGAGGCGGAGGTTGCGCTGCATCCGGTCGCCCCGCAGGTCGAGGTAGCGGTAGCGGAGGCGCGTGAGCTCGTCCACTGCGTCCTCGTCGATCTGAAACGGGAGCGGCTCGCTCCGCGAGACGATCTCGAGCGTGTCGACCTGCAGCTCGATCTCTCCCGTAGGAAGCTCGGGGTTCACGGCGTCCGGCGCGCGGCGCACGAGCTCCCCTTCTGCCCTCAGGACGAACTCGTTCCGCACCTGATGCGCGATCTCGGCCGCGTCCGGCGAGCGCTCGGGATTGACGACGAGCTGGACGATCCCGGTGTGGTCGCGGAGGTCGACGAAGATGAGGCCGCCGTGGTCGCGGCGGCGGGCGGCCCATCCGGCCAGGGTCAGCCGCTCGCCGACCTGCTCGGGGCGCGGCTCGCCGCACATCAGGTCGCGCCACTGGTTCACAGCGCCTTCTCCAATGCGTCGAGCGGGACGACCTCGTCCTCGGTTCCGGCTCGCCGGAGCAGCGCCTCGCCGTCGCGAACGATCACCGTCGTCGTCGCGCCGAGCCGCCCGGCCTGGGTCAGCTGGCCCTTGAGCGAGCGTCCCGCGTAGTCGGTGTCGACAGAGCGGCCATTACGGCGCAGCCCGGCCATCAGCCCAACGATGTGCTCGCGCGGCGCGCCGTCCTCGAAGGCGAAGAAGACGTCGAGGCCCGGCTCCCCGACCTCGGCGGCCGCTCCCTCCTCCTGCATCTGAATGAGCAGGCGCTCGACGCCGGCCGCCCAGCCGATGCCCGGTGTCGGCGGGCCGCCGATCTGCTCGATCAGGTAGTCGTAGCGGCCGCCGCCGAGGATCGAGTCCTTTGCCCCGAGTGCCTCGCCCAGGAACTCGAAGGTCGTGCGCGTGTAGTAGTCGAGGCCGCGGACGAGGGTCGGCGAGAGGCGATACGCCACGCCCGCCGCGTCGAGGTAGCGGCGCACGGCGTCGAAGTGCTCGCGGCAGCTGTCGCAGAGCGACTCGCCGATCTTCGGGGCGGCCCCCAGCGCCTCGCGGACGCGCTCGTCCTTCACGTCGAACACGCGCAGCGGGCTGGTCGCGCGCTTCTGCTCGACCTCGGGTGTGAGAACGTCGGGATGGGCGTCCAGCCACTCGTTGAGCTTCTCGACGTACGCCGGGCGGCATTCGCGGTCGCCGATCGAGTTCAGCTCGAGCCAGTAGCGGCGGATTCCAAGCCGGCGGAGGAGCGCGTCGTACAGCTGGATGACCTCGGCGTCCAGTGCGGGATCCTCCGACCCCATCGCCTCGACGTTCAGCTGCCAGAACTCGCGAAAGCGACCGCGCTGCGGCCGGTCGTAGCGAAACATCTGGCCGACCAGATAGGTCTTCACCGGCTGCGGCTCGCGGTGCATGCCGTGCTCGAGGTATGCGCGGGCGACCGGCGCGGTCGCCTCGGGGCGGAGCGCGAGCGTGCGCTCGGAGCGGTCGACGAGCGTGTAGATCTCCTTCTGGATGATGTCCGAGCCCTCTCCGGAGGTGCGCTCGATCAGCTCGACGTGCTCGATCGTCGGCGTCGTGATCGCGCGGTAGCCGTAGCGCTCCGCGAGCTCGGCGAAGGTCCCCGTCACGTGGCGGAAGAGCGGCTGCTCATCCGGGAGGATGTCGTGCGTCCCGCGCGGCGCCTTGATCATGCGGTGCGGAGCTCGACGAGGAACGGATTCGTCTGCTGCTCGGCGCCGAGCGTCGTCTCCGGGCCGTGCCCGGGATAGACCCGGGTCTCGGGCGGGAAGCGCTCGAACAGCGCCTGGATGGAGGCGAGCAGCGTCTCCCAGTCGGAGAACGGCAGGTCCGTGCGGCCGACGGAGCCAGCGAAGAGAAGATCGCCCGAGAAGAGGCAGTCGTCCGCGTGGTAGGCGAGGTGACCGGGCGAATGGCCCGGGATCGATACCGTCTCGAAGTCGATGCCGGCCACGGCGATGGTCTCGCCGCCTTCGACGCCGATCGCCCCCTCGTACGGCCGCAGCGGAATGTCCGGAAAGAACTCGCGCGGCTGCTCGAGGACAGGCCGTTCGAGCTCGGGGACGTAGACCGGAGAACCCGTCCCTTCGGCGAGGTCGGCCACTCCCATCAGGTGATCCCAGTGGCAGTGCGTGATGAGGATCCCGGCGCAGCGAGCGCCCATCCCGGCCAGCTCGAGGCGGAGCTGGGCGGCCCCGTCGCCCGGGTCGATCACCGCGGCCTTCGGGTGCGCCGCGGTCCAGGCGGACGACGTAACAGTTCTCCTGCGCGGCTCCGAGCACGAATCGGTCGACGATCAAGGCCATCGTTAGGATCATGCCCGATGAAGAGCTGGGCGCTGACCGAGATCGAGACACCCGGCGGCAGCCGCTCCCCTGCCGTCCTCTACTCCGGGGACGAGGGTCGCGCCGTTCTGATCGAGCTGGAGCCGAGGCAGGAGCTCGGCGAGCACCAGGTCAAGGAGAACATGTTCCTCGTCGTCATCGACGGCACCGTGCACATCGAGGCAGGCGGCGAGTCGCTCGAAGCCGGGCCCGGGACGCTCGTCGCCTTCGAGCCGGACGAGCGGCGGTCGGTCTCGAGCGAGAGCGGCGCGCGCGTCCTCCTTCTCTTCGCGCCATGGCCCGGCGCGGGCCATTACCGCGCGGAGGAGAAGGCCGAAGCCGAGTTGCAGGCGCGCGGCTGACGCTCAGGCGCGCCGCTGGCGCGCGGGGGGCTCCTCGCCGATCTGGCGCAGGTAGCGGCGGTACATCATGCGGTCGATCATGTAGCTGAACGGCACGAAGAGGACGAGGAGCCAGATCGTCTCGAGAATCCGCGCCGGCCACGTGAGGCCGCGGCCGAGCAAGCGCGATCGCGAGCAGCATGAAGGGCGCGAAGATGAGCCCGCGCTTCCCGACTCGCTTCCAGCTCGGCGGAGGTACGGGCCGGATGTTCGCTGCCGCGGCCTTGCCTTTCGCCGGGGTCTTCTTTGCCCCGGTCGCCTTCGGCTTGGCCTTGGTCGCCGTGGCCGCGCCGCCGCGAGCGGGCTTCGCGGGCTTCTCCTCCTCGACCTCGTCTACCTCGGATGGGTCGAGCTCGTGACCCTCGTCGTCGACGTAGACGTACTCGTATTCGTGCCGGCGGTCCTTCTGGCGCCGGCGGCGCTGCTTCTTCGACGGCATCCTCTGGCTAGCGTAACGCGAGCTCCATGAACGCCGTCCCCTCGACCGGGTTGAAGCGGTACGGCTCGATCGTTCGAAAGCCGAGCTCGGCGTAGAGCCTGCGGGCCGCCTGCATCTGCGGCAGCGTGTCGATACGCATGCGGTCGTAGCCGAGATCCCGCGCCTTCTCGATCACGGCGACCGCGAGGCGCTTGCCGAGGCCGCACCCGCGGAACGCCGGACGGACGTACAGGCGTTTCATCTCGCACGTGCCCGGCTCGAGCGGACGCAGGGCGACGCAGCCCGCGAGCTCCTCTCCGGCGACGCCGACGAGGATCCCTCCCCCGGGCGGCGCGTACGCGGCTGCGAGGTCGCTCAGCTCCGTCTCGATCTCCTGGAAACCGAGGTCAACGCCCAGCGCGCGGACGTACTCCTCGATCAGCCCGCGGACGCCGACGAGGTCCCCGGGCTCGGCATCCCTAAGCTCGACGTCCACCGACGAACGTCTCGGCAACGACCTGCCCGCCCAGGTGGTACGCGAGGTAGCGCCAGTCCGGAGCATCGAGCAGGACGATGTCCGCGTCGAACCCGGTGGCGAGCCGCCCCTTGTGGCCCGCGCGGCCGAGGACGTGCGCCGCGTTGACCGTGCAGGCCGCGAGTGCCTCTGCGACGCTCATCTTGAGCTGCGTCGCCGCGAGGGAGCAGACGAGGGGCAGGCTCTCGCAGAAGGCGCTTCCGGGATTGAAATCGGTGGCGAGCGCGACGGCGGCGCCGGCGTCGATCAGCGCCCGCGCGGGCGGCATCGGCCGCCCGAGGAAGAGCGCGCTCGCCGGCAGGAGCACGCCGACGACCTCGCTCGCGGCGAGAGCGCGGACGCCTGCGTCCCCAGTCGCCTCGAGGTGGTCGACGGAGCGGGCGCCGAGCTCGACGGCGAGCGGGATGGCTCCGCTCTCCGTGAACTGGTCGCCGTGCAGCCTGAGCGCGAGACCCTCCTCCGCGCACGCGGAGAGGTACCGCCGCGCCTGCGCAGCGTCGAATGCCCCGCGTTCGAGAAAGACGTCCGCTGCCTCGGCGACCGACGCCGCCTCGGGAAGCACGTCCGCGATCAGGAAGTCGACATACGCGTCGCCGTCGTCGAACTCCGGCGGAACGGCATGGGCGCCGAGGAATGTGGGTACCGCTCCCTCGGCCCGGATCGCGCGCAGCGACGCCAGCTCGGTCTCGCGGTCGAGCCCGTAGCCGGATTTCGCCTCCGCGGTCGTCGTCCCGGCACGGCGCATCCAGTCGAGGTGACGGCGAAGGGCATCCCGCAGGCCCTCTTCGCCGGCGGCGCGGGTCGCACCGACAGTCGAGAGGATCCCGCCACCCGCGGCGTGGAGCTCCTCGTAGCTCGCCCCGCGCGCGCGGAGCGCGAACTCGTCGACGCGGTCACCGCCGAAGCACGCGTGCGTGTGGCAATCGACGAGGCCCGGGATCGCGCACTTCCCGCTGCCGTCGATTTCCGTCACGGCGCCGTCGAGCGGCGCGAGGTCGCGCATCCGCCCCACCGCGGCGACCGCTGGCGCCGTCGCAGAGGATGAACGCGTCCTCGACGACGTCGACGCGGCCGAGGTCCGCGCCGCGCAGCGGCGCGCCCGCTCCAGCCGGCGACGCCAGCTGGGCCAGATCGCGGATGAGCAGACGGTCCGCGGCCGGCGCGGCGGTCATTCCCCGCCGTCGGCGGGCGTGCCGCCGCTGGGCATCGGGATGTGAACGCTCCGCTCCGCGGCAGCCTCGCGCGCATCGCCGTAGCCGGCGTCGACGTGGCGAAGGACGCCCGTCGCCGGGTCGGTGGTCAGGACCCGCTCGAGGCGCTCGCCCATCTCGTCGGTGCCGTCGGCGACGACGACCATGCCGGCGTGGATCGAATTGCCGATCCCGACGCCGCCGCCGTGATGGACGCTGACCCATGTCGCGCCGGCGGCGACGTTCACGAGCGCGTTCAGGATCGGCCAGTCGGCGATCGCGTCGGAGCCGTCGAGCATCGCTTCGGTCTCGCGGTACGGCGAGGCCACGGAGCCGGAGTCGAGATGGTCGCGCCCGATCACGACCGGCGCCTTGACGCGCCCCGAACGGACGAGCTCGTTGATGGCCAGGCCGGCGGCGGCGCGCTCGCCGAGCCCGAGCCAGCAGATCCGCGCGGGCAGCCCCTGGAACGCCACCCGCTCGGGCGCCAGATCGAGCCAGCGCTGCAACGTCTCGTCCCCTGGAAAGAGCTCCCGCAGCGTCTCGTCGATCGCGTCGATGTCGGCCGGATCCCCCGAGAGCACCGCCCACCGGAACGGCCCGACACCGCGGCAGAAGAGCGGCCGGATATAGGCCGGGACGAATCCCGGGTATGTGAACGCTTCCCCGACGCCTGCCTCTAGGGCCTCCCCTCTGAGGTTGTTGCCATAATCGAAAACATAGCTGCCCTTGCGGACGTACTCGAGGAGCCCCTCGACATGGCGCGCGATCGACGAGCGCGCGAGGCGCAGGTACCGGTCGGGATCGGACGCGCGCAGCTCCGCTGCCTCCTCGACCGAGAGACCGGCCGGGATATAGCCGTTCAGCGGATCGTGGGCGGCAGTCTGGTCGGTCACGAGGTCGAAGTGCTCGCCGCGGCGCGCGAGCTCCGGAACCACCTCCGCCGCGTTGCCCAGGAGCCCGACCGACAGCGCGCGACCTTCGGATGCAGCCGCACGCACACGCGCGAGCGCGTCGTCGACCGACTCGCACGCTTCGTCGAGATACCGCGTCTGCAGGCGCCGCTCGATCCGCGACGCGTCGACCTCGACGCACAGGACGGCCGCCCCTGCCATCGTCCCGGCAAGCGGCTGCGCGCCGCCCATCCCGCCGAGCCCGGCGGTCAGGATCGTCCGTCCGTTCAGGTCGGCCGAGCCGAAGTGCTTCTCCCCCGCCGCGGCGAAGGTCTGATACGTCCCCTGCAGGATCCCCTGCGTGCCGATGTAGATCCAGCTACCGGCCGTCATCTGGCCGAACATGGTCAATCCGAGCGCCTCGAGCCGGCGAAACTCGTCCCAGGTCGCCCAGCGCGGAACGAGCAGCGAATTTGCGATCAGCACCCGCGGCGCGCCCGGATGCGTCCGCAGCACGCCAACGGGCTTGCCGCTCTGGACGAGCATCGTCTCGTCTTCGCCCAGCTCGAGCAGCGTCCGCACCAGCGCCCGGAGCGCGTCGTGGTTGCGCGCCGCTTTACCCGAGCCGCCGTAGACGATCAACTCCTCGGGGCGTTCCGCTACCTCCGGGTCGAGGTTGTTGAGCAGCATCCGCAGAGGAGCCTCCGTCGACCAGGAGCGCGCGTTCAGCTCGACCCCGCGAGGCGCGCGGATGCGCGAGAGGTCGCCGCAGAGCGACTCGACCGCCGCGTCAACGGAGCGGGCGACCGTCATCGCAATCGTTCCTGCTCGCGCTCGGCCAGCTTGCTCCGAAAGCGGTACCACGAGAACGCCGTCGCGAGCACGAAGAATCCGACGGCGAAGATGACCGCGCGCCACATCCCGCCTCCCGTCCAGTACGTCACGCCGAGGAGGATCGCGCCGAGCACGCCGTAGAAGATCGCGCTGTCGCGGTACGGATGGTTCGGTATGGGGATGACGTCGGTCGAGCGCTTGATCCGCTCCCGCGTCTCGCGCCGTCGCTCGAAGCGCGTCATCGCAGCGCTCCCACCTCGGCCTCGATGTCGGCGAGGGCCGACCCGTCGCGGATCGCGTCCGCGACGCGCTCGATGTCGTGCGAAAGCGGCCGATCGTCCTCGAGCCGCGGAGACAGCCGGCGGACGAACGAACGCACCGCGCGGCCCCCGACCCCAGGCTGCAGCGGCGCGAGGAACTCGACGCCCTGCGCTCCCGCGAGAAGCTCGATCGCAAGCGTCCGCTCGACGTTGCCGAGCACCGTCCACGCCTTCAGGCCCGAGGCGTTCCCCATCGACACGTGATCCTCCTGCCCCGCGCTGGTCGGAATCGTGTCGACCGAGGCGGGATGCGCCAGCACCTTGTTCTCGCTGACCAGCGCCGCAGCGACGTACTGAGGGATCATGAAGCCGGAGTTGAGCCCGCCGTCCGTGGTCAGGAACGCGGGCAATCCGTCGGACAGATTCGGGTTGACGAGCCGCTCGGTCCGACGTTCCGAGATCGACCCGAGCTCGGCGACGGCCATCGCCATCGCGTCGAGCGCGAACGCCACCGGCTGGCCGTGGAAGTTGCCGTTCGAGACCAGCAGCTCGTCCTCGACCAGCACGAGCGGGTTGTCGGTCGCCGCATTCAGCTCAACGGAGACCGTGTAGTCGACGTAGTCGAGGAGGTCGCGCGACGCGCCGTGCACTTGCGGGGCGCAGCGCAGCGAGTACGCGTCCTGCACCTTGTCGCACCAGCGGTGCGCCTCGATCACCGCGGAGCCGTCCAGCAGCCGGTAAAGGTTGTCGGCGGAGTCGATCTGCCCCGTGAGCGGGCGCCGCTCGTGGATCTGAGGCATGAAGCTCTCGCGCGAGCCCTGCAGGGCTTCGACTGAGAGCGCGCAGGCGAGATCCGCCACCTTCGCCAGGCGCCGCGCGCGTACCAGCCCCAGCGCGCCATAGGCCGCCATGAACTGCGTGCCGTTGATCAGGGAGAGCCCCTCCTTGGCCTGCAGTCGGATGGGCTCGAGCCGCGACCCGCGCCAGAGCGGCGTCGCCGGGCAGCAACTCGCCGTCGACCCACGCCTCGCCCTCGCCGATCAACGGCAGCGCCAGGTGCGCCAGGGGCGCCAGATCACCGCTCGCGCCCACCGATCCGCGGCTCGGGACGCGCGGGACGATGCCGCGGTTCAGGCACTCGACCAGCAGCTCGACGGTTTCCTCGCGGGCGCCGGAGTGGCCCTCGGCCAGCGCGTTCGCCCGCAAAAGCATCGCCGCGCGGACGATCTCGTCCGGATACGGATCTCCCACGCCGCATGCGTGACTGCGCAGCAGGCGCACCTGGAGCTCCTCGGTGTGCGCCGCGGGGATCGAGACGGTGTGAAAGCGCCCGAAGCCGGTGTTGACGCCGTAGGTGTGCTCCTCGAGGCCGTAGGCGGCGCGTTCGACCAGATCCCGCGCGGCGCCAATCTTCGTCCGGGCCACGTCCCCGAGCTCGATCGGGACGCGCTCGACCGCAACGCGCCAGACGTCCTCGACGGCGAGGTCCTCGCCGGTGAGGACGCACGTGTCGACCATGCGCCGAGTCTATCCCCGCACACAATGGGGCAGACTCGGCGCATGGACCGGGAAAGCGTCCAGGGCCTGTTTCGGCGGCCAGACTTCCGGCGCGTGTACCTCGCGATCGCCGCAAGCGAGCTGGGCGACGCGTTCCAGTACCTCGCGCTCATGTGGTACGCGCTGGTCGCCGGCGGGCCGCTGGGCGTGATGGCCGTCCGCCTCGCCGACAGCGTCCCGGCGCTCGCCTTCGGCTTCCACGGCGGGCTCGTCGCCGACCGCCTCGACCGCCGCCGGACGATGATCGCCGCCGACCTCTTCCGCGGCGCGCTGCTCGTTCCCATCGCCGCACTCGGCCTCGAGGGCGACCTGCCGCTCTGGCTCCTGGTGGTCGCGGCATTCGCGCTCACGGCCGCGGCCAGCTACTTCGACCCTGCCTACGGCGCGCTCCTGCCGACGCTCGTCGAACGGGAAAACGTCCAAAGGGCAAACGGGCTCGTCCGAGCAACCGCGGACGCGCTCTCCGTCGGCGGGTGGGCGGCGGCCGCCGGATTGCTCGCGTTCATGCCGATCAGCGCCTTCTTCGCCCTCAACGCCGCGTCCTTCTTCGTCTCCGCCGCGTTGCTCTTCCGCGTCGTGCATCGTGGCGGGCAGGCGGCGCACTCGGCGGCCCCTCGCGTCCGCGAGGGCTTCGCCGCCCTGCGGCCGCTGCCCGTGCTTGCGGCCGGGGTCGTCGTCCTCGGCGTCGCGGTCACGATCTCGTCCGGGACGTGGATGGTCGGCGTACCCACGTTCGTCCGCGACACGCTCGAACGAGGCGCCGGGAGCTTCTCGCTGATGGCCGCCGCCTACGCGATTGGCTCGGTCACGGCTGGGCTCGTCCTCACGCGGGTCCAGGTCAGGCGGAAGGCACTCGCGAGCATGCTCGCCTGGTGCTTCTACCTGCCGGCGTACGGCCTCTTCGCCTTTGCGGGGTCTTTCGGACCGGCGCTCGTCGGTGCTGCCCTCTGCGGCGTCGGCCAGGGAAGCGCGTACGTTCTCCTCACCTCGGCCGCGCAGGAGGACGTCCCGGACCGCTACCTCGGGCGCGTGATGGGACTCATCTCGCTCACGCACCGGGGCGCGCACGCGACGGGGCTGCTGTTCGTCTCGCCGCTGTTCGCCGTCTTCGCGCCCGACACGGTCTTTGCCGCCGCCGCTCTCGCGCTTCCGCTCGTCGGAATCGCGGGGGCCGCGGTCAGCCTGCGAGCAGGCGAAGCTCGAGCACCCGCGACGGCCCGAATCCCTCGATCCTGAGCGCGGCGCCCGCCGCGGCCGCGGCCGCACCCGCCGGCATCAGCCCGACGAGCTCGGACCCGACGACCTCGGCACCGTGGGCGTGCGCCTCCTCCTCGACGCGAGCGACGATGTCGTGCAGCGCGGCGGCTTCCCAATCCTCGACGTTCATGCTGACCTGGACGACGCCGGCGCTCGGGAGGTCGAGGCCGAGCGCGCGGACGCCGGGAAAGCCGCCTCCCGTCTCGCGCACCGCCGACCGCGATCGCGCGCGCCGCCTCGAGCGACCCGCGGAGATTGACGTTGAAGGCGATCAAGGGACGCCGCGCGCCGACGAGAACTCCGCCCGCTGCCGGATCCAGCCGGGCCGGCCCGAAGTCCGGCGCGAGCTCGCCCGTGTCGATGCGCCTCTGCAGCTCCTCCGGGCCGCCGCGGCGGAAGAACGCGGGGCCCCGGCCGGCAGCAGACTCTCCGTAGAGGAAAACCGGCAGCCCGAGTGCCTCCCCGATCCGCGCCGCGACCGCGACAGCCGCGGCTTTCGCCCGGTCCATCTCCGTCCGGCCGCAGCGGCACGAGCGGGACGACGTCCGCCGCGCCGATCCTGCGGATGCGCGCCTTCGTGGCGGCGCAGGTCGATTCGCTCGCGCGCGCAGGCGACGCCGGCGACCAGCGAATCCGTGAGCTGGTCTTCGTCTCCGACCACGGTGAAGACGGAGCGGTTGTGGTCGCCGTCTGCGTGGACGTCCAGCAGCCGCGCCGGCGACGAGAGCGCGGCCGCGAGCGCCGCGAGCGTCTCCTCTTCGCGTCCCTCCGAGAAGTTCGGGACGGATTCGAGCATCCGAATACTCTAGGAGCGTGAAGGCCTACTACCACGCGCGCGCCCGCGAGTACGACGATTGGTGGCTCGGCCGCGGCCCGTTCGCCGACCGCGACCGGCCGGGATGGGACGAGGAGCGGGCCGAGCTCGAGCGTGTCGTCGCGGCGCTCCCGCCGGCACGCACGCTCGACGTCGCCTGCGGCACGGGCTTCCTCACGCGGCACCTGCGCGGAGACGTCACCGCCCTCGACCAGAGCGGCGCGATGCTCGCGATCGCGGGCGAGCAGGCGTCGCACGCGACCTTCGTCCAGGGCGACGCACTCGATCTGCCTTTCGAGCGACGGCTCGTTCGACCGCGTGTTCGCCAGCTACTTCTACTGCCATCTCGAGGAGGACGACCGCCTGCGTTTCCTCGCCGAGGCGCGCCGCGTTGCACCGGAGCTCGTCATCGTCGCGAGCAAGCTGAAGGACGAGGTCGAGCCAGAACGCTATGAGGAACGCATGCTGCAGGACGGCACGCGCTGGACGGTTTTCAAGCGCTACTTCGGGCCCGAGCAGCTCGCGGACGAGCTCGGCGGCGGAGAGCTCCTCCACGCTCGGCCATTACTTCCTGGTCGTTCGCTCGCCGTGACGCGCAGGCGCTCGAGCTATCGCTCGCTCGCCTCCCTCCAGCGCGACAACCGGGTCTGCCAGGCCTGCGTCGAGGCCGGCTACCCGCTGGAATCGCGGCCGTGTCACGCTTCCGTACTCGGGGCAGCGCTCGTACATGTTCGGGCAGGCGCCCGGCGTCCAGGAAGGACAGGAGCGACGCCCATGGCGCGGCCGCGCCGGCCGGACGCTTCGAACCTGGCTCGAGATGGACGAGGACGAGTTCTACGCGACCTTCTACTGCGCCTCGGTCACGCGCTGCTATCCAGGAAGGGCGCCTTCGGGGCGGGGCGACCGCACCCCCTCGCCGCGCGAGCAGGAGCTCTGCGCGTTCTGGCGCGAGTGGGAGTTCGAGCTGATCCGCCCGCGGCTGATCGTCACCGTCGGCGGGCTCGCGCTCAAGCGGCTGCTCGGGTTCGCGCGCCTTACCGAATGCGTCGGTTGCCGCTACGAGCTCGGCCACGCGACGGTCGTCCCTCTCCCCCACCCCTCCGGCGCGAGTAGCTGGCTGAACGACGCGGCAAACCGCCGGCTCGTCGGCCACGCCGTGGCTTTGATCCGCGACGAGCTAGGCGGACTGGACGGCGAATAGCCGCCACTCGCCCGGGACGCCCTTGAGCTCGGTGACGCCCCGGTCGGCGAACTCGATCCCCGACCCGGCGACGAGGTCCTTGACCGTCTGCGAGACGAGCACTTCCCCGGGCCCGGCCTGCGCGGCAACGCGGGCGCCGATCGCAACCGCGATCCCCGTCACCTTCCGCTCGAGCAGCTCGCACTCGCCGGTATGGAGGCCGGCGCGGATCTCGACTCCGATCTCCTCGACGGCGTCCTGGATCGCGCGCGCGCACCGGATCGCCCGCGCGGGGCCGTCGAACGACGCGAAGAAACCGTCTCCCGCCGTGTCGATTTCGCTGCCCCGAAACCGGTCGAGCTCGGCCCGGATAGCCTCGTGGTGCTGCTCGAGCAACGCGCCGCCACGCGCGTGTCTCCGAGCTCGGCGGCCCGAGCCGTCGATCCGACGATGTCCGTGAAGAGGACCGTGGTCAGGATCCGCTCCGGCTCCGCCTCCGCGGAGCGCTCGCGCGCCACCACCTCGTCGAGAAACTCGCGGAAGGCGGCGGTGATCGCCGCCCGGTCGCCGACCCACGGCAGGTGGTCGACACCGGGAAGCTCCAGGTACCGAGCGCCCGGGATGCGCTCGGCCGCGTACCGGGCGTTCTTTACGTCGACGTTCTGATCGCCGACGCGGTGGAGGATCAGAGTCGGGACGCGAATCGAGGGCAGGATCGCGCGAGTATCGACGTCCGCGTTCATCCGCTGGAGCGCGGCGGCGTCGGCCGGGCTCGCGCTCAGTCGCAGCCTCATCGAGTACCAGCGGCGAAACGCCTCGTCGCCGAGCTTCGAGGGGGCGTCGTTCGCGAGCAGTTCGTCGCAGTAGTCGGGCGAGCCCCAACGGCGCTCGATTTCCTCGATCGCTTGCATGAGCGACTCATGTCGTGTCGGAAAGCGTCCCGCGGCCATCCAGTCCCACGCGAAGAACGAGCCGTAGAGGATGAGGCCGGCAGCCCGCTCGGGGTGCGTGGTCGCGAACAGCGCGGCGAGCGGAGCTTCCCTCCGAGTAGCCGATCAGCACGGCTCGCTCGGAGCCGGCCGCCTCCATCACGGCGCGCGCGTCGTCCATCCGCGTCTCCAGGTCGGCGATGCCGGTGACGCGGTCGGAAAGCCCGGTTCCACGTTTGTCGAAGACGATCAGCCGGCAGAACTCGGCCAGCTCCCGGTACCACGCCGCGAGGCCCGGCTCCTCCCACTGCGAGCTCGACGTTCGAGATGAAGCCCGGCACGAGGATGAGATCGATCGGCCCGTCGCCCGTCGACCTGGTAGGCGATGTTGACGTCACCGCTCTTCGCGTAGCGCGTCTCAGGAATCTGCAACGGCATACAGCCTCCACTCCCCCGGGACGCCTTTGAGCTCGGCGACGCCTCGGTCGGCGAATTCGATTCCCGACCCGGCGACGAGGTCCTTGACCGTCTGCGAGACGAGCACCTCCCCCGGTCCCGCCAGGCCGGCGACCCGCGCGCCGATCGAGACGGCGATTCCCGCCACCTTGTCGTCGAGCAGCTCGCACTCACCGGTGTGCAGACCGGCGCGGATCTCGATTCCGAGCCGACTGACCTCGTCGGAGATCGCGCGCGCGCAGCGAATCGCACGCGCAGGGCCGTCGAAACGCGCGAAGAAGCCGTCGCCCGCAGTGTCCATCTCGATGCCCCTGTAGCGGCTGAGCGCCTGCCGGATCTGCGCATGGTGCCGCTCGAGCAGGTCCCGCCAGCTGCGGTCGCCGAGCTCCGCCGCCTTGGCTGTCGACCCCACGATGTCGGTGAAGAGGATCGTCGCCAGCGCGCGCTCGGACTCGGCCTCGTCCCAGGCGCCCGATTCACGGACCTCCGTCACGAAGCCCCTGATCTCGTCGGTGATCTTGTCTCCGGCTTTGAAGGCAAGGTGTCCGATGCCGGGAATCTCGACGAGCCTCGCGTTCGGCATGCGCGAGGCGACGTAACGGGCGACCTCCAGCGGCACGACCGTGTCCTCCTCGCCGTGCAGGACGAGCGTCGGAACGCGCACGGCCGGAAGCACGTCCCGGATGTCGATTTCCTTGTTCATCCGCCGGAGCGCCTCGATGGTGCCGGGGCTCGAACCGAAGCGAATCAGTTCGAGGAACCCCTCGGCATCTTCGTCGTCGAAGGTCCCGAACGCCGCCACCGACTCCAGTGCTTGCCGGCGCGGACCGAAGAAGCGCAGGTCCCGCTCGACCTCGCGCTCGTACTCCTGCTCGGTCCGGCCCCAGGGGTAATCCGGCGCCCACATCGCGCGCGGATATGCGCTGCGAACGATGAGCGCCCCCGTTCGCTCCGGATACGTCGCCGCGAAGAGGATGCTCATTGCCGCCCCCTCGGACAGGCCGTAGAAGGCGGCGCGACGCGAACCGACTGCGTCCATGACCGCCCGCACGTCGTCCATCCGCGTCTCGAGCGTCGGCGCTCCGCTGACGGGGTCCGACATCCCGGTCCCGCGCTTGTCGAAGCGGATGAGCCGGCAGAAGCTGGAGAGCTCGTGCAGGAAGGGCGCGAAATTCGACATCTTCCAATGAAGCTCGAGGTGGGTGACGTAGCCGGGGACGAAGATGAGATCGAAAGGGCCCCTCGCCCGTCACCTGGTAGGCGATGTTGACGTCACCGCTCTTCGCGTACTGGGTTTCGGGGACAGTCACGTTCGTTAACTACATTAAGTGGTGGTGGACGCAGCACCTGTCGCATATCGCCAGACGTTCGCCCGTTTGCTCGGGTTCCTGCGCGCCTACAAGCTCTCCCTGATCGTCTCGATGTTCCTCGCCGCCGCCTCGCAGGCGGCTTCGATCGCGCTGATCCTGATCACGGCCCCGGCCATCGACAACGCGATCAAGCCGCACGACCACGCCAAGCTGAAGCTCTACATCGTGCTGATCCTGGCCATCGGCCTGTTCAAGGCGCTCTGCATGGTCGGGCGGCGGCTTCATCTCGGGCCGCCAGGCGCTCGGCGTCGAGTACGACATGCGGAACCAGCTGTACGCGCACCTCCAGCGCCTGTCCTTCGGCTTCTACGACCGCCACCAGACCGGCCAGCTGATGTCGCGGGCGACGATCGACCTCCAGACCGTCCGCTTCTTCCTCGGCTACGGCCTGATCTTCTTCTTCCAGCACGTGATCACGCTCCTGGGCGTGACCGTGGTCATGTTCGTTTTCGACTGGCAGCTTGCGCTGATCGGGCTCGCGATCACCCCGATCCTCGTCGGGCTGGCGTACCGCTACAGCCACATCTCGCACCCGGTCCTGCGTGACGTCCAGCAGAAGATGGCCGACGTCGCCACTGTCGCCGAGGAGAACATCGTCGGCGTCCACGTCGTCAAGTCGTTCGCGCAGGAGCACGTCGGAGCAGGCGAAGTTCGAGGTGCGGTCGCAGTCGGTCTTCCGGCAGAGCGTCCTCGGCGAACCGGCAGCGCGCGTTCTACGTGCCGCTGATCTCGTTCATCCCGCTGCTCGCGCAGGCGGCGGTGCTCCTGACCGGCGGCTACCAGGTCATCCATGGGCAGATGGCGATCGGCGACTTCATCGCCTTCAACCTGCTCCTCGCGATGCTCGTCATGCCGCTGCGGATGCTCGGCATGTGGATCGGGCAGGCGCAGCGCGCGACCGCCTCCGGCGAGCGCATCTTCCAGGTGATGGACGAGCCGGAGGAGGTCAAGGACGCGGAGGACGCGGTCGACCTCCCGCCCGGCGACGGCGTCGTCCGCTTCGAGAACGTCTCCTTCTCCTACGTCGAGGGACGGCCGGTGCTCGAGGAGATCGAGCTGCCGATCGACGCGGGACGGACGATCGCGCTGATCGGGCACACCGGCTCGGGCAAGACCACGCTTGCCTCGCTCGTCCCCCGCTTCTACGACGTCGACCGCAGGGCCGCGTCACGATCGACGGAGCGGACGTGCGCGACGTCAAGCTCGCGTCGCTGCGCAGCCAGATCGGCGTCATCGCGCAGGACCCGTTCCTGTTCTCGGACACGGTCCGGGAGAACATCGCCTTCGGCGTGACCGGGGCGACCGACGAGCAGGTCGAGCAGGCGGCGCGGCTCGCGCAGGCGCACGAGTTCATCGCCAAGCTCCCGGACGGCTACGACACCGTCATCGGCGAGCGCGGGATCACGCTCTCGGGCGGGCAGCGCCAGCGGATCGCGATCGCGCGCGCGCTGATCGTCGACCCGCGCATCCTCATCCTCGACGACGCCACGGCCTCGGTGGACGCGACGACCGAGGCGCACATCCGGCTCGGGCTGCGCGAGGTGATGAAGGGGCGGACGACGATCATCATCGCCCACCGGCTGTCGACGATCGCGCTCGCGGACGAGCTGGTCGTCCTCGAGAACGGCCGGATCGCCGCGCGCGGAACCCACGACGAGCTGATCGGGACGAGCGAGGTCTACCGCGAGATCTACGAGCACGGCCTGCTCGAGCACGAGCTCGTCGAGCAGGTGGAGGCGGCGGCCTCATGAGAGTCTGGCAGCCAGGGTCGTACATGACTCGGCAGCGCGGCGCCGAGGTCGACGACTGGTCGTGGAAGACGACCGTCCGCCGCGTCACCACGCTCGCGCGCCTGACGAAGCCGTACAAGCTCCGCACGGCGCTCGCGCTCCTCTCACTGCTGGCGGCGACGGCGACCGGCCTGGCGCCGCCGCTCCTCGCCGGCATGGCCGTCAACCGCGGGATCGACGAGGGCGACATGCAGATCCTCGTCATCCTCGTGATCGCGTTCCTCGCGGCGGGAATCCTGAATTGGCTTGCCGGCTACGCGCAGACGTACTTCACCGGCTGGACGGGGGAACGGATCCTCGCCGACCTGCGCAACCTGCTCTTCCGCCATCTGCAGCGGCTCTCGCTCGGCTTCTACGAGCGAAACCGCGCCGGCGTGATCATCTCCCGCCTCACCAACGACGTGGAGGCGATCGACCAGCTCGTCACCGACGGTGTCACGACGCTCGTCCAGAGCACGCTCACGCTCTTCGGAACGGCGGTCATCCTGTTCATTCTCGACTGGCGCCTGGCACTCGCGACGCTGGTCGTCCTGCCCTTCATGTTCGTCGCGACGGCGATCTTCCGCATCCGCGCGACGCGCGCCTACAACGCGGTGCGCGTGAAGCTCGCGACCGTGACCGCCACGCTCGCGGAGGACATCGCCGGCATGCGCGTCGTCCAGTCCTTCAACCGCGAGCGCGCAGCAGGAGCGCCAGTTCCACCGGGTGAACCAGGAGTACCGGGAGGCGAACCAGCAGACGATCGTCCTGAACGGCCTCTACTTCCCGTTCGTCGACTTCCTCTCGTCGGTGGCGATCGCGATCGTCCTCGGCTTCGGCGGCTACCTCTTCTTCCACGACGAGATCCTGATCGGGACGCTCTTCGCCTTCATGCTCTACCTGTCGAACTTCTTCGACCCGGTGCAGCAGCTGTCGCAGCTCTACAACACGTTCCTGTCCGCCGTCGCCGCGCTGGACAAGATCATGGACGTGATGGACGAGGAGCCCGAGGTGCAGGACCGGAAGGGCGCCGGCGAGCTGCCGCGGATCGAAGGGCACGTTCGCTTCGACGACGTCCACTTCGGCTACGGAAAGGAAGGCCCCGAGGTGCTGCACGGGATCGACCTCGACGTCCCGCCGGGAACCACCGTCGCACTCGTCGGCCACACGGGCGCCGGCAAGTCCACGATCGCGAAGCTCCTCGCCCGCTTCTACGACCCCCGCGGCGGCGCGATCACGATCGACGACATCGACCTCCGCGACGTGACGCAGGAGTCGCTGCAGGCGCCAGCTCGGGATCGTGCCGCAGGAGGGCTTCCTCTTCGCGGGGACGGTCAGGGAGAACATCTCGTTCGGCAAGCTCGACGCGACGCCGGCCGAGGTGGTCGCGGCGGCGCAGACGGTCGGCGCGCACGAGTTCATCATGCGGCTCGAGAACGGCTACGAGACCGAGGTGCAGGAGCGCGGCTCTCGCCTCTCGCTCGGCCAACGCCAGCTTGTCGCCTTCGCGCGCGCGCTGCTCGCCGATCCGCGCATCCTGATCCTGGACGAGGCGACGTCCTCGGTCGACATCGGCACCGAGCGGAAGATCGAGCAGGCGCTCCACCTGCTGCTCTCCGACCGCACGGCGTTCGTGATTGCGCACCGGCTCTCGACCATCCGCAACGCCGACGTGATCGTCGTCCTCGAGGACGGTCGGATCGTCGAGACGGGCACCCACGACGAGCTGATGGCGCGCCGCGGCCTCTACCTGTCGCTGTACGGCGACTGGGCCGCCGAAGTGGCGTAGGTCGGGTAATCTCGCCGCCCCGTGGTCGGCGACATCCTCAATGCGGCCTTCGACCTGTACAAGCAGCACTGGCAGCACCTGATCGGGATCGCGCTCTCGTTCTACCTCGTCGCCGGCTCGATCACGCTCGTGCTGACGATCGCGTTCGGCGGCTACGGCGCCCTCGCCGGGGCGATCGTCCTCCTGATCGGGATCTTCTGGCTCACCGGAGCGCTCGTCCTCGCGGTCGCGGACCTCCGTGACGGACGCGTGGACTTCGGGATCGGCGACACGTTCTCGAAGGTCTGGCCGCGGGTCTGGCCGCTGCTCGGCGCCTCGATCCTGGCCGGGCTCGGAATCGCTGCCGGCCTCGTCCTCCTGATCGTGCCCGGCTTGATCCTGCTGACCTGGTGGGCGCTGATCCCGCCGGCGATCGTGCTCGAGCACAAGGACGTCTTCGACTCGTTCGGCCGCAGCCGCGAGCTCGTCCGCGGAAACGGATGGAGCGTTTTCGGAATCCTGATCATCACGTACCTGCTGACCTCGGTGATCTCGGGCGTGATCCGCGCGATCTTCACCCCGCTTCCCGACTATCTCGGCAGCTACATCGGCGACGTGATCGGCGGCTCGATCGTCGCCCCGTTCTCCGCGCTGGCGATCACGCTCCTGTACTTCCGGCTGTCTGGAACCGCGACGCCAACGCCCCCTGCGGAGCCTCCCGCACCGGCGCTGCCGAGCTAGAATCGACCTTCGTTGCGGGGTCGTCTAATGGTAGGACGCTCGGCTCTGGACCGAGTAGTCTAGGTTCGAATCCTAGCCCCGCAGCCTCGCTGTAAGGATCCTGTAAGAGCTCGCTTGCACCGGCGCGGAACGGGGCATCATCCCCGGTAGCGACCGAGGAGGTCTGATGGGGAGACTCGTGACATTCATCGCCGTGCTGGCCGTCCTGGCGGCGCCCGCCGCGCTGGCCGACAAGCCGGCGGCGAAGCACGACCAGAACGCCGCGCAGGAGTGCAGGGCGCAGCTCAAGAGCATGGGCGCAAAGGACTTTCGCTCGCTCTGGGGCAACTTGGGGCACTGCGTCGCCCTGACCGCGCAGCAGAACCAGGAGAACGTCGAAAGCGCCGAGGAACAGTGCCGCGCCGCCCGCGCGAAGGACGCCGCGGCGTTCAAGGACAAGTACCACACCTTCGGCAGGTGCGTCTCGCAGACCGCCAAGGCGATGGCGCAGGAGCAGCAGCAGAAGACGCTGAACGCCGCTCAGGACTGCAAGGCCGAGCGGGCGAAGGATGCAGCCCAGTTCCGCACCACGTACGGCAAGGGCAAGCGCAACGCCTTCGCGAACTGCGTCGCCGAGAAGAAAAAGAGCGGCTAGCCGCTCGTAGGCGTGACCGTCTTCGACCCGGCAAGCACCTTGCCGGAGTCGGAGACGGCCTTCGCCGCCACGAACTTGGGGCGCCCGGGTAGACGGATCGCGGTCTCGAATCCGCGCCGCGGCGCGCGCGCGACCACGTCCATGCCGTCCTGGCTCGTGCCCGCGAGCACCTGCCAGGTCGCCACGTCGGTCGCTCCGTTCCAGCTCACGTACGCGACCGAGCGGCCGCTCCGCGTCACCACCTTGATGTCCGGCTTCCGGTCCGGCCGTCCGTGCCAGCCGAAGCGGTACACGCGGTAGCTGTGGACGGCCGGGACGAGGTGGGCATCGAAGACGAGCCTGCCGTCGGCCGCGAACTCGGAGAAGTCCCGGATGCCTCCGCCCCAGCCGACGACGTAGTGGTCATCCGACAGGACCTGCACGCCGCCCTGGGTCGTCGTGCCTCGGCCCTGCGGCTGCTTGAACGCGTGGAGCAGACGAGCCTTGTGGGCACCGGCGTCGATCGAGTAGACGAGCCCGCGGCTCGCCCATTTCGCCGGCGGCTGGAGGTTCGCGTTGTCGAACAGCGTGTACGTCCCGTCCTCTGCCCTCGTGAAGTCGTGCTGCCCGACGAAGCGCGCGTACTTCGGGAGCTTGAAGCTGCTCCGCTTGCCGCCCAGGCGCCAGAGGATGCGGCCGGTCTTGCGGTCGACCTTGTAGACGGTGGACGTGTTACGCGCCGAGATGAGGACGTTGCCGTCGTCGTCGAGCGCCACGGAGTTGAGATGTGTGTAGTCGACGGGGCTGCCTGTTCTCGGGTTGAAGTGCGAGTAGGAATCCTTGAGGGGGATGTGGCCGAGCGAGTGCCACTCGAACAGCACGTGGCCCGTCTTGATGTCGATCTCGAGCGCCATCGAGTCGAGCAGCGCGCGGCCGCGCGGCCCGCCGAGCGGCCGGATGTTCCAGCTGACGGGTCGGTACGCCGTGATCAGTGCCGTTCCCTGCGGGGTGACGCGGAACTCGTGGATGTCCGCCGGGTATCCGTTGCCTCCCTTGACCGTCGCGATCACGCGGTAGGACGAGTCCGCGATCACGCCGATCCCGCCGCCGTACTCGCCCGCCGTCGCGCCCTGCCACCACGTGAGCACGGGCTTCCCCTCATACGTCGCGCGACGGAAGTCGTACGTCTTGAACCCCCGGCGGACCGGATGGAACCAGACCGTGCGGCCCTCCGAGTCGAGAATGAGTGGACCGTTCTGTCCCTGGCCTCCCTTCGGGGCGAGGAACACGTCGTCGTCCGAGGCGCTCGAGCTTCTGACGGTCACCTTGACGGCGGGCGGGTGGAGGTCCGGCCGCGAGATGAAGTGGTTCGATCCGGGAACGACGGGCTTGGCGCCGTCCGGAAAGCCCTTCGGAGGCCTGATGCCGTTCGGTGGGACGGCGACCCGGAACGAGACCGATCCCCCACGCTGGCCGACGAGCCGAACGTTCGCACCGACGTGGACCCTCTCACCGGCCGCGAACGGCTTGGCCGGGACGAAGCTCGCGCCCATCCCGTCGGAGTGCGCTTCGAGCTTGCCCCCGTGGCGGCCGCTCTTCGAGCCGACGACGTTGACCTTGGTGAGCTTGTCGGGATCGATGCCGCGAAAGCTGATCTCGCTCGACGACGAGGCGTCCGGCGTCCCCGCGAGCGGATACACCGCGACCACGGAGTCGCTCCCTCCTCCACCGCCCGAGGTGTGGGCGACGGAAGAGCACGCGATCGCCACAAGGGCAGCGACGGAGAAGGCGCCGGCCGCCAGAACGGCCGTCGCACGCCGGCCCATCACGCGGCCTCCGGGCGGAAGGGACGGGAGGCGCCGAGCACGTGCCCGTCGCGGGCGACCGCCTCGACGACGAACCGCTCATTGACGTTTCCGACCGGAATCGCGGTCTCGAAGCCGGAGCGCTTCACGGTCTTGACGACTCTTTCCTGGCCGGCCTGCCCCGCGAGCACTTTCCACGACGCGACCTCGGTCGCGCCGTTCCAGCTCGCGTACACCGTCGTCTTATCGGCGGCCGCGCGCGCGGCGCCTCGCGGCCGGTCGAGCGGCATCCCGACCCAGTGCCCGCGATTCACCCGATACGCGATGTCGGGATCGGGGAACTTCGCGTACATGAGCAGCTTGCCCGCCTTGCTGTATTCCGAGAAGAAAGGCTCAGAGCCCCACCCCACGAGAACGTTTCCGTTCTCGAGCGGCTGCGCGTTGCCCATGTAGGCCGCGGCGAGCTCGTGCTCCTTCCCGTATTCGGACAGGAGGGTGACCCGCTTCGCGTCCTGGTCGAGCTTGAGCACGAGCCCGCGCGAAGGCGCCGTCGCCGGGAGCCACGTGTCCGCGCCTCTGACCTGACAGCAGTGGTCGTCGAAGAGCGTGACGACCGACCCCGGGTGGAGCGTGACGTCGTGCTGCCACTCGAACCGCGCCTCCGGTTCGAGGTCGAACGTCGAGTGCTTTCCGCCGAGCGTCCACTCGATCCGGCCGCTGTCGACGTCGAGGAGGTAAGCCGCCCAGGTGTCCCGCATCGAGACGAGGAGCTTGCCGTCGCCGGCCGGACTGATCCAGTTGATGTGGTACGCGTCCCACGGGAACCCGTTGAGCTGCGGCAGCGCGTACGAGTCGGCGAGCGGGATGTGGTCGAGCGCGCTCCACGACCGCAGGAGCTTCCCGCTTCTGAGGTCGTATTCCTGGACGGCGGAGTCGATGACGGTGCCGTTGTACGAGCCGCCGTACTTCGACAGGTCGAGCGCGACGTTCCTGTTCGCGGTCACCCAGGCGTGGTCGCCGTCGATGACGAGGGAATGGAGCGTGAGGATCCACCCCTTCTTGGAGCGCAGGCGCGCCACCTCCTTGTAGTGCTGGTCGACGATCACGTACTCGCCGCTCTCGGAGATGCCCGCGCTCGTGATCACGCCCTGCCACCAGGCGAGCACGGGCTTGCCCTTGTAGGTCTGGGCGGTCAGGTTCGAGGCGACGACGTCCTCCGGAACCGGGTTGAACCAGACCGGCTGCATGTGGTTGTCGAGGATGAGCGGGCCGCTTTGGCCGACCATCGGAGGACGGGTGACGTGGTAGAAGCTCGCCGTCAGGAGGAGGCCCGGGCCGAGCTTGCTCGTGTCTGTGTCGCCGGTCTCGATCTTCGGCGGATGGAGTGACGGGGCGGAGACGAAGTCGAGCGTCTCCTTCGTCGTGTAGTCGCCGATCGCGGCGCCCTTGCCCGCGACGGCGAAGTACGTCCCGGCCAGCGCCGCGACGACCAGCGCGACAACGGTCGCGAGCGTCCGCCGGTGAACCACGCGGCCGCCTTCCTCGGACCGTTCCCGGACGAGCGCGAAGGTGACCACTGCCGCCGCCGCGACCAGGCCCGGCGGCGATCAGATAGGCCAGGCGGAACCCCTGCGTCAGCGCGTCGGAGACGGGTTCGATTCGTTCCGACTAGATCCGTCGTGTACTGCGTGGCAAGCGTGATCAGCAGGGCGAGCCCGAGGCCGCCGCCCGCCTGGCGTGACGTGTTCACGAGCCCCGAGGCGAGACCCGCCTGTCCCTCGCGCGCTCCATGGGTGGCCGCGATGGTCGAGGACACGACGGCGAGCCCGATCCCGGCCGCAGTCAGCACCCCGGGGAGGATGACCAAGGCGACCGCGCTCCCTGTCGGCTCGATCCTCGAGAAGAGCAGCAGCCCGGCCGTCATCATGAGCAGCCCGCTCCCGAGCACGAGCCGAACGCCGAAGCGGCTGACGAGCCCGCCGGCGCGCTGGGCGGTGACCATGATCGTCAGCGCCATGGGCAGGAACGTCAGCCCGGCGTCGAGCGGCGAGAGACCCGAGGACCTGCTGGAGATAGAGCGAGGTCACGTACCACATCGGGAACAGCCCGGCGCTGAAGAGCAGGACGATCGCGTTCGCGACGTGAACCGGCTTCGTCAGATCGCGGAACGGGACGAGCGGCGCGGCGACGAAGCGCGTCTCGATGACGACGAACAGCGCGAGCAGCCCCACGCCGACTCGCGATCGGGATCAGCCCGTCCGGCGATCCCCAGCCGTGGATCCCCGCCGTCACGATCCCGTACACGAGCACGATCTGGCCGCCCGTGAGCGTGATCGCGCCGGCGAGATCGAAGCTCGCCTCCCCGTGCTCGCGCCGGCGGTTCTTCACGATCCGGTACGCGACCGCCGCCGCCGCGAGCGCGATCGGAGGATTGATGAGCAGGATCCAGCGCCAGCTGAACGCCTCGGTGAGGATCCCTCCGAGCAGGACGCCGGCTGCGCCCCCGACGCCGTTCATCGCTCCCCACAGCGCGATCGCCTTATACCGGGCCGGGCCGGCCGCGAAGGACGAGGTGATGATCGCCAGCGAGGTCGCCGCCATCAGCGCACCCGCAAATCCCTGCGCGCCACGCGCGACGATCAGCGTCGTCTGATCGGGCGCGAGACCCCCTGCGAGCGACGCGGCCGCGAACAGGACGAGCGCCACGACGAACGTCCGCCGCTGGCCGAACATGTCCGCCGCGCGGCCCCCGAGCATCAGGAATCCGGCGAAGGTGATCGCGTACGCGTTGACGATCCACTGGAGGTCGTTAGCGGAGAAGCCGAGGCTCACCTGAATCGACGGCAGCGCGACGTTGACGATGCTCAGGTCGAGGATGACCATGAACTGCGCCACGCAGCACACGGCGAGCAGCCACGTGGACCGCGAGCCGAGCCGGCGCGTCGCGCGCCGTTCGACCTCGGTCTGAACCGCAGGGGTTTCGAGGCGAACGTCCGTCTCAGCCAAGGTTCCGCATCACCCGGGGCGAAACCGTACCCGCGCGGGTGGACCGCTCGCGGTAGGCTCCCGCGTCACAACGAGAGGAGACAGATGCAGGTAATCGGCGCTGGGCTCCCCCGTACGGGGACGCTCTCGCAGAAGATCGCCCTGGAGATGCTGGGTTTCGCGCCCTGCTACCACATGGTCAACGTGCTCGGGAACCTCGACCTCGCCGAGGACTGGCGGAGGGCGCTCGACGGGGATGCGCGCTGGGACGAGGTCTTCGACGGGTTCCAGTCGACGGTCGATTGGCCGGGCTCGTACTACTACCGCGAGCTGATGGAGAAGTACCCGGACGCGAAGGTCGTGCTCGGCACGCGCGACGGGGAATCGTGGGCGCTCAGCATGCGCGAGACGATCTGGGGGCTCTTCTACGACGACGTGCTCATGCGCCACCTCTCCGACGCCCGCGCAGCAGTCGATCCGAAGTGGAGCAGGTACATCGAGATGATGAAGGAGATGTGGGAGCGCAGCGGCCTCCTCAAAGGGACCGAGACGACGGACGAGTCGATGGTCGACGCGATCGACCGCTATCACGAGCAGGTCAAGAGCGACGTGCCCGCCGGACGGCTCCTCGTGTGGTCTGTCGGAGAGGGCTGGGATCCGCTGTGCGAGTTCCTCGAAGTGTCAGTTCCCGACGCGCCGTTCCCGAACGTGAACGACTCCGCCGAGTTCGCGGATCGCCTGGTCGATGGCTGCCTGCACGTTCTGCAGCAGTGGAGAGCGGAAAACCCACCGGCAACCCCGCCGGCCGGCTAGCCGACACAAGCCCGCATCGCGTGTCCCGTCCGACGGCGCTTCTGCTCGCGGGAGCGCTGTCAGCCGCCGGGCTCGCGCTCGCCGGCTGTGGGCAGACGACGACGTCTGCCGGGGACGGCGCGTCCTATGCGTCGCAGCACTTCCGCTCGCGGCCCGACCTGCGTCCACCCGCGGTGCACGTGCTGACCCGCGCCCACGGCACCGCTCCCGGCTACCTGTTCCTCGGCCCGAAGAAGATCGTCGAGCAGGCCGGGCCGATGATCATGGAGGACGACGGCCAGCCGGTGTGGTTCCGCCCGCTCGACACCCATCGCGTCGCCGACGTCACGGTCCAGCGCTACCGCGGACATGCCGTCCTGACGTGGTGGCGCGGAGAGACGACATCCGACGGAAACGGCCACTACGTCGTCGCCGACGACCGCTACCGCACCGTCGCGAAGGTCTACGCCGCGAACGGCCGCACGGGCGACCTGCACGAGTTCCTGCTCACGCCGCGCAACACCGCCCTGCTCACCATCTTCCAGAAGGTCCCGTACGACCTGCCGTTCTTCGGGGGCACGAGAAAGGGCGACGCGATCGAGGGCGTGATCCAGGAGGTCGACGTGGCGACCGGTCGGCTGCTGTTTGAGTGGAGGAGCCTCGACCACGTCCCGCCGAGCGAGTCCTACGAGGACATCCCGACCGATCTCTCGCGCTCGTGGGACTACTTCCATCTCAACTCGATCGAGATCGAGCCCGACGGCAATCTGCTCGTCTCCGCGCGAAACACGCACGCCATGTATCTCATTCGCCGCACTGACGGCGCGGTGCTCTGGCGCTTGGGAGGAAAGCGCAGCGACTTCACCTTCGATCCCGGCGCGCGGTTCGCGTGGCAGCACGACGGACGCCTCCATCCCAGATGGGAAGCTCACCGTGTTCGACAACGAGGCTGTGCGGCCGTCGTTGCGACGGCGGTCGCGCGCCCTCCTGCTCCGCCTGGACGAGCAGCACCGTCGCGTGCGTCTCGTCCGCAGCTACTCGCTTCCCACCCCTGTTCTCTCGACGAGCCAGGGGAACGCGCAGCTACTCCCCGACGGACATGTCCTCGTCGGATGGGGATCGAACCCGCGGGTCACGGAGTTCGGCCGCCAGGGACGCATCCTGCTCGACCTGACCTTCGGCGGCGGGGCCGCCAACTCGTACCGTGCCTTCCGCTTCCCCTGGACCGGCCACCCGACGGACGCGCCTGCCATGGCCGTCGTCCGCGCGGGCAAGCGCGCCATCGTCTACGCGAGCTGGAACGGGGCGACCGAGGTTGCCGCCTGGCGTGTGCTGGCCGGGCCCGACGGCGGCCACCTGAGAACGGTCGCGCAGGCGCGCAAGACCGGCTTCGAGACCGCGATTCCGGTCTCCACCCGCGCACGTGCATTCCGCGTCGCAGCGCTCGAACGCCGACGGCGCGTCATGCGGCTCTCTCGCGCCGCGCCCGGCTAGTAGCCGCAGTTCGGCTCGCACGAGCCGCGCGACTTCTCGCGCTTCAGCGGATCCAGCGGGAGGCGGATGACCTGCCAGGAGCCCCCGAACTGCCGCCCCGCGCCGGTCGCGCCGGCGGCGGCGATGTAGAGCGGATCGCCGTCGTACGTGACCTGGAGCTTGCCGTCCGCACGCTTCGTCGACCCGAGCAGGCTCTCGTTCAGGCCCGAATCGTCGTCCGGGACGACGTCGCCATCGGCCAGGAGCGGCGGCCAGGCCGTGGCGCACTGACCGGAACAGTCGACCCCGCGCGAGAACGTGTAGAGCGTGTTGCCGGACCCGTCGACGAGCAGCGCGCTGTCCTTGGCGGACTTGATGCCGACGACTGTCTCCGTCCCCGACCCGCCCCCGCCGCACGCTGCGGCGGTGACGGCGAGCAGCGAGACGCTGGCCACAATGGCTGCCCTGGCAAGCATCTGGGAGAATTCTGCCCATTCCTGCTGAGCGGTTCGTAAAGATCTCCTAATGGTTCACGCCTCGCTGACGGATGCCCAGCTCGTCGCACGCTGCCGCACCGGCGAGGAAGACGCCTGGAACGAGCTCGTCAACCGTTTCTCGCGCTACGTGTACGGGATCGCCGTCCAGGCCTTCCGCCTGGCCGAGCACGACGCGGAGGACGTCTTCCAGGACTGCTTCTCGCGTGTGTACGAGAACCTCGACAAGCTGCGGGACGACTCGGCGCTGCGCCCGTGGATCGGGCAGCTCACCCGCCGGCTCTGCATCGACCGCATCCGCGGCAGCTCACGCGAGCGACCGGCCGAAGAAGAGGAGCTCCTCGCGGTCGCCGAGGACACGATCGCGACCCTCGACGAGTCGTTGACCGTGCACGAGGCGCTCGCCGCCCTCTCCGGCGACTGCCGCGAGATCCTCGACCGCTTCTTCGCGCAGGACCAGACCTACAAGACGATCGGCGACGCCCTCGACCTTCCCTGCCGGCACGATCGCGAGCCGCATCTCCCGCTGCCTGGCCAAGTTGCGCGAAGCGCTGGAAGGGAAGAATCCGGGCCCGGAGCCCGTCTAGAGGACATGGCGTACGACGAAGAGAGAATCGCGCAGCTGCTCAAGGGGCTTCCGCCCGCGCCGGAAGGCTGGGTACAGGCGGCTCAGGAGCTTCCGCGCTCGCGGCGCGAGCTCGATGAGATCGTGGCGCGCGCGGAGGCGGATCTGCGCTTCAGGGAGGCGCTCATCGCCGACCTCGAGAGCGCGCTCGCCTCGGAGGGCTTCGAGCCGGACGAGCGAACGCTGCAGCACCTGCGCGAGCGATACAGCTCGTAAGATCGCGGCCTGACCGACGATCTTCTCGAGCTGCGGGTCGGCGAGCTGCTCGATCTCCTCGCCTCCGACGCCCCCGTACCCGCGGGAGGTTCAGTGTCCGCGCTCGTGGTCGCGATGTCCGCCGGCCTGGTCGCGATGGCGGCGCGGGTCTCCGGTGATCCCGGCGCCGTCGCGCAGGCAGAGCTGATCCGTGAGCGCGTCACGCCGCTCGCCACGGAGGATGCGGAGGCCTACCGCGCCGCGCTGTCGGCGATGCGCGCTCCCGAGGGCGACACGTCCGAGCGACGGGACGAAGCGATCCACAAGGCGCTCGTGCGCGCCGCCGAGGTGCCCCTCCAGATCGCCGAGGCGGCCGGGAATGCCGCGTCGCTCGCCGCCTCTGTCGCCGCCCGAGGCAGCGAGGCTGTCCGCGGCGATGCGGCCGCGGCCGCGCTGCTGGCCGCGGCGGCCGCGCGCGCGTCGGCCAACCTGGTCGCGATCAACCTGGCCGCCGGCGCAGAGAACGAGCTGGTCGCGCGCGCCCGCGAAGTCGCCGAGGACGCGGCCGACTCGGCGCGCTTCGTGCTGGACTCCTAGCCCTATCGCTACGAGCGGTCGCGCTCGCGGCGTTCCTCGACCGACTCGCCCTCCTGCGGCGCGCCGCCGGGCCCGGACATCGCGACGCCGTCCTCCTCGACGATCTCGCGCGGATCCGCCGTCCGGTACTCCTCGCTCTGCAACCCGCCGCGCGGCTCGCCTTCGCCCTCCCGCTCGAGCTCTTCGAGCGGAAGCCCGCCGCGCGCGTCCTCGCCGGAGTCGGTCTTGTCGCGCCACCCGAACAATCGCTTGAACATGCGCTCTCTCTACCCAGCGCCGTGGAACCGACACACGCGGCCTGCATCACCCGCGACGGGTGACGCCCTCCGCCCGCCCAGCGCCGAAAATCTGGAGGCGACAACCCGCGATCTCTAGCAACCCCGCGAGCTCTAGGAGGGCACTGTGCCGCTTGCCGTTTACGACTTAGGCGACCTGCTGTGGTCGATGTTCGTCTTCTTCGCCTGGATCATCTTCTTCTGGCTTCTCTTCATCGTCTTCGGCGACCTCTTCCGCCGGCACGACGTCAGCGGATGGGGGAAAGCCGGGTGGACGGTCTTCGTCATCCTGCTGCCCTACCTCGGCGTCCTCGTCTACCTGATTGCCAACGGGAAGGGCATGGCCGAGCGGAACGTGGCGGCCGTGCAGGCAGCGCAGTCGCAGACGGACGACTACATCCGGACCGTCGCCGGCGGCTCCGCCGATCAGATCGCCAAGGCCAAGGGCCTGCTCGACAGCGGCGCGATCACGCAGGCCGAGTTCGAGCAGATGAAGGCCAAAGCGCTCGCGACCTAGCGCAACGATGAGGGTGGCGTTCCGCTTGCTCGGAACGCCACCAACCCGGTGAAGCGGAGCGCTCCCCGCGCCGCTGCCGGCTACCTGATCGCCGGCGTCCTCGGTATCGCGGCCGCTGCGGCCATCGCAGGTTGCGGCGGGAGCAACCATGCCTACAGCTCGTCCCCGTCCACCCCGACTCGGACGGTTCCTACCCGTCCGGAACCACCACCTCCGCCGCCTCCTCCTCCCCCGGCCACGACGGCGCCTATCGAGACGAAGACGGTCACTTTCACCCAGACGGAGACCTTGCCGGCCGAGACGACGACCGTAACCGCGACGGTCACCCAGACGGCGACTGTCGCTCCACCCCCGATTACTACGACCGTCACGACCTCGACGACCGACGACAGCGTCAACGCGGCGGCAGCAGCTGCAGCAGCAGGAGCAGCTGCGGCGTCTCAGACCGAGGAGACCACGACCAGCACCGACTGGGGCTGGATCGCGTTCGCAGTCCTCGCGGCCGCCGTCATCGGCGGTGCGATCGTCTGGTGGTGGCGAGGACGCCGCGAGAAGACCACGACTCCGCCAACGGGGTCGTGAGGCGCGATGCTCACGGCGGACGAGCGCGGGCCTTCCAGATATCGCCCTTCGCCGTCAGGCGTGATCTGGACGTGGACGCACGGCCCTTCGTCGCGGTCCGTCGGCGCGATCGACGTCAGGTCTCCCGCTGCCACTATGGGGCGAGACTCAAGCAAGCCGCTCGACATTGCCGGTTCTCGCATCGTAGGATCGCGTCCTGATCGTCGGCTGACAAGCAATCTCTGCGCCTCGTAGTCCATGGACCAGTACCTGTTCGCCATTACCCAGGCTGCCGAACGGGGACTTGAGTGCCCTCCCGTCCGAGTACTTACCGGCGGGCTCGTGATCTGGGGCGCTCCCGGTCCATCCGCAGAATTTCTCGAGGTCACACGCGATCCGCTCATCGATCAATACGAGGACTTTGCGAGGGGTCGACCACGTCAGGAGCGGAAGGAGGAGCACATCGATCCCGAAGCCTTGGCGCAGGAGCACATGGATAACGTTCGCTGGCCGACGGGTGACAAGGAATCCAATGCGACTTCGCTGACGCTTCTCGACGCCTACGTTTGGCCTTTGTCGGGCGGAGGCGGACTGTTCCTTCCCGGCATCCGCGTCCCGTTAGCGAACGTTCAGGCGTGGTGGATCGCTGGCGACGATGCGCATACGGGATTCGAACCCCGCTGCTAATCGCCACCTTTCCGCGCCGGTGGGAGCACTGGTGGGAGCACGCCACCGACTCTGCTCTTGCTGGCGTTTCGAGGTTCGACCGTCAACTACCGGAGTAGGTGACAGGTTGGAATCCCGCTCAGCCATGCGAGTTTGACCTTGCTCCTGTTCCCTGCAGCATGAGCCGAACGGACCGAGTAGCGCAAACGGCCTTTGAACATCTTTGGCTACGCGCCAGCTGACATCGAGTCGGCGGAAGGGATCGACCTCTGTCCCCGACGAGGCGCTGCCGGTATCGGGTCCTGGTGACAGCTCAAGCACGACCGACCGGTCCATCCTCATCCAGTCATCCCGCCTGCAACCCGACCAGGAATAGCGGCTAGAGCCCGCTAAAGCTGGATCATTGTGTGAAAAGGGGACGCCACGTGCGTGGCGTCCCTTCCATCGTGCAGCGGCGGTTGCGGCGACTGCGGCTCCGATCTTGGTCTTGACGAATCGCGCCGCTGTGCTGTTGCTCGACAGGGCGGGCCGCCGTTGTACTGGAAACGCAACCTGCCAGTCCTGCGCATCGGCCACACGACTCACGGACATGCAGACTGCACGCAGCGGGGGTCTCGGTTTACGCCTCGCACGTGCCGACTGATCAAAGAAGAAGCCAAAGAGCTGTCCTGCACGTCGAAAGCTGACGGGATCGCGTGCAGTACGGGCAAGCAGGGATTCTTTGTGGGCGTGAACCGCAAGCGCACTTGGTGAGATGCGCGTTCGTTCACGTAAGACGCGGCGAGTCGGTCCGTTCCGCCGCTTCGTTGAGTGCCAAGCCGTGCGAACACTTGAGGAGTGGCAGATTCAGTGCGAGAACCGGGACCGCCATGGATTCATTCTCGGGCGAGCCCCTAAGCTAAGACTGTGACGCACGAGGAGGCACGAGTGCTGCTAGAGCGCTCCCGCGCACTGCGCTTCGCCTTCCCGTCCTCGTTCGGGAATCCCGGCCTCGAGCACGAGCCGCCCGACCGCGAGCAGGTCGCCGAGGCGGTGCGGGTCCTAGCCGGCGAGGAGGCCGACGAGCTGGCGGCGAACGCGTGGCGGCTGTGGATGATGGCGCCGCGAGACGTCGAAGGCGGACGCAGTTTTCTAAAGGGGAGAAGCGGGCCGCTCGCGCTCTACGGAGCCGGATTGCTGGCGTTGCGGGACGGTGACCTCGCCGAGTCACGGCGACTGAACGAAGAGGCACTGGCGCGGGCGAACGACGCGGAGGCTATGGCGCTCGCCCATCTCGGGCTCAGCCGCGTTGCGGTGGAGGAGGGAGATGCCGAAACGGCGCTCGCGCACGCGTTGGAAGCGCGCGAGGCCGCCGCGCCGCTCGGCGAGCCGCTGGGGCAGTCAGCGCGCGCGGTGTCGTTCCACCTGCACGCGCAGGCCTTCGCCTGGCCGAGGACTTCGACGGCGCCGCCGAGTTCTTCGAGGAGAGCCTCGACCTCAACCGCCGGCTCGACGACGACGGGATGGTCGAGGTCGAGCTGTACAACCTCGGCCTGGTCAACGTCCGTCGCGGAGACCCGGAAGCCGCCGAGCGCTATCTCTCTCAGTTCGGCGACGACCCACTCGCGGCGGCCGCGCTCGCCTTTGCGAAGGGCGACAGCGATCGCGCGAGGGCGCTCATCGAGGAGGTCGGCGGTGACCTCCCGAGCGACGACCGTGCCGAGCTCGAGTGGCTCCGGAGCCGCGTCTGATGGCGCAGCAGCTCCCAGCGCGAGGTGGAGTTGCCTGGACAGGCGATTTCCCGTGGGAGCACTGGTGGGAGCACGCCGTGCACTTTCGAGGCAGCCGTGTCACAACTGAGCCGCGCAGCTAAGCCGAAACCGCTGACGTAGTAACAATGAAAGGCGCATACGGGATTCGAACCCGTGCCGCCGCCGTGAGAGGGCGGTGTCCTAGGCCACTAGACGAATGCGCCGTGGCGGCGAAGTTTAGCGAGACGCCGACAGCTCTTCGACGAGCGGCCCGGTGTCGAGCGGGTCGAAGCCGAGGCGCGAAGCGATCTCCTCGCTCGAGGGCTTCGTACCCTCCCGGAAGAGCTCCCGAAGGAAATCGCCGGTCTCGCGCGAGCGCCACCATTCATCGCCCGCCAGGCCCATGAGGTACCTGCGGAGCTGCGCGGCCCGGATCCAGGCGCGCAGATAGTCCGCCGAGTAGAAGCCCGCGTCCATGTCGGCGAGGTAGTTGTCCGCGCGATAGGAGACGCCGGTCGCCTTCGTGAGCCGCTCCTCGTAGCCCTCGGGCGTCCCGCCGTCCTCGGCGAAGCGCGACCAGAACTCGAGCTCGAAATGGAGCTTCGCCGTATAGCGCCGGAAGAGGAGCGCCTCGAGAAAGACCGTCGCCTCGGCGTTCTCCGCCGCCTGCTCCGCGGTGAGCCCGAAGTACCGCTCGTGCCAGCCGGGCTCCTTGGAGATCGCCTCGAGAATGTACGAGTAGATCTCGGTCAGCGCGTGGTCGCGCGCGAGCTTGCGATACGCGTAGGGAAGAGAGGGATCGCAGCCGGCGTAATGGAGCGCGTGTCCGGCCTCGTGCAGGAACGCCTGGTAGTCGTGCAGCCCGCCCTGCGCCCGCGTGATCAGGTGAACGATCTCCGGTGGGTCCGACGCGATCACGCACGCCCGCGGCGACTTCTGCGGGCGATCCTCGAGATCGAGCTTGATCGGCTCCTTCTCCAGGTCGAAGCCGAGGTCGGCAAGCGTGTCGAGGCAGATCTCGACCGCACGCTCCTTCGTGTACGTCGACTCCAGCGGCGAGAGCCTGCGGACGTACGCGGCGTGGAAGGACGACGGCACCCGGTCGCGCTCCGGCCCGAGGAGCCGGTCGAACCAGCGCTCACGCAGCGCACCATACGGACCGTCGACTGCGCTGCTCGCGCCGGCGAGGACGTCGGCCAGCCCGCGCAGCGAGATGCCCTTCTCCTCCTCGTTTCGGTGCACCGGGTCGGGATCGCCGGAAACGTCCACCTCGAGCTCCTCGCCGGCCCGGATGAGCTCGAGCCGCCGCTCGTTGAACGCGGAGGAGACGTCTGCTTGCAGGTTGCCCAGCTCTTCGCGCTCGCGGTAGTCGGGGAGCACTGCGAGCTTCGCCTGGGCGGTGCGAAGCGGCAGCTCCTCGCCCTGGAACGGCACCTTGGCGGCCAGGAGCGCGTTCTCGAGCTCATCGGACTGCGCGGCGAGCTCGGCAGTGATGATCCCGCCTTCGCAGGTCTTGAGCAGGCGGTACAGCCGCTCGCGCTCCGCCGCCGGCGCGTGCGCTTCTGCGTCCCGCAGCGCGTCCAGCTGCTCGCGCGAGAAGAGGTCGGCGTAGCGAGCGACGATCTCCGCCTGCTCCGAGGTCTCCTTCTCGCCGACGCGCACGGCGCGCGCTTCCTCCGAGCGCTCGAGAACGTACCGGCGGAGACGCGACTCGTACTCCGCGGGCGTGCGGACCGCAGCGACAGCCATGCGCCGAATCTATCCGCTCGCGCGTGCCTGCGTGAACCGCGCGACGAGCATGGCCAGATCCTCCGGCTCGAACGGCTTTGAGAGGACGGCGTCGACGCGTTCGCGGTCTGCCTGCGTCACCTCGGCCGTCCCCGACATGAGGACGATCGGGGTCTCGCCGCGACTCCGGATCGGATCGATCAGGTCGTAGCCCGTGTCGGGGCCGACATGGACGTCCAGCAGGACGACATCGATCGGCTCCGTCTCGAGATGCTCGCGCGCGGCGCCGATCGTCGGAGCCTCGAGCACGCGGTGGCCCTCGAGCTCGAGGTTGACGGAACAGAGCAGGCGAAGCGCCGGGTCGTCTTCGACCACGAGAACAGTCGCCATCGTGCCACCTCTCCCCTGGGCCATGGCTACCGGGAGCGTATACGAGCCAACGATTGCTCCTTGCCCAGCAGCTCCAGGCTCTCGAACAGGCCGGGCGAGACCTTGGATCCCGTGACCGCGACGCGGATCGGCTGGAACGCCTTGCGGGGTGAGAGCTCGAGCTCGTCGGCGAGCGAGCGCAACGTCGCCTCGATTCGATCGGCGGTGAACGGCTCGACTCCCTCGAGTGCAGCGGCGGCGCGGCCGAGGACGTCCCCGTCGAGCAGCGCCGGGTCGGGCTCGACGTCGTGGAAGAGGAAGCCGGCGAACTCCGGATACGCGCCTAGCGTCGAGATCTTCTCCTGGACGAGCGGCGCCGACCGTCGGACAAGCTCCTCGTCCCAGTCGTAGCCGTACTCGCGGAGGTAGGCGACGAGCCGCTCGGCGAACTCGCCTTCGGGCAGCTCGCGGATGTAGACGCCGTTCATCCAGTCGAGCTTCTGGTAGTCGAAGACCGCCGGGCTCGCCTGGACGCGGTCGAAGGAGAAACGCTCGATCAGCTCCTCCTCCGACATGATCGTCGTCTTGTCGTCGTAGCTCCAGCCGAGCAGCGCGAGGAAGTTCATGAGCGCCTCGCGCAGGTATCCGGCCCGCTTGAACTCCTCGACCGACAGCGCACCGTGCCGCTTCGACAGCTTCTTGCCGTCCGCGCCGTTGATCATCGGAACGTGCGCGTACCGGGGAATCTCTGATCCCAGGGCGCGCAAAAGGTTGATCTGGCTTGGCGTGTTCGAGATGTGATCGGTCCCGCGCACGACATGAGTGATCCCGTCGAGCCAGTCCTCGATCGGGGATGCGAAGTTGTAGAGCGGCCGCCCGTCCGAGCGCAGAATCACGAGGTCGGAAAGCTCTTCGTTGCGGAACTCGATCGGGCCGTGCACGAGGTCGTCCCAGGTGGTCACGCCCTCGTCGGGCATGCGAAAGCGAATGGCGCCCTCGTCCTCGTAGGCCTTTCCTTCCGCTACCAGCCGGTGGGCCTCCGCCTGGCAGCGCTCCAACCGGTCGAGCTGGAAGGTCACCTCGCCGTCCCATTCGATCCCGAGCCAGCGGAGCGAGCGCTGAATCTGCTCGGTCGCCTCGGCGACCTCGCGGTTCGTGTCCGTGTTCTCGATCCGCAGCCGGCACTCGCCGCCCTGCTGGCGCGCGAAGAGCCAGTTGAACAGAAACGTGCGGCCGAGGCCGATGTGGAGGAAGCCGGTCGGGCTCGGGGCCATGCGGACGCGCACGCTCATGGCTCCATGCTAGTAGCGCCCTCTTCCCACGCTTCCCCACCCTGGGTGGGGAATGGAGGTGTCCACCCGCCGCCCGCTGCGAGCGTATCCCGAAACCGGTCGCGAATCTGTGCCGCTTTCGAGCCGAAATGCGCACGCCGGGAGCAGAGCGAGCCCGGGCTAAGCTCGGCGCATGTACCTCGGTGCGCACGTGTCCTCCTCGGGCGGGATCCACACGGCGATCGACCGGATCGAGGAGATGGGCGGCGAGTCCGTCCAGGTCTTCACCCAAAGCCCGCGGGCCTGGCGCCCGACGAACCACGACCCCGCCAACTTCGAGCGCTTCAAGGAGCGCCGCGCCGCGGCCTCCATCAAGGGCGTCGTCTGCCACGCGCTCTACCTGATCAACCTGGCGAGCCCGAAGAAGGACTTCTACGACAAGTCGGTCGCGGCCTTGCAAAACACCGTCGACGTCGCCTGCGGCATCGGCGCCGAAGGCGTGATCTTCCACGTCGGCTCCCACCAGGGCGCCGGCTTCGACAAGGGGCTGAAACGTGTCGTGCCGGCGCTGCAGAAGTGCCTCGAGCGCTGCACAGACGACACCTGGCTGCTGATCGAGAACACGGCCGGCACGGGCGACACGATCGGCCGCTCGATCGAGGAGCTCGCCGCGCTCGTCGACCGCCTCGACCGCCACCCGCGCATCGGCATCTGCCTCGACTCGTGCCACCTGTACGCCACGGGCTACGACGTCACCGACCGAAACGAGCTGGACCGCGTCCTACAAGATGTGGACGCAAAGATCGGCCTCGACCGCCTCAGGGCACTGCACGTCAACGACTCGAAGACGCCGCTGGGCTCGAACCGCGACCGTCACGACAACATCGGCGAGGGCCTGATGGGCGACAAGCTCGGCGTCTTCCTCGTCGCATCCCAAGCTCCAGGGCCTCCCGGCACTGCTCGAGGTGCCGGGGACGAACGGCCACGGGCCGGACAGGAAGCAGCTACAGAAGCTGAAGCGACTGCACGGGAAATGGATGAAGAAATGACCGCGCTCGCCGCACTCGTCGCCGGCGCGCTGCTGGCCATTCCGGCCAAGGCTCCCGTCCCGCACTTCGTCAAGAAGGTCGACGTCGGCGGCTACAAGCTCGCCGATCGAGTGCTACGGGAGCGGGAGCCCGGTGATCGTCCTCGACAGCGGTTTCTCGACTCCTCGGAGCGCCTGGTACTGGGTCGTCCCGAAGCTCCGGCGAACAACGCGGGTCTGCTCGTACGACCGGGCCGGTCTCGGCCAGAGCCAGGACCGGCCGGAGTCGATCAAACCGACGACCGAGCAGATCATGGCGGAGCTGCACACGCTCCTCCAGAAGGCGAAACTCCCCCCGCCGTACGTGCTCGGCGGATGGTCGATCGGCGGCTTCGACGTCCGCTACTACCAGCACCGCTACCCCGAGGAGGTCGCGGGGCTCGTGCTCGTGGACGGGACGACGCCTCCGTTCCTCCTCACCTCCGCGGACCCGCTCGATTCCGGGGTCGAGACCATGTACACGCACGACGCCGCAGAGGAGCTGAAGCAGCCGTCTCCGCTAGGCGCCCTTCCCGTCGTCGACCTGACGCACGGCCATCCGTTCGACGACGCGGCCGCTGAATCGGTCTGGGTACAGGGACAGCGCCAGATCACGAGCTCGACGTCGAGGTCGATCCTCGCCAAGGCTCGCAACTCGGGACACGCGATCGCCGAGGAGAACCCGGGGCTCGTCTCCTACGCGCTCAAGCTGGTCGTGAAGTCGGCGCGCAAGCAGACGCCCCTGCCCGCGTGCCCGCAGAGCCTCGTCACAGGTATCGCGGGATCTGTCTGGCGCCGCGCTAGCGCCGGACCTGCGCGAAGACGCGGAAGCTCGGCCGCTCGGCCGGAACCTCGTAGAACTCGGGGTTGATGCAGCCGATCTCGTCCTCGCGCGCGCTGTAGCACGGATCGACCTCGACGCGACACATCGGCAGCGGCCCGCGCCGCGCGCGGACGGCGCCGAAGCCGCCGAGGCTCCTCCTCTGCCGCACACAGCAGCCCGAGGTCGATCTCGACGTCGAACACCTTCTGCATGCAGCCGACGAAGGTGTGACCGTGGTCTTCATAGGCGTAGAGGAAGGGGCAGCTGCGCTCGACGCAGGTCCCCGGATACACCACCTTGTCGCAGTGAACGCCGCATCTCCGGCACTCGACTTCGTCCTGCGGACGGAGTGGAAGCTTGGCCGGCGCCACGGCGCGATCTGCCTGCATGAACCGATTTTGAGGATCGCGGCGGCGCTGCGCAAGACTTGACAAACACAGGGGCACGGGGTAAAGGCCACCCCGTGGCGCGGAACCTCTTGTGGGCCTCGCTCGCGCTCGCGCCCGTCGTCTTCCTTCTCAAATGGGTCGTCGGAGCGGGAGACGTCGTGCTGTTCGTCGTCGCCGCGTGCGCGCTCGTTCCGCTCGCCTGGTTGATCGGCGAGGCGACCGAGCACGCGGGCGAGCACACCGGCCCGGGCATCGGCGGCTTCCTCAACGCGACGTTCGGCAACGCCCCCGAGCTGATCATCGCGATGCTCGCCATCAACCAGGGACTGCCGAACGTCGTGCGCGGCTCACTCGCGGGAAGCGTCGCGTCGAACATCCTGCTCGTCCTCGGCGCTGCGCTCTGGTTCGGGCGGGATGCACGCATCGACCGGCGCTCCCTCACCCTGCAGCTCGGGCTCGTGGTCTTTGCGACTCTGGCCTTCCTGGTCCCGTCCATTCCGGGCTTCCACGGAGACCCGGAGCGGCACTCGCTCGCGGTCGCGAGCATCCCCGTCTCGGTCGTGCTGCTCCTCGTCTACGGCGTGACGATCATCGACAACCTCCGGCGGCATCGCCGCGCGCACCTGGAGAGCGAGACGGAACCGAGCGCGGGCTGGAGCCTGGCCGTTTCGCTCGCGGTGCTCGGGGTCACGACGGTCGCCACGGCATTCGTCAGCGAGGTCCTCGTCCATTCGCTGGACAGCTTCGCCCACGCGGCGCACCTGTCCGAGTTCTTCATCTCGGCCGTGATCGTCGCCATCGTCGGCAACGCAGCCGAGCACGGCGGCGCGATCGTCATCGCCCGCCGCGGGAAGATGCGGCTGGCGACCGAGATCGCGATCTCGTCGAGCGCCCAGGTCTCGATGCTGGTGGTGCCGGTCGTCTGCCTGCTCTCGTTCGTGGTCAAGCCGGCGCTCCCGCTCGCGTTTCGGCCGATCGAGCTGATCGGGATGGGCGCCTCCGCGTTCTTCGTCGCGGTCGTGATCCGCGACGGCCGCGTGCGCCGCTGGGAGGGGGCGATGCTGATCGCGGTCTACGCCGGGCTCGTCGTCGCGTTCGGGCTGGCTGGAGATCGTTAGGGTGGGAGTCGACCGAGTATGACTGAGAACGGACACGTCGTCAAAGCCACAGGAAGTGACCCGCCGCTACGGCTCGGGGGAGACCGCGGTCGAGGCGCTGCGCGGAGTGACGCTCGGCGTCGAGCCGGGCAAGCTGACGGCGGTCATGGGCCCTTCGGGATCGGGCAAGTCCACTCTGATGCACATCCTCGCCGGGCTCGACCGGCCGACCTCCGGCACGGTCGTCCTCGACGGCACCGAGATCACCCACCTCGGCGACAACGACCTGACCAAGCTTCGCCGGCGCTCGATCGGCTTCGTCTTCCAGTTCTTCAATCTCCTGCCGATGCTGACCGCGGAGGAGAACATCCTCCTCCCGCTCTCGATTGCGGGAGAGAAGCCGGACGACGCGTGGATCAACGAGCTGCTCGAGAACGTCGGCCTCGCCAAGCGCGCCGGCCATCGCCCGTCGGAGCTGTCCGGCGGCGAGCAGCAGCGCGTCGCGATCGCACGGGCGCTCGTCTCGAAGCCCACGGTCATGTTCGCCGACGAGCCGACCGGCAACCTCGACTCGCGCACGTCGGCGGACATCCTCGAGCTGATGCGGAGCTCGGTCGAGGCGTACGGACAGACGACCGTGATGGTCACGCACGATTCGCGTGCGGCCGCAATCGCCGACCGCATCCTGTTCCTCGCCGACGGGCTGATCGTCCGCGAGCTCGGCCGGACGGACGCTGACCAGGTGCTGACTGCGATGTCCGAACTCGGCGGGTAGGCCGTGATCCGCGTCGCTCTGAAAGGCCTGCTCGGAAGGAAGCTCCGCGCGTTCCTGACGGCGTTCGCGATCGTCCTCGGCGTCGCCACGGTCAGCGGCACGTACGTGCTGACCGACTCCATCTCCGACGCGTTCGACAACATCTTTACCGGCGTCTACCGGGGAACGGACGCCGTCGTCACAGGAAAGTCGGCGTTCGACCTGTCCGACGGCGGCGGCGTCACCGTGCCGGCGTTCGACGAGTCGCTGCTGCCGAAGGTTCGCGCTCTTCCGGAGGTGTCCGCGGCCATCGGCGGGGTTGGCGGCGAGGCGCAGCTGATCGGCTCGAACGGCAAGGTGATCCAGTTCGGCGGTGCGCCGAACCTCGGGTTCTCGGTGGATCCCACCCAGCCGCAGTTCAACTCCCTGACGCTCGTGGAGGGAAAGTGGCCGGGGCCTGGCCAGTTCGTCGTCGACACCTCGACCGCGGGCAAGAAGGACATCAAGATCGGGGACACGATCCGAGTGCAGGCGCAGGGATCGGCCATCCCGCTGCGCGTCTCGGGACTCGTCAAGTTCGGCGCGGTCTCGTCGATCGGCGGCGCGACGCTCGCGGGCTTCGACATCGCCACCGCACAGCGGCTCTTCCACAAGGAGGGCAAGCTCGACCAGATCAGGGCCTCGCGGGCACAGGGCGTGTCGGAGGAGCAACTGCTCGCGTCGATCCGCGAGGTCCTTCCGGCTGGGACGCAGGTGCGAACCGGCGAGAACCAGGCGACGGAAGACGCCAGCGACACGAAGAGCTTCACCAGCTTCCTCCAGAGCTTCCTGCTCGCCTTCGGCGGCATCGCTCTGTTCGTGGGCGCATTCGTGATCGCGAACTCGCTTTCGATCACGATCGCTCAGCGCACCCGGGAGTTCGCCACCCTGCGGACGCTCGGAGCCTCGCGTCGACAGGTGCTGCGCAGCGTGCTCCTCGAGTCGACCGTCATCGGCGTGTTCGCCTCGGTGGTAGGGCTCTTCCTCGGGCTCGCGCTCGCCAAGGGATTGTTCGCGCTGTTCTCGGCGGTCGGGTTCACCCTGCCGAACAGCGGCCTGCTCCTCAAGCCGCGGACGATCGTCGTTGCGCTGATCGTCGGAATCGTCGTCACGATCCTGGCCAGCCTGCGGCCGGCGCTCCGGGCGACGCGCGTTCCGCCGATCGCGGCGGTGCGCGAGGGGGCAACCCTTCCTCCGGGCCGGTTCGCGAAGTACCGCGGCCTCGGCTCGGGCCTCCTCGCGATCATCGGCTTTGCCGCGCTCGCGTTCGGCCTCTTCGGGCCGAACCTCTCGACGTCCCAGATCCTCCTGTTCATGGGCCTCGGGACGCTCCTGATCTTCTTCGGCGTTGCACTCTTCTCCGCGCAGCTCGTCACGCCGCTCGCAGCCGTGATCGGCGCCCCCGGCGCGCGGTGGGGTCACGCACCTGGGGTGCTCGCCCGCGAGAACTCGCAGCGCAACCCCCAGCGCACCGGCTCGACTGCCGCTGCATTGATGATCGGGCTCGCGCTGGTGACGCTCGTGGCGATGCTGGCGTCCGGGATCCGCAGCTCGTTCTTCAACGCGGTCGACAAGCTCTGGGCGACCGACTACGCGGTGACCGCCGAGAACAACTACTCGCCGATTCCGATCGCGGTCGAGAAGCCCATCCACGACGTTTCCGGCGTCAAGCAGGTGATCGGGGTTCGCCTCGGCGAGGTGCAGATGTACGGCAAGCGGCGCACGCTCACCGGCGTGGCGCCCGGCGCAAGCACTGTGTTCCGGCTCGACTGGGAGGACGGCTCACAGCACGTGATGGACACGCTCGGGCCGGACGGAGCGTTCGTCGACAAGGACTTCGCCAAGGACCACGCGCTTGACGTCGGCTCTCCGGTTCAGTTCCTGACCCCTCAGGGATCGCGGCCGACCTTCACGGTAAAGGGAATCTTCAAGCCGCCGACCGGTGGGTCGCCGTTTGGTCCCGTGACGATCTCGAGCGCGCGCTTCGACCAGCTCTTCTCTCAGCCCGAGGATCTCTTCGTCTTCGTGACGACGCAGGGTGGCGTGACGCCCGCCAATACGGCCGCTCTCGACCAGGCGACCGCGAGCTACCCCAACGCCAAGGTGCAGGATCAGCAGCAGTTCAAGGACAACCAGGCCAGCGGGCTCAACGCCACGCTCAACATCCTCTACGTGCTGCTTGCCCTCTCGGTCCTCGTCAGCCTCTTCGGCATCGTCAATACGCTCGTCCTGACCGTGTTCGAGCGCACTCGGGAGCTCGGCATGCTGCGCGCGGTGGGAATGACGCGCAGCCAGGTGCGGTGGATGATCCGCTACGAGAGCATCATCACGGCGCTGATCGGAGCGGCCATCGGCATCGCGCTCGGCATCGTGCTCGCCGTCCTGTTGATCGCCCGCGTCGACTTCATCGTGCTCTCGTGGCCGATCGTGTCGCTGATCGTGTTCGTCGTCGTCGCGATCGCCGTCGGGCTGATCGCGGCGATCTTCCCGGCGCGCCGCGCCTCGCGGCTCAACGTCCTAGAGGCGCTGCAGTACGAGTGAACGAGTACGTCGCCCAGTAGAGCTTCTCGGGCTGGCCGTTCTCGTCGCGCACGATCCGCAGGAGCTCGCCGTGCTCGCGGCCGGAGACGGTCCGGTAGGCGTCCTCGCCCTCGCGCTCGAACACCGTGCGGATCGCGACCTTGCGGCCGGGCCGGCGTGCCTCGAGGCTGCCGTCCCGCCACTCGAACCACCAGTCGACGCCCTCGCCCCACCAGATCCCGAGCACGCCTTCGAGCTCCTTCGGCACTGGCGGGCCGGGCCGCCACGGCTCATCCTCGCCGGGCATCGCGTCGACCGCCTTCTCGGTCAAGGAGAACGGATCGAAGCTCATCGACGGGTTCTCCGTGTTGGTGAGAAGCACCGTCCCGATCTTCTCCCGCCGGGAGTAGAAGAGGAACGAGGCATGGCCCACCGCGCCGCCTGAGTGACCGGCGAAGATCCGCTCTCCGCGGCGGCCGAGCTCGAGCCCGAGCCCCCATGCCGCCAGCCAGCGCTCGGCGTCGGCCATCACCTGGACGGCGTGCATCTCGTCCTGCTCCATCAGGAACGCGCCCCAGGTGGCGAGGTCGCCGACGGTGCTGAAGAGCGCGCCCGCGGGCAGCGATCGCCTTCTTCTCGGGAACCGGCTCGGGGACGGCGACATCGGCGAAGCGCTCGACGAAGTAGCCGGTTGCGGCGTTCTCGCCGGGCCCCCACGTCGTGCGTTCGAGACCGAGCGGGCGCAGGATCCGCTCGTCGATGAACTCCGTGGCGGGCGCGCCCGACGTCCGCTCGATCACCTCACCCAGGAGCGCATAGGCGAGGTTCGAGTAGTGCCACTGCTTGCCCGGCTCGAGCACCTGCTCGGCCTCCTCGAGCTGCGCGAGGAGCGTGTCGCGGTCGGGAAACTCGAGCGTTTCCCAGACGTCACCCGGCGGCTCGCGCTGGACGCCGGCCGAGTGCGCGAGCGCGCGGCGGATGGTCACTCCCTCGCGGTTCGCCTCGGGGATGTGCGAGCCGAGCGGATCGTCCAGCCTCAGCTTGCCCTCGTCCCGCAGCATCAGGATCGCGCGCGCGACGAACGTCTTCGTGATCGAGGCGATTGCGTACTGGGTGTCGGGCGTCGCTTCGCGGTCGCTCTCCACGTCCGCGAGCCCCACCGACTCGGCCCACAGCAGCTCACCCGCGCGGAAGAGCGCCGCGGTCGCGCTCGGCGCCGGGCTCTCGCGCTGGAATCGGACCAGCTCGCGCCGCAGCTCGGCCAGGAGCGGCTCAGGCGCCGACAAGGGCTCCGAGGGCGCGGGGGATCGCCTGCACCGCCTCGTCGATGTGCTCGTCCTCGATTCCGAGGTAGGTGACGGCCCGCAGAACGCCGGGGCGCAGGACCGAGACGAGAACCCCGTGCTCGCGGATTTGCGCGCGCGCCTCGGTCATCTCCATCCCGTCCGGCAGAGGAATGCCGACGAAGTTCGTCTCGACGGTCCGCCGGTCGACGGCGATGCCCGCCTCGGCGAGACCCTCGGCCAGCCGGCGGGCCCGGGCGTGATCGTCGTCGAGCCGGTCGACGTGGTGGTCGAGTGCGTACAGCGCCGCTCCGGCGACGACGCCGGCCTGGCGCATCGCCCCTCCGAACAGAAACTTCTCGCGCCAGGCGCGTTCGATCCGCTCCTCCGACGAGGCAAGGACCGCGCCGAGCGGGCAGCCGAGGCCCTTCGAGAAGCAGATGGTGACGCTGTCGGCGATGCGTCCATACTCGGCGGCCGGAATCCCGCTCGCCGCGGCGGCGTTCATGATGCGTGCCCCGTCGAGGTGAACGGCGAGCCCGAGCTCGCGCGCTGCGGCGGCCGAGGCGACGAGCTCGTCCAGCGGCCAGACGCGTCCGCCGGCGCTTCGGTGGGTCTGCTCGAAGACGACGATGCTGCCCGGGAGAGCGTCCTCGCTGCGCGACACCACCTCGTGGATCTGCTCCGGGGTGATGCGACCGTTCTCGGCCGGAAGCCCCATCATCACGAGCCCGGAGTGCACCGCCGGGCCGCCTGCCTCGAAAATCATGACGTGCGTCCGCTCCTGCGCGATCAGCAGGCGGCCGGGCACGGTGTGGACTTTCAGCGCGATCTGATTCGCCATCGTCGCGGTCGGCAGGAACAGCGCGGCCTCCTGTCCGAGCAGCTCGGCCGCCCGGCGCTGCAGCTCGTTGACCGTCGGATCCTCGCGCAGCTGCTCGTCGCCGAGCTCCGCCGTCGCCATCGCCTCGAGCATCTCGGGCGTCGGCCGGGTGGCAGTGTCAGAGCGGAGGTCGATCATCTGTGCGCCGTCCGGTGAGTACGGTGCTGCTCCGGCGAGCGAAAACCGCCGCAGGGCAAGGTCTCCGGGCGCGTTCGTATCGGGAATACGGGCGCGACCGGAGGCCGCCGCCCTGCTCGGCTTTGCAGCCGTCGGAGCGGTGCTGTATTCGCCGGGCGGCGCACAAGCGGAGGCTACCGTCTCTGATCCATGGATCTGCAACGGCTCGAGTCGACGTTGTCGGCCGCCGGCGAACCGGCTTTCCGCATGCGCCAGGTGTGGTCGGCGGCGGCGCGCGGCATTGCCGGGTACGACGAGATCACGACGCTCCCCAAGGAGCTGCGGGCGCGGCTCGGCGAAGAGGTTCCATTCTCGACACTGGCCGTCGAGCACGAGGCGACGAGCCGCGACGGCACGCTCAAGACGCTCTTTCGGACGGCGGAGGGACATCCCGTCGAGGCCGTGCTCATGCGCTTCCGCGACGGGCGGCGGTCGGTGTGCGTGTCCGCGCAGTCCGGCTGCCCGCTCACCTGCACCTTCTGCGCCACCGGGCAGATGCGCTTCGCGCGCAACCTGAGCGCCTCCGAGATCCTCGACCAGGTTCTCCACTTCCGGCGGATCGAGCCGGTCGACCACTGCGTCTTCATGGGGATGGGAGAGCCGATGATGAACTTCGAGGCTGTTCTCGAAGCCGCTCGGCGCCTCCCGGACGTCGGGATCACGCACCGCCGGACGACGATCTCGACCGTCGGCTGGATGCCCGGGCTGCGCCGGTTCGTGGACGAGGTCGACGAGCCGATCCGGCTCGCGCTCTCGGTGCATGCACCCGAGGCGGGCCTCCGCTCCCACTTGATGCCGGTGAACGACCGCTATCCGCTCGAGGACGTGCTCGAGCTCTGCCGCGAGTACGCGCGCCGCCGGCGCCGCCGCGTCTTCATCGAGTACGTGATGCTGGCCGGCGTCAACGACCGCGTCGAGCAGGCGCGAGTGCTCGCCGACCTCCTGCAAGGCGAGACATTCAAGGTCAACCTCATTCCCTACAACCCGACGGGCATGTACGACGGTTCGTCGCGGAACGCGATCGCCGCCTTCCACAGGGTGCTCGTCCGCGCGGGTATCCCGGCGACGATCCGGCTCACCCGCGGTCGCGACATCGCAGCCGCATGCGGACAGCTCGCAGCCGTGGCGAGCTAGCTTTCGTCAGGCGGAGGCGGCTTGCGCGGTAGGCGCAGGACGGGCGGGCGCCGCTTCTTGAGCAGAACGCTCTGGAACAGGCGCCGGTCCTCGTCCGTCAGCGTCGCCGCGAACTCGACGATCGCATTGATGAGATCGTCGCCCGTGTGCCTTTGCTCCAGCGCTTCAAGCCTCGCCTCGAGCGCGGTGCGGGTCCAGCGGATCGGATCGCTCACGCGCCGGCCGGCGTCTCCGCCGGGGCGCCGACGGCGGCGGGCTCGGGATCGCCTGCCAGGTCGGGATGATCCTCGAAGCCGTACTTGACGACGGCGCGCTTTGCCGCCTTGACCTCGTCCAGCCGGTTGACCGGTCGCCGGTGCGGCGCCTCCCTGAGCAGCTCGGGGTCGTCGTCGGCCTCGCGCGCGATCTCGATCAGCGCGTCGGCAAACGCGTCCAGCATCTCCTTCGTCTCCGTCTCGGTCGGCTCGATCATCAGGGCCTCGGGGACGATCAGCGGGAAGTAGACCGTCGGCGGATGGAAGCCGTAGTCCATCAGGCGCTTGGCGACGTCGAGCGCGGTGATCCTGTGCTCGCGCTTGAGGTTGCGCGCGGACAGGACGAACTCGTGCATGCACAGACGGTCGAATGGCAGGTCGTAGGCCTCGCGTAGGCGGGCGAGTAGGTAGTTCGCGTTCAGCACGGCGACCTCCGACATCTCTCGCAGCGCGGGGCCGTAGGCGCGCATGAACGCGTACGAGCGGACGAAGACGCCGAACGGGCCGGCGTAGCCGCGCACCTTCCCGATCGACTTGGGCCGGTCGTAGTCGAATCCGAACCCGTCGTCCGTGCGCTTGACCACCGGCACCGGCAGGAACGGCTCGAGGACGTCCCTGACGGCGAGTGGGCCGCCGCCGGGGCCGCCACCCCCGTGCGGCTGTGAGAAGGTCTTGTGCAGGTTGAAGTGGACGATGTCGAAGCCCATGTCGCCGGGCCGCGAGATCCCGCAGACCGCGTTCAGGTTCGCGCCGTCGTAGTAGAGAAGCGCTCCCGCGTCGTGGAAGACCCTTGCCACCTCCGCGATGTTCTCGTCGAACAGTCCGAGCGTCGAGGGGTTCGTCAGCATCAAGCCTGCGGTGCGCTCGTCGACCAGCGTCCGCAGATGGTCGACGTCGACGTTTCCCCGCGCGTCGGTCTGGACCTTCGCGAGCTTGTACCCGGCCATGGTCACGCTGGCGGGATTCGTGCCGTGAGCGGTGTCGGCGGTGACGATCGTATCCCGCTCCTCGCCGCGATCCTCGAAATAGGCGCGCATCAACATCAGCCCGGTCAGCTCGCCCTGTGAGCCGGCCGCGGGCTGGAGCGTGATGGCCGGGAGGCCGGCGACCTCCGCGAGCATGCGCTCCAGCTCCCACATCAGCTCGAGCGCGCCCTGGGCGCCGTCCTCCTCCTGCAGCGGATGAAGGTCGCGGAAGCCGGGGAGCATGACGACGCGCTCGTTGACGCGCGGGTTGTGCTTCATCGTGCAGGAGCCGAGCGGGTAGAAGCCCGTGTCGATCCCGAAGGTGCGGTCGGCGAGCGCGGTGAAGTGCCGCATCAGCTCGGGCTCCGACAGCTCGGGGAGGCGGGGCGCGCCTTCCCGCCGCAGCGCCGAAGGGAGCTCGGGGACCGGCAGGCCGGGGTTCGGCGGGTGGCCGGCTCGGCGGCCGGAGCGCGACTTCTCGTAGATCAGCTCCACGCCGAGACCACCTCCGCCAGCCGGTCGATGTCCTCGCGCGTCTTCTTCTCGGTGACGCAGACGAGCAGCGCGTCGTCGAGGCCGTCGTAGTCGCGGCCGAGCGCGTACCCGGGATGGATGCCGTGCTCCTTCGCGGCGCTGATCGCCTCGCGCGCCGGCCGTCCGACACGGATGGCAAACTCGTGGAATGTTGTCCGACTGGGAAACACGAGCTCGGCGCCGGCTTCGGTCAGCGCCTGCTTCGCGTACTCGGAGAGCGCGAGGCAGGTCTCCCCCAGTTCCTGCAGTCCGTGCGGGCCCAGCCACGACAGGTAGACGAGGCCGGCCAGGGCGAGCAGCGTCTGGTTCGTGGTGATGTTGGAGGTTGCCTTCTCCCGGCGAATGTGCTGCTCCCGGGTCTGCAGGGTGAGGACATAACCGCGCTTGCCCGCGGTGTCTACCGTCTCGCCGACGATCCGGCCCGGCATACGGCGGATCAGGTCCGAGCGGGCGGCCAGGAAGCCGTAATGCGGCCCGCCGTAGGACTGGTAGTTGCCCGCCGGCTGGCCCTCGCCGACAGCGATCGCGCAGCCGTAGTTGCCCGGAGCCTCGAGCAGGCCGAGTGAGATCGGGTTGACGTGGGCGACCGCGAGCGCTCCCGCGTCCGCCGCCGCAGCAGTGAGGTCCGGTGCCGGCTCGAGGCAGCCGAAGAAGTTCGGCTGCTGGAAGATCGCGCAGGCCGCGTCGTCGGCGGCGTCGCCGAACTCGGCCGCGTCGGTCACCCCGTCCCGGTGCGGAACCTCGACGACCTCGAGCCCGAAGCCCGGAGCGTAGGTCTTGACCACCTGGCGCACCTGCGGGTTGACCGATTCCGCGACGACGACGCGGGAACGACCGGTCGCGTGCTTCGCGATGTAGCAGGCGTCGGCGGCAACCGTGGTGCCGTCGTATCCGGAGGCGTTGGAGACATCGAGGCCGGTCAGCTCGCAGATCGCGGTCTGATACTCGAAGATCGCCTGAAGGACGCCCTGGCTCATCTCTGGCTGATACGGCGTGTACGCGGTCAGCAGCTCGCCGCGAGAGAGCACGGCGTCGACCACGGCCGGCACGTAGTGGTCGTAGATGCCGGCGCCGAGAAACGAGAGCTCGATATCGGTGTGGACGTTCTTCGCGGCCAGCTCGCTCAGGTGGGCGACCAGCTCCTGCTCCGACAGCGCGGGGGGGACGTCGAGTGCGCGGTCGAAGCGCACGCCGGCGGGAACGTCGGCGAAGAGCTCGTCGATCGACGAGACCCCGATCGTCTCGAGCATCTCCCGCCGGTCCGACTCTGTGAGAGAGAGGTAGCCCACTAGGGCGTCGACGTCGGCGTCACTGCTCGGCAACCAGCTTCCGGTAGGCCTCGGCGTCGAGGAGCTGATCCACCTCGGCCGGATCGGTCAGAGCGATGCGCACGAGCCAGCCTTCGCCGTAGGGGTCCTCGTTGACCGTCTCGGGCGCGTCGACGACCTTCTGGTTGACCTCGAGCACGCGTCCGGAGAGCGGCGAGATCAGATCCGAAACGGCCTTGACCGACTCGACCTCGCCGTACGTGTGGTCCTTCTCGATCCGCGCGTCCTCCTGCGGGGGCTCGTAGTGGACGAGCTCGCCGAGCGAGTCCTGCGCGTACCAGGTGACGCCGAGGATCGCCTCGTCGCCGTCGATCCTGGCCCAATCGTGTTCGGGGTGGTATTTCAGCTCGTCCGGATAGCTCTCGGTTGCCACTAGGACTCTCCTCGCCGGTAGATCGGTTTCTTGACGACACGCGCCTTCCGCGGCCGGCCGCGGACGTCAATCGTAATCTCGGTCTCCGGCGCGGCGTGCTCGGCCGGAACGTAGGCGAGGCCGATCCCCTGCTCCAGCGTCGGCGAGTGGGTACCGGAGGTCACCTCGCCCCCTTCGGCGATCTGACATGCCCGCGCGGGGCACCGCGCGCTCCTCCATCACTAAGGCGACGAGGCGGCGCGCTGGACCTTCCTCCTTGACCCGGCGCAGCTCGTCGACGCCGGTGAACTCCTTGTCGAGCGCGCAGACCCAGCCGAGACCGGCGGAGATCGCGTCCGTCTCGGGCGTGATGTCGTTGCCGTGCAGCGGATAGCAGACCTCGAGGCGAAGCGTGTCGCGCGCGCCGAGGCCGCACGGCTGGGCACCGCGGGCCAGCACCGCATCCCACAGCTCGACCGCGTCCTCCGCCATGACGAGCAGCTCGACGCCCTCCTCGCCCGTGTAGCCGGTGCGGGCGATCGCGCACTCGATTCCGTCGATCTCGTCCATCGCGAACGTGAACGCGGGCGCGTGCTCGAGGCCGAGCCGGTCGATCGCCTTAGGCCCCTGGACGGCGATCAGCGCGTACTGGTCGGATACGTCGCGGACGTCCGAGCCGGGAATTTCGCGCTCCTTCAACCAGCGGAAGGCGACCTCGGTGTTCGAGGCGTTGACGATCAGAAGGAAGCGGAAGGGGTCGAGCTCGTAGGCGATCAGGTCGTCGAGGATCCCGCCGCGCTCGTTGGTCAGCAGCGTGTACTGCGCCTGTCCCGGACCGATCTTGTCGAGGTCGTTCGCGAGCAGGCTCTGCAGCAGCTCGCGCGCCTGCGGCCCCTCGACCTCGATCTGGCCCATGTGCGAGACGTCGAATGCGCCGCAGCCGTTCCGCACCGCCAGGTGCTCGGGAATGACTCCTGCGTACTGCACCGGCATCTCCCAGCCCGCGAACGGGACCATGCGCGCGCCGAGCGCAACGTGGCGTTCGTGAAGCGGGGTCTCCTGGAGGACGGCCTGCACTCCGAGGAGTGAGGCTATCGAACGGGTCTACCCGTCTCGCAGGAAGGGCGGAACGTCGAGCAGTTCGTCCGGAACGTCGAAGCGCTCGGTCCCGGCCGGGGCCGGAGTCGCGGCGGCGCGCCTGCCCTCGCGAGCCGGCACCGCGGCCCGCCGCCGGGCCCCGCCGAAGCCGGTCGCGATCACCGTCACGCGTACCTCTTCCATCATCGCGTCGTCGATCACGGCGCCGAAGATGACATTCGCATTGGTATCTGCCGCCGCGGTGACGACCTCAGCGGCCTCGTTGACCTCGAACAGTCCGAGATCGCGGCCGCCGGTGACGTTCAGCAGGATGCCGGTCGCACCGTCGATCGACGCCTCGAGGAGCGGGGAGGCAACCGCCGCCTGCGCCGCCTCGGTGGCGCGATTGTCGCCGGAGGCGCGGCCGATGCCCATCAGTGCCGAACCGGCCTCATTCATGATCGTCCGCACGTCGGCGAAGTCGAGGTTGACCAGTCCGGGGACGGTGATCAGGTCGGTGATGCCCTGGACGCCCTGGCGCAGGACTTCGTCCGCGACACGGAAGGCATCGAGGAGCGGAGTCGTCCGCTCGACCACCTGCAGGAGACGGTCGTTCTCGATCACGATCAGCGTGTCGACCTGCTCGGCGAGCTCGCGGATCCCCTGCTCAGCCTGCTCGGCGCGGCGGCGTCCCTCGAACGAGAACGGCCGCGTGACCACACCCACGGTCAGGGCTCCGAGACTGCGCGCGATCTCCGCAACGATCGGTGCGCCGCCGGTACCCGTTCCGCCGCCTTCGCCGGCCGTGACGAACACCATGTCCGCGCCCTTGAGCGCCTCCTTGATCTCGTCGCGGCTTTCCTCGGCCGCGTCCCGTCCGACGGACGGATCAGCGCCGGCGCCGAGGCCGTGCGTGCGCTCCTTGCCGATCGTGAGCTTGACGTCGGCGTCCGTCTCCATGAGGACCTGGGCGTCTGTGTTCACGGCGATGAAGTCGACGCCGCGCAGGCCGGCGTCGACCATCCGCGTCACCGCGTTGGTGCCGCCGCCGCCGACTCCGACTACCTTGATTACCGCCAGGTAATTCGAATCCATTACCACGCTCAACTAGGCTCGACCTCAACGTATACCGGAGAGTTGATGGTTATCGAGCCTCCTCCGCGAAAAAGCGTACGCCGCGCATCGCGGTTTGTCAATACAATCCGTACCGGTAACCCTAAATCTCAACCTCAAGGTTGAGGGTTCAGGTTACTTACCGGCCGATCAGGAACAGTCAAATCGACGTATCCGGTCGCGTGGCTCGTGGAATGCGCGATCTGCGCGCCGACCATGAGCTTGAGCGGAAGATTGTGCGTGTTCCCGAGCTCGAGCTGGAGGCCGGAGCGCAGGACGAACACCACCTCATCCGGGGTTACGCGGACTGTGGCCACATGGCCGCGGAGCGGGCTGCGCGCGAGCGGCGACGCGGCGCGGACAGCCCTGGCCGGATCGCCGCTCAGCATTCCCCCGGGAGAGACCGAAACCGCGCCCTTGACCCAGATCCGCGGTAGATCGCTCTGGTCTCCCTGCGCGAGACTGGAGATGACGCGGCCTCGCGCCGAGACGAGCCACGAATCGGGGCCGCGCCGGACGACCGCAACGGGCCGCTCCGGTTCGATGAAGACCCGCAACGTATGCGGGAAGTCACGGTCGTACCGCGCATCGGCGACGACCGGGAGCCCGTCCAGACGCCTGACGACGGCCGCACCGTTCAGCGTGACCAGGCTGCCTCCCTTGAAGTCGGCGAGTGCCGCACGCACCTGTCCCGCAATCGAAGGCGGCGCGCCACGCACGTCGATCGTGTCGACGGCGAACACGGAGGTCTCGCGCGCGACGAGGTAGACGCCTGCAGCGAGCGCGACGACCGCGAGCGCAATCGCGGTGGCGCGACCGCTCGGCAACAGCCGCGTGAGCTCGATCCTGCGCTTGGGCGCCGGAAGGACCGCCACGGCGGCGCCCGTCCGCGCCGGTATCCGAGCCTCTCCAGGCACGCTTCACCTCTTCGCCGCCGGCGAAGAGGGTCCTACTCGGGAAGGGCGACGCCGAGCAGCTGGACCTCGTGGTCGAGCTCGACGCCGAACTGCTCGCGCGCGCGTCGGCGCGCCTCGGCCATCAACGCCAGCGCATCCGCCGTCCGCGCCGAATCGGCGTTCTCGATGAAGTTCGCGTGACGCGGGGAGATCTGCGCGCCGCCGATCGCGAATCCACGCAGACCGCACGCCTCGAGCATTCGTCCGGCCGAAAGCTCGTGCTCGGGGTTTTTGAACACGCTTCCGAACGTTCGCTTGTTCGTGGGCTGGGCGGCCTTCCGCCGGTCCTGCATCCCGGCGACGACCTGCTTGATCTCCTCGAGCGGCCGCGGCTCGAGCCGGAGCTCCACCTGCGCCACGACCTGCCCAGGACGCAACCCCGAGCGGCGGTACTGCAGCCCGAGCTCGTCGGGCGTCATCCATCGTTGCCCGCCGGCCTCGACGACAAGCGCCCGTTCGAGCACACCGGCTATGTCACCTCCGTATGCCCCGGCGTTCATCCACACGCCGCCGCCAGCGGTCCCAGGGATTGCGCAGGCGAACTCGAGACGCCCGAGCGCGGCGTCTCGAGCACGGTGCAGGCAGACGGCGAGCGACGCTCCGCCGCCCGCGCGCAGCAGCGGCGGGTCGACGGCCACCGCCGCCAGCTCGCCGGCAAGGCGGAGGACGAGCATCTCCACGCCTTCGTCGGCCGCCAGCAGGTTCGACCCGAGCCCGACGGGGGCGACGGGAAGATCCTGTTCGGCTGCCCAACAGAGCGCCTCCTCCAGCTCCGCCACGGTCTCGGGACGTGCGAAGGCGCGCGCAGGGCCTCCGGTACCGATCGTGGTGAGCCGGCTGAGCTCAACGCCCTCCTCGATCCTCAACCCAGCACCTCGACCAGCCGCCGCGCAGCGACCTCAATGTCGCCGGCCCCGATCGTCACCACGAGATCGCCCGGCTCGACGCGCGCGGCCAGAAAGGCAACCGCATCTTCCAGCGACGGTGTCCACCCGACCGGAGCGCCCGGCCGCGCCTCGGTGAGCGCATCGACGACCAGCTTGCCCGTGACGCCCTCGACCGGGTCCTCGCGCGCCGCGTAGATCTCGGTGACGCAGACGACTTCGGCGCCGGCCAGCGCTCCGGCGAACTCGCGTGCGAAGTGACGCGTGCGTGAGTAGAGATGCGGCTGGAAGGCAGCAAGCACGCGACCCGACGAGGCCTCGCGGGCGGCCGCGATCGTAGCGTCGACCTCACTTGGATGGTGGGCGTAATCGTCGTACACGGCGATCCCGCGCGGCTCGCCCACGAGCTCGAAGCGCCGGCCGACGCCTCGGAACTCGGCCAGGGCGGCCGTCGCTTCGCCAGGATCGATGCCGGCGAGCTCGAGCGCGGCGAGGGCGCACGCGGCGTTCCGGCGGTTGTGCTCGCCCAGGACGAGCAGCTCGATGGTCGCCGGCTCGAGCTCCCAGCCGCGCACCGCGTTCGGCACGTGACCGAGCCAGCCCTCGAACATCTCCTCGAGCTCGGCCTGCGAGCCGAACGTCGTGTGATGGTCGAGCTCCACGTTTGTCACGACCGCGATCTCGGGACGAAGGCGCTCGACCGTGCGATCGGACTCGTCGCCCTCGACGACGAGCCACCCCTCCCCCGCCCCAGCGTTTCCGCCGAGCTGAGGGATCTCGCCGCCGATCAGGAACGCCGGATCGTGGCCGAGCCGCTGGAGGCAGAAGGCGATCATCCCCGCCGTCGTCGTTTTGCCGTGCGTTCCCGACACCACGATCGACCGGCGCATGGAGACGAGCTCGGCCAGCAGCTCGGCGCGGCTGTGGCCCGCAAAGGCGTACGCGCTCGAGACGAAGACCTCCCAGCCCTCGGGGGCCTCGGGCTCCGCCGAGATCGCCACCGGGATACCTGCGGCGCGCACGCGCTCGGCATACGGGGTGTCGTTGCGGTCCCAGCCGGCTACCTGCGCGCCCCACGCGTGTGCGAGCAGCGCATAGGCGCTCATCCCGGCGCCGCCGATCCCGACGACGAAGATCTTCCTACCTTCGAGCGCGGGCAAGCGCGATCAACTCCTCCGCGATCAGATCGGCGGCGCCCGGGCGAGCGAGCGCGTGCATAGCCTGCGCCATCTCCGTTCTCTTGCGCTCGTCGAGCGAGCAGCGAGCGGATGACCTCAGCCGCGCGCTCGATCTCCGGCTCCGGCACGACCACCGCCCCACCACCGTGCTCGAAGTAGCGCGCGTTCTTGGTCTGGTGGTCCGCCGTCACGTTCGGCGACGGCACGAGGACAGCCGGCTTCGCCGCGGCCGCCACCTCCCAGATGGAGCCCCCTGCGCGCGCGAAGACGAGATCGCAGGCCGCCAATGCCGCGGCGAAGTCGTCAGTCCACGGCAACAATTTGTAGTCAGAGCGGGCAACGCGAGGCCGGAGCTCCGCCTCGTACCTCTCGCCGCAGAGATGGAGGACGGCTGGGCCCGAGTTCCGCGAAAGCGGCGAGCGCGGCCTCGTTCACGGCGCGGGCGCCCTGCGAGCCGCCGAAGACGAGCAGCGCCGGCCCCTCCGGCGGTAGCCCGAACCGGCGCCGGCCCTCTTCCCGGCTGACGCGCTCGACGCTCGGCACCGGCCTCCCGACGACCCGGTACTTCTCGCCCGTTCTCCCCGCGACCGGATAGGCGAGGAAGATGCGCTTCGCAAACGGCGCTGCGAGCCGGTTGGCGAGCCCGAAGTGCGCGTCCGCCTCCGTCAGCGCCGCCGGGATGCGGTGGCGCCAGGCCGAGTACACCATCGGGCCGGCGACGTAACCGCCGCCGCCGAGCACGACGTCGGGCCGCCGCCGCTCGATGATCCGCCCGCAGGCACGAGGGGCGCGCGCGGCGAGCAGGAGCGAGCGCGCCATCGCCGCGCCGGGCTTCCGCGCGATGCCCGAGATCCGGAACGTGTCGAGCTCGTAGCCGGCCGCAGGGACGAGGCGGGCCTCAGCCCGATCGGGCGACCCGGCGAACGTCACGCGCACGTCCCGCCGCTGCAACGCGTCGGCTATCGCCAGTGCCGGTGTCGTATGCCCCGCTGTCCCGCCGGCTGCGATCAGACACGCGAGCTGCTCGTTCGGCTTCACGATCGCGACCGATGTTAAGGAGGATGCCGACGGCGGCGAGCGCGACTACCAGATTGGAACCACCGTAGGAGACGAACGGGAGCGGGATGCCGGTCAGCGGCGCGAGCCCGAGCACTGCGGCCAGGTTGACGGCGGCCTGGGCGCAGACGAGGGTGACGATCCCGGCCGCGAGCGTCTTCCCGAACGGATCGGTGCAGCGCAGCGCGATGCGGAGCCCGGCGTAGGCGAAGGCGACGTATGCGGCGATCACGCCAAGCGAGCCGACGAGCCCGAGCTCCTCGGCGATGACGGCGAAGATCATGTCGGTGTGCGCCTCGGGGAGGTAGAAGATCTTCTCGACACTGTGCCCGAGCCCCGTGCCGAAGATTCCGCCGGAGCCGATCCCGATCATCGCCTGCACCGTCTGGTAGCCCGCGCCCTGTGAATCGCTCCAGGGGCTGAGAAAGCTGAAGATGCGCGCGCGCCGGTACGGCTCGAACCAGGCGGCGGCGACGCCGAGCACGGTCACGATCGTCCCGGCGGCGAACAGCGTGCGACCGGGCGTGCCGGCGACGGCGAGCATGCCGACGAGCATCAGGATGAGTGCGATCGCCGTCCCGAGGTCGGGCTCGGCGAGGAGCAGCACGCAGAAGATCCCGACCAGGAGGCCGATCGGCCGGGCGAGCTGCTTGAGCGACTGGGGCGCGCCGCGGCGGGTCAGGAACCAGGCGGCCCATACGGCGAGCGCGAGCTTGGCGAACTCGGAAGGCTGGAAGACGACCGGCCCGAAGGAGATCCAGCGGCGCGCGCCGTTGACGGCTGTTCCGAGGACGAGGACTGCGACGCACAGGACGAGGCTCACGAGGACGAGCATCGGCGCCAGCTTCTTCAGCGACCGGAAGCTGATCCGCGAGAAGACGAAGAGGAACAGCAGCCCGATGGCGGCGTAGATCCCCTGCCGTTTCAGGTACGAGTTCGGATCGCCGTTCGACACCGCGGCGGGCGCCGACGTCGCGCTGTAGACCATGACCAGCCCGAACGCGACCAGCGCGAGCGTTACGAGGACGAGGATCTGGACGTCGAGGTGCGTGCGCTTCACGGAAGCCCCTCCACGAGCCGGCGGAAAGCGTCTCCGCGCTCCTCGAAGTTTCGGAACTGGTCGTAGCTGGCGCACGCGGGCGAAAGAAGCACGATCTCGCCCGGGTGAGCGAGGGAGCCCGCATGCTCGACCGCGCGCTCGAGCGTGCCGTCGACGTGTCCGTCGACCACCTCGCCGATACGCGCGGCCTCGACGCCGATCAGGTGGACGCTCCGGACGTTCGGGCCGATCGCAGCAGCCAGCGCTGCGAAGTCCTCACCCTTGGACGATCCGCCGAGGATGACGTGCACTGGCTCGCCCGCGTATGTCTCGAGCGCGCGCACCGCGGCGGCGACGTTGGTCGCCTTCGAGTCGTTGACGTAGCGGACGCCGTGGACCTCCCTCACCGTCTGGAGCCGGTGCGGCACGCCAGCGAACGTCTCGAGCGCCTGCGCGATCGGTCGCGTCCTCCAGACCGGCCGCGCGCGCCGCTGCCACCGCCGCCGCCGCGTTCTCGCGGTTGTGCCGACCGGGAAGGAGCGGCTCGGTGGGGAGCGCGATCGTCGGCGCTGAACTCGATCCCGTCCAGCCCCGACCCAGCGGGCACGATCTTCGTCTCCGCCCGCTCGAAGATGCGGAGCTTGGCCGCGCGGTACGACTCGAAATCTGCATGCCGGTCGAGGTGATCGGGCTCGAGGTTGAGGAGGACGGCGACGTCGCAGCGAAACTCGTGCACGTCCTCGAGCGCGAAGCTCGAGACCTCGCAGACGATCCACGTCCCCGGCTCGACCGAGAGCGCGACGTCGCTCAACGGCGTGTGCTCGTTGCCGGCGAGAACGGTGGACCGCGCCGCGGCGTCGAACATCGCTCCGAGGAGCCGCACCGTGGTCGTCTTTCCCTTCGTCCCCGTCACGCCGAGGATCGGGTTCCCGGGAAGCAGCCGCCAGCCGAGCTCGAGCTCGCTCCAGACCGGGATATCCCGCGCGCGAGCAGCCGCGATGGGCGGCGCCTCGCCCGGCACCCCCGGGCTCTTCACGACGACGTCGACGTCCTGCAGCAGATCCTCCTTCTGGGTCCCGAGCACGACTTCGACACCCGCGTCGGCAAGCCTCCCGGCATCCGCGTCGGCCCTCCGGTCGGTCGCCTTCACCGTCCATCCACGCGCCGCCAGGGCGAGCGCCGCGGCCCGGCCGGTGAGCCCCAGACCGACGACGAGGGCCCGGCCGCCGCGCATTACTTCTTGTGGAACAGCTCGGGGTGGAAGTCGAAGAAGTACTGGTAGTACATCGCGAAGGCGCCGGCCGCGAGGATGGCCGCGACGATCCAGAAGCGCACCATGATCTTCGTCTCGGACCACGCCTTCATCTCGAAGTGGTGGTGGATGGGCGCCATCAGGAAGACCCGCTTCCCCCATAACTTGAAGGTCGCCACCTGCAGGATCACCGACAGCGCCTCGATCAGGAAGATCCCGCCGATGACGAGGAGCAGTACCTCGACCTTGGCGAAGACGGCGAACCCCGCTAGCGCGCCACCGATTCCCATCGCACCGGTGTCGCCGAGGAACACCTCCGCGGGGAAGGCGTTGAACCATAAGAACCCGATGGAGGCGCCCGCGAGCGCGCCGCCGAGGATGGCGAGGTCGACCGCGTTCGGGTCGCCACTGCCCGTGCGGATGTAGGTCAGCACGTTGATCGCGGTGAAGCAGACGACGGCGATGATCCCCGTTCCTGCGGCGAGTCCGTCGACGCCGTCCGTGAGGTTCACGCCGTTCGCCGCGCCGGCGAGGATGAGGAAGACGAGGACGTACCAGAACCACGACAGCTCGGCCGTGACGTTCAGGATCGGGATGTAGATCGACGTCTTGTAGTCGAGGTCGTGGGCCGCGAATCCGAGCCCGACGGTCACCACTCCGAGCAGGAGCAGCTTCCAGCGGCCGGACAGGCCGAGCGAGCGCCGGTGGGTCAGCTTGATGAAGTCGTCCAGGAAGCCGATGCCGGCGCAGGCGAGCGTCACGCCGAAGACCGTCAGCGCAGGGAGCGTGTACTTGCTCATGGCCAGGAAGCCGACGGAGGCGGCGAGCATGATGAGGACGCCGCCCAGGACCGGCGTGCCTTGCTTGGCCATATGGTGCTTCGGCCCCTCCTCGCGGATCTGTTGGCCGTACTCCTTTCGGCGCAGGAACGCGATGAAGCGCGGGCCGAGGACGATCGCGATCACCATTGCGATCACCGCAGCGGCGAGAACTCGAACCATCAGGCGCTAACCGGCACCAGTTCGTCGGCCAGCCGGTCGAGCTCCAGCACGCGCGCGCCCTTGAGCAGGACGCAGTCGCCTGGCCGCAGCTCCTCGCGCAGCAGCTCGAGCGCCGCTTCCCGGTCGGGCACCCAGCGGCCGCCGTACGCACGCGCCAGCGACCCGACCGCGATCACGAGGTCGGGGGCGGCGTCGACGAGCGACTCGGCAACCTCGCGATGCCCTTCCGGCGCGTAGTCGCCCAGCTCCGCCATCTCGCCGAGGACGGCCACGGTGCGACGGCCGGCGGCGCGCTCGCGTAGATGCTCGAGCGCTGCCCGCATCGAGATTGGATTGGCGTTCCAGGCGTCGTTGATCAGGAGTCCGCCGCCCGGGAGGTCCTGCTCCTGGTTGCGCCAGCCGGCGAACTCGACGTCGAGGCGGCGGGGCAGCTCGAGGCCGAGCGCACGGGCGGCGGCCAGCGCGCACAGCCCGTTCACAGCCAGGTGGCGCGCGGCGAAGCTGACCTCGACCTCGCCGAGCGTCGTCCGCAACTGCGGCGGATCGAACGACTCGACGCGCACGTCCTCGCCGATCCGCACGACGTCGAGGTCCTCCCGCGGGACCGGAAAGTCGGCCGGGACGATCGCGGTGCCGCCGGGCGGAAGCGCCTCGATCAGTTCGCTCTTCGCGCGGACGACTCCTTCAAGCGAGCCGACCTTCTCGAGATGCACAGGGCCGATGGTGACGACGACCCCGATCTCGGGCCGGGTCAGCTCGGCCAGCTCCGCGATCTGTCCGAAGCCGCGCATGGCCAGCTCGGTGATGCAGATCTCCGTTTCCGGCTCGAGCCGGCACAGCGTCAGCGGGACGCCGATCTCGTTGTTGAAGCTCCGCTCCGCGGCGACGGTCGGCCGTTGCGGAATTGCGATCGAGGCGAGGATGTCCTTGGTCGTCGTCTTGCCGTAGGAGCCGGTGATGGCGACGACGCGCGCGGACGAACGGGAGCGAACGGCTCGGCCGAGCGCCGCCATCGCCGCGAAGGCGTCGTCCGGCACGAGGGTGGCCGCGGCGCCGCGCGCGAAGGCGTCGTCGCCAAAACGCGTGCCGTCGCCGACGGCCACGAAGAGGTCGCCGTCGACGATCCGCCGGGAGTCGACCTGCACACCCGTGATCTCCGCCGCGCCGGTCTGCACGGCCAGCTCGCCGAGCCCGAGCTCCGCGACCTCGTCGACGCCGAGCGCGATCACGCGACTCTCAGCCTCCGAAGCGCCTCGCGCGCCACCTCGCGGTCGTCGAACGGCACCTTTCGTCCCTCCTTGAACTCCTGCCCCTGCTCGTGCCCCTTGCCCGCGATCACGACGACGTCGCCGGGCTCGGCCAGCTCGATCGCGCGGGCGATGGCGCTCCGCCGGTCGGGATCGATCTCGGCACCGGGCTCCATCCCGGCGACGATCTCCTCGATGATCGCCTCCGGCTCTTCGCTGCGGGGATTGTCGGACGTGACGATTGGGACGTCGGCGAGCCGCGATGCGATGCCGCCCATGACCGGGCGCTTGCCTCGGTCGCGGTCGCCGCCGCAGCCAAAGACACAGACGACGCGGCCCTCAGTAAGGTCCCGCGCCGCTCGCAGCACGTTCTCGAGCGAGTCGGGCGTGTGCGAGTAGTCGACCACGACCTCGAAGAGTTGCCCTTCGTCCACCGACTCGAACCGGCCGGGCACTCCGGGCACGGCCTCGAGCCCGCGGACGATCGCCTCCTCGTCGACACCGAGCAGCCTCGCGGCGGCGAGCGCGCCGAGCGCATTCTCGACGTTGAACCGCCCGCGCAGCTTGAGCTCGACTCCGTCCAGCGCATCCGGACCGATCTGCGCGTCCGGAGCGAATCCGTAGGTGAGCGCGTCCGGCCGGTCGCGCAGCAGCCTCCGCCCCCACTCGCCGGCCGAGTTGATCGCGGCCGGTGGGCTGCCCTGGAGGAACAGCCGCCGCTTGGCCTCGAAGTAGCGCTCCATCGTCCCGTGGAAGTCGAGGTGGTCCTGGGTCAGATTCGTGAAGACGAGCGCGTCGAAGCGGATCCGGTCGAGCCGCCGGAGCTCGGACCCGTGGGACGTCGCCTCCATCACGCAGCTGCGGTCGCCGGCGTCGAGCATCTCCCGCAGCGTCCGCTGGATGTCGATCGCCTCGGGTGTCGTCCGCACGGCGGGGCGCACCTCGCCGCCGATGCGGCACTCCACCGTCCCGAGCAGGCCGGGCCGCATGCCAGCAGCCTCGAGGACCGAGTAGAGGAGGAACGTCGTCGTCGTCTTCCCGTTCGTCCCGGTCACTCCGGCGACTACGAGCTCCTCGCTCGGGCGCCCGAAGAACTCGTCCGCCGCCTCCGCCATCGCCACGCGCGCATCCGGCACGACGAGCTGCGGAACATCGAGGTCGAGCGGCCGCTCGACCACGAGCCCGACGGCGCCGCGCGCAAACGCGTCGGCCGCAAAATCGTGGCCGTCCACACGCTCGCCAGGGACGCAGAAGAAGAGAGCCCCCGGAGCGACGGAACGAGTGTCGTAGGCGAGGTCTCGCGGACGCAGCTGGGCGACGAAACCCTGGAGGTTCATCGCAGAGCGAGTCTACTGATGGGGCAGGACCCCGAGATACTGCAGGTCGAACTTGGCGATGTTCTGGAAGACGGGCGCCGCCACCATCCCCCCGAAGATCGCGCCCTGCGGCTCGTCGACCGTCACCATCACCAGCAGTTGCGGGTTGGAGGCCGGCACGTACCCGACGAACGAGGCGACGTACTTCTCGCTCGAGTAGCCGCCGGTGGGGAGCGGGATCGCCGCCGTCCCCGTCTTTCCCGCGACCTCGTAACCGGGGATCCCGGCCTTCTGCCCGGTCCCCTCGATCACGACGTCCCTGAGCATGTCCGTCAACTGGGCAGCGACATTCCGCGAGACGATCCGCCGGCGCTTCCAGGACGGCCGGCCCGAGTGGCCGACGCGGTCGACCAGGTGCGGCTGGACCATCACGCCGCCGTTCGCGACTGCTGCATACGCGGACGCCATCTGGATCGGCGTGACCGCGATGCCGTGCCCGATCGGGACGTTGCCGATCGTCGCGCCCGTCCACTCGGACGGCGGCAGCACGATCCCCGCGCTTTCGCCGGGAAAGTCGATCCCGGTCTTGTGCCCGAACCCGAACCGGGAGATCCACCAGGAGACGTCTCGCGTCGGTTGCCTGGTCAGCAGCTCGGCGAGCGTGATCGCGCCCACATTCGAGGAGTGCGAGAGGATCTCATCGACCGAATACGTGACGGTGTCGCGGGCCTCCGCGTCATGAATGATGCGGTCGGCGACCTTGATCTCCGGCTCGAGCGTGAACTCGCTCTGCGGCGTGACCAGGTGGTCGGAGAGGACGCCGGCCACGGTCACGAGCTTGAAGGTCGAGCCCGGCTCGTACGTGTCCGTGATCGCCTTGTTGCGCTGGAGCTCCTGTGACGCGTCCGGGAAGCTGTTCGCGTCGTAGCCGGGGGCGCCGGCCATCGCCAGGATCGCGCCGGTCCGCGGGTTCATCACGATCGCGGTCGCGGACTTCGCCTGCCACTCGTGCACCGCGCGCCAGAGCTCCAGCTGCGCGTTCGCCTGGATCGCGTGGTCGACCGTCAGGAAGACGTCCTTACCGTCCCGCTCGGGGACGGTCTTGACGATGTCGACGGCACGGCCGTACGGATCCTTGACCACGGTCTGCTTGCCGCTCCTCCCGGCGAGGAGGCCGTCCAGCGAGAGCTCGAGCCCGGCGAGGCCCTTGTTGTCGACGCCGGCGTAGCCGAGAAGCGATGCCCCGACCCGTCCCTGGGGATAGACGCGCCGCTCCTCCGCGTAGAAGCCGAGCCCGGCCAGGTGCATCCGCTGGAGCCGCTTCGCCGCCTTTGGATCGGCCTGCCGCTGGACGTAGACGAAGCCCTTGCTGCGATCGGCGATCGCGCGGTAGACGTCGTCGGGGTTCAGCCCCAGCTCGCGGCCCGCCGCGCGCGCCACGATCTCCGGCTGGGTCACCTCCCCCGGGTTCGCGTACACGGTCGTCGCCTGCTCGCCGATCGCGAGCTGGAAGCCGTGCCGGTCGAAGATCGTCCCACGCTGCGCGGGCAGATTGACCGTCTCCTGCTGCTGGCCCGACGCGAGCTTTCCCAGCGACTGGGCGCGGACGCTCTGCAGCCAGGCCGCGCGCCCCAGAATGAGCACGAAGACGAGCGTGAAGACGAAGAGGAGGACTCTGACCCGCCGGTTCGCGCCGCGCGCCATCAGTCAGTCCCTACGGGCTCAGCTGGATGTATTTCGTGCTGTCAGGGTTGGCGGCGACGAGCCCGAGCTGGGAGCGCGCCTGCTGTTGGATCTTCTGCATGGCCGCGCCGCTCGAGAGCCGCGACTCGAGATCCGCGTTCTGCGCCGTCAGGTCGACCTTCGTCCGGCCGAGCTTGTCGTAGCGCATGTTCAGGCGCAGAACCGCGACGTTGAGCGCGACGACGCCGGCGAGCAGGACGGCGAGGAGGCCGATCCAGATGACGCCGCCGGTGACGCGGCTCCGCTTGCGGCGGAGCTTCATACCTTGACCGCCGCGCGCAGCCTGGCCGACGAGGCGCGCGGGTTGGCCGCCAGCTCGGCCGCTCCCGGCCGCACGGCCTTCCGCGTCAGCTCGCGCAGGACCGGCTCGTGACCGCAGACGCAGATGGGGAAGTCCGGCGGACAGACGCAGCCGCGCGCCTGGTCGCGCATGAACCGCTTCACGATCCGGTCTTCGAGCGAGTGGAAGCTGATCACGGCCAACCGGCCGCCCGGTCGAAGCATCCGCACCGCATCCGGAAGCGCCGACTCGAGCGCGCCCAGCTCGTCGTTCACAGCGATCCGCAGAGCCTGGAAGACACGTCTGGCGGGGTGGCCGTCGCCGAACCTGGCCGGAGTGGGGATCGCGCTCTTGATCACGTCGACCAGCTCGCCGGTGCGCGTGATCGCCTGGTTCTTGCGCGTCCGCCCGATCGCGCGCGCGATCTGCGTCGCGTAGCGCTCCTCGCCAAAGCGCCTGAAGATGCCGGCCAGCTCGCGCTCGTCCGTTTCGTTCACGAGCTCGCGGGCGGAGAGCGGAGCGGAGGGATCCATGCGCATGTCGAGGGGCGCGTCGGTCGCGTACGAGAAGCCGCGCTCGGGACGGTCGAGCTGCATGCTGGAGACACCGAGATCGATCAGGATGGCGTCGGCCTGCACGTCGTTGCCGGCCAGCTGCGAGAGGACGACGGCGAAGTTCCCGCGCAGGAGCCGCGTCTGCACACCCGCGTCCCGACGGAAACGCTCGAAAGCCGGCCGCACGGTCGGATCGACGTCGATCGCGATCAGCTTTCCGCTGGCGTTCAGATCTTCTGCCAACAGCTCGGAATGGCCGCCGGCGCCGAAGGTCGCATCCACGACCGTCTCGCCCGGCCGAACGGCGAGGAGGCCCCGCACCTCGGCCGCTAGGACGGGGACGTGGTCAGTCACGCTGGGCTGCGACGCGTTCGGCAGCATCCTCAGCTTGCTCCTCGATCTCCTTCATCTGCGCCCGCCAGGCGGAGCGGTCCCATATCTCGAGGTGGTCGTACACCCCGGCGATGACGACTTCGCGCTTGAGCGCGGCGCGCTGCGCGGGCGCGGGCGGCAGCATCACTCGTCCCTGCTTGTCCGGCGTCGTCTCCACGGCGCCGGAAAAGAAGAACCGTTGCAGTCTCCTGCTGTCGGGGCTGAACTGGTTCAGGTGGCCGAGCTGGTTCTCGATGGCCTTCTGCCACTCGGCGGGGGTATAGGCGTACAAGCACTTGTCCATCCCCCGCGTGATGACGATGCCGCTCTTGAAGTGCTCGCGGAATCTCGACGGGAGCGTGATTCGCCCCTTGTCGTCGATCGTGTGCTCGTATTCGCCGAGAAGCATCGTCTGCGCTCATTCCTCCGCCCTCCACTTTGCGCCACTGTACCCCATTTTCCTCCACAGCGCAACACCTACACACCACCGTTGGGGTACGAGTGCCCCGCCGTACGCGCCGTGACGGGTGAGGGCGAGCGCGGCGCAGCGGGCAGCGAGGTCGAGGGTCTCCTGGAGGGAGAGCCCGGCGCCGAGCCCATACGTCAGGCCGGCGGCGAACGAATCGCCGGCACCGTACATGTCGGATACCGGCCCGGGTAGGTCCGCGGCGGCGTACCGGCGCACGTCGCCGCCCTCGGTGACGAGCCCGCCTTCGGAGCCTTCGGTGGCGACGGCGATGCGTGGTGGCGGATCGAGCCAGCCTTCCTCGTAGGTCTCTCCGGGATCGCGACCAGAGCGGACGAGCGCGTCCAACTGCACCTCGGCCTCGACGAGGGTCGTGAGCTCGCGAGCGGTCGCGACCAGGCTCCGGGCGACGCGCGCGGCGCGCAGCGCGGCCGGGTCGCCGCCGGTGAAATACACGGCGTCGTACTCGGCGAGCTCGGCCCACGGCAGCGGGTCGTCCTTGCGCGGGACGAGCTTGTGGCTCAGGAGCGTGATCGTTCGCTCGCCGGTGTCGTCCACGTGTGTGACGGCCCGTCGCTGCGGCTCCGGCCGGACGGCCGCCTCGACGCGCACGCCGTGTCCGCGGAGCTCGGCCGCGGAGCGGCGGCCCAGCGCGTCGTCGCCCAGCGCCGTGAACAACGTGCACTCGCCCGGCAAGCGCGGCGAGGACGACCGCGGCCACCCCTCCCCCACCCGCCGGCTCGGCCCAGGCGTCGATCGCGTGCACGATCTCACCGGGCGCCGGTAGCCGCTCGACGCGGACGAAGTCCACCCACTCGACGTGTCCAACCACGGCAACGCGCATCCCTGCAGTCTCACATTCCCCCGCGCCCGCTCGTTAGACACGATGATGGAGGCCGTGCGGATCCCCCCGTTCGAATCGCTTTACCGCGAGCATCGGGACGAGGTCTTCGGCTTCCTCGTCCGCCGCGTCGGGCGCGAGCGGGCGGAGGACGCGTTCCAGGAAACGTTCCTGCGCGCGCTGCGCGGCTATCCGGGGTTGCGGCACGGCGAGCACCTGCGTGCCTGGCTCTACACCATCGCCGCGCGCGTCTGCGTGGACGAGCACAGGCGCAAGCCGCCCCCGGTCGCGGCGCGCGAGGAAGGCGTTCGCGATTCGCGTCCCGAGTACGCCGAGCTCGAGCACCTCGCAGGCGGCCTCCCTGCCAAGGAGCGCGCCGCCGTCGTGCTCCGCTACGGATACGACCTGTCCTACGCCGACATCGGCATGGCGCTCGGCTCGAGCGAGGAGGCGGCTCGCCAGGCTGCGTCCTCGGGAGTCCGGCGCCTGCGCCAAAGGAGGATCGAGATCGCATGACCGTGTCTCCCCAGCTCGATGAGCGCTTCCGCGCCGCAGCGGCGGCCGAGGGCCTGCTCGACGTCGCCTACGACGTGACCGACTCTCCGATCGGGCCGCTCCTGGTCGCCGTCACCGAGCGCGGCCTGTGCCGGATCTCGTTCGACGCCGAGGCAGAGCGCCAGCTCGATTCGCTCGGCCGCGCCTTCGGCGCGCGCGTCCTACGCTCTCCGCGCCCGCTGGACGAGGTCAAACGCGAGCTAGACGAGTACTTCGCCGGCGAGCGCCGCTCGTTCGACCTGAAGGTCGACCTCGAGCGCCTGACCCCGTTCAACCGCACCGTCCTCGAGCAGCTCGCGCACGTCCCCTACGGGTCACTGACCACGTACGGCGCGCTCGCGGGCGAGGCGGGGAGGCCGCGCGCCGCCCGCGCGGTCGGGATGGTCATGAACCGCAATCCGATCCCGATCGTCCTCCCCTGCCACCGAGTCGTCGGCTCGACGGGCAGCCTCGTCGGCTACGCCGGCGGGCTCGAGCGCAAGGAGACGCTCCTCAAGCTCGAAGGAGCGCTACTTGTGGGCCCCGAATGAGCTGGTCTTCTTCCCGCTGTTGATCACGCTCGCGCAGGACGTCGTCGTGCTCAGGAACCACCCCTGCGCCGAGCTCGTGGCGCTTACGTCGAGCGCAGTCTGCAGCTCGAGCGTGGTGTCCGGGTTCTGGTAGACGTAGCCCTCGTTCGCGTCGGGACTGCCGAACTGCGCGACCGGGACGGCCTGGTTGAACGCGCACGTCTCGACGGTCGCAAGCTCCTTCTTCAGATTGGTGATCGTCTTGCCCTGCACGGCGACCTTCTTCGAGAGGGCAGCAAACTCCCGCGGCGTGACGACTGTCGGCCCCGCCGGCGCGACGGCTGCGTAGACGGCGACGGCCGCGAGCGCCAGAGCGGCGACTGCAAGGAAGCGCTTCATGATTTTGGTTCCCTCCTTCGTGGATGTGGGGGGAACCTACACCGTCTCGGTCAGCTTGTACCCCACCCCCCAGACGTTCACGACGTAGTCCCCGCCGCCGTTTGCGGCGTTCAGCTTCCGACGCAGCCGCGAGGCGTGCGAATCAATCGTGCGGGTGCGTCCCAAAGATCGAAAGCCCCAGACGTCGCGCAGCAGCTCCTCCTTGGTGAAGACTCGCCCGGGCTCGGTCGCGAGCCTGACCAGCAGCTCGTACTCGCGTCCCGCCAGCGAGACCCGATCGCCACCGACGGTGACGCAGCGGGTACGGCGGTCGACGACCAGCTTTCCCGCCTCGAGGCGGTCGGGGACGGACGGAAGCGCCCGGCGCAGGACGGCCCGGATCCGTGCCCGCAGCTCGTCGTAGGCGAACGGCCGCGGAACGACGTCGTCGCACCCGCGCTCGAGCGCGCGCGCCCGGTCGACCGCATCCGAGCACGCGTCGCCGAGCATGATCAGCGGGACCTGCCGGTTCCAGGAGCGGCCCGGCTCGCCTTCCCGCAGCCGGCGGCAGATCTCGAGCCCTGAGCTGTCCGGAAGCGCCGACTCGACGAGGACGAGATCCGGGCCCGCCCGTTCCGCCAGCTCGAACACCTCCCGGGCGCTCGCGACCGCCAGGACGTCGAACCCGTCGCTGGTCAGCTGGCGGGTCAGGTACTCCCGAGCGTCCGGTTCGTTCTCGGCCAGAGCGAGTGCCGTCATGACGACGACGCTACCGCCCTTCGCGCGGATTGCCTAGATGTCCATTCCGACAACTTCGTGCCGCGAAATCGACAACTCCTCGGCCGGACTAGAGCCGTCCGCGGCGCACAACCGCGTACAGCAGCCACACGCCGAGAACGCCGGAGAGCACGAAGCCGATGAACGAGAGCACGTTCACGCCGAGAAACTGCGGGCCGGTCGTCGTGAACGCCCCGATCAGGGATGACCCGATCAGCCCGCCCACGACGATCAGGGCGATCACGAGCCGGTTGACGCCGATGTCGACCTTGTGCATGAACTGGTCCAGCCCCTTGTGCACGAAGCCGACCTCGATCTGGCCGTCGCGGACCTCTTCCAGGAAGTCGTGCACCTGGTAGGGGATGTCGTACGCGATCTGCGCGAGCTGCCACCCCTCCTTGCGCGCCCGTGAGATCACGCGCTGCGGCGTGAAGCGCCCCAGCATGAGCCCGCGCGCGTATGGCTTCGCCACCTCGAAGACGTTGAAGTCGGGATAGAGCTCGATGCCGACCGATCCGAGCGTCGCAATCGTCTTGTCCAGCAGCACGAAGCGCGTCGGTAAGCGCAGGTTCAGCGAGTAGATGAGCTGGAAGGCCTCGCGGATGACCTGGAGCGGGTCGATCTCCGACAGGCTCGCCCCGTAGTAGCGGTAGAACAGCTCGCGCAGCTCGGCGCGGAACTCGTCCTCGCGCGCGCGGTCGTAGCGGACGCCGAGCTCGCCCAGCCGCCGCGGGAGCACGTCGACGTTCTCGTTCGCCGCGTCGATGAACAGCCGCGTCAACTTGGACATGTCCTCGTCGGTCAGCGTCCCGGAGAGCCCGAAGTCGACCAGGCCGATGCAGTCGCGCTGCTCGAGGACGAGGATGTTCGCCGGGTGCGGATCGGCGTGGAAGAAGCCGTGCCGGAAGATCATCGTCATCCACGCCTCGGTCATCAGATAGGCGAGGCGGCGGCGATCCTCGAGCGTGTACTCGGCCGGATCGATGTCGGCGAACTGCATTCCCTCGAGGAACTCGAGTGTCAGCACCTGCGTTCGCGTGTACGTCCAGTAGACCTTCGGGATGCGGACATGCGGATGGCCGGCGAAGTTCCGGCGGAAGGACTCGGCGTTCCGGCCCTCGTGCCGGTAGTCGAGCTCCTGGCGGATCGAGCGCGCGAACTCGTCCACAAGGCCACGCGTGTCGATGAAGTCGAGCGCGCGCACCCGCTCCTTCGCGATCCGCGCAGCCTGGTACATCAGCGCGAGGTCGGCCTCGATCTGCCGCGGCGCGTTCGGGCGTTGCACCTTGACGGCGACGCGGTGCCCGTTCGGGAGCACGGCCGCGTGCACCTGGCCGATCGAAGCGGCCGCGATCGGCACTTCGGAGAACTCGAGGAACAGGCGCTCGATCGGCTGACCGAGCTGCTCGCGTATGACGAGCTCGACGTCCTCGAACGGGAAGGGCGTGACGTCGTCCTGGAGGCTGCGCAGCTCGGTGACGATGTCGGGCGGGACGACGTCGGGCCGCGTCGAGAGCAGCTGGCCGAACTTGACGAAGGTCGGCCCGAGCTCGTCCAGCATCTCGCGCAGGTGCTGCCCGCGCTGCGACGGCGTCCCTTCCGGGAACGGTTTCTTCGCCCGCCACGGGAGAAGGTCGGTGAGCCGGTGCCTCTCGAGGAAATAGCCGAAGCCGTGCTTGACCGCGACCTGGGCGATCTCGGAGATGCGCCCGATGTTGCGGGTGGTCGAGGCCTCGGCTTCAGCCATCGCGCTCCAGCAGGCTCAGGCGGTGCTCGAGCTGCGCGAGGCGGAGCTCGAGCTCGTCGAACTCACGGCGCGTGACGAGTCCGAGATCCTTCGCGACCTTCTCGATGCTGACGCTCGCGCGCTCCCGCACGCGGACAGCATCCCCCCGCCACCGGCCGGCGAGCTCGTCGAGCTTCGCCCGCCATTCGTCCACTATTGCCTCGGGGTCAGCGGGCTCGGCCATGCGGACGCGTCCGGCGGCGCTGCTGCCGTCGCTGGCGGCGCTCCTCCGCCTTCGCGGAGTCACCGGAGGGCGCGGTGGGGACGAGCTCTGGCTCGGGCTCTTCCTCTTCGGCCTCGACCGGCTCCTCGGCCTCGACCGGCTCGGCCACTGCGGCGGCGCCGCCGACGCCGGCCTCGGTCACGTCGTCCATCCCGATCCGCCGCTTGAACTCCGGCGCGCGCTCCATCAGCACGGTCAGGAACGGCGTCGCGACGAAGAAGGTGGAGATGGCGCCGAGCCCGATCCCGATGAAGAGCGCGAACGCGAAGTCCTTGAGCGTCGCGCCGCCGAAGATCAGCAGGGCGCCGATCGGGAGCAGCGTAATGAAGGTCGTCGCCAGCGACCGGCGCACGGTCTCCCAGAGCGAGACGTTCGCGATCGTCGCGAACGAGGCGCGCCGCATCAGCGGGATGTTCTCCCGCACTCGGTCGAAGACGATGATCGTGTCGTAGATCGAGTAGCCGAGAACGGTTAACACCGCGGCGACCGTCGCCGTCGTCACCTCCCGGCCGCTCAGGGAGTAGACGCCGAGCGTGATCAGGATGTCGCTGAACAACGTCCGCAGGATGGGGATCGCGAACCGCCACTGGAAGCGGAGCGTGATGTAGAGCATGATCAGCGCGAAGGAGACGATGATCGCGAGGATCGCTCCCTTGGCGATCTCGCGGCTGAAGCTCGAGGAGACGTTCGTCGATCCGCGCACGGTCGCGTCGAAACGCTGGCGCAGATCGTCGGTGAACTTCCGCTGCTCTGCGGTGGAGAGGCTCTTCGTGCGCACCTGGAACTGCTTGTAGGAGTCGCCGCCGGACAGCTTCCCCTGGCCCTGGACGACCGCGCCCTTCTGGCCGATCGTCCCCGCCTCGCTGCGGATGTCGGAGAGCGAGACGGGAGCCGGCGTGGTGAAGGTCGTCTGCGTGCCTCCCTTGAAGTCGATACCGAGGTTCAGGCCCTTGACGACGAGCGCGAGGATGCTGAAGACGATCGCGAGCGTCGCGATCGACAGCCAGATCCTCCGCCGCTTGCGGCTGTTGATGTCGATGCGCTGCCACTTCGGGATCTCGTTCGCCGTCGCGCCCATTAAATGGGGGTTGTCGAACCACTTGAAGCTCGCGAGCAGCCCGAGCAGGGCGCGCGTCGCGGCGACCGCCGTGATCATCGAGATCACCGTTCCGATCAGCAGCATGAGGGCGAAGCCCTTGACCTGCGCGACGGCGACCGCGAACAGGACGAGCGCCGTGATCGCCGTGACCACGTTGGCGTCGATGATCGTGTGGAAGCCCTTGCCGTATCCGGTCGCGATCGCGTGCCGGACGCTCTTCCCGGACCGCACTTCTTCCTTGATCCGTTCGAAGATGACCACGTTCGCGTCGGCCGCAACTCCGATCGTGAGGATGATCCCGGCGATGCCCGGAAGGGTCAGCGTGACGTTGAAGAGCAGGACTCGCGGCGTACAGGAAGGCCGCGTAGATCGCGAGCCCGATGACGGCGACGAGGCCGAGGAAGCGGTAGAAGAGGAGCAGGAAGATCGCCACGAGCAGGAGGCCGATCCCGGCCGCGATCTCGGCCTGCTTGAGCGAGTCCTTGCCGAGGGTCGCCGAGACCTCGGTCTGCGCCTTGGTCACGAACTGGACGGGCAGCGCACCGGTCTGCAGCACCAGCGCGAGGTTCTTCCCCTCGTCGAGCGTGACGCCGGTGATCTCGGCGCCGTTTTCGCCGCTGATCCCGTTCGGATACTGGGTGAAGTCGATCGTCGGGAACGACTTGATCTCGTTGTCGAGGACGATCGCGAAGCTCTGGAAGTAGTTCCGCGGGTCTCCCTGGCTCCCGGCCAGCGTGTACGCGGCCTTCCCGCGCTGCGCTTCCTTCGCGGTGATGTCCTGGAAGATCTGCTTGCCCTTGCCCGTGAACTGCATGAGCACGACGGGCTGGTTCGTCGACGGGTCGAAGTCCTGCCTCGTCCCCGACAGCTTCAGCTCGTTGCCCGTCATCTCGGGGATCGGGTTCGCCCCGTTCGAGTGGAACTTGAAGAGGTAGTAGCTCGTCCGCGTCGGCGCGCCGACGCCCGGGCAGACGACGGCCTCCGTGCCGCACGTGATGACGATGCGGTCCGCGGGGACGCCGAAGACCTTGAACTTCTTCGGCAGCTTGCTCTTGTCGCCGAGCAGCGCCTTGACGTCAGGCGACGCGAGCAGCTCCTTCTTCGACGTGGCCGGCCCGGCGACCTTCCGCTTGTTCTTGAAGAGGTACCACTGGTTCGCCTTGTCCGTGACCTGCGACTGCACGGGCGCCAGAACGGGGTACAACGACGCTTTCGGCGCCGGCTGCCCGGCCGCGGTGACGCGTCGGCGGCGCGATATCGGCCTCCAGGTCGTAGAACTGCAGCTGCGCGGTCTTCCCGATCAGCTTGGCGGCCTCTTCCGGGTCGTGGATGCCGGCGAGCTGAATGACGATCTCCCTGCCGCTCTGTTTGCGGATCTCGGGCTCCGACACGCCGAGCTTGTCGATCCGGTTGCGCATGATCGAGACGGAGCGGGTCATGTCCTCGTCCGTGATCTTGTAGTTCGGCTGGTTCTGCGGCGGCTCCGCCTGGAGCACCACTTCGAGGCCGCCCTGCAGGTCGAGACCGAGCGTCGTCTTCCGGTGGATCGGCGAACCGGGCACCGCTATGAGCGCGACCGCGACGAGCGCGGCCAGGAGCACACCGGCGATGGTGAGGTAACGGCGTCGGTCGGTCATAGGTGAAAAGCCAGGTTAGCCGCGCTGCTCTGCGGCAGAGCGGTCGAGCTGTGGCTCCTTACTCTCTTCTTCCCCGGCGACCGGATGCTCTTTCACGTCCTGCTCGGCGACCGGATGCTCTTCCTCGTCCGCCTCGTCCGCGGGCTCTTCGTCCTCCTCGTCGTACTCCTCTTCCTCTTCCTCTTCGTCGGTCAGGATCGCGGCGACGGCGCGCTTCGCCATCCGGACGTTCGTCCCGGGCGCGATCTCCACCGTCACGTCGCCGTCCTCCACCTCCGAGATCGTCCCGTAGATGCCGCCCGCGGTGACGATCTCGTCGCCGATCTGCAGGTTTGAGAGGAGATCCTGCTGTTCCTGCTGCTTCCGCCGCTGAGGCCGGATGAGCAGCAGCCACATGAGGACGAGCAATACGACGATGATGATCAGGGCACCCAGGAGACGTCCTCCTTCAAAGCAGACAGGCGGCCACCTTCGATCGCGGTGCGCGCCCGTGAGGTCAAATCGAGCAAGAAGCGCAAATTATGCAGGGTGAGGAGCCGGAGACCGAGCACTTCCGCCTGATTGACCAGATGGCGGATGTACGCGCGGGTGAAGCGTGAGCAGGCCGGGCAGGGGCAATCGTCCTCCAGCGGGCGTTGATCGCGGGCGAATCGCGCGTTGCGCAGGTTGATCCGCCCCTCGCTCGTCAGAGCCGATCCGGTGCGCGCGGTGCGGGTCGGCAGGACGCAGTCGAACATGTCGACGCCCCGCTCGATCGCCTCGAGAATTCCCTGCGGATCGCCGATCCCCATGAAGTAGCGCGGCTTCTCGGGCGGCAGCAAATCGCAGGCGAAGGCGGTCAGCTCGAACATCTGCTCCCGGCTCTCGCCGATCGAGAGGCCGCCGATCGCGTTCCCGTCGAAATCGAGCGCGGAGATCTCCTCGACCGATTGTCGTCGCAACTCGGGGTTCACGCCGCCCTGCGCGATTCCGAAGAGCAGCTGGCCGGGCGCGCGCGCGGCTCGCTTCTGCCTGGCCGCCCAGAGCGTCGTGCGTCGCACCGCCTCCTCGTGCTCGCGGCGTGGGAGCTCGGGCGGCAGCACCTGGTCGAAGCACATGGCGATGTCGGAGCCGAGGGCGGCCTGGATCTCGGCGGCGAGCTCGGGCGTAAAGCGCGCCGCCGCCCCGTCGTAGACCGAGCGGAAGGTGACGCCTTCGTCGTCGACGGCGGCGATCGTGTCGCGGAGCGAGAAGACCTGGTAGCCGCCCGAGTCGGTCAGGATCGGGCCGTCCCAGCCCATGAAGCGGTGGAGCCCGCCGAGCTCGGCGATCAGCTCGTGGCCCGGCCGGAAGAAGAGGTGGTAGGTGTTGCCGAGAACGATGTGTGCGCCAACCGCCCGCACCTCGCCGGGGTCGAGCGTCTTGACCGTCGCCTTCGTCCCGACCGGCATGAATGCAGGGGTCGGGACGTCGCCGTGAGCGGTGCGCAGGACGCCCGCGCGCGCGGCGCCGTCCGTTGCAGTGACGGTGAAGCTCACAGGATCAGCATGGCATCGCCGAAGGAGTAGAACCGGTAGCGCTCCTCGACCGCGAGCCGGTACAGGCGCCGCGTCTCGTCCGCCCCGGCGAAGGCCATGACGAGCGCGAGCAGCGTCGAGCGCGGCAGGTGGAAGTTGGTCAGCAGCGCGTCTACGCGACGGAACTCGAAACCCGGCTGGATGAAGAGCTCGGTCCGCCCGGCAAGCGGCGCGCCGCGCGCGAGCGACTCGAGCACGCGCACCGTCGTCGTCCCGACCGCGAGCACCCGCTGTGCCGCCTCGATCCGCTGCCACGCCTCGGGACCGCACCTCGTAGCGCTCGCCGTGCAGCGCATGGCGCGAAAGGTCGTCTTCGGTTACCGGGCGGAACGTGTCGAGACCGACATGAAGCGTGACGCGCTCGACGTCCAGCTGCGACAGGAGCTCCGGCGTGAAGTGGAGCCCGGCGGTCGGTGCGGCCGCCGAGCCGGGGTCCCGCGAGTAGACGGTCTGGTAGCGCTCCGGCTCGGCGAGCGGCTCGGTGATGTAGGGCGGAAGCGGCATCTCGCCGGCCGGCTCGCCGTGCAGGCGGAACCGCCAGCGGCCGTAGCCCAGCGGCTCGAGCAGCTCGACGGGCCCCAGCCGCTGGCCCGGGCGGAGCCGCCGCGAGGGACGCGCGAGCCCCTCCCAGACGTCTCCGTCGAGCTTCTCGACGAGCAGCACCTCGGCCGCGCCTCCCGTCTCGCGCCGCAGCTTCAGGCGCGCGGGGACGACGCGGGTGTCGTTCACGACGACGAGCTCGTCCCGCAGCTCCTCGGGAAGCTCGAAGAAGCGCCGGTGCCGCACCTCGCCGCTCCGGCGGTCGTAAACGAGCAAGCGAGATTGGTCCCTCGGATCGACGGGATGCTGGGCGATCAGCTCGGGCGGAAGGTCGTAATCCAGGTCTGTCGTCTTCATGAGAGCGCTCCGATCGCTCTGAGACGCGCGCTAGAGCGCACTTTAAGAAGGGGCTCACGGGGGAAACCTGGTTTCCCCCGTGCTGATCATCCGGTGCCAACGCTAATGTCGCCGCCATGGTCGGGATGTTCAGGAAGGCAGTCCGCGAGGAAGCCGCGCCCGTCGCCCGGCAGCTGGCCGAGGTGCGCGGGCTCGCGAACCAGACGAACCGGCGGCTCGAGCTGCTCCAGTCCGAGCTCGACGCCGAGCGCACGGGGCGGGTGGAGGATCTCGCCGTACTCGTCGAGCTGATCACGAGCGGCTGGAAGTCGGTCGAGGAGCGGCTAGCGCGGATCGAGGCGCAGCTCGCCGCCGCCCCGCACCTGCGCGAAGTCGCCTGAGTGGAGGCCCTGACGAGGTGAAGCACGATGCCGCACGGCCGCGCTGTACGGCGCGAGGCGTCGTCCTCAGTCGCGCCCGTAGCCTACGGCTACGAACGCTCCCTGCGTCCTAGCCTCGCACCACCCATCGCACCCGTGCGACGGGTGGTCACCTCATCAGGGCCTCAGCTCGAGGGCAGCAGCAGTTCGAATCGGCTGCCCTCGCCCGGCGTGCTCTCGAGGTCGAGCTGACCCCCGAGGGCGAGCGCGAGCTCGCGGGAGATGGCCAGGCCGAGACCGGTCCCGCGGCCGTCGCGCGACCAGAAGGGCCGGAAGATGCGCTCGCGCGCAGACGGATCGATCCCGGGCCCCGAATCGGAGACCGCGACCGCGACCTTCCCGTTCTCGCTCGACAGCTCGAGCTCGATGCGGCCCCCGTCGGGCGTCCAGCGAAACGCGTTCGCGAGCAGGTTCGAGATGATCTGCAGCAGCCGGTCGCCGTCCGAGACGAGCACCGGCGCGCCGTTGACGTTCTGGACGTAGTCGATCTCGCGGCGACGCGCCTCTTCCGAGAACGCCGTGTACGCCTGCTCGAGCAGCCTGCGCATATCGACCTCCTCGCGCAGGACGGTGAAGCGCCGCGCGTTCAGCTTGGCGAGGTCGAGCACATCGCCGACCAGCCGCTCGAGCCTCGCCGTCTCCGCCTCGATCACCTCGAGCGACGAGGCGCGCGACTCCGGATCGGCCGCGATTCCCTCGCGCAGCGCCTCGACGTGGCCGCGGATCGCGGTCAGCGGCGTACGCAGCTCGTGCGAGACGGTGAGCAGGAAGTTGCGCTCGAGCTCGTCGGCCTCCTGGAGCCGCGCGGCCATCGCGCGGAAGCTCTCGGCCAGGTCGGCGATCTCGTCGCGGCCGCGGACCGGCGGGATGTCGACGTCGTAGCGGCCCTTCGAGAGCCGATCGGCCGCCTTGGACAAGGCGAGGACGGGCACCGTGATCCGCCGACTCAGCCACCAGCCGAGCGCCGCCGGCGACGATCAGGCCGCCGATCAGGGCGAGCGAGAGCCGTTCGATCAGCGTCAGCCAGCTGGCGCGCAGCTTCGACACGGGTGAAGCGACGACGATCGCACCGAAAGTCGATTGTCCGAGCCGGACGGGAGCGGCGGCAGCGTAGTACTCGTGCTTCTGTCCCGGCGGGACGAGGGTGAACCTGATCACCCGACCGCGGTCGATCTGCCCGAAGTCGAGGTACCGGCGCGGCAGGTGCTTGAGCCTCCCTTCCGGGCCGAACAACCGCAGACCGGAGTAGAAGATCGTGTCGCCCGTCGCCTTGACCAGCCCCGCCGACGAGAACACCCGGTGCCCGGCCTGATCGGAGTAGAGGAGCGCAAGCCCCGTCGCCTCGCGCTCGAGCTCGCTGTACTTCCGACCACGCGCGTAGTCCTGGAAGAGCTTGACCGCGATCAGTGTCGAGATGAGGCCCGCGAGCACGATGCCAACCAGGAAGAGCGCCGGAAGGCGGAATCGCAACGACCGGAACATGTCCGAAAGGCTACGCCGTTGCGGCGGCGTTCCGCTCGGGCGCGACCTTGTAGCCGACGCCCCAGACGGTCACGATCGGCGACGCGTCCTCGAGCTTCCGCCGGATCTGGCGGACGTGAACGTCCACCGTCCGCGTGTCGCCGGCGAAGGTGTAGCCCCAGACGCGTTCGAGCAGCTGGTCGCGTGTCAGGACGAGGCCGCGGTGATCGAGCAGCTCCCAGAGCAGATCGAACTCCTTCGGCGCGAGCTGGATCTCCTCGTCGCCGACGTGCACCTCGCGGCTCCCCGAGTTCACGACCAGATCGCCGTGTTTGATCTCGCGGCTCTCCGGGCGCTTCCGTTCCGGCGCGGCGCGCCGCAGAATCGACTTGACGCGCGCCACGAGCTCGCGCGGGTTGAACGGCTTCGTCAGATAGTCGTCGGCGCCGACCTCGAGACCGATGATCTTGTCCACGTCCTCGTCCCGCGCGGTCAGCATCAGGACGGGCAGATCCGAGCGCTGCCTGATCCGCCGGCAGATCTCGACGCCGTCGATATCGGGCAGCATCAGATCGAGCACGACGAGGTCGGGCGGATCGCGTAGCGACCTGCGTGAGCGCGTCTCCTCCGGTTGCGGACGTCCGCACCGTGTAGCCGGCGTTCTTCAGATACATGGCGACGAACGAGGCGATCGAGGTCTCGTCCTCGACCACCAGGATCGCCTGGCCCTTGCTGTCCTTCACGGCTGGTTGATCCTACGCGGCTGCCGCGCCGGCTTCGCTGTGGTGCGTTCAGCTTGATCCGATCGGTCTGGTCGGCGGGGATCGGCTCGAAGGCTGTGCCGTTGAGCGAGTACATCCCGTCGTTCTCGAAGCGGTCGTCGCCGTCGAAGGTCACCCAGCCGCGTCCGACCGCGCTGAGCTCGATACCGGTGCCCTCGAACTTGAGGCGATACGAGCCCTCGGCCATCCGGTAGCGGATGTTCTGGCCCTTGTAGACGGTGACCGCGTCGCTCAGCTGCGCCCTCGCCCGCACCCGGCCGCGGACGACCGGCGTCTGCTCGTCGTACGGGTCGTTGTCGGTGAGAGTCAGCTTCCCGTTGCCCATCCGGCCGATGACGGCGCCCTTGACCTGGAGCACGATCGTCCCGCGTCCCTTCGTGATCACGAGCGTGCCGTCGCCGGGGGGCATCGGGCGCGCGAACGAGATCGCGGGGATCGCGAGCAGGAGGGCAGAGGCGACGAGGCCGAGCCGGCGCATCGAGACAAGTATGGCCGGGCCACTTATGGGGCCTTTCAGGGGGCTGTAAGGAAAATGTAAGGGTCGATTACCCTCAGGGAATGGACGAGATTCTGTCGTTCGGGACGATCGTGCTCGTCGTGGCGGGCGGATTCCTTCTCGCTCTCGCGGTGATCAAGGCCACGGAGCGCTTCCCGATTCCGAGCCCCGCGCTGTTCCTGCTGATCGGCGCGCTCATCTCGATCCCGCAGGTCTACCACCACCTGAGCCTGAAGACCGCCGAGCGGATCGGGGTGGTGGCGCTCGTCCTGATCCTGTTCGACGGCGGGATGCACGTCGGCTGGAACCGCTTCAGGAGGTCCGTGTGGCCGATCACCACGCTCGGCATCGTCGGCACCTTCGCCACGGCCGCGGTCGTGGCCGTCGCGTCCCACTACCTCTTCGACTTCCAGTGGACGACGGCGTGGATCCTTGGCGCAGCGGTCGCCCCCACCGATCCGGCGGTCATGTTTTCCGTCCTCGGCAACCGCGAGATCGGCGGGCGGTCGGGGACGATCCTCGAGGGCGAGTCGGGCGCGAACGATCCGGTCGGAATCGCGCTGATGATCGCGATCCTCGACTACGCGACGAAGGAGCACGCCTCGCTCTGGAGCGGCCTCGCCGACTTCGCGATCTCGATGATCGTCGGCCTGGCGATCGGGTTGGTCGGCGCGTCGTGCTGATGAAGCTGATGCGAGGGCGTCTCGCTCCCCGGCGAGGGTCTCTACCCGATCCGCACGCTCGTCTTCGCCTTCGTCATCTACGGGGCCGCCACGCTCGCGCACGGCTCCGGCTTCCTCGCCGTCTTCGTCGCCGGTCTGCTGATCTCCGAGGTGCGCGCGCCGTTCAAGGGCGAGATCGAGAACTTCCACAAGTCGCTCGCCAGCCTGGGCGAGATCGCCGTCTTCGCGGTGCTCGGACTCACGCTGCACCTCTCCGACCTCGGCCCCACCTCGGTCTGGCTGGACGGCCTGCTGATCGCGCTCCTTCTCGCCTTCGTCATCCGGCCGATCGTCGTAGCCCCGCTCCTCGCGCCCTTCCGGCTCAGGCTGGGAGAGCGGATCTTCGTCATGTGGGGCGGCCTCAAGGGCGCGGTCCCGATCCTGCTCGGGATCCTCGTCCTGCTCGAGGGAGCGAGCGGAGCGTCCCGCGTCTACGGGATCATCTTCGTCGTGGTCGCGTTCTCGGTCGTCGTCCAGGGATCGACGATGCCGTTCCTGGCGCGCCGCCTGGGCGTGCCGATGCGGTCGGTCGTGCCGACGCCCTGGGACGTCTCGCTTCGCTTCAGGGACGAGCCTCGCTCGGTCCGGCGCTACAACGTCTCGGCGAGCTCGCGCGCGCTCGGAAAGCCGATCAGCGAGCTCCCGCTCGGCGAGCGTTCCTGGATCAGCATGGTGATCCGCGGCGGCGAGCCGGCCCAGCCGCGCGGCTCGACCGTCCTGCAGCCGGGTGACGAGCTCCTCGTCCTGTCCGAGCCCGTGGACGAGCCCAAGCTCGTGCGCCTGTTCGAGGGCCGCGCGTGAAGGCGCTCTTCCTCGCGCTCGCGCTCCTTCACCCCGGCCCGTCGCTCCACGGTCTGCGCGTGACGAACGGCAGACTCGCCCTTCCAGGGCGACCGGCGCCTGCTGACGACGGTGAGCCCGAACGGCGACCGGTTCCGCGACGCGGCGATCGTCTCGTTCCGGCTCGACCGGCGCCGCGACGGTGCGGATGGACGCGGTGCGGACGGACACGATCCGCGCCGACCGGCCCGTCCACGCAGATCGTCTGGTCGACGTCCGCGAGGCTGAAGCCGGGCCGGCACCGGCTCGTCTGGCGGCCGGCCCGCTCGACGCCGCCGCGCACCTACATCCTGCGCTTGACGGTCACGGGCGCCGGCGGCGTGACCCGCTACGGCTACTACGAGCCCTCCGCGCACACGCGCGTGAACGCGCCGGTCGTGCGCGTCCAGGGGATCGACGCCGGCTTCACGCGGCGCAGCTACGCGCCGGGGCAGCTGGCCGCAGGTCTCGCTCGCGAGCGACGCGAGATCGCTCGGCCTCGCCGTCTACTCGTTTCGAGCCCAGCATGGGGGCGCGCTCGATCCGAAGACGAACGGCAATCCGATGACGCCGCTGCTGCGGTTTCCCTGGAGAAACAGGCGGAGCGCGCCTCACCTCGTCCGCTTCGTCCGCGCCGGCGACTGGCCGAGCGGCCTCTACTTCCTGCGCGCGAACTCGCCCGGCGGGCGCATCTCGTACGCGCCGTTCATCGTCCGCCCGCGCGTCTACGGCTCGCAGTCGCGCGTCGCCGTCGTCCTCTCGACCAACACGTGGCAGGCGTACAACTTCCGCGACGCGAACGGAGACGGCTGGGGCGACTCCTGGTACGTCTCGAACGCGATCCACTCCGTCGACCTCGAGCGCCCGTTCCTCGACTTCGGCGTCCCCTTCCGCTTCCGCGACTGGGACCTCAACTTCATCTCGTGGCTGAACACGACGGGGAAGCAGGTCGAGTACCTGTCCGACGACGACCTCGAGTCGTTCAGGAACGGGGACGAGCTCGCGCGCGCGTACGACCTCGATCGTCTACCCCGGCCACGCCGAGTACACGACGAAGCACGCCTACGACGTCGTCCAGCGCTACCGCGACCTGGGCGGGAACCTGATGTTCCTGTCGGCGAACAACTTCTTCTGGAAGGTGGAGCGGAAGGGACAGCGGCTGGTGCGGATCAAGCAGTGGCGCGCGCTCGGGCGGCCCGAGTCCGGGCTCGTCGGCGTGCAGTACGCGGGCTCGAACCACGGGGCGAACCAGGCCGGCTTCATGGTCACCGGCGCGACCGCCGCTCCGTGGGCGTTCGCCGGCACGGGGCTTCAGGACGGGGACACGTTCGGCCGGTACGGGATCGAGATCGACGAGCGGACGTCCGCCTCTCCGCCCGGAACCCAAGTGCTGGCGCGGATCCCGGACATCCTCCCGAATGCCGGCCGCTCGGCCGAGATGACCTACTACGAGACGCCGGCCGGCGCGAAGGTCTTCGCCGCGGGAGCGCTCAACTTCGCCGCCTCGGTCAACGAGCCGGTCGTCTCGCAGCTGCTCGAGAACCTGTGGGCGCGCCTGAGCCTCCCGTGAGCGGCCTGCTGGACGTCGGCGACGGCCACAAGATCTTCTGGGAGATGCCACGGCGAGGGGAAGCCGGCGCTCGTCGTGCACGGCAGGCCCGGGCTCGGGCTGCGGGCCCTAGTACCTCGAGTTCTTCGACCTCGCCGCGCTACCGCGTCGTCTGTTCGACCAGCGCAACTGCGGGAAGAGCCGCCGCATGCGAGCGACCCCGCCATCGACCTGAGCGCGAACACGACGTCACACCTCGTCGACGACTTCGAGCGGTGCGCGAGCACCTCGGGATCGACCGCTGGCTCGTGCTCGGCGGCTCGTGGGGCTCCACGCTCGCACTCGCCTACGCCGAGACGCACCGCGAGCACGTCAGCGCGATCGTCGCTTTCGGCGTCACGACTGGACGGCACTGCGAGTTCGACTGGCTGTTCCGCGGCGGAGCTCTCCCTCTTCTTCCCGCACCAGTGGGCGCGGCTGGCGGCGCCACGCCGAGCGCGCCGCTCGACGTCGCCGGCCGCCTACCACGCGCTGCTCGAGCGACCCGCGACCCGACGTGCGCCGCCGCGCGACGGAGGAGTGGTGCCGGTGGGAGTCCGCGACGCCGCACTGGCCGCCGCGCGAGGGCCTCACCGAGCGCTATCTCGATCCCGACTTCGCCTACGCCTTCGCCCGGCATCGTCACCGCACTACGTCCATGCGAACGCGTGGCTCGAGGACAATCAGCTCCTCATGACGGCTCCCGTCCTGGCCGGCATCCCGGGCGCGCTCGTGAACGGGCGCTTCGACTTCCAGTCCCCGATCGGGAACGCCTGGACGCTTCATCGCGCGTGGCCGCGTGCCGAGCTGACGGTCGTCGACGACGCCGGCCACTCGATGACGCCGGCGACGATCGCGGCCGTGCGGGCCGCGACCGACCGCTTCAGTAGCTGAAGAAGCCCTGGCCGGTCTTGCGGCCGAGCGTGCCCGCCTCGAGCATCTGCAAGAGCCGCGGCGGCGGCGCCATCCGCTCCTCCCCGAGCGCGGCCGCGAGCGCTTCGGAGGCGTGGACGTGGATGTCGATTCCGATCAGGTCGATCAGGGCGCACGGCCCGATCGGCCAGTTCGTGCCGTAGAGCATCGCGCGGTCGACGTCCTCGGGTGAGACGCGGGCCTCGTCGATCACGCGCACGCAGTCGTTCAGGAGCGGGATGAGGATGCGGTTGACGACGAAACCCGGCGTGTCGTTGCACGCGATCGGCTCCTTGCCGAGCCGCTGCGCGAACGTCGTAGGCCGCAGTCGAAGACCTCGTCGGAGGTGTGCGCGGTGCGCACGACCTCGACGAGCTTCAACACCGGCGCCGGATTGAAGAAGTGCATGCCGACCACGCGTTCCGGCCGGCCGGTGACGTCCGCGATCTCGGTCACGGAGAGCGCCGACGTGTTGGTGGCGAGGATCGCGTCGGGCTCGAGCACCGAATCGAGCTCCTTGAAGACCGCGCCCTTGGTCGCGATGTCCTCGATGACCGCCTCGATCACGAGGTCGCACCCGGCCAAGCGCGCCGAGGTCGGTGGCTAGCGTGAGCCGACCGAGCATCGCGCCCTTCTCCTCCGCGGTCATGCGCCCCTTCTCGACGCCGCGGCTCAGGTAGTGGTCGATCGTCGCCCGGCCGCGCTCCGTCAGCTCGTCGTTCACCTCGCGCCCCACGGTCTCGAAGCCGGCCTCGACACAGACCTGCGCGATTCCGGCCCCCATCGTGCCGAGCCCGACCACCCCGACGCGCTCGATCGTCATCTGCTCGCGGGAGCGTAGTAGCGCTCGGCGTACTCCTTGACCATGCGGTGACTGGAGAACGCCGGCGTCACCCGCTCGATCGAGGCCTCCATCATCCGCTCCCAGCGCTCGCGGTCGTCGTAGAAGGTCGGGATGACCTCCTCCTCGAGGAGCCGAAAGAGCTCGGCCCGGTCGGCGTCATCGGACTCGCCCGGAATCGCCCAGCCGATCTTGCGCGAGTAGGCCTCCGGCCACCAGCCGTCCAGGACGGACAGGTTGAGGACGCCGTTCATCGCTGCCTTCATCCCGCTCGTGCCCGAAGCCTCCATCGGCCGGCGCGGATTGTTCAGCCAGATGTCCGAGCCCGAGGTGACGTATGAGGCCACTTCCATGTTGTAGTTGGGGACGAAGGCGATACGTCCCTCGAAACGCGGCTCGCGCGCGAGTGCGGTGATCTGCGCGATCAGCTCCTTCCCCCCGTCGTCGGCCGGATGGGCCTTGCCGCTGACCACGACCTGGACGGGGAGCTCCGCGAGCCTTTCCGGCTCCTGGAAGAGGAGCGTCGCACGCTTGTAGGTGGCGAAACGCCGCGTGAAGCCGATGGTCAACCGGTTGGGATCGAGCTCGACTCCGATGCGGTCCCGGACGTAGCGGATGAGAGAGCGCTTGTTCTCGGCGTGGGGTGTGTCCTTCTTCCAGGTCGGAACGTGGGCGCCGTTCGTGATCGAGCCGATCTCGAAGCCGGGCCACATTCCGCGCGAAACCTCGCCGTGCAGCTCGGAGACGCCGTTGGCGTACGCGGCGGTCTTCAGTGCGAGCGGCGTGAGCCCGACGCCACCGTCCTGCTCGAGGAAGTCCCAGCTGAGCCCCGCCTCCTCGGCCAGCTTGCCGACGTAGCGCCGCGCGAGCTCCGGCTCGAAGACTTCGTTTCCCTCCGGGACCGGGGTGTGCGTGGTGAAGACGGTGGACGAGCGCACGCGCTCGAGGCCCTCCTCCCGGATCCGCTCCAGCGAGGCGAAGGCCGCGTGCCCCTCGTTCAGGTGGTAGACGGTCGGCTCGTGCCCCAGCGCCTTCAGCGCGCGCACCCCGGCGACGCCGATCACGACCTCCTGGCGGATCCGCTCCTCCCGGTCGATCGTGTACAGCCGCGGGACGAGCGCCTCCGACTCGAGCAGGTAGAGCGGGACACTTCCGACGTCGAGCCGCCAGACGTCGACGGGCGTCGTCTCGCCCGCCAGGTCGACCTCGACGGTCACGTCCTCCTTGACCAGGCCGACGCCCGAGAGGTCGGCCTCGGGGTACTCCTCCTGCTGCCGGCCGGTCTCGTCGATCACCTGGGTGAAGTAGCCCTGCCGGTAGAGCAAGCCGACCGCGACGAGTGGCACCTGGAGGTCGGACGCGGACTTGAGGTGGTCGCCCGCGAGGACGCCGAGCCCTCCGGCGTAGATCGGGAGGCGGTCGTCGACCGCGAACTCCATCGAGAAGTAGGCGACCTTCACAGCGCCACCCTACTGCTGGAGCTAGCCCCAGCGAGGATCGGCCACATCGCGAACGCCAGGCGCGTGAGCCGCGTCGGGCGCATTGCGCGCCGGCTGCCCTAAAGGCGTTCGATGACGGCGGCGATCGCCTGGCCGAAGCCGATGCACATCGTCGCGATGCCGTAACGCGCGTCCCGCCGGTCGAGCTCGTTGATCAACGTCGCGGTCATGCGGGCTCCCGTTGCGCCCAGCGGATGGCCGAGCGAGATCCCGCCTCCGTTCGGGTTGATGTCGTCGAAGCGCTCGTCGAGCCCCGCGTCGCGCGCGAACTGGAGGACGACCGACGCGAACGCCTCGTTGACCTCGATCACGGCGATGTCGTCCCAGCTCAGCCCTGCCTCTCTCGAGCGCGCGGGCGCACGCCTGAGGATTGCCGTGCAGCATCCGGTATGGATCGACGCCGGCCAGCCCAAAGGACACGAACCGGCCGCGCGGACTCGAGGCCCAGGCGCGACGCCGCGGCCTCGCTCGCGATCAGCACCGCTGCGGCGCCGTCGCAGATCTGGCTCGAGTTGCCGGCAGTGATCTTTCCGTCCGGGAGGAACGCGGGCTTGAGCGCGGCCAGCGCGTCAGCGGACGTGTCCCGGCGCGGCGTCTCGTCCACGCCCACGAGCGCGCCGACGTGCGGATTCGTCACCTCGGCCGGAACGATCTCGTTCTCGAAGCGCCCCTCGTCGATCGCCGCGATCGCGCGGCGGTGCGACTCGAGCGAGAACGCGTCCAGCTCCTCGCGGGAGAAGCCCCACTCCTCGGCGATCACCTCGGCCGAGATCCCCTGCGGAACGATCTGCCAGCGCTCGAGCAGCTCGTCCGAGAGATCGCCGCCGTTCGAGCCCATCGGGACGCGGGACATCATCTCGACGCCCGCCGAAACGACCAGGTCGAGCTGGCCCGACGCGACGGCCGCGGCAGCATTGAAGTTCCCCTGCATCGAGGAGCCGCACTGGCGGTCGACGCTCGTCCCGCAGACCGTCTCCGGCCACCCGGCGACCAGCGGAACCATTCGCCCGATGTTCCACCCCTGCTCGCCGATCTGCGTGACGCAGCCCATCTGCACGTCCTCGATCTCGCCCGGGTCGAGGTCGTGCCGTGCAACGAGGCCGTTCAGCACCTGGCCGCACAGCTCGTCGCCGCGGATGGTCGAGAGTGTGCCGTTTCGCCGCCCGATCGGGCTGCGCACGGCGTCGACGATCAGGGCCCGGGTCACTGCGGTTCTACGGTATCCCCGACACGCACCCGGCCAGGCTCCACGATCTCGCCGTACACGCCGAAGTCGAGAGTGCGCCGCTCGCTCAGGCCGCGGTATGACTTGATCAGCCCGAGCGTGTCGAGGTCTCGATCGCCGGTGTCGGGATCGCGCGTGGTCATCGCACAGCGTTCGACCGGTCCGGCGGCGCGGACGACGGCTTCGCCGATCCGCAGGAGCCGTCCCTCCCAATCGTCCTCCTCGTGCGGCCGGCAGCCGGAGAGCGCGAAGAGCATGCGGAAGCGGCGCCCATCGACCGTCCGCCCGGCCTCCTGTCCGAGCCGCTCGAGCGAGCCGTCGGAGATGAACGTGACCGGCGCCTCCTGAACGTGGCCGTGCTCTTCCGGCCGGACGATCCGGACCGGATGGCCGGCCATCGTCGCGAGCCGTGCGTCCCACGCGCCCTCGAGGACCCGCGCGGGCACGGGTCGGTCGTGGTAGTCGAGGTCGAGCTCGGCGCCGTTACCAAGCGCGCTCTCCTCGATCACCTCGCCGTCGGGGAACGTGATCCGCAGCCGCTCGGCTGCGCGGTCGTAGTCGGCCCGTAGCACCATCGGCCAGGACGTCAGAGAGCTGCGCAGGCGCTTCCCCTCACCGTCGACGAGCAAGAAGCGGCGATTCTCGAGCACCCCTTGCTCGGTCAGCTCGATTTCCTCCGGGTGGCTGAGCGCGAAGCACTTCACGGGTGTGACCGAGATGAGCTCGACGGACGGCATGGAGCCATTTTGCCCATCGTCCCCCATTGGTACTAGGTCACCGCATACAGCTTCCAGGCGCCGGGAACGCCCTTCAGCTCGTGCTCACCGCGATCGCGGAAGTCGATCCCGGAACCGGCGACGAGATCCTTGACCGTCGACGAGACGAGAACTTCGCCTGGCTGTGCGAGCCCTGCAACACGAGCGCCGATCGAGACGGCGATGCCGGCCACCTTGTCGTCGTGGAGCTCGCACTCCCCCGTGTGGAGGCCCGCACGCAACTCGAGCCCGAGCTCGCGGACCTGTTCCGTCACGGATTGGGCGCACCGGATCGCCCGCGCGGGGCCGTCGAAGGTGGCGAAGAAGCCGTCGCCGGCCGTGTCCTTCTCCTCGCCGCGAAAGCGCGCCAGCTCGCGCCGCACGAGCGCGTGGTGCCGCTCGAGCACGCTCGCGCCAGCCGCGGTCGCCGAGCTCAGCTGCCCGCTCGGTCGACCCGACGATGTCGGTGAAGAGCACGGTCGCGAGGACGGAGTCGGGCACGGCCGGCGATCGGCCGCCCGCCGACGAACTGCTCGATCTCGTCCACGATCTCCGGCGAGAGGAAGATCCCCCAGTAGTCCGAGCCCGAGAGCGCGACCTCGTGCGCGTCCTCGATACGTCTCGGCGACCTCCCGGTGTTGCTCGGCTTCGACGGAGCCCTCGCGGTAGAAGACGAGCGTCGGCGCCTTGATCGCGGGCAGCACCGGCCGCATGTCGGTCTCGCCGAACGCGCGGTTGAGCGCGTACGCGAACTCGGGGCTCAGCCCGACCCGCATCTCGTTCGCGAACCACAGGCGCGCCTCCGTCGCCCCGATTGAAGAGCGTCGGGCAGACCATCCCGAGGAGCTCGTCGCAGAACTCCTGCGTCCCCCACTCGAAGCGCACGCGCCGCATGAACTCGGTCATCCCCACTCGTCTGGCTCCTCCGGGCCTCGCATGCGGTGGAAGAGCGCGAGCGCACTCGTCCGTTCGGGGTACGTGGCCGCAAAGAGCATCGCCATGTCGCACCCGTCGTGAGAGGCGAGAACGACCGGCCTCGGAGCCCCGGCGGCGTCGAGGACGGCGCGCAGGTCCTCCATGCGCGTCTCGAGCGTCGCGAACTGCCCGTGCCGGTCGGAGACGCCGGTTCCGCGCTTGTCGAAGAGGATCAGCCGGAACGAGGCGGCGAGGCGCTCGTAGAACGGCGCGCCAGTACGGCGTTTCCCATCCGTAGACGAGGTTCGAGGAGAAGTCGGGGACGAAGACGAGATCGCGCTCGCCGTCACCCACGATCTGGTACGCGATCGACGCTCCTTCGCTCCTGGCGTAGCGGATGTCCGGATCCACGGCCCCCGTAGACTTGCATCATGGCGACCACGCTGACCGAACGGAAGCTCTTCGTCGGCGGGGAGTGGGTCGAGACCGGCGACTGGATCGACGTGCGTTCGCCCTACTCCGGGGACGTCGTCGGTCGCGCAGCCAAGGGCGGCGCCGACGAGACGAGGCGCGCCGTCGATGCCGCCGAGCAGGCGATGCGCGAGCCGCTTCCCGCGCACAAGCGCGCCGAGATCCTGGTCAAAGTGGCGGCGCAACTGGGCCGCCGGCACGACGAGGTCGCGCGGCTGATCTCCGATGAGGCGGGAAAGCCGATGAAGGCAGCGCGAGTCGAGGCTCGGCGCGCGATGTCGACCTACACCTTTGCGGCCGTTGAGGCGCGAAAGCTCGCGGGCGAGGTCGTGCCGATGGACGCTTCGCAGGCGGGCGAGGGCAAGTTCGCCTTCACGCTGCGCATGCCGATCGGAGTCGTCGGGGCGATCAGCCCGTTCAACTTCCCGCTGAACCTCGTCGCGCACAAGATCGCACCGGCGCTCGCGGCCGGCTGCGCGGTCGTGCTCAAGCCCGCCTCCGCAACGCCGCTGTCGGCGCTGCTGCTGGCCGAGATGGAGGAGGAGGCCGGCTTGCCGCCGGGATGGCTGAGCGTCCTCGCAGGCTCCGCTTCCGAGATCGGCGACGTGCTGGTCGAGGACGAGCGCGTGACGGCGATCACCTTCACGGGCTCGGGCGACGTCGGCTGGGGCCTCCGCGAGCGGGCCGCGCGCAAGCGGGTCAGCCTCGAGCTCGGCAATGCGACCCCGGTGATCGTTTGCGACGACGCCCCCGACGGCGCAGCGACCAAGCTCGCGGCCAACAGCTTCTCCTTCGCGGGCCAGAGCTGCATTTCCGTCCAGCGGATCTACGTCCTCGCCCCCGCGTGGGACTCGTTCGTGGCCGAGTTCGTCCCGCTCGTCGAGGCGCTCACGGTCGGCGACCCGGCTGACGAGGAGACGGACGTCGGGCCGCTGATCGACGAGGACGCGCGCGAACGAATCCTCGAGTGGATCGCCGAAACGACCGGAGAGGTGCTGACGGGCGGAGACACGACCGAGGAGGGCCTCCTCCGCCCAACCGTGATCGCGAACCCGAGCTCAGACGACAAGGTCTCGTGCGACGAGGTCTTCGGCCCGGTCGTGACGCTGACGAAGGTCGAGTCGCTCGACGAGGCGATCGAGCTCGCGAATTCGACGCGTTTCGGGCTGCAGGCGGGGATCTTCACTGCGGACATCCGGTCCGCGCTACACGCCGCTCGCGAGCTCGAATTCGGCGGGGTGACGGTCAATGAGGCACCGACCTTCCGCGCCGACCAGATGCCGTACGGCGGGGTCAAGGCGTCGGGAAACACCCGCGAAGGTCCTGCCTACGCGGTGCGCGAGCTGACCGAAGAGCGGCTCGTCGTCGTCGAGCTCTAGGAGGGCTTGGCGGTCCGGCGACACCGGCCATGTTTCGCCAGGCCCTCCCCAGTTTCACGGACGCGTCTCGCGGGAACTCCCACCACATGATCGGAGTCGCACTCGCACTCATCGTCGTTGGCGTCGGGCTGTTCTTCCTCGTCCCGTTCGTCGGGATCCCGATCGGAGCCGTCGGGCTTCTGCTCGCCGTGCTCTACCTGGTCGGATTCGGACGGCGAGCCGCGGAAGGCACCCAGCCCTAGCGCGTCCCAGCGACCCGCCGCTGCATTAGACTCACGACCCCGATGGCTCTTCGTGACCGTCTGATGCGGCGCGCCCCGGCGCAGGCTGATCCAGGAGCTGGGGAGATGCCCCAAGAGGCCCCTGCGCCCCCGCCTGCCCAGCAGGGCCGTCCGCCGACGCCCGGCCAGGTACGGCGGGAACGGCGTGCGCTCGTCCGCGCGCGTGAGGACCGGATCCGCGATCTCGGCGGGCTGATGCTCGAGATGTACAAGCGCGACCGGCTGAAGCCGGAGCTCTTCTTCGAGCAATGCGCGGAGCTCGTCAGCATCGAAGAGCGCATCCAGGAGCTCGACGGGGCGCTCGCCGCCACTCACGAAACGGACGATGGCGGAGGCAAACCGCTGTACCTGTGGCGCGCCGCTCGTCTGGGGAGCGCATTTCTGCGCCAACTGCGGGCGGGCCGTCGGAGAGGCTGCGGTCGTCGCCTGCGCCCACTGCGGCAACCCGCTGCCGGCGGAAGCCACCTTCTGCTCCAATTGCGGGCGTCCTGCGGAGCCGGCCGAGACGAGCTACCAGAGCGATCCGGACTCGCAGGAGCCGACCATCGCCGGCCAGGGTTAGGCCGTGGGGGTCGCACCGCCTCCCGACCAACCCGACTCGCCCTCTCCGCCTCCAAGTCCACCGCCCGGCGACGCAGGGCCCGATCTGTGCCCGAACTGCGGCGCGTCGTACGAGCCCGATCAGGAGTACTGCCTCGAGTGCGGGCTGCGGCTTCCGCTCGCCCGCGGCACGGTGGCGACGATGGGAACCGCGTGGAAGCAGCGGGCGCCCTGGTACCCCGGGGACTGGATCTGGCCTGTCCTGCTTCTGCTGCTGATTGCGATCCTCGGCGGCGTCGTCGCCTACCTGACCACGAAGCACGACAGCAAGAAGACGGTGATCACGGCGACCACGGGCCAGACGACCACCGTCACAACGCCCACGGAGACCGGGACGACCGAGACCACGGGGACCGAGACGACCGAGACGACGCCGACCGGCACCGAGACGACGCCGACCGGAACCGTCGAGCCGCCACCGCCCCGCCGCCACCGCCTCCACCGCCGCCGCCACCGCCCCCACCGCCGCCGCCCCCGCCGGCGGGAGCGCTCGTCACGTGGCCGGCGGGCAAGAGCGGGTATACGACCGTCCTCCAGTCGATCCCCTTGAACGCGGGCCAGCGCGCGGCCGCCAGCTACGCCCGGAAGGCGGCGAGGGCGGGGCTCCCGAAGGCCGGCTATCTCGATTCGTCCGACTTCTCGAGCCTCCACCCCGGCTACTGGGTCGTCTTCAGCGGCGTCTTCAACTCGCTCAGCGCCGCCCGCAGCAACGCCTCGAGTGCCGCCGGCAAGGGCTTCCAGGGCGCGTACCCGCGCCAGATCACGCCCTGAGCGCGTTCGCGGCGTAGACAACGGACGCGCGAGTTTGTACCAGCGCGAGCAGCGAGTTAGAATCGCTCCACCGACGAGATTTACGCCGCCTTAACAAAGCTTTGCGGCGGATTAAAGGAACGCGAGATACCGAGATGCACGAGCGAACCCTCCAGCTCCAGACACACATGTATCAGTACTCGCGCGCCATTTACCAGTCGATCAAGGATCTCGTGGATCCGTATGTCGAGCCGGAAGTTCAGCTCGCGTACCGACAGGCCGTCTTGACCGCGTGCCAGCACACGATGGAGCGGCTGGCCCGCGATCCGCATTACTTCGCCCGCCCGGATCGCGCGCTGTTCCAGGACATCCGCCGCTATTTCCCCATCACTGCGCAGGCACGAGTGGCCTGGGCGGTCACCGAGGGGGTCGCGGCGGCGGTGACGTTCATCGAGGAGCAGATCGAGGCGGGAGCGCTCGACGGCGGGATCGCCCGCTGCCGGGCGACCACACGCAAGGGCAAGCCGTGCCAGCGCACGCCGCTTCCCGAGCGTGAGTACTGCCCCTCGCACCAGCACCTCGAGCGCGAGCCCGTCGCCGCCTAGGAGTTTTCGTCGGAATGTGCCCGTCGTCGGGCGCGCGTGGTTCGTGCCACGGACCAGGACGCGGTCGTATCGGGAAACGCGCGCCCGAGGACATGCGCCACGGCCGCGCGGCGCGTCCGGCGGCACCGCCATATTTCCCCCCTAGGCACTTCTCCGTCGCGAGCCCGTTCGAGCGATAAGCTCGCGGGGCGTTGTCGCACGACACCGACAAGCTGATCCGTCAGCTCTCACTCGTGGCCTTCCTGATGGCCGAGCGCCGGCCGCTCACGGCGCGCGACGTCAAGGGCTGCGTCGAGGGCTACTCGGAGATGTCGGACGAGGCGTTCGCGCGCCGCTTCTACTCGGACCGCGCGGAGCTGAGCGGCCTCGGCGTCCCGTTGCATTCGCAGCGCGACGAGTTCACCGGGGAGGAGCTCTACACGCTTCGGCCCGACCAGTACTTCCTCCCGCCGCTGATGCTGACGGACGACGAGCTCGCGGCGCTGCAGACGTCGCTGATGCTGCTCGACCAGCAGTTTGCATATTCGGAGCCCCTGCGGCTGGCCCTGCAGAATCTGGCTCTGGGGCGCCCCGCCACCCCCAAGCCGCCGACTCGCGCCGCCGAAAGCGTCGTCGTCAGCGATCCGGACTACACCCCGGAGATGTCGGGCCGGCTGGCCAAGCTCGAGTCGGCGATCTCCAAGCAGCGCACGGTCAAGTTCAGCTACTGGTCGATCTCGCGCGACGACGAAGCCGAGCGGACCCTGAACCCGTTCGCCCTCCTGAACGACAACGGAGCCTGGTACGTGGTCGGGCAGGATCTCGACCGGAACGACATCCGCACGTTCCGTGTGTCGCGCATCCGGAGTGAGATCCGCTTCGCGACCCGGCGTGAGCGCGATTTCAAGACGCCGACGGACTTCGAAATCGACCGCTATCGCTCTCGTCCGAACTGGCAGATCGGAGACGTCCTCGGCGAGGCCCGCATGGAGGTCGCCGGGGACACGGCCTGGTGGGTCGAACGCGTCTTCGGAGACAGTGGGCGCGTCGAGGACGGGATCTTCGTCACGCCGTATTCCAACATCCGGCTGCTCGCATCGTGGGTGCTCCGCCAGGACGGCCGCGCGATTCCGCTCGAGCCGGTCGAGCTGCGCCGCGAGGTCGGGGAGGGTCTTCGCCTGATCCGCGACCGCCATACCGGTAAAGCGCTCGAGCCGTCGGCCGCTGCGGTGCCGCCCCCGCACGATGGCGTCTTCGAGCGCCCTCCAGGGCCGGTTGAGCCCGAGCGTTTCGCCGTCCTGCAGTCGTTGCTGGCCTACCTGCTGAAGAGTTGCGGCGACGCGCCGAGCGCGACCATCGCGGCGGCGGAGCTCGTCGAGCGCTTCCACATCCCCGAGGACGAGCTGCAGGAGCACCTTTCGCTGCTCAATCTCGTCAACTTCGGCGGCGGCTGTTACGCCGTCTACGCCCAGCTCGACGGAGACCAGGTCAGGATCGACAAGGAGATCTGGGGCGACTCCTTCCGCGAGCCGCCCAGGCTGACGCCGCTCGAGGCTCGGGCGATCCGGCTCGCGCTCGAGTTCGTCGGCCCCGCGATCGCCGCCGACGCGCATACGCCGCTCGACCGCGTGCGCCGCAAGCTCGAGGAGACGTTCGGCGAGTTCGAGCTCGCCCAGACACCCGAGCCGCATGGGGGCTCCGAGGAGAAGCTGATCTCCTCCTTCCAGAGCGCGATCGAGTCCCAGCAGCTGGTCGAGATCGAGTACCTCAAGGAAGGCGAGGAGGAGCCGTACAAACGCCTGGTCGAGCCGTACAGCTTCATGCGCGAGCTCCCGGTGTGGCGGATCCACACCTGGGACCGGACGGTCGACGGCCCGCGGACGTACCGCCTCGACCGGATGCGCTCCGCCCGTCCGACCAGCGAGAAGTTCGAGCGGAGGTCAGACTTCGATCCGAACTACCTGAGCAACAGCCTGATCGCGAAGGTCTGGTACTCGCCGCAGATCGCACGCTGGCAGGTCGAGCGCGCGCCTCAGCTCGTCCATCCCCTCGTCGATGGCGCCGCCCTCGGAGAGGCCCCTGTCGGAAGCCCTGAATGGCTCACCGGAGAAGTCTTCTCCCACCTCGGCGAGGCCGTCGTGCTCGAGCCGCGCGACCTGCGCCTGCACATCGCTGCTCGCGCCCGCGAGCTGGCGCGCGAGCTCGGCGTTTCCCGGCTACGCGTCGCGACCCCGCGCTAGGCGGCCCCGCGCCCAGCGGGCGTAGTCGCCGAGCGCCGGATCGTCCAGGAACGGCTCGACGGCGGCCTCGTGCTCAGGCCCGCCGGTGTTGCCGAGCGCGACGAGCGCGTTCCGCTTGAGATAGCGCGGATCGTTGCGCGGAACGTACAGCCGGTCGTAGCGGGTGACCAGCTCCTCTCCGTCGGCCTCCAGCCACTCGACGAGGGACACCGTCGGCTCGGCATCGCCGGGCAACTGCCGGCCGGCGCGGCGCTTCTCGATCCCGCGGTTCCAGGGGCAGACGTCCTGACAGATGTCGCAGCCATAGACCATCCCGCCGATCTCGGCCCAGTACTCCTCGGGGATCGTGGCGGGCGACTGCGTCCAGTACGACAGGCACCTCGTCGAGTCGAGCGTGCCGGGCTCGTCCAATGCCCCCGTCGGGCACGCGTCGACGCAGAGGGTGCACGACCCGCAGTCGAGCTCGAGGGGAGGCGTGGGCTCGATCTCGGCCTGCGTCACGAGCGTCCCGAGCACGACCCAGGAGCCGTACCGTTTGGTGATCAGCAGCGTGTTCTTGCCGTAGAACCCCACGCCGGCCCGGGCCGCCGCCTCGCGGTCGACATGCTGGTTCTCGTCGACCAGCACGCGGTACTCGCGCCCAAGCCGCCGTCCGAGTGCATCGAGCCTCTCCCGCAGCCCCGCGTAGTGGTCGCTCCACGTGTACCGGGGCAACCGGCCCTCGCCGGCCCTGGCCTCCGGCGCGGGCGCGTAGTAGCAGAGCGCGGCCGAGACGACGGTGCGGGCTCCGGGCAAGAGCCGCTCGGGATGGCAGGACACCTCCGGCTGGGCCATGGTGAACTTCATGTCGGCGAAGAGCCCGCGCGCGCGGCGCTCGCCGATCAGCCGCTCTGTCTCCTCGTACGGCCCAGCCGGGGCGGCCCCGACGACGTCCAGCCCCAGCTCGTCCGCCAGCCGATCCAGTTCGATTGTCCTCACCCCGTCATTGTGCCCTCGGGCATCACCTCCTTATCGCGATTGCTGTTGTCATGATAGAGAACAGACCGGACGACATCGCAAAGGCGCACGTTACGATCGGCCCCGGTGAAGGCAGTCCGTATCCACGAGGACGGCGGGCCTGACGTGCTCCGCTACGAAGATGCTCCCGACCCGGCGCCGCAGGAGGGCGAAGTCCTCGTCCATCTGCGCGCGGCGGCGCTGAACCACCTCGACCTCTGGGTGCGCCAGGGACTCCCCTCCGTGCCCAAGCCGCGCACTCTCGGCGCCGACGGCGCCGGCACCCTCGACAACGGCGAGCGCGTCGTCATCAACCCCGGCCTCGACCATGGCGATGGGCGGATCACCGTCGTGGGCGAGCACATGGACGGCACGCACGCCGAGCTCGTTGCGATCCCCGAGGAGAACGTCTATCCGATCCCGGACGACCTGACCTTCGAGGAGGCGGCCGCCTTTCCGCTCGTCTTCGAGACCGCCTACCGGATGCTGGTGACGAAGGCGGCGATCCAGCCGAACGAGTGGGTGCTGCTCTGGGGGATCGGCAGCGGCGTCGCGACGGCCTCCCTCCAGATCGCGAAGGCGCTCGGCGCGAACGCGATCGTCACGTCGTCGAGCGACGACAAGCTCGCCCGCGCGCGGGAGCTCGGCGCAGACGCGACCGTCAACCACGCCGACGGCGACGTGGTCGAGGCGGTCAAGGCGGCTAACAGCGGGCTCGGCGCCGACATCGTCGTCGAGCACGTCGGCGAGGCGACCTGGCACCGGACGCTTCAGGCCGTCCGTGCCGGCGGCCGGATCACGGTCTGCGGCGCGACCAGCGGCGCAAACCCGCCGGCGGCCCTGCATCGCATCTGGTGGAAGCAGCTGACCGTGTTCGGCTCCACGATGGGCACGAAGGCGGATTTCGAGGGCGCGTACGAGCTGATCGCGAGCGGCCGTGCGCGGCCGGTCGTCGACCGGGTCTTCCCCCTCGCGGAAGCCCGCGCCGCGCACGAATACCTCGAAGCGGGCGAGCAGCTCGGCAAGGTCATCCTCTCGATTCCGGGCTAGGAGGGTTCGGCGTACGAGCTCGTTCATCCCGCTCGGCGGGGTCGATTCGGAGCTCTTCTTCCCCGGCGGGTCAGCCGAAACGCGCAATCGGGCGTTGATCCAGCTGAGGAACGGATCTCGCGTCGTTCATCGAGGACTACCAGCCCGGATGCCCGCAGCGGTTCCAGTGGCCGCGCAACATCGAGACCTGACGGTCGTCGGGCCATGGCGCGGCTTCGAGGCGGCGGCGAACCTCGCCGGATCCTGTTTACTGCCCCCGGCATCACCGTGCACTGTGCCTGAACTGGGGAAGCGGGTCGCGAGTACGCCGGTCGCGGATGGGGCGCGCCGCGTGTCTTGCGGCACCCATGTCAGCAGCATCGTCAGCCAATCTCCATCGCTACTCGTCTGCAGTTCCACGAGGTTCTTTCCGGCGAACGCCGACCCGTGCCGCGAAGACGATTGCTCGGGCGACTACGACGACGAGAGCGATGTCCATCAGTATCTGGGAGCGTGACCGTGATCCGCGCCAGGTCGGTCTTTGCGGCGATATCGCCGAATCCAACCGTGCTGAGGATCGTGACGGTGAAGTACATCGCACCAACGTGATCGAGCGGCTCTGAGAAGCTGGCCTGGTTGGAACGCGATAGCGAGAGATAGGTGAACGCGAACACAATGATCAAGACGGCGAGCGCAAGCGCCAGTGCCTCGGCCGCGCGGAGCCAGGGATAATCGGCCCGAAGGATCACGCGCACCTCGAGGGAGAGGAGTGCGACGAAGGCGCACAAGCCCACGAGCAGCTCGACGATCGCCGGCGCGTCCGATCGCCCGGCCACAGGAAGCACCGCGTAGAGACCGAGCAGCAGGGCAATGATGGCACTCGTCCTGAGCGCCGCGTTGCCGATCAGCCGTCTGCGCTGGCGCGGGTCCATATCCTCGAGCGGGCTCAAGCTCATCCCCCAGCCCCAATCCGAAACGTGGGCATCGGAAGGTACGAGTTCCGCAGCCAGGGAACCGAGCACACCCCAGGACCGTGCGCGGCTTGCAAGAGGACAAGGCGTGATTTGACAGGGCGCACCGTAACGGCGACCGCGGACAGCACACACGGTGCGTAAGCGGCGCGGCGTTCTGGTCGACCACCGCCAGAACGGGCACGCACACTATGCGCCGGGCACGGCGACGCGGGCGCTGAGCCCGCCGACCGATCAGCTCTCACCGAGGTGCAACTGGCAGGCTCGAGTGCCCAAAGCCCCGAGATCGCACCGTATCGCCGCTACTTCGAGAGCGTGGTGAGAAGCACTCGAAAGCGCGGAAACCACCTAGCCGTGCGGGTTTCCGCCTCAGCGGGAAGCCCGAGGCGGCCTGTAGCTCCCCGAGCAGAGTCGAGAGCCCGCTCCTTCTAGTCGTTCCAGCGGGAGAAGGACAGCCACGTCGGGTTGAGCTCGGCGCCAGGATATTTGCACAGGCAGTCGCGGCCGTCACGTCCGCACGCGCGCGCTGGATGGATCCCATCCGGCGTGATCGCGTCGTGTAGAGCGGTCGACATGCGCTCGAGGATGACCTCGTTCCCGCGCGCGAACGTCCCCTTTGCGAGGTGCTGCGGATTCGGCGCCCAGGCGAAGCCGAGTCGCACCGGCGTCTGCAGCTTCGGACGGCTCTGCGCGAACTTCGCGCTCGAGTAGACCTGCAGCGAGACGAATTTCGCCATTTGCTCCGCCGGAATCGTCGTGATCCCGAACCCGAACGTCCATTGCCACGCGGCGTTCTCGAGCGGCGAGTAGGCCCGGCTGAGGTAGTCCCTGGCGACCTTGTCCTCCCCCTTCCCGTGCTCCGCCAAGAGCACGAGAGCGTTCAGGTAGTTGGTCACGTTCGCGGCCCGATCGGCTAAGGACCCGGCGCAGGACGCGCTCGGGAAGGCGAAGACCTCGCTCGACCAGAACCGCGCGTACTTCGACATAGACCTCCAGAAGGAGTCGTCCTTCAGCCATGACCTCACCTGCGGTCGCCCGAGCTCGGCCCCGGTCGCGTCCTGGAACGGCACGACGCGCCAGACGAGCCCTTGCCGGTGCTGTTCGTGCGGCCCACCCTCGTAGAGCCCGCGGACGAACTCGGTCATCGCCTTCTTCTGCTCCCTGCTGCCGGGAAGCGTGATGGGGAACTCGTTCACGGCCCAAATGTCACCCAAGGTGAAGGAGTAGCCCGCTCCGATCATCCGCTTCCGCGCGAGCACGCCCGCGTCGTGCCAGCTCTTCTTGTGCTTCTTGACCCAGTTCGCCCACGCCCACACGCGAACCCCGGCCATGGCGTGGAAGTTCGGCCCGAAGTGCCTGATCTTCTTCGCCTCTCCGGGGCGCGGGATGGTCCAGGTCCCCTCGCGACCCTGCACCGACGGGATGGAAATGTAGTACTCGGCGCACGGCGAGGCGTGCTTCGCCAGAGCGGCCGCCAGCGACAGCCAGTCGTTGGCCGTATAGAAGGTCGCCTCGAGGCGGGTCTTGCATGAGACCTTCGGGATCGCGCGGTGCGTCTTCGCCGTCTTCCCCGAGATGGAGCCGACGGCAGTACGCCGCACGCACTCGGTCACCCGGAGGGTCGTCTGTTTCAGATGGCTGCAGTCCACCGGGCGTGAGAATGCCTCGGCCGCCTTCTGCTCATCGGACTGACCGCCGCATCCAGCGAGCAGGGCCGCCACTCCGACGACCAGCATCAGCCGGGTCGCACGCACGGTCTGTATTTCACCATGCATGGTCTGGCGGCGGAGACACACCGCGAGCGCGAGGGCACGCTCCAGCGCCCCCGAGAAGACAGCGCAGGAATCCGCGTGGAAGGGGCCGTGTACGTCTCTTCGCGAGACTTCGACGACCGCGAGGTCGTCGTTCGTGCCGTAACGTTCCGCCGAACTCTCCTGGAAAGGAACGAGGCGGGCCTGATGGCCCGCCTCGTCAGCGGAGAGGAAAAGCGAGCGAGGGAGCCGCGCGGCGCATAGGAGGGAGCGGGTGCAGCCCCTCGCTCTGAGTCACCGCCGACCATGCTTTCAGGCCGGTATGAATCCCGCAGTAAGGTTTCGTAAGCGAACTGTTAGTTCGAGTCCGGCGCGAAGTGGCTACCCGAAACCGAGGATGAACTTCGCGTCCTCGGACATCTTCTCGGGCGTCCAGGGCGGATCCCAGGTGAGCTCGACCTCGACGTCGTCGACGCCCGGCAACGCCCGCACCACCTCGTCGATCTGCTGCTGGATCATCGGCCCGACGGGGCACCCCATGGACGTGAGCGTGTGAACGACCTTGACCTTGCCGTTCTCGAGCTCGACGTCGTACATGAGTCCGAGGTCGACTATGTCCATCCCGAGCTCGGGGTCTTCGACCTGGCGGAGAGCGTCGACGACCTGTTCCTTCGTAGGCATAGGTCGAGTCTACTCGTCGCCGCCTTCCCGAATGTCCTCGGCGACGAGGTCATTGAAGGGCTTCACCCGCTCGTACAGATCGTCCGGGGGAATCGGCCGCTTCCTGTACCCGTTTCGCTCCGCCTCGCGGTAGTTGACTCTTTGAAGGTCGTGTACTCGTTACCGTCCTCGCCCCGCAGGACGAAGCGGATGTTGCCCGACTTCGTGCGATAGCCCGAGACGTCGGCGACCTTGACGGCCTTGTCCATATGCGGAGCATTCCCCTCCACCCCTGAATTCACTCGCCAGGTGCGAGCGATCTAGTAGCCGAGTAGGCGGACTTCCTCGCGCCGCTCGCGGGCGAAGAAGTGGATTCCGTCGACGAACCGGACCCAGTTACAGCGCGTGCACATGACGAGCGAATGCGTTCGCGCGCTGTCCGCCAGGAACCGGACTCCCCGCAGCAGGTCGCCCGACGAGACGCCGGTCGCGACCACGATCACGTCGCCGCGGGTGAAGTCGTCGAGCCCGAAGACGCGCGTCATGTCGTCGATCCCATGCTCGCGCGCGGCCTCGATCTCCGAGCGCGACGTCGGCCAGAGCTGGGCCTGGAGCCCGCCCCCGAGGCAGCGCAGGGCGGCCGCGGACAGGATGGCCTGCCGCGTCCCGCCGATGCCGATCGCGAGATGGTCGTTCGTCCCGCGGATCGCGGCGGAGACCGACGCGGTCACGTCCCCATCCTGGATCAGCTTGATCCGCGCGCCGGCGGCGCGGATCTCCTCGATGAGATCATGGTGGCGCGGCCGGTCGAGGACGATCGCAGTGATGTCGTTCGGCCGCCGGCCGAAGGAGTCCGCGATCGCCTGGATGTTCTCCGCTACCGGACGCCCGAGGTCGATCTGCTCGCGCGCCGCCGGCCCGACGGCCATCTTGCGCATGTACATGTCGGGCAGGCGCATGAGCGAATCGGGCTCGCCGACCGCGACCATCGCCATCGCGCCGTATCCGCCGCGCGCGACTACGCCGCGGCCTTCGAGCGGATCGATCGCCAGGTCGACCTTCTCGCCACCGGCGCCGATCTCGCCTTCGGGCAGCAACCCCTCCGGGTCCTCCTCGGCCCCGATCACGACGCGCGCGCTGATCGGCATCTGCTCGAGCGCATTGCGCAGGCCCGAGTAGGCCGCCTCGCGCGCCGCCTCCTGGTCGTCGCGGCCGAGCCAACGCGCTCCGCCCAGCGCCGCCCGTTCCGTCACGCGCGCGTAGCTCTCGCACAGGCAGTAACCGCTACCGGCCGGCGTCTCGGCGCGGCGCGGGTCGAGCGCCTCAGTCAGCTTCGTCATCCTGCACCTTCTCGACTTCGGTGAACACCAGCTCCATCAGCTCGGCGACGGCTCTGTCCATATTCTCATTCTCGATCACGGCGACGCCAACGTCGCGCGCTCGCCGGACGATGAACTCCTGAATCAGGCGGATCTCCTCGAATGACGACAGGTACTTGTCGAGGCTGCGCGTGCCGTCCGAGGCCACGTCCCGGACGACGAAGTGCTCCGCGTGCAGACTCGGATCCTCGATGTTGAGGACGCACTGCACGAGCACGGCGCGCTCGAGCGTGACCGGGAGCATCCCGGGGACGAGGTGGACGCCCTCCAGCACCATCGACCAGCCCTCCTCGAGCACGCGGTCGATCGCCGCCCGGACGCCGACCAGCACGTTGCGCGTCTGCTCGAGGAAGCCGGACACGGCCTGCTCGCCGGCCATCCCGGAGACCGCGCGGCCCGCCTCGAAGCTCGAGTAGTGGATCGACGGCATGAACTCGCGCGAGAAGAACGCGCGCATCGTCTGGCGAACGAAGTCGGTGGACGTGACGCGGCTGATGCCGAGCCGGTAGGCGACCTCGGTCGCGATCGTCGACTTGCCGGTGCCCGTCGCGCCGCCGACGAGGAGGATGATCGGCAGGTCGAGCTCCTGAAGCTCGCGGTAGCGGAGCAGTCGGCGCATCGCCTGGCCGCCCTCCTTCTCGCCGAGGATCTCGACGGCCAGCTCGTGCATGCGGTCGAGGTCGACCACGCCGCTGGAATCGAGGCCGCCCTCGACGCGGCGCGCCAGCTCGTACGCACGCGGGGCCGACATTCCCGTCGCGATCAGCGCACGCGCCATCAGCCCCTTGGAGTACGGCATGTCGGCGTCGCCGAGCGGGACCGGCTCGATGTGGCGCGGCTCGCTCATGCGACGCGCTCCAGCATCCGACAGGCAAGTGCCTCGATGTGGTCGTCCAGGCCGTCGGCAACGACCTCGTTCTGGGCGAAGACGACCTCGGCGCCGCGTTCGAGAGCAGCCTCGGCCACCACGTCGATCGCGGCGGCTTTGAGCTCGACGAGGTAGACGTCGGCGTCGACCCGCGCGAGCTCGTCACGCAGGGCGTTTCGGCGGGCGAGGTTCACCGAGCAGTGCACGACGTCCGCGTCAAGATGATCCACGCGCTCGGCGCCGGTCGTGAAGACGGCGGTGCGGCGTCCGCCCAGCGGCGACATGGGCTTCAGCCGGAGGTCGAAGGAGAGCACGGGTACCGTCGAGACGCACGCGACGTCGCGCGCCACGCCCTCGTTCATCGTCAGGACGAGATCGGAAATGAGGACGCGGTACAGGTTCAATCCCGCCGTCACGTCGTGGGCGACGAGGATGCGGGCGTCTGCGGCGATCGGAGGAACGCCGGCGCCGCTCCCGTCGAAGATCACGAGGTCGGGATCGAGACCGCGCGCGACCTCGGCACCCGCGAGGACGCTCGACGTCGCCACCGCGCCGGCCATTCCGCTCCCACAACGCCGGCAACCGACGGTAGGCACTCCGGCAAGAGCGGCCGTCTCCAGGTAGTCGGAGGCCGCATGTCCACCGGCGCGGGACAGCGAGACGAGATCCTCCACGGTCGGGAGGCGAATCGATCACCTGAGGCTCCGGCGGGCCGCCGCGACCCATCGCCACGACGACCACCTTCCGCTGCTGCGAGAGCACACGGGCGATGTGGCCCGTCACCGCGGTCTTCCCCACTCGCTTTCCAGTTCCGATCACGGCGAGGGAGGGGCGTGAGAACGGCTCCAGCGCGGGCGGATCGAAGCGAAAGTCTGCTCCGGCGTACGCGACACCGTGTGCGAGCGCGGTGCTCGCGAAACGGAGGCGCTCCGCAGGCTCGAGAACCGGCTCGCCCGAAAGATCGAAGACCAGCTCCGGGTCCCACTCGGCAAGGGCGCGCTCGAAGTTCGCCGCGACGGGAACGCCGTAGTCGTCGTCTCCGACGACCTTTTCCGATCCACCGGCGAAGTACGCCGCCACGAACTCGTACGGCAGCTCGGCTAGCGCGTCCCGCACGACCGGCGCGTAGTGCTCGCCGTCCACGATCGCGAGAGCGCGCGTCACCGCGTCGTCACCTCGCGCTCGATCCGGCGCGTGTACTTCTCGTAGTCGAGCGTCTCGAGCGAGAACTCGATGATCCGCTCGCGGCCGTGGAAGGGGTAGCAGCGCCAGACGTCGACGTGCCCGGCCTCGATCTCGATCAGGTTGTAGCACTGCCGCGTGTTTCCCCTGAGCCGCATCGACGAGACCGTCCCGGCATTGACGATGAACATGTTCTCGAGCTTCCACGCATACGGGACGTGCTTGTGCCCCGAGAGAACGAGATCGACGCCCGCGTGCTGGAGGCACTCGATCAGGTCGCCGGCGTCGTAGACGATGTTCCGCTCGCGTCCCGTGCCGGGCACCGGCAGGAGGTGGTGGTGGAGGACGAAGATGCGCAGGTCGGCCGGCGCGGCGAACTGCTCCTCGATCCACGCGTACCGGCCGCGTCCGATCTGGCCATGGTCGAGGTCGGGCTCGGACGAGTCGACTGCGACGACGGTTACCCCCTCTCGATGCAGGACCGAGTTCCGCTCGCCGAAAAGCTCCTCGAAATGGACGTAGCCGACGTTCCGCGAGTCGTGGTTGCCGGGGATGACCACGACCGAGCCGCAGGCGAGCGAGTCGAGGTAGCGCTTCGCCTCGGCGTACTCCTGCTTGAACCCGAAGCTCGTCAAGTCGCCCGAGCAGATGACGATGTCCGGCCTGAGGTCGTTCACCTCACTGATCGCGCGCTGGAGGAGGTTCGGAACGAAGTGCGGACCTCCGCAATGCAAGTCCGAGATATGCGCAATCGTGAGCATCCGCGCGAGAAGCGTACCCGTCCGGAGGCGCTGGTACGCTGGATCGCAGATGCTGCTGGAAACGCCTGATTTCCAGGCATATGTTGGGGTCGGCCAGCCGCGCTTCGCCAATCAGGCTGAGCTCGAGTGCGCAAAGATCCTCGACTTCTACGGCGTGCCGTGGGACTACGAGCCGACGACGTTCGTGCTCGAGCGCGACGACGACGGCCAGGTGGTCGAGGCGTTCTCGCCCGACTTCTACCTCCCCGAGCAGTACCTGTACATCGAGATCACGGTGATGAAGCAGTCGCTCGTCACCCGCAAGAACCGCAAGCTGCGCAAGGTGAGGCAGAAGTACCCGCAGACGAAGGTGAAGCTCTTCTACAAGCGCGACGTCGAGCGACTGGCGCAGCGATACCGGCTCGAGCTCGCGAGCTGACCGCAGACCCGAAGGTCGGCGACCGCTACCTCTCCGCGGAGGAGATCGGTGCACGCGTCGCCGAGCTGGCGGACGAGATCACGGAGGACTACAACGAGCGCGAGCCGCTCCTGATCGCGCCGCTCAAGGCGAGCGTCGTCTTCCTCGCCGACCTCTCCCGCGAGCTCGACGTCCCGCACGAGCTCGAGTTCGTCGAGCTGGCGGCGTACGGGCCGAACGCGACGCTCGGCGGCCATTCCCGTATCCGGCTCCTCAAGGACCTCGGTATGTCGATCGAGGGCCGGGACATCGTGATCGTCGAAGACGTCGTCGACACCGGGCTGACGCTCAACTACCTGGTCAAGACGCTTCTGCTCCGGCGGCCGGCGTCGGTTGTCGTGGCGACGCTTCTCGACCGTCCGTACCGCCGCATCGTCGAGAACTTGCCCGTCCGCTACGTCGGCTTCACCGTCCCGGACGAGCTCTTCGTCGGCTACGGCTTCGATCTGGACGAGCGGTTCCGGAACCTGCCCGATCTGCACGTGTATCGGCCCAAAGTTTAGGCTAGGCTAAACTTTACGAATGGTCGGAACGCGAGCCGAAGCGCTCGACCGGCCCCTGGGCCCTGGCGAGCGGGTGCTGCGCGGCCACTCGCGCAGCAAGCTTCGCCTGCTTCCGTTCCTCGGGCCTGCCTTCATCGCCTGTGTCGCGTACATCGACCCGGGCAACTTCGCGACGAACATCGCGGGCGGCTCGAAGTTCGGCTTCACGCTCCTGTGGGTGATCGTCGCCTCGAACCTGATGGCGATGCTGATCCAGATGCTCTCGGCGAAGCTCGGGATCGCGACCGGGCGCAACCTGCCCGAGGTCTGCCGCGAGCAGTTCTCCCGCCGCACGACGATGGGCCTCTGGCTGCAGGCGGAGGCGATCGCCATGGCCACCGACCTGGCCGAGTTCCTCGGCGCGGCGATCGGATTCCACCTGCTGCTCGGGATCGGCTTGTTCCCGGCAGCGATCATCACCGCGATCGCGGCGTTCCTGATCCTCGGGCTGCAGCGCTTCGGGTTCCGGCCCTTCGAGGCGGTGATCATCGTGTTCGTCGCCGTGATCGGCGTGTGCTACCTCGGCGAGCTGTTCATGGCCCATCCACCCTGGGGAACCGTCGGGATCCACGCGATCAAGCCGGAGTTCCAGGGCAGCGAGTCGGTTCTCCTCGCCGTCGGGATCCTCGGGGCGACCGTCATGCCGCACGTGATCTACCTGCACTCCGCGCTGACGCAGAACCGGGTCGTCCCCGACAACGACAGCGAGGCGAAGCGGCTGATGCGCTACACGCGCGTCGACGTGATCATCGCGATGTCGATCGCGGGCGCGATCAACATGGCGATGCTGATCATGGCTGCGACCGTCTTCTTCGGAAAGGGCCACGAGAACGTCGACTCGCTCGAGGGCGCGCACAAGACGCTCACGCCGATCCTCGGCGGCGCCTCCAGCGTGCTGTTCGCGCTCGCTCTGCTCGCCTCGGGCCTCTCGAGCTCGACCGTCGGCACGCTGTCCGGTCAGGTCGTGATGCAGGGCTTCGTCAACTGGAAGATCCCGCTGTTCGTGCGCCGCGCCGTGACCATGCTCCCCGCGCTGATCGTGATCGCCATCGGCCTCAACCCTTCACGAACACTGGTTTTCAGCCAGGTCGTCCTCTCCTTCGGGATCCCGTTCGCGCTGATCCCGCTCGTGATCTTCACGAGCAAGAAGAAGATCATGGGCGTCCTCGTGAACCACAAGGGGACGACTGCGCTCGCGGCCCTCGTCGCCCTGCTGATCTCCGCCCTGAACCTCTTCCTGCTCGCTCAGACTTTCAAGCTCGTCTAGCTTTCCTTCACCGAGATCTGGCCGCGGATCTCGCCGTTCGGGTACTTGGCCGTGTGGACGTTCGCGTACGCCTTGTGATGCTCGAGCGCACTGACGATCTTCTCGGTGATCTTCGCCGTGCCGTGTGCGCCCGACTTGCACGGGGTGCACAGCGGGACGACGACGTTCCCCGCCACTCCCTTCTTGCCCATATGGATGTGCGCGGCGGCCGCCGGTCCGCTCAGGCCCTTGAAGGTGAGCTTCCACTTCAGCGTCTTCGACTTGCCCTTTTCCACCACTGTTCCGGTGAACGAACCAGTTCCTTTGGACTTGTTCGACGGCGTCTCCTGCGAGCCGACGAGCTTGGCGCTCACTTTGTAGGTCTCCATCGACGATGCGATTCCAAGCCCTGCGAACGAGAGCGCAGCCGCTGCGAGCGCAAGTACCAGCCACGATGTCTTCATCCGAACCTCCTGATTGGTGTCCCAGGAGGTTCGTGCCCGGAGCCCTATCGGTTTCCCAGAACCGACCCACGCGGGTTCGCGCGACGCCTAGGCGGCGATCCTACGGAGCACTAGAGATACCCAAGCGGATCAACCGCCGCGCCGTTGACACGCACCTCGAAGTGCAGATGAGGCCCGAAGCAGCGGCCCGTGCAGCCGACGTAGCCGATCACCTGTCCCTGCGAAACGTGCGCGCCGCTTCCGACGGCGAAACTGGACTGATGGCCGTACGCGGTTGCGAGCCCGCCGCCGTGGTCGATCAGGATCAGGTTGCCGTAGCCGCCCTCCCAAGCCGCCTCGATCACGGTCCCGGATGCCGCGGCATGGATCGGCGTTCCGTAGCCCACGCCGATGTCGATCCCCTCGTGCGTGCGGCAAAGCCCCTCGAGGCAGCGGTAGCCGAAGGGGCTCGCCACCGGACCGTTGACCGGCCAGATCAGGCCGCTCGACGAGGGCCCGCTCGGCGTGGACGACGAGCCGGAGCTCTGCGCCTCCTGGATCTTGGCGGCGAGCGCCGCACTCGACTGCTGGAGCGAGTCCGACTCGTCCACCATCTCCTTCAGGCTCTCGTGCAGCTGCGAGGCCGCCTCCTGCTTCTGGTGGCGCGCAGACGAGAGCGACCCCTCCTGCGAGACGAGGCTGTCTCGAAGCGAACGCGCCTGGTCGGTCCGCACCTGAATCGTGCGCGTGGCCGCCGCGACTCGCTGCCTCGTCGTGCGCGTGTGGCCGAGCGTTTCGCGCGCTTCGTTCCGCGCATGCTTGACCTCGCCGGCGATGCGCGCGTCCTGGTCCCTGAGCCGCTGCGAGAACTCGAACTGGTCGACGAGCTGGCCGAAGCTCTTGGAAGCGAGGACGATGTCGAGCGTGTCCGGCGCGCCCCTGCTCGTAGATGCGCACGATCCTCACCTCCAGGCGGTGAACGGCGAGACGGTACGAGCGGCGCATGAACCGCAGACGTTGCTGCTGCAGCTCGAAGAGCGTGTTCAGCTTCTCGAGCCGCTCCTGATGGAGCGCGAGATCCTCCTCGAGAGGGGCAAGCCGGGCGGATACGTCGCCGACCTGCTGCTCCAGGTCGCGAATGCGGCACGCTGACCGAGTCGATCTCGTCGCTCAGCGACTGCTCGCGCTCGCGCGCCTGGGCGATGCGGTCGCGGAGGTCGGACAGCTTGGCGTCGACCTGCTGCTTCCGCTCACCGGGACCGCCGACGGCCGGCGCGGCGAGGACGAGCGCGAGAACGAGGAGGAGGGCAGGCGAAAGCCGCCTCATGGAGGCAAGTTCGCGCCCGCGCGCGCAAGACCTCCGGCCCGTTAGGCCGCGGAGCGCTATTCGGGCGGGCCGGGCGGGTACGGCTCGGGAATCTGCGGCGGTGCCGGCGGCGTCGTCTCACCAGGCGGCGGATACGGCTCGGGGATGTCCGGCGGGGACGGCGGATCCAGCTCGCCCGGCGGCGGGTACGGCTCGGGGATGTCCGGCTGCGTCGGTGGCTCGAGATTACGCATGCGGCTCCTTTCCGGCGGCTCGAGTGCGCGAAGCGCCTCTGCGGCCTGCCTCCTCAGTACCCCCACCTGGCCACGGTAATCCTCGTCCGAGACCTTGCCGCTGCGGTGGTCGAACTCGAGCTCCTTGAGCGCGGCGAGGGCTCGGTCACGGCGCTCGAGCAGCTCCACGCGCCGACGCTCGGCCGCGGTCGGCTCGTCCAGCTCGTCGTCCTTCGCCTCCGGATCCAGCAGGAACGGGCGAGCGACGAAGAGGACGCACGCCAGGGCCAGCCCCGCGCCGAGCACGAGGGCCAACGTCATGCCCGCGCCGCCGCGTAGCCGTACCGGTCGGCCAGCCTGCGCGCTTCGCGCGCGTCGGGCCAGAGCGCGATCAGCGTGCCCCCGAGAAAGATGAAGCCCGCGAGCCAGATCAGGTTGACGAGGGGGAGTGTTTCGGCCTTGAAGAAGACCGTGCCGTCGCTGTCGATCTGCTGTGCGATCAGGTACAGGTCCTCGCCCGTCACGAGATCGCTGCGGATGGCGACCTCCCTCGAGGTCTGTCCCTCGACCGGGTAGTGGTTCTGGCCGGCGGAGAGCGTCCCGTGCCGGCTGCGGCCGCGGCGGACGTCGACGAGAGCGCGCACCTCCTGGGCGTTCTCGGACTGGTGCTGGACGAGCTTGCGGTACGTGAGCGTGTAGCCGCGGATCTCCATCGACTGGCCGGGTCGGAGCCTTGTCTCCCGCGTCGTGTCGTACGCGCTCGAGCCGGCGATCCCGATCGCGAGCAGGACGATCGCCGCGTGGACGACATACCCGCCGTACCGCCGCCGGTTGCGCGCGACGAGCGAGGAGAACGCGGACGGCCACGAGCCGCCCACCACCGCCTTGCGCGCCGCGCGTCCCGCGCACGAACTCGACGATGATCGAGACGATCACGAAGGCGGAGAAGGTGTAGGCGATCAGGCCTGGGATCGAGCTGCCGGCGCCGAGCGCCAGCAGTATCGCGCCGACGACGAGCGAGACGACCGCCGGCCACGCCCAGGTCCGGGCGAGCGTTCGTAACGACGTCTTCCGCCAGGCGAGCAGCGGGCCGATCCCCATCAGGAGCAGCAAGGGAAGGCCGAAGATGTGCAGGAAGAAGTTGTAGTAGGGCCCGCTGACGTGATTCGTCTGCCCGGTGACGGCCTCCGACAGGATCGGATAGAGGACGCCCCAGAGGATCGTCAGGCAGAAGGCGACGAGCAGCAGATTGTTGTAGAGAAAGCTCGCCTCGCGCGACGCCAGCGATTCCAGCTTTGTCTTCGTTCGGAGGAGCGGGAGCCGCAGGAAGATCAGGCCGAGGGAGAAGGCGATCACCAGCGCGATGAATCCCAGGAACCAGCCGCCTAGCGGGCTCTCGGCGAACGAGTGGATCGAGCTCAGGATCCCTGACCGGGTCAGGAACGTCCCGAAGAGCGCCAGGACGAACCCGCCGGCAACCAGCAGCATGTTCCAGATCTTGAGCATCCCCTTCTTCTCCTGCACCATCACGGAGTGCAGGAATGCGGTCGCCGCGAGCCAAGGCATGAACGCCGCGTTCTCGACCGGGTCCCACGCGTAGTAGCCGCCCCAGCCGACCTCGACGTAGGCCCAGTGGGCGCCGATCAGCTGGCCGACGCCGAGGAACCCCCAGGCGGCGAGCGTCCACCGGCGCGTGGCGATGATCCAGCGCTCGTCCGCCCGCTTCGCGAGCAGCGAGCCCATGCCGAACGCGAAGGGAACCGTCAGGCCGACGTAGCCGAGGTAGAGCAGGACCGGGTGGATGAGCATGTGCAGGTTCTGCAAGCTCGGATTCAGGCCCGCCCCGTCGGCCGGCGCCGCCTGTGTCGCGAACGGGCTCGAGACCGCGACGAGCATGAACGAGAAGAAGATCGCGACTCCTCCGAGCACCGGCACGACCCAGGCGACGAGATCGGGCGCCGTCCGCCGGTTGATCAGGACGACGGCGGCGGAGTACGCGGTCAGGATCAGCAGCCAGAGCAGCAGCGATCCCTCCTGGCCGCCCCAGAACGCCGACAGCGTGTACAGCGTCGGCAGCCGGCGGGCGCTGTGCTCGGCGACGTACGCGAAGCTGAAGTCGTGCCGAACGAACGCGCTGAAGAGGACGACAGCGGCGACGGCCGCCGCCGCGAAGGCCGCGATCAGCGCGTTGCGCGCGGACAGTGAGAGCCGGCGGCGGCCCTTGAACGCCGCGAAGGCGCCGGCCACGCACGCGTAGACCGACAGGCCGAGGCAGATGACGAGTGCGGCCCGCCCGAGCTCAGCCATGTTCGCCTAGGACTTCTTGGGCGAGTACTTGGAGGGGCACTTCGTCACCAGCGTGTCCTTCACGCCGACGAAGACGCCGCTTCGCAGCCGGCCGTCGACCGAGATGTCGCGTCCGGTGCGGAACAGGTCTCCCACGGTTCCCCGGTAGACGACCGGGACGGACGTCGTGCCCTTGACGTCTCGCAGCCGGAAGTGGCGCGCATTCTCTTGCGCGTCTCGGGTCATCGGACCGAGCACCTTTCCGCTCAGCGTGACCCGGTTGCCGCCGTGATTGTTTGCCAGCAGCTGGCTCGGGCGCAGCGAGGGCGTGCCGCCGCCTGCAATCGAGGTATAGAGGAGGAAAACGGCCAGCAGAGCCGCGATCGAGAGCGCGAGCACAAGGCGCACCGGGCTCCTGGCGCGAGACACGCCGTAATTGTAGAGGCGCTGCTACACGGGGGAAACCATGTTTCCCCCGTGAGCCCCCTTCTTCACGCATCGCTCGGTCGCCCACCGACGCTTGCCTGCGCCGGGCAAAGCCCGGCTCCGGCTACCGAACGGCAGCGACCACGACCGCCGGGAAGGCGCTAGCTGTTGACCTGAGCCGTCTGGCGACGAGCGGGCACGGTTTCCCCCGTGAGCCCCCTTCTTCACGCATCGCTCGGTCGCCCACCGCGCTTGCCTGCGCCGGGCAAAGCCCGGCTCCGGCTACCGAACGGCAGCGACCCCGAGCGCCGGGAAGGCGCTAGCTGTTGACCTGAGCCGTCTGGCGACGAGCGGGCACGCGATACCCGTGCTCCTGGCACAGGCTGCCGGGCCGCTCCTCGGTGAGCGCGTCGCAGTACCCCTTGCCGTAAGCGGCGCGGATGAATGCCGCGACGACGTCCAGCTTCCATTCGCCGATCTCGTAGGCCTCTCGCCAGAGGTCGGCGAGGCGGAGGTCGATGTCCAGCTCGAGCAGGTCGATGCGCGAGGGGTTCTTGGGCATGCGCTCAGGGTAGGAACCGCATCGGACGGCATGATCAGAGCGCATGTCCGCGATCGCACTAGCGCTCGGTTCTGCCCTTGCCTGGGGCTGCGCGGACTTCCTTGGCGGCCTCCTCACCCGCCGGGTCGCCGTCGCAACCGTCACGATTCTCTCGCAGGGAGCCGGCCTCGTCGCGCTCTTGTTCTGGTTCGCGGCCGACGGGTTTCACCTCGATGCGCGCGCGTTCGGGATCGGCGCGCTGGGCGGTCTCGGGGGCGGGATCGGGCTCGCTGCCTACTACAAGGCACTCGCGATCGGGACGATGAGCATCGTCGCGCCGCTCGCGGCCTGCGGGGCCGTGATTCCGTTCGGGCTCTCGCTCGCGACCGGCGAGCGACCGTCCGGGCTCGCGCTGGGCGGCGCCGTCGTCGCGCTCGGAGGCGCGGTCCTCGCGTCCGTCGAGGAGCGCCGTTCCGACGACCCGGGGCGACGCCGCGGCGTGCTGCTCGCAATCGTGGCCGCGGTCGCACTCGGCTTCTTCATCTACTTCCTCGGCCTGGCGGGAAAGCACGGCGAAACGCTGTCGGCACTCTTCGGCGCGCGCGTGGGCTCGCTGGCAGTGCTCCTCCTGTGGGCTCTTGCCGCCGGCGCCAGCCTTCGCACGTCCCGTCGCCGGGCCGGCGCGGCCGCCTCGATCGGCCTGATCGACACCGGCGCCAACGCGATGTTCGTCCTCGCGAGCGCACGCGGATACCTCTCGATCGTGTCTGTCCTCGGCTCCCTGTATCCGATCGTGCCCGTCGTCGCCGGACACGTCTTGCTCGCCGAGCGGATCTCCTGGCCGCAGCGCGCGGGAGTCGCACTCGCGCTCGCGGGCGTCGCTGTCGTAGCGTATGGATGATGGGAGAGATCCGAGTCGGCCCGGCGCGCGTGCCCTCGCGGGAAAGCCCCGAGGCGGCAATCGACCTCCTGCTCGAGCGGGACTACTCGGCCTGCGAGATCGACTTCGAGGGCAAGTTCTGGATGGACTACGACTGGGCCGGGCGCTTCGGCGAGCTCGCGCGCGACAACGGCATCGTCCTCTCCGTCCACGCTCCGATCGCCGGCTTCATGGGACACGCCGAGCGCGGGAAGAAGCTCAACATGGCGACAGGAATGCTCGACCACTCGGCCGGTATCGCCAAGGCCGCCGGCGCGGAGCTGGTCGTCTTCCACCCCGGCTTCCTGCTGAACCGGACGCGCGAGGAGGCGCTCGACTCGGTGGTCGAGCAGCTCGGCGAGCTGCGCTCGCGGCTGGAGGGAAAGGATCGCGCTGTCCCCTTCGGCGTGGAGGTCATGGGTCGCGTGCGCGAGATCGGCTCGATCGACGACGTGCTCGAGATCTCGCGGCGCTGCGGCTGGGTCCGGCCCGTGATCGACTTCGCGCACATGCACGCGACCAGCGACGGCGCGTTCACCGACTCGGCGATGTTCGCCGAGGTGCTGGAGCAGGCAGACGACGTTCTCGAGCCGGGGGCGCCCTTCCATATCCATTTCTCCGACATCGCGTTCGCGAATCGCAACGAGACGAAGCACCTGCCCTACGGCGAGGGGACGCTGCGCGCCGAGCCGCTGGCCGAGGCGCTCGCGCCGTTCGCGCGCCCGGCGACACTGATCTCGGAGTCGCCGGACGAGGCGTCGAGTCAGGCGATCAAGGCGATTCTGCTGACTACGACGTCGGCGTGAACCCGACTTCGGCGAGCGCCTCGGACATGCCCAGCTCCTGAGCCTCGTCCAAGCGACCGCGCTCGCGCAGGAACTTGTGCAGCTGGAAGAGGGTCTCCAACTGGCTGCGCTTGTGATCGGTCTCGATCACGGTCTTGTGCGCCTCGCGGAGTAGCTCCTCTGCCTCTTCGTCGCGCCCCTGAGCGGCGCGCACGATCCCCAGCGCCATCGCGGTCGTGGCCAGCGAGGTCAGGTCCTGCGGCCCGACGGTGTGGCGCGCTTCGAGCGCCAGGCGCTCGGCCTCGTCGAGCTTGCCCTGCTCGACCAGGAGTTGCGCCAGCGAGCGCTGGGATTCGCACAGCGTCGCACGGTCCTCGAGTGGCGCGAGGACGCGGATCGACTCGCGCAGGAGCTTCTCGGCGCGCGCGGGCTCGCCGCTTCTGCCAGGCGGCCCAGGCGGAGAAGTTGAGCGTGCGCCCGAGCGCCCACGCGGCGCCCACCTCCTCGAGGTACTTGCGCGCCTCCTCGAGCTGGGACTCGGCCTCGTCGTAATCACCGCGTGCGAGGTAGAGCTGCCCCAGAAAGCGATGCGCGCGGCCGAGGGCGGCGGCCCCGCCGACCTCCTCCGCGAGCGCGAGCGCGCGGTCTGCGAGCGGCTGAGCGCGGTCGAGCTCCATCGCGCCGATGTAGACGCTCGCGAGCGTGTCCAGCACCTCGCTCTCCAGGTCCTTGCGGCCGATTTCGCGCGCGAGCTCCAGCGCTTCTTCGGCTACCCGCTCCTCGGCGACGAGGTCGCCGCGCGCCCAGGCGATCGTGGCGCTGACGCTCGAGGGCATCCACCCGGCCCACTTTGTCCTCTGCGTCGAGCACATCGAGTGCCTTGCCGATCAGGCGCTCCGCGCGCGGAACGTCCGCCTCGCGGACGACCGCCGCGTCGGCGAGCGCCGTCAGCGCACGACCCTGGATCTTGCGATTCCCCTCCACTTCCGCGGCCGCGCAGACCTCTTCCATCTCGCGGGAGACAACCGGGTAATCCGTGATTCGCCACGCGGCTCGCGCGGCCTCGTACCGCCGCTCGAGCGTCGGCTCCAGCTCGAGCGCGGTCAAGAACAGGCGTCGCGCGGAACGGTTCGCGTCGCGGGCGAACGCCCGCCTACCGGCCTCCTCGAGCGCGGCCGCGGCCTCCGCGGCGAGCTCCGGGGGCGCCTCGCCCTCGAGCTCCTTGCGCAGCGTTGCCGCGTGATCGAGGTGGTACGCACGAACCTCGAGCAGCTCCTCGCCGGCCCGCTCCTTCAGCCACGAGGCAAACCGCAAGTGATGGTCGGCGCGCTCCGACTTGGACAGGCCGCCGTAGGCGACCTCGCGGATCAGGACGTGCTTGAAGCGGTATGCGTTCTCGCCGGAGATCGAGGAGCGGCTCTCCGGCAGGATGAAGTCGCGCACCACCAGGCCCTCGAGCGCGGCTTCCACGTCGAGCTCCGGCGACAGGTGCGTCAGTGCGCCGTCCCAGAACGTGCGCCCGATGACGGCGGATCGGCGGAGCGCCCGGCGCTCGTCGGGGCCGAGACGATCGATCCTGGCCGCGATCAGGGCCTGCACGGTGTCGGGGATACGCTCGGCCGAAGCGGCGCCCTCTTCCTCGGCCAGCATCCGGATGGTCTCCTCGACGAAGAGCGGGTTGCCGCCGGTCTTCTCGATCAGCGCTACGACGTCTTCGGGCGCGAGGCCGGTTCGCTGCAGCAGCGTCGAGAGCATCTCCTCGACCTCCTGCGGAGCGAGCGGCTCCAGCTCGATCGAGGTGGCGCGCACGCGGCCGCCGCCCCAGCCCGGGCGGACGTCGAGCAGCTCCGGGCGCGCGAGGCAGAGGAGGAGGATCGGCGCCTCGCGCACCCAGGCGGCGAGATGCTCGATCAGCTCGAGCAGCGGCTCCTCGGCCCAGTGGATGTCCTCGAAGACGAGGACGAGCGGCTGCACGCCGGCGAGCCGCTCCGCCCACTCGCGTACGGCCCAGGCGATCTCCTGCTGGCTCGACTCGCTCTGGACGGCTTCGAGCACGCCCGAGGCGAGCCCGAGGAGGTCGGCGATCGCCTCGTCCTCGCAGCAGACCTTCAGCTTCTCGACCGCCTCCTTGACCGGCTCGTCGTCGGTGATCCCGGCGGAGACCTTGACCATCTCGGCCACGGGCCAGTAGGTGATGCCCTCGCCGTACGGCAGAGCGCGCCCGACGAGGATCGTCGCGCCCTCGACGCCTTCGAGGAACTCGCGCGCGAGCCGGCTCTTGCCGACGCCGGGCTCGCCGTAGAGCGTGAAGACGTGCGCGCGGCGGTCGCGGGCTACGCGGGCAAAGGTGTTGTGGAGAAGGTCGAGCTCCTCGACGCGGCCGACCAGCGGCGCCGCGACGCTGACCGGGCGTGGCTCCTCGTCGGAGCAGATGACGCGGCGGGCCCACACGGACCGCTCGATGCCGCGAAGCTCGATCGGGCCGAGGTCCTCGGTCTGGATGCCGTCGAGCGAGAGCCGGTGCGCTCCCGGTCCGATCAGGATCTCGCCGGGGGCGGCGGCCTGCTGCAGGCGGACGGCGATGTTGATCGCTTCTCCGGTCGCGAAGGTCAGGTCGGACTCGTCGGAGACGATCTCGCCGGACTCGATCCCGACGCGGGCCTCGAGCTCGAGCTCGCGCACCTTCTCGAGGATGGCGATACCGGCGCGGACGGCGCGCATCGCATCGTCCTCACGCGTCTGCGGAACGCCGAAGGCGACCATGACGGCGTCGCCGGCGTAGCGCCCCATCGTGCCGCCGTGGGCCTCGACGCAGCGCTCGACGCCCGCGAGGAAGCCCTGCACGCGCGTGCGCGCGACCTCCGGATCCGTTCCAGCGACAAGGGCGGTCGAATCGACCAGGTCGACGAACATGACCGTTGCCAGCTTCCGCTCCATCCCTCAAGTTTAAGAACGAATCGGGAGGCCCGGAACTTCCGTTTACCGAAGCGGTCTCAGCTCCCTGAGCGTCGCGATGATGTCCGGCTTCGTATACGTCGGGGCGACGAGCGCCACCGAGTAATCGCGCCGGTCGATCTCCGCCGCGACCCGTCCAGAAGGCGTGAAGTAGAAGTGGGCGACGTTCCCGCCGACCGGGATCGACTTGGGCGGAGCCGACACTCTCGCCGCGAGCACTTCCGGGGGTACGACGTCGGAGAAGTTCCAGAGCGTCACCCGCCCGTAGCGGATGCGGTACGCGGAGCCCGCGTTCCAGTCGACTCGCTCGATCGAACGCAGCTTCCGGGAGCCGTACTCCGGCCCGTACCAGACGAGCCGTGGACGGACGCGTCCGCGCCTCCGCCAGCGTCAGGTGCTTCTCGCCTAGCTTCCGCAGCCGCTCCCCTGACGCCGTTCGCTGCTCGACCCGAGTGCCGCGCCGGCGTGCGCAGGTCGAGCAGCTCGTAGACCTGCGAGCGTGGGATGCGCTCGATGCTCTCGATCGTGATGCGGGAGACCGGCCGCCCGTTCTCGCGCCACTCGATCAGCTTCGGCAGGAACGTCTCGGCGTCGACGGTCACGACCTGCTCGATCCGGACGGCGTCCGGCAGCGACTGCAGCGGCAAGGTCAGTCGGTAGACGTCGCCCTCGCGCTTGGACCGGACCGCGCCGCCGCCGGCGAGCGCCCGCCGGTAGAACGCGACCGGATCGACAAGCTCGGCGCAGCCGCTCGCGAACGCGCGGCAGCTCGAGCCGACGATGAGCAGGTGCTGAGCGGGAAGGAAGCGCCGCATCCGTCCTCGCTCGACGAGCACCTCCTCCACCTTCTGGCCGCCGGTCAACTGGACCCAGTGAGCGATCCCGCGCGAGGAGTCGAGCCAGGACGTACGCGTCGACGACGGGAACGTGCCCGGCCTGAGCCGACTCGATCCGCTCGCGGAGCTCGAGGATCGAGCTCGGGCCACCGAGCGCGGCGAGCGCCTTGGCCTCGATGTCGGTTCCAGGAAGCCGGACGAACGTGAAGACGACGACCGCGATGCTGCAGCCGCGACCGCGCCGAAGGCGAAAACGAGCCGGGACGCCGGTCTTCTCGTGCCGCCGACTCCGACCGCGACCGAGACGCGGCCGCACGCGGACGAGCTCACGCTCGACGTCCTCGTCGGCGACCACGAGCCGAGCCGGCTCGGTCGCGCGCTCGAGCACCGTCACGAGCGCGGCGACGTCGCTGTCCGGCTCCTCGCGGCCGTCCAGCGCGCGCGCGAGCCGCTCGGCCAGTGCCTGTTCGTCACGCCGGGACACGCACACCTGCCTGTTCGAGCTGACTGCGCAGCCGGCGGGCGGAGCGGAGCATCAGCATCTGACACGAGCCGACGCTTCGCCCCGTCAGCCGAGCCACCTCCGCGAACGAGTAACCCTCCACCAGTCGTAGATGGACGACGAGGTGGTGATCGTCCGGGAGGCTCGCGAGCGCGCGGGCCAGCGCTTCCCGTTCCGGAAGCGTCGCCGCAGGATCGGGCGCCTCCGCGGCAGCGGACTCCACGAGCTCGGGCGAGAGCACTTCGCGCCCCCTCTTCCTCAGCGAGTCGGCAGCCATGTTCGCGGCCACTCGGTAGAGCCAGGCGAGCACCGGCCTTCCACGCCAGCGCAGGCCGGGCACACGGCGGAACGCTTCGAGGAAGACCTCGGAGGCGAGATCGGACGCTTCCTCACGCGAGCCGAGCCGCACGCTGAGGTAGCGGACGATCTCCGGGTAGTGAGCCCGGAACAGCCCGTCGAAGTCGCGCTGCTCACGACGAAAGCGTTGTTCGCCACCGAGGTCCTCCACGTCCCTTAGGTCATTTTCCTCAGCTTCGCCAGCCCGAGCGCGGCAATCGCCGCGATCGCGCTCACGCCGAGCCCGGCGACTAGCGCCGTCTGGCCGCCGCCGGAGCCCGAGTCCTGCGTCTTCGCGAGCGACGCCCGGGTCATAACGAGCTTCCCGAGGTCCCGCGGGATCCGCACGTACCCGTCCCCGCGGAGGAGCAGCCGGCGCTTCGCGTCATAACGGAGCGTGGTCTTACCGTTGTAGGCAAGAAACGGGTTGACGCCGTCCGGCGTGAAGACGATCGAGATCAGGTGCAGTTTCCCCTTCGGGAGCGTCACGTGGGGGAACGTCTCGAACAGCCGCATGTAGGAGCTCGGGTCGGCGACCGTCTTCCGATTCACGGTGACCTTCTTCACCTTGGGCGTGTACGCCTCCAGGCCGGCGGCCGCCTTGTCGTACATCGAGGCCTGGTTCGCCGAGGCCTTCCACCACGGAGACTGGACGTCGTTCTTGAAGCGCGTCAGCTTGCTGTCCGGCAGCCAGAACGCCTGCTCCGTATGGATGACGTTGCCCTCGCCGTCCCCGAAGCCGAGCTCGAGGGTGTAGAAACGCTGAGCGCCCGGCGTCGTGACCTCCTGCGGGTACGAGTCGCCTCCACCCTCCCAACCGCGGAGCTCCTCACGGTCGTTGATCGTGGTACAGCCGGAGGCGCCGCACACCTTGAGCGTGGTGATCTCCTTCGCCTGCGCGGTCGCCGCCAGGACCAGGAGGCCCGCCGCGGCGAGCGCAAGCACTACGAACTTCTTCATCGTGACTCCTTCCGCTCGATGCCTCTCTATCCGCGCTCTGGCCGGAAACCTCACGCCGCTACGATCGGGCCGTGCTCGATTCCAAGGTCTTCAAGGCCTACGACGTGCGCGGCATCTACCCCGACGAGCTCGACGAGGACGGCGCCTACGCGATCGGCCGCGCGTACGCGGAGCTGTTCTCGCCGCAGCGCCTGGCGGTCGGACGGGACATGCGCATCTCGGCCCCCTCCATGTCCCAAGCGGTCATGGCCGGCCTGGCCGAGGGCGGCGCCGAGGTGCTCGATCTCGGGATGGTCGGGACGGAGATGGTCTACTTCGCGGTCGGCTCGCTCGGGCTCGACGGCGGCATCGTCGTGACCGCCTCGCACAACCCGAAGCAGTACACGGGGATGAAGATCGTCCGCGCGGGCGCACTGCCGGTCGGCGGCGAGTCGGGGCTGATGGACATTCGGGACCGGGCGCTGCATGCGGATGGACAGGGTCAGACCCCTGTCGGACGCGTCGAAAGCCGTCCCCTACGACATCTGGCCGTCGTACGTCGACCGCGTCCTCTCCTTCGTCGACGTCGAGCAGATCAAGCCGCTCCGGGTCGTGATCGACGCCGCGAACGGCATGGGCGGCGCGATGCTGCCGCCCGTCCTCGAGCGGCTGCCGATCGACGTCGTCCGCTGCTTCTTCGAGCCCGACGGGACCTTCCCGAATCACGAGCCGAACCCGCTGCTGCCGGAGAACCGCGAGTTCATCGTCCGCAAGACGCTCGAGGAGAAGGCCGACCTCGGCGTCGCCTTCGACGGGGACGCCGACCGCTGCTTCTTCTTCGACGACACGGGCGAGTTCGTCCCCGGCGACTTCGCGACCGCGCTTCTGGCCGAGTCGATCCTGGAGAAGGAGCCGGCGCGCCAAGATCATCTACGACGTCCGCGCCAGCTGGGCCGTCCCCGAGACGATCGAGCGAGCCGGCGGGATCCCGGTCGTCAGCCGCGTCGGGCACGCGTTCATCAAGCACCTGATGCGCAAGGAAGACGCGGCCTTCGCCGGCGAGGTCTCCGGCCACTACTACTTCCGCGACTTCTCCCAGGCCGACACCGGCGTCGTTCCGTTCCTGCTCATGCTCGAGCAGATCTCGAAGAAGGGACGGAAGCTGTCGGAGATCCTCCGGCCCTTCCGCGAGCGCTACTTCATCACCGGCGAGCTGAACACGCCCGTCGGGGACGTCGACGAGGTGCTCAGGCGGCTCGAGCAGCGCTACGCGGCCGAGGGGACGGTCTCTCATCTGGACGGCGTCTCGGTCGACGGGGACGACTGGCACATGAACGTCCGGCCATCGAACACCGAACCGCTCCTCCGCCTCAACCTCGAAGCGCGCACGAAGGAGCAGATGGAGCGGAAGCGGGACGAGGTCCTGGCCGAGATTCGCGCGTGAACGCGCGCGACCTCGGCATCCGGGTCGGCGAGCTCGAACCGGGCGCCAACGACGCGATCACGGACGTCGCCGGCGTCCGCGTCGGCCACACGACGTTGATCGAGGGCGAGAACGTCCGCACCGGCGTGACGGCCATCCTTCCCACGCCCGACGGCGAAGAGTGCTTCGCCGGCGCGCATCGCCTGAACGGAAACGGCGAGCTGACCGGCCTCGAGTGGATCCGCGAGTCGGGGTATCTGACGACCCCCGTCGGGCTGACGAACACCTTCTCGGTCGGCGTCGTCCGCGACGCGATCGTCGCCGCCCAGCATGCCGCCAACCGCGGCCGCTGGCACCTCCCGGTCGTCGGCGAGACCTACGACGGGTTCCTGAACGAGATCGAGGGGATGCACGTGCGTCCCGAGCACGTCTTCGACGCGCTGGAGAACGCGACCGACGGCGCAGTCGAGCAGGGCGCCGTCGGCGGCGGCACCGGGATGATCTGCCACGGCTTCAAGGGCGGGATCGGCACCGCGTCGCGCATGACGCCGGCCGGCCACACGGTCGGCGTCCTCGTCCAGGCCAACCACGGCCGGCGGACGCGGATGCGCGGTCAACGGCGTCCCGGTCGGCCGGCTCCTCGAGGACGTGCCGCTGCTGGAGACGAAGGAGGACTCTCCGGACGGCTCGATCATCGTGGTCGTCGCCACGGACGCGCCGCTGCTCCCCCACCAGTGCGACCGGCTGGCGCAGCGCTCGGCGCTCGGTATCGCGCGCACCGGCGGCGCGGGCGAGAACTCGAGCGGCGACTTCGCGCTCGCCTTCTCGACCGGCAACCGCAACCCCGAGCGCGGGCCGGTCGACTTCGTCCCGAACGAGGAGATCGATCCGCTCTTCTACGCCACGATCGAGGCGACGGAGGAGGCGATCGTCAACGCGCTCCTGAACGGCGAGACGATGACCGGCAGAAGCGGCACCGTGCACGGCCTGCCGCAGCGACAGATTCCAGCAGCTGATCGCCTCAGCCGAACGCTAAACTGGTCGCAGAACATGAAGGTCGATCATTCCTCCGGGATCGAGATCCGGCACCTGGCCGCGCTCGAGGCCGTCGCCGAAGAAGGCTCGTTCCGCCGTGCCGCGACCCGGCTCGGCTATGTCCAGTCGGCGATCAGCGAGCAGATCGGCTCGCTCGAGCGCCTGGTCGGGAAGCGCCTGGTCGAGCGCTCGCCCGGCGCCGGCGGCGTCGAGCTGACCGAGGCGGGCGAGATGCTCCTCGGCCACGGCCGGGCGATCCTCGCGCGCGTGAAGGCGGCCGAGGCGGACCTGAGCGCGCTCGGCGACGGCTCGGCGGGCTCGCTGCGGCTCGGGATCTACCAGAGCGTCGGCATCCGGATCATCCCCCAGCTTCTCCAGCGCTACGCGGCCGACTGGCCCGATGTCCGCGTCCTGCCGCAGGAGTCGCCGACCGACGCAGGGCTCTTCGACCTGGTGGAGAGCGGCGAGCTCGAGCTCTCCTTCGCCGACCTTCCGCTGCGGGAGGGCCCGTTCGAGTCGGTCGAGGTGATGCGCGATCCCTACGTGCTGCTCGTGCAGGCCGGCTCCCCGCTCAGCGAGACGAAGCGGGTTGCGCTCGACGACGTCGCCGACCTGCCGCTGATCGGCCACACCACATGCCGCGTCTTCCCCCGCGTCGAGGCAGAGCTCCGCGCGCAGGGCGTCGAGCCGAACATCGTCTTCCGCTCGGACATCATCGGAACCGTCCAGGCGCTTGTCGCGGCCGGGGTCGGGATTGCGATCGTCCCTCGCCTGGCTGTCGACACCGCGGACGAGCGGACGCGCATGATCGAGCTCGGCGACGAAATGCCGGTCCAGCCGCGGACGATCGCCCTGTTCTGGCATCGAGACCGTCGCCGATCCCTCGCCGCGCTCGGCTTCGTCCAGGCGACGAAGGCGATCTGCAAGCAAGTGACGGCCGAGCTCGACGGCAAGGTGCAGCCGCTCGTTCGCCGATCCCGATCGGCCTGATCAGGAATGAGCGTCATTCCCGCTCACCGATCTGGCTACCTTGCGGTCATGCGGCTCATCGCGCTCACCATCACGGCACTGGCCGCCGCAGCGGTGCTCGCGTCGAGCGCGTTTGCCGCACCCAAGCTCTCCGCCTCGGAGCGCAAGGCGATCAACCGCGCAGTCGACACGTTCGTCATCCACGCCGTGCGGCACGAGAACGCGGCCGCGGCGTACGACGTCGTCTCCCCCACGCTCCGAGCGGGCCTGACGCGCGCCGAGTTCGCGCGGAAGGATCCGGCCTACCCGTTCCCCGCGCGCGGCAAGCACCATCCGTGGTCGCTCGATTACGTCTTGCCGAACGAGGTCGGCGGGAGCATCCTGCTGCAGCCCGAGAAGAAGTTCATCAGGAAGAAAGGGCCGATCCTCTTCGACCTCATCGTGATCAGGCACCAGGGCCGCTGGGTCGTCCAGTCGCTCATCCCCAAGGTCATCTTCGGCACGCCGTACAAGCCGAAGGTCGTGTCCGTCCGCGACTTCTCCCCCACCGGGCCGGGAAACGCTCCCACGACGAGTCCGAGCAGGATCAGCGGCAGCTACATCCTCGTCCCGCTGGGGCTCTTTGGCGCGCTGCTCGCCGGCCTCGCCGGTTGGGCGGTCGTCCGCTGGCACCGGGACCGGCGCATCGACCTGGAAAGCATTCGCGCCCGCGACGCTCGGCGCTCGGGCGAGCCACTAACCGCCCGAGAGCCGGATCAGCGCGCGACGCTGACGCGTCCGGCCCAGGTGCGCGATCCGTCGGTGCCGATCGCCTGAAGCCGGTACGTGAGCTTCGCGCGTGGTGCGCGGCGATCGACGAACGAGTAGCGCGCCCCGGAGACGGAGCCCCTGGCGGGAATCATTCGCCGGTCGACCCGCGCCAGCTTGCGCGCCGCGCCCGCGATACACGTGAAAGCCGAGCGTGTCGGCCTCGCTTCCCGTGCGCCAGTGCAGCCGCACACCCGCGGCCGAGCGGGAAGCAGAGAGCGATCTGAGGGTGACGGCGGTGGATCCGGTGTCGAAGGCGACGTCGTCGAAGTACGCCGTGATGGTTCCCGGCGTGGAGCACTGGCAGCTGGCGAAGAAGCTGAAGAAAGCGGATCCCGTTCCCGGAGGCGCGGTCAGCGTTCCAGTCACGTGAGTCCACGCCCCGTAGGCGATAGGCGTGGGAGCGTGAAGAGCGGAGTTACCGAAGGTCGCGACGGTACAGGTCGCGTTCGGATACCAGTTGCCACCGAATTGGACGTCGACCACTGGCGACGCGGTCATGTACCAGAACGAGGCGCTGTGCGGCCCCGCGCTGATGGGGCTGATGCAGACTCCGCCGGCTGTTGTCGCCTCGACGCTCGTCCCGGAGGCGTTGCTCAGCTTCATGCTGAAGCTGCCCGTGTTGTGGATCGTGTCCTGGGTCATCGTGCCCACCAGGCCGTTCCAGCCGCAGATGGCCGTCGCCGGGAGGGGGCTACAGGGCGGGCCTTGCTCGAACGTGCGGATTCGGGAGGCTCGGAACGATGATCGCCGCGGCGTCCCCGACTACGACGAGGACCGAGGCTGCAACCAAGCCGAGAGCCACTCCAAGCCTCAGACGCGCCATTCCTCCGTCCCACCCTAAAGCAGGAGGTCCGGGGGTGCAACGGGCGGCGGCAGACCCGGCGCTTAGCATTGGCGCACGGTGCAACTCGAGCTTGGACGACAAACAGAGCGCAAGCCCCCCTTCAAGTACTCCGCGCTGACCCGCGTCGGGTTCTCGGACACGGACGCGCAGGGGATCGTCTACTACGGGCGCTACCTGCCCTATTTCGACCTCGCACGGGTGGAATACCATCGGCATCTGGGCCTGCTGCGGATCGACGAGGAGCACGAGCTCGTCATGCGCGCGTCCACGGTCGAATACTTGGCGCCCGCGCGCTTCGACGACCTGCTCGAGGTCTTCGTCCGGGTCGAGCGCTTCGGGACGACGAGCGTGACCTACGAGTTCGCGGCCTACCGGGTGGAGGACGACGCGCTCATGGTGACGGCCAAGCAGACGCTCGTTCTCGTCGACCTCGAGGAACGGCGCGCGCAGCCGATTCCTGCTCGGATGAGGGAGATCGTCGCCGCGTTCGAACGGGCCGATCTTGACACCGCCGCCCGGACCTGAGTTCGTCTGCGTGTCCCTAGCGGGAGGGACTGGCGCTTGCCGGAATCACGAGATGCGGTCGGCGACGTGGACGTCGACGTCGTAGCGCAACGGAATCGGCTCAGGCTCGTCAGCGAACTCGGCACGAATGCGCTCGAGTAACTCCTCGCGTGCCTCCTCGTCCAGGCTCGCGATGTAGCTGCGGGAGGCGGCCATCTCGAGCAGGCCATCGAGGGTCACCGGCTGTTCGCTCCTCCAGACGCGATGCTCACCCTCCGCGAAAAGACCCTCGGCGGACAGGGCGAAATCCTCTTCTCGCGTCCAGTGTTGTGCGACGGCGTCGCGGTGCGGCTCGAGCATGTCGTCGAGCGTTTTCTGCACCCGGTCGTCCATATCGCGGCTGTTGTACAGGAGCGCCATTCCACCGCCCGGGCGCAGAACGCGGTGGATCTCGGGCAGCGCGCGGTCGGGATCGAACCAGTGGAAGGCTTGCGCGCAGACGACGGCGTCGACCGTTGCGTCCTCGAGTGGGATGGCCTCGGCGGTCCCTTTCAGCGCCTCGACCTCGGGCGAGACCCGCTCCAGGTGCTCGCGCATCTCGTCGAGCGGCTCGACCGCGATCACGGTTGCACCGGTCGGCACGAGGTCGCGCGTCAGCTTCCCCGTGCCGGCGGCGAGATCGAGAACCGTGCGGCCCGGGCCGATGCCGAGCCGCTCGCACACCCATGCGACCGCCTCGGGCGCGTAGCCAGGCCGGCCGCGCTCGTACACGTCCGCCGCGCTCGAGAATCCCCTTCGCGGCGATCTCGTTGATGCTCAAGTGGGCGTGACTCGATACGCGTCGAAGACGGCCTCGACGTTGCGGAGCGCCGTCAGCAGCCCGCGCAGGTCCTTGATGTCGCCGACCTCGGCGGTGTACCAGTTCTTGGCCAGTTGATCCTCGACCACGCCGCCGTAGGAGACGATGTTCGTGCCGTGCTCGGCGAACGTGCGCGCCACGTCCTCCAGTAGGCGTGGCCGATCCCAGGCGTCGACGGCGATCTGGACGCGGAAGCTCTTGGACGCGTCGCCGTCCCAGTCGACCGCGGTGAAGCGCTCGGGATTTCGCCGCAGCGCCTTCACGTTGGGGCAATCCTCGCGGTGGATCGTGATCCCCTTGCCGAGCGAGATGTAGCCAACGATCTGATCGCCGGGGACGGGTGTGCAGCACTTGGCCAGGCGGACGAGAACGTCCTCCACGCCCTGCACCGTGATGCCGAAGCTGTCGCTCCCGCCCGTCTCCCGCGCCTTCGGCGCCTTGGGGACGGTGGCCTCCTGTGCCACCTCCGTCGTCTTCAGCCGCTGGAGCACCTTGTTGACGATCTGGCTCGGCGGCAGCTTCCCGGAGCCGAGCGCGAGGTAGAAGTCCTCGGCCTTCTTGAACCCGGTCTCGCGGATCACCTGCGCGAGCAGCGCCGAGCCGGCCAGCTTCCGGTACGGGAGGTTCTGCGCCTTGAGCGCCTGTTCGAGCGACTCGCGCCCCTTCTGCTCGGTTTCGCCGCGCGTCTCGCGCGAGAACCACTGGCGGATCTTGTTGCGCGCCCGCGACGAGGCTGCGACCTTCATCCAGTCGCGCGAGGGGCCGCGCCCCTTCTTCGCGGTCAGGATCTCGACGAAGTCGCCGCTCTTCAGCCGGTAATGGAGCGGGACGATCCGCGCGTTCACCTTGGAGCCGACGGTGCGGTGGCCGACGTCCGTGTGGACGGCGTAGGCGAAGTCGATCGGCGTCGAGCCGGCCGGGAGCGTCTTCAGGTCGCCCTTCGGCGTGAAGACGTACACCTCATCGCTGAAGAGATCGGTGCGGAAGGTCTTCATGAACTCGAGGGGGTCGGTCTCCTCGGTCTGCCAGTCCATGACCTGCTTGACCCACTCCTCCCAGGCCTCGTCGATCTTGGCGCCGCGCCGCCGCTTGTACACCCAGTGCGCGGCGATCCCGTACTCGGCCTCGAGGTGCATGCGCCGCGTGCGCACCTGAATCTCGAGCGGCATCCCCTCGGGGCCGATGACGGTCGTGTGCAGCGCGCGGTACCGATTCAGCTTCGGCATCGCGATGTAGTCCTTGAACCGGCCGGGCATCGGCTTCCAGAGCGAGTGGATGAGGCCGAGCGCGCCGTAGCAGTCGCGGATTCCTTCCTCCCCGTCGCGCTGCACGATCACGCGCATCGCGGTCAGGTCGTAGATCTCGTTGAACTCCCGGCCGCGCTTGGCCATCTTCTCGTAGATCGAGTAGAAATGCTTCGCCCGGCCGGAGATCTCCGCGGGGATGTCGACCTTCGCGAACTCCTGCTGGAGGGTCTCGGCGGCCTCCTGGACGCGCTTCTCGCGCTCCCCGCGGCGCTCGGCGACCATGGTCTTGATCTCCTCGTACTTGCGCGGGTGGAGCCGCTCGAACGAGAGGTCCTCGAGCTCCCACTTGACGGAGTGGATACCGAGGCGGTGCGCGAGCGGCGCATAGACCTCGAGCGTCTCGCGCGCCTTCTGCATCTGCTTCTGGCGGCCCCAGTACTCGGCCGTACGCATGTTGTGGAGGCGGTCGGCGAGCTTGATCAGGATAACCCGCGGGTCGTCCGCCATCGCCATGACCATCTTCCGGTAGTTCTCGGCCTCCGCCTGCTCGCGGCTCTGGAAGCTGATCCCTGTCAGCTTGGTGACGCCCTCGACCAGGTGCGCGACGTCGGAGCCGAACTCGCCGCGGACGTCGTCGATCGTCATCTCGGTGTCCTCGACGACGTCGTGGAGGAGCGCGGCGGCGACCGCCTCCTCGTCGAGGTGGAGCTCGGCGCAGATCTTGGCGACGCCGAAAGGATGCTGGATGAAGTCCTCGCCGGAACGGCGCTGCTGGCCCTCATGGGCGCGCGCGGCGAAGTGGAACGCCCTGCTCAGCAGCTCGCGGTCGGCGTCGGAGATGTACGCCTCGACGTCCCCGATCAGCTCGTCGACGAGGTCCTGATGGCGCTCCGATGACTCGACGACAGCCATACGAAAAGTGTACTCCGGAGCTCAGCAGCCTTTCAGCGAAGGAGCTAGAAGCGAACCGTCGTGCGAAGCCGGTTCGCGCGGCGCCCGTCCGCGAGCTGGTCGAGCTCGATCAGCAACGCGGCCAGGCTGTTCAGCCGCCGCATCCTTCGCCGTCTCCAGAAACGCATGGGCAGTCCCGTTCGCCGCTGCACACTTCGTTCCTGCCACGAGGGCGCGAGCCCGAAACGTCTACGCGGCACGCGGAAGCGGCTGGTCTACGAGGAACTCGCGGAACCGTTCGGACTCGAGCAGGCTGCGGCGTGCGCCTCCCTCGAGCCTGAGCTCGTCGAAGACCTCCTCGGCAAGCGGATCGCGCCCGGATGCCTTCTTGAACTCGTCCGCGAACCAGGCACGCACCTCGCGGTAGCGGTCGGGAGTGTCGAAGACGCGCTGGACGACGAGCTGCGGCGCGACCGTCCCGTTCCAACGGTTCTCCTGCAGCCGGAACGCGACGTCGTACAGGCCCGGTCGCCGGTACCGGTCGAGCTGCCCGCCCATGCCGAAGCCGATCGCCGAGCCGCCGTCGATCCCTGCCTCCGTCCGCACGCGGAAGCGGAGGTGCTTGCCCTCCCCCACCGCGGCCAGATCGCCGAGCGCGCACGCAGGCGCGAGCAGCGTCACGTTCGGGTTGCCGAGCCCGAACGGCGCGAGCCGGGCCAGTTCCTGACAGAGGCCGAGGGTGAGGGGAACGCCGCGCGGGACGACGGCGTCGATCCGCGTCACCCGGCGCAGGTCGTCGTCCGAGAGCTCGCCTGCGGCATGGTCGGCGAACGCCGCGCCGAACTCGTCGATCCGCTCCGGACGGATCGAGAGGCCCGCTGCGGCGCGGTGGCCGCCGAACCGCTCGAGCAAGCCGGAGCACGCATTCAGGCCGCCGTGCAGGTCGAACGCGGGAATCGAGCGGCCGGAGCCTTTCCATTCCTGCTCGCCGGCGGCGATCAGGACGACGGGCCGGTGGTAGCGCTCGACCAGGCGCGAGGCGACGATCCCGATCACGCCCTCGTGCCACTCCTCGCTCGCCAGCACGTAGGCGCGGCGGTTGCGCAGGGCATCCGGCCACTCCTCGACCTGGGCCATAGCGGCGCGCACGATCGTGTCCTCGACGGCCTGGCGCTCGCGGTTCAGCTGCTCGAGCTCGTCGGCGAGACGGCGCGCCGTGTCGGCGTCTTCGGTCAGCAACAGCTCGAGCGCGGCCCCGGGATGGCCGAGCCGCCCGGCGGCATTGAGCCTGGGAGCCAGCCGGAAACCGACCGCGCCCGAGTCGACCGCCGCGGGATCGACGTGGGCCGCGCGCATCAACGCGCGCAAGCCCGGCTTCCGGGTCGCGGCGAGGCGCCGCAGCCCTTCGATTGCGAGTGCCCTGTTCTCGTCGACCAGCGGGACGACGTCGGCGATCGTCGCGACGGCGACGATGTCGGCGTGGGCGCGCAGCGCGTCGGAGTCTCTCCCGAGCAGCGCCTGGCCGAGCTTGTGCACGACGCCGGTTCCGCAGAGCTCCGGGAAGGGGTATTCGGACGGCCTCGTGGCGACGGCGGGACAGTCGGGCAGCCGCTCGCCCGGCCGGTGATGGTCGGTGATGACGACCTCGAGGCCGAGCCGCTTCGCCTCCTCGACGGCCTCGACCGCGGTAATCCCGCAGTCCACGGTCACCAGGAGCCCGTAGCCCTCCTCGGCCAGGCGCCGAACCGTCTCCACCTGCACGCCGTACCCCTCGCCGAAGCGGCTGGGCAGGTGCCAGTGCACGTCGGCGCCGAGCTCGCGCAGCACGAGTAGCGCGAGCGCGGTCGCGCAGATCCCGTCCGCGTCGTAATCGCCGTGGACGCAGATCCGCTTGCCGGCCGCGATGGCGGCATGGATCCGCTCACACGCCTCGCGCATGTCCCCGAGCAGGAAAGGATCGTGGCCCGGATCCGCCCCTTCGAGGAAGGAGCGCGCGGCTTCCACGCTGCGGTAGCCGCGGCGGACGAGGACGCTCGCGGTCAGGTCGCTGACGCCGAGTGCGGCGCTGATCTCAGCCGCGTGGTCCGGCGCGCAAGGTGCGATCGTCCAGGTCATCCGGACGATTCACGCTACGAGGCGCGTCGGACGTTGCTCGCCGGCGGCGCCAGGGCTCCAGCGCGGCCTTCCCCCAGAGGACGACGAGCCCGATTGCGCCACCGACGCAGATCACGATCGCCGGGGCGAGCAGCGCGGCGCGCTCGAGCGAGAGCCCGAAGACGAGCGCGGCGACCGCAACTACCGCGAGCGTCCCGACCGTCGCGACAACCAGCAGCGGGAGCCTCATACGGTCAAGTTATCCTCTGGCCGTGAGCCAAGCGGACTACTCCTCCGGGGACGAGTACGTCGTCGAGTTCCTTGGACACCGGTTCGCCTTCAACGCCGTCGACTTCGAGGAGAGGGTGACCGCGGCGGCCGTGACGCTGGGGCTCGTCTGCGACAACGACCTCGACGACGACGAAACCGCCGACCTCGTCGAGCTCGCCTCCGACGGGCGAATCGCGGAGCCGCGCAGCGGCCTCGGGCAATATCTCGTCCGCCACTGGGAGCACGTCTCCCTCGCTCGTGGTGAGTCGCTCGTCTACTGGCTGCGCAAGCTGGTGTTCCGCGGCGCCTGGCTCGACCACCGCGTCAAGGAGGGCCTGCTCGAGGTCGCCTGGGACGAGGAGACGGCGGAGTTCGCCTACCGCGACCCACGCGGCGACCGGGCGCTGCTCGAGCTCCTTCCCGTGCCGTCCTGGCACGACATGCAGTTCAGGCGCTAGCTAGGCCGCTCGGTCGATCGGAAAGACGAGACGGACCTCGGTGCCGGGCGCCTTCTGCTGCATCGCGAAGGAGCCGCTGACGGCGCTCGCCACGCGCAGGCCGAGGCCCGTGCCGGGATCGCTCGAGCGCCCGCCGAGGCCGCGCCCGCGATCCTGGACGGTTACCAGCAGGCAACCGCCGATCGGGCGAGCTTCGACGTCCATCTCGCCGTCCTCTCCCTCATAGGCGTGGCGGACGACGTTCGAGCACGCCTCGTTCACGGCGAGACGGAGATCAGCGATCGTCTCCTCGCCCATCCCGACCGAGGCGGCGAACTCGGAAATGGCGCGGCGAACCTTGCCAAGGTTCTCGCTCCGCGCCGGGAGCGAAAGCTTGAGTTCCGCGAGTTCCGCCATCTCTGTCGTCGTTTCCACCGGACTCCTACCCCGGAGGACCATGTCCCTAACTCAGAAGAGGCTGTTTTCGCCGGACACGGCCGCGCCGAGATGCTCGCGGCCAAGCGACGTGACGATCCGGCCGCGCGGTGTCCGCTGCAGGAAGCCGAGCTGGAGCAGGTAGGGCTCGTAGACGTCCTCGATCGTGTCGGGCTCCTCGCCCAGGGCGACCGCGAGCGTGGAGAGGCCGACGGGCCCGCCGTCGAAGCGCTCGACGATCGCCCGCAGGAGCTCGCGGTCCATCGGCTCGAGCCCTCGACCGTCGATCTCGAGCAGCTCGAGCGCCTCGCTCGCGATCTCGGGCGTGACCGTCCCGTTGTGGCGGACCTCGGCCACGTCGCGAACCCGCCGCAGGATGCGGTTCGCGATGCGCGGCGTCCCGCGCGAGCGGCGCGCGATCTCTTCGGCCGCGTCGGACGCGACTTCGACGTCCAGGATCTGAGCCGAGCGCCGCACGATCGCGCCGAGCTCGTCCGCGTCGTAGTACCCGAGGCGGAAGGTCATCCCGAAACGGTCGCGCAGAGGCGTGGTCAGGAGCCCGGTGCGCGTCGTCGCCCCGACGAGCGTGAACTTCGGCAGGTCGAGCGTCAGTGTCCGCGCGGCCGGCCCCTGCCCGACAATGATGTCGAGCCGGAAATCCTCGAGCGCCGGGTAGAGGATTTCCTCGACGGCGCGATTGAGCCGGTGGATCTCGTCGACGAAGAGGATGTCGCGCGGTTCGAGCGCGGTGAGGATCGCGGCCATGTCGCCCTTGCGCTCGAGCGCCGGACCAGCGACACAGCGGATACCGACGCCGAGCTCCTGGCGGAGGATGTATGCGAGGCTCGTCTTGCCGAGGCCCGGCGGGCCGACGAGCAGGACGTGGTCGAGCGCCTCGCCGCGCGCCCGGGTGGCCTGGAGTGCGATCGCGAGCTGCTCCTTGATCCGTGGCTGGCCGACGAACTCGGCCAGACTGGGCGGACGGAGCGAGACCTCGACGAGGTCCTCGGTGCCGTCCTCGAGGACCGGCGCGAGTAGCTGCTCCTTCATGCCGCCCTCCGCAGCGCGAGGCGGACGCGCTCCTCGGCCGGCAGCTCGGCATCGATCTCCGCGAGCGCCTGATCGGCCTCGATGAGCGAGTAGCCGAGCTCCATCAGCGCCTCGCGGGCGACGAGGTGTGGCCTGGCCGCGCCGTGCTCCGTCACGACGACGCCGTCGCCGAGCTTCTCCTTGAGCTCGAGCACGACGCGCTGCGCCGTCTTCTTGCCGATGCCCGGGATGGCCTGGAAGCGCGCCGTGTCCTCGAGCGCGATCGCGCGGCGGAGCTCCTCCGGCGTCGAGCCGGAGACGATCGCGAGGGCGACCTTCGGGCCGACTCCCGAGACCGAGAGCAGCTGCTCGAAGAGCGCGCGCTCGTCGGCGTCGGCGAAGCCGTACAGCTGGAGGGCGTCCTCCCGGACGTGCAGGTACGTCTCGATCACGACCTCGCCCTTCCCGCGCGCCTTCTGCGACGGCGCGCCGGGTCGGCTGGACGAGGTAGCCGACCCCGCCGACCTCGAGCACGAGCGCGTCCGCGGCGCGCGCGACCGCTTTGCCGCGCAACCGCGCGATCAAACCGCTGCCCTCAAAAGTGGAGGCGCGAGCGCGTGGCAGATCGCGACCGCGAGCGCGTCGGCGGCATGGTTCGGCGTCGGGGGCTTCGGCAGCCCGAGGATCGCCTTGACCATCTTCTGCATCTGCACCTTGTCGGCGTGCCCGTAGCCGCAGATCATCTGCTTGACCCGGTTCGGCGCATACTCAGCGGCCTCGACACCGCCGCGTGCGCACGCGACGAGCACGGCGCCTCTGGCCTGTCCGACGGAGAGCGCGGTGCGGGCATCGACGCCGACGAAGGACTCCTCGAGCGCGGCGGCGTCCGGCCGGTACTCGGCGAACAACTCCTCCACTCCCTCGAAGATCGTCTTGAGCCGAAGCTCCAGACGCATGCCGGCAGGAGTTCTCCAGGCCCCATGCACAACGGCCCTGAGGCGCCCGTCGTTTTCGTGGACGATTCCGTATCCGCAAGCAGCCGTGCCCGGATCGATTCCGAGAACCTTCACGTCGGAAAGGTAGGGAGCGAGTCGGACGGTGTGCCACGCCCGCGGGCGGGGAATCTGCGGGCAGGCGCAAGCTCGACATCGCCGCCGACTCCGGCCTCAGCGTTCCCGACGTTACCCGTCCGGTCCCGCTGATTTCGCCGGCAACGCTGCTACCTTGAACCGCGTGTTCAGGGGGTCTCTGGTCGCATTCGCGGCCCTTGCCGCGCTCGTCGTGTCGCCGCTCGCCGCGGCGACGTCGGTCGAACGCGTCCGCGTCGCGGGGCCGGGCGTCACCGCCGCGTTCCCGCGCGGGACCTCGCTCGAGCTGACGTCGCCGCCCGCAGTACCGCCGCGGCTCGGTCTCGGCCAACCGCACGAGCGGGCGCTGGCTCGGCCCGGCGTACTGGGCGAGCGGGGACACGAGCAAGCGGGGCACGACCTCGATCAGGTGGTCGGTCGACTTCCAGGGAAGAGGAGGGCCGGCACAGGCGGTCGCGCTCGCCGGACCCGCGGCACCGCTGGCCGCTGGACAAGAAGGATCCGATCGCCGTTCCGCACCTGGTCGGCAAGCGGATCGTCGGAACGATCCTCGGCTACTACGCGATCACGCTGGCTCCCGCGCCGAACGGCGCGTCCTTCGAGGCGGCGCTCGCGTTCCCGGTCGGGCCGAAGGCGTTCACGGTCGTGCGCTTCGAGCTCGCCGACCCCCCATCCGACTCGTCCGGTGAGTGGGGGGACTACCTCGTCGGCGGGCTCGACCTCCCCTCGATCTGGGCGCGCGGCCAGGCCTTCTGGGCGCTGTCGGGCGTACGGCTGCTCGGCAACCTCCCGCCGACGCGCATCGCCCTCTCCGACTCGGGCCGGACGCTGAGCGGGACGGTCTCCGATGCCTTCTACCATCCCGTCCTCGGCCTGCCCGTCTCGATCGAGCGGCAGGTGGGGGCGAGTTGGCGTTCGCTCATGAAGATTCGAACGAACACGAGGGGCGAGTTCTCTGTCCGCGTCCCTTCGCGCGGCTCGTACCGCGCGGTCGCGCAGTCGAGCTCGAAGCGCGTCCTCAGCCGCGCGCTGTCCGTCGGCTAGAGAGCGTGGGGGAACCCATGGTTCCCCCACGAGCCCCCTCCTTCGCACCACTCGAGCGCTCGCAAGATCACGCTTCGCCGGGCAAAGCCCGGCTACGCGCCAGATCCGGCAAGGACGACGGACGCCGGGACTACGAGGCGACCGTTTCCAGAACGCGCTCGGGGATGTCGAAGTTCGAGTAGACGTCCTGGACGTCGTCGGACTCCTCGAGCGCGTCCATCAGGCGCAGGATCTTCTTGGCCGCGGACTCGTCCTCGACCTCGATCGTCGTCTTCGGAACCATCGTCAGCTGCGCAGCCTCGACCGGCATGCCGGCGGCTTCGATCGCCTCGCGCACGCGTGACAGATCCTCCGGCGCCGCCGTCACCTCGAAGCTGGAGCCGTCCACCCCCACGTCCTCCGCCCCACCCTCGGCGGCGGCCAGCGTCAGCTCGTCCTCGTCCACTCCGTCCGCGGGAACGAGCACGACTCCTTTCCGCTCGAACAGCCACGCGACCGAGCCGGACGTCCCGAGCGAGCCGTCGTTCTTCGAGAACAGGTGGCGGACGTCGGCGGCGGTGCGGTTGCGATTGTCGGTCAGCGCCTCGACGTAGACGGCGACACCGTTCGGGCCGTAGCCCTCGTACGTGACCGTCTCGAAGGTCTCCGCGTCCTGCCCGGTGCCGGCGCCGCGCTGGATGGCGCGCTCGATGTTGTCCTTCGGCATCGAGTACGAGCGCGCCTTCTCGATCGCGTTCTGCAGCGCGAGGTTGCCGTCGGGGTCGCCCCCGCCTTCGCGCGCCGCGACGATGATCGCGCGCGACAGTTTCGAGAAGAGCTTGCCGCGCTTGGCGTCGGCAGCGCCCTTCTTGTGCTTGATCGACGACCACTTGCTATGACCCGACAAGGTTTTCCTCCCTTACGAGCTCCAGGAATTTCTCGTGAATCCGCGTGTCGTCCGTGAGCTCCGGGTGGAAGGCGGCGACGATGAACCGGCCCTGGCGCAGCGCGACCGGCTCTCCGTCGAGCGCGGCCAGCACCTCGACGTCGGGGCCGGCCTCGCGAACGCGCGGAGCGCGGATGAAGACCCCGCGCAGCGGCCGCTCGTCGCCTTCGAGCTGGAGGTCGGCCTCGAAGCTCGAGATCTGGCGGCCGTAGGCGTTCCGCTCGACCGAGACATCGACGAGGCCGAGATGCTCGCGGTCGAGCACGATCATCCCCGCGCATGTCCCCAGGACCGGGCCCCGGAACCGGCGCAGCGCCTCGTCCAGCCCGTACAGCCGCATCAGACGCATGAACGTGGTCGATTCGCCACCCGGCACGACCAGCCCGTCCAGCCCCTCCAGCTCCTCGGGCTTGCGGATCTCGACTGCGTCGACGCCGAGCCGGCGCAGCATCTGCACGTGCTCGCGAAAGTTTCCCTGTACCGCCAGAACCCCGATCTTCACGGGGTCAATCGTATCGGGGCCTATCCGCTCCTTCGAGGCGCTCGGGCTCGCCCGCGGCGATGCCGCGCTTCTTCAAGCCGAGGGCGACGAGCAGGAATCCGACGAATGCGAACACCGCGTACGGCACCCAGTCTCGGACGTTCGTGACTCCCGTGACCGACACGGTCTCGCTCGACCACTCCTTCGCGAAGTGATAGCCGGCGAGGAAGAAGCCGATCGTCGCCAGCACCGCCCAGCTCGAGCGCCGCGTCCCGTAGGCGATCGCGACGAAGAGCAGCGCAAAGACCGAGATCAGCGCGTAGTCGAGGTCGTCGACGTGCCACCAGTCGAGCAGTGCGGCCCCGATCAGGACGCCGGCCCCGAGGTTCCACCAAAACGACGAAGGCGAATCCATTGCCCCGCCGGCGGCGAGGAAGATCAACCCGACGAGGAGCGTCACCCAGGTGGTCCAGTTCCCGCCGCCCGAGATCAGGTCGGTGACGACGTACCAGACGCCGACGACCGTGATCGCCGAGATGAACGGGAAGCGGAAGCGGCGGCGGTCGTCGATGCTGGCGGCGAGCACGAGCAGGACGAACGAGAGCCGCGCGAGCGAGAAGCCCTCGAAGGGATGGGCGAACGAGGTGCTGTGCAGCCACCCGAACCACGCCCAGAGCGCATAGACGAACGCGGCCCAGGCGATCACCGACGCGAAGGCGAACACGCCGGCCGCGATCCAGCGGTCGCGGATGCGGAAGCCGTGCGCGATCGCGTACAGGATGACCAGGATGAGCAGCGTCCACAGGACGAGCCCGCCGTCGCTGTACGAGCGGCCCAGGTAGACGAGCGAGCCGACGGCCGAGCCGAGAACGGTCAGACCGCCCGCGTACACCAGGAAGGATGCCTCGGTCCAGCGTGGCTTCACCCAGTCCACGGCCGCCATGCTGACCGCGCTGCCGGACGGACAGCGCAGGGGAACCCAGGGTTCCCCCGCGAGCCCCCTCCTTAACGCACTCCGCGATCGAACCCATCTTCCGCTACGCCGGGCAAAGCCCGGCTTCGCGCTCGCTGCGGCGCCGCCCGCCCGACACCGGAGAGGCGGAGCCTCGCCTACCAGCCGCGCGTCTCAGGAGCTCTTCGGGAGGAATGCCCGCGGCCTGGAGCCCGAACATGGGCTCGCCGAGACCGCGCGAGACGCGCGCGAGGATCTCCGCGTCCTTGAAGTGCGTCGTCGCCTCGACGATCGCCTTCGCGCGGGACGACGGATCGGCGGACTTGAAGATGCCCGAGCCGACGAAGACGCCGTCCGCGCCGAGCTGCATGCACAGGGCCGCGTCGGCCGGAGTCGCGATCCCGCCGGCGGTGAACGTCACGACCGGGAGCCGTCCCTGCTCGGCGACCCACTTGACCAGGTCGTACGGCGCGCGCAGCTCCTTCGCCTCGGCGTAGAGCTCGTCCTCGCGCAGCGCGCCCAGACGGCGGATCCCGCCGAAGACCGCGCGCATGTGCGTGACCGCGTTGACGATGTCGCCGGTCCCCGCTTCGCCCTTCGTGCGGATCATCGCCGCGCCCTCCGAAATGCGGCGGAGAGCCTCGCCGAGATTGGTGCACCCGCAGACGAAGGGGACGGTGAACTGCCACTTGTCGATGTGGTTCTGCGTGTCCGCCGGCGTCAGCACCTCGGATTCGTCGATGTAGTCGACCTCGAGCGCCTCGAGGATCTGCGCCTCGACGAAGTGCCCGATCCGCGCCTTCGCCATGACGGGGATCGTCACGGACTCCTGGATCTCGCTGATCTTGTCCGGATCGGCCATGCGCGCGACGCCGCCGTCACGGCGGATGTCGGCGGGCACGCGCTCGAGCGCCATGACGGCGCACGCGCCCGCGTCCTCCGCGATCCGCGCCTGCTCGGCGTCGGTCACGTCCATGATCACCCCGCCCTTGAGCATCTCGGCGAGGCCGCCCTTCACGCGCATGGTGCCCAGCTCGGCCATCAGTCTCGATTCTAGCCTTGAGAGGAGCGGCGAAGAACGGACTCGACCGCCCGCAGCGCGACCCGCGTCTCCACGAGCTCCGGCTCGCGCGTCGTCACGCGCTGGAGGGCGAGACCCGGAAGCAGGAGCGCTCGCGCCAGGCGCGAGCTCGAGCCCTGGACGAGCTGCCAGAGCTCCATCGTCAGGGCGAGCGAGAGCATCGTGACCGCGAGCGGAGTCCACAGCGCGACGGACAGCGGCCACACCTGGTCGGCCGCGAAGGTGATCGGCGCGGCGAGCGCGGCGAAGTTCGTTCCGCAGCGGAGCGAGAAGCGGGACGGGCGCGCGCCTCCCTCCCAGGTCTCTTCGAGGCTGCGAGCCTCGGCCGCGGCGATCGCGCGATGCTCCGCGCCGTGCAGAGCCAGCGTCCGCCCGCGGAAGAGCAGCCAGAACAGGACGGCGGTCAGCGCGAAGCCGGCCGCGAGCGCGGCCGCCTGCGAGACGAGCACGAGCCCGAACGGGAGGAACAGCGCCGCCAGCAACCCTGCGCGCTCCAGCCGTTTAGTCGGCCCGCTCCGTCCCATGACCGGCGCGAAGGCGAGCACGAGCTTGGCGAGGCCGCGTAGGAGCGGAACGCGCCGGACGACCGTGGGCAGCGCCGGCATGCGTCCCTTCGAGCAGCGTCCCGTCGACGCCTGAGAAGGCCCAGTACCGCTCGCTGACGATCACGATCCCGTTGGGGCGAGCCATACCGCCCAGGCGAGGGAGCACCGAGGCATGGTCCCACTGACGCAGAGCCTGCCGCACACGGCAAGCATCGCGAACGCGAGGCCGCCCGGCAATGGGCCGGGCGGCCTATTCCAGAGGAGGTTCGGTCCTACCAGTACCCGCGTGAGAAGAAGCCGAGCAAAGCGAGCACGAGAATGACGATGAGGATGATCCAGAGGATGCTCACACCTGACCCCCCTTTCGATTGCGTGCACGAGTTGTTCCCAAACACGGCCGCGCCAAACGCGAAAGAGCCGCCCGGGGGAGGCGGCTCTTCGGCCGAGAGGGCTGGGACGATTCCTGCAGACCCCGCGTCCTCGGAGCCCTCTCATCAGGTTGGGACGCCGGCCTCGCGAGGCTGTTAGGCCTCGGCTGTAAGGATTCCGTATGGGTCAGCACCCGCCCGAGGTCGTCGAATTCGTCCGGAGCGTCAACCAATCGGGTGGCGCCTATCACCGCATCGATTTCGGAGACGGCCTCGTGCTGGAAGGCGAGCACGACATGACGCGATACCTCCCCCACTACGGGATCGACGAGGACCTCTCGGGGATGACCGTGCTGGATGTCGGCACGGCCGCGGGCTTCTTCGCGGTCGAGCTTGCGCGCCGAGGTGCCGAGGTGACCGCGATCGACCTCTGGGACGGGTCCTTTCAGCGCATGGTCTTCCGTGCGGCCGGCGTCGACGTGCGCTACGTCCAGGTCGACCTGTTCGACCTGGACGAGAGCTTCGGCACGTTCGACCTCGTGTTCTGCGGATCGGTTCTGATCCACACCTGGGACCAGTTCACCGCGATCCGACGACTTCGGGAGGTATGCGGCCGCCAGGCGATCATCGCGACGACCGTCATTCCGGCTCGGTTCCACCGAAAGCCGCTTGCGGCCTTCACGGGGGGACGAGGCGAGGGCGTGGACGGGCGCGAGTACTGGACGACCTGGGAGCCAAACGCTCCGGCGCTCGTGGAGATGGCGAAGAAGGCGGGTTTCGAGGACGTGCACTACCGGGGCTGGTTCTGGCTCGCCGGCGATCCGCCAGTTCGTCACGGCGTGCTCCACGCGTGGCCGGTGACAATGCCGCGGGCGCGTCCTCGACGGAGGCTCGCCTTCCGCTCGAGGATGCGCAAGCCTTGATTTATCGAGTCGAGGCAATGAGCGCCCGTTGCCGCGCCGCCTCGAACAGCACGACGCCGGCCGCGACCGCCACGTTGAGGCTGTCGGCCGGCCCGGGCATCGGAACGGTTACCGCGTCGTCCGCGGTGTCGAGCCACGCCCGGCTGACGCCGTAGCGTTCGTTGCCGACGACGATCGCGGTCGGCCGGGCGAGGTCTGCCTCCCAGCACGTCTCGTCGGCGCGAGGGGTCGCGACGACGACGCGCAGGTTCTGCGCGCGGAGCCATGCGATCGCTTCGGCCGTCGTGCATTGGGCGAGGGGCAGCCGGAACAGCGTTCCGACCGAGCCGCGGACGGTCTCGGGATGGAAGAGATCGGCCCCGCCGTCGGCGACGACCAGGGCATCGGCGCCGGCCGCGCAGGCGCTACGGACGATCGTCCCGAGGTTCCCGGGCCGCTCGACCGCCTCGGCGACGAGAACGAGAGGGTCGCGCGGAAGCCGCAGCACGCCGAGGCTGGTGGACCAACGCTCGACGACGGCGGCTACGCCGTCCGGGCGAACGTGGCTCGAGATCGATTCGAACGATCGAGAGCTCAGCTCGAGAACGTCGCAGTCGGCGCGCCCAAGCTCGGCCTCATTCGTCCCCAGCCAGAGCTCCCGGGCGAGCAGGAGCTCCCGAATGCGGACACCCGCTTCGAGCGCGCAGGAGACCTGGCGGAATCCCTCGACCAGGAACGCGCCATCGCGGCCGCGCCGTAGCCGGCGAATCGCCTTGAGTCTCGGATTGGAACTGCTGGTGATGTGAGGTCCGTCGCTCCATGGCTCCTGCCCCGCGTAGAGGGAGCGCCCGCGACGGGCGGGGAAAGCATTGAGAGAATCGTCGCGGTACGCACACGCCGACGAACCGGCGGCCTGGCCGGCTCGTATCCGATGGCATGCGCTATCTGGACACGACTGCGAGCGATGATACGCCGCGCACCCAGTCGCGGCAAGTCGAACGAATCGTTTACGGCGTGGTAACGGATCCGTGGACGAGGACGGGTTACTTCCAGCTGACCATCGTCCGGTTACCGGTAACGACAACGCCCTCCGCACCAATGAGCGCTGTCATTGCGGGCAATGACGTTCAAGTGCCCGCTGGATTTGGGGCGGGCGGAGCCATCGCTGCTGCCCGCAGCCCCGGTCACGGGAACGACCACCGCTGCCGCAGTGAGCGCCGACGCCAGGATCCGAAGGACTCGATGGTGGCGACCTTTCATTCGCGCCTCCTCGTTAGTGACCGCCGTGTGCAGCCGATTGCCCCAAGGCTCCATGTGGTCAGTTGCAGGCCGGCTGCAAACCGACTGCGCGACTGGTAGCGCACGAATCCGCAGCTCGAGCTAGGCGGCGAGAAACCGTGTTACGGTCGCCTCCGGAGCGAAAGACCCAGTGGAATTCCGGATACTCGGCCCTCTCGAGGTGCGCGGCTACGACGGCGCGGTCATCGACCTCGGCGGCCGCCAGCAGCGCCTCCTCGTTGCGGTGCTCCTGCTCCATCCGAACGAGGTCGTCTCGGTCGACAGCCTCATCGAGGCGCTCTGGCCTGATCAGCCGCCGGCCAGTGCCGTCAAGAGCGTCCAGGCGCAGATCTCGCGCGTGCGCAGGGCGCTCGGCGAGGGGGAGCGCCTGCAAACGCGCGGGAACGGCTATCTCCTGGTCGTCGAGCCGGGTGAGCTCGACAGCGATCGCTTCCGAGCGCTGCTGCAAGAGGGACGAGAAGGGCTCGCCGGCGGAGATCCGACCGGCGCGGAGACCACGATCCGGGAGGCACTCGAGCTCTGGCGCGGCCAGCCCCTCGCCGACTTCGCCTACGACGACTTCTCCCAAGCCGAGATCGCCCGCCTCGACGAACTCCGGCTGAGCGCGCTCGAGGAGCGGTTCGACGCCGAGCTCGCACTCGGCCGGCACGGCGCCGTCGTCGCGGAGCTGGAAGCGCTCGTCGTCACGCATCCGCTCCGCGAACGGCTGCGCGGACAGCTGATGCTCGCCCTCTATCGAAGCGGCCGGCAGGCGGAAGCCCTGCGCGCCTACGAGGATGCCCGGCGGCAGTTGGCCGAGGAGCTCGGCCTCGAGCCGAGCGAGCCGCTCAAACGCCTTCAGCGCTCGATCCTCGACGAGGATCCGGAGCTCGACTCGCCGGCGCTCGCGGCGGGGCCGGAGGCGCAGGCTTCGGAGCGCCGCAAGCGCCGCTGGTTGGTGCCCGCCGCCGCGGCTCTCGTCGCGGCCGCGATCGCGGGCGCTGTCGCATCGCGCTGACCAGCGGGGACGGATCCCGAGGAATCGGCCCGCTCGACGCCAACTCGCTCGGGATCATCGATCCCGACACGAACCAGCTCGTGGACGCGATCCCGGTCGGTGCGCAACCGGCCGGAATCGCGTACGAACACGGCGCGCTCTGGATCGCGAATCTCGAAGACGAGAGCCTCTCGCGCGTCGACCCCGACTCCCGCCGGGTCGTTCACGCGGTTCACCTCGACGACGCGCCGATCGCCGTCGCCGCGGGCGCGGATCGGTCTGGGCGGTCGGACCAAACGGCGTCGTGCGCCGGATCGATCCGACCTTCAACGCGCGCCGGCCGGCCCATCCGGATATTCAGCCTGCGCACCCTGCTGACCAGCGGCTCGGGACTCGCCGGTGCCGATTTCGGGTACGGGGCGCTCTGGACCGCTACCGGTGCGTCGATGACGAGTCCCCGCGTGTCGCGGATCGACGCGGCGACGAACGACGTCGTGAAGAAGCTGAACCGGGACGAGCCCCGCCGCGGTTGTAGTCGCGTTCGGTGGGATCTGGGTTGCCGACAACTTCGAGAACACGGTCTCGCGAATCGATCCGAGCGACTTCGTCGCGCCGCCGATCTCCGTCGGTTCACGGGCCGCAGGCGATCGCCGACGGAGAAGGAAGCGTGTGGGTTGCCGTCACCGGTGACGACTCCGTCGTGCGGATCGACCCGACGACGAACTCCGTTAAGACGACGATCGACGTGGGCGAGGCCCCGAGCGCGATCGCCGTTGGCGAGCACGCGGTCTGGGTTGCAAACAGCGGCGACGGGACCGTGTCGCGGATCGATCCGGCGACGAATACCGTCGTCGAGACGATCGACGTCGGCGGCAGCCCCGCCGGCATCGCCGTCGTTCGCGGGTTGGTCTGGGTGACGATCCAGGCAGCCGCGCCGCCTACGAACGCGGCGGCCCGGGGCGGGACGGCGCGGTTCGACCTCTCGGAGGATGTTCAGACGGATCCTGCGCTCTACCCGCAGCAGTCGGACCAACAGATCAGCTACGCGACCTGCGCCAAGCTCCTCAACTATCCGGACAAGCCGGCTCCGGCAGGAACGCGGCTCGTGCCGGAAGTCGCGCGCTCGCTCCCGACTCGCTCAGCCGACGGCCGCACCTATACGTTCACGATCCGGAACGGCTTTGCCTTCTCGCCGCCGCTGCGAGAACGGGTCACAGCCGAGACCTTCAGGCACTCGATCGAACGGGCCTTCGATCCGAGGATGCACGGGGCGGCACTCGCCTTCGCCGACGACATCGCGGGAGCCCGGGCGTTCGCCTCAGGCAAGGCAAACCACGTCTCCGGCGTGACGGTGCGCGGTAATAGGCTGTCGATCGCGCTCATCCGGCCCGCGCCGAGCATCCTGGCTCGCCTGGCGATGCCCATCTTCTGCGCCGTCCCGCTGAACACGCCGCCGAGCCCACAGACGGCGATCCCCTCCGCCGGCCCGTACTACATCGCCTCGCACGTACGCAATCGGCAGATCGTCCTCAAACGCAACCCGAACTACCACGGCCCGCGGCCGCACCGCCTGGACGAGATCGTGTACACGATCGGGATCGGCTTCGAAGAGCGTCACCCGGGTCGAGCAAGGCCGCGCCGACTACGTCGCCGGGCGGTTGCCGAACGAGGTCGATGCGCGGCTCGCGGCTCGGTACGGGCCGGGGAGCGCCAGGCAGAGGTACTTCCTCAACCCCGTGCTCGCGCTCGGATTCCTCGGGCTGAACACGCACCGGCCGCTCTTCTCGAGCCCTGCGCATGCGGCGCGCAGTCAACTACGCGATCGACCGGCGCGCGCTCGCGAGGCAGGGCAGCCCGATCAGCGGGCCGGGAGCGTTCACGACGATCGCAACCGACCACTACCTGCCGTCGACGATGCCGCGGGTTTCGAGCAGACGAGCATCTACCCGCTCGGAGGCGACCTTCGCACCGCCCGCCGCCTGATGGGCGGACGCCGCCCCACCGCCGTCGTCTACAGCTGCAGCACCGCGCCGCGACTTCTTCTGCCGGCGGCAGGCACAGCTGATCAAGCAGTCGCTGGAGTCGATCGGGATCCGCGTGCGAATACGGACATTTCCATTTCCCGTCATGGTCGCGCGAACGTTCCGGGAGGGCGAGCCATGGGACATCGCACTGCTCGACTGGGGCGCCGATTTCGCCGATCCGTCGAGCTTCCTCGACCTGCTCGCACCCTCCGTGGGCGAGCGCTGGCAGACCAAGATCGACAAAGTCAACCGTCTTTCGCGTCCCGCTCGCTACCCCGCGTTCGGCAAGCTGGCGGTCGAGCTTGCCCGCGACGCGGCCCCGTGGGTTTCGTATGCGAACGGCAACGCGCGCGATTTCTTCTCAGCCCGAATGGGCTGCCAGGTCTTCCAACCGGTCTACGGCATGGACCTGGGTGCGCTCTGCACGCGGCGCTAGGCGTCGCGGACAGGCAGCAGTCGGAGAGCGCGTCGCGCGCGAGAGCGCACCGTCTTCCGGGCGTTCCACACACGGACTCGACGGGGGGCGAGCCTCGCGAGCTCGTCCTTTGCCACCTCGCCCTGGAAGCCGGCATGCCGCTCGTCGACCAGAACTGACTGGATGTAGTCGTTGTTCATGCGAGGACGATCGCTCCTCATGGCTGCAGCGCGGCTGCAATCCGGCTACAAGCGCCCGCCTGTCAGCTCCTCCGCGAGCCTTCAGCCGTTCGGATTGAGGATCTTCGTGAGTTCGGGTACGGATACAGCGTCACATGGAGCAGAAGGATCACGAGGCCGCGAGGATGACGTAGCCAACGGCCCAGGCCAGGCCCGGGGCCGAGCGTCCACGGCCACCTCCGCGTCCGCAGCCAGTCCGTGAGGTTGTGCACGCTGCGGAACAGCGTCGGGAAACGGCGGATCAGAGACCTCCGCCGGAGCGGAGCTTTCCCAATTTGGGCCCGCCAGGATTCGAACCTGGGACCAACGGATTATGAGAAGGCCTAAGCCGTCTCGGCCTGCCTCGGTACGTCTGGGTTTTACAGGGAAAGCGACTCCTCGGCGTCTCCCGCGTCTCGGCCTGTCTTGGCCCGTCTCGCTGCCACCTTGCTGCCACCCCGAACAGAACCGTGCTTCGACGGCGTCGTGGCCGCCCACCACCCATCGCGCAGGTATCGGCTAGACCAGACGGCGCTCGAGAAACGCGGCCAACCGCGTCAGCGGGAACGAGATCAAGAAGAAGACAACCGCCACCGCCCCGTAGAGCGCGACCGCGTGTGCGTCGCCGACGCCGATCGGCGGGGGCGCCTGCAGCGTCTCGGTCTCGCGCTGCGCGGTCGCGAGCACCTCGCCTGCTCCGATCAGAAGGGCAAGGGTCGAATTCTGGATCACGTTCACGAGCAGGCTGACCAACGGCGGCAGCAAGCGGCGGAGCGCCTGAGGGAAGATCACGAACACGTGCCTGCCCACCCAGCCGAAGCCGAGCGCTGATGCGCCTTCATGCTGTTCACTCGGGATCGACTGGATGGCCCCGCGCGTCGCCTCGGCCACCTGCGCGCTCCCCCACAGCGCCAGCCCGACCGCTGCGGACAGCCAGGCGTTGAGGTGAATGCCGAACACCGGCAACGAGAAGTAGATGAGAAAGATGGTCACGATGATCGGCAGGCCGCGCCAGACCTCGACGTAGAGCCTGACCAGCGCACGGAGAGGCCAGAACCGGATCGTCAAGAACGGCCCGAGAACGATCCCGACGATGGCGCTGCCGGCCACGGCCACGGCCGAGATCTCGAGCGTCAGCTTGAGCCCGTTCTGGAGGATGTACCGGGCAACGGGATCGACCCAGCTCGGAAGCCACGCCAGCACCTACCTCGCCTCCTCCGGCAGCGCGAGCCGGGCCTCGAGCAGGCGGATCAACACCGAGAGCATCGTGACGAGCGCCAGGTAGACGGCCCCGAGCACCAAGAAGACCTCGAACGTCCGGCCGGTCGCCTCCAGGATCCGGAAGGACGTGTGCGTCAGCTCGCCGTACGCAACCGCAGGACCTACGATGGCGCTGTTCTTGAGCACCGAGGACGAGGTGTTGATCGTCGACGGCAAGGCGATCCGGCCCCCGATCGGCAGGGTGACGTGGATGAAGGTGCGCAGTCGCGAGAAGCCGAGAGCGAGTCCCGCCTCCCGGAACTGGTCGGGTACGGCTTGAAAGCCGGCGCGGAAGTTCTCGACGTTGAAGGCGCCGCCCCAGAGCACGAGCGAGAGCCACGCAGCGGTGAACTGAGGCAGGGTGATACCGAGCTCGGGCAGGGCGAAGAAGATGAAGAAGATCTGCACGAGGATCGGCGTGTTCCTGATCACCTCCACGTAGACGGCGGTCAACTGGCTGACAACCGGGATCCGGGCCGCCCGGGCGGCGCCGAGCACGATTCCGATCACGAAGGCCCCCGCGATCCCGATCGCCGAGACCTCGAGCGTCTTGTACAGAGCGTCCAGCAGCAGGGCGCGGTTGTCCCAGATGAACGACCAAGAGAAGTTGTAGGCGAGCGTCATCGGACTGGTGAGGAGCGGCCGCCGGCCGGCCGCTCCTCGGTCAACGGACTAGCCGCAGGCGAGCTCGTCCTCTTCCGTCCGCGGGTAGTGCAGTGTCCGCTTCGGGCCGGGGACGTTGTTCTTGAAGGCCCCGAACAGCGTCGGATTGACGTTCTTCTTCAGGATCTTCAGGAACTCGTTCTGTTTCTTCAGGATCGCGAGCCGCGAATTGACCCACTTCGCCATCTTCGTGTCGCCCTTGACGATCCCGATCCCCCAGGGAAGCTTCAGGAACTTGTCAGGGGTCAGTCGCAACGTCGGGTCTGAAGTCGCGACGCCGAGCACGAACGAGTCGTCGAACATCTCGCCGTCGGCACGGCCGTCCTTCAAGGCCGCGAGCGCGAGGGTCGGCGACTGGAAGAGCAGCTCGTGCGTTTGCGGGAAGCACTTGGTCAGCCAGCGGTCGTAGATGGAGCCGCCGGTAGTCGTGATCGTCTTGTCCGCAAGCGAGCTGCCGACGCGGAGTGAGCTTCCGTTCGGGACGAGCAGGCGTCCGGTGGCCACGTAGTACGGCGTCGAGAAGTCGACGGTCTGCAACCGGGCATGGGTGAACGTCATCGTGGCGATGATGAGGTCGATCTTTCCGCTCGTCAGCGCCGGGATCCGGCTCGCGGTCGTAACGCAGGTGAACTCGACCTTGCTCGGGTTCCCGAACGCGAACTTCGAGAACCAGTGGGCGATCTCGACGTCGTAGCCGGCGTTTCGCCCCTTCAGGTCGATGTAGCCGAACGGCGGCGTGTCGCATTTGACGCCGACCCGCCACTTGTGCGCCTTCTTGATCGCAGCCGGCAACGGCGGCAGCTTCTTCTTCGCGCCCTGGGTTTCGGCAGCGGGTGCCGCCAGGCTCCAAGCCGCGAGCGCGCCGGCGGCGACCGCGGCGACGAGCGCCGCAACGAGAGCTCGTTTCATTCGCTTCTCCCTTCGTCTTCGGTGGCTTCGTCGATGGTCAGGTCTTCGATCGAGTGAGCGAGCTGGAGGCTCCGCCGGAGGAACCGGCGCGTCCGCTCTTCCCGAGGGCGGTCGAGGACGTCGGTGGGAATCCCCTGCTCGACGATCCGTCCCTCGTCCATGAACACGAGCCGGTCGCCCACCTCGCGGGCGAAGTGCATCTCATGGGTCACGACGAGCATCGTCATCCCGGCAAGCGCGAGATCACGCATGACGACGAGCACCTCGCCGACCAACTCGGGATCGAGCGCCGAGGTCACCTCGTCGAACAGCATCACGCGAGGCTCCATCATCAGAGCGCGCGCGATCGCAACGCGCTGCTGCTGGCCGCCAGACAGCTGGCTGGGATACTGATGCGCCTTGTCCTCGACCCCGACTCGCGCCAGCAGCTCGAGTGCACGCGTCACGGCCTCCTTCCGCGACATCTTCCTGATCCGCCGTGCGGCGAGCGTCAAGTTGTCGAGCGCCTTCAGGTGTGGGAAGAGGTTGAACTGCTGGAAGACGATCCCGATCTGCTGACGGACGCGGGAGATGTCGACTCCTTTGCCGGTGATCTCATCGCCCTCCAGCCAGATCCTCCCCGAGTCGAGCGGCTCGAGCAGGTTGACGCAACGGAGAAGCGTGCTCTTGCCGCTCCCGCTCGGCCCGATGATGACCAAGGTCTCTTGCCCATGGACGACGAGATCGATCCCGTCGAGCACGAGATTGGCGCCAAAGCTCTTCCGGATCGCCTCCGCGCGGATGACGGCCTCCTCGCGCGAATCGGGCGCCGGAAGCACCTCGGCAATCCGAGCGGCCTCCTCTCCGGCGGAGCTCACATCGTGGATCAAAGGGGACGGCACTCCGGATGTCAAGAGCTGGTGAAGCCCCTCACGGAACCCAGGGTTCCCCCGTGGGCGCCCTCCTTCAGCAACCGTGACCTGACCGCCGTGGGTGGACGCCACGAGTCTCCGGAGCGGCGACTCGTAAATCGTCGTCGTGAGATCCCACCGGTCCACTGCCGGGTCATTGGGCCCGCCAGGATTCGAACCTGGGACCAACGGATCATGAGTTTCCGGAGGAGCTCAGCGGACGAGAGCGGCACCGAGGGAAACGCCTGCTCCTGAGGGCTATCCGCCCCCTTCCGCCGCCTGGCGGGTTTCGGGCAATCTGGGGGTCTGGTTGTCACCCTGTTGTCACGCCGAGAGCGCACGGAGCGCTGCTCGGGCTGATCGTCCGGGACGAGGTGAACGTAGAAGCGGCGCGTGATCTCGTACGACGAGTGACCGAGGAACTCCTGCACGTTCTGCAGGCTCCAGCCCTCGTCGCGGATCAGACGGGTGGCGCACATCTCGCAGCGTCGGCCCACTCCCGCGAAGCCTCACCGGAGCAGGGCTTCTCTAATTGGGCCCGCCAGGATTCGAACCTGGGACCAACGGATTATGAGTCCGCTGCTCTGACCGCTGAGCTACAGGCCCACGATCTGGCTCGAACCGTAGCGCCGAGAGGGATGGCGTGACTCGGCGGAGCCGGGCCTTACCCGAGCGAAGCGTGAAGCGAGGGCGCTCGCGAGGCGGAACCATGGGGTTCCCCGGATGCGCGCTCGCTCGCGCGATGTAGGCGCGATTGAACTTCGACCGACCGGTATCGCTACTACCATTGCGGCCCGTGAAGGTCTTCCAGCTCGAGCGCAGCCTGCGCACCTCCGGCGGGCTCACCGTCACCGACATCACCGACGACGTCAACGAGGCCGTTCGGGCCAGCGGCATCGAGGACGGGATCGCCTGCATCTATTCGCCGCACACGACGTGCTGCGTGCGCGTGAACGAGTTCGAGCAGGGCTTCCTCGACGACTTCGCCGGGCTTGCTGCGCCGCCTCGTTCCGTCCGGGTCGTACTACGCGCACGACGACTGGGACCGCCGCACGGAGAACATCTGCCCCGAGGACATGGAGATCGGCAACGGCCATTCGCACTGCATGGCGATGCTGCTCGGCACCGCGGGCGAGTCCGTTCCGGTCCGGAACGGCGAGCTCCAGCTCGGAACCTGGCAACGCGTCCTCTTCATCGAGCTCGACCGCGAGCGTGACCGGCGCTGGCAGGTCCAGGTCGTCGGAACGTAGGCACAGCGACGTGCGCTCCCTTCCGCTCATCGCAGCTTCACTCGGCGCGGCCGCGCTCCTCGCCGGCTGCGGCGGCGGTGGGTCGAACGGCGGGACGACCACGACGCACACCGCCACGTTCAACGAGGCCACCGACGTGGTCTACGAGCGCTCGTACACCGATTGCGGATCGGTCAAGCTCATCGACCTCGCGCACCGTTACAAGGTCAAGCCGGAGAAGGACAAGGTCGCGCTGGCCGTAGCCACCTACTGGTCGGGCCAGGCTCACGCCGGAGACGCCGGCGTCGAGGCCGGCAAGGAAGGCTGCTACGACGGCTACAAGATCGCCGGGCGCTGAGCGCCCAACCGTCCTGATCGACGCAGAGAACGTCCGCCGCTCCGTCTGGCCGAACATCGATTCCGACGAGCTGGTCTCCCTCTCGGAGGAGTGGGGAAGGGAGAACGACGTCGAGGTGCGCGTCGTCTTCGAGCCGAAGGGCGAGACCGCGGACGAATGGCTGATCCGCGAGGCGGCGCGCTTCGCGCCCTACTGGCTGGTCACCTCCGACCGCGAGCTGAGGGAGCTGGCGGGCCGCGGAGCGGAACGGGTGATCGGCGGCGGAACCTTCGCGAAGGAGCTGCTCAAACGACGGTGACTCGGACGCGCTGGACGGCGTTGTTCGCGTAGCCGCCGACGTTCCACGCCGGCTCGACGGGCTGCTCGTTCCCGGCAGAGTCGCGCGCGCGGCAGCAGAGCTCGTACGAGCCCGGCCGCGGATCCCAGCGATACGTCCAGCCCCGCCACGCGAACGGGCCGATCGGCTCGTCGAGCTCCGCAGTCGCCCAGGTCTCGCCGCCGTCCGCGCTCACGTCCACTGCGACGATTTCGCCGTGCCCTGACCAGGCGCGGCCCTCGAGCTCGCACGGCCCCTCGACGATCCGTTCCCGCGTCAGGAACTCCGGCTTCCCCGGCGGCACCATCAGCGAACGCGGAAGCATCCGGCTCAGCGGATCGCCCTCGTCCTCCTCGGCCTGCCGCAGCCGGTAGGACTGCAGCTGCTGGTAGCCCGAGAACGGCTCGGTCAGCACCTCGATCGCCGTCAACCATTTGACGCTCGTCATCCCGTACCAACCCGGGACGAGCAGCCGCACCGGATAGCCGTGCTGCGGCGGGAGCGGCGCGCCGTTCATCTCGTACGCCAGGATCGCCTCGCTCTCGAGCGCGTCCTCGAGCGACAGGCTCCGCTGGAACTGCTGGTCGATCCCGCCCTCACGCCCGTGGTCGGCGCCGGTGAACAGCACTTCGACGGCCTCCTCCGCCGGCCCTGCCTCCTCGAGGAGCGGCCGAAGCGGCGTGCCGCGCCAGCGCGCGGTTCCGACCGCTTCCAGCAGCCAGGGCTGGCTCACGGGCCGCGGATCGAGCCCGACGCGGCCGTTGCCGGCGCACTCCATCGTCACCGCCAGCTCCTGCTCGGGCCTTGCCTTGAGCGCCTCGAGCGCCAGAGTCCCGGGCCGCTCGACTGCGCCCGCCAGCTCGACCGTCCACCCGTCTTCTTCGGCGGGAGGAATGTCGTAATGAATCAGGAGGTAGTGGAGCCCGGCCGGCGTAATGGGATAACGGAGCGCCTCCAGGGGCATACCGTGGTTGCGAGCCGCCAGCTGCAATTCCTCGAGACTTATGCCCAAATCCCTACTATCCATTGGGAGCTCCAGTCGTCGTATCCCAGACATGCGCATTTTCGCTCTTTTTGCCCTGACCGCGTCGCTCGCGGTCGCCGCCGGGTTTGCCGCACAGGGGAAATCCGCTCCCGACGCACGCCGTCCGAACATCATCCTGGTCCTGGCCGACGACTTCTCCTGGAATCTCGTCAAGTACATGCCGAACGTTCGGGCGATGCAGTCCCAGGGCGCGACCTTTTCGCGCTTCTTCGTCTCCGACTCGCTGTGCTGCCCCTCGCGCGCGACGATCTTCACCGGCAAGTACCCGCACAACACGGGGGTCTTCACCAACGGCGGGCAGGACGGTGGATTCTTCGCGTTCCACAACTACGGGCTGGAGGAGGAGACCTTCGCGACCCGGCTCCACTCGGCGGGCTACACGACCGCTCTCATGGGCAAGTACCTCAACGGGTACACCCCCTCCCTCTCGGTGGACGGACAGGAGCTGTACATCCCGCCGGGCTGGGACGAATGGGACGTCGGCGGCAAGGGCTACGCGGGCTACGACTACGCCCTGAACGAGAACGGGCGCTACCGCTACTACGGCGCCAACACCGAGGACTATCTCACCGACGTCGTCGCCGCCAAGGGGGTCGCCTGGATCAACCGGGTGACGACGGGCAAGAAGCCGTTCTTCCTGGAGATCGCCCCGTTCGCGCCGCACAGCCCGTACACCCCGGCGCCGCGGCACGAAACGTGGTTCCTCGATTTGAAGGCGCCGCGCACGCCGGCCTTCAACGAGGTGGACATGCGCGACAAGCCGCGCTGGCTGAAGAACCGCAAGGCGCTCCGGAGGCTGCAGGTCTCGACGATCGACGAGGACTTCCGCATGCGCGCGCAGGCGGTGCAGGCGATCGACGAGATGATCGGCAATCTCCGCACGACGCTCGCCGCTCGCGGGCAGCTCGCCAACACGTACATCCTCTTCACGTCGGACAACGGCCTGCACATGGGCGAGCACCGGCTCGCCGCCGGCAAGCAGACGGCGTTCGAGACCGACATCCACGTCCCGCTGGTCGTAACCGGCCCAGGCGTTCCCCACGGCTGGCGTCTCCCGCAGATCACCTCGACGATCGACCTCTACCCCACCTTCGCGCAGATCGCGAATGCCAAGATCCCGAAGTCCGTCGACGGGCGCAGCCTCAAGCCGCTGCTCGAAGGCCTGACGCCGCCCCGCTGGAGGCAAGCGGTCCTCGTCGAGCACCACGGGCCCGACGTGACCCGCGGCGACCCCGACTTTCCTGGGCCGTTCGGAGGCAATCCTCCGTCCTACCAGGCCATGCGCACCGGCAACGGCACGTACGTCGAGTACTCGAACGGGGACACCGAGTACTACAACCTGCGCAAGGATCCGTACGAGCTGTCGAACGCGGCGAAGACCCTCTCGCCTGTCGCGCGCGGGAAGCTGCGGGCCAAGCTGGCCGCGATCTCGGAATGCAGCGGCCTGGCGAGCTGCTGGACTGCAGCCGAAGGGCGATAGCCTCCCGTTCGTGGAGATTCTGAGCGCGCGCCTCCGCGCGCCGTCCGAGCTGCTGCAGACGCTGGACGACTTCTACGCGGCCTTCGGGACGACGGGGGTCGAATTCGTCGCCGGCGAAAACGGGCCGTTCTACCACTTCGCGTTTCTGGTTCCGGGTGATCGCTTCGGCGCGGCCTTCGACTGGGCCGGGGAGCGGTTCGAGCTGCTTCCGCGGCCGGGAACCGGCGACCTCGTCTTCGACTTCTCCTTCTGGGATGCCCTCGCCTGTTACTTCCGCGATCCGGCGGGAAGCATCGTAGAGCTGATCGCGCACCGCGGCCTCGACGAGAGCGGCAGGACGGGCCCCTTCAGCGGCGAGGAGCTGCTCGGCCTCTCGGAGGTAGGTCTCGTGGGAGACATCCGGGAAATGGCCCTCGAGCTCGAGGAGCTGGACCTGGGCGTCTGGTCGGGCTCGCTCGACGACCCCGACGGGCTGGCCTTCGTCGGCGAGAAGGCGCGAACGCTGATCCTGTGCCCCGAGGATCGCGGCTGGCTCCCGATCGACCGGAAGGCGGAGCCTCACCCGGTCGAGATCGTCCTCTCCGGCCCGCCGCAGGGCAGCGTCGTCGCGGGAGCCCATCGCGTGAGCCGAGCGGATGAAGCGGTTCTGGTCGGTCATCCTCGCCCGGCCGTCGTTGCTATCAGCGTCGCGTTCGCGCTCTTCGGCTTTGTCGTGGCGGCGTTCAGGTGCGACGAGTCATGCGAGGACTCGCCGGAGGTGTGGCGGGACGACCCGAGCTCCTGGCAGTGGCCGGGTCAGCGCGGCTTGACGTCTCGGTAGCGCGCCTCGACCACGCAGAACAGGCCGTACGCGATGAGTCCGGCCGCGACCAGACCGAGGAGCCATGGCCCGTAGCTCTGGTGAACCAGCTTCTGGAGCGCTCCGTCCAGGCCGATCGCTTCCTTCGGGTCGTACTCGACCGCGGCCTTGACCAGGAAGCAGCCGATCAGAGCGAAGACGACCATCCGGGAGAGAAGCCCAACCACGCCGACGCGAGTCCCCCACTGCAGCGCCGCGTGGTTCATTTCACCGGTCTTCCACTTGTCCCTGAACTTGCGGGCCACGCCGCGGTAGCCGTTGTACAGCCCCACTCCCACGACGCATGCTCCTGCAATCCCGACCAGCCAGGTCCCGGCCGGCCAGGACAGGACCTCGGCTGCGGCCTTGTGGGCTTTCGCATTCTGGGACTGGCTGGCCTCCGGCGGAGACGAGCAGCTTGACCGTCCCGTACGCCAGGGCGGCATAGACGACCCCGCGCCCGATCCATGCGGCCCATTTCCCGTATTTCTTGACGCCGTCGTCGTCACCGTCCTCGAGGAACGGCTCAGAGAACCGCCAGAGCGCGTAGGCGGCGAATCCGAGCGCGAGCAGGACCAGCAGCACTTCGCCGCCGCTTTCGTCGGCAATCGTCGCGAGCGCACCTTCCCGGCTCGTCGCCTTGCCTCCCTCGCCGGCAGCCAGGGCGACCGCGAGGCCTCCGACGATCACGAAGGAAACTCCCTTCGCAACCAGGCCTACGCGCGCAAGAGCAGGCACCCACTGACGCTTGGCGTCGCCCTCGAGCTGCGCAGCGCGGTGCCGGATTTCCCCGGCGGCAAGGGACTTGTCCATGGAGACGGTATGCCCACCCCAGAGTTCCGTAACGCGTGCAAATCGAGCCGGCCTGAGGGATACTCGCCGACGCACGTCAAAAACCCTCCCGGCTGCGGCCGGCACGAAGGAGGAATGGGATGGGCGAGGACAAGGACGTCGACCGGCAGCTCAGCCGAGACCAGTTCCTACGGAGGGCCGCGGTGGCAGGCGGCGCCGTCCTCCTCCCCGGGGCGCTCGCGTCCGCCGCGAATGCGTTGACGACGGAGTCGGGCCGCCTCCAGGTGCTCGACTGGGCCGGGTACGGCAACGACGGCGGGCAGTCCATGTTCGCGCAGTACGTCAAGACCCACCCGCAGAACAAGCCGCAGTTCACGTACATGACCAACGAGTCGGATGCCCTGGCGAAGCTCCACGCCGGGCTCGAAGCCCGACCTCTTCCGCCCGTACGTCGGGTGGCTCAAGTACTTCGCGACCAGCGGCCTCGTCCAGCCGTGGAATCCGAAGCTCCTCAAGAACTTCAAGCACCTGAACCCGTTCATGGTCAAGGCCGGCCAGTACAAGGGCAAGCAGTACGGCATCCCGGACGACTGGGGCTTCGACGCGATCCTCTACCGCAGCGACAAGGTCCACCCGAAGGCCAAGTCGTGGAGCCTCATCTTCGACGACCGCTACAAGGGCAAGATCTCCTGGTTCGACGATCTGAACATGCTCACGATCGCGGGCCTCTACCTCGGCTTCCCGAAGCCCTGGCGGCAGACCGACGAGCAGCTCAAGCGCTCGCAGGACCTCCTGATCAAGAAGAAGAAGAACGTCCGGCTCATCTGGTCGTCCGAGACGAACCTGTGGGAGGCCTTCGGGTCCGGCGACCTCTGGATCGCATACGCCTGGCCGAACGACTGGGTGCAGATGAAGAAGAAGAAGCTGCCCGTCGTCTACATGCGGCCGAAGGAGAAGCCGATCGCGTGGGTCGGGATGTTCATGCTGCTGAAGGGGACACCACGCCCGAAGCTCGCGCACGCCTACGTCGATGCCTGGAGCTCGGCGAAGTCGGGCACGTGGCTCGAGGACAACTACGGCTACGGGCACGCGAACACGCAGGCGCGCCCGACCTCGAAAGACCTGGTCAAGGCGCTGCAGCTCAACAACCCGAAGGCGGTGACCTTGCCGAACGCCTACCTCGATCGCGACATCCCCAGGCGCTCGACGTACGCGAGGATGTGGGAGCAGGTGAAGGCCTCGTAGAGTCCGCGCCGGTGACCGAGCTCGCCCCGGCTGCCCCGCCGGCGCCCCGTCGCCGCCGGCTCGATTTCACCACTCCGACCCTGCTCGGCTTGCCGCTGGCCTGGCTCGGCGTCTTCTTCCTCGCGCCGATCGCGATCGTCGCCCTCTACAGCTTCAACGTCTACTCGCTCTTTCCGGGCGAGCAGGGGTTCACGTTCAAGGCCTGGCACGACTTCTTCCACAGCTCGCTCTACCTGAGCCTGTTCTGGAAGTCGGTGCAGATGTCGCTGATCGTCTCGGTCATCACCGTCGCGCTCGCGTATCCGCTGGCGTACTTCCTCGCGCTCGCCGGGACGAAGCGCAAGTACGTCCTCTTGCTCCTGCTGATCGCGCCGTTCCTGACCAGCTACCTGCTGCGGGTGCTCGCCTGGAAGGTGATCCTCGGCGACCACGGCGTGATCAACACGCCTTCTGTCGTGGGCGGGGATCCGTGACCCGGATCACCCCATCTCGCAGCTTCTCTACAGCCGGTTCGCGGTCATCCTCGTGCTCATCTACATCTGGCTGCCGTTCGTCGCGCTGCCGATCTTCGTTTCCCTCGAGAACCTCGACCGCGCGGCTGCTCGAAGCGGCGACCGACCTCGGCGCGAGCCGCACCCAGGCCTTCCTGCGCGTGACGCTGCCGCTCTCGCTGCCGGGGTCGTGGCCGCGTTCCTGTTCGTCTTCATCCCGACGCTCGGCGAGTTCGTCACGCCGTCGCTCGTCGGCGGAGTGACCGGCTACATGTACGGAAACCAGATCGTCGACCTGTTCCAGACGGGCTTCCCCGACTGGGAGACGGGCTCGGTCCTGGCGCATCTTCCTGCTCGGATGCGTGGCGGCCCTGATGATCGTGTTCGCCCGCTTCCTCCAACCGCGGCAGGTAGCGGCGGACTGATGGACGTCGCCGTCTCGAGACCGGGCAAGTGGGTGCTCCGCGGGTTCTTCTCGCTGGTCGTCGCGTTCCTCTACGCGCCGATCGTGATCCTCCTGATCTTCTCCTTCAACAACTCCGACGTGCCGTCGTTCCCGCTCTCGGGGTTCACGCTGCACTGGTACAGCCAGTTCCTGCACAACTCGGACCTGCACGCCGCTCTCGAAGCGTCCGCGATCGTCGCGGCGCTCTCGAGCCTCGGCGCGGTCGTGCTCGGGATCCTCGCCTCGATCGCGCTGACCCGGCGGCACTTCCGGCTCAAGGCCGGGGCGTCGGCGCTCCTCCTCAGTCCGCTCGTCATCCCCTACATCGTCTTCGGGGTCTCGCTGCTCCTCCTCTTCCACACGCTCGGGATCCCGCGCTCGATCCTGACCGTGGTCATCGGGCACATCGTGATCACGCTGCCGTACACGATCCTCGTGCTGATGCCTCAGGCTGCAGCAGATCGACGTCTCTCTCGAGGAGGCGGCGTTCGATCTCGGCGCCAGCCGGCTACGCACGTTCCGCTCGATCACGCTGCCGCTGATCCTGCCGGCGATCATGTCCGCCTTCCTGATCGCGTTCACGACCTCGTTCGACGAATACGCGGTCGCGTCGTTCGTGGTCGGCAGCCGCACGACGTTCCCGATCTACCTCTACTCGGCGCTGCGCTTCCCCAGCCAGCTGCCGCAGGTGATCGCGGTCGCCGTGGTCGTCATCCTCATCTCGCTCACCGTCGTGGTCGCGGCCGAGGTCGGGCGGCGCGCCGTTCGAGCGGCGCGTTGCCGTGCGAGACTTAGAGGACGGAAGCGTCCTCGGAGTCCCAGGAGACCGCGACGCGAGCGCCGGCCTCCAGCGCCGGCAGCTCCTCGTCGGCCAGGCGGTGGGCCACGACGCGGCCCACGGGCGTCTCGACGTGGAACTGCGTGTACATACCGAGGTAGACGACCTCGTGCGAGCGTGCCGGTCAGGCGAGATCCGCCGTTCGGCTCGGCTTCCGCCGGTAGGCCGATCTGTACCTGCTCCGGGCGGACGGCGATCCGCAGCGAGTCGCCCTGCTTGACGCCGGCCTCGGTCGGGACGACGAGTCGCTCGCCCTCCCCCACCCGCATCATCGCGAAGCTGCCGACCAGCTCGTCCGCCCGCAGGTCGAGCGTGTTCAGCGACCCGATGAAGTCGGCGACGAACGGCGTCTGGGGACGTTCGTAGATTTCGCGTGGGCTTCCGATCTGCTCGACGCGGCCCCCGTTCATCACGGCGATCCGGTCGGACATCGCGAGCGCCTCTTCCTGGTCGTGCGTTACGTAGACGAACGTCGTCCCGAGCTCGCGCCTGGATCCGCTTCAGCTCGTGCTGCATCTGCTTGCGTAGCTTCACGTCCAGTGCGCCGAGCGGCTCGTCGAGCAGCAGCGCGGCCGGCTCCTTCACGAGCGCCCGCGCGAGCGCGACCCGCTGCTGTTGCCCGCCGGAGAGCTGGCGGATGCGCCGCTTCTCGAAGCCCTCGAGCTCGACTACGCGAAGCATCTTCTCGATCCGCTCGCGGTGCTCGGCGCGCGGAACGCGCGAGACCTTCAGTCCGAATGCGACGTTGTCGTAGATCGACATGTGCGGGAAGAGCGCGTAGTGCTGGAAGACCATGTTGAGCGGCCGGCGGCTCGGCGGGACGGTGGTCACGTCGTCGCCCTGGAGCAGGATCCGGCCTTCGTCCGGCTGCTCGAAGCCGGCGATCATGCGGAGAGTCGTCGTCTTGCCGCAACCGCTCGGGCCGAGGAGCGAGAAGAACTCGCCGTCGCCGATGGATAGCGACACATCGTCGACGGCTGCGGTCCGACCGAAGCGCTTGGTGACGCGCTCCAGCGCGATCGCGACGCTGCTGCCCTCCGCCATGCGGCCCGAGTCTAGGGAAGACACCGTGACGGCGAGGGCCCATGCGACGCCCAAGCCGGCTCTAGACTTGGACGATGCGAGCCCGCCGTTTCTGCACCTTGCTCTCGGCTCTCTGCCTCTTCGTCGTCGGCTGAACGGTCGACCGCGCCCCCGTCGGGGGCGCCCGCTCCGCGGAAGCCCGCCGGGCCGATCGGCGGCGCCGGCTCTGACTCAGCCCGGAGCCTCAGGAAGGGCCCTTGGCACCTGGACACGGGTGGGACAATTGGGCTCGTGACCTTCTGCGCAAACTGTGGGGCGGGTCTCCCGCGCGGTGCGCGCTTCTGCCCTAACTGCGCAAGCCCCGTAGCCGAGCGCTCACCGAGCGAGGAGCGGAAGCTGGCGACCGTGCTATTCGCCGACCTCGTAGGTTCGACGGCGGTTGCGGACGCCCAGGATGCAGAGCGGTCGCGCGCGCTGCTCAACCGCTTCTACGACGGGATGGCGACCGAGATCGCCCAAGCGGGAGGAACGATCGAGAAGTTCATCGGCGACGCGGTGGTCGCAGTCTTCGGTGCGCCGGCAGCGCAAGAGGATCAGGTCGATCGTGCCTTGCATGCCGCCCTCGCCATGCGCAGCAGGCTCCAGGATCTCTTCGGCGACACGCTCCGCCTGCGGATCGGCGTGAACACGGGGGACGTCGTCCTGGGGCAACCGCGGGTGGGCAGCTCGTTCGTCAGCGGCGACGCCGTCAACGTCGCGGCGCGGCTCGAGCAAAACGCAGAGCCGGGACAGATTCTGGTCGGCGCGCGCACGGTCGCGAACGCGCGCAAGGCCTTCGACTTCGGGCCCGAGGCGACGATCGAAGCGAAGGGCAAGACGGAAGGAGTCCCTTGTCGCCCACTCCTCGGCATTGCTCCGCTGCATGTCGAGCAAAGCGCACCCGAGCTTCATCGGGCGGAAACGAAGAGCTCGCGAGGCTTCAACACTCGTACTTGCGTGTTGTCGGTAGCGGCGAGACTGCCCTCGTCACCATCGTCGGCGAGGCCGGCATCGGCAAGAGTGCGCTCGTCCGACAGTTCCGCGACTGGCTTTCCACCCGGCGGCCGATGCCCAACGAGCGTTTGGGGCGCTGCCTGTCCTTCGGGCAGGCGAGCGCGTACGCATCGCTGGGCGAGATCGCGCGCGGACATCCAGCGCTGCTCGACCGCCTACCTGTCCTCGGCCTGTTGCTGGGACAACCCGCGCCGCCGGGACTGCATCCCCTGGCTGTGCGCGAGCATCTCCATGCGGCCTGGCTCGAGCTCCTTCGGGAGCTCACTGCTGCGGGACCCGCCGTCGTAATCGTCGAGGACGTGCACTGGGCCGAGCCGGAGCTGCTCGAGCTTCTTCGCGATACCCACCGCCGCTTACGCCGCCCGATGCTCCTGCTCAGCACCACCCGCGACCAGGATGCGCTCGGCGGCGAGACGATCGGCCTCGACGTGCTCCCTTCCGGCGACGCGGAGCGAATCGTCGACCGCCTCGCACCCGCGACGTTCACGGAGCGAATCAGGACATTCGTCGTCGATCGATCCGACGGGAACCCGTTCTTCATCGAGGAGCTTTTGCGCATGCTCGCCGACCAGGGAATCACGCACGAGTTGCCAGGCACGCTCGTCCTCCCGGACACCGTGCAGGCGCTCCTCGCAGCGCGCATCGACTTGCTCCCACCGAGCGCGAAATCTGCGCTCCAGGCGGCTGCCGTGATCGGGCGGACCTTCAGCGCCGATTCAGTCCGCGCGCTTGTCGGCGAGGAGCCTCGCCTCGACGTGCTCGCCGGTCGCGGCTTCGTCTGGATCAGCGAGGACAGCGCCACCTTCGTACACGCGCTGACGCGCGACGTCGCGTACAGCAGCCTGACGACGGCGAGGCGCGTCCACATGCACGCCGGGTACGCCACCTGGCTCGAGGAAGCCGGCGGCGACCGGGACGAGGATGCCGCCGAGCTCGCCCACCATTACAGCGAGGCGGTACGCCCGGAAGACGAGGATCTCGCCTGGCAGGGCGAGGAGGAAGAACTCGCCCGAATGCGTCCGCGCGCCATAGTCTGGTTGCGCCGCGCAGCCGGCCTTGCGGCACGACGCTACGAGATGCGTGAAGCGGTTGCGTTGCTGGAAAGGGCCGCCGCGCTCGAGCCCGACCCCGGCATGCGAGGCGAGCTCTGGCAGGAGATCGCCCACGCAAACGCCCTCTATTTCGACGGCAAAGCCTTTGCGGCAGCGATGGAGGAGGCGATCGCGCTCGCCGACGACGATCGAGAGCTCGCCGATCTCTATGCAGAGCTCGCGTTCCAGACCATGGCCCGGGCCGGCATGTGGGGCACGGCTCCACCATCCGACCTCGTGCAGGGCTGGATCAACCGCGCGCTGGAGCGGGCAGCGCCCGATAGCGCGGCCCGCGCGAAGGCGCTGATCGCCCGCTGCTACGCGGACTACGACAAGTCCGCAGACGATGCCGCGGAGGCGAGCGCCATTGCCGAGCGCCTCGGCGATCCAGCCCTGCGCTCGCGCGGCTACGACGTACGCCACCTGGTCGCGTTCGTCCACGGCGACTACCGCGACGCGCTCGAGTGGTGTCGCCGCCGCGAGTCGTTCGTCCACGAGCTGGCCGACGCGGATGCCGCGATGTACGTCTATGCGTCCGCGATCAATCCCGCCGTTGCATGCGGCGAGCGAGATGAGGCACGACGGTATGCAGAGCTGCACGACGACGCGGCGCGCGCACTCTCGCCTCATCATCGCCTGCACGGCTCCGTCTTCCTCCTGCTGCTCGAGGAGCTGCTCGCGAACTGGGAGCAGGTGCTCGAGCTTCAGAGAGCTCATCGAAACGCGCGTCGAAGAAAGCGCTGCGACGCCGTGTGTGCTGAGTGCACGTTCGCTTTACCTGTGCGCGTTCGCGAACGCCCATCTGGGCAACGAAAACGAGGTCGAAGCGGCTCGAGGCGCGGGCCGAGCCGCTCGCGATGAGCGGGTACGGGACGGTCCTCGACACGCCGCGCCTGCTGCTCGCACTCCATCGCGGCGATCTCAATGCGGTCGAGTCGCTGCTTGGGGAGCCGGCCGTCCGGGCATCGAACTGGTTCTACCTCAGCTCGATGGCTGCACACCTGGATGGGTTGGCGGCACTCGGCGAGCGCGAGCGGGTCGAGCAAGAGGCCGTGCCCGCACTCGCGCCAGGAACGTATCTGGAGCCGTTCGCGCTTCGGGCGCTCGGCCTCGTGCGGGAAGACGAAGCGCTCGTCAGGCAGGCGGCGGAGCGCTTCGAGGCGTTCGGCCTCGAGTGGCACGCCGCCCGGACACGCGAGCGTGCTCTAGTCGTCCCAGTAGTCGGGGAGAAACTCGACGTCGTCGAGACCGGCCTGGGGAGCCGCCATCGAGACGAAGACGGCGTCCTCCGTCCCCGGCGGCACGAAATGACCTTGCGGTCTCGGGCGGAACGCGCACGGCGGTCCACGGCTCGAGATCGACGATCTCTTCGTCGAACTTCCCCTGCGCCCTGCCGGAGACGAGGAAGAACACCTCTTCCTGAACCTTGTGTCTGTGGCCTCGCCGATGGGGATGACCCTCAGGTGCCCGCCAGCCACCGCCGAAGCGCTCGTACGTGACCGCCAAGTTCTTCAGACCGAGCGACTCGCGCATGAAACGGATCTCGAAGTGCTCTGGATCCATGCCGACCTCGGCCGCCATGTCCGGCACGTCGCCTACTCGAGCGATGGTGTAGTCGGCCACGGCCCCTCCCTTCACTTGTCGGTGCCGCACCAGCAAAGACGCTGCGGCACCCTCTCTCACACCCGCTCTATGTTCACACAGACACAATGTTCGCGCGCGACGCCGCCTGATTCAACCGGGGTGCGGGAACCGCACATGCATGTGGTACTCATGGCCCGGCCAGGGAACCACGACTCCGGCCGGCCCGCGAAGGCGGGTCGAATAGCCAACGAAGATCGTCTGCGCACCGGCCGCGAGGAACCGGTCGAGGAGGGCCTGCGCGAGCCGGTGGTCGATCTGGCCGCTCGACGTCGGCGCGCGCTGCTCACGGTCGCGTCGCGGAAAGTAGACGTCGACGTCAAGCCCGTTTTGGTGGGATGCGTGATCGTCCATCGGGCCGCCGCGTTCGCGGCTGATGTCGCCGATCACGACGCGAGGCGCGTGCGGGTACTTGGCGCGATACGCGCGGGTCACCGAGAGGATCGCGCGGATCGTGTGCTCGTTTCCGTAGAGGCGTTTCCGCATATTCGGGCCGCTGTCGGTGATCGGGTCCCACGTCACCCAGTCCGGCCCGCGCACCGGCAATTGCGTTCCGTGCACGAGGCGGCCGTTGTACGGCAGACCGACGGAGGTCGCGTGATCCCAGGCGATCGCCGGAACCGGATGCGCCTTGCGCTGGACCTGCGTCGGTTTCGGTGCAGGTTCCTCCACCACCCGGACGGTGCTGTCGTCGAAGCGGAACGTGAGGCTGGGCGGATCCGCCACCAAGAACGACTCGCGCGGGGGCCCATCGGCGCGAAGCGCTGCGAGCGCAAACGCCACCACCGGGGACAACGCCATGGCCGAGGCGCGGGATCTTCGAGCGCGCCGGCCTTGCTCCGACGACTCGCGCCGGCGGCGTGATGCCGCGAGTCCCGGCGGGAGTGCGTCGCTCGGGCTCGACGTGACCGGGAAGCCGGCAACCGCAGGCGCCGGGACGCCCTCGGGCAGCCAGAGCTCCGCATCGAGCCACAACTCGCCAGGCCGCCATCCCATGGAGAAGCTGCGTTCGCCAATCCCGCGCGGTGTCCTTCGAGCCTCTCCAGGCCGCCGGCGTTTCGGCACGCGTGAACGGCGGACGCCTTTGCCGGCTTTGCCGGCGAAGGCATCGACATGTTCGGACCGACCCTTAAGAAGGGGGTAAACGGGGGAAACCTGGTTTCCCCCGTTAGAGCGAGCTGAGCCCGCCTGCGGCGGGCTCAGCGAGTGATGGTCCTGCAGGGGAGTTCTTTCAAAGACCTGATTTCACCCTTGGGCCGATCCGTGAGATGTCCAACGGAAGGAAGAGCCGATCATTGAGCGCGCGCTCTCGTCGCCACGAAAGCCGCCACCAAACCGAAGGCGGCTGCGCAGGCGAACGCGCCCTGGGCCCCGGCGAGCTCCACGAGTAGGCCACCGCTGAAGGCGGATACTGAGAACGCTATGTGGGCAGCGCCGTCCTCCGCCGCGAAGACACGGCTGCGAACCGCATCCGGGGCCCGCGCCTGAATCAGCGTCACGGCAGCGACGTCGCCGAGCCCGCGGCCCGCCCCCGCGATCGCCATTCCGGCCAGCGCGACCGCGAGCACGGGTGCACCGCCCGCCAATGCAAGGCCAGCGCTGCCGGCGGCGAACCCAGCCGCGAGCACGGGCACAGCATCCGCGCGTAGCGCGCGCGCTGCAAGAGCCGCCCCGACCACGCCGCCTCCGCCGAGCAGGGCGGTCATCCCGCCGTAACCCGCGGTCCCGCCGCCGAGATCGAGCGAGAGCGGATAGGAAGCGACGTCGACGATCCCGATTCCGACGAGCGAGATCATCCCGGCGAGCACGGGGACACGTAGCGCCCGCGTCCCGGCGACGAGCCTGAAGCCGGCCAGGACGCCTGGATGCTCCGCGGTCGAACCGCGCCCGAAGTCTCGCCGGATAGACACGATCACGAGCGCCGAGAAAACGAACGTCCCGGCGTCTACGACGAACAGCGCCGCCGGAGATGCGCCGAGCCCGAGCACCGCGCCGCCGATCAGAGGTCCGACGAGATAGCCGGCCGAGCTGGTCGAGGCGACGAGTGCGTTTGCGCGCGGCACGTCCCGCGCGGGAACCACGTTTGGGATCGCAGCCGCCGAGGCCGGCTCGAACGGTGCAACAACGATTGATGAGACTCCGAGCAGGATCACGAGTGCGACCGGGTGGTGAGCGCTGCCGGCCATCGCGAGCGACACGGTCGCCGCAGCGACGTCGGTGCCGATCAAGACCGCGCGGCGGTCGAAGCGGTCGCCTATCCAGCCGGCCGGCGCAGCCGCGACGACGGACGCGACGACGCTCGAGAAAATCGCGGCCGATACCCAGAGAGCCGATCCTGTCGAGCCGTAGATCGCCGCCACGAGCGCGATGTAGGCGGCCGATCCGCCACTGAGCGAGATCAGCCGGCCCAGTGCGAGGCGACGTGCGATTCGCACACCGCATCGTTACAGAGGCTCTTGCGTGGAGTTCTTCACACCCCTCCGGGCCTCCTGGCCACCCTGTGGGAGCCGGGCTTTGCCCGGCTCCGCGTGAAGCGACGCTACTTCAGAGAAACTCTCCGCCGAAAATCGCGGATTTTCGGCGGCTATGGAGGCGGGGGGAATCGAACCCCCGTCCGTGGGCGCCCCGCACAGAGCGTCTACAGGTTTAGCTCACGCTTCAGGTTTCGCCCGGACGGCTGGTGCGTGAGCCGCCTACCGCCGGGCTAGCCATCCTTCGGTGTCGCGCCTCAGGCGATTGGCTCTCCCTTGGCGCCGAGCCCGTTTTCTGGCGCCGCTACCCGAACCACGGGCCGAGTTCGGAGCGACGTCGCTACCTAGTTCTAGGCAGCGAGTGCGAGATCGTTCTTCGCACTTGCATTGGTCCCGGTTGTTTTACGAGGCCGACCGGGGACCTCGACCTGCGACTCTGCCGGAGAACCGACCACGTCGAAACCTGGTCGCCCCCGTATGTTTGTCCTGCAAATTGTAGCTGTCTACCGACGCCACCATCGGCGCCGCCGGGACGGCCTGGCCTCCTCGCCGGCCTCGACCTGGCTCATCGCCTGCTCGAGCTGCCGCTCGACGTAGTTGGAGATCCGCTGCTCGAAGGAGCTCTGCAGCTCCTCTCCGCTCGTCTTCAACGGACGCTCCTCCACCGGCTGCTCGTCGAGCGCGAGCTGGAAGATCCGCTCGTGCTGGATGTCCTTCAGGTTCTGCTGCCCGAGGTCGAGCACGCTCGCGCCGAGCGGAAGCGCGTTTCCGAGCAGCGCACGCGTCGTCTCCGACAGCAGGATCTGACCGCCGTGCCCGGCCGAGCAGATGCGCGCAGCGCGGACGACGTCGATCCCGAGGTAACCGTGCTCGCCGACCTGCGGCTCGCCGGTGTGCAGGCCCATACGGACGCGAACCTGCGCCCCGAGCGGCCACTCGTGCGACGCGAGCGCGCGCTGGGCCTCGACCGCAGCGTCGGCAGCGTCCTTGGCGCGCGTGAACGAAAAGAAGAACGCGTCGCCCTGCGTGTCGATCTCGGTACCGCCGCGCCCCTCCATGACGCCGCGCATGATCCGCCGATGGTCGGCCACGACCTGCGCGTAATCGTCGCCGAGCTCCTGGAGCAGCCGCGTCGAGCCCTCGATGTCACTGAACAGGAAGGTGACTGTGCCGGTGGGAAGCGATGACATCCTCCGCAAGAATAGGTCGGTGGAGATCCAGACCGCGACAACGCAGGACGAGCTCGAAGCCTTCCTCTCCGTGCGAAACACGGTCTATGCGCGCGATCCGCTGGGGTTGCCAGAGCTGCGGTCCTGGCAGTCGCAGGTCAAGGAGATGCTCCTCTACGTCGCCCAGGACGGAGACCGTCCGGTCGGCGCCGCCTTCACCGGGCTGCTCTTCCAGAAACCTGACGTGTTCGCGCACGCCTGGGTGCTCGCGGGGGAGCGGCGGCACGGAATCGGTACCGGGCTCTACGAGACGATCTCTGCATACGCTGCCTCGCGCGGGCAGGACACACTCGAGGTCTGGGTCGAGGATTACGACCCGGACGGGGCCGCGTTCGTCGAGAACGCGGGTTCAGCGAAATCGGTCGTGAGCTCCGTGTCAGCCTCGACCTGACGAGAATCGACCCGCCCGAGGTCCGACCGCCCGCCGGAGTCACGATCATGACCTGGGCGGAGCGACCGGAGCTCATCCGCGGCATCTACGACGTCGCGGTCGAGGTCTCGGCCGACATCCCCGGCGACGAGGAGGACGAGATCGAGCCGTTCGAGGACTGGGTCGCGCACGAGATGCAGGCGGCCCCGGCGACCGCCCGGAGGCGACGTTCGTCGCGGTAGCCGGAGACGAAGTGGTCGGCTACTCGAAGTTCTCGATCGCGCAGGGAAAGACGACGGTCGCCCACCATGATCTCACCGGCGTCAAGCGCGCTGGCGCAGGCGCGGAGTCGCGCGTGCTCTCAAGCAGGCGCAGATCACGTGGGCGAAGGACGAAGGCTTCGCGCGGCTGGAGACGAGGAACGAGGAACGCAATGCGCCGATCCGGAAGCTGAACGCAGAGCTCGGCTACGAGCCATCCGGCATCAGAATGCTGTTCCGCGGCCCGTTGAAGAGCTAGCAGTTCGCGTTGTTCTGGGGGGATTGCGCCGCAGAGGGTATTTCTAAGTCAGGGAACCGCCCTAACCGAGTTGCTTCCGGTACGTGAGGATGTCCAGCGGCATGCGGCTGCGCGCGTCCGGATGGGAGGCGGAGAAGTCCGCGCGGCCAGCGGGCCGATACCCCAGCCGCGAGTACCACGCGTGCAGACGCTCCTTGTGGGCATCGTCGCCCTCCCGCGGGACGAGCAGACGCAACTCCATAGTCGTCGCGCCGCGCTCGCGCGACAGCTCCTCGGCGAAACGGACCAGCTCCCGCCCGATGCCTGTTCCCTGATCGGCCGGGTGGACGGCGAGCAGCCCGAAGAACCCCGTTTCCTCGTCGAGGCGACGGACGCGGACCGAGCCGACGACCTTCCCGTCGACCAGCGCAACCGCCATCTCGCCCGCCGCCACGATCTCCGCGACCCGCTCCGGGGCGACTCGCTCGAATCCCGGCGCCCACAAAGCGGCTTCCGCCTCTGCGTACGCGACGTTGATGCGCGCGCACAGATCGGCGATCAGAGCGCCGTCGGCGGCAGCTTCCGCCGGCAGGAGGTCGACCTCGATGTTCAGCGGCTTCGGGACTTGAGGGCCCGTTGGATCTGCCGGTCCGCCTCGCGCTTGGCGATGTCTCGGCGCTTGTCGCGGACGTCTTTGCCGCGCGCGACGGCCAGCTCGATCTTGGCTCGGCCGTTCTTCCAGTAGAGCCGGGTCGGGATCAGCGTCAGCCCCTTCTCCTGCACCTTCCCGATCATCGAGTCGATCTCGCGGCGGTGAAGCAGGAGCTTGCGGTCGCGGTCGGGATCGTGCCTGCCGAGGACTCCCGCTTGCTCGTACGGCGAGATGTGCACGCCGACGAGCCAGATCTCGCCGTCGCGGATGTCGCCGTACGCGCGCCGGATCTCGGCGCGCCCGTCGCGAAGCGACTTCACCTCTGTCCCGGTCAGGACCAGGCCGGCCTCGACGCGGTCGAGCAGCTGGTACTCGTGCCGCGCGCGGCGGTTCTCGACGATCAGCTTCTCGGCCATGGCGCCAAGACTAGTGCGGTCGGTCGCGGCTGCGGTCATGGCCGGCCGGCATCGACGAACATCGTCAACTTCCGCACGGAGGCCGAGGATCTCGACCGGCTGCTCGACCTGCACATATGACGCGTAGACGCGTGGCTTCCGAGCTCGGCGCCCGCGTTCAGGCTGGGCTCAGCTCGACCTTGCCCTCATAGCGCTCGATCTTTTCGACGCGCACGTGGATCGGATCGCCCAGCCGGTACGTCCCGCCGCCGCGCCGACCGACGAGCGCCGTTCCGAGCGGATTGAGCTCGAAGTAGTCGCCGGGTAACCGGCGGGCCGGCAGATAGCCCTCGAACACGTCCCCGAAGCGGGTGAACAGGCCACTGCCGATCACGCCAGTGATCTCGCCCTCGAAAGCGTGCTCCCACCCGAGCTCGAACAGCTCCCGGTCGAGCAGCCACGCGAGGCAGATCTCGTCGGCGAGGTACTCGACCTGGGCGGCCTCTCGCTCGCGCACGGACGTGTGCTCGGCGATCTCCGACAGGTCGCCCTGCGGCGCGTCCTCTCCCTGTCCGATCTCCCGCAGCAGCACGCGGTGCGCGACGAGGTCGGGGTAGCGCCGGATCGGCGAGGTGAAGTGGCAGTAGTACGGGCTCGCAAGGCCGGAGTGGCCCAGATTGCGAGCGTCGTAGCGGGCCTGCTTGAGGGCGCGCAGGACGAGCGGCGGGAACGCCTCCCTCCCCCGCCCGGACCGGCGAACGTAGTCGGTGACGCGCTCGCTCGCGTCGGCCGCGACGCGCTCGGCCTCGTGCGAGCCCATGTGCTCGGGCTCCGGCGGCGTCGGCACGTCGAGGTCGGCGAGCTTCGCGAGCAGGAGTGCGACCGCCTGCGGATCGGGCCGCTCGTGGACGCGGTAGACGGACTCGCGCTTGCGTCCAGCGAGCAACCCGGCGACGGCCTCGTTCGCCCGGATCATCAGCTCCTCGACCAGCATGTGCGCATGCGGCTCGCTCTCGCGCCAGGCACGCTCGACGCCGCCGCGACCGTCGAAGCCGAACTGGATCTCGGTGCTCTCGATCCGCAGCGCGCCGCGGTCGAAGCGCTTGCGCCGCAGATCCTCCGTGAGCCGGCCGACCAGCCGCAGCGCCTCCGCCACCTCGGGCTCGGCCTCGCCTCGCTCCGCCTGCGCGTAGGTGAGCCGTGCGCGGCTGCGGATGACAGAGCGGTAGAAGAGCGGCTCGCCGGCCGGCGGAAACTCCACCGAGACGGCCAACCGGTCGACGTCGGGGCGGAGACTGCAGAGGTCGTCGGCCAGCTGCGGCGGCAGCATCGGGGCGACCCGGCCGGGCACGTAGGTCGAGAAGGCGCGCGCGGCGGCACCGCGATCCAGCGGCGAGCCCGCCGCGACGAAGTGTGAGACGTCGGCGATGTGCACCCAGGCGCGCAACCCCTCCGCCTCCTCGCGCACCGAGAGCGCGTCGTCGAAGTCCTTCGCCGTCTCGGGATCGATCGTGAACGCGAGCAGGTCACGCAGGTCGGTCCGGCCTTCGATCGAGGGCTCCGGTGGGTCGTACGGCTCGAAGCCTTCCCGCAATCCTTGGTCGACCATCAGCCCCTCGAGAACCGCGTGGACGTCGTCCACGCGGCCGAGCACGCGCTCGAGCCGCGCCCGGCTCCGTCCGCGGAGAAGCACGGCGAGATCGCCGGGATCCGCATCGCCGAGCCCCTTCCGGTCGACGAGCAGCGGCACGCCGGGTGTGAAGACCGGCTCCCCAACGACGTGCTTGCCCCGCCGGGCGAGCTCGACGACGACGCGGTCGGTCAGGTCAGACCTTGAGGAAGCGGCGCAGCGTCAGCATGGACGCGGCCGCACCGAGCAAAAGCCCGAGCCCGATCAGGATCAGGCCGTTCAGCGCGAACGGGAGCGCGTGGACACCCTGGTCCTTGAACCAGATCGACGAGACGACCGTCTCCTTGCCGATGAAGAGGAGGATCACCGCCAGGATCGCTCCGATCAGTCCGGTGAACAGTCCCTCCAGCATGAACGGGCCACGGACGAACCAGTTGGAGGCGCCGACGAGCTTCATCACCTCGATCTCTCTTCGCCGCGAGAAGATCGAGAGGCGGATCGTGTTCGCGATCAGCAGCGTCGAGGCGATCAGCAGGATGAGGACGGCGACGAGGAAGAGCACCTCGATCAGGTGGGCGACGTTCAGGATCTTGTGCGCCGTCTTCCTTCCGTAGCGGATGTACTCGACTCCCGCCGGATACGGCTTCAGGCTCTTGGCGATCCGGTCGACGTACTCGCCCTTGACCGGGGTGACGTTGAGCGCGTCGGGAAGCGGGTTGTTCGGAACCGACTTGGTCAGGCCCGGGTTCGACTTCTGCATCTCCAGAAAGGCCTGTTCCTTGGAGATGAACGTGACGTTCTTGACCAGCGGGTTCTTCTGCAGCTTGATGCGGACGCGGTCGATCTGCGGCCCCGTCGCGTACTTGGCGCAGGTCTGGTCGGTGCAGAAGTAGACGTGGACGACGAGCTCCTTCTTCGTCTTGTCCGTCCACGCGCGCGCGTAGGTCCCGAAGCCGACGAGCATGCCGACGAGGGCCATCCCGATCAGGACGGTGATTGCTGCGGCGAAGGTGGTCGAGAGGTTGGCGGTGAGGGAGCGCCACGCCTCCGAAAGGAGCATCTTGGTTCTCACTCCGACGCGTATCCTCCGCGGCGCTCGTCACGGGCGAGCGCGCCGTCCTCGAGCGCGAGCACGCGGCGGCGCATCTTGTCGACCATCTCGCGGTCATGCGTCGCCATCAGCACGGTCGTGCCGGCGCGGTTGATGCGATACAGGAGCTGCATGATCCCGACCGAGGTGTCCGGGTCGAGGTTCCCGGTCGGCTCGTCGCAGACGAGCAGCGGCGGGTGGTTGACGACGGCGCGCGCGATCGAGACGCGCTGCTGCTCTCCGCCGGAGAGCTGGTCGGGATAGGAATCCATCTTCGTCGCGAGCCCGACCAGGTTCAGCACCTCGGGGACCTTCTTACGGATCGAATTGCGGTTCTCGCCCTGCACCTTGAGCGCGTAGGCGACGTTCTCGGCCGTCGTTCGGTTGGTCAGCAGCTTGAAGTCCTGGAAGACGCAGCCGATGTTGCGGCGCAGGCGGGGCACACGCGAACGGCGCAACCGGCCCAGATCGCGTCCACCGACGATGATCTGGCCGCCGGTCGGCTCGAGCTCCTTTAGCAGGAGCCGCACGATCGTCGACTTCCCCGAGCCGGACGGGCCGACGACGAAGACGAACTCGCCCTTCTCCACGAGGAAGGTGACGTGCCGGAGGGCGGCGACATTTGGCGGATAGATCTTCGAGACGTTCTCGAAGACGATCATCGACGACGGGCTGGGCGCCGGCGCGTCGACGCGGTCCCGCTCAGCTACGGCCATAGGCGTCTCTATTTGGAGATCGTGTTCCTGCATGGAGGTAGGTGGGCCTCTCGGCCGCGAGTCCCGGAAGTGGCTGAGTGTACCCGAATGTCCTGCTAGACCACGGTTCCGGCTGCTTTCGCCAGTAGGTAGGCGCGGATGAACTCGTCGAGGTCGCCGTCGAGGACGGCCTGGGTGTTGCCCGTCTCGTAGTCGGTGCGATGGTCCTTGACGAGCTGGTACGGCTGAAGGACATAGCTGCGAATTTGACTTCCGAACCCGATGTCCTGCGCGGCGCCTCGCTCCTTCGCGAGCTCCTCTTCGCGCCGCTCCTGCTCGAGCTCGACGAGGCGCGATTTCAGCAGACGGAGAGCGGTCTGTTTATTGGACGACTGCGACCGTTCGTTCTGGCACTGGACGACGATTCCCGACGGAACGTGCGTGATGCGGACGGCCGAATCGGTCTTGTTCACGTGCTGTCCGCCGGCCCCGCTGGCGCGGTACGTGTCGATCCGAAGGTCGGCCTCGTCGATCTCCACGTCGACGTTCTCCGGGAGGAGCGGCGCAACGATCACCTGGGCGAAGGATGTGTGCCGGCGGTGCGCCTGGTCGAACGGCGACAGCCGGACGAGCCGGTGGACGCCGCGCTCCGCCTTGAGGATCCCGTAGGCGTTCTCGCCCTTGACCGTGAACGTCGCGGACTTGAGGCCGGCCTCCTCCCCCGGGCTTGCCTCGAGCACCTCGGTCCCGAAGCTGCGCTGGTCGGCCCAGCGCAGATACATGCGCAGGAGGATCTCCGCCCAGTCCTGCGCGTCCGTCCCGCCCGTCCCGGCGTGGATGGTCACCAGCGCGTCGCCCGAGTCGTACTCGCCGGAAAAGAGCGCGTCCTCCTGCAGGCGCGACAGCTCCTGCTGGAGCGGCTCGAGCGTCGCCGCGATCTCGTCGGCCATCTCGCCGTCCATCGACAGCAGCTCGCGCGCGTCCTCGTACTCCCGGGTCAGCCGCTCGTAGCGCTCGAGCCGGCGCGTCACTCGCGCGTGCTCGGCCGAGATCTGTGCGGCCTGCTGTTGATCGTCCCAGAAGCCGGGCTCGGACATCTTCCGCTCGAGCTCGGCCGCACGCTTCTTCAGGTCGTCCGGGTCAAAGGTAATCACGGACCCAGTCGAGCTGGGCCCCGATTTCCTGCAGTTGCTCCTGGACGCTCACGTGTCCGATCCTAGCCGTGCGTGACGAAGATGCTCACCTAGGCGGGACGAGCAACCGCGCTTTTCACCGAGGCGACTATCTCACAGTCACGGTGGCGGGCGTCGCGCCGCCGTCGAGCAGCTGTCGCGCGACGAGCGTGATCCGGACGGTGCCCTTCACCTTCTTCTTCGGCACGTTCAGCGCCACGACCTTCGCCTCGTAGGGCGCCTGGACGAAGACGCTGATCCTCCGTGCGTTCGGAGGACCTGACGGTGAACTGCATACGTTCGTTTTTGCGCGAGAAGATGTGCGGCACGGTCGTCGGAGTGATCGGGGGCGCGTTTCGGCATTCGCCCGTTTTGAGCACGGCTGCTAGCGCGTCCTGCGCTGCGGAGCGCTGCGCCGAGGTGAAATGCGTGCCTTCGGCGACCGAAAGCGTCTTCCGCAGCTCCTTCATCTGGTAGCAACCCGTCTCGCTCGATCCGGCGATGAGGCCGGTGAGCGAACGCTCGGCCATCGTCCGGAAGGGATCGTTCGAATCGAGTCCCTGCTCGAGGATCGA
>CAWEIM010000017.1:0-297076 GCA_963809075.1 uncultured Actinomycetes bacterium | reverse complement strand
ACGCGACTGGTCGTGGGGGCTGATGACTCTTCAAGAGGGGGGATTCATGCGGAGAATGGTCCTTTCCATGTCCGTGCTGCTGGCCATCCTCGCCTTCGGGGCGGGCGCGGCGGGCTCGAGCGCAGGCGGCCCACGCTCGACGGCGTCGCTCGACCTCTACACGGGCGTCGTCAGCTCCGAGACGCTCGGCCGGCTCGTCCGGCAGGGCTACGACATTGCCGACGCGCGGCCGGCCGCGGGCGGGGTGCAGGTCGACCTCGTGCTGACGGAGGCCGAGGTCGCGAAGCTGGCCGCGCAGGGCGTCGACGTGCAGCCGCGGCGCGACGCACAGGGCCGCACGCAAGCGCAGCGCGCCGCCGAGCAGGCGGCGAGCGGCTTCAACGTGTGGCGCTCGTACGACGCGCCGGGCGGCATCCGCGACGAGCTGTACTCGATCGCCCAGCGCAACCCGCAGATCGTGAAGCTCGAGGTGATCGGGCACACGCTGCAGGGGCGCGAGATCGTCGCGCTGAAGGTCACGAAGAACGCGAAGACGGTCGCCGACGGCACGCGGCCGGACGTCCTCTACATGTCCACGATCCACGCGCGCGAGTGGATCTCCACGGAGGTGAACCGCCGCCTGCTCCACTACTTCGTGGACAACTACGGCAAGAACGCCGACGTCACGAACCTCGTCAACACGTCCGAGCTGTGGTTCCTGGTGGTCGCCAACCCGGACGGCTACCAGTACACGTTCGACCACCAGCGGCTGTGGCGGAAGAACCTCCACGACAACGACGGCGACGGGCAGATCACCGGGAACGACGGCGTCGACCTGAACCGCAACTACAACGTCGACTGGGGCTACGACAACGAGGGCTCGTCGACGCAGTTCTCCGCCGACGACTACCGCGGCACCGGCCCCGCGTCCGAGCCCGAGACACAGGCGCACCAGGGGCTGATCGACCGGCTCAAGTTCAAGTTCCTGATCACGTACCACTCATACGGCCCGCTGATCCTCTATCCGTTCGGGTGGCAGGTGCAGACACCGTCGGCGGACGACCCGCTGTTCGTCGCGTACTCGGGAATCGACGCGACCCCGGCGATCAGCGGCTTCGACCCGGGCGTGGGCGCCGACCTGTACATCACGAACGGCACCACCGACGACTACTCGTACGCGAAGACCGGCGCGCTGTCGTGGACGGTCGAGCTGAACGAGGGCTGCGACGGCTGCGGGTTCGTGTTCCCCGACGACGAGTCGCTCGTGCAGGGCGAGTACGAGAAGAACCTGCCGTTCGCGCTCGACCTCGCGAAGTCGGCGGCGAACCCGGGGCAGCCGGTCTCGCACCTGGGCAACACCGTCAAGCCCTTCTACCTCGACATGGGCAAGGACGGGAAGGCCCCGGACGGGCCCGACCCGGAGAAGACGAACAACCCCGCGGTCGACTTCACGTTCTCCGTCTCGTACGGCGACCCGCAGCCGGTGCGGGTGCTCGCCAAGCGCGACCTGAACGGGGACGGCACCGCGGACGCGGTGACGCTGAACTACCAGATCACGCGGAACGGGGTCGCGCAGGCCGCGCAGACCGGCGCCGACGAGCCAGTGGAACGGCGGCGAGCGCGGCCGGGTCGGCGACTTCTACTACCACGTCATGCAGGGTGTCGTGACCGGGACGCAACCCGGCGACTCGGTGAAGGTGTGGTTCACGGGTGCCGGTCAGACGAGCGACTCGTTCACCTACGCCGCGAAGGTGGAGTCGGCGAACCGCGTGCTCGTGCTGGCCGCGGAGGACTACACCGGGCTGTCGCCGGTGTACAAGTCGAACCCGCGGCCCGCGTACCTCTCGTACTACCTCGACGCGCTGGCCGCGAACAACATCGGCGCCGACGTGTACGACGTCGACGCGAACGGCCGCGAGGCCCCGAGCGCGCTCGGCGTGCTCTCCCACTACAAGGCCGTGATCTGGTACACGGGCGACGACGTCATCACCCGCGACCCGGGGATGGTGCCGGGCACCGCGTCCCGCCTCGCCAATGACGAGCTGCTCGCCGTGCGCGAGTACCTGAACGAGGGCGGCCGGCTGCTCTACACGGGCAAGTACGCGGGGCTGGAGTACGCCCAGGGGTACGAGTTCAACCCCGAGACGAACGCGCCGTGCGACCCGGACAGCGCGGCGGACGGCTGCCAGGGCCTGTCCGACGACTTCCTGCAGTACTACCTCGGCGCGTACATCTACAACGAGGACGCGGGCACGACCGCGAAGGGGACGCTGTACGACGTGATGGGCGTGAACGATCCGTTCAACGGGCTGGGCTGGTCGTTCGGCTCTCCGAGCGCCAACAACCAGGACCACTCCGCCTCGTTCATCACGACGAGCGGCATCCTGCCGAAAGCGCAGTTCCCGCAGTTCGACAGCTGGGCGGCCGCGAGGTACGCGCGCCCCGGCGGGCCGTTCGACCCGCATACGGGCTCGTACTACGTGTACTCGAACATCGCGGACATCAGCTACAAGCGCCTGACGCGGACGATCAACGTTCCCGCTGGCGGCGGCAACCTCTCGTTCTGGATCTCGCGCGACACGGAGCCCGACTGGGACTTCGTGTTCGTGGAGGCCCACACCGTGGGCCAGGACGACTGGACGACGCTGCCCGACGCGAACGGGCACACGAGCCAGAGCACGGGCCCGAACGACCCGGACCTGGCGAGCTGCCCGGCCGGCTGGCGCGACCTGCACCCGTGGCTCGACCACTACCAGACGCTGAACCCCGACAACTCGTGCTCGCCGACGGGCACGACGGGCGTGTGGAACGCGGCGAGCGGCCGGTCGCAGGGCTGGGAGCAGTGGTCGATCAACCTCGGCGCGTACGCGGGCAAGCAGGTCGAGGTCTCGATCGCCTACGCGAGCGACTGGTCGTTCCAGGGGCTCGGCACGTTCGTGGACGACATCACGCTGCCCACCGGCGAGTCGACGTCGTTCGAGACCGACCTCGGCGGCTGGACGGTGACCGGGCCGCCGCCGGGCAGCTCCCCGAACTCGAACAACTTCGCGCGGACGACCGCCGGCGGCTTCCCCGAGGGCGCCGTGGTGGCCACGCCCGACACGCTGTACGCGGGCTTCGGGCTGGAGGGGATCTCCACCCCCGCCGCGCGGAACGAGGTGATGCGCAGGTCGATGGACTACCTCCTGCGCTGACGCTGGATCTTCCGAGGGCGGGCTCCCCGAGGCCCGCCCTCGCGCTACAGCTGGGGTAGGCCCGAACCGCTTGAGGTCAAGCCTTAAGGAAAAACCCCGCGTGAGCGGGGCTTTTGTGAGTAGCGGGGGCAGGATTTGAACCTGCGACCTCCGGGTTATGAGCCCGGCGAGCTACCTGACTGCTCCACCCCGCGTCGCGGCAGCAATTATAGCTCCATGCGTGTTGCGGCTGTCGATCTCGGCACGAACACGACGCGGCTCCTCGTCGCGGACGTCGGCGACGGCGCGCTCGACGCACTCGAGCGCCGCGAGCGAGATCACGAGCCTCGGCGAGGGCGTCGATGCGCGCCGGCGGCTCCTCCCCCTCCCGATCGCGCGCGTCCGCAACGTCCTCGGCGAGTACCGCCGGCGGATCGAGGAGCTCGGCGCCGAGCGCGTCCTCTGCGTCGCGACCAGCGCCGTCCGCGACGCCGAGAACGGCGAGGCCTTCCTCGGCGAGATCGAGTGGAGCTACGGCTTCGCGACGCGGCTGCTCACCGGCGAGGAGGAGGCGCGGCTCACCTTCGCCGGCGCGACGCTCGGCCGCGACGACCTCGACGGAGTGATGGTCGTGGACATCGGCGGCGGCTCGACCGAGCTGGTGCTCGCCGACAGCGCCGTGAGCATGGACGTCGGCTCTGTCCGGCTGACCGAGCAGTTCGGCGAGGACCGAGCGGCGATGGCCGAGGCGGTCCGCGCAGCGCTTCCCGACCTCCACCCCACCCGCGCGATCGGCGTCGCCGGGACGATCATGTCGCTGGCCGCGCTCGATCTCGACCTCGAGCGTCACCACGAGAGCGAGGCGGACGGGCACGCGCTCCGAGCCGCCACGGTCGAGAGCCAGGTGGCCGCACCTCGCCGCACTCTCGCTCGAAGAACGCAAGGAACTCGCGCCACTCAACCCCAAGCGTGCGCCGTTCATCCTCGCCGGCGCGGTCATCCTCGACGAGATCCTCCGCCGCTACGAGCTGGACGAGCTCGAGGCGAGCGAACGAGACCTTCTCGACGGCGCAGCCCTGGAAGCGGCGAAGCTCCCAGAGCCGGAGGAAGGCGAAGCGCCGCCCGGCGCCTACGTCTGCTGTTGATCGTCGACGGGCCCTCGTCCTCGGCCAGCCGCCGCTGCAGGACGGAGCGGCTCAGGACGCCGACGAGGCGTCCGCCGTCGATCACCGGGACGCGCTCGGCGTCGTTCTCCTCGAGGAACCGGAAGGCCCCTTCCAGGTCCGCGGACGAGTCGATCGTGTAGTGCGGCTCCTCGGCGATCTCGCCCAGCGGCGTCTCGCGCGGATGCCGGCCGGGAGCGACGACTTCGCGCACCAACGTCTTCCGACGTCGACCGGCCCCTCGTCCTCGGCCAACCGGCGCTGCAGGACGGAGCGGCTCAGGACGCCGACGAGGCGTCCGCCGTCGATCACCGGGACGCGCTCCGCGTCGTTCTCCTCGAGGAACCGGAACGCGGCTTCCAGGTCAGCGTGACGAGTCGATCGTGTAGTGCGGCTCCTCGGCGATCTCGCCCAGCGGCGTCTCGCGTGGATGCCGCCCGGGGCGACGACCTCGCGCACTAGCGTCTTCCGCGTCACCACTCCGGACGATCCCCCGCGTCGCAGACGAAGACCGCCCGCACCTCCGGCCGCGCCAGCAGGACGCCGGCCTCCTGCGCGGTCGCATCGGCCGCCAGCCAGGGCGGCTCGGGAACCATCGCGTCCTTGACCAGGCTCATGGATAGATGCCGCGCGCGGTCAGGGCGCCGGCGACCTCGCGGATCCCGGCGACCAGCGCGGCGTTGCGCAGGGTCATGCCCTGCTCGTCGGCCAGGTGCCAGACGCGGTCGAAGGCGTCGGTCATCATCTCGCGCAGTTTGAACCGTGTCTCGTCGCGGCTCCAGAACAACCGTCCCAGATCCTGCACCCATTCGAAGTACGAGACGGTCACGCCGCCGGCTTCGTGAGGATGTCCGGGAGGACGCGGATGCCGCGGTCGACCAGGATCTCGTCCGCCTCCAGCGTCGTCGGGCCGTTCGCGCCCTCGGCGATAGCGCCGCCTTGACGTCGCCGCGTTCTCCTCCGTCAGCTGCTCCTCGAGCGCCGCGAGGACGAGGACGTCGCACGGCAGCTCGAGCAGCTCTTCGTTCGTGACCGCCTCACCGCCCGGATAGTCGATCAGCTCGTGCCGGTGCTCGTGCACCCACACGGTGACCGCGTCGAGGTCGAGCCCCCGGGGTTGTACGACCCGCCGGACACGTCCGAGACGGCCACGACCTTCGCCCCGTGCGCGACCAGCTCCTCGGCGGCGATCGCGCCGACCTTGCCGAAGCCCTGGACGACGCAGCTCTGTCCCGCCAGCGGCCGGCCGAGCCGCTCGCACGCTCGCTCCGTCACATCACCACCCCTGCGCCGGTCGCCTCCGCGCCTGAAGACGGAGCCGCCGATCGAGATCGGCTTCCCCGTGACGACCTCGGGCACCGCATACCCCTTCTGCATCGAGTACGTGTCCATCATCCAGGCCATCGTCTGCTCGTCGGTGGCCATGTCCGGCGCGGGGATGTCCTCTTGCGGCCCGATCACGGACATCATCTCGGCGGTGAAGCGGCGGGTCAGCCGCTGGAGCTCGGCGGCCGAAAGCTCGCGCGGGTTGCAGCGGACGCCGCCCTTGCCCCGCCGTACGGGAGGCGCAGCAGCGCGCACTTCCAGGTCATCCACATCGCGAGCGCCGCGCACTCCCCGAGCGTCACGTGCGGGTCGTAGCGGATCCCTCCCTTGGTCGGCCCGAGCACGCTCGAGTGCTGCACCCGGTAGCCGGGCAGGACGCCCCAGGTGTCGTCGTCCATCTGCACCGGCATCGAGACCATCGTCGCGCGCTCCGGGAAGCGGAGCCGCTCGCGACCACTCGGGGACGCTCGCGTACGGGAGTGCCTGTTCGAACTGGGTGCGCGCGGTCAGGAACAGCGGCGTGTCCCACTCGAGCTCCGACGTGCTCGACCGTCTCGGCCACGCCGGGGAGTCTAGGTACTAGATGGCTGATGCCACGATCTCGCGCGTCCGGCTGCGCGATCTGGCACGCCTGGGCGGCTCCGGCCCGCCTACGGCCGGCGGAGCCGGCCTCCACCGTGCCTGCGCTTCGCCGCGTCGGCCGCTCACCGATGCTCCCGGCATCGGCAAGCGTCCGCCGCGGCGCCCCAGACGCACCAGCTCGCGCCCCGGAGCAGGCGATCTCATGGCATCAACCATCTAGCAGCGCTTCGGCAGGGTGCCCTGCGGAGAACGACGCGCCCGTCGTCGAAGGAGATCCGCGCGGTGACGGTGCGGCCCTTGCGCGAGAACGAGGCGGAGCTGACGTAGCGCTTGTCCGCTCCGCTGACGTGGAACTTGCACTTCGTCCGTGCGAGAGAGACCGACGGGCCGACCTTGCATGCGGCGCCGGCGCAGTCCTTCAGCTTTGCGAGCCGCGCGGCCAGCTCGCCCTGGATCGAGCCGTAGCCGGCCAGTCCGGCGACGTTCGTCAGCTCGTCCGGATCCCTGGCCAGGTCGTACAGCTCCTTCTCGCCGTTCCCGTACTCGGCGTAGAGGAACTTGGGCGTGCGGATGCCGACGAACTGGCGATCGCCGGGCGCTGCGGTCTTGCCCTGGTTTCCGTTGTCGCCGTCGCCGATCTCGCCCTCGCCTTCCCGGCGAGCTTCGCGCCCGTCGGCCCGCGCTCGATCAGCAGGTCGCGTCCCCACTGGGTCGAGGGATGCGCGAGCAGCGGCAGCAACGACTTCCCGTCCATCACGCGGCCGGCCTTCGCGTTCGCGGCGTCCATCGACCGTCGGGGCGAGGTCGATGTTCGCCGTCATCTGCTCGAGGTGCCGGTCCTTGGGGACGCCGGGGCCGCGCATGAGCAGCGGGACACGGATGGACGGCTCGTACAGGAGCACCTTCCCCGACGGGACGCGGTGCTGTCCGTGGAAGAAGCCGTTGTCGTCGGTGAACACGAGGAGCGTGTTGTCGAGCTCGCCCTTGGCGCGCAGCGCGTCCACGATCGCCTTGACGCCGTCGTCCACCGAGAGGAGCGATTCCATCTGCTGCTGGTAGGCCTCGCGGATCGCCGCGATCTTCTGCGGCGTCAACGCGGGCCGGTTGCGGATCCCGAGCGGCTTGTCCGACACGTCCGCCTCGTTGAACGACGGCATGTTCGGAAGTGGCTCGGAGGCGAAGTGGTCGCGGTACGGCCCGGTGTTGACGGTGCCGATCCCCTTCGGGTCGTCCGGCTCCTTCGGTCCGCCGCCGTGGGGCGCGTGGTAGGTCACCCACATGAAGAGCGGCTTCGACTCGGGCACGCGGCGGTCGATCACCTCGACCGCCTTCTGCGACAGCACGCTCGTCTGGTAGTCCTGCGGCTGCGAGCCGAAGTGGACGAGCACGCCCTGCTCGTTCATCGTCCAGTTGAAGTAGCCCAGGTTGACGCCGGCGTGCCACTCCGTCCAGCCCGGCGGGATCCCGTCGCGCGAGCTTGTACCCGTTCAGGTACTTGCCGACGAGCGCCGTGTTGTAGCCCGCGTTCTGCAGCCAGACGGCGAGCGTGTTCGTGTGGTCGAGCCTGGAGAGCCGCCGTTCGGCGTGGCGTTGGTGAGGACGCCGTGGTTGTGCGCGTACTGCCCGGTGAGGAACGTCGAGCGCGAGGGGCAGCAGAGCGAGAGGGTGACGAAGTTGTTGTCGAACGTCGTTCCCTGCCGGCCGATCAGGGCCAGCGTGTTCCGCATCACTCGCATCTCCTCCAGCGTCTGGTCGTCCGTCTCGATCACCATCACGTTCGGGCGCGGCTTGGCGCGCGCGGCGTGGCTCTCGATCGAGACGATCGAGCCGGCGACCGCGAGCGCGGCGAAGATTGCCGTCGCGAGACTGATGCGCGCCTTCACGCCGCACATAGTCGCGGCCGAACTTGGGCCCGATGCAAGCTTCGTGTACGAATTCCGTAATGGCGGAGCTGTCCGAGCGAGCGCGCGAGCTCCTGACCGGGACGAACTTCGCCTTCCTCGCCGAGCTGATGGCGGACGGCTCGCCGCACGTCTCACCGGTCTGGATCGACGTCGAGGGCGACCTGATCCTGGTGAACACGGCCAAGGGGCGGCTGAAGGAGGCGAATATGCGGCGCGACCCGCGAGTCGCCATCTCGATCTCGCCCGCGGACGACGCCTACGACGCACGTGGACATCCGCGGCCGCGTCGTCCAGATCCGCGAGAGGGACGGCGCCGAAGCCGACATCGACCGGCTCGGCAAGCAAGTACAACGGGTGGGAGCGCTACCCGCTCGGCGAGGGCGAGCAACGGGTCACGTACCTGATCGAGCCGACCGTCTGTACCTAGATGGTTGATCCCCTGAGATCGCCTGCTCCGGGGCGCGAGCTGGTGCGTCTGGGGCGCCGCGGCGGACGCTCGCCGATGCCGGGAGCATCGGTGCGCGGCCGACGAGGCGAAGCGCAGGCACGGTGGAGGCCGGCTCCGCCGGCCGGATCCGTGCCGGAGTAGCCCCCGGCGTGCCATATCTCGCCGCCGGACGCGCGAGATCGAGGCATCGACCGTCCGAGAGCAGCCCCGGCTGCGAGGCTCCGAGCGCGAACCGGGAGCAAACGCCACCGAGGCTGTACCCGAATTGTGCCTGATGGCTACGGGTCTGTGATGAGTTCCGCGCGGGCGCAGGCGGCCGCGAGCTTGCGGTCGGCGGTGACGAGCACGGCTCGTTTCCCTCTGCCAACGCGACGTAGCAGGCGTCGTACGCCGACAGCCCCCGCGCCAAGGCGATCGCGCTCGCATCGCGGATCAGATTTTTCGTCGAAACCACGCCCATCGGCATGCGCAGCAGCCGATCGAGCGAGATCGTAACTTCGGCGGCCTCCATGAGCCCGGCTCGGTGCTCGACCAAGAGCGCGTTTCCGACCTCTACGAAAACGAGGTCGGGAGCCAAGCCGCGCACTTCGCCGCGGACGAGCGCGCGCGCCACTCGCGCGCGGCATAGAGGTGCGCATCGCGCGTACGAGCGCGCTCGCGTCGAGAACGGCGAGCGGCCTAACGGGAGTCCCGGTCCCGCCGGATGATCTCCTCCGGCGTTGGGCCGTCCTCGGGCCACGACCAGCGCTCGATGTCGGCTTCTACCTCGGTCAATAACGCTTCTGGATCAAAGGCGGCCGGAAGCGAACGCCGCAGGATCGCGATCGTCGCCGCGCTTATCGACCGCCCCTCGCGCTCGGCACGCTTCCGCAGCGCCTCGTACACGTCCTCCGGCACGTTGCGGACATGAAGCGTCGCCACCCGCATACGATAGCACGCTGCTAGCACTTCGCTAGCATAACAGGACGCTCTTCCTTCACTTAAACATTGAATCCGGGCGGGCGTGACGGCTTTGTCGCTACTTTGGAAAGAGATGGCGACAAAGGAAGAGAAGATCGAGCTGGACGGCGAGGTCGTCGAGGCCTTCCCCAACGGACTGTTCAAGATCCAGCTCGAAAACGGCCACGAGACCCTCGGGTACACCGCGGGCAAGATGCGCCGCTTCCGCATCCGGGTCTACCCCGGCGACAAGGTCAAGATCGAGCTCTCCCCGTACGACCTGAACCGCGGCCGCATCGTCTACCGCTACTGATTGCGCGGGCGGAAGCCCGAGCAGAGCAGGTCGGCGCGCAGGATCGTGTCGTCGCTCACCGTGCAGATGAGATGCTGTTCGACCACGTACGGCTGCCCCTCTTCGATGCCCTCGAACCTGTAGCCGAAGCCGAGGCGGTCGCCCACCTCGTTGGTCGTGAACTCGACGAGGTCGAGCTCCGTCGAATCGGCGAACCAGGCGGAGATCAGCGCTGCGGCCTCGTCGGCCCCTTCTCGTTCCCGCAAACCAGGCGGGGTCAACGCACGAAACTGCGCATCGGGGGCAAAGCAGCGGGCGATCGCGTTCGTGTCACGGGCTGAGATGGCCTGCACGAGCCTCTCCCCAACGGTCGCTGACACGCGGCGAACTCTACTCGCACGCCTGAGGTGAAAGACTCTCGGTGCCTGTGATCAAGGGCATCGACGTCTCGAATCACCAGGACCGCATCGACTGGTCGCGGGTGAAGGCGGACGGGATCTCGTTCGCGTACGTCAAGGCGAGCGAGGGCCAGACGTTCGTCGACCCCAAGTACGACGCGCACGTCGCCGGCGCCAAGTCCGTGGGGATCAAGACCGGCGCCTACCACTTCGCGCGCCCGGACACGGACGCCGGCGACCCGGAGCAGGACGCGCGCGCCGAGGCCGACTTCTTCCTCTCGCTGGCGGCGCCGCGCTCCGGTGACCTCATCCCCGCGCTCGACCTCGAGACGGCCGGCCTGCCGGAGGAGCAGATGGTCGCGTGGACGCACGCGTGGCTCGAGCGCGTCCGCAAGGCCATCGGCGTGCGCCCGCTCGTCTACACGTATCCGTACTTCTGGGAGCAGCTGGGCCAGACGACGGCCTTCAAGAACTACCCGCTGTGGATCGCGAACTACGGCGTGTCCGAGCCGATGCTCCCGGGCGGCTGGCGGCGCTACTGGATCTGGCAGTACTCCGCCTCCGGACGGTCGACGGCATCCCCGGCCGGACGGACCTGAACCGGCTCGCGGACGGTCTCCGGCTCACGCAGATCACCTACCGGCCGGGCCGCAGGCCGATGCCGCGCCCGCAGAACCTCCCCGGCCCCGTGCCGAAGCCCGCCTGGTTCTGGCCGTGGCTGCGCTGGCGGCTGGGTGCGGGCGAGTTCGAGGGGCTGCGATGAACGAGCGCGTGCGGCCGGACGAGGCGCCGGACGACATCCCCGACTGGGCCTTCGCCTGCGTCGAGAAGCTGGCTAGCGAACGATCAGCCGGTAGGCGAGAAACTCGTTGAGGACGCGCATCCCGACGCTCTCGTAGAGCTTGGTCGCGCCGGTCGGGTTGGCCGCGTCCACGCCGAGCTTCGCCGAGGCTTGCCACGGTCGCGGATCTCGCGGAAGCTCGCGTACAGAAGCGCCGTGGCGAGGCCGCGCCGCCGCCACGGGCGCCGCACGCCGAGGACGCCGACCCAGCCTTCGTCCGGGATCGAGGTCGCAGAGCGAGAACCCGGCGATCTCGTCGCCGTCCCAGGCCAGCAGCCAGAGCGACGGGTCGTAGTTGTCCGACTCGACCATCCACCTGCGCCACTCGTCGTAGGGCGTCGGGTAGTGGTCCCAGTGGTCGGCGAAGGCCTCGTCGGAGGCCGCATGGACGGCCCGCTCGTCGACGCCGCGCCGCGCGTGCTCGACCCTGATCCCGTCGGGCCACTCCGGCTCGGGCGGCTCCTCGTCCAGGTCGATCCCCATCTCCCAGAAATGGCGGAGCAGCTCGTAGCCGCGCTGCTCGAAGAACCGCTTCGCGCCCTCGTTCCCGGCGCCGACGTCGGCACCGAGCCAGACCTCCTCCCCCTCGGGCGCGTCCTGCGCCTGCTCCCGCGCCCGCTCCTCGATCCGGTCGCGCAGCTCGGTGCCGATCCCGCGGCGGCGGTGGTCGGGAAGAACGCCGCCAGCGTCCGCAGCCGGTGCGGATGGCGCGGGCGGACGCAGCCGCATGCGACCAGCGTCCCTCCTCGTCCTCGACCAGCCACCAGTCGCGGTCGAGGTCGGCGACGCGGAAGAGCGCTGACGACGTACGTGGGATCGCCCTCGTCCCCTTCGGCGCGCCAGAGCGCGCGCACGAGCTCGGTGACGGCCGGCAGGTCGTCCTGGGTGGGCCGGCGGAAGCTGTAGCCATGATCCTCAGTGAAGCTCCCCGGCATGGTCGAGGAAGCTCGCTCTGGAGCAGACCGAGTTCGGCACGCAGGCCGCGAGCGCAGGGCTGCGTCGTGCTCAACCCTCGGCGACGCGCAGCGCATAGTGCACGACTATTTCGGCTCAGGCATCGCGCTGACCGCCGATCCGGCGGACTTCCAAGGAGATCGGCGTCAACGTGGACGTCCTTCAGCCGGGCGAGCCGGGCTGCTACTACCACCGTGAGAACGTGCAGGAGGGGCTTCCTCGTCCTGTCCGGCGAGTGCCTGCTGATCGTCGAAGGGCGGAAAGACCGCTGCGCACCTGGGACTTCTTCCATTGCCCGCCGGGCACCAACCACGTGCTCGTCGGCGCGGGCGACGGGCCGTGCTCCGATCCCTGATGCTCGGCGTGCGCGGCGACCACGTCGAGATCACGTATCCGGTAGACGAAACCGCTGCGCGCCACGGGGCGAGCGCCGACAAGACAACGGACTCACCCCGTGAGGCGTACGCGAAGCACTCGCGGCCCGAGGCGGCCGCCGGACTGGTCCGGCGTGCCCTGGGCCTAACTAAATCCCGATCAGTCCTCCGCAGCCGACGTGCCGGCCGTCGACCGTCACGAGCGAGTAGTCGAGCCGATCAGTTGAAGATCTCGGCCATGTCGGTGCCGCAGTTGATCCCCGACGGGACGCCGGCCGGGCGAGCCCGTGCGTCAGATCGCCGACGGCGAGCCCTGCGACGTTCATGACCTCGCTCCCGGAGTCACCCGGCAGCCCGTAGCCAACCCAGTTGAACCTCGCCGTCCTGAACGGAAGACGATGTCGAGGTCCGGACCACTTCGCCGAACTTCGCCCCGACACGAGTTCTCAGCCTATGCCGATCACGTAGGATCCTCCCCGTCCTCGACGAGAGAGGGGAGGACTTCATGAAGCAACTCGTCGTCGGGCTCGCCGCCGCCTGTGCGCTCGTGTGGGTGGGGGCAGCCTCAGCGGGATGGAACGACACCGTCCCGCTCAACCAGGTCGCCAGCTCGCCTACGCAGGGCGGCGGCTATCCAATTCCAGCCGGCTCGAACGCACCCGTTCCGGGCACGTGCCGGCTCGGCGACTACAACTCCAACCGGTCCGAATCGTGGATCGCGGTCGAGCCCGGGACGGAGAATCTCGTCGGCGTCTCGAAGTTCTTCTTCGAGACCTTCTCGACGTTCTACGACTTCCACCTCGGCTCGTACACGATGCCGGGCGGAACGCCGGGTCAGAACACCCAGATCCCCGGCTACGACTGCATCTCGACCGGGACGCAGGACATGCCGCCGAGCTGGACGAACAACACCGACCCGAACGTCGACTTCGACACGCAGGGCCGGGCCTACCAGGCGACTCTGCCGTTCAACGCCTACTGGACGAACCTGCATCCGAACGGCGGGATCGGTGTCGTGTACAGCGACGACCTCGGCCGCAACTGGGTGGTCGGAAACGGCGGCCAGCTGCTCGACCACCTCTCCAACTCGACCAGCCTCCAGCTCGGGGACGTCGTGGACAAGCAGTGGATCGCCGTCAATCGCGCACCCCTGAGCCCGTACCGGGATCACGTCTACGTGATGTGGGCGATCTTCAACGGCAGCACGGTCCAGATCTTCTTCTCGAAGTCCGTCGACCGCGGCCAGACGTTCTCCAAGCCGACGCGGATCACGCCGCCGAGCGAGCTCGGCAAGGCGAACACGTACATCTACCCGTCGGTAGATGCGTCGGGTCGACCTGTACGCGGCGGTCGCGAGCTTCCAGAAGAACGGCGTCGACGCCGAGCTCTGGGTGGCCAAGTCGACCGACGACGGAGGCTCGTTCACCTGGTTCGACACCGGCGCCCTGGCGAAGGGAACGCCCGGATGCTGCTTCCCGAACACGACGTTCCGGGACGGGATCCTCGAGAACTTCGCAGCGTCGCCGACCTACCCCGGGCACCTCTACATGGCGTACGAGTACTGGGACGGGACGCAGATGGACGTGAAGTTCACCCAGTCGGTCAACGGCGGTGGACTGTGGACTCCGCCGGTCGTCGTGAACGACGACGCGAGCGGGACGGATCAGTTCCAGCCCTCGGTGGCTGCAGGCCCCGGTGGCGCCGTCGCGGTCGCGTTCTATGACCGTCGCCAGGCATGCCCGGATGACGTGAGCATCCGGCCGCAGGACGTCGGCCGCACGAACTTCTGCATCGATACGTCGCTTCAGGCCTATAGCGACAGCGGTGCGGGCGCCGTGCCGGTCGGCGGGAACACGCGCATGTCCACGTACACCTGGGACCCGATGCAGCCAGACCAGCACGTCGGCGGCATCGGCCAGATGGCGTGCGCGGCGCACCAGGACCCGTGCACGTTCAACGCCTTCATCGGCGACTACTTCGGTCTCGCGATCTCCGACGACCAACATCTACGGCTTCTTCGTCTCGACGCACTACCCCTCGGGGGTGCAAGCGGACGAGGGCGGCCCGGTCTACTACCAGCAGCAGGTGCTGGCGACGGTTCCGCGCTAGGCCTTGGGTTGTAGCTAGAAGAGCCAGAGGAGTCGGCCCGACCGATTGTGTCGGGCCGACTCCTCGGCAATGATTCCGCCGTGCCCCTCCTCAGTGACAACCCTCTCTGGGACGCGTTCGGCGAGCGCGCTCTCACGCTCAGCGCGTACGGCGCGGCTGACTTCGGCGAGTGCGTGACGACGGTCGAACGCATCGGGAGCGGCGACGCAGACGACTGGCACCGGGAGTGGACGGCGACGGCCGAGCGCATCGAGGCGATCGCCGAAGCGTCGGCTTCGAAAGGCCACCGGGTGAGCGCGCGCGACGCCTTCTTCCGCGCGTGCACGTACTACCGCACGTCGTACTTCCCGCTCTTCGGCCGGCCGGTCGATCCGCGCCTCGTACGCGACTTCGCGCGCTCGAGCGCGTGCTTCGAGCGGGCGGCGGCACTCGCCCCGTACCACGTCGAGCTCCTCGAGATCCCCTTCGAGGAAGGCGCGCTGCCCGCGATCATGGCGAAGCCGGACGCCTCGTCCGAGCCGAGGCCGACGATCGTACAGACGAACGGCTACGACTCGAACGTCCACGAGATGTTCTTCTCGCACGGGCCGGCGGCCATCGCGCGCGGCTACAACGTGCTCTGTTTCGACGGGCCAGGTCAGGGGCGGCCGCTGATCCGCGACGGGATCCCGATGCGGCCAAACTGGGAGACGGTCATCCAGCCCGTTGTCGACTTCGCGCTCGAGCGGCCGGACGTCGACGCACACCGCGTCGTCCTCGTGGGTTGGAGCTTCGGCGGCTTTCTCGCGCCGCGTGCCGCGGCATTCGAGCACCGGCTCGCGGCGCTTGTGGCCGATCCGGGGCAGTGGGATTTGCGTGAAGCCCTGCCGGCTGACCTTGACGCGTTCGTCGAGTTCGTCTCGGGCTCCGACGCGCCGCCCGACCTGCGCTGGCGCTTTCAGCAGCGCGCGCGCTGGGTACACGCAGTAGACACGGTGGGCGAAGCTGTCGATCAGCTGGCGACGTACGAGCTATCGCCGGTTGCCGGACAGATCCGGTGCGCCACGCTCCTGACCATGGCCGAAGGGGACCCGACATCGGCGACCGCGCCGAAACTCTTCGACGCGCTCCGCTGTCCGAAGGAGCTCGTCCGCTTCACCGCGGCCGAGGGCGCCGGCGGCCACTGCGAAGCGTTGGCCCGGTCGCTGTACCACCAGCGAGTCTTCGACTGGCTGGATGAGATCCTCCGACCTTGACCAGCTCCGCAGGACCAGCAGCAGGTGCTGGCGACGCGTTTCCGCGCTAGGCCCTCTCGGAAGTGAGATGAGACGCAGCGGGCGGGCGTAAGGCCCGCCCCCTGCGTCAGTGAACGACGGCGATGGAGTCGGCCGGGAAGACCTGGGTCACGTAGTCAGGGTCGTACACCGGCTTGTACGGCGAGTTGACGTTCAGCAGCGTTACGCTCGAGCCCGCGCCGCTGACGTAGATGGAAGCGCTGACGGTCGTGTCGGGAGACGATCCCCAGCTACCACCCTCGAAGACGATCGAGGAGCCGGGGCTCGGGTGGAGCTCCCAGGTGTAGCCGTCGGTACCGCGCTCGGCGAACCCGCCGATTACCGACATGTTCGTGATCGGCCCGGCGAAATAAGCGTCGGAGCCACCACACGTGGGATTCAGCCGGCACGTGTTGTGCATCCGCATGCCGGCGAACGTGAGGTTCGTCTGGCTCCCCTCGAGATGGAGCACCTGGCTGTCGTTGACCGCATAGAGATCGGTGAAGTCCGAGGAGGAGAGCGCGCTCGTGCTGCGCACGCAGACGAGCATCCCGCTGCAGGAGACGTCCGCGATGTGGAGCCCGCTCACCGGCGCCGAAAGATCCCAGCCGACGCCGTCCCACACCCGCAGGCTCATATGCGCGAAGGTGAGATTGGACGCGCTCGACGCCAGCCGGAAGCCGGTCGAGCCCTGGATGAGGAGTACGTCCTCGAAGCGGACGTTCGAGCCGGAGATCGTGAAGTGGGGCGTCGCCGCCGTGTTGACGAGCTCCGTCGCCTGGCTCGAGTCGCCGAAGCCGTTCCCGCCGAAGACCGTCACTCCGGCCGGGACGGAGATCGGGCCGGCGTACGTGTAGCGGCGGCGCTTGAGGATGACTGGGACACCACGCGAGGCGGCATAGGAGAACGCAGCCGAGAACGCCCTCGCGTTGGCCGAGCCGGAGCCGGTATCCGAGTATCCGTGGCCCTCGGGGGTCGCTTTCGGCTCGACCGTCTGCACGGGCAGCGGGGCGGGCGCCGTCGGGTTCGCGGCCGTCGTACCGCTGTAGGAAACTGCGCGGTGATTCGGGTCGATCAGCGCCGTGATAGCTCGTGTGGTCGAGAAGAACCGCGTTGTTGGCCGCGGTCAGGTCGAGCTTTCCCCATGACCCGCCCTTGAAGGTGATCCAGCCGGCAAAGGTCGGCTGGCCCGCGAACGGCGTGTTCCCGGGCCAGTGCGCCTGCTTGATCTTCCACGCAGCCCCGGAGACGGCCGACGACGACCCGCCTATCACGACGATGCTCCTCATCTCGCCGGCGAACGTCCCGCCGTCCGACGTCAGCTCGACGCCTCTCACCGCGATGTCGGACATCGTCACGTTCTCGAAGCGCAGGTCTGTCTCGATGTTGGCCTCGATGAGGAACACGTTCGCGTCGTGCGCGGCCGAGAAGTTCCTGAAGGTCGACTTGTCCCAGCGGCTCTCTCGCGTGTCGTTCAGGTAGCCGTGCACACAGGTGCTGGTGTAGACGCAGGTGATGTTCTCGAACAGCACCTGCTCGGCACCGCCGGTGAATTGCCAGCCCTCGCCGCCCGGCACCGAGATCGAGAGGTCGCTGAAGACGGCGAAGGTCGGGCCGTTCGGGCCGGCGACGAAGCCGGCGCTGCCGCCCTGGATCGCGAGGTGCTGGAAGCGGTAGGCGTCGATCGTGCCGGGCGTCTGCGCGATGATCAGTCCGGGCGTCGCGGCGTTGTTCTTCAGCACCGTTCCCGTCGTCGGATCGGACGAGAGGCCGATCACCTCGACACCGCTCGGCACGACGACGTTTCCGGCGTACGTGTAGGTGCGCGCCGCGAGCTCGAGCCTCAGGTTGTTCGCGCGCGCGTAGTCGACCGCGGCCTGGATCGCCTGCGAGTTCTGCGCGGGCGTGTTCGAGTCGGAGTAACCCTGGCCTTCGGGCGAGTTCGCCGCCGCCGCGGTGACCGTCCAGCTATAGGAGGCAGGCGACGAGTCGGTGGCGCCGTTCGCGGTTGCGCGGACCGCGAAGGTGTGCTTCACCCGCGCGAGGCCGGTGTAGGTCGTCGGCGACGTGCAGGCGCTGTATGCGCCGGAGTCGAGCGAGCAGGCGAACGTCGCCGGATTGATCGACGAGACGAAGCTGAACGTGGCCGTGGTCGAGGACGTCGCCGCCGGCGGGCTCGCGGTGATCGTCGTGTCGGGCGCGTTCGGGGGGCTTCGGGAAGGCAGAGGGCGCGCCGACGAGCCCGGCGAGCACAAGAAGCAGGACGAGTTTCGTCAAGGAGCGCCGCAGTCGGGGACGTGGCACGCGCAGGGAGCATGACCTGCCCTCGCTTAGCGGTCAATAGGCCGTTCGGCCCATTCAGCTCCCGCTGCAGTACTAGCGGGGGTCGGCCCGGTCGAGGTTCCAGTGCCGGCCGGCCTCCGCGAGCCACTCGCTCTCGCCGCGCGCCAGGACGCCGAAGCGGCTGATCCGGCGCTGGCCGCCTTCCTCGTCCCCGTACAGGATCTCGATCGCGAACGGCTCGCGCTCCCGGATGACGCGGAGCGCCTCGACGAACTCCTCCGAGGAGGGGTCGCGGAACGAGCCCTGCCAGTAGCCGAGGTCGCCCGCGCCGAGGTAGAGGTCGCGCGTGAGCCTCGTGAACTCCTCCAGCGGCCGGTGGTCGAGCTGCCTGATCTCGCCGGTGAGCATCGTCCAGCCGTGGAGCACGGCGATCCCGCTGCCCGCGTTGCGGAGCGCGATGGCGAGGTAGATCGCCTCGTCCGACGCGTCGACGCCGGCCTGGCCGCCGGGTGCCACGACGTACTTCCCGTCGACGAAGTAGACCTTCTGCGGCGGGTCGTCCATCCGCGAGGAGATGAGCAAAGGCCTGATGCCGGCGAGCAGCGACTGCTCCGCGAGGCGGGCCGAGCGGTTCGAGGAGCGGACGGCGGCGAACGTCGCGCCGGCGAGGACGAGCGTCCCGCCGGCGGTCGCCAGCGACGAGATCGTCACCCAGTCGGCCACGCACGGAGTCTAAGGTCGCCCACCGAGCGCGACCGGCGTCGCTAGAGGTCTACGGCCCGAGCCAGACGACCCCGCTCGACAACGCGTCCTCACTCGAGTGGTCGCCGAGGAAGCGCTCGAGCGCATCCAGGAGACCATCGAGATCTCGAAGCGAGCTCCAAAGCCGTTTTGGGACGAACACCACGCCGAAGTGCTCGACCTCGTCGATCGCCGCCGCGCGGACGAGGGCGACGAAATCGGCGTAGTCCTGTGTGACGATCGCGTACCCGCGTCGAACGAGCATGCGCAAACAGCTCGGCATCGGGCAGGCCGCGCAGCTCATCGTCCTCGGAAACAGCTATGACGTCGTGTCCGCGACCCCGCATCTCGGTCGCCACGCGCCGGGAGAAGTGCTCGTCGAGGAGAAGCTTCAAGCGAGCGCGGAACGCTCGGCGCGCCAGCGCGCTTCCTCACGCTCAGCGAGGCGGCCGTCCCGCTCCAGCTCAGCGTCGATCTCGTCGCGGAAGTCCGCGTAGTAACTGAGCGCGGCCCGTACCTTCCAGATCGGCAAATCGAGTGACTCCGCCGCCCCTTCCGCCGAGCCGGCCGACTTTGCGATCGGCGACGACATCCGCGACGTTGAGCCGCGTGCCGGCCAGCATCGCTCGCCGGCCTGCCGGGCGATTCACGAAGGCGATCAGCGGGTGCTCGTCCCTGCGCAGCCCCTCTTCGAGATAGCGGGCGGCGAGGGCGTTCGCCGACTCTCCGACCCGATCGGCGCGCTCCTCGAGTAGCTCGAGAAGTTGCTCGTCCAGTCGAAACGACCGCGTATGTGTTGCCATGTGTTGCAGCGTAACACAAGCGGCGCTACTTGACCGAGCCGGCGAGCAGCCCCTGCACGAAGTAGCGCTGGAACGCAAAGAAGACGGCCAGCGGCAGCACCAGCGACACGAAGGACGCCGGCGCGATGATCTCGATGCTCGACCCGAACTCGGACAGCTGCGACAGGATCGCGACGGTGATCGGCCGCGTGTCCCGGCCGAACGTCAGCGCCACGAGCAGGTCGTTCCACGTCCACAGGAACTGGAAGATCGCGAGCGACGCGATCGCCGGCAGGCCGAGCGGAAGGATCAGCCGGAGGAAGATCCGGAACTCCGATGCGCCGTCGATCCGCGCCGACTCGAGCAGGTCCTTCGGGATGCCGATGAAGAAGTTCCGTAACAAGAAGATCGCGAACGGCAGCCCGAACGCCGTGTGGAACAGGATGAGTCCCAGCACCGTGTCGAACAGGCCGACGGCGTTGTAGAACGAGAAGATCGGGATCAGCGCCATCTGCAGCGGGACGACCAGCAGGCCGATGACGACGATGAAGAGCCAGTCCCGGCCCGGGAACTCGAGCCAGGCGAAGGCGTAGGCGGCAAGGGCGGCCACGACGATGGGAAGCACGGTCGCGCCGACGGCGATCTCGAGTGTCGTCAGCAGCGACGTGCGCAGCGACTCGTTCTCCCACAGCTGCCGGTAGCTCTCGAGCGTGGCGATGCTCGGCTTGGTGAAGATCTGCCACCAGCCGCCGGCGCTGATGTCCGCGGGCGACATGAGCGAGGTCAGGAAGAGCCCGATCGTGGGGACGAGCCAGAGCACCGCGATGAAGACCAGGGCGATGTGGACGGGCGCTTTCCCCAGCAGCCGCAGGATCTTGCGCGCGACCCCCTCCTCGACGACCGCCGGCGCGACGCGGACGCGGGCCTCGGCGACGGCCATCAGACCTCCCGCCTGAAACGGCGGATGTTGAGCGCGAGCACCGGCAGGACGAGCAGGAAGAGGAAGACGGCGATAGCCGACCCGACGCCGAAGTCGTTCTGGCCGCTGAAGGAGACGCGCCACATCGCGAGCGCGATGACGTTCGCGTCGTCCTGCGACGAGCTCGGCGCCACCGAGAGAATGATGTCGAAGACCTTTAAGACGTTGATCACCATCGTGATGAAGACGACGCTGAGGATCGGCAGGAGCAGCGGAACGGTCACGCGCACGAATGTCTGCCACTCGCTGGCACCGTCGGTCCGTGCCGCCTCCAGCACGTCGCGCGGGATTGCGGCGAGCCCGGCCGCGATCACGACCATCGCGAACCCGGCCCACACCCAGATGTAGGCCATCATGATCGAGGGCGTGATCAGCTGGGCGCCGAGCCAGTCGACCCCGCCGAAGGGCTGGGCGAAGGTCTGGCCGGAGATCGCGGCCGTGTACTTGCCGGCTGCGAGATTCTCGAAGGCGAAGGTGCCGTCGTCGGCGCTGGTCGTCGTCGCGATCTGCTTGCCGGAGGAATCGCGCAGCTCGAGCGTGACGCCGGGCAGCCCGAGCTCACCCTTCTCGACCTTCCCGGCCTTGCCTCCGCCCGGCTTGAAATCTCTCCACACGACGCCGGTGATGCCGTCGGGCTTCGCCGGGGGCTTCACCGCCTGCTTGGCGCCGTCCGGGACGTCCTCCGGCGGGATGGCCGACAGTCCCATAACGGCGACCTGGCCGGGCTCGAGCGGCGTCTTCAGCGTGAGCGTGCCGCCGGACTTGCCGGTGAGCTGCGGCGTGGACGGCTCCGCCGTGGGCAACGCGCCCTGCGGCTCGAACACGCCCTTGACCGCCGCGATCGCGGCGTTGACCGTGCCCTGGCTCGGATCCTGGATGTACATCAGGCGCCAGATCACGCCGGCCGCGAGCAGCGAGATCGCCATCGGCATGAACACCACCGTCTTGAACGCGACCGACCAGCGGACGCGCTCGGTGAGGACGGCGAAGATCAGCCCCAGGGCCGTCACGAAGACCGGCACGATCGCGACCCACAGCACGTTGTTCTTGATCGCGGTCAGCAGGATGTCGGTCGTGAACAGCTCCTTGAAGTTCGCGAACCAGACGAAGTGGTCGGCCTCGTCGAAGAAGCTGCGGATGATCGTCCTGAACGCGGGATAGACGACCCAGATCCCGAGCAGGGCCGCTGCAGGCGCGAGGAAAACCGCCGCGATCAGCAACCGGCTCCAGCGGCTCTCCCCCGCGGGCACGTCGGGGGGCGGAGCCTCCCGTGGGGGAGGCTCCGCGGTGATGCTCGCCCCGCTCACTTACCGCCGTAGGCCTTCTTTGCGGCCGCCTCCAGCTTGGTCGCGATCCCGTTGACGTCGTTCGGGCTCTTCAGCAGATCCTGGAAGAGCTTCCACATGCCCTGTCCCGCCGTGCCACCGAAGGCCGCGGGCTGCAGGTCGGACATGTCGAAGCGGACGACCTTCGCGTTCGCCAGCCCGAGCGCCGCCCGGCGCGCGATCGGATCGTGGTAGGCGCTCCCCTTCACGCGCTTGTTCGGTGAGGAGAAGCCTCCCTGCTTCGCATACACGTTCGCCGCCCGCGCGGTTCCGAAGTACTTCATCAGCGCGCGGATCGCCGGCTTGTCCCTGAACATGACGACGGCGTCCCCGCCGGCGACGACGTTCGAGCGAGTGCCGGACTTGATCGCCGGCCACGGGAAGTAGTTGAAGTCCGTCCCCGGCTTCGCACTGGTGGAACCGGTGATGGTGCCCTCGACGAAGTCGCCCTCGAGCACCATCGCCGCCTTCGGATTGGCGCCGAAGGCCTGAGTGACCGAGTCCGCGAAGATGGTCGTGAGCGCTCCGGACGTCCCGCCCGCGATGTTCCCGCCGTCCTTGAAGACCTGCGCCATCGTCTTCAGCGCCTTCTTGACCGACGGGTGCGTCCACTTGATCTTGTGCACGGACAGCTTGTCGTAGAGCGAGGGGCCCGCCTGCCTGAGGTAGATGTTCTCGAACAGGTCGGTGAGCGTCCAGCCGTCACCGCCGCCGATCGAGTACGCCTTCGTGCCCGACGCCTTGAGGGTCTTCGCGGCCTTGAGCAGCGCCGGGAACGTCTGCGGCGGCTTCACGCCGGCGTTCTTGAAGAGTTTGACGTTGTACCAGATGGTCGATTTGTTGGCGCCCTTGAGATAGAGGCCGTACAGCTTGCCGCCGACGCTCCCGAGTGCGAGCCAGCCCGGCGACCAGTCGCGCTTGACCGTGCTGCGCATGAACTCGATCGGCTTCAGGGCCTTCTTCTTGACGAGCTCGCGCATGTATCCCGGCTGCGGGATCAGCGCCATATCCGGCGGATTGCCGCCGGCGACGGCCGTCGAGAGGATGGTCGTCAGGTTCCGTCCCGCCGACGTGTACTTCGTGTCGATGTCCGGATAGAGCTTCTCGAAGTCCGCGAGGACGTTCTTGAAGTGCTCCTGCTCGGCGCCAGTCGCCTCGGAGATGATCGAGACCGTCCCCGAGATCTTCGCCGCGTGGTGGCCCTTCGGTGCGGAGCCGCCGGCTGCGCTCGCTGCGACCAGAATCGCCGCGATCGCCACCGCCGTCACCGCATAGAGACGGGTGATTGTCATGCCTCCCCTTTCTGTTGGTGGTCGTAGATCCCGAGACCGGTCTCGGGATCGAAGAAGTGCAATGCCGTGGTGTCGACGGCGACCTCCGCCGTCTCTCCTTCCTGCACCCGCGAGTGCGGGTCGAAGCGCGCGACGATCGTGGTCTCCCCTTCCTCGGCTTCGCCGACCGGTAGCTCCGCGCCGAGGTCCTCCGCCAGCTCTTTGACGTCTTCGGTGACTGCGGGACGGGCTCGGACGGCGAGGTGGACCACGATCTCCGATCCCAGTCCTTCCCGGAGCTCGACCTTTCCATGCAGCCGGCGGTCGTCCGGCGCTCCGTTCGCGAGCGCGGCGTCCTCGAGATTCTCCGGGCGGATGCCCAGGATGACCTCGCGCCCTTCGTACTCGGCCAGCCGCGGCCTCGCTTCGAGCGTGCGTGAGTCGAGCGTCAGCGTCTGGTCGCCGGTGACGACGCGCAGGTCGCCGTTCTGCCGCTCGAGCCGCGCCTCGAGCACGTTCATCGCCGGGCTGCCGATGAAGCCGCCGACGAACAGGTTGACCGGGTGGTCGTACAGCTCCTCCGGCGGCGCCACCTGCTGCAGCTCGCCCTTGCGCATCACCGCCACGCGATCGCCCATCGTCATCGCCTCGACCTGGTCGTGCGTGACGTAGATGGTGGTCACGTCGAGGTCGTGCTGGATCTTGCTGATCTCCGCCCGCACCTGCACGCGGAGCTTCGCGTCGAGGTTGGAGAGCGGCTCGTCCATCAGGAAGGCCTGCGGATGCCGCACGATCGCCCGTCCCATCGCGACCCGCTGCCGCTGACCGCCGGACAGCGCCCGGGGCTTGCGATCGAGGTAGTTCTCCAGCCCGAGCGTCCGCGCCGCATCCTTGACGCGCTGCTCGATCTCCTCCTTCGGCACTTTTTTGACTTTGAGGCCGAAGGCGATGTTCTGGTAGACGGTCAGGTGCGGGTAGAGCGCGTAGCTCTGGAACACCATCGCGATGTCGCGGTTGCGCGGCGGCACGTGGTTGACGACGCGCTCGCCGATGCGGATCACGCCTTCGGAGATGGCCTCGAGGCCGGCGACCATGCGCAGCGCCGTCGTCTTGCCGCAGCCGGAGGGCCCGACGAGCACCATCAGCTCCCCGTCCTCGATGCCCAGGCTCAAGCCCGAGACCGCCCGGGTCCCGTCCGGGTAGACCTTGCTCACTTGGTCGAACGCGACTTCGGCCACGCCCTATCTCCCCCTACGGCTGACGGGAAGGATATGTAAAGGGGTTGTGACCGGGAATCGCGGCGGCTAATCCAATCCTCGGGACCGGAGCCGCGGGACGGCTTGGAGCGCCGGCGCTAGCCGGCGCTCCGTTCCATCTCAGCCCTCGCCGCGAAAGATCGGCGGCGGGGCGACCTTCTGCAAAGGCGGAGAAGGCGACGACGCCTCGTGTCGCGTCGGCCGGTGTGAACTTCTACCACTTCAGGAAGTTGTTGAAGGGCGCATTGTCCTTCAGGTACTGCTGGAAGGCGGATTGGAGCCCGAGCTCCCCGAAGTAAGACGAGACGATTCCCTGAACACTCGCCGCGTCAGGATTCGCCTCGGCGCCCGCCGTCGAGGCGACCGCTCCTCCGCTCGCGAGGAATGCAGCGGCCAGGCTCGCCTTGGCCGCTCGAGTCTTTCTCCCCATGATTGTCCTTTCGTTGTAGCGGTCAATGCGATCCTACGCCTCTGACGAAAGACGGTCAAAGCTGGGCGAGCCTTCGCCGCGCACTCGCCGCGGCGGGGTTCGACGACGCGTCCGTGACGGAGGCAGCCACCCTGGCGCCCATCCCGGAGGCGGTACCGGTAGCGATCCGGAGCCGGCACGGAGCCGCGGCCACGCTCATGCGCCTGTTCATGCTCGAGGAAACCGTTCCGGCCCGCGAGCTGCCGGTTCCCGTCCGGTCGATGGAGCATGCGGGCCTCGTCGAGCGCGACGGTGACTCAGTGCGCGCATGTGTCCGCCTCACTCCGCATGACGGCCTGCTCCTTGCGAGCGACCTCGACGATGCGCGGCCGCGACCAGGACTACGTCGCCGGGCTCCAGAATGCCTCGCTTACCCTGGCGGCGCTGACCATCCGGAAGCCCGTCGAGCGCGCGCTCGACGTCGGCACGGGTTTCGGCCTCCAGGCGTTGCTGGCCGCCCGGCATGCACGCGAGGTCGTCGCAACGGACGTCAACACGCGAGCCCTCCGGCTCGCCGACCTCAATAGCCGCTTGAACGGCGCCGCCGTCGAGACGCGTGGAGGAAGCTGGTTCGAGCCCGTGGAGGGCGACTCGTTCGACCTGATCGTCGCCAACCCGCCGTTCGTCATCTCACCCGACAACCGGCAGCTCTTCCGGGACAGCGAGCTCGGCGGCGAGGGCGTCTCGCGCAAAGTGACGATCGAAGCCGCCGAGCACCTCAACGCCGGAGGACACGCCACCATCCTCGCCAACTGGATCTGCAGGGACGCGGGCGAGACGTGGGAGCCGCTGCGGGATTGGGTGGAGGGAAGCGGTTGCGATGCGCTCCTGCTCGGCAAACGAGCCGATCACTCCGCTCCAGTACGCGTCGCAGTGGAACGAGTCGCTCCGCTGCGATCGCGCGACCTACGAGCGCGCGGTGGAGCGGTGGCTCGACCACTTCGAACGGCTGGAAGCGCGCGGGATCGGGTTTGGCGGAGTCGTCCTCCGGCGCCGGGAGGGTGACAACTGGCGGCGTGGCCTCCGGCTGTCGGTCCCCGCGAATGGGGAAGCGGGCCGCCAGCTCGAGCGCATCTTCGTGGCCGGCGGACGAGCCGCTTCCCGCCTCGGACGAGGAGCTGCTTGCTCTCCGGTTCCGCCTCGTCTCGGGGCACCGGCTGCGCCAGGACCTCGCCTACCGGGATGAGTACGAGCTCGGTGACGTGACCATGTGGCTCGACGACGGGATCGGCCTCGTCGCGTCCGTGGACGCACGGGTATTGCCCGTCCTGTTCGCGCTCGACGACCGCCGGCTGGACGAGATCGTCGCGGAGACCGGCGCCGAGCCGGAGGTTGTCGCCTCGGTCGTCCGACGCCTGTACGAAGACGGCTTTCTCGAACTGGATCGCTAAGGGCTCCAGGGACGGAGGCGCGGTATCCAGCGCGGGACGTTCCTGGCGTACTCGTCGTACTCGGCTCCGAATCTCCGTCTCAGTCCCGGCTCCTCGCTCAGCGGGAAGTAGACCGCGTTGATCGTGAAGACCACGGCCGCCTCCACGGCGATCCACGGATTGCCGAGCGTGAGCGCCTCGCCGAGCAGGATGGTGAGGACGGCCGTGATCATCGGGTTGCGGACGTAGCGGTACGGGCCTTCGACGACCAGGTGCCGCGTCGCGTCCCAGGGCGCGAGAGTCCCGCGGCCGATCTGGACGAAGAGGGCGACCGTCCAGGCAAAGAGTGCGAGCCCGGCGGCGAGGACGAGCGCGCCGATCGCGCTCCACCAGCCGAAGTTGACGCCGTCGCCCAGACGAGCAGCGCGGGAATCACGATCGTCACCGTCCCCGGCAGCAGCACGATCGCACGGATCTGGCGCCAGAGTCGTGGCGAAGTCGTCACAGTTTCATCCGGCACCGCCGGCTAAGATATCTTCATGGCCGCTCCAAAGATATCTCCGCAAGCCAAGACGTCTCTCCGCGTCGATCGCCGGAAAATCGCAGAAGCGGGCAAGGTTCTGGGGACCAGCACCATCGCGGACACGGTGGATGCGGCGCTGGACGAGGTCATCAACCTCGGGCACCGGAGGAAAGTCATGGAGCGCATCCGAAAGGAAGGCGGCCTCGGGCCCGGCCCGGAGGAGCTGCGTCGGCTCCGGACACCGTGACGTGGTCCGGTATCTGGCAGACACAAGCGCGTGGCACCGCAGTGGGCGCGTCGCCGACCGCTGGTCGGAGCTGCTCGAAGCGGACGCGATCGCGCTTTGCACACCCGTCAGGCTCGAGCTGCTCTATTCAGCCCGAACGCCACTGACCATCGAACACTCGATGCGCACCTGGAAAGATTCCGCCACCTCGCCATCGATCCGCGTGTCGAGGAGGCGGCGGTCCGCGGCCAGGCGGCCCTCGCCGCTGAGGGTCATCACCGCGGCCCAAAGCCGGTTGATCTGCTGATCGCCGCCGTGGCAGAGGTGCATGACGTCACGCTCCTGCACTACGACCGCCATTTCGATCTGATCGCCTCGGCCACGGGCCAGAGAACGGAGTGGCTGGCGCAGCGGGGGATGCTCGGCTGACCTTCTCGGAACGAATCCGTATTTCGTAGCCGTCCGATCCGCGTGATCCCGGATGGCGTGTCAGCTCCGACGGGCGATGCTGAAGGTGGCTCGGAAGGAGGTGACTACACATGCCTATCGAGACCACCACGAAGAACGGAAGAGCCGGCGTCAAGCGGACTTCGTCCATCTTCGCCCCACCGGAGGAAGAGCAGGCGCTGCGAGAGCTCGCGTTGGAGCAGCTCAAGCGCGTCCGCGCCTTCAAGCTGCACGTCGTCACGTGGGCCGTGGGAGTGCCCGTTCTCGGCTTCATCTGGATGATGAGCGAGTACTTCCAGGACAGCCAGTGGCCGACACGGTTCGCCGACTCGGGCGGGCCCGACACGTGGAACCCGTGGTTCTTCTGGGCGGCCGGGATCTGGACGGCCGTGCTGCTGTTTCACGGCGTCAGGACATACACCGCTTCGCGCCTGCGCGAGCCGACGCACGCGGATGTCGATCGGGAGGTCGAGCGCCTCAAGGCGCGACGCTGAGGTGTACGTAACGATGCGGTGACCGTGCGGGAACCGCGCCGGCGCGACGGCTACCTCCCCGATCCGCGACTACGCCGCGATCGGCGACGGACGCACGGTCGCCCTGGTCGTCCACGGGCTGTTCGCCGGCTCCGCGCTGGTGAACATCATGCTGCCGGTCGTCCACCCGCGGATGGCCTCGCCGCTGACGGCGGCCGACGACACACCCTTCCTCGAGTCGCCCGGGATTCCTGATGCACAACTACGGGCGCTCGACGGCGCTCGTCACGATCGCCGGCCACATCGCCTACGGCGCGATCGTCGGCGGCTTCGTGTCGCTCGCTTCCTGATCAGCCGCCGAGCGCGTCGAGCACGTCTTTCGAGTGCGTGATCGGCAGCCGGCTTCCTTCCAGCTCGATGCTCGAGCCGCTCTTGTCGATCAGCTCGAGCACGCGGACGTTTGCCCGCTGATGCACCTTGACGTCGAGCCCGTCGCGGAGAACCTGGAAGACGAGCTCGGTCGGCTCCTTGCTCCGGCTGCGCCCGGCGAATCCGTAGACGGCCTGTTCGGAGACGCCGATCAGCATGAACTCCGGGAGGCCGCGGACGGCACCCGCGGCATGCTCTCCGGCCAGCGAGCCGACAGCGAGCCCTGCGGCCTCCCCCACTCCGCCGGCCACACTGCCTGCCGCGTCGCCGACGACTGCGCCGAGCCACGCGCCGCTGCTGCGCCCGCGCGGGTTGAACTGGCCGGCCGCAATCAGCTTGTCGTCGATTCCTCTGTGCTCGAGCGCTCGCTGAACCGCCTCGAGCATCTTTTCTTCCGACATCGCCGGACTAGTATGGCCACGTGGCGATGACCGGGCACCCGTCGTCGGTCTCGAACATCCCGCCGCCACTCGAGGACTACAACGTCTTCACCTCCAACCGGCCGCTGGCCGAGTCGCTCCAGCGCTGGGGAACGCCCGAGGGGTCGGCGGAGGCGACGGCACTCGGCGAGCTGCTCGGCCGCGCGGAGACGCTGCGGCTCGGCGCGCTCGCAAACGAGAATCCCCCGAGGCTGCGCGGCGACGGCGAGCTCAGCTTCCACCCGTCCTGGCATGAGCTGCATGCGGATCGGCCGCGAGGCCGGGATCACCGGGCTCGGCTGGGACGGCACGCCGGGCGGCAACGTCCTGCGCGCCGCCGCGTTCATCTCGCTGAACCAGGTCGAGGCCGGCGTCATGTGTCCGCTGTGCATGACGCATGGCTCCGTCGCGGCCCTGCGCTCGACGCCGGCGCTCGCGGCCGAGTGGGAGCCGCGGCTGATCTCGCGCTCGGCGGACGACGCGTGGTGCGGGATGGCGATGACCGAGCGGCAGGGCGGCTCGGACGTGCAGGCGAACGAGACGCGCGCCGAGCCTTCCGGCAACGGCGAGGCGACGCTGCGCGGCGAGAAGTGGTTCTGCTCGGTGCCGCAATCGGACGCCTTCCTGACGCTCGCGCACGCGCCGCGCAGGCCTGACGTGCTACCTCGTCCCGAGCGACCAGCCGGGCTTCCGCATCCAGCGCCTCAAGAACAAGCTCGGCAACCGCTCGAACGCGACGGCCGAGGTCGAGCTCGACGGCGTGTGGGCGCAGCTCGTCGGCGAGGAAGGCCGCGGCGTCCACACGATCATGGAGATGGTCAGCCAGACGCGCATCGACTGCGTGCTACGGCTCGGCCGCGCTCATGCGCCGCGCGGTCGCGGAGGCCATCCACCACTGCGCGCACCGCACGGCGTTCGGGAAGCCGCTGATCGAGCAGCCGCTGATGCAGAACGTGCTGACCGATCTGTGCGTGGAGTCGGAGGTGGCGACGCTGGTCGCGCTGCGCCTCGCGCGCGCGCTGGACGAGGGCGAGACCGAGTTCCTGCGGCTGGCGACCCCGGTGGCGAAGTTCTGGGTGTGCAAGGTGACGCCGTGGGTGGTCGCGGAGGCGCTGGAGTGCATCGGCGGCGACGGCTTCGTCGAGGACTCGCCGCTGCCGCGGATCTTTCGCGAGAGCCCGCTGAACTCGATCTGGGAGGGCGCGGGGAACATCCAGGCGCTGGACGCCGTGCGCGCGATGGCGAAGCTGCCGAAGTCGCTGGATGCGTTCGTCGCCGAGGTCGGCTCGGTCTCCGAGCTGGACACGTCGGAGCCGAACGCGCGGCGGATGGTCGAGCGGCTAGGTCTCGCCTTGCTGCGCTCGCTGGTGGTTCGCTACGGCGCGCCGGCGGTCGCGGACGCCTTCATCGCCCGCGGCGGCGGTCAGGCTTACGGGACGTTGCCGGTGGACGTGGACTTCGCCGCGGTCATCGACCGCCACCGGCCAAATCAGTCGCAGCTCTAGCGTCATCTGCCTTACGCGCAGGCTGTGACGGTTCTAGCCCAGTACCGCCCATCAAACCCTCTCGGCTACGCGGAATCCGCTGGTTGAGCGGGTCAATCCTGCCAGATGCGCCGGGAATGCTCGGATCGCGCGTCCCCCAGCGCATACCTCGATCGGTTTGCCGGGCCATGGGGGATGGCGCATGCTCAGGCCCTGCGCTTGCCGGCGTCGGAGGCGCGGGCCGTCACGATCTACGCGTGGCTGAAAGCTACTTGCCCGTCTTCTCCAGCAAAGAGAGGATGTCGAGGAGTCTTTCCGCCAATTCTCGCGTGTCGAATCGGAACTTGCGTGCTCCGAAGGAGCGCATCTATAACCGGTAGAGGGCTGGGGCTGAGTGAGTGCCGCGTGCCTCGGAAGTCCGTCCACCAGACCATTGCCGTCCTCGGCTACGCCCTAGCCAAAGAGATTAGAGCGCCTCTGCAGAAAAATGTCGGCGACGTCGGCCCTACCGCCAGGAATATGAATGTCGAGATGTCGTGCTGGTTCGGCTAGGCCCCGTCCGTGTCGAATCGCCGTAGCAGGTCCGAAGCATCACGAACGCGCGCCGAGAGCAAGCGATCGATGACGTTCAGGCACCTCGTCCTGAACTCGGGGGTTTCCGCGGAGGCATAGGCTCGAAACTCCGATTTGACTCCCTTTCGTCAACTGCCTGGAGGATCGTGTCTGCGGTCTGTTGGATCCGTTGCGACCTGCCGCCGAAGCGATACCTCTCGATCCGCAACATCGTCGAAAGGCCTAGATCAGCCGTTCGGATTGAGGATCTTCGTGATGTTCGGGTACGGGTAGAGCGTGAGATGCAGCAAGAGGATCACGAGGCCCGCCAGGATGATGTAGCCGACGGCCCAGGCCAGGCCCGGCCCGAGCGTCCACGGCCACCTGCGCGTCCGCAGCCACTCCGTGAGGTTGTGCACGCTGCGAAACAGCGTCGGAAACGGCGGATCGGCCCCGCTGAAGAACGTGTACAGGCTCGGGGCGACGAGCCACGCCGACGGCGAGCAGGCCGTACAGGACGTACGCCGAGCGGTAGCGGCTCCCGTCGTCGAGCCAGAAGTCGGTGGCCCAGGTCGCGACCGCGATCAGGACGAGCGAGCCGATGGCGGCGATCGCGAACCAGAGCGGCGCGTCCTTCTCGTCGAAGGTGTCCGCGGTCATGGCCCTGGCCGGCGGCTTCGGCCTGGCGGTCAACCGCCCGCCGGGCGTCCGCTGCGGCTCTCCGGGATTTCGCTTCGTCTCGTTTCGGGGCGAGAGCTTCACGAGCGAGAAGACGACGAACACGATGATCCCGACGACGATCAGCTCCACCCAGTCGTGGTGGCGCTCGAGATGCCCGGTCATCGTCGAGATCGTGGTGAACGGCAGGCCGACGTTGACCGCCGCCAGCAGCTCCGGGATCACGATCACACTCGCCGCGACGATCCACACGAAGTAGCCCCACGTCGCCTGGCGCGCCTTGGGCACGGCGCGCGGGAGGACTGCTGCGAAAGCCGCGCTCACGCGAACTCTCCCGGTGTGCTGCGCATTGCTCCAGTAAGACGGAGCGGTGAGGCGCCTTCTTCCTGGGCTACGCGAGCGCGAACGTGCGCGGGCCGGCGATCGTCGTCTCCGAAAAGCGCACCGGGCCGACGCGCGGGCAGAACGTCATCCGCGGTCATGCCCGCGTCCGCGACTCCGCGCACCTGCAAGTCGAAGCGCGTGCAGCCTCGGTATGTCTTCCCGTCGTAGTCGCGCGCCGAAGCCGTCTTCGAGGCGACGCGCACCTCGACCGACTGCCACAGCGGCGTCGACGCAAGCCGCACCGTGTAGCGCTCACCCTTCTTCGCGCCGAAGCGGAACCACGGCTCCCACCGGGCGTCCTTCGCATCCCAGGCCTGCACCGTTTTCCCCGCGTTCCGTACGCGCACGTTGCCGGCGCCTGGGAATCCGTGCAGCACGCGGCCCTTGCCCACCGAGATCGTCGTCTTCGCTCCCGAGTCGATGTCGCGCAGCGTCCAGTGCGTGCCCGGCGCGAGCGGGAAAACCAGGGAAGCGACGGCGCCGACCAGCGCGAGGTGCATGCCTGGAGAGTAGTGAGGCGGCGGTTCCGCAGTGATCCGCCGCCCCTAGTGCCCTGCTCCTCGGAAGTGATCTGGGGGAATCGACCAGGAGCGCGCCACTGAGCAGCGGCTGTCCGAGCTGGGCTATAGGTATCCAACCAGATGGAAGTGAGAATTCTGTGTGCGCGCCGGTATGAGGTTGTTGACCTGAAGGCGCTTGCGCTCGGCCTGGCGCTCGCGGCCGGGCTCTCCGGCTCGGCCGGCCGCGGCGACTACCCGATCTACTGCGGTGGGCACGCCGGCCGCTACGTCGCGCTCACGTTCGACGACGGACCGGGAACGACGACGCCGCAGGTCGTCCGCACGCTCCGCCGCTACCACGCGCGCGCGACCTTCTTCGTCCTCGGCAAGAACATCCAGGGGCGCGCGGCCCTGATCAGACAGGAGAGGGCGCTGGGCGAGGTCGGGAACCACTCGTGGTCGCATCCCGACCTGTCCAAGTACTCCGCGGCCGGCGTCCAGCAGCAGCTCTCGAGCACGCAGGCGGCGATCAAAGGAGCAGGCGTACCCCGCCCCACCGTCTTCCGGCCGCCGTACGGCGCGACGAACGCAACCGTCAACGCCCAGGCGAAGGCCCTCGGCCTGAAGACGATCCTCTGGTCGGTCGACTCCTACGACTCGCGCGGCTACTCGACGGCCGCCATCTCCCACACGGTGCTGAAGCTCGTCCAGCCGGGCGCGATCATCCTCATGCACGACGTCATCCCGGCGACGGCGCGCGCGCTCCCCCGCATCCTCCGCATCCTCGAGGCGCGCAAGTTCACTCTCGTCACCGTCAGCGAGCTGCTGAAGCGCGACCCTCCGACGCTCGCCCAGCTGAAGCAAGGCTTCCAGGGCTGTTACTGACTCTCCTCTTCCGGTGTCCCCTGATTGATGCGCTCGATCCACTCGGCGAACAGCGGATCGACGACGACGTGCTTGCCGTCCACGAGCTCGATCTCGGCCGTCGCGCTCAGGCGTGGGAGCGCCTTTCGCACCATGTCCTTCGTGAGCTCGAGACGGCGCAGGCCGCCGGCCCGATACGGCGACCCTTCCCCCGCGATCACCGCCCGCATCGTCTTCTGCTGCGAGGTATCGAAGCCGCGCCACTGGGCGTCGAACTCAGGATTCAGCTCGGCCAGCGCCGCCGTGTGCGCCGCCTGCCAGTCCTCGAGCGTGGCGGTCTTGCCCTTGCCGACCTCCGCCCACAGGCGGTGCGCCAGCAGCATTGCTCGCTGCGGGTGCCCCTTGGCGGAGGCGAGCAGCGGATTCAGGGCCTCCCCCACGCTCCGGCCGCTCGCCCGGAAGCGCTCGACGACGTACGCGGCGATGTCCGCGTCGGCCAGCCGCGCGAGCCGCATCGGCACCGCGGAGCCGTAGAGCGGCCGCTCCTTGGTCTCGAACAGCTGCTTCATCAGCCCCGGCTCCGAGCCCGCGAACACGTACGACGCGACCTCTCCCTGGTACTGGATATGGCTGCGGATGAGGCCGTCGAGATCGGGAACCTTGTCCACGTCCTGAAACTCGTCCAGCGCGATGAAGGCGCGGTAACCCCCGCTCTCCTCGAGCCGGAGCGGCAGGTCGAGCAAGGCATGCAGGGCCGGTAGTGGATCGGTCTTCGGGTTGAGCTGGAGGCCGGCGCTGATACCGAAGGCGCCGAGCGACAAACCGATCCCGGTCCGCTGGAGGAACTCTTCGATTCGCGAGCGGAGCGCGCCCTTCAGGTGCTTCGCGTACGCGCGCTCGAACCGCACCGTGACGTCGGCGATCGAGGAGACGCGGTAGAGGTCGACGTGGACCGGGATCAACCCTTCGCGCTCCTCGCCGTCGCGGAGTGCCCGCTTCAGCAGGCTCGTCTTCCCGTACTTGCGCGGCGCGAAGAGGCGGACGAAGTGGCCGCCGACGACGTTCTGCAGCAGCTCATCGGTTTCGGCGTCGCGGTCGATGACGTCCTCGGGACTGACCGGGTGCGAGTAGATGAAGGGGTTGATCTCCAAGGTCGTCTGTGAGACTACCAAATGGGAGTCCGTCGGACTACCGAATGACCGCCTCTCGGACGGGAGGCGTGCCACCGAGCACTCGGATTCCAAGGGTGCTACGCTCGCGCCGTAAGCAACTAAAGGGGAGAAGTACATGAAACGACTTTTGCCGCTGGCGGCCCTGCTCGCGATCCTCGCGGCCGCCACAGCAGCCACCTCGGCGACCGCGGCCAAGCCGCACGCGATCAAGACGAGCTGGCTCTGCAACCCGTTCAGCACCTCGCTCACGCCCATGAGCCGGCTGCTGGGCAACTCGACCGCGCGCGGAGACGAGGCGCGTGAGCCGCGCCTGGCCGACACGGCCGAGGAGGTTCCCGCGTACGCCGGCAGTCACGGCGCCGGATTCGCCGCGACGGTCGACGTTTACGTGCACAGCGTCACCGATGGCTCGATCGGAGCCGTCTCCGACGCCGACGTGGCCAAGCAGATCCAGGTCCTCAACAACGGCTTCAGCGGCCAGGAGGGCGGGTTCCCGACCGGCTTCACGTTCGTGCTGGCCGGGCTCGACCGGGTTGACAACGCCGAGTGGTTCTACGCCGGGCCTGGAACGTCGGCGGAGCGCGACATGAAGAAGGCGCTGCACCAGGGCGACGCCAGTGACCTCAACATCTACCTCACGACCGCCGGCGCGTACCTCGGCTGGGCGTACTTCCCGTCCACGTACAAGACGAAGCCGTGGATCGACGGCATCGTCATCGACTGGGCGTCGATGTTCCGCACGTCCACCCAGTACAAGGGCGCGTACGACCTCGGCAAGACGGTCACGCACGAAACGGGGCACTGGCTCGGCCTGTACCACGTGTTCCAGGGCGGCTGCAATGCGAACGGCGACTACGTCGACGACACCCCGCCGCAGCTGATCGCCACCCGCGGCTGCCCGGAGGGGCAGGACAGCTGCAAGGAGCCGGGTCTCGACTCCATCCACAACTACATGGACTACTCGTACGACTCCTGTTACAACCAGTTCACGGCCGGCCAGACGACGCGGATGCAGGATCAGTGGAACTACTTCCGCGCGGACGGCGGCTTCACGGTTCAGTAGGGCACGGGCGGGGCGGCGCGTAGCCGCCCCGCTACTTCGTCCAGCTGACCATCGTCCGGTTACCGAAAACGACAACGTCCTCCGCACCAATGAGCGCTGTCATTGCGGGAAGATTGGACGTTCAAGTGCCCGCCGGATTTCGGGGCCAGCGGACCCGTCGCTGCTGCCCGCAGCCCCGGTCACGGGGACGACCACCGCTGCTGCAGTGAGCGCCAACGCCAGGACCCGAAAGACTCGATGGTGGCGACCTTTCATTCGCGCCTCCTCGTTAGCGACCGCCGTGTGCAGTCGATTGCCCCAAGGCTTCATGCGGTCAGTTGCAGGTCGGCTGCAAAGCGACTGCGCGTCTGGTAGCGCGCACTAATCCGCGGCTCGAGCTAGGCGGCGGGAAACCGTGTTACGGTCGCCTCCGGAGCAAAAGACCCAGTGGAATTCCGAATACTTGGCCCTCTCGAGGTGCGCGGCGGCGACGGCGCGGTCATCGACCTCGGCGGCCGCCAGCAGCGCCTCCTCGTTGCGGTGCTCCTGCTCCATCCGAACGAGGTCGTCTCGGTCGACAGCCTCATCGAGGCGCTCTGGCCTGATCAGCCGCCGGCCAGTGCCGTCAAGAGCGTCCAGGCGCAGATCTCGCGCGTGCGCAGGGCGCTCGGCGAGGGGGAGCGCCTGCAAACGCGCGGGAACGGCTACCTCCTGGTCGTCGAGCCGGGTGAGCTCGACAGCGATCGCTTCCGAGCGCTGCTGCAAGAGGGACGAGAAGGGCTCGCCGGCGGAGATCCGACCGGCGCGGAGACCACGATCCGGGAGGCACTCGAGCTCTGGCGCGGCCAGCCCCTCGCCGACTTCGCCTACGACGACTTCTCCCAAGCCGAGATCGCCCGCCTCGAGGAACTCCGGCTGAGCGCGCTCGAGGAGCGGTTCGACGCCGAGCTCGCACTCGGCCGGCACGGCGCCGTCGTCGCGGAGCTGGAAGCGCTCGTCGTCACGCATCCGCTCCGCGAGCGGCTGCGCGGCCAGCTGATGCTCGCCCTCTATCGAAGCGGCCGGCAGGCGGAAGCCCTGCGCGCCTACGAGGATGCCCGGCGGCAGTTGGCCGAGGAGCTCGGCCTCGAGCCGAGCGAGCCGCTCAAACGCCTTCAGCGCTCGATCCTCGACGAGGATCCGGAGCTCGACTCGCCGGCGCTCGCGGCGGTACCGGAGGCGCAGGCTTCGGAGCGCCGCAAGCGCCGCTGGTTGGTGCCCGCCGCCGCGGTTCTCGTCGCGGCCGCGATCGCGGCGCGCTGTGCTCGCGCTGACCAGCGGGAGACGGATCCCGAGGAATCGGCCCGCTCGACGCCAACTCGCTCGGGATCATCGATCCCGACACGAACAAGCTCGTGGGCGCGATCCCGGTCGGCGCGCAACCGGCCGGAATCGCGTACGGAACACGGCGCGCTCTGGATCGCGAATCTCGAAGACGAGAGCCTCTCGCGCGTCGACCCCGACACCCGCCGGGTCGTTCACGCTGTTCAGCTCGACGACGCGCCGATCGCGGTCGCCACGGGCGACGGGATCGGTCTGGGCGGTCGGACCAAACGGCGTCGTGCGCCGGATCGATCCGAACTTCAACGCCGCCGGCCGACGAATCCGCGATCTACAGCGCTGGGCAGCCTGCTGACCAGCGGCTCGGGACTCGCCGGCGCCGATTTCGGCTACGGGGCGCTCTGGACGGCTACCGGTGCGTCGACATGACGAGTCCCCGTGTGTCGCGGATCGACGCGGCCACGAACGACGTCGTGAAGAAGCTGCCAACCGGAACGAGTCCCGCCGCGGTTGTAGTCGCGCTTCGGCGGGATCTGGGTTGCCGACAGCTTCGCGAACACGGTCTCGCGAATCGATCCGAGCAACTTCGTGGTCGCCGGCGATCCCCGTCGGTTCACGGGCCGCAGGCGATCGCCGCCGGAGAAGGAAGCGTGTGGGTTGCCGTCACCGGTGAGGACACCGTCGTGCGGATCGACCCGGCGACGAACTCGGTCGACGACGACGATCGACGTGGGCGAGGCCCCGAGCGCGATCGCCGTTGGCGAGCACGCGGTCTGGGTCGCGAACAGCGGCGACGGGACCGTGTCGCGGATCGATCCGGCGACGAATACCGTGGTCGAGACGATCGACGTCGGCGGCAGCCCCGCCGGCATCGCCGTCGTTCGCGGGTTCGGTCTGGGTGACGATCCAGGCAGCCGCGCCGCCTACGAACGCGGCGGCCCGGGGCGGGACGGCGCGGTTCGACCTCGATCGGAGGATGTTTCGACGGATCCTGCGCTCTACCCGCAGCAAACGGACAAGCAGATCAGCTACGCGACCTGCGCCAACCTCCTCAACTATCCGGACAAGCCGGCTCCGGCAGGAACGCGGCTCGTGCCCGAAGTCGCGCGCTCGCTCCCGACGCGCTCGGCCGACGGCCGCACCTATACGTTCACGATCCGGAAAGGCTTTGCCTTCTCGCCGCCGCTGCGAGAACGGGTCACAGCCGAGACCTTCAGGCACTCGATCGAACGGGCCCTCGATCCGAGGATGCACGTGGGCGGCAATCGCCTTCGTCGACGACATCGCGGGAGCCCGGGCGTTCGCCTCAGGCAAGGCAAACCACGTCTCCGGCGTCGACAGTGCGCGGTGACAGGCTGTCGATCACGCTCATCCGGCCCGCACCGAGCATCCTCGCTCGGTTGGCGATGCCCCTCTTCTGCGCCGTTCCCCTGAACGCGCCGCCGAGCCCACAGATAGCGATCCCCTCCGCCGGCCCCTACTACACCGCCTCGCACGTGCAGAATCGGCAGATCGTCCTCAGGCGCAACCCGAACTACCACGGCCCGCGGCCGCGCCGCCTGGACGAGATCGTGTACACGATCGGGATCGAGGCTTCGAAGAGCGTGACCCGGGTCGAGCCGGGTCGCGCCGATTATGTCGCCGGGCGGCTGCCAAACGAGGTCGATGCGCGGCTCGCGGCTCGGTACGGGCCGGGGCGCGCCAGGCAGAGGTACTTCCTCAACCCCGTGCTCGCGCTCGGATTCCTCGGGCTGAACACCCACCGGCCGCTGTTCTCGAGCCCTGCGCATGCGTCGCGCAGTCAACTATGCGATCGACCGGCGCGCGCTCGCGAGGCAGGGCAGCCCGATCAGCGGGCCGGGAGCGTTCACGACGATCGGCAACCGACCAGTACCTGCCGTCGACGATGCCCCAAGGTTTCGAGCGGACGAGCATCTACCCGCTCGGGGGAGACATTCGCACCGCCCGCCGCCTGGCGGGCGGACGCCGTCGCACCGCCGTCGTCTACAGCTGCGGCACCGCCCGCAGCTTCTTCTGCCGGCGGCAGGCACAGCTGATCAAGCAGTCGCTGGAGTCGATCGGGATCCGTGTGCGAATACGGACATTTCCATTTCCCGTCATGGTCGCGCGAACGTTCCGGGAGGGCGAGCCATGGGACATCGCACTGCTTGATTGGGGCGCCGATTTCGCCGATCCGTCGAGCTTCCTCGACCTGCTCGCGCGCTGGCGCTCCGTGGGCAAGCGCTGGCAGGCCAAGATCGACAAAGCCAACCGTCTTTCGCCTCCCGCCCGCTACCCCGCGTTCGGCAAGCTGGCGGTCGAGCTTGCACGCGACGCGGCCCCGTGGGTTTCGTACGCGAACGGCACCGCGCGCGATTTCTTCTCGGCCCGGATGGGCTGCCAGGTCTTCCAGCCGGTCTACGGCATGGACCTGGGCGCGCTCTGCACGCGGCGGCGTTAAGAGTCGCGGAGAGGCTGCAGCCGGAGAGCGCGTCGCGCGCGAGCGCGCACCGTCTTCCGGGCGTTCCACACACGGACTCGACGGGGGGCAAGCCTCGCGAGCTCGTCCTTCGCCACTTCGCCCTGGAAGCCGGCATGCCGCTCGTCGGCCAGAACTGACTGGATGTAGTCGTTGTTCATGCGAGGACGATCGCTCCTCATGGCTGCAACGCGGCTGCAATCCGGCTACAAGGCGCGCTGCGTGACCCGCCAACGCCACCTGACCCTGTTCTACTAGCGCTTTTTCAGGACGAGCTTCGCGCAGCTCGTCTTGCTCGCGTTCCCGGCCTTGTCGGTCGCGAGCACGCAGAAGCGGTACTTCCCGGGGACGAGCGTGCGGGGTACGCGCCACCCGACCGACTGGACGGAGCCGCGCGCGCCCACCGTCCGCAGCGGCATGGTCAGGCTCGCGAACAGCGCGTAGCGCGGCCCGTACACGCGCACCAGCGCGCGCGCCTTGCCGCTGTTGTCGGAGACGCGGAAGCGGAGCTTCGCCTTCTTCCCGAGCTTGGCGCTCATCGCGAGGGCGCGGGCCGTCGGCGCGCGCTTGTCCCCGCTCGGCTGGGTGAGCGACTGCCGCAGCTTGTTCACGCCCGCGGTCGCGGTCTCGGTCAGCTCGTGCACCGTCCCGGCGTGGAGGGGAACCTGGGACAGGACTTGCTGAAGCTCGGGGATCTTGTCCTCCTCCTTGACGTACACGCCGAAGCCGGCCGGCATCACGATCACGAGCGGCCCGGTGAGGACGCCGGCGAGCTCCGCGGCGAGGAACTTCGCGTACGTGCGCGGCTTGTTGTAGAGCGAGGGGACGGCGCCCATGTCGGTCTGCGACCAGATGACCGCGACCTTGATCGGCTTCCCCTGCGCGCGGGCGACGTCGGTCGCGTGCTGGAGATCGGTGATCAGCGGCCTCGACGTCTCGTCGTAGGAGACGAAGTAGTCGGCGAAGTAGAGGACGTCGCTGGCAGGATCCCCGTCGGCGCGCGCGACCGCGGGCAGCAGCAGGAGGGCGACGAGCGCGACCAGGTAATACCGCACCGGTTCACGATACTTACAGGCAGATGACACGTTTCCAGATAAGCGACAGGCTCTACGGCGGCCCGTACCCGGAGGAGATCCCGGAGGACGTCGACTTCGTCATCGACCTGACCGAGGACGGCGAGCTCCATCCGTACCCGTGCGACTGCGAGCGCCGGCGGCTGCCGATCCGCGACTTCGGCGTGCCGGCCGAGCACGAGACTGCGCCGCATCCTGAACACGATCGACGACGCGCTCGGCTACGGGCGGACCGTCTTCGTCCACTGCCGCGGCGGGATCGGGCGGACGGGGACGGTGCTCGGCGCCTGGCTGCGGCGGCACGGCCACTCGGCCGAGGAGGCCTTCCACAAGCTCGGCGGACGGCCCGAGACGGACGAGCAGCGCGAGCTGATCCGTAGCTGGTCGGGCTAGTCCCGCTCCGCGCCTTCGGGCGGGGTGACCCAGGGGTGGCGGCGGCCCTCCTCCCACACCGAGACGCGCGGCGGCGGGAAGGTGGGATCGGCGAAGTTGCCGATGCGGACGGCGATCAGCTCCGGGTCGGTCTGGTAGAAGACGGTCGAGCCGCAGTCGGGGCAGAAGTGGAACGTCCGCTCCTCGCCGGCCTCGTCGTTCTCGCGCACGTAGTCCGAGTAGCGGCCTTCCACCTGCACCTGCTCCTTCGGGTAGCGCGCCTGCATCGAGAACGCGCTGCCGGTCTGGCGCTGGCAGGCGAAGCAGTGGCACATCGAGATCCGCACCGGCTCGCCCTCCACCCGTGACGCGGAGCTGTCCGCAGCTGCATTGGGCTTCCCGCACCGAGAGGATCCTAAGGATCGTCGAGCTCGAGCGCGATCACCAGGGCTTCTCTCAAGCGCAGCCGCGCTTCAGGATCGAGCTCTCCCCGCCGCCGACCCAGAGCGGACTTCGGGATCGTGAACAGGTTGTCGCAGTTGATCACGCACTCGCCGGCGAGACCGTGCCGGTCGTCGAGCGGAACTTCCGTCGGAAGGCCGCGGATCGTCCTCGTCACGCCTGCCAGCGTCACATTGGCGAGAAGAGGGATGGCTCGGTCGCGGGTCAGGACCACGCCCGGACGGTGGCCGTCGGGAAACGGCACGTCGTAGATCGCTCCGCGGTTCACAGCGGCTCGCCGCCCTCTGCGCGGTGCCATGCCTCGAACGCAGCCAACCCGACCTGCCCGATCCACTCCTCCTGCGGGTGCTCGCCGTACCCGCGCCGGTAGGCCTCCTCGATCTCGCGCTCGCGCTCTTCGCGCAGGATGGCTTTCACTCCAGCGCGTAGAGCGTCACTGCGATTGGCGAATCGACCCGCCGAGACCGCCCGGTCGATCGCAGCAAGATCCTCGTCTGTAAGACGGACTGGGACCTGATTTGTCATACAATCAGTATACCGGTCAGCTGACCGTTTGATGGATCAGCACGATCACGACAACGACCGCAGCCACGCCGGCGGCGAGCGCGAGCAGCGAAGCACCGAAGCGAATCCAGACCATCAGCCACCTGCCTTGTCGACGAAGAGGACGGTGAACGGCTCCTGCCCGGGCGGCTCGACCGTGAAGGCGATCCCCCAGTGGCCGACCATGACGAGCGCGGGCGACGAGCGCGAGTAGACGCCCGGCGCGCTCTCGCGGAAGTCGTAGGACTGCGTGCCCATCTCCATGTCCAGCATCGAGAAGCCGGTCGTGACGCGCGCCCCGGTCACCGGCTTGCCGTCCTTGGTCACCTTGATCGCAAAGGCGTTCTGGACGGCGGCGCGGTTGGGCGCGATCTGGAGCTCGACCTTGTAGCCCTTTTCCTCGACCGCGCGTGTGACCGTGCCCGGCCCGACGGTCGCGTTCGCCTTCCCCGCCTGCGCCAGCGCCTGCGAAGGCGGAGCCAGGCTGGTCAGGAGGGCGGCGCAGAAGATGATCCCGACGACGAGGCCGATCTCCACGCTCACGAGCTTGTACAGCAGCTTCGCCGCGCCGGGGACGAGGTCGGGACGGCGCTCGGCCGCGCGCAGCCGCGGCGCGTTCCGCAGGAAGTTGACCGATGCGACCAGCAGCGCGATCGCGAGGACCGCGATCTTGACCAGCACCATCTTCCCGTAGGACGTCTCCCACAGCGACGCGAGCGTCGGCAGGTGGAAGAGCGAGTTGCCGATCCCTGCGCCGACCAGCGCGATGACCGAGAAGAAAGCGACGATCGAGAAACGCGGGACGACACGGACGAGCGCGGGCACCCAGCCGGTGAACGTGATGACGAGCAGGCCGATCAGACCGCCGATCCAGACCGAGCCGGCGGCGATGTGGATCCAGTCGACCGGGATGGCGACGCCGCGCGGCGAGGTCTGGCCGGCGTGGCCGGCGACGGCGGGGGCGAGGATGGCCGCGCCCGCCGCGAGCAGCGCTCCGGCGAGTGCCAGCAGCCCGCCGGTGGAGCGTCTCGGCCGCTCCGGCCGGTCGAGCCAGATCGCGACGGCCCCTGCGTAGGCGAACAGGAGCAGGCAGAGCTCCAGGGTCAGGTAGCCCTTGCCGAAGTGCGAGTCGGACATCAGCGGGATCAGATTCCCCAGGTCGAAGGCCGAGCGGAGCGCGAACTTGGCGGTCGCGACGTCCACGTAGATCAGGTTCGAGACGAGGGCGAGGCCGACCGCGACCGCCCACGCGCCGGTCATCCAACGCAGCCGGACGAGGCGGCGCGCGATCAACATCCGCATGACGAACAGGCCGACCGCGGCCATCAGCGACAGCAGGACGATCCAGCGCAGGATCACGAGCGTCGGCGTGGCCGCCGTCTCCGAGATCGAGGGGATGACGAACTGCGGCGCCGGCCCCGCGTTCGGCCCGACCGCGAACGTCCACGCGCCGCGGACGGGGTGCCCGTCCGCCGAGATCACGCGCCAGTAGACGAGATACCAGCCCTCGGGGATCTGCCGAAGCGGGACGACGAGTGTGTTCGGGTCGCCCGGGGAGCGCGCGGGCGGCGCGGCGGTGACGAGCTTGCCGCCCGCGTCGGTGACCGAGACGATCGCGAAGCGGGGCTCGACCGGCTCGCTGTAGGTCAGCTGGACTTCGGTCGGGGCGGTGGTGAGGACCTTGTTGCCGACCGGGTTGGTACTGATCAGGACCGCGTGCGCCCAGGCGGCGGCGGGGAGGGCCAGTGCCGCTCCCGCGACCGCCGCGATGAGCGCGACCCGTTTCACGCGAGCTCGCGGCTCCCTCCGCGGCCGACGAGCGCCACGACGCCGAGGACGAGCGCGGCCGCGGCGAGGACGAGGGCGATCCAGGTCGCGGTCGACGTTCCGCCGCCGCCTGTGAGGGACGACTTCGCCTCCACGACCGGAGCGGGGTTGTCGGAGTCGGCGGGGCCGTTCCACTCGACGACGGAGCCGTCGGAGTAGATCTGCCGGACGTCGAAGGTGTAGTCCTGCGCGCTCTCCGTGCCGCCGACGAACTGGAGCGCGGCGGCGTCGCCCTCCGCGATGTTGCCGCCGTTCCAGGTCACCGAGCTCTCCGACGCGATCCGGTTCCAGTCGCGGTTGGGCACGAAGGACTCGATCTCGAAGCCGTCGGGCAGGGTCAGGTCGATCCGGATCGTGGTCGCGTCCTTCTTCTCGCCCGCGACGACGAGCGTGAAGAGCTGGTCCTCCTTCGCCTGGACGAGGTTGGGACTGATCTCGGCGTGCGCCATCGCCGCGCCTGCGAGGACGAGCGCGCCGATCAGGGCGGCGCCGAGCGCCGTAAGTCGTCTCAAAGGTGTCTCCTTTCCTCAGGGATTCAGGGCGAGCGCGGGGCTACCCTGAATTCGGGGGCCCACGCGCACGGAGCGCGCGGACGGCCGCGCCCGCGAGGGCGGGCTGCGGCGGAGCGAAGAAGACGGGGACTGCGATGTGCGCGGCGCGCGCGCGCAGGCGCGCGATCGTCCGCCGCATCCAGGCGAGCACGTGCTCGAGCGCTGCCGCGAGCGCGGCGGCGACCAGCGACAGCGCCGCCAGGATCGGGATCGCGTTCCGGTGCGCGGGCCCGGTCAGGCAGTGGAGGCCGTGCCAGCCGAGGCCGGCGCGCCAGTGCTCCCACGACTCGAACAGAGCGAACGCGAAGCAGGTCGTGACGAAGAGGACAGCGGCGCGGACGACGAGGCCGCGCGAGGCGAAGCGGCGGCGCCGGAGCGTCCGCCAGCAGCGCCCGCTCGCGCACGCCGAGCGCCGCCAGCCAGACGACAGCGGCGGCGACAACGACTCCCAGAACGACCGCAACGACCGCGATGACCGGCAGCGCCGGGCCCCCGGCCCGGCCCTCGAAGGCCTGTGCCAGCGGCGAGGGCGAGAGCGCGTACGCGATCGCCCGGGCCGCGAGGACGACGAGCGCGCCGCCCCCGAGCCAGGCCGCCGCTCGGATCAGCTTCACGGCCGGAAGGATACGGGCGTGACCAGCTTTGCCGTCCTGGCAACGGTCGTTGCCCACATCTTCGGCGGGCCGCCCGCCGCCGTCGACTACCGCGCAGCGATCACGCACGCTCCGCCCGGCGTGGAGGCAAAAATCGTCGCCAGCGACCGCCTCTGGCTGAAGCTGCGGAGCGGGCAGATGCACGAGCATCGGCTGTACGCGCTCGGCGGGCGCTGGCGCCTGCCCGCAGGCGCCATCGGAATCGTCTCGGGGACGCTCGCAAAGCTGCCGCGCCCGGCGGTGTGGCCGTGGATCGCGCTCGGCGTCTCGCTGGCGACAGCGGCGGCCGCTGCATTCAGATGGCGCACGCTTGCGATCGCCTTCCCTCTCGTAACCGCGGCCGCAGCGGTCACGGCGTACGCCCCGCACACGACTTCGGGCGTCCTCCTCGTACCTGATCCCGCTCGCCGGAGCCGCCGCGCCTCGCCGCCCTCACGCATGAGAAGACCCGGCTCCCAGCCGTCCTCCTGATCGGTGCGTTCGGCGTCTACACCGGCGTCGCCCTCGCGCCGATGGTCTGGCGCGCGCTGCCGCTCACGTCCCTCCCCTTCGCACTCGCGCGCGCCGCCGTGGTCGTCTCGCTCGTCGCCGGCGCGGCCACCTGCGCGCTCTACGTGCTCAACGCACGTGCAGCGTATAGGGCACGGTCACGACCTTCCCGTTCGACTTGAACTGCAGGAAGAGCTCCCACGTCCCCGAGCCGGGAAGCAGGATCCCGGCGTGCAGCACGCCCGGCTTGGTCGATTGCGCTTTGATCGTCGGCTGCCCCACGATCGACGTGCACCCGGGCGTGTTCCGCCCGCAGACGTGCGTGTGGAAGTACGCGCGCGTCCCCTTCTGGAAGAAGACCGCGTGCGCGAGCGCCCCGTACCAGACGTCGAACGGCGCGGGCTTGCCGTTCGGGCCGGTGACCGTGGCCTTCAGGATCTTGGGCACCGCGACCTGCAGCTTCGGATTGCCGTGCAGGTCGACCGTGTAGCCGTCCACCGTCTGCTTCGCCTTGAACGCCGGCAGCGGCTTCGGGCTCGCCTTGCCATCGGCGTGGATGTCGTAGCGCAGCTGGAAGTTCGGGATCGGCCCCGTCTTCGGGTAGATGTCGGCGAGGACCGTGTAGTCGCCCGGCCTGGGGAGGACGACCTGCTCGGAGACGTGGCCCTGCGCGTTCGGCGGCGGGTGGCGGTGGATGATCGTCGAGAGGTCGTCCGCGACGACGATCACGTGGATGCCGGTGTGCGGCCCCGGGCCGGTCTTGAACCGGGTCAGCGGCTTCCCGGACGGCTGCTGGACGGTGAAGCCGACCGTGACCGGCTTCCCGGGCGAGACCCCGGTCGTCGGCGAGCTGTCGACGAGCTGGTACGTCTTCGCGGGCTTGATCGTGATCGTCGGCGTGCCGGAGTCGCTGCCGCCCGAGCAGCCCGCGAGCACGGCGGCGAGCGGGACGATGAGGAGGGCGCGCTTCACAGGCCGAGCGGGAAGAGGAAGACCTTGTGCGGCCGAATGTACCGGCCGAGCTGGAGGACGATGTTCGCGTGCCGCCGCAGCGGGATCCGCCGCAGCTCCCCGCGCCAGCGCCGCCCGTTCACATAGGCCCGCACCGGGTCGATCCGACCGAGTCTTGAAGCCGACGAGGCGCGTCTGCGAGAGCGGCTGTCCCCAGACGCGGAAGAACTCGCCGAGCGTGTGCCGTCCCCGCACCTCGACGATCCCGACCGGCCAGCGCGTCCGCAGGCAACGGTGCTCGATCCCGGCCGGGACGATGATCACGCGATTGCGCGCGAACAGCTCGAGGTGGACGCCGTAGCGCTTGGTCTTCGCGCACGAGAGCGGGACGGGGCGCGTCTGAGCGGGCGGGTGGAATTTCGGGCCCGTGCCGATCGGCGTCGGCGGGTACGGGAACGGCATCAGGCCGTCCGCCTACGCCATGCGAGCGGGCCCAGAATCAGCATCGCCGCCAGGATCGCGACCCCGCCGACGACGATCACGATCAGCTCCCACGCGGGCGTGCCGCCGCTGCCCCCTCCCCCGTCCCCGGCGCTCGGAAGCGGCGGCGGCTTGATCCCGGCGAGCCTGGCGACCGCGAGCGTGGCCGCGTTCGCGACCCCGTCCGCGGACTGATCGACCTTGATCTTCTGGACGACGGCCTTCTCGGCCGAGGTCGAGTGCTTGTAGTGATAGACGCCCAGCCCGTTCGGCATCGCGGTGATCAGCGGGCCCTTGTACAGGAAGATCAGCTCGCGCCCGAGGAAGTCGGCGTACGTCTGCGGCTTCTCCCAGAGCTGGAAGACACCCCCGAGGTCGTTGCGCGTCGCGATCAGCGCGACCTTGACCTTGTAGCCCTTGCTCCACGCCTCGTCGACGACCTTCTTCAGCGCGGCCGCATTCGGCTTCGAGACCTTTTCCCCGAAGAAGGGGAGGTAGATCCGCTGCGTGTAGAGGATGTCGCTGGCGGGATCCGCGTCCGCGTGCGCGGCCGGAACGACGAGCAGTGCAAGCACGGCCACGAGGGCGAGACGGCGGAGCGGCACCCATTCAGGATATGAACGGGCGCCGCTGGCGCGCGTAAGTACTAGGGCTGTTTCTTGATGGAGAGCGGCTTCGTGTTGCCGTGCGTCGAGGTCACCCTCATCAGCGCGGCGTAGTTGTCGCCGAGCTGGACGGCGTAGGAGCCGACGAGCGTGTTCGCGCCGCGGCGCTTGAAGCAGGTCATCGCGTTGCCGATCGTCGAGTTGTGGCTGACGCCGCAGGCGACGCTCGAGCCCTTGACGAAGGCGGAGTCGCCGACGCCCATCCGGAACACCTTCTCCGCGACGGCGCCGGCAGCCGCGGCGAGGACGAGCGCCGCGACCGCGGCGACGACGAGAAGTGCCTTACGCATGATTCCCCCTTAGTTGGGCTGCAGTGCCTCCTGCAGCGCGGCGAGCAGCTTGTCGTTTCCGCCCAGGATCCCCTTCCACCCGAGCATGCGCCGGTCGAGGAAGAGCGCTTCACGCGCCTCCCCGCCAGAGTCGTACGCGACGCGGATCCACGTGTTCATCCCGACCATCCTCCGCTCGATCGCGGTCGCGTGGTCGATGGTCACGCTCTCCTTCTTACCGGCGAAGCGGGCGAGGCCGGGAGAGACGGTCAGCGCGCCCGAGAAGTACCGCTTGCCGAATTTCGCGTGCGGCTGGTACCAGACCTTCCACTCGGACACGCGCGCATTCTTCTACAGCTGCGCGTGGAAGGTGTCGCAGGCGCCCGGCTTGCCGCTCTTGTAACCGACGCTGAACCAGTGCTGCCGCTGGGCGGAGGAGCCGTGCGTCCACGTCTCGGGATCGACCTGGCCCCGCGTGCGCGCCTGGATGCGGTCGTCGCCGACGGCAGCGGCCGCGTCCAGTCCCCGCGCGATGTCCTGCGGTCCCAGCTTGACGATGTAGCCGGTCTGCTTCGCGTGGTGTGCCCACACGCCTGCGTAGCAGTCGGCCTGCAGCTCGGTGCGCACGGAGCGGCCGGTCGCGCCCTGCTCGTTCGTCCCCCCGGTGAGCGTGCCGACGAGATCCTGCACGTGGTGGCCGTACTCGTGCGCGAGCACGTAGGCCTCGGCGAAGGGCCCGCCCTCTGCGCCGAAGCGCGACTGGAGCTGGTCGAAGAAGCCGAGATCAATGTAGACGTGCTTGTCCACGGGGCAGTAGAACGGGCCGACATCGGAGCTCGCAACGCCGCAGCCCGTCTGCGTCTGGCCGGTGAAGAAGACGGTCTGGGAGGGCGTGTAGCCCTGCACGACTCCGCTCCAGTACTCCTGGATGCTGTTGATGTCGGCGAGGATCGCGCAGTCCTCGTCCTTGTTTCCCTGTTCGGCAGACCGGCACTTGGAGAGGGGCTTTCCCTGCGACGCCTGCCCGTCGAGGTTGCCGATCGCGCCCAGGCCACCTCCGCTCAGGTAGTTGATGAGCAGGAAGGCGACGACGCCGATGAGCCCGAGGCCTCCGCCCCCCACGGGCAACGCCATGCCCCCGCCCATGCCCCGGCGGTCGGATACCTGGCCCGGATCGAGGGTCTTTCCTCTACGAAAGCGCACGGCGTGGAGGTTCCGCCGTAGCGTCCAATCGAAACACGGGACCCTCGTCGTCCTCGCCGACCTGGACGAATCCGCACTTCTCGAGGACTCGGATCGAGCCCGCATTCTCGGCGTGGACGAGCGCATGGAGCGGCCGCTCCGGTATCTCCTCGAGAAACGCTCTGAGCGCCGCCGTCGCGATCCCTCTGCCCCACTGCTCGCGGCCGATCCAGTAGCCGACCAGCCGCCCCTCGTCGCCCTCCCAGCTGACCACGTTGCCGGCCACCTCGCCGTCCACCTCGATCGTGCGGTGGATGCCGTCGGGTCGCGCGCGGACCTTCTCCCAGTGCGCGAAGAACGCCTCCTCGTCCCTGGAGGGGACGCCGGCCATGGCCACGCCTTCGGGGTCGCGCTGATGCTCGAAGAAGACGGGCAGGTCGGAGTCGACGACGGGGCGCAGGGTGACGTCCACATCTGGGAGGATCGCACAGTGAGCCCGGCGCCGACCGCCAGGAGCGAGGAGCTCCGCGCGCTCGCCCAGCGCCTTGCCGACGTGCTGCCGGCGGACGTCGTCGAAGAGGTCGTCGTCACCGGCAGCGTCTCGCGCGGGGTCGCGGACGAGGTGTCCGACGTCGAGATGCTCGTGGTCACGAGCGAGCCGCTCGAGCTCGAGCAGGCGTACGGGTACGCGCGCGCGGCGGGCCTCACCGGCCTGGACAGCTGGGGGCCGCAGGGCGGGCCCGATCGGAGAACGTCCGGCTACTTCGAGGGCGTCCCGTTCGAGCTGATCTGGTGGGCGCGCGAGTTCGCCGAGGCCCGGGTCGACGCGCTGGCCGCGGGTGATCCCGGCTCCGGCGCGGAGGCGCTCGTGAGCGGGATCGCGCTCCGGAGCTCCGGGCTGCTGCCCGTGTGGCAGGAGCGGCTGCGCGTCGTCCCCGACGAGATCGCGGCCGCGCGGATCGAGGAGGCGGCGCTCCCGTGGGGCGGGTTCACGCCCGCGGGGCTGCTCACGATCATCCGTCCCGGCGAGCGCCTGTCGCTGACCGAGTGGATCTTCGACGGGGCGCTTCGTGTCCTCGCGATCGTCTACGCGCTCAACCGCGTCCCGCCGCGGACGACCAAGCGGCTGGCGGCCCGAGTCGAGTCGCTCGCGGTCAAGCCGGAGCGCCTGGCCGAGCGGATCGAGGAGGCGCTGTCGGAGCAGGATCTCCGGCGCGCGCTTCTCGTGATGACGGAGCTGCAGCTCGACACCGTGCGGCTGGCGCCGAGCGGGCCGAACGTGGACCGGGCGCGCACGTGGCTCGCCGAGGGCGCCGCGCTGCTGAGAGCGAGGGCGGATTCTGCGCCGCCCGCTCCCAGGTAGCCTCGGGGCGGTCATCACACAACCCGAGGGGAGACCACATTGAGCGAGTACCGAGTGACGCATCTCGACGAGATCGACGAGACGAACGACGGACGCTGCCCCTGGCGACCGGTTCGACACCACTTCGGGATCACGACCTTCGGCGTCAACGCCTGGACGGCGAAGGACGCGGGCGACCGGGTCATCAACGAGCACGACGAGTCCGACGAGCAGGAGGAGCTGTATCTCGTGCAGCGCGGCCGCGCGCGCTTCGAGTTGGACGGTGAATCCGTGGACGCGCCGGCCGGGACGTTCGTGTACGCCGAGCCCGGGGTCAAGCGAACCGCGTTTGCCGAGGAGGCCGGAACGACGGTCGTCGTCATGGGCGGAACGCCCGGGCAGGCCTACGAGGTGTCGGGCTGGGACGTGTGGATGCCGTTCCACAGCCTCTACGAGGACGGGAAGTACGCCGAGGCGGCGGATGCATCTCGCGAAGCGGTCGAGTCGGCGAACTACGCGATGCCGCTCTACAACCTCGCCTGCACCGAAGCACTCGCGGGGCGAAAGGACGACGCTATGAAGCACCTTCGGGCCGCGTTCGCGGCGTCGCCGTCCGACCGGCTGCGGGCGACCGCCCGCGAAGACTCCGATCTCGATCCGATCCGCGGCGAGCCGGGGTTCCAGGAGATGGTCGAAGGAGGAGAGTGAGGCTCAGCGCAGCTCAGTGGTGTAGAGGTCGCTCCAGTGCCCGGCGCAGTGGCCCGCAACTGGCGCACAGCCAAGGGCCGTTAGCCATTGAGACGAACTAGAGGCCGGGCCTTCGGCAATCGCGGAGCGAGCCCAGTCGAAGCGACGCTTCGCGGTCGAGCACTCGGGCCGAAGCGCGCACCGTCTTGGACGCGACCGGTCGACCGGCGACGTACCACGGACATACGTCTTGGCGTTGGGTGTAGTACGGTCGGCCTATTCAGACCAGACCGCTACCTGTTCGCATGAACGGAGTCGCATGCCCAAAGTCGTTATCACCCATGCCGTCAAAGACATCGACGTTTGGCTGCAAGGCAAAGCGCAACGCGCTTCTGCCATCGAATCGGGGACTGGCACCAACGTGACCGACTACGTCGCCCAAGACGGAAGTAACAACATCGCGATCACAGCTGACGTTTCAGACCCGGCGACCCTGCAGGGTATGTTGGCGTCGCCGCCGCCTGAAGTCCTGGCCGCGATGGAGGAGCACGGCGTCATCCAACCAATCTCAGCCTACTTCGAGGCTTAGAACTCGTTTCAGAACCGATCGCCTCGAGCCGATCCTCTCCCAAGCGAACGACGGAGGCCGCCTTTTGTGGCGGCTTCCGTCGCACGGTCGGTGGCTCAGCCGGGCGGGAGCTCGTACGGGTGTCCGAGGCTCCGCGCGATCGCGCCCATGATGTGGTCGGCGGGAGTAGCGCACACCTCGCTGATCTGGTCGGCTTTGAGCGTCTCCTGCGGCGGGCACCTGCCGGCGGGGATGTCGCTGTTCGCCGCAACGACGACTGTCGTGTCGATGCTTGGGAAGTAATAGTCCGTGGTCGTGTAGCCGGGTACCTGTCCCGTGTGCCCGATCCAGCCGTGATCGTTGACCAAGCCGATGCCGTAGGACAGCTGTGGGGACAGCGGTGGAGGCTTCGTCAGGAATGAGTCGAGCCGCTTCTTCTGCACCGCAGGGTCGAGCAGTCCGTCCCCGGTCCCGAACGCGTGCCCGTACGTGAGCAGATCGTCGATCGTGGAGATCAGCTCTCCCGCCGTGAAGTACGCCGATGGATTCCATTCGGTCGAGACGCCCTCCTTGCCCGGCTGCTGACCTTGGACGGTGTAGCCCTGAGCGTGGGGCTTCGGAAACCTGGGAGTGCCGTTGGGCCAAGTCGTCTGTGTGAGCTTCAGGGGATCGATGATCCGCTCGCGCACCACGTCTCCGTAGGGCTTGCCCTCCACCTGCTCGATCACCAGCCCGAGCAGTACGTAGTTGCTGTTGGAGTAGTCGAACTGGGTTCCGGGCTTGAAGCTCGGGGAGTCCGCGAGGCCGAACCTGAGCAGCTCCTGCGGCGTCCACGTGCGCTCCGGATTTGAGAAGAGCTCGTCCGTGAACTTGGGACTTGCTGTGTAGCTCGCCACGCCGCTCGTCATGTCGGCGAGCTCGCGCAATGTGATGTCGCTCCCGTTCGGCACGCCAGTGACGTACTTGGCGATCGGGTCATCGAGGGATACCTTTTCCTCGCCCGCGAGCTGCATCAGCAGCGCGGCGGTGAAGGTCTTGGTCAACGAGCCGATGCGCTGGTACATGTCTGTCGTCATCGGCGTGTTCGACGCCTTGTCTGCGACGCCGACCGCCCTGACGTACCTGCCGTCAGGGGTCTGCACTCCCACGACGGCGCCGGGAGCCCGGCTTTCGGCGAGCCCTCGGTCGATCGCTGCGTCGAGCTGCGTCCGCTGGCTGGAAGACAGCTGAGCGGTCGATGTTCCGCCGTCGTCGTTGCCTCCGCAGCCCGCAGCGAAAGCCCCCGCGAGCAGGACCATCACGAGCCCGGGCCCTCTGCCCCCCACGCGGCGCATCCTATTCGGGAGTGTCGCTCATCGGCCCGTCCCGCACACGGGTACCGCGCGCCCTAGCAGCAGGCGCGCGGCCTACGCCGCCCGCACCGGGCCGAACCAGCTCGTCGTGCCGTCACGGTTGACCGCCTTGATCCGGTAGCGGTAGGCGACTCCCCGCCTCGCCGTCCGGTCGAGGAAGCGGTACGAGGCTCCGGCCACCGATCCCTTGGCGACGATCAGCGAGTGGGTGATGCCGCTTCCAGGAGTGCCCGCGCGAGCGGTACACCTGGAAGCCGAGCAGGTCGGCCTCGGTGCCCGTCCGCCAGCGCACAAGGACGCCCTTGGCCGTTCTGGTTGCTCTCGCCGAGGTGAAGGTGACAGCGGTCAGGTCTTCGAGTTCGAGGTCGTCGAAGTAGATGGTGAGCGGGTCTGGCGAACTCGCGTTGAGCTGCACCTGGGCCGACACCGTCGATGCCGGGACCGCAAAGATCACTGCAGAGCTATCCCAGTCGCTGCTCCCCGACGAGGCGAAGACGCCGCCGGGTATCAACACCTGGCCACCCAACGTCGCGCAATTCGCCGCGGTGAAGTAGTTGAATTGAAGCTCGCCCACAACGAAATTAGCCGTCAGGAACCAGAACTCGCTGAGATAAATACCAGGGTCGAGGGTGAAGCAGTCGCTGACGAGAGCCCCGTTGAACACCCCTCCGACGGAGACCCCACTCAGCTTGGCGCTCGCGGGTGAGCTGTGGAAGGTGGTCGTGTCGCGGGCGAGGCCTCCTACCGAGGCGCTCCAGTGACAGGGGACGCCTGAGCAGTCGTCGGTAAAGCTCGGATTTTGGATGGGGTTTGCCGCCTGAGCAGACGTGACGCCTAAGAGCAGGCCCGCTGCGAGGACGAGGCCGAGCAGCGTCTTTCGGGCCGGGACGGACATACGGTTCTCCTTCCACCGGGTACGAGCCCCGACTATGGCACCGAAGGTATGCCGCGTCAACGAGGGCGGGGGCTGCTGGTAAGCGTGTCTGCTACGCCGGGTGGCGCTCGTGTTGCCCCATACGTTGCCCCATAGCCGATTCTGCCGCCGCGACTGACAACGCCGGAGAACACGAAACCCGCCGTTCCAGCGGGTTGAATGTGCCGGGGGAGGGAGTCGAACCCTCACGCCCCCTTGCGGGGACAGCTGATTTTAAGTCAGCCGCGTATCGCCAGTTTCGCCACCCCGGCGACAGGCAAGACTACTCGCCGGCGGGCCAGTTGTAGCTCGACGGAATCGTCGCCGGCGGCGTGCCGTAGACGATCGCGATCTCGTCGTGCTCCTCGAGAACGAGCCTGGTCGGGTCGGCCGTCGCCGGGATCTTCTTCCCGTTCACGTAGACCGAGAAATCGTTCGGCGGCGAGCAGAGGTTGCCGATGCAGTTCTTGGCGAGATAGAGCCCCCAGACGCCGAAGAACTGCCCGAGCGAGGCGGCCTGTGCGCGTTCGGACTCGAGGTGGATGACGCCGTCGGTCGCGTGCGTGTGCAGCTCGGCGAGCTCGTACGCTGCTTCGATTGCCCTTGCGCGCGATCCCGATCAGGGGCGGGACGGTGACGTGCTTACCGTCCACGTAGATGTCCAGGTGCTGGTGGATGTGCAGCTTCACGCCCTCCGTCGGAAGGATCTGAATGTCGATCTGCTTGGCGCGGGCATCCAGCTGCGCCGTGTTCTTCGGCCACGGCGGCGGCTTGCGCATCAGGCCGGGCAGGTTGGCGAAGTCGACCGCAGGCCCATCGAAGTGTGCGTTCGAGGTGCCGCCCCTGCCGAGGACGAAGACGGCCAGCAGCGCGACGACCAGCCCGACGATTCCGGCGCCCGCGAGGCCGTAGAGGATCATCCTGTTCCGGCGGTCGGTTTCAGTCTGCGTGCGGCGCTTGCCGGAGCGAACCTTCGGCGCCTGGACAGGCCGCGGCGCGCTCGTTGGCGCCTCCGCCCCGTTTCCGTCGGTGGACGAGCGGGGCGCCGCGGGACGGCGCGGCGGGGCGGGAGTACGGGGCTTCTTGCGCTTGGCCATGAGAGGCCGATGCTAGCGGCTTGACCCCCCGCGTTGGGGCTGTTATCTTCCTCTTGCCAAGTCCGGACGGCCGCAAGGTCGATCGGACTTGGCGTTTTAAAGCCTTCTTTCGGGGATGACGCGAGGAAGTAAACGAGTCCTCGCACGATCTGAAAGGGGGTCAACCACATGCTTTGGATTCTCGTCTTGGTGCTCGTCGTCCTCGCGATCGCGGGTGGCGTCAGCATCAGCGGGCTCCTCTGGCTGCTCCTCATCGCCGCCCTGATCGTGGCGATCTTCGCGTTCCTCAGCGGCCGCGGCTCGCGCACCGTCTAGTCCGTCCGATCCCGTCAGTAGCGTTCTGCGGCCATGCTCATGGCCGCAGCGCTACTGGTCCTCGTGCTCGTCCTGGCGGGTCTCGCCGTCTGGCTCGCGCGTGCCCTGGCTGCGCTTCGCACGGACAGCTCAGCTCAGCTGGAGGGGCGTAACGCCGAGATGGAGCGGCGCCTGCAGGGGCTGACCGAGGCCGTCGACCGGCGACTCGCGGAGCTCGACACCAAGGTCGACCGGCGGATGGAGCACGCGTCCCAGCAGACGAACGCGATCCACAAGCAGCTGGGCGACGTCGGCCGCGCGACCGCGCAGCTGGCCGAGCAGGCCAAGGATCTGGGACAGCTTCAGCAGATCCTGCGCCCGCCCAAGGCGCGAGGCGGGTTCGGTGAGCTCCTGCTCGGCAACCTCCTCGCCGACCGGCTGCCGGCGGACGCGTTTTCGCTCCAGTACACCTTCCGTAGCGGAGAGCGCGTGGACGCCGTCATCCGCGTGGACAAGCTCGTCCCGGTGGACGCGAAGTTCCCGCTCGACAACTTCGAGCGGCTCGTGGACGCGCAGGACGAGGAGTCCCGCCAGCTGCACGAGAAGGCTTTCGCACGTGACGTGAAGATCCACATCGATGCGATCGAGTCGAAGTACATCCGTCCCGACGAGGGCACATACGACTTCGCCCTCATGTACCTCCCGTCGGAGGCGATTTACTACGAGCTCGCATGCGGGAAGACGGGCGCGCTGCTCGGCTACGCGCACCAGCGCAACGTCGTGCCGGTATCCCCGAACACCTTCGTCGCCTACCTGCAGATGATCGTGCTCGGCCTCAAGGGGATGCAGATCGAGCAGCACGCGCAGGAGGTCATGGCCTACTGCGCCCAGCTGCAGAAGGATTTCGGCACATTCCGTTCCGATTTCGACACGATCGGCAAGCACCTGGGACACGCCCGCAGCAAGTACGCCGAGGCCGAGCGCCGGCTCGACCGATTCGAGTCACAGCTGGAACGCGCGGCCGAGTCGCCGGAGATCGAGACGGTCGAGATGGCCGAGCTGCCGCGCGCGCTCGACGCCGCCTAAGCGGCCGCGCCCTGTTCCGCTTTGAGGTAGCGGATCAGGCCGCCGGCGACGACGATCTCGCGCTCGCGCGGGAGGAAGTCGTGCGTGAGCGTGATCTCCCCCACGCCCTCGATCTCGCAGGTGAGCTCGTCGTTTCCGTCCGCGATCGAATGCAGGTCGGGGATCCGCCACGTCTGTCCCAGCTCGGCCCTGTCGTAGTCGGCCTCGTCTTGGAAGAGGAGCGGCAAGATTCCCTGGGCGATCAGGTTCCTGCGGTGGATGCGGGCGAAGCTCTTTGCGATCACCGCGCGGACGCCGAGCTGTGCGGGGGCGAGCGCGGCGTGCTCGCGGCTCGAGCCCTGCCCGTAGTTGTGGCCGGCGACGATGAACCCTCCGCCCCACTCCTTCGCGCGCTTCGGGAAGTGCTTGTCCTGATGCTGGAAGGTGAACTCGGCGATCGCCGGCACGTTCGAGCGATAGGCCATCACGGTCGCCCCGTCCGGTGAGAGGTCGCCGGTCGTGATGTCGTCCGGCGCGACGATCAGCACACGCAGGTCGAGCTCGTTGGGCAGCTCCTTCTGCGCCGGCGGCGGGAAGATGTTCGGCAGGTCGCGGGGCACCTGGATCGACTTCGCTTCGTCCTCGGGCGGCGGCGCGAGGATGTGGTGCTGGACGACCTCCGGGCGCGCCTGCGGACGCTCCGGCAGATCCGGCACGTGGAGCTCGCGCGGATCGGAGATCACTCCGGTCAGAAGCGACGCCGCGGCGATCGCCGGCGAACAGAGGTAGACGTTGTCGTCGGCGGTTCCGGTGCGGCCCTTGAAGTTGCGGTTGAAGGTGCGGAGCGAGTTCGAATGCGACGGCGGCGCTTGTCCCATGCCGACGCAGGGGCCGCACGCCGGCTCGAGCATCCGGACGCCGGCCATCAGCAGCTCGACATAGGTGCCCGAGCGCGTGATCTGGTCGAGGATCTGGCGCGAGCCTGGAGTCGCCGTGGCCGAGACGAAGTTCTCGGCGATGCTACTGCCGCGGAGGACGGCGCCGACCACGGCCAGGTCCTCGTAGGACGAGTTGACCGAGGAGCCGACGCAGACCTGCGCGAGCGGCGTGCCTACGAGCTCTTCGACCGATGCGACGTTGCCGGGGGACGAGGGCTTGGCGATCAACGGCGTCAGCTCGGCGACGTCGATGTGCTCCTCCTCATCGAAGTCGCCGGTGTCGCCGGTCGGGAGCTCCGTGAAGTCGTCCGCGCGCTGCTGCTCCTCGAGCCATTTCTTGGTCTCGGCGTCTGCCGGGAAGATCGCGCCGGTCGCGCCGAGCTCGGCGATCATGTTCGCGATCGTCCCGCGCTCGGTGTAACTCAGGCTCGCCGTCCCGGGCCCGGTGAACTCGAAGATCGCGCCGCGTCCGCCGCGGACGCCGCGTCGCCGCAACAGCTCGAGGATGACGTCCTTGGCCGTGATCCACGGCCGTGCGAGCTCGTTCTCGAGGAAGACGCCTACGATCTTCGGACAGGGCAGCTCGAACGGATGCCCGGCCATGCAGACCGCGGCGTCCAGCCCGCCGGTCCCGACCGCGATCATCGCGCAGGAGCCGGACTGGGTCGTGTGGCTATCGGCGCCGACCAGCAGCTTGCCGGGCGTGGCGAAGCGCTCGCAATGGACGTAGTGGCAGATGCCGTTCCCCGGCCGCGAGAACCAGAGGCCGTAGCGGGCGGCGAGGCTCTGGAGGAAGCGGTGGTCGTCCGGATTCTTGAAATCGATCTGGAGGAGGTTGTGGTCGACGTACTGGACGGCGGTCTCGACCTGGACGCGGTCGACACCGAACTCCTCGAACTGCATCAGCGCCATCGTCCCGGTCGTGTCCTGCGTGAGCGTCTGGTCGACGCGGAGGGCGATCTCGGTTCCGGGAGTGAGTTCGCCGCCGACGAGGTGGTCGTCGAGGATCTGTCGCGCGAGCGAGGCCATCTCCTTGAGAGCCTATCGAGCGTGGAAGGAATGTCGCGGCCGCGGCACGGTTCCGTTTCCCACCGGTGCGGCTTTCCCGCGTAGGCTCGCAGTGGGGAGGAGGATGGTGGCCCCCGGCCTGGCGGCCGGGTGGCTGGAATGAGTAGCGGCCGGTCTGCCTGGGACTAGGCTCTCTGGACGTGAGCGGCGAGCACGGGATCATCGCGCGGCGCAGCGACGCGACGCTGCGGATCGCGTCCGACGCCGATCTGGAGGCGATCGACCGCCTGACGGTCGAGGGCTATCGGCCGATCCAGGAGAGCTACGTCTCGATGCTCGGCGCGGAGTGCTACGAGGCCGTGCGTCAGCAACCCGAGCTGGGCTGGGACGAGCGTAAAACGCGCCAGAACCGCGACCTCTTCGCCGAGCACCCCGACCAGCTCTGGGTGCTCGACCGCGACGGCGACGTTTTCGGCTTCGTGAGCTTCTGGACCTTTCCGGCGCAGAGCTACGGCCACATCGACAACAACGCCGTGCGCGCCGACGAGGCCGGCCACGGGTGGGCGACGTTCATGTACCGCCAGGTCCTCGATCACTTCCGCGAGCGGGGCCTTCGCTTCGCCCACGTGGACACGGGGCTGGACGACGCACACATTCCTGCCCGACGCGCGTACGAAGCGGTCGGGTTCGACCGCGCCGTGCCAGGCGTCGACTACTGGCAGGACCTGACCGCGGGGAACCCCGGCTCGACCGCCTAGTCCGCCGGAGCCGGATCGTCCGGCACGTGCGACCACACCTCCATGTCCTGGCGCGTCCCCTGCTTGAAGTGGACGGAGCGGAGCGTCCCCTCGTATACGTAGCCCGCGCGCTCGGCCACGCGCTTCGACGCGGCATTGTCGGCCGAGATCTGCAGCTGGATGCGGAGCGGATCGAGCTCACGCACAGCCCACTCGGTCAGCGCCCGCACGGCCCAGGTCGCCGCGCCGCGCCCACGCGCGGCCGGCGTGACGGTGTAGCCAAGCTCGAGCTCACGCCCCTCGCGGTCGATTCCGAACGCGAGCGCCAGCCCGAGGAAGCTGCCGTCGTCGTCGACGATCGCAAAGCCCTCCCTGGTCCCATCCGCCCGTCCCTCCTCGTAGCGCTGCAGCCATTCACGCTCGAAGCCCTCCGGAACCGGGACGGGGACCATCGTGTACCGCTGGACCGCCGGATCCTCGAGCAGCTCGGCGACTCCGCCGAGGTGGTGCTCAGCAAGGAGCTCGAGTCTCAGTAGCGCAAGAGGGCGCCGATCCCCTCGACCGGCTCGAGATCCTGACGGCGCTGGAGCGCCCACACGCGGCCGCCATGCCCGAGCGTCTGGTGGACGGCGAGATCGAGACCGTTGTCGCTCTCGTCCATCCGCGTACCGTCGAGCGGGCAGTTGCCGGCCGACAGCGACGCGCGCCCGCACTTCGGGCACTGCCACGCCTTGTGATCGGCGCCGTCCTCGTACAGGAGAACGTCGACGCGCCCGTCGGACGCGGCCTCGAGCGTCGCCTCCCAACCCGCCGTCGCGCGGCCGTTTCGACCGGCTTCCTCGCGCCAGCGCTCGACCGCGTGCGTCTCCTCCTGCTCGCGCCAGCGCTCGAGCACCGGGCGGGCCACTGCGAGCAGCTCCGTCGGCGTCGCGTGCGACTGGGCCTGCGTCCAGCCGACGAGGGCACGCCGGACCTCGTTCGAAAGCAGATCCTGCAGCTCGCCTCTTGTCTCTTCCGAACACGCGATGACGACTCGCGGGCCGCGTAGGCGGCGCACCTGGCGGTCGAGCTCGTCGGCGACCCGGCGGAGGTGGTCGTGGACGAGGGATTCGATGTGGCGCTGGTAGTTCGCCTGCGACCAGCCGCCCTGATCGTGCCGCCCCGGCTGCTCCTCGGTGTGATCGGCCAGCGGCGCGAGACGCCCGCGCTGCAGCAGATACAGCTGCCCCTGCTCCCGGCCGACCAGCGACACGAGAGCGCCCTCACCGCGACCCACCAGCGGCACGAGCGGAGCGAGGTAGAAGGACCGGCCGATCTTGACCTTGTCGGGGACGGGGTCCGTCAGCGCGAGCGGGTACCAGAAGTTGTCGAGACCGGCGCAAAAGACGGCGACGCCGTGAGCTCCGTCGCGATTCAGCTCCTCCGTCAGATAGTGCGCGATGCGCTCGAGGTCGGCCTTCAATCCCTCGCGGGCGGCGTGGCTTGTCGAGCGTGGCGCCGCCTGGCCGGCCTGGTCGAGCAGCGAGCGGACGCGGGACTGCATGTCGCCCGCCGTCGGCGTGACGCTCGGATCGAGATCGACGTAGACGCTGATCGCGCAACCGTTCGCGGCCTGGAAGGTCGCGAGCTCGCGCAGGCTGTCCCAGCTCACCGTCGATGCCATATGCCCCTTTCCTGTACCAGGACGGGCACGATTGTAAGCGCAGATGCGCGTCTTGACAGTCGGACACGGTCGACGCTCCCTCGAGGAGCTCGTCGTCGTGCTCCGCGCGTCCAAAGCCGAGACGCTTCTCGACGTCCGCCGCTTCCCCGGAAGCCGCCGGAATCCGCAGTTCAACCAGCAGCCGCTCGCCAAGGCGGTCGGCGACGCGGGAATCCGCTATGTCCACGCTGTCGAGCTCGGTGGACGGCGGAACGGAGAGCCCGGCGAGGAGCGTTTCGCCTGCATTCGCGTCCCCGCGTTTCGCGCATACGCGGCGCGGATGGGACGCCCGGAATGGCAGCACGCGCTGGCGGCCGCGCTCGCCGAACCGGCGCCGGCGCTCATGTGCGCCGAGACGCCGTGGCAGCGTTGTCACCGCAGGTTCATCGCCGACGTGCTCACCGCGCGCGGCCACGAGGTCATCCATCTGATCCGGCCAGACGCGAGCGAGCCGCACCGGCTGTCCGACTACGCGGAGGCACGCGGCGGAACTCTCTACATCTGCGGTGTGGAGGCGGCCTGAATCGGGAACACCCCGCGCATCCGGATCGTTGATTAGGTTAGAGGTGAAATGAGCACGGACAGTCGGAAACTGATCGTCATCGGCGGAGGCCCGGCTGGCTACACCGCCGCGCTCTACGCCGCGCGCGCCAACCTCGAGCCGCTCGTCATCGAGGGGTTCCAATGGGGCGGCCAGCTCATGATCACGAGCGACGTGGAGAACTACCCCGGCTACCCCGACGGCGTGCTCGGCCCGGAGATGATGGCCGAGTTCCGCCGCCAGTCCGAGCGCTTCGGCACGGAGTTCATCACCGACGACGTCACGCGCATCGACTTTTCCGATCGGCCCTTCTCGGTCTTCGTCGGCGACGACGAGTACCGCGCCGAGTCGGTCATCGTCGCGACTGGCGCCACCGCGCGACAGCTCGGGCTGCCATCCGAGCAGCGCCTGCAGGGCAAAGGCGTCACCTACTGCGCCGTCTGCGACGCCGCCTTCTGGCGAGACGTCCCCGTCGCAGTCATCGGCGGCGGTGACTCCGCCATGGAGGAGGCGATCTTTCTCACCAGGTTCGCCAGCAAGGTGACCGTCATTCACCGTCGCGACGAGTTCCGTGCCTCGCCGATCATGCTCGACCGCGCGCAGGCCAACGACAAGATCGAGTTCGTCACGAACGCGACCGTGGACGAGGTTCTCGGGGATCCGACGATGACCGGGTTGCGGCTGCGCTCGACCACGTCGGACGAGCTATCCGACCTCGACGTCAGGGCCGTTTTCATCGCGATCGGGCACGACCCGAACACGAAGCTCTTCCTGGACTCGCTCGACCACGACGAGGCCGGCTACCTGGTGACCAAGCCAGGATCGACCGAGACGAACATCCCCGGCGTGTTCGCTGCAGGCGACGTGCAGGACCACGTGTACCGGCAGGCCGTGACCGCAGCCGGCTCGGGCTGTATGGCGGCGCTCGACGCCGAGCGGTTCCTCACGTCCCTCGAGGGACATCCGCACGCGGCGCTCGCCGCCCCGCGCGAGGCCTAGGAGGGCTTGGCGAAACATGGCCGGTGCCGCCGGAACGTGCCGCGCGGCCCGTGGCGCATGTCCTCAGTCGCGGCCGTAGATCGAGACTACGCCCGCTCCCTGCGTCCGTGGCCACGAACCGCGCGGCCCGCCCCGGCGACGAGCAACGTTCCGCCAAACCCTCCTAGCGCCAGCCGGTCGCAGAGGTAGATTCGCCGCATGGCGACGTGGGTCGACCTGCTCGATCCAACACCGGATGAGCTCCACGACGCGCTCCCGCACCAGATCCACGAGAGCGCGCTGGAGCTGCTGAGCGCCCCGCCCAAGCACGAGGACGAGCCGCGTCCCCGGCTCGAGGGCCAGGGCGAGTACGTCTTCGGGATCCTGCTCGTCGCAGTCGCGGTGCCGGAGGAGGACCGGATCTACTACCAGGAGATCGACCTCGTCCTGACCAAGGACAAGGCGGTGACCGTTCGCAAGACGCCCGAGAACGGTGAGCCGTTCCGCATCGAACGCTGCCGCGCCGTGGTGCGCGCGAGCGACCCACCCGGGCTGATCGCGTATCGGATCGTGGACGAGGTGATCGAGGACTACCTCGACCTGGTCGACACCATCACGGACGAGATCGAGGAGGTCGACGACCACGTCGAGGACTGGACACCGCAGCAGATCAGGCGGCGAATCGCCGACCTGCGTCACGACATGCTGCACATCCGTACGGACCCTTTCACCGACTCGCGACGCGATTCGCGAAGTAGTGGACAACCGGGTCGACATCGAGACCGACACGCTCTTCCCGCACGCAGTAGAGGTCGCATTCGCCACGGCGTACGACAAGGCGCTCCGTGCGACCGAAGGGTTGGACTTCGCGCGCGACCTGCTCGGAAGCGTCCGGGACTACTACCTCTCGAAGATCGCGAACGACCAGAACGAGGTGATGAAGCGGCTGACGATGGTCGCCTCGCTCCTGCTCGTCCCGACCTTCATCGTCGGCCTGTACGGGATGAACTTCCGCCACATTCCGGAGATCACGCGGTTCGGTAGCTGGGGCTACCCGTGGGTCTGGCTCCTCATCATCGTCTCGACGCTCGGGCAGATCTGGTACTTCCGCCGCAGGAAGTGGCTCTAGCACTACTCTCGTCCGGTGCCGTACTTCATCTGCCCGAACTGCAAGGAACGCTCGGTCGACATCGACCGCGTCGAGGGGCTCAGCAACGACCCGGTGTCCTGCCACTCGTGCGGGTTCGGCTTCCTCTTCGAGCTGATGGATGACTACTACCCGGCCCCGAGCACGGGGTTCGTGACCTGCGACCAGCAGGGGCGCGTGCTTGCCAGCGGACGTGGCGTCTTCGAGCTCACCGGTTTTGCGGAGCGCGACCTGATCGGGCAGCCGGTCGTGCAGGCCTTCAGCCTGAACGGATGGACGGACGGCAAGAACCCCGTCGAGCTCTCCCTCGAGTGGGGTGTGCGCCGCCTCGCCGAGCAGCTCGAGCTGCAGACGAAGTCAGGCTCGCGCAAGCCGGTCAAGGCGGACTTCTTCCCCGCTTACGATTCAGACGGCGGCCTCCTCGTCGCGCTCACGCCGCGCTGAGCTCCAGCCGGCTCTCGATCCACGACTGCAGCTGCTCGACCGCGTCCAGGGCACGTCCGAGCCGATGGATCTCGCTGCGGGCCGTGCGTTCGTCGATCCCGCCGAGGATGCCGAGCGACTCGAGCTCCCTCACCGTCTGACCGGGCAAATGCACGCGGGCGTCACGCTCGATCGCGGCCTCGCGCAGGCGGGACTGCGCCTGTTCCAGCCGCGCGGCGAGCGCGGCATGCTCACCTGCGAGCGTGTCGGCATAGATGGCGAGATCGACTGTACGCACGTTGCCATTCTAGGCAACCGCGTGTAACACGTTCGTGTCAGACTCGTGACGAAGGACAGAGGTCGTTCAGCACGCAGTCCGCGCACTGCGGCGTCCGGGCGATGCAGACGCGGCGCCCATGCCAGATCAGCAGGTGCGGAACGATCCCCCAGTCCTCACGAGGGACGATCCTCTGGAGGTCGCGCTCGATCTTGACTGGATCGTCCTGCCGCGTGAGGCCGAGCCGCTGCGAGAGCCGGCGGACGTGCGTGTCGACGACGATCCCCTGCGGCTCGCCGAGCTCGGCGGCGACGACGTTGGCCGTCTTGCGCGCGACGCCGGGAAGACGCAGGAGCTCGTCCAGCCGGCGCGGCACTTGCCCGTCGAAGTCCTCGAGCAGGATCTTCATCGTCCCGCGGATCGATTTCGTCTTCTGGCGGAAGAAGCCGGTCTGGTAGATGTCGCGCTCGAGCTCCTCGACGGGCACGGCGAGGTAGTCCTCCGGTTGGCGGTACTTCTGGAAGAGCCGCTCGGTGACGCGGTTCACGTTCACGTCGGTCGTCTGCGCCGAGAGCATCACCGAGACGAGCAGCTCGAGCGGCGAGCGGAAGCGAAGCGCGATCGCCGCGTCCGCGTGCTCGACCTTCAGCCGCGCGATGATCGGCCGGATGCGCTCGCGCTTCGGCCCGACGCGCTTCCGCGCTTCGCGCGACATAGCTGCGTGCCATTGCGCGAACGCTATGCGAGCGGGAAAGCTAGGAGGGTTCGGCGAAATATGGACGGTGCCGCCGGAACGCGCCGCGCGGCCCGTGGCGCATGTCCTCCGACGCGCCCGTATTCCCGATACGACCGCGTCCTGCGTCCGTGGCCACGAACCACGCGGCGCGCCCCGACGACGCGCAACATTCCACCGAACCCTCCTAGTCCTGAACCGTGGACATGTGCAGGTAGTAGTTCGCGTGAACCGTGCCGGTGTTCTTCAGCCAGAAATGGATCTCCTGCTCGGTGTCTTCCCAGCCTGGGCCGTTGAAGTTCTGGCGGTAGTCCACCTTCGTGATCTCGAGCTTCGCCACGGCGCCGGGGAAGGCGAACATCAATTGCACCTCGGCGTCGACGCTGAGCCCCCACACTTTCTGCCGACCGGCGTTGTTCCACCAGAAGTGAATGCGTGTCGCCGGGCGAAATCTTCCCCTGGCCGAGATGGTGAAAGCCGAGCTGCGGCATCAGCGCACGAGCTTCCCGCCCTCTATCCGGCGTTCGTGCAATGTCTCGTCCAGCCGGCGGAGCCGCTCCCGTCGCATCTCCGATCCCGTCCAGCTCCGGCAAGTCGATCTCGGTCACCTTCTGGCCGTGTTCCGGCGCAATCCCGATCGTGCCCTCCATTCCAGGCGCGGGAATCGCGTACGACGTGATCGTGCCCTTTGCGTCGTGGACGACGAAGACCTTCATTGCCCCCTCCCCAGGTGGCTGCTCCCGATCATACGCCGATCGCGCGCTTCCGTCGACGATAGGCGCTCGTCTTCAGCCGGTTGCCGCAGAGCTGCATCGAGCACCAGGCCGCCGAGCGATTCCGGGACTCGTCGTAGAACGCCCAGTGGCAGTTGCGGCAGGCCTTCAGGCGCGGCCAGCTGCCGTCTCGCATGCACTCGAATGCGGCCGCGACGCACCTGCCCGAGGAGGCCGTCGACGCCGGGGGCGAGCGCGACGAGCTCCGGCGGCACGAGCTCGATGGACACGTGGGCGCGCGCAGCCGCTTCCTCGAGCGTCGCCACAGCCTCCGCCGGCGCCCGCCCACCCTCGTTGTTGACGACCAGCAGCGCACGTAACGCCTCGCGCACCTCGCGGGCGCGAGCGAGCGCGCTTGACGTCGCCGAGATGTCGTTCTCGGCCAGCCACTCGGGCAGAAGCTCGCGTTCGTGTCCATCCGTCGTGTTGACGAGAACCTGGACGAGTCGCAGCCGACCGGGCGCGGCCTTGGGTAGGTCGTATTGAGGGGGTCGTCTCCGAGACACCAGCGTCTATATTACGCTGGTGTCTTCGCTGACCAGAGCCTGCGACTCCTCTCCGGCTGGCGCTGCGGCGGGTCTGGAGCCGCCGCGGACGAGCCGCGCTCGCAGCCCTCGGAGCCGCCGCGGGAGCCGCACTGCTCGCGACGGTCCTCGCCGCGGCGCTCACCGTCTCCGACCGGACGATCGCGCGCGGGATCTCGTCCCTGCCCGGCCGGAACGCCAGGTCGCGGCTGTGTGGGGCGGCGTGCCGCTCCAGCAGCCGCGCGGCGGCTTCGCGAGCCTCGACCGTCTCGCGAGGAGGTCGCTGACGCCCGTGCTCGGCCGCGAGCCGACGACCTTCGCCCTCTTCCGCGAGACGAAGATCGGCGGCGCCAACGTCGACCTCGCCGCCGCCGACGATCTCGCCCACTGGGTCAGGCTGAGCAGCGGGAGGCTGCCGCGTACGTGCACGCCGGCGCGGTGCGAGGTCGTCCAGCTCGCCGGGAGTGGCCCGATCCCGCGCCGCTTCGTCCGCGTCGGCGAGGGCTCGCTGACGTCGCAACAGCCGTTCGGCTACCTGCTCGGCGCAGAAGCCGCCGGCTCGATCATCGCGCGGGCGACGCGGTGGCACCGGCCGGCTGCTCCTCCGTTCCTGCTGGCGCCCGGCGTGGCGAACGCGGGCAGGCTGCCACAGCTGTTCTACGACTACCGCAGCTACCGCTGGGTCGTCCCGCTCGAGCCGGGCGACGTCCATCCGTGGAACCTCGGCCGAGTCGACCGGACACTGGCCGAGGCGGGCTCGGCGGTCGGCACCGTCTCGTCCGCCTTCACCGTCGAAGCGCCCCTGCAGGACCTGCAGGAATTCCGCGCAACCGGCCAGGCAGGACAGCGCCGGCTCCTGTTGCTCGGCGGCGAGGCTGCCGCGCTGCTGCTGGCGTTCATCATCCTGGCTGCGTCAGGGCTGCGTCGGGACGCGGAGGCGAGCCGGCGCCGCCTGACGTGGCTCGGCGCGACGCGTTCCCAGATCGCGCTCCAGTCGGGCACCGAGGCCGCGGCGGTCGCCGCGGCCGGGACGGCGGTCGGGTGGTTTGCCGGGATCGTCCCTGCGCTCGCGGTCGCGGATCACTTCGGATCGCCGAGCGCGGAGATCGTCATGCATTCGGTCCTTTCCGGGGCCGGCCTGGCGGTTGCGGTCGCGCTCGTCGTCGCCACCGCCGCGATCCTGCTCGCCTCGGTGTGGTCGCCCCGCGTCCAGCTGGGCGGGCTCCGCTTCACGGCGCTCGACTTCGCCGCAGCCGCTGCGGCCGTCGTGGTCGCCGTCGCGTTCGCGCGCGGCGCGACCGACACCGGCAGCCTGGCCGGCGGACAGGGAACCGGAGCCGTCCTGCTCCTCCTCCCCGGTCTCGTCGTCTTCATCGCCGCCGTCCTGGCGGCGCGCGCCGTCGGCTTCATCTCGAAGCTGCTCGAGCGCGCCGGCCGGAGAGGCGCGCTTCCCCTCCGGCTGGCCGCCCTCTCACTCGCGCGCAATCCTGGCCGGGCCGCGGTCGCCGTGTCGTTCCTCGTCGTCAGCCTCGGCCTCGCGCTCTTCGCAGCGGTCTACCGCTCGACACTGACGCAAGGCCAGCGCGACCAGGCCGCCTACGCGGTCCCGGCGGCTGCGGTAGTGAGCGAGGACAACACGAAGCTCGTGCGCGTGCTCCAGGCGGCTCCGCTCGACGCGTACCAGCGGATCGGGAAGGCGGCGCAGGTCATCCGGCTGAGCGGGAACGTCCCCGGGGGAGCGAACTTCACGCTCGTCGCGATGCCGAGCACGGCGCTCAGCGGGCGTCGGCGGCTGGCGCTCGAACTTCTCGCCTCTGTCGCTCCCGCAGCTCGCCGGCCGCATCGCCCCGGCCGGGCCCGTGGGACTGCGCGCCGTGCCGCTGCCGCCGGGCCGGCTGACGCTCCCGCTGAGCGCCGACGGCCTCGTCCGCGTCCGCGCCGCGATCGAGACCGGCGACGGCGGTTTCCGATTCGTGCAGCTGCCGGCCCGCCAGCCGGGCGGGCGGCTACTCGGCTACTCGTTCGACGTCACCGGCCACGGTCTCGAGCGCGAGGCGGTCACGGGCGAGGGCGCACACCCGCTCGGAAACGTCACGCTGACCCTGCGAGCGCCGCAGGTCGACGGCAAGCCGCTGCCGGTCGACTACAGCGCGTGGAAGGGACGCGGCCTCAGCGCCACCGCGGGAGGGAGCTCGGCGCGCCTGACGTTCCTCGCCACTTCCGACCTGCAGCCGGCCTTCCGGATCCGTCAGCCGCTGGACGGGAAGGCGGTGCCGGTGATCGTTTCTCCCGCCGTCGCCGCAGCCGCCGGAGCCGACCGCCTGCTTCCGCTGCAGATCGAGGGCACGCCGCTGCTCACGCGCGTCGTCGGCATCGCGAACCGCTTCCCCTCGGTCGACGGCGACCTCGTGGTCGCCGACCGGGAGACGTTTGCGACCGCCATGAACGCCGACCATCCGGGCACCGCGGTGACCAGCGAGATCTGGCTGGACAAGGCGCCGCCGTCCGGCGCGCCGTTCGACGTCGTCCAGGTGAAGACGCGTGCCGGGCGTGCAGGCGGGGCTCGCCGACGACCCACTCGCCCGCGGCTCGTTGCTCGCGCTCGTCGTCGCCTCGCTGGCCGGCGATCGGGCTCGCCCTGGCAGGGCTGCTGCTCGTCGTCGTCGCCGACCTGCGCGACGAGCGCGGCGAGCTGTTCGACCTCGAGGCGCAGGGAGCGACGCCCGACACGCTGCGCCGCCATCTCAGGCTGCGTGCGCTCATGCTCGTCGGCATGGGGCTCGTCGGAGGGATCGTGACCGGCGCTGTGCTGAGCGCGCTCGTCGTGTCGCTCGTCGAGGTGACGGCGAATGCGACCGCACCGCAGCCGCCGCTCGAGCTGTCTGTTGACTGGAGCGTGCTCGGGCTCGGGTTGCTCGCGTACGCCGCGGCCGCCGCGTTGCTCGTCTCCGCCGTGACCTGGAATGCGTTCCGCGCACCGGCGGCGGGCCGGTTCTCGGAGGTCGGTTGGTGACCGACGCGGTCGAGCTCCGCGACGTCTTCCGCGTGTTCTCGACGCCCGAGGGCGACGCCGCCGCGCTCCAGGGGCTGTCGCTCGGGATCGGCGAGGGCGAGCTGGTCGCCGTGCTCGGGCCGAGCGGCTCGGGGAAGACGACGCTGCTGCGCCTGCTCGCCGGCCTCGACCGACCGTCAGCGGGCATCGTCCGCGCGTTCGGCCGCGACCTCGCGAAGCTGCCGGCACGGCAGCTCGCCTCCTACCGCACGGGAACGCTCGGCTACGCCGACCAGCACTACGGCCTGATGCTGGCGTCGGAGCTGACCGCTCACGACCTGGTCACGACCCCGCTCGCGCTGCGCGGCGAGCCTCGCGGAGCGCGCGATCGTCGCGCCGACGAGCTCCTCGAGCGCGTGGGCCTGCTCGAGCGGCGCGGCGCGCATCCGACGGAGCTGTCCGGCGGGGAGCAGCAGCGGATCGCCGTCTGCGCGGCGCTCGCGCACCGGCCGCGCCTCTTCCTGGCGGACGAGCCGACCGGCGAGCTGGACGCGGAGAACGCGCGCCGGCTGTTCGAGCTGATCGGCGAGCTCGTGCGCAGCGAGAAGACGACGACGGTGCTCGTCAGTCACGATCCCGCCGCGGCGAACGTGGCCGATCGGGTGGTGACGATCCGCGACGGCCGCGTGGCGGCGGAGGCCGTCCGCACCGACGAGGGCGGCGGCGACACGATCGTCGTCGGCCGCGGCGGCTGGCTCCGGCTGCCCGAGGAGTACCTGCGCCGGGCCGGCATCGTCACCCATGCGACCGCTCGGCTCGAGCACGACGAGATCGTCGTTCGGGCCACCGGGCCTGTGGACAAGGTGCCAGGCACACTTGAGGGTTCACTCGAGGGTTCGCGGCGAGAAGAGCCCGGCGTCGTGGCCGAGCTCCGGCGCGTCTCCAAGGGCTACGGCCGGCGCGACGTGTTGCGCGACCTCGACGCATCCTTCCGCGGAGGGACGCTCACCGCCGTCACGGGGCCGTCGGGATCCGGCAAGACCACGCTCCTCCACCTGCTCGCCGGGCTCGAGCTTCCCTCGAGTGGCGACATCGTCGTGGACGGAACCGCTCTGTCGGGCCTCGACCGCGCCGCCCGCGCCGAGCTGCGCGCGGGCACGATCGCCTTCGTCGGCCAGGAGCCCGGGTTGACGCCGTTCCTGAGCGCGCGCGAGAACGTCGAGCTCGGCCAGGCGCTGCACCACACGAACGGCAACGGCGCCGTCGAGGCGCTCTCCGACGTCGGCCTGTCGGAGCGCGTCACCCAGCGCGTCTCGCGGCTCTCGACCGGCGAGCGGGGCCGGGTCGCGATCGCCCGCGCACTTGCCGCCCGCGCCCGGCTGATCCTCGTGGACGAGCCGACCTCGCGCCTCGACCAGCAGAACGCGATCTCGGTCGCCGTCCTCCTCGCCCGGCTCGCGCGCGAGACTGGGCGTCGCGATCGTGTGCGCCACGCACGATCCGCTGCTCATGGAGCAGGCGGACGAGCAGCTACGCCTGGGCTAACGCGGGCGCGCGCTCGGCCATGCCGCCGTAGCCGCGCAGCGCAGGGCCGGCGCAGACGAGCCCCAGCACGGGGCAGTCCGAACAGACCATCTCGTCGGGCGTCGGCCGGAAATCGCCCGCCTGGATGTGGGCGATCGCAGCCGAGAGCTCGGCTTCGAGGCCGGGAAGGTCGGCCTGGGTGAAGCTTGCGGTGACGACGTCGCCAGGCCGTTCGAGGAACTGGTGGACGACTTCGACCTCGCCGGCCCCGGCGCGCAGGCAGACGATCGCGTAGACGAGCCGCTGCAGGTGGTATTCGGCGTCGACCACGTCCGCGGGCGCACGGCTGTCGAGCACGTTCGTCTTGTAGTCGATGACGAGCGCCCGGTCCGGCGCCGACGTGCAGCACGTCGATGCGGCCATGGAACAGGACGCCGTCGTGCTCGAATGCGAACGGCCGCTCCGCCTGCGCGCCGGGCAGAGAGGCAACCCGCTGCGCGAGCGCGGAGGAGCAGTACGCGGCGGTCAGCTCGCGGATGCGCTCGAGCTCGGCGTCCGTGGCAAAGGGATAGCGGGCGCGGACGAGCGCCGCGAGCTCGTCGGGCACAGACGGAGCCGCCAGGTCGATCCGCTCGAGCAGACCATGGACGGCGTCGCCGATCTCGGTGGCCGCCAGCGCCGGCTCCCCCTCCCCGGTCCGGCGCGTCGGTCGCATCCCCGCGATCCGCTCGGCGTAGAAGCGGTACGAGCAGCGCTCGAAGAGCGCGAGCGCGCTGTAGGAAAGGCGCCGGATGCGGTAGGGAGGCGGCGCGGGGACGGGCTCGAGCTCGGGCAGCGGCGGAACCTCGACACGCAGCGGAACGGCCTCGCCGGCCGCGAAGAGCGACAGCTGGGCTTGCTCCTGACGCTCGGGCGCAGCCTCGCGCGCTTCCGGACGGAAACGATCGACGCGCAGGACGAGCCGCGCGTCGTCGCGGACGATCTCGAGCGGGGCGTCGCCCGCGCGCTCGAGCTCGTCGGGGCCGAGGCGCTCGAGCACCCAGCCGATCGGAGTCTCGGCGTCCGACGCGCGGCTGGGATCGATCGAGCCGGAGACGATCAGCCGGTCGATCGCCCGCGTCATCGCCACGTAGTAGAGGCGGCGGCGCTCGTCTCGCTCTGCCTGCGCCTCCGCGTCCTTGACCTCCTCGTAGCCTGTCGTCGGCAGGCGCTTGCCGGTCGCCGGGTGGGCGACCTTGAAGCCGAGGCGGCCGTCCGGCAGGCAGAGCACCTCGTCGCGCGAGGCGCGCGAGTCGCGACCTGCGTCGGCGACGACGACCACCTTGAACTCGAGCCCCTTGGCCGCGTGGATGGTCAGCAGGCGGATGACGTCCGTGTCCTCTTCCTCCGCGACCGCTTCCAGCTCGCTCGCGCCGACCGAGTCCTGCTCGCGGACGAAGCGGACGAAGCCTTCGATGTCACGGCCGCGCAGCTCCTCGTACGAGCGCGCGAGCCGCGCGAGCTTGCGCATGTTTGCGTAACGGCGCCGTCCGTCGGGCTGCGCGAGGACGGCGAGGTCGTAGTCGTGCTCGAGTACGACCTGCTCGCACAGCCGTTCGAGCGAGAGCGAGCCGGAGCCCTCGGCGATCCGCTCGTAGCGCTGGCGGAAGGCGCGGAAGAGCCGCGAATCGCGCTCGTCGACCTCCTCGGACAGGCCTCGCTCGAGCCCGGCGTACAGCGGGCGCCGCCCGGCCGCGCGCCGCAGCAGCACGAGCGCGTCGTTGGAGACGCCGACGAAAGGCGAGGCGAGCACGGTGACGAGCGCCTCGTCGTCGTAGCGGTTTTGCAGCAGCCGCAGGTAGGCGAGCAAGTCGACGACCTGCTGGCGTGAGTAGTAGTCGCGGCCGGTCGCGCGGAAGGTCGGGAGGCCGAGCAGGTGCAGCTCCTCCTCGTACAGCCGCGCGTCGGTTCCGGCCGCGAACAGCAGGACGATCTCGCCGGGCGTGGCCTCCCCCGCGTCGACGACCTCGCGCAACCGCCGCGCGACGTGCCGGGCCTCGGCCTTCCGCCAGTGGACGCCCGTGTCCGAGTAGGTCGACTTGTCGGTGACGAGCAGCTCGACAGCGGGGCCGAAGGCGGGATCGGGGAAGCGGCCCGCGGCGGACAGTGGCTGGAACGAGGTGCCGAAGTCGGCCGAGAACAGGTGGTTGATCACCTCGAGCACCTCGGGCCGTGACCGGTAGTTCTCGGTCAGCGCGAGCACCCCGCCGGTCTGCTCGCGCCGCTCGCGGAAGACCTGGACGTCGGCGTGGCGGAAGCGGTAGATCGACTGGAACTCGTCGCCGACGAAGAAGAGCTCTTCGCCTGCGAGCAAATCGATGAGCTCGCATTGGAGTCGGTTCGTGTCCTGGAACTCGTCGACCATGATCGAGCGCAGCCGCCAGCGCTCGCGCTCACGGATCTCCTCGTTGTCGCGCAGCAGATCCCGCGCGTACAGCTGGAGATCCTCGAAGTCGAGCGCGGAGTCGCGGTCCTTGGCCGCCCGGTAGGCCTCGGCGAAGGACTGCAGGAGCTGCTGCAGGAGATCGCGGTCGCGCCGCGCGAGCTCGTCGAGCGCAGCTCGCTCGACCCGCGCGCGGGCCTCCTCGTACGTCGCGAAGCGCTCGCGCGCGCGACCTTTCGCGGAGTAGCCCGAGAGGTCGAGCAGTTCTTCGGCGGCAGGCGCGGCAGCGAGCAGCTCGAGCACGCGCACGACCGTCTCGTCCGGCCCCTCGTCCAGCAGGCACTGCGCGGTGTCGCGCAGCTCCTCGAGCCGCTCGGGAAGCTCCGACCGCCCCGGCAGCTCGAGCTCGAGCGGGCGTCCGGCGGAACGAAGCGTCTCGAAGGCGCCTGTGACCATTCGCCGCAGGCCGCGTGCGCCGTAGGTCGCCAGCAGTCGCAGCCGCTCGCCGTCCTCACCCGCGCAGAACGCCGTCAGCGCCTGCTGGAAGGCCTCACCCTGGACGACGCGCGACTGGCTGTCGTCCAGCACGCGGTAGCGTGGATCGATTCCGGCCGCGAACGGATGGGCCTTGAGCAGCCGGTGGCAGAAGCCGTGGATGGTCGAGATCCAGGCTCCGTCGAGCGAGCGGGCGAGGTCGTGCCGGCCGAGCTCGAGCAGCCGCGCGCGAATGCGCGAGGAGAGCTCGCCGGCCGCGCGCTCCGTGTACGTGATGACGAGAATCGACTCGATGTCGAGCCCCCGGTCGCAGACGGCGCGCACGTAGCGCTCGACCAGCACTGTCGTCTTTCCGGTCCCGGCGCCGGCCGAGACGAAGACGACGCCGGGCGCCTCGATCGCCGCAAGCTGTTCCGTGTTGGGCGCCGACGTGCTCATGCGCGCCTCACCCGGCACATCGACCACAGGTCGCACCAGGACGGGCAGGGGAAGCCACCCTTCGGATCGTGCTCGACGTCGCCGTCGCGGATCCGCTCGACGAGTCCCGCTGCACGCTCCTTTCCGGTCTCGACCTGGTGCCAGAACTCGTCCTCGTCCAGGTAATCGGTCGAGACGAAACCGGGCAGATCCTCCTTCGCGCTCGCGCGCAGCAGGCCGCGGGCGTCCCGCTCGCCGGCGAGCGCGCGGTAGAGACCGCCGAGCGGCTCGATCCCCACGAGGTCCCGCAGGACGAGCATGTACAGCGGGATCTGCAGGCGCAGCTCCGAGTCGATCTTCGCCGCCGAGAACGCCGTCTTGCCGGATTTGTAGTCCTGGACGATCCCACGCGCCGAGAACGGGTCGATGTCGATCCGGTCGATCTTCCCCGAGAGCGCGAAGCCGCCCAGGTCGAGCCCCGCCTGCAGCTCGGGGGCCGCACGCTCCGATCCGAATCCGACCTCGAAGCGCCGCGGGACGAACGTGAGGCCGAGCACCGCGTCCTCGCGGACGAAGTGCTCGAGGTCGCGCCGCAGCGCCTGATCGAGCTCGCTGCGCTCGACATCCGTCAGCTCGAGCCAGACGCCGGATTCGAGCGCCTCGTCCAGGCACTGGTGGAGGAACGTGATCGCATCGTCGACCCGCTCCGGCTCCACCCGATCGGTGCCGAGTGCCTTGGGCAGGCCGGCGAAGAATTTGTGCAGCGTCGTGTGCGCGATCGAGCCGCGCAGGCGCGCGTCCGCCTGGGGGTCGATCGTTCTCGGGCTCACCACCCGCTCGAGGAACCAGATCGAGGAGCAGTCCGCGAATGCTTCGAGCTCGGTGACGCCGAACGTGGCCTTTTCGCGCAGCTCGGCGAGCACGGAGGGGTGCGTGAGGCGAGTCGAGCGGTCGAAGGCTGCCCGGGCGCGGTCAAGCTTCCGCTCCCAGCCGTTGGCGCGCGCGACGGCGTCGGCGGTCTGCGCATCGGACGGCGACAGGCTCGCCAGAGCCCGCAGGCGCTCGCGCTCGGTCGGCGCACGCTCGAGCTGCCACGTCAGCGAGGAAAGGCGGCGCCTGGTCGTCCACCGCTCGACATCGTCGGCCGGCCAGAGCGAGCACACCTCGTCCCAGAACGGCCCGGCCTCGCGCGGGGAGCCGTCGTCGGTCGCGGCCTCGCGCACGAGGTAGACGCGCCGGCTCGCGCGCGTGCACGCGGTGTAGAAGAGATAGCGCTCGCGCGAGACCTGGTCCGGCCGCGCGAGGCGGGCGCCGCGCTTGCGCAGGTCGATCTCGGCGCGCGCCTGGTCGTCGAGGAACGGCGTGGCCTGCGAGCGGCGCGGGAGGCTTCCCTGCTCCAGCCCGAGCACGAAGACGATCTCGTAGCGGCGCGTGCGGGCGCGCATCAGGTCGAGGACGTGGACGCGTCCCGGCTCGTTCGCGGCCGAGCCGCGCACGGTGGCGCGTTCGAGCGACGCGAGAATCTCCTCGCGGGACAGGTGCTCGCCGAGACGCTCCCAGTCCTCCAGCTCGTCGAGCAGCCGCGACGCGGCCTCGTAGGAGCGCAGGTCGAGCTGCGAGCGCTCGCCGAGCGGCGGTGCGTCGAGCCCGTACGCGGCGCGGAGCATCGACTCGGCCAGCGTCCGGGCGGCCGCCCTCGGCTCCTGGCCGCGGATCTGGTCGAGGATCGGGATCGGCTTGCCGCGAAGCTTGATCGTCTCCTCCTCGACGCGCTCGGGGTCCTTGATCGCGCGGCCGCGCAGGCGTCCCTCGAGGTAGTCGACGTGCGCGCGGGCCAGGCCCGAGTACGGCGAGCGCAAGAACCCGTACAGGTCCGCGCGCCCACCTTCGAGCCAGAGGAACCGGAGAAGAGCGGAGAGCGCCTGGCCGAACGGGGTCTGCGAGAGGCGCAGGCGGCTTTCGACCGCGAACGGGATCCCCAGCGTCGAGAACGCGGTTTCGAGCGGCGCCCGCACGCGCTCGACGCTCGGGCAGACGATCGCGATCTCCTCGGCCCGGACGCCGGCACGCAGCAGGCCGAGAATCTCCTCGCCGACGAGCTCGTGAGTGACGCGCGAGCCGGCTCCCTCGAAGAAGCGCAGCTCACCGGACAGCGGCGGCGCCTCGGGAGGCTTGTCGACGAAGAGCGCGCGTTCGAGATAGGCGAGGCCCGGCTGCGTCCAGTCCGGCCGGCCGGGCGGCAGCTCCTCGATCCGGCCGCGGCCGACGGCGGCAAGATCGGCCGCCGTACGCTCGAGAGACATGAAGGTGGTGCGTCCTGGCTCGTACGGAAGCGAGACGGTCAGCTCGGAACGCGCTGCCAAGCCCTCGAGCAGCGCCCACTCGGCGCCGGTCAGATCCTCGAACCCGTACGCAAAGACCGGGCGGCCGTCCCAGGCGCCGAGCTCGTCGGCGATGCGGCCGGCCGCGTGCCGTCGCTCGTAATCGCGGTCCCAGAGGCCGAGCCGCTCGAGCTCCTCGCGGTAGGCGGCGTAGAGCGCGGCAAGATCCTCGTCCTCGAGATCGGCGGGCTCTAGCAGCCCGGACTCGAGCTCACCGAGCGTGCCTGCGAGCGAGTCGGAGAAGCCCGGGAAGCGCGCCGAGCGTCCGAGGCCGTTGAGCTGCGCGCGCGCGAGCACGCGCCGGACGATCAGGGCGCGTTGCGCCTCGGTCGCTACCGGGCGCGCTGCCGCATCGGAGCGCGCCAGCTGCTCGAACAGGTCCGCGAAGGTGCCGATCGAACCGCCGAGCAGGGCCGGCGAGCGCTCCAGCAGATCGCGCTCGATCCGGTCGACGTCCGGGCGGTTCGGCACGATCAGAATCGGGTCCTCGTCGAGCGAGGCCAGATAGCGGTCGAGAAGGGTCGCCACCTTGCCCGAGTTGGCCGGGCCGGCGAGAAGCGTCAACGGCACGCAGCCATCCTAGTCCCGGGGCCTGACGGCTCCTGGACCTGGAATGGCGTGAAACCGTGGAAAATGCGGAAAAAAAGTCGGCCTGCGGCCGACGAGGGATTACGCTGCGGCAGACCTCGGACGACGGCCGCGGCGAGCGGCCGGATGGCCGGGCATGTCGGTCGCGCAGGTGTCGCACAGATCAGCCTGCTTCGCGCCGCGACGAGCATCTGTATACGTCAGACGCAACGTCGCGCCCTTCCCTTCTCCGACTTCCTTGCCGCAGTTGTCACAGATAAGGACCGTCTTCCTAGCCAATCGAACCCTCCTATTTAGTAGCGAATGCCGAAAGTCTATCCGCGTTGTCAAGCGAAAATCAGGCCGCAGCCCGCGCGCGACGAATCCGCCACGATCGAAGGAGGCTGACGAGCGACTGCTCCTCGGGATTGAGGCCTAATTCCCGTGCGCCGACGACGCGGAGATGTCGCGGCCGGAAATCCTCGATCGTTCGACCTTCCATGTACTGCTCGATCACCGCCGGGCTTATGTACGAGGCCCGCGCGACCGCAGGAGTGTTCCCGAGCTGCTCGGCGACCCGCCGTACGACGGCGACGACGCACCTCTTGTTTTCGGCCTCGGTCTTCTGCACGCCTCGTTCGGCCAGCCCGATTGCGGCGATCAGGGTTCCACCCCACGTTCTGAAGTCCTTCGCGGTGAACTCCTCGCCCATGTGCGCGCCGATGTACTCGTTCAGCCGCTGGCCCGTCAGGGCGCGCAGGTCGCCGTTCCGGCGGTACCGGAACAGCCGGCTTCCGCCCTCGAGCGCGAGCAGCTCGCGCACAGCCGAGGCGAGCTCCGCGTCCACCACGGCGGCACGGACGTGCGCGCTTCCCTTGCCGCGGAAGCTGAGGGTCACACGGCTTCCGCGCACCGTCGCGTGGCGCTTGCGGAGGGTGGTGATTCCGTATGTCCGCGAGGTGCGGGCGTAGCGCTCGGAGCCGACGCGGAACCAGCCGAGGTTGATGAGCCGCAGGGCGAGCGCGGAGACGCGCTCCGGCGCGAGCTCGTCGAGCGCCATGTGCTCGGCCATCGCCTCGCGCAGCCCGGGCAGCCGGTCGGCGAAGCGCACGAGCTTGTCGAACTTGGCCTGCTCGCGCTCGGCCCGGAAATCCGGGTGGTAGAGGTACTGCCTGCGACCGGCTGAATCGATCCCGGTTGCCTGCAGCTTTGCGGAGGCTCGGGGCGAAATCCAGACGTCCTGCCAGGCGGGTGGAATGACGAGCGATTCGATCCGCTCGAGCACGGCGGGATCGGTTATCCGATTCCCGCGCGAGTCGAGGTACCGGAACGGCTTTCTCCGACCCTTACGTGTCCAACCGCCGCGGCGAGGCATGGCGGCTGTGTTTCCCGTTCGAAGACGCGCCTAATCACGCGAGTAGAATCGCCGCGTGGACGGGAAGACGATCGTCGTTCTGGACGGGGACCAGACCGGGCAGGAGCTACTCGAGGAAGCGCTTCGCGTCCTCGCGCCGGATGTGATCGCGATCGAGTTCGACTTCCGGCACTTCGATCTGTCGCTCGAATCCCGCCGCGCGACGCAGAATCAGATCGTCTACGAGGCCGCGTCGTCCATCCGCGAGGCCGGTCTCGGCCTGAAAGCGGCGACGGTCACCCCGGAAGGAGCCGGTGACGTCGGCTCGCCGAACCGCATCCTCCGCGAGGAGATCGGCGGCAAGGTGATCGTGCGAACCGGCCGGCGGATTCCAGGGGTCGTTCCGGTCGGAGGTGTCCATGCCCCGATCTCGATCGTGCGCATGGCCGTCGGCGACGCATACGGCGCCAAGGAATGGCGGGAAGGCGTGGGCGACGACGAAGCGGCGTTCCGCACGGAGCGGATCGAGCGCCGTATCTGCCACGCCGTGGCCGAGTTCGCCTTCCGCCAGGCCGAGCGAACCGGCGCGAAGGTCTTCGGCGGCCCGAAGTACACCGTGAGCCCGATTTACGAGGGCATGCTGAAGGAAGAGATGGACGCGGCGGCCGCCCGGCACGACGGCGTCCCCTACGAGCCGCAGCTGATCGACGCGACGTTCGCGCTCCTGATCGCGTCCACCGGCGATCCGCTTGTCATCCCGAGCCTGAACCGCGACGGAGACATCCTCTCCGACCTCGTTCTGCCGCTCTTCGGCTCGATCGCCGGCTCCGAGTCGCTGCTCGTCGCCTTCGCCGAGGACTTCGAGCCGGACGCGCTGATGGCCGAGGCCGCACACGGGACGGCGCCGTCGCTCGAAGGCAAGAACGTGGCGAACCCGATGGCGATGATCCTGGCCGGCTCCGCGCTGCTGACGCATATGGAGGGACAGGCGCGCGAGGCCGGTCGCGCGATTCGCGAGGCGTCCTTCGAGGCCGTGTCCCAGGGCGTGCGAACCGCCGATCTCGGCGGCCACGCCTCGACCACCGAGTTCACGGACGAGGTGATCGGCCGAGTCCGCTCGAAGCTCGACGCCTGGTCGTCCCTTTAGTCCTTCTCGCCGATTTAGTCCTTCTCGCCGATCGCGCGCTTGCTCAGGTAGTGCATGCCGAGGAAGAGCAGGACGGCAACGCCTGCTGCGACGCCCGCGCCGATCAGGCCCCACTTCTGGATCGCGTCCGCGGCCGCATGGCCGAGGTAGTACGAGACCAAGCCGACCAGGAGCGCCCAGCAGATCCCACCGGCGGCGTTCCAGAGGAGGAAGCGCCACCAGGGCATGTGCGTGATCCCGGCGATCCACGCGCCGAAGACGCGCAGGACCGCGACGAAGCGCGCGAGGAAGATCGTCTTTCCGCCGTGCTTGTTGAAGAAGCGCTCAGTGGGCGGCATGTACTTATCGCGTAAGCGCCGCGTCCACGCCCACTTGGCGAGCAGCCTCGTCCCCCCTTTGCGGCCGATCCAGTAGCCGATGTTGTCGCCGATGATCGCGGCCGCCGCGGCCACCACGATCACCCACTCGATCTCGAGGTGCCCTTGGGAGGCGAGCACGCCCGCGGTGATCAGTGCGGTCTCGCCCGGCACGGGGATGCCGCTCGATTCCGCGGCGACGATGACGAACAGGATCAGATACCCGTAGTCCTGGATCAGCTGGGTCATGTCCCCGAATGATGGTGGATCGCCGCGCCCCGGCCGCGTCTAGAGTTCCGCGCGGTGAAGATCGTGGTTCCCAAGGAGACGGCTCAGGGCGAGCGCCGTGTCGCGCTGGTTCCGGAAGCGGTCGGGCGCTTGACCGGCTCCGGTCTGGAGGTTGCGGTCGAATCGGGAGCCGGTGAGGGCGCATGGTTCGGAGACGACGCATATCGGGAGGCCGGCGCGTCGGTCGTATCCGGGGAGGAGCTCTATCGCGGCGCCGCCGTCGTCGTGCGGGTACGGAAGCCGAACGCGGACGAAGTCGCGGCGATGCCCGAGGGCGTCGCCCTCATCTCCTTCCTCGAGCCGCTGACCGACCCCGAGGGAGTCGAACGGTTGGCGAAGCGCGGCATCACCGGCTTCGCGATGGAGTCGATCCCGAGGATCACGCGCGCGCAGTCGATGGACGCCTTGTCGTCTCAGAGCACCGTCGGGGGATACAAAGCGGTGCTGCTCGCAGCCGAGCGGCTGCCGAAGTTCTTTCCGATGCTTATGACCGCGGCGGGAACCGTGGCTCCGGCGAAAGTCCTCGTCATGGGCGCCGGCGTCGCGGGCCTGCAGGCGATCGCGACCGCGCGCCGGCTGGGGGCGGTCGTGTCGGGGTTCGACATCCGTCCGGTCGTCCGCGAGCAGGTCGAGTCGCTCGGCGCGCAGTTCCTCGATCTCGGTGTAGTCGGTGAGGAGTCCGAGGGCGGCTACGCGCGGGAGCTGACACCCGAGGAGCAGGAGCGCCAGCAGCAGGAGCTGGAGAAACGGATTCCCGAGTTCGACGTAGTGATCACGACCGCGTTGGTGCCCGGCCGCCCGGCGCCGAAGTTGATTCCGGCGACGGCGGTGCGCGGGATGCGCGCCGGGTCGGTGATCGTCGATCTGGCGGCCGAGGCCGGCGGCAACTGCGAGCTGACCGAGCCCGGCGAGGAGGTCGTACGCGAGGGAGTCGTCATCGTCGGCCTGCTGAACCTGCCGTCGACGATGCCGTCCCATGCCAGCCAGCTGTACGCGAAGAACGTCGCGGCGCTCCTCGACCTGCTCGTCGCCGACGGCGAGCTCAAGCTCGACTTCGAGGACGAGATCGTCGCGGGCGCCTGCGTGACGCGGCGACAGGAGGTCGCGGCCTGATGCCCTCCCAGTTCATCATCGAGCTGACCGTCCTCATCCTCGCCATCTTCGTCGGGTTCGAGGTGATCTCGAAGGTGCCGACGCTGCTGCACACGCCGCTGATGTCGGGGACGAACGCGATCCACGGCATCGTGCTCGTGGGGGCGATCATCGTCGCCGGGTTGCCGGATCAGGTCTGGTGGATCCGCGTCGTCTCGCTGGCGGCGGTCGCGCTCGGGACGATGAACGTGGTCGGCGGCTTCGTCGTCACCGACCGGATGCTCGAGATGTTCAAGAAGAAACCCGGAGAAGATGAGCCGAGCGGACGCGATTAACCTCGGCTACCTGGTCACGATCGTGACCTTCATCCTCGCGCTTCGCTTCCTCTCCTCCCCGGCACACGCGCGGCTGGGAACGTGGTTCGGAGCGGCGGGAATGGTGATCGCCGTCGGCGTCACGTTCGCGCAGCCGGGGCTGACCAACTACTGGTCGATCCTGGCGGTCATGGCCGTGTTCGCGCCGATCGGGTGGTACGCCGCGCGCGCGGTCAAGATGACCGCGATGCCGCAGATGGTGGCGCTGTTCAACGGCGTCGGCGGCGGGGCGGCGGCACTCGTGGCGCTGGCGGAGTTCCACGCGCAGGCGCCCGCAGCCGGGCAGCTTCCCGCCGAGACCTCGGTCTCGAGCGTGCTGTCGGCGCTGATCGGGAGCGTCTCGTTCGCGGGAAGCATGGTCGCATTCGGGAAGCTGCAGGATCTGATCTCCGGGCGGCCGATCACGTACCCCGGCCAGAAGGTCGGGAACCTGGCCCTGCTCGCTGCCTTGATCGGGATCGGGATCGCGATCGTCGCCGGGGTCGAGAACCAGTGGCTCTTCGTGCTCCTCATCGCCGGCTCGCTCCTCTTCGGGGTCCTGTTCGTCCTCCCGATCGGCGGGGCGGACATGCCCGTCGTCATCTCGTTGCTGAACGCAGCGACGGGGGTCGCGGCGTCGGCCACCGGCTTCGTGCTTCACCAGAACGTGCTGATCGTCAGCGGGATGCTGGTCGGCGCATCGGGCACGCTGCTGACGCTGAAGATGGCCCGAGCGATGGGGCGTTCGGTGACGAATGTCCTGTTCGGCGCGTTCGGACAGCTGCAAGTGTCGGGGGACGCGGCGGCAGCTGCGGGGGACGGGCAGGTGCGTTCAGCCAGCGGTGAGGACGTGGCGGTGATGCTCGCCTATGCGCGGCGGGTCATCATCATCCCCGGCTACGGGCTGGCGGTGGCGCAGGCGCAGCACGACGTACGCAAGCTCGCCGACGAGCTCGAGCGGCGCGGGGTCGACGTTCGCTACGCCATCCATCCAGTCGCAGGGCGAATGCCCGGTCACATGAACGTGCTGCTCGCGGAGGCGAACGTCCCGTACGACCAGCTGCACGAGATGGACGACATCAACTCGGACTTTCCGGAAACGGACGTGGCCCTCGTGATCGGGGCGAACGACGTGACCAATCCGGCCGCGCGCAACCAGCCGGGGAGCCCGATCTACGGGATGCCCATCCTGGACGTCGACAGGGCGAAGAACGTGGTGGTGATCAAGCGGAGCATGAATCCAGGCTTCGCCGGTATCGACAATCCGCTGTACCGGGATCCGAAGACGGTCATGCTGTTCGCGGACGCGAAGGATGCAGTGGCCTCGCTCGTGTCCGACGTCAAGGCTCTTTAGTCCCGCGCGTGCGGGCGACCGGGGCGGGGGCCACCAGCCTCCTCCCCACTGCGAGCATAGCCAGGAAAGCGTGACGCGTGTGAAGCCGAAATGTGCCGCATGTGAGGCAATCACCGTGGCGGTGGGGACGAACGGCGCCGAACGATGGGCCGCGTACCCTAGGGCCGATGAAGGTCCCGTTTTTCGCAGCGGCGGACATCGAGGCCGCGGTTCCGCCGGAGCAGGCCGTCGAGGCCGTTCGCGCCGCATTCGTGGCCTATGCGCGGGGGCAATGGTCGATGCCACCGAAGGTGTACGTCCCGGCCTATCCAGCAGGCGACTTTCGGGCGATGCCCGCTCTCGGTGCCGGCCATGCCCTGCTGAAATGGGTGACGTCCTTTCCGGGGAACCCCGCACACGGCCTGCCTACGGTCATGGGACTTGCACTCCTCTCGGACGCTTCGAACGGAGCGCTCGAGGCGGTCTTCGATGCCGGGGCGATCACCGCGCTCCGGACGGGCGCAGCTGCAGTGCTGGCGGCCGAGACGCTCGGGCGTTCGGACTCCGAGACCGCCGCCGTCATCGGGGCCGGGATCAACGGCAAGGCTGCCGCACGAACCTTTGCCGCCCGCGGCCGACAGCCGCTTCTCTGGGATGTCGACGAGAGGCGGGCGGAGTCGGCTGCGGCCGAGATTGGAGGCAACGTCGCCACAAGCCGCGACGAGGCGCTCGCAGCCGACCTCGTCGTAACCGTGACACCAGGACACGAGGTGCTTCTGAGCGAAGGGCTCGCTCCGCCCGGGTCAGCATGCGAGCTTGATGGGAGCCGACGGCCCTGGGAAGACCGAGATCGCAGTCCAGGAGTTGGCGCGCGTTCGCGTCTTCTGCGACGACTGGACGCAGGCGAGCCACAACGGGGATCTCGTCCACGCTGTCGAGGCCGGCGTGCTGCAACGCGATGATGTGACCGAGCTCGGCGCCGTCTTGGCCGGAGACGCGGAGGGCCGACGATCAGCGGACGAATCCACGGTCTTCGACTCGACGGGCCTGGCAATCCAGGATCTGGCGGTCGCATTGGCAGCGTTCGAGCAGGTGGACCGGCTCGGGGCCCTGCAGGAGATAAAGCTGTAGCGATGTTCTTCCTCTTCGACAGCGCCTCGAACGTCGCCAGGGTCACCGGGCACGACTTCGACATTTTCCGCTTCATCCCGGGCTACTCGCAGCACATCGTCGGCGACGGCAAGGAGCCCGTTCTCCTGCTGCTGCTCGCCTTCCTGATCACCTTCGCGCTCACACGTCTGTACACGCGGCTCGCACGTGTCTACGGCTGGGGGAGCGGAAGCGTCGGCGGCGTTCACCTCCACCACATGGTGGTCGGCATCCTGATCATGATCGCGACCGCTCTCGTCGCAGTCGCCCAATGGCCGAACGGGGTCGGCCGCGACCTGATCGCGATCTTCTTCGGGATCGGCGCGGCGCTGATCCTGGACGAGTTCGCGCTCTCCCTCTACCTGGAGGATGTGTACTGGTCGCCCGAAGGGCGGACCTCGGTCGACGCGACGATCATGGGCGTCATGCTGGCCGGGCTCCTCATGGTCGGCATCTCCCCCTTCGGTGTCGGCGACGCGCACTACTCGCGGACCTATGCCTTCGCCGTCGTCGTCCTGAACGTCGTCCTGGCCGTGATCACGCTTCTGAAGGGAAAGCTGATGCTCGGGCTGGCCAGCATCTTCATCCCGGTCGTCGGCCTGGTCGGAGCGATCCGGCTCGCCAAGCCGCAGTCGGCATGGGCGCGATGGTTCTACCGCAAGAGCCCGAAGAGGCTCGAGCGGGCGCGACAGCGGTTCGAGGTCAATCCCGGCTGGCCCGAGCGCTTCAACGTGTGGTTCACGAACCTGGTCGGCGGCGCGCCGACCCCGCCCTCGCCCGGTGAGGCCCCGCCGAGCGAAAGCTAGGCAGCGGCGAGCAGTCGCTCCGGGTCGAACAGCGCGAGCAGCGGATGCTCCTCGCCGAGCATCGACTTGGCCACGAGATCGCCGCACATGAAACCGAGGACGTTCCCGTGACCCGAATAGCCGCCGCAGACCCAGGTACCGGGCTGGGCCGGAGCCGGCACCGACGACCGGAAGAAAGTCGAGGACGAGGCCGAAGATCCCGGCCCACCGGTGCGTCACCTCGAGCCGGCGGCCGACGATTCGGGCGAGGAAGTCTTCGAGGGCCGTCTGGATCGTCGGCGTGATCACTTCTTCCGCGGTGAACTCGCTGGTCATGTCGACGTCGCGGAAGCCGCCCGCCGTGATCCGTCCGTCGTCGAGCTGCTGCCAGTAATCGAAGCCGTGCCGTCCGTAATGGGGGCAATCGAACAACCGCTCCGGGATCGGTTCCGTCGCGATCATCTGACCCCGCGTCGGCACGACGAGTCCCTCGAAGTCACCGAGCAGACCGCTGGGATAGCCGTCGGTCGCGACGAGGACTCGGTCCGCCTCCAGGTCGGACAGCGCCTCGACGCGATGGTTCTCGACGAACTCGGCACCGGCTTCCGCGGCCCGTAGAGCGACGCGTCTCGTCATGCGTGCCGGCTGCACGGCCGCATCCGGCGGGTGGAAGATCGCCGCCGGAAAACTGCGGTCCAGGGGCGGAGGGAGCGGCTCGCGCCACTCCGCTTGAAAGCCGTCCCCGCGCAGCGCTTCGTATTCGGCGCGGAGCTCCTCGTGCTCCTCTTGGTCGGCAGCCACGCGGAGACTGCCGACCCGGCGAAGCGCATCGCCCACGGTGTCGGCGAGGCGGTCGAGCGCATGTTCGGTGGCGATCCAGTAGTCGCGGGCCACGTCACCCCCCAGCCACTCGCGGGCGTGGCTATAGGACATCGCTCCGCCGCGAAGGGCGAAGCCGCCGTTTCGGCCACTCGCGCCTTCGGCTACGCGTCTCGCCTCATGCACGCGAACACGGAGCCCGGCCTCCGCGAGCGTGAGCGGCAGCCGAGCAGCCCGTGATCCCGGCACCGACGACCTCGACGTCCGGCGGTCCGTCGAGCGGTTTCCCGACCAATTCAGGGCCTGGCTCTTCCAGCCAGTATGAGCTGGGCACGGCGCGATGCTATCCCGTAGGCCTCACCACCCGGTACAGACCCTCACCCTCCGCGATCAGGCCTGCGAGCTCGAGGTGACTGAGCGCCGGCGCGACGTCGGCGGCCGGCAAACCTGTTGTTCGGGCGAGCTCGTCCGCGCTCGCCGGTGCATTCGCTGAGCGCCTCGAAGACACGACGGGGTTTCGGGTCGAGCTCGGGCTCCGGGATCGGTGGCCGCGGCGCAATTCCGAGCATGTCGAGCACGTCGGCCGCTGAAGTGAGCACGTGAGCGCCGAGGCGCAGAAGTCCGTTGCTCCCCGCGGAGAGCGACGACGTGATCTCGCCCGGGACGGCGAAGACCTCCCGCCCCTCTTCTAGAGCGAGATCGGCTGTGATCAGCGCGCCGCTTCGTTCGCGCGCCTCGACGACGACGACGGCGGAGGCAAGGCCCGCGATGATGCGGTTCCTGGCGGGGAAGCGCCAGGGCGCAGGCTCGACGCCCGGTGGGTACTCGGAAACGACCAGCCCTCGTTCGCAAATCTCCCGCGCGAGTTGCGCGTGCGCGGCCGGGTAGTCACGGTCTATCCCGCAGCCGAGCGCGGCCACTGTGATGCCGCCGGCCTCGAGCGCCCCGCGATGCGCCTCCCCGTCAACTCCACGGGCCATGCCACTCACGACCACGACCCCCGCGGCCGCGAGATCACGAGCGAGCGCCCGCGCTACGTGCGAGCCATAGGTCGAGCAGGCCCGGGCTCCCACCACCGCGACCGCGCGGTGCGCCGAGGATCTGGAGGGACGCACCGCCCCGGAGGAACAGGCCGGCGGGTGGATCGTGGATCGCGCGCAGAAGCACGGGAAACTCCGCAGCCGAGCGCCCGATGAAGCGAAGCGCCCGCTCCGCGAGCCGAGCCCGGTAGGCGGTCTCGTCGAACTCTCGCCGGAACCGCGCGTAGCGCTCGGTGCGCGGCGCGGCCACGAGATGCGAACCCGTTTCCGCGGCAAACGCGGCAAGCGCGAGGTCGCTCACACCCCGAGCTCCCTTGGGGATCGGTAGGAAAGCGCTTCGGCCACGTGCTCGCCGGCGACTTGCTCGGCACTGGCCAGAGCAGCGATCGTCGCGGAAACCCGCGCCACCCGAGCCCGGCCCCTCCCCGACAGAGGCAGGCGGTCGACCGCACGATCGAGTAGCGCGCTTGCATCACCGCTGTGGGCGGGGTAGCTCGTATCGAGCCGTTCTCTCGCTGCGATGACGCGCTGCCGCACGGCGAGCGAGCTCTCGCTGGGGCCGTTCGCGAGCTCGTGCGAGCGCGGCCGGGGCATGGTCACGACGAGGTCGAAGCGGTCGAGGAGCGCGTGTGAGAGCTTCGCCCGAAAGCGCGCCAGCTGCTGCGGCGAGCATGAGCACTCGGCGGCCGGGTCCGCGCGCCCGCCGCATGGGCACAGATTCATGGTGGCGACGAGCCGGAAGCGAGCGGGAAACGTCGCCTGGCCCGTAGCACGCGCGATGCTGATCGACCCGTCCTCGAGCGGCTGCCGGAGAGCCTCGAGCACCGGGCGCTGGAACTCCGGGAACTCGTCGAGTAGCAGAACGCCGTGATGGGCAAGGCTCGCCTCGCCCGGGCGTGGGCCTCGCCCGCCACCGACGATCGCCGCCATCGACGCGCTGTGGTGGGGCGCGCGAAAGGGCGGCTCCTCGATCAATGTCCCCGTGCGATCCAGAACGCCAGCGACGGAATGAATTCGCGTGACCTCGAGCGCCGCATCGCGGCTGAGCGGCGGCAAGATGCCCGGGAGCCGGCGCGCGAGCATCGTCTTGCCCGTCCCGGGCGGACCTGCCAGCAGGAGGTTGTGGCGGCCGGCGGCGGCCAGTTCAAGCGCGCGGCGCGCACGCTCCTGTCCGCGCACGTCGGCCAAATCAGGCGCTCGCACGCGAACTCGATCGCCGTTCGGCGGGACATACGGCGGCGGCCGGCTTCGGCCGCTCAGATATGCCACGGCTTCGGACAGGTGGCGGAGCGGGATCGGCTCCACACCCGCCAGAGCCGCCTCCGGAGACGACTCCGCAGGGCAAAGGATGCGCTCAAGCCGATGCGCCTTGCTCCCTCGGCGACAGCCAGGACGCCGCCGACGGGGCGCAGCCGCCCATCAAGTGCGAGCTCGCCGACGACGGCGTGCGCGCGCAGCGACGCTGCCTCGACCTGCCCGGAGGCAGCGAGAATCGCCAACGCGATTGAGAGATCGAAGGCCGATCCCTCCTTGCGCAGTCCTGCGGGCGCGAGGTTGACGACGACGCGGCCCTTCGGAAACTCGAGCTCGGCGGAGACGATTCCGCTGCGAACGCGCTCCTTCGCCTCCTGGCAGGCGCGGTCGGCCAGCCCCACGATGGTCAGGGTCGGCTTTCCGTCGGCGAGGTGGGCCTCGACCTCGACGCGACGAGGCTCGAGGCCGACGAGGGCGTGGGTCGTCGCGCGTCCGAGCACTCTTCGACCGTAGAGCGCAAAGTCGTACGTGTCTGTGTCGAGATTGGACTAGAAGACGTTCTCGAAGCGTTCGAGCCTGCCGCCGTGGACGCCGATGATGTCGAAGGACGTCTCCAGACCCGCATGGCGCGGGTTGGCGGCCAGCCAGAGCGACGCAGCTCTCCGAAGACGGTCCTCCTTTTCCTCGTCCACCATCTCTACGGGATGGCCGAAGTCGAGGCGGGAGCGCATCTTGACCTCGCAGAAGATCAACCGCGTGCCACGGCGAACGATCAAGTCGATCTCGCTACGACCGACGCGGGCGTTCCTCGCGAGGATCCTGTAACCGCGCGCGCGAAAGTACAGGCGAGCACGACGCTCGGCCGCCCGCCCGGCGGCTAGGTGGCTTGCGCGACGCGCGCGCGGGCTTCGTCTTCGGAGAGGTAGCACAGCGCCTGGAAAGACCGGCGATGGATGTCGGACGGGCCGTGCTCGCGCACCCTGGCCGAATGGGCCGGGGTGATGTACCCGACGTGCGAGGCGAAGCCATAGCGCGGATAGAGCGCGTCCATCCGCCGCATAGCGCGGTCGCGGACGACCTTGGCCACGATCGAGGCAGCGGCAATTGCGGCGCTCCGCTCGTCGCCGTCGACCACTGCCCGATGCTCAGGCGCGGTCGGACCCAGTCGAAAGCCGTCGACAAGGCAGATCTCGGCCGGTGGCGAGAGCGCGTGCAATGCGGAGCGCAGCCCCGCGAGATTCATGCGGTGTAGGCCGTTGCGGTCGATTGCGTCTGACGAGATAACCCGCACTGCGATCCGCTCGGCGCAGCCGACAACTGCCCGGAAGAGCTCCTCCCGGTCCGCCGGCGCCACCTGCTTGGAGTCGTTCAGCAGCCCGAGCGGACGAACGCGGTGGTTGCGCAGGCACGTGTAATCGAGGAGGACGCCGGCAACGACGAGCGGCCCCGCCAGTGAGCCCCGTCCGGCCTCATCGGCCCCGGCCACGTAACGGGCGCCGAGCTTGCGGTCGAAGCGAAGGAGCTTCTGTCCGGTGCGGACGGGCACGCCGCCGAGGATAGCCTCCTCGGCGGTCGCGATTCGTGACGGATCTGTGACTTCTTCGCACGGTGCGTGAATCCGCGCAGGTTCGTGACACGCTCGCCCGCAATTCAGGGTTACGCTCGCCGCGGGTGGCGGGTGGACGACCTCCCCACCCAGGGTGGGGATGTGGAGGTCGGAGAAGGTTGTTTTGCGCTACTCGCGCTCGGTCTCGCGAGCCGACTCGTCGCCAGGAGGCGTCTCGCCCGCGGCATCCGTCTCGCCCGCGGCATCCGACTGCGCCCGCGGCATCCGACTCGCCCGCGGCATCCGCCTGGGGCGTGGCCTCCGCATCGATGTCGGCTTCCTCGTGCCCTACGGCGAGCTCGTTCGACCCGGCTTCGGCCTCGACCGGTTCGGCAGGCGCCGCGACCGGAGTCGGCGCGATGATTGCACCAGCCTTCGTCCGCACCCGCGCCCGCTTGCCGACCTTGTCCCGCAGGTAGTAGAGCTTTGCGCGCCGGACGACACCGATCGCGGCGAGCTCGATCCTCTCGATCTTCGGCGAGTGAATCGGAAAGGTCCGCTCGACGCCGACCCCGAACGACTGCTTGCGCACAGTGAACGTCTCGTGCACACCTGACCCCTGCCGCTTGATCACGATGCCCTCGAACACCTGGGTGCGCCGCCGCTGGCCCTCGATCACCTGGAAGTGCACGCGCACGGTGTCGCCCGCTTTGAACTGCGGGATGTTCGGGCGCATCTGGCGCCGCTCGATGGACTCGATGACACGACTCATGGCAAGAAAACGGCCCGGCGTCCGCCCGGCCGTGGGGAAATGCTAGCGAACGCGCCGCCGCCGGACCGCCAGCACGGCGAAGACGACCCCGATCCCGAAGAGGATCGCCAGGATGCCAGCCCCCAGAAGCCCCGGGGTGTCGACATGGAGCCGGTTCGGCGGCCAGTAGATGGCGAAGACAGGCCCGATCAGGTTCCCGCGCGGAACAGGCCCCCACCTCCTCGAGTCGCACGACTGCGTCCGGTTGTCGCCGACGAAGAAGTAGGAGTTCTTCGGAACGATCCAGTAACCGCTGCGGTCGTCGCGGCGGCCCGGCTTGATGTAGCCGGAATCGTCCAGCCGTTTCCCGTTGATGTAGAACCAGCCGGACTTCTCGCGGATCTTCTCTCCCGGAAGCCCGATCAGCCGTTTGACGAACGTCCCGCCCGGCGCCGCACTCGAGCTGCGCCTTGGGCGGCGTGTTGAAGACGACGATCTCTCCCCGGTTCGGGTCGCGCAGGTGGTAGATGAAGCGGTTCGCGAGCACGCGGTCCGAGAAATGCGCCTCGCATCCGCTCGCCGGGCCCGCCGAGCGCGCGCAATGGAGCGTCGGCTCCATCGAGGACGACGGGATCCGGTACGGATTGACCACCCAGGCCTTGATCGCGAGGACGATGAGGACGGCGCCGGCGATCGTCAGCACCCAGTCGAGCGCGATCCGCCACGGCCGCGGCAGCTTGTGGGTCATCCGCGTGAACGGATTCCGCGAACGCTTCTCCTCGGACTCCTCGAGCACCGGCAGCCCCGGCGCCGGCTCCCGCTCCGGAACCTGGACGCCCGGAGGCGCGCCGTCCGTCTCGCGGCGGCGGCGCGGATCGGTCAGCGTCCGGTAGGCCGCCTCGACCTCGTCGATCCGCTCCTTCAGCTCGACCGGCGACTCGCCGGAGGCATTCTCACGAAGTGCCTGGCGGTACGCGTAGCGGATCTGCGCTTCAGAGGCGTCCTTCGGGACGCCGAGCACCGCGTATGGGTCTTTCACACAGCGCTCCTGCTGAGGCTCTGCTCGCGCCGCCACTGCTCGATCCGCGCGTGGTCGCCGGAGAGCAAGACGTCGGGCACGCACCAGCCGCGGAAATCCGCCGGACGCGTGTAGTGCGGATACTCGAGCCCGCCGTCGAGCGCTTCCGAAAAGCTCTCCACGAGCCCGGATTCCTCGCTGCCGAGCGCGCCCGGCAGGCGCCGCGCGATCGCATCGAGCAACACCATCGCCGGCAGTTCCCCGCCCGAGAGGACGTAGGGCCCGATCGAGATGGCATCCGAGGCGAGATGGGTGACGATCCGCTCGTCGAAGCCCTCGAACCGCGACGACAGGAGCGTGAGCCGCTCCTCGCCGGCGAGCTCCTCGACGATCGACTGGTCGAGCTGGCGTCCCTGCGGTGTCAGGGCGACCACACGGTGGTCGGGGACGCCGCCGTAGACCGTGTCGAGGGCGGCTGCGACGACGTCCACGCGCAGCACCATCCCGGCGCCGCCACCGTAGGGATCGTCGTCGATCTGGCCCGCCCGCAGGGGTGTCGTGTCCCGGTAGCTGAACAGCCGCAGGTCGAGGCTACGGCCGAGAACGGAGGCGACGGGACGCTGCTCGGTGAGCCAGCCGAAAGCGTGCGGGACGAGGGTAAAAACGTCGAGCTGCAAGGAATCTGAGGTTACCCGTGGTCGGAGAAGCCAGGAGCGACAACGATTCTGCGCCGCTCGAGGTCTACTTCGAGGACGCAGGCGGCGACGAAGGGTAATGCGAGGCCGGAGTCGAGCTCGATCACGTCGTTGGCGACGCCGGGCGAGACCTCCGTCACCCGGCCAAGCACGGGAACCGTCCTCCTCGACCGCTTCGAGCCCGACCAGATCGGTCACGTAGAACGAATCGTCGTCCGGCGGCGGAAGCTCGGAGCGGGCGACCTGCAACGCCGCGCCGCGCGCCACCGAGCGGTCGAGGCGGATCACGGGCCGGCCGCCCGACTGCTTCGACTCGACCACCACCGCGGGCTCGCCCGTCGACCAGCACCTGCGCGCCGACGGCGAAGCGCGCCGGATCGCTGCTCGCCCGCTCGACGAAGAAGGCGCCGGCGAGGCCGTGCGGCTTGCCGACGCGCCCGACCTCGACGAGCTCGCTCACCCGCGCCGGCTCTCGAAGTACGCGATCGCATCTTCGCGGGTAACGGCCAGCGCGCATGTTCTCGGCGACGAACTCGGCCGCGCCCGACCAGTCGCTCGACTCGAGCGCCGCCACGGCACGCTCGACGTCGAAGGGCGTCTTGCGGAACTGCGGCTCTCCGTCCTCGAGCATCGTCCAGAACGCGGCGACCTCGCCTTCGTACGGCATCCCGATCGAGCCGGCGTTGACGACGCGGACGCGGCTCGCCCGGCGGTCGAACTGATGGTGGGTGTGGCCGATGACGACGGTGGGCTCGGACGCGTCGGCGAAGAGCTCGTCCAGCGCCTCGATCGGGGTCTCGGCGGTCACGATCGGCATGTCGTCGCTCGGCGTCGAATGGCAGTACTGCACGCCGTCGAGCGAGACCGTCACCGGCAGCTCGCGCATCCAGTCCAGCACGGACTCGCGCTCGCAGTTGCCGCGGACGATGTGCGCGCCGTCGACGGAGCGCACGAGCGCGAGCGTCTCGTCGGGAAACGGCCCGCACGCGATGTCGCCGCCGAAGACGACCGCGTCCACGTCGTCGAGCTCCGCCAGCACCGCCTCCAGCGTCCACGGCATCCCGTGGACGTCGTACAGCGCGGCGACTCTCAAGCGATCTCGAGCTGCACGCGGCGGTCCTCGCCGGCCGCGGCGGCGCGGAGGACCGTCCGCAGGGCTCGGGCGACGCGCCCCTGCCGGCCGATCACCTTGCCGACGTCGTCGTCGGCGACGTGCAGGTGGAGGACGAGCCCGCCGTACTCGTCCTCCTCTTCCTCGACGCGGACGGCATCGGGGTCGTCGACGAGCTGGCGCGCGAGATACTCGAGGAACTCAGCCAATGTTCTTGGCCTTGAGCAGGCGGGAAACGGCCTGCGACGGCTGCGCGCCCTTGCCGAACCACTCCTTGACCTTCGTCCTCGTCGAGCTCGATCGTGGACGGCTCGGTCTGCGGGTTGTAGCGCCCGATGATCTCGAGGAACTTGCCGTCGCGCGGCGAGCGCGAGTCCGCGACGACGACGCGGTAGATCGGATTCTTCTTCGACCCGACACGGGTCAACCTCATGTGAACTGCCATCTGTCTCCTATCTCATTCCGGGTAATGCGGGAATCTTGCCTTTTCCCAGCTGTTTCATCATCTTCTCCATCTGCTTGCGGGCCGTCAGCAGCTTGTTGACCTGCTGGACGGTGACGCCGCTCCCTCTTCGCGATCCGCAGCCGGCGGGAGCCGTTGATCAGGTGCGGCCGGGCCCGCTCGGCAGGCGTCATCGAGAGGACGATCGCCTCGACGCGCCTGAGCTCGCGCTCGTCGATGTCGACGCCCTTGAGCTGGTTGCCGACGCCCGGGATGAGAGAGACGACGTTCTTGAGCGGCCCCATCTTCTGCAGCATGCGGTAGCTGGCGAGGAAGTCGTCGAAGGTGAACTGACCCTGGCGCAGGCGCCGCTCGAGATCCTCCTTCTCGTCCTCCTCGGCCGCGGCCTCGGCCTTCTCGATCAGCGACAGGACGTCGCCCATCCCGAGGATGCGCGAGGCCATCCGGTCGGGATGGAAGTACTCGAGCTGGTCGAGCTTCTCCCCCGTCGAGGCGAGCTTGATCGGCTTGCCGGTCACCGCCTTGACCGAGAGCGCGGCGCCGCCGCGGGCGTCCCCGTCCAGCTTCGTCAGGAGGACGCCGTCGAATGCGACTCGCTCCTGGAACGCCTCCGCGACCGAGACGGCCTCCTGGCCCGTCATCGAATCGAGCACGAGCAGGACGTTCGTCGGCTTGACCTCGCCGCGGATGTCGGCCAGCTCCTGCATCAGCGCCTCGTCGATCTGCAGGCGGCCGGCTGTATCGACGATGAGGACGTCCTCCCCCGCCTCCGCCGCGGCGGCGAGGCCCTCGCGCGCGACCGCGACCGGATCCTTCGCGCCCGTGTAGACCGGGACCTGGATCTGCCGGCCCAGCTGCTGGAGCTGCTCGATCGCAGCCGGCCGTTGGAGGTCGGCGGCGACGAGGGCCGGCTTCTTGCCCTCCTTGCGGAGGAGCAGGGCAAGCTTTGCCGCCGCGGTCGTCTTTCCCGCTCCCTGCAGGCCCGCGAGGAGGACGACCGTCGGCGGCCGGCTGGCGAACGCGAGCTTCGAGCTCCCGCTCCCCATCAGCGCGGTCAGCTCCTCGTGGACGATCTTCACGACCTGCTGCCCCGGCGTCAGGCTCTTGAGCACGTCCTGGCCGAGCGAGCGCTCGCGCACGCGCTCGACGAACTCCTTGACGACCTTGAAGTTGACGTCCGCCTCGAGCAGCGCGAGCCGGATCTCGCGCATCGCGCGCGAGACGGCCTCCTCGTCGAGCGAGCCGCGCTTGCGGACGTCCCCGAGGGCCGCCTGGAGCTTGTCGGACAGGGTTTCGAACACCGGCACTCAGTGTAGTGAGGGGATATCGTCCGGCCGGAAAACGTCCTAGGGAGGAGAACATGGCTGAAGTCGCAAAGATCGTCAGGCTGATCGGCTCGTCGCCCGAGAGCTTCGCCAAGGCCGCCGACGCGGCCGTTCAGGAGGCGGCGAAGACGCTTCGCGGGATCAGCGGCGCGCACGTCGTCACGATGAGCGCCGTGGTCGAAAACGACCGCATCACCCAGTACCGCACGACCGTCGACATCGCGTTCGGCGTCGAGCGCTAGCGACATCCGGCCGCTGCACAGCGGCCTACACTCCACCGCATGAGCACGTCCGCACGAGAAGTGCGGAAGACCGTCACGATCCTCTTCTGCGACCTCGTCCACTCCACGGGGCTCGCGGAAGGGGATCCGGAGGCGTACCGGCGCGTGCAGACGGGCTTCTTCAACCGCATGCGGGAGATCGTCGAGCGGCACGGCGGGACGGTCGAGAAGTTCATCGGCGACGAGGTCATGGCCGTGTTCGGCGTCCCGGCCGTGCACGAGGACGACGCGCTCCGGGCCGTGCGGGCCGCGCAGGAGATGCAGGACGCGCTGCCCGAGCTCGGCCTCCAGGCGCGGATCGGGATCAACACCGGCGAGGTGCTCGCCGGCGATCCCGAGCAGAGCCTCGGCCTCGTCGCCGGCGAGCCCGTGATCGTCGCCAAGCGCCTCGAGCAGGGGCGCCTCCGCGGGCGAGATCATCATCGGCAAGGCCACGTATGCGCTCGTCCAGCACGCCGTCAGCGCCGGCCCGCTCGAGCGCATCCCCGTCAAGGGCAAGTCCGAGGAGGTCGGTCGGCGCCGCGTGGACGAGGTCGACCTGAACGCGCCCGCAGTCGCGCGTCGCCTTCATGCCCCGATCGTGGGCCGGCACGAGGAACTGGCGCTGCTGAGGGGCGCTCTGGACCGTACGGCCCACGAGCGCGGTTGCCGCCTCTTTACCATTGTGGGGACGGCCGGCATCGGAAAGTCGCGGTTGGTGGCCGAGTTCTGCCGGTCCGTCGGGGACGTTGCCGTCACGGTCACTGGGCGATGCCTCTCCTACGGCGAGGGAATCACGTATTGGCCGCTGTTCGAGATCGTTCGCGACCTCGGTGGAGAGCAACGCCTTCTCCAAGCACTCGCCGGTGAAGCCGACGCGGAGGTCGTCGCCGGCTTGCTCCGTGGCGCCATCCGTGGATCCGCTGAGGCGGGCACGCCGGACCAGACATTCTGGGCGGTACGTCGCGTTTTCGAGCGGCTGGCCCGGGAGCGGCCTCTCGTCGTGTGCTTCGAGGACATCCACTGGGCGGAGCCGACCTTCCTCGATCTCATCGAGTATCTGACCGGCTGGAGTAACGAAGCGCCACTGCTCGTCGTATGTCTCGCTCGGCCAGAGCTGATCGAGAAGCGCCCTGGATGGTTCGTGCCCCACGAGCGAGCCGACGCGATCGCCCTAGAGCCCCTGTCGCGTGGCGAGGTGGGTGCGCTGCTCGACGCGCTCAGCGAGGGGGACTCGCTCGCAGCGGATAGACGTGAGCGCATCGCGCTGGCGGCCGAAGGTAATCCTCTGTTCGTTGAGCAGATCGCGGCGATGGCCAGCGAGGAGCAAGAAAGTGGCAACCTCCGGGTGCCGCCTTCAATCAACGCGCTGCTTTCCGAACGGCTCGACCGCCTCACGCCCGAGGAACGGGGTGTGATCGAGCGAGCATCCGTCATTGGGCGAGACTTCCCTGCGGGCGCGATTGTGGCGCTCTCCCCTCCGGATGAGCGCGATTCCGTCGGCCACCATCTCATGGCGCTTGCCCGCAAGGGATTCGTGCGACCGGACGACTCGGAGCCGACGTCCGAGGTCCGGTTCCGATTCCAGCACGCCCTCGTGCGGGACGCGGCATATGCCGCCCTGTCGAAAGCGGCGCGAGCCGAGCTACACGAGCGGTTGGCGGACCTTGTCGAGGGAGGCGGGGCCTGGGAGGAGCGCGATGAGATCCTCGGTTACCACCTCGAGCAGGCCTACCGCTCGCGAATCGATATTGCTCCACTTGACGAGGATGCCGTCGCGCTGGCCGGACGCGCTGGTACCCATCTGTCGGCTGCTGGGCAGCATGCCCTGGCGCGCGGCGATTCACCTGCCGCGGTGTCGATACTCGAGCGGGCGCGCTCACTCACCTCAGTCTCTGGAGAGACGCCTTCCTCGGTACTCCTCGATCTCGGCGGCGCGCTGCGCGAATGCGCCCGCCTCGAAGAAGCAGACGCTGTGCTGGCCCAGGCGATCACCGCTTCGTATCGCAGTGGTAGCCGAAAAATACAGGTGAGGGCCGAGCTCGAGCGTTTGTTCGCGCAAATCCACAGAACCAGCCCGCTCGACGAATTCAGGAAGGTCGCGGACGAGGCCGCATCCATTGCTTCCGACGATCCCGTGCTCAGGGCGAAGGCGCGCATGCTAAGCGCGGTCGTCGATTTCGTGCGGGGGCGGATGGTTTCAGCAGAGGCGGCGCTCGAAGACGCCCTCGAAGACGCCGAGCGCGGCAGGGACCGCCGACAGGCGCGCGACACGCTGATTCGTCTGTTGCGGGTGACGCTGTTCGGACCGCTTCGCGCGGACCGCGCGCTCGTTCGCATCGCTGACTTGAAGCTTCGGGCGCCGGGCGATCGCGTCGTCGAAGCCTTGACAGCAACGGTTCAAGCGCAGCTCGAAGCGATGCGGGGGCAGTTTGACGATGCGCGCCGCCTCTACGGCGAGGCCCATGCGCTTCTGGCCGACCTCGGCCGACCCACCATGCTCGCGGCTTCGCGCCTCGATGCCGCGGCGGTGGAGCGGCTTGCAGGCGATATGGAGCGCGCCGAGGAAGAGCTCCGTGCAAGTGTCGAAGTCTCTGTCGCGGCGGGCGAGCGCAGCAATCCGTCGACGTTCGCGGCGGTCCTTGCGGAGACGCTGGTCGAGCGAGGGAATCTCGTCGAGGCCGAGCAATACCTGGACCTGAGCGACGAGATGACCGACGACGAGGACGTCTTCTCTCAGATAGTCCGCCGCATAGCGCGCGCAAAACTGCTCTTGCGTCGGGACGTGCCTGAAACTGCTGTGCGGCTTGCGCACGAGGCGGTTGCAATCGCTGCGACGACCGATATCCCCCTGCTCCAGGCCGCCGCGCTCAGCGTGTACGGCGAGGGATTGCAAGCTTCTAGGCGCTACGACGCGGGCGATGCGAGCTTGCGGCGGGCCCAGCAGCGGTACGAGGCGAAGGGAAATGTCGTGAGCGCCGCCTGGATTTCGGACGTACGTCGCCGGGCAGCTATGACTATGCGTTCCGAGAAACCATCCTGAGGCGTTCGAGCATTGCGAGATCGGGCGTGCGCCTCTCGGCCGGCGGTACATAGAGCGTCGCAAGTGCCGGCGGCTCGACGTCGCCGAGCGCCGAGAGCGGCGTCATCTCGACCAGCGGCCCGCAGACGGGGAACGGCGACGCCTCGTAGAGCGTTACTTCGTGATCTGCGGGGTAGCGCTTCTGCAAGTGCTCGGCGAGTAGTCGAAGCCCATCGATTCCCGTCCCGCCGGCCACATGCCACTGCGCGACGACCCCGACTTGCCAGAGGATCAGGGCAGCCGACGCGTCGATCTCGCGGCCGTAGAGGAGAAAGTCAGTGGCTTCGTAGCTCTGGAGCCCGCGCGACGCCGGGTCGATTCCGAGGTCTGCGAGCAAGCAGTCCTCTGCCGACACGGCCGGCAGCATGCGGGCCGGTAAACCCTCGGCGCGGACGCGGCGCATGGCCTCGTGCGACGGATCGACGAAGACGCCCGGGTGGCCGTAGAACGCAGCGCAGACGGCCCCGCCTCCTCGCACGGCCCCGACGATCTCGACCGTAATCGCCTCGTAGACGTCGCGGCGCCGCCGCCCCTTTTGGTAGTGGTGCAAGAGCGAACGTGCATCCGGCCGCAGGCGCTCGAGCCAGGCTCTCGTGAGTGGGTCGGCAACCAGATACCGAACATCGTCCGCCGTCTCCAGCACACCGCGTGCTTCGTTCGTGATGTGAGCCCCAGCCTGAATGCCGGTGCCGACGATGGTGAGCGATCCGGACGAGGCTATGTGGTGCGGTGCCGCGCCTCCGGGGGAGGCTCAGGCCGTGGGGGCTCCGGCTCCGGCTCCGGCTCCGGCTCCGGCGGCTCAGGAGGCTCATGGATCGTGCCGCCGCCCTCCTCTTCCTCTTCGCCGGGCGGTGTCCTCTCATGAACAGTTTTTGTCATTGGCACTACTTCCTCTTCGGACGTCGCCACCATCCGATTCTGAAGGCGTGCCGGGTCCCCGCTCCGGAGGATCGCGCGCTCCTCCTCGGTCAGCTGCGCAGCCGTGAGTACCCGTTCGCGGTTCGTGCGGTACTCCGCAAGGCGCGCAGGATCGTCGACGAGATCGACCAAGAAGTCCGTGAAGCTCGTTGACTGCCGCACTACGCAGTCAACGTTACTAAGTGGCCGCGATAGGGTCAAGCAGGATCCGGTTTCCCGCGGCGTAAACTCGGCCAGCATGAGCTCCTCCGCACGAGAGGTGCGGAAGACCGTGACGATCCTCTTCTGCGACCTCGTGCACTCCACGGGCCTCGCGGAAGGGGATCCGGAGGCCTACCGCCGAGTCCAGAAGGGCTTCTTCAACCGCATGCGGGAGATCGTCGAGCGGCACGGGGGGACGGTCGAGAAGTTCATCGGCGACGAGGTGATGGCCGTGTTCGGCGTGCCCAAAGTGCACGAGGACGACGCTCTGCGGGCGGTGCGGGCCGCCCAGCAGATGCAGCAGGCCCTGCCCGAGCTCGGACTGCGGGCGCGGATCGGCATCAACACGGGCGAGGTGCTCGCAGGCGATCCGGAGCACGGCCTGGGTCTCGTCGCCGGCGAGCCCGTAATCGTGGCCAAGCGGCTCGAACAGGGAGCCCAGTCCGGGGAGATCGTCATCGGCAAGGCCACGTACCCGCTGGTCAAGCACGCCGTCAGCGCAGGCCCGCTGGAGCGCATCCCCGTCAAGGGCAAGGAGGAGGCGGTGGGCCGGAGGCGCGTCGACGACGTCGACCGCGAGGCGCCCAGCCTGGCGCGGCGGCTCGACCTTCCGCTCGTCGGCCGCCGGGACGAGCTGCGGCTGCTGGAAGAGGCCTTCGAGCGCGCGGTGGAAGAGCAGGGCTGCCGCCTGTTCACGGTTCTCGGACCGCCGGGAATCGGCAAGTCCCGCCTCGTGGCCGAGCTTGCGACGTCGCTCGGAGAGCGCGCAACGACCGCGGTCGGCCGCTGCCTGCCCTACGGCGAAGGGATCACGTTCTGGCCGCTCGGTGAGATCCTCGGCGAGCTCGGCGACCTGGCCGACGCGGTCTGGGCGACGACGCGAACACTGTCGCAGCGAGTTACTTGGACGGTCTCACCGGAGCCTCGGACGCGACAGGGTCGAGCGAGGAGTCGTTCTGGGCCGTCCGGCGCGCGCTCGAAGGCTGCGCGCGCCGCCGCCCGCTCGTCCTCTGCCTCGAGGACCTGCACTGGGCCGAACCGACGTTCCTCGACCTCGTCGAGTATCTGTTCGCGTGGAGCCGCGACGCGCCGATCCTGCTCGTGTGCATTGCCCGTCCCGAGCTCGTCGAGCGCCGCCCGACCTGGATCGCGCCCCACCCGAGCTCCGACGCGCTCGCGCTCGAGCCGCTCTCCCCGCGCGAGACCGCGACGCTGCTCGAGCTGGTGAGCCGCGGGCTCCGCGATCGACGTCCGTCCGAGCGACGCATCGGCGCCGCCGCCGAGGGCAACCCCCTCTTCGTCGAGCAGATGGCCGCGATGCTGGAGGAAGGGGATGCCGACCCGGCTCCGCATCCCGCCGACGATCCATGCCCTGCTGGGCGAGCGACTGGAACGCCTGAGCCGCGACGAGCGTGCCGTGATCGAGCGCTCGTCGGTGATCGGCCGCGACTTCTCACTCACCGCGGTCGCAACGCTCTCGCCCGCGGACGAGCGGTCCTCGCTCGGCCAGCATCTGCTGTCGCTCGTCCGAAAAGGCTTCGTGCGCCCAGCCTCACACTCGAACGGCGAGGACCGCTTCAGCTTCGACCACGTCCTGATCCGCGACGCCGCCTACGACCGCGATGCCGAAGGAGCTTCGGGGCGAGCTGCACGAACAGGTGGCCGAGTGGGCGGAGCGGACCGGCACGGACGAGCTCGTCGGCTACCACCTCGAGCAGGCATACCTCGCCCTGACCGACATCGGGCCGCACGACGACCATCTCGCCGACCTCGCGCTCCGCGCAGGGGACAAGCTCGGCGCGGCAGGGCACCGCGCGCTCGCCCGTGACGACATCTCCGCGGCCGTCGCCCTGCTGGAGCGCGCATCCGCGCTGGTGAAGGCAGATCCGGCGCGCTCGAGCGAGGTCCTCCTCGACCTCGGCGCCGCGCTGCACGAAGGCGGGAACCTCATCGAGGCCCAGGACACGCTCGAAGGAGCAGCCTCCGTCGCGGTCACCGCCGGCCGGGAAGATCTGCGACATCGGGCGATGCTCGAGCTCTCGGCCCTCCGCGCATTCGTCGATCCCGACATCGAGGCGGGTGATCTCCTCTCGGTCGCGCAGGACGCAGTCGGAGTGTTCGCGGCGTCGAAAGACGACCTCGGGCTGGCGAAGGCCTGGGCGCATGTGGCCGAGACGTGCTGGCTGCGCTCACGCTGCGCGGAGATGGAAGAGATGCTCGACCGGGCGCTGGTGCACGCCGAGCGGGCCGGCGCGACACGTGAGATCTCGTGGGTTCTCGGCTCCGTCTGCCGCGCTGCGCTACTCGGCCCTCGTCCCGTCGAAGATGCGATCCTGCGCTGCCAGGATGCACGGGCCCGCGGTCGTGGCCGGGTCGTGGTCGAGGCGTACGCGGACGCTTCGCTCGCAGTTCTCCGGGCCATGCTCGGGGACTTCGAGGAGGGCAGGCAGCTGTATGCGAGCACGAGGACGCTGCTGGAGGACGTCGGACTCACCACCCTCGTCGCGTCCATGCAGATGTACGCGGGCATGGTCGAGCTCCTGGCCGCGCAAGGTACGAGGCCGCGGAGCGGGAGTTCCGCCGCGGCTATGACGCCCTGGCCGCGATCGGGAACCAGAGCTACCTCGCCACGACTGCCGCGTTCCTCGCACAGGCGCTCTGCCGCCTCGACCGGCTCACGGAAGCCGAGGAAATGACCGAGGTATGCAAACGCGCTGCGTCGCGCGACGATCTCGCCACGCAGGTGCTGTGGCGGGGCGCGCGGGCATTGGTGTTCGCCCGAACGGGACGGCAAGACGAGGCCGTGGCGATTGCGTTCGAGGGCTCCCGGCTCGCGGGGCAGACCGACATGGTCACATTTCACGCGGACGCGCAGCTGGATCTCGCCGAGGTCCTGCGTCTTACCGGCCGCTTCGCCGAGGCGATCGGCGTGCTCGACGAAGCGGTCGGCCTCTACGAGCAGAAGGGAAACACCGTGTCCGCGGGCAACGCGGTGCAGCTTCGGCGGCGTCTCACCGCCGGCTCGGCGGACTTGACTCGGCAGAGGATGGGCGGGAAACTCCCGATGACCCTGGAGAGGAGACAGACATGATCGAAGACGGATCGAACGAGGAGCGGGAGTCGAGAGGCGTCCTGCTGAGCATCAAGCGCAGCGAAGCGCGGGAGTTCCTGGAACTCCTCGCGGACGAGGGTGATTCTGGGCAGGACCTCCGAGGCAGGCTGAAGGATGATCCACGCCGAGTGCTGCTCGAGTACAGGATCGAGGTTTCCGACGCCGTGCTTCCGGACACGATCGACCTTCCGAGTCCGGCCGAGGTCAGGCGGTTCATCGATCTCGCTCACGAGCTGAACCTTTTCGATACGGAAAGTGCCCCGCCGGAAGGCTTCGCAATCTTGATGATGGTGGTAGGCGCAATTCCGTTCGTAGCGGCGGACGGACCGGGAGACGATGGCGCGGGTTAGAAGGCCGCGCTACCTCTGTTTCTTCTGTAACGACCAGCCCTTCCCCGACGTCGAGCGCCTGCTAAGCGGCGAGGTCGCCGCCTCGACGCTCCGCCAACTGTACGCGCTCTCGATTCTCACCGGCGAGGAAGTTCCGCTCACCGGTGAAGAGCTCGAGTACGTGCTCTCGACACCCTCGGACCGCTGGGTCGAAGCCGGCGAGCTCGAGGAGTCCTTCGTTCTCCGCCTCATGGAGCACGGCGTGCTGCTGAGCGACGACGGCGACGAGCGTCTCGCAGCTCTGCGCCGCCGGGACGAAGAGCTCACTGAGACGCAATGGAACCTGTACGGCGCGCTGTACTTCTTTCTCACCAGGTGGAGTCACGTCGACCTCCGTGTCCTCTCCGGTCAGGACGAGACGGGCGATCTGCTCGCACCGACCGGCGAGATCATCAGGCGCTTCCTCGACGCGTACGGGGATCCGCCGGCGCCGTTCCGGCCGGCCGCGAACGGACCCGCGCGAGTCGACCTTCCGGTCGTGAACCAACAGGGGGAGCTCTACGACGTGCTGGCGCGAAGGCGGACGACGCGCCGGTTCGAGAGCGACGTTCCTCTCCCGATCGAGGAGCTCTCCGTCGTCCTCCGCTACGTGTTCGGTTACCACGGCTATGCGCCCCTGTTCGGACAGGTGATGACGCTCAAGCGCACGAGCCCCTCCGGAGGCGGGCTCCACCCGGTCGAGGCCTACCCGCTGATCCGGAATGTCGAGGGCATCGAGCCGGGGCTCTACCACTACGACGCCCGCGATCATGCGCTCGAGCGCATCGCCGGGATGAGCGGCGCCGAAGCGGGCGCGGCGGCTACGGACTTCGTCTGCGGACAGACCTACTTCTCGGCGGCTCACGCCCTGATCGTCCTCGCGGCTCGGTTCGAGCGCGCATTCTGGAAGTACCGCAAGCATCAGAGGGGGCTCGCCTCCGTGCTCATGGACGCGGCGCATCTCAGCCAGACGCTCTACCTCGTCGCGGCCGAGCGCGGGCTCGGCGCGTTCATCACCGCAGCGGTCAACAATGCAGACATCGACGCGGCGCTCGGCCTCGACGGCGTTCACGAAGGGACCCTTGCGGTCTGCGGCTTCGGTAAGGCAGCGGACGAGCCCTCGCCCTTCGATCCCGCTTTCAAGCCATTCGTGCCGCGCGAGACCGAGTTGGGCTAACCCCCGGAGATGAGCGCCCGGGCGTAATCGCCCGGATCGAACGGCTGGAGATCTTCCAGCCGTTCGCCCACGCCGACGAGCTTGACCGGCAGGCCGAGCTCGTGCGCGATCGCGATGGCGACCCCGCCGCGCGCCGAGCCGTCCAGCTTGGTCAGGACGACGCCGCTCACGTCCACGGCCTCCTGGAACAGGCGCGCCTGCTGGACGCCGTTCTGCCCGGTGGTCGCATCGACGACGAGCAGCGTCTCGTGCGGCGCCCCCTCGAGCTTCGAGGCGATCACGCGGCGGACCTTGGCCAGCTCGGCCATCAGGTTCGTGTGCGTGTGCAGGCGGCCGGCCGTGTCGACGAGGACGACGTCGCGGTCGCGCGACTGGGCCGCCTCGATGGCGTCGAAGGCCACCGCAGCCGGATCGCCCCCGCGGGCGGCGCCGACGAAGTCGGCCCCGGCGCGGTCGGCCCAGACCTCCAGCTGCTCGTCGGCCGCGGCGCGGAACGTGTCCGCGGCGGCGACGATCACGTCGTGGTCGTGCTCGCGTAGCCGCTGGGCGAGCTTGCCGATGGTCGTGGTCTTGCCCGTGCCGTTCACCCCGACGAAGAGGAGGATGCTCGGCCGCTCGGCGATGTCGAGCGTTCCGGGCTCGCCCATCAGCGCTTCGATCTCCTCGGCGAGCGCGCCTTCCAGCCCTTCGGCCAGGTCGTCGCGCGCCTCGAGCCGCCGCACGAGCTCAGCCGTCGTCGGAACGCCGACGTCCCCGAAGATCAGCGCCTCCTCGAGCCGCTCCCAGGCCTCGTCGTCGTCCGGATCGAAGGCCGCTGCAGCGAGCTGGCCGACCAGCGCCCGGCGGCTCTTGCCGAGGGAGTCGCGGAGCCGCGAGAAGAAACCGGACCGCTCCTCCTCCGGCTCGGCGCCGGCTCCCGTCTCGCCGAGCAGCTCCCCCCAGCTTCTGGCCATGGCCTACGCGCTCGGTACGCCGGTCTTGTGCGTCACGAGATCGAGCGGCGAGAAGTCCGGCTTCGCGGACTCACGCTTCGCGTCGTAGAGCAGGAGCCCGCAGCCCTGCGAGATCGGCGGGCCAGGAGCGCTTGACGAGGCCGTACGCAAGCACGCCCAAGCCGAAGAGCTGCACCGGCCGCACCGCGACCGTCCGTTCGTCGTCCATCGAGAGGGATTCTATGAGGCTGCGGCGAGCGCCCGCTCGTCCTCGCGCGGGACGCGGCGCGAAACGACCTGGGAGACGCCTTCCTGCCCCATCGTCACGCCGTACAGCGAGTCGGCTGCTTCCATCGTGCGCTTCTGGTGCGTCACGACGATGAACTGCGCGTGGTCGGCATAGGCGCGGAGGAGGGAGACGAAGCGTCCGATGTTCGGATCGTCGAGCGCGGCCTCGACCTCGTCCAGGAGGTAGAACGGGCACGGCCGGGCGAGGAACAGCGCGAAGAGGAACGCGATCGCGCCGAGGGCACGCTCGCCGCCGGAGAGGAGCGACAGGCGCGTGACGCGCTTGCCGGCGGGCCGGAGCTCGACCTCGACGCCGGGCTCTTCGTCCTCCTCGGTCTCGGGATCGGGCTCGCTCAGCCGGAGGCGGCCCTCGCCGCCGGGGAAGAGCGTCGCCGCGACCTCCTCGAAGTGCTCGACGCACGCGCGCGAACGTCTCGCCGAAGCGCCGCTCGACCGTCTCGGTCAGCTCCGTGCGCAGCTGCTCGAGCTGCTCGAGGCTCTCCTCGAGGTCCTTGCGCTGCGCGACCAGCTCCTGGACGCGCTCCTTCTCGCGCTCGTACTCCTCCTGGGCGAGGGGGTTGACCTGGCCGAGCGCCTCACGGCGGCGGCGGAGCTTCTCGAGCGCGGGCTCGAGCTCGTCGCGGTCGTCGCCCTCGGCGGGCTCGGCTGCGGCCGCTTCGAGCCGGCGTGTCGCCTCGCGCCGCTCGGCCGCGATGGTCGCGAGCTCGACGTCGATCGACGCCGGCGCGTTCGCGGGCCTCGCCGGCTTCGCGGCGCAGCTCGGCTTCGGAGGCGCCGAGCTGCCGGAGCTGGGCCGCCAGCTCGCCCGTCCTCGCACCGCCCGCATCGGCGCGCGCGCGAAGCGGCGTCTCGAGCCGTTCCGCCGCCTCCCGCGCGGCCTCGAGCACGGTCGACGCGCGAAACACGCCGGCCGAAAGCCTTTCGAGGACGTCGGCCGGGACGCGTGGCGCGGCCGCGCGCAGCCCCGCGGCGAGCCGCTCCGTTTCCTCGGCCCGCTCGACCGCCGCCGCCGCCGCGGTCTCGAGCTCGGCGACCTCGGTCTCGAGCCGCTGGCGCCGGCCCTCGAGCTCGAGGAGGACGCTCTCGGCCGTCTCACCCGCGAACCAGAGCTCGCCGCGCTCGGGAGCAAAGCCGTGGCCCTCCCTCGTCACGACGATGCCGCGCCGCGCCTGGAGCAGCTCGTCGCTCTCGACGACCCAAGCATCCTCTGGGACGTTCGGGCCGCGGACGTGCTCGCCGAGCGGCTCGGCCTTCGGCGTCGGCGCCTCGCCGCGGGCCGGCGCAGCCGTCGGGGGGACGAGGACGAACAGCCGGCCGAGACCGCGCTCACGCGCGTCCTCGACTAGGCCGAGCGCCTCGGACGGAGTCGTCGCGGTCACCGCAGACGCGCGGAATGCGAGCGCGGCCGCGACGGCGCGCTCGTATCCTGGCTCGACCTCCAGCCCGTCCAGCGCGAGCGCGTGACCGCGCTCGGACAGCTCGCGCGCCGCAGGCGGAATTCCTTCGCGCTCCGCCAGTGAGCGCTCGAGCGCGCGCAGCCGGTCGGCGGCCGCCGCAGCCTGAGCCGTGAGGCGGTCGCGCTCGCGCGCGGCGTCCCGCGCCGCGACAATGGTCTCCTCGACGTCGTGCGAGACGCGGGCCGCGCGCGCCGCCTCGAGCTCGCGCCTCAGCCGCTCGGCCATGTCGCCCAGGCTTTCCGTCCGCAGCGCGACACGCTCGCCCGCGCTCCGCAGGCGGTAGAGCGCCGCGGTCGCCGCCTCCCGCCGTCCGGCGGCGTCGGCCAGCTCGTCCTCGACCTTCGCGCGCTCGACCAGGAGCGACTCGAGCCGGCCCTCGACGCGCTTGCGCTCGAGCGCCGACGCCGCCTTCCGTTCCTCGGCCTGCCCCTGCCGCTCGGCCAGCGAGGCGAGATCGAGCTCGGCGATGCGCGCTTCGATACCGGCGATCTGCCGGCCGAGCTTCTCGGCGCGTTCCGCCGCCGTCGCCTGCAGCGCGAGCGGACGGAGGCGCTTGCGCGCCTCGGTCTCGACGTCGCGCGCACGCTCGACCTCGCGCGCGACGCGCGCCAGCTTCAGCTCGGCCCGGTGGCGGCGGCGCTTGAAGCGGCCGAGCCCGGCTGCTTCCTCCACGAGCGCGCGGCGCTCGACGGGGCTGCTGGCCAGGATCGCCTCGACCTTGCCCTGCCCGACGACCGAGTGCATGCCCGTTCCCAGCCCGACGTCCGACAGGAGCTCGACCAGGTCGGTGCGGCGAACCGTCGCGCGGTTGACCAGGTACTGGCCCTCGCCACCGCGGTGTAGCCGCCGGAGGATCGAGACCTCGGAGAAGTCGAGGCCTGCCAGCCGCCCGTCTGTGTTGTCGAACAGGAGCTCGACCTCGCACCAGTCCGCAGCCGGGCGGCCCGCCGAGCCGGCGAACAGCACGTCGTCCGCCTTCTCGGCGCGGAGCTCGCTCGGACTCAGGCTGCCCGCCGCCCAGACGATCGCGTCGGCGATGTTCGACTTGCCGGACCCATTCGGACCGACGACCACGGCCACGCCCTGTTCCAGCCGGATCTCGACCGGATCAGGGAACGATTTGAAGCCGCGCAGAGAAATCGAGCGCAGGTGCAAGGCGCGCCGAACGCTAGTTGGCCGCTCGGATGGCGGCGAGCGCCTCCTGCGCCGCTCCCTGCTCCGCGTCCTTCTTCGAGCGGCCGCTCCCCATCCCGAGCCGCTCTCCCTCGACCATGGCGACGACGGTGAACGTCCGCTCGTGCGGCGGGCCGTCGGCCCTGACCACGTTGTACGTCACCTGACGGCCCTCCCGCGCGAGCTCCTCCTGCAGCTCCGTCTTGTGGTCGACGTAGCTCGTCGCCGCGTACTCGATGCGGCCGCGGAAGGCGCCGACGATCGCGGCCTCGATCCGGGCGAACCCGTGCTCGAGGAAGAGCGCGGCCAGCGCGGCCTCGAGCAGCGCCGCGCGCACGTTGCGGTTCTTGGCCAGACGCTGCACCTCCTCCTCGGACACGCCCTCCGCATGCTCGAGGAGGAGCTTCTGCAGGCCGAGCTCGTTTGCGACGACCGCGCAGCTCTGGCGCGAGACGATGTGCGCGCGAAGCCGGGCCAGCTCGCCCTCGGTGAAGTCCGGATACGCGTCGTACAGCGCGCGCGCGACGGCGAGCTCGAGCACGCTGTCGCCGAGGAATTCGAGTCGCTCGTACGAGTCGCGCCGGTCGGCCGCCCAGGACGGATGCGTGAACACCTGGCGGCCGCGCGAAGCCGGAAGCTCGGCGATCAGCCTGCCGAGCTCGGAGCTGTCGGCGCTACTGGCGCGACGAGACGTAGTCGACCGCTTGGCCAACCGTCTGGATCTGCTGGGCATCCTCGTCCGAGATCTTGATCCCGAACTGATCCTCGAGCTCCATGATCAGCTCGACGAGATCCAGCGAGTCCGCGTCGAGGTCTTCCTGGAACGACGCCTCCTCGGTGATCTCGCTCTCCTCGATCCCGAGCTGCTCGGTCAGGACCTCCTTGACCCGTTCGAAAACTTCCTCGCGCGAAGCTGCCATATCACTCCTCTTGTCGGCTTTCAGTCTGAGAGCGGGCCGATGTTAACACGGCCTTGCGGGGCCGCTCGGGAAATCGGTCGGCCAGTCGTCCGACGACGTCGTGCTCCACGCCGCGCGCGGCAAGCTCGATCGCGCTTGCGATCGCACGAGGGGAGGAGTTGCCGTGCGCGATCACGGCCAGACCGTTCAGGCCGAGCAGATATGCGCCGCCGTACGTGTCCGGGTCGAGGCGGCTGCGGAGGCCGCGGGCGGCACCGCGGATCAGCAGGCCTCCGACCTTTCCGCGCCGGGTGCGCATGCTCTCCTCGCGCAGGGCGGTCAGGAAGGTCTTGATCGTCCCCTCCATCAGCTTCAGCGCGATATTGCCGGTGAAGCCGTCGCAGACGACCACGTCGGCGGCGCCGGAGAGGAGGTCGCGGCTCTCGGTGTTGCCCTCGAATCGCAGGTCGCTCGCGGCGAGCAGCTCGTGCGCCTCGAGCGTCAGCTGGTTCCCCTTCTCGGGCTCCTCGCCGATCGAGAGCAGGCGGACGGACGGCCGCGCGATCCCCAGGATCTCCTCGGCGAAGATCGAGCCCATGTAGCCGAACTGGAGCAGGTGCTCGGGCCGGGCATCCGCGTTCGCGCCGGAGTCGATCAGCACGGAGACGCCTCGGATGGCGGGCAGCGGAGCGGCGATCGCGGGGCGGATGACGCCGGGCAGGCGCCGGAGCTCGACCAGGCAAGCGGCAAGCATCGCGCCCGTGTTCCCGGCCGAGACGACCGCATCCGCCCGCCGCTCGCCGACGGCGCGGCACGCTGCGACGAGCGAGCTGTCCGGCTTGGAGCGCACCGCCTCCGCCGGCTTCTCGTCCATCGCGATCTCCTGCGTCGTCGGAACGAGCTCGAGGCCCTTCGTATCCAGGCCCTCCGGGCCGAACAGGATCGGCTCTGCTCCCGCGGCGGCGGCTTCGAGCGCACCTTCGACGATCGCTTCGGGACCGCGGTCGCCACCGAGGGCGTCGACGGCAACCCGGACCGTCATGCGAGTTACGGAACGGGCGTGCGGAGCGGCTCGACTTCGCGGCCGCGATACGTCCCGCAGGTCGGGCACACGCGGTGCGGCCGCTTGGGCTGGTGGCACTGCGGACACTCGTTCACGCGCGGCGCTTCGATGCGGTGCGTCGCCCGGCGCTTGTCGCGGCGGGACTTGGAGGTTTTTCGCTTCGGAACGGCCATTTGCAGCGGCCTACTCTAGCTGCACTGTGCGCGTTGCTGCGAACCGCTCGAGGAAACGGCGGTCGTGCGTGACGAGGAGGACCGTGCCGTCGTAGCGCTCGAGCGCGGCCTCGAGCTCCTCGATCGCCGGGAGGTCGAGGTGGTTGGTCGGCTCGTCGAGGAGCAGGCAGTTGACGCCGCGCACGACGAGAAGCGCCACGGCCGCGCGCGTTCGCTCCCCGGGCGAAAGCGAGCCCGCCGCGCGCAGCACGTCGTCGGCACCGAGCCCGTACTTCGCGAGAAGCGTCCGAGCCTCGTCGGTGCGGACGTCGGCGGCGTGGCAGAACGTGTCCAGGAGCGATTCCGGAGCCGGAGAAGCGGCCCCGCGCCTGGTCGAGCTCGCCGAGCACGACTCCCGGCCCGACATAGCGCGTTCCTTCGGCCAGCGGCACCTTGCCGAGCAGCGCGTCGAGGACCGTCGTCTTGCCACTTCCGTTCGGGCCGGTCAGCGCGACGCGCTCGCCCCAGTCGAGGCCGAAGTCGAGCGGGCCGAGCCGGAAGCTCCCCCGTTCGACGACCGCCTCCTCGAGCCGCGCCACGACCTGGCCGCTTCGGTTCGTGACCGCGAGCGGAATGTGCAGCTCCCAAGGCTCGTACGGCTTCTCGACGGTCTCCACGCGCTCGAGCTTCTTCGCGTACGCCTTCTTCACGTCCTTCGACTTCTTCTTCTTGCGGCCCTGGCCGTAGCCGCGCTCCTCCCACTGGCGCATGCGCGCGGCCTGCTCCTCGATGCGGCGCCGCTCCTCGACCGAGCCCTCCCAGCGCGCGTACTGCCTGCCGCGGGCACGATCGCGTTCGGCCTCGTACTCGCTCCAGCCGCCGGCGTACTCCTTCGCCTGTCGCGTCCACTCGTCGAGCTCGAGGACGCGCGTCACGGTGCGGTCGAGAAACTCGCGGTCGTGCGAGACGACCACGATGCTCGCGGGTGACGTCCGCATGAAGCGCTCGAGGCGCGCAAGCCCGGCGAAGTCGAGATTGTTCGTCGGCTCGTCGAGCAGGAGGACGTCGTACTCGTCGACGAGGATCCGGTCGAGCGCCTTCCGGGATGCCTGGCCGCCGGACAGCGGCGCGTCCCCGTTCGCTTCCTGCGGCATGTAGCCCACCGTCAGCGTGGACGGCGAACGAGCGACCGTTCCCGCGTCGGGCTCGTCCAGCCCGGCCGCGATCTTGAGCAACGTCGACTTGCCGACCCCGTTCGGGCCGACGACGCCGATGCGCGCCCCGGCGGGCACGGCGAGCGTGACCTCGTGGAGGATCGGGTTGGCGCCGTGGAACTTGCTGATGCGGTCGAGCGTGAGCATGAGGTCTCCTGACGAGCGAGCGGCGCCCGGAGGGCGCGCGGGAACGGGATGGGCTCGATCAGTCCGTCATGGCTCGGCGCAGACGCGCCGGCGACGATGTTACCTCTAGCGCTCCTGGGACGTCGCTGGCAAAGGAGGCAAGCGAGCGGCGCGCCGCCCTGTACTAAGTACGGGCAAGCGCCGCTCGCGCGGCATCCTGCCGCCAGCGGCGTCAGGCTGCTCGTAGCCCGGCTACGCCGGGCTATGGCAGCCGGCCAGGGGCGCTAGAGCTTGTCGCGGAGCTCGCCGAGGGCAGCCCAGCGCGGGTCGGGTTGGACGTCGTCGTGCGTGTGCCACTCGAGGTTCAGGTCCTTGCCGCAGACGGGGCAGAGCCCGGCGCAGTCGGGACGGCACAGGATCTTGTCCGGCAGCGCGAGCACGAGCGCATCGCGCGCCCAGGCGGAGAGGTCGAGCTTGTCGTCCACGAGGTACGGGTTCCGGAGCTCGTCCGAGCCCTCGGGGTTGTTCGCCTGGTACTCGCGCCCGTGAATCTGCTCGTCGACCACCGTCTCCTCCAGGCAGCGGAAGCAGGGGCCGTGGAGCCGGCCGAGGAACGAGAGCTCGAACACGGTGCCCGTGCTCGCCTTGGAGACGGCGAGCTCGGCCGGCACCTTGTCCGGGACGGGCAGATAGCGCTGGCCGCCGAGCATGAGCGGCTCCAGCTCGATCTCCTGCTCCCGCCGGTGCTCCTCGCCCGACCTGAGCTTGATCGTGCGCAGGTTGAGGACGGTCACCCGTCCAGCCTAGCGAGGAGAAGGTTCCGTCTAGTAGGGCGGGGGCTGCTCGTCGGTCTCGGGGCCGACGCCGACCATGACCGACTCCTGCGAGCGCTCGTGGAGCCGTTCGCGTCCGCGCCGAACCGCGCCGAGGAACTTGTCCAGGTTCATCTCGAGCGTCGAGAGCATCTGGTCGATCCAGTCCTCGGTCTCGAGCTTCTGCTCCCTGGCCTCGCGCCTCGCGTCGTCGACGATCTCCTGAGCCTGGCGCTCGGCGAGCTTGACGATCTCCGTCTGCGACGCCTCGCGCGCGGCCTGCTCGCGCGCCTCGCCGAGGATCCGGTCGCACTCGCGCTTCGCTTCGGCGAGCATCTCCTGCCGCTCCTTGACGATCCAGCGCGCCTGCTTGATCTCCTCGGGAATGGTCGCCCGCATCTGGTCGAGGATGTCGTAGATCTCCTCGCGGTCGATACGAACCTGGTCGGTCAGCGGGACGGCCTTCGCGTTGTGCACGAGGTCGTCGAGCTTGTCGATGAGTACGAGAACGTCCATCGGGAGGTCAGTGTACTGGCTGGACCGGACTACTCCTGCGGGTTGAGCGGCGCGCCTGGCCTGCCGCCGGGATACAGCTCGGCGAACCGGGCGGCGACCGACGCAGGCACGAACTCTTCCACGTTCCCCCCGAACGAGGCGATCTCCTTCACCCCGCTCGAGGAGACGAAGCTGAACTGCGGGCTCGCCATGACGTAGACGGTCTCGATGTCGGGCGCGAGCGTGCGGTTCAGGTGGTTCATCTGGAACTCCCACTCGAAGTCCGAGATCGCGCGCAGCCCCTTGACCATCGTGTTCGCGCCCCAGCGGCGGGCGAAGTCGACGACCAGCTCGGCGAACACGTCCACCTCCACGTTTCCGTTCTCGTTCAGGGCGTCGCGCAGGAACTGAACGCGCTCCTCGACGGTGAACATCGTCCCCTTGTGGTGCGGGTCGCGGACGACGCCGACGACGACGCGGTCGAAGATTCCGGCGGCGCGCTTGATCACGTCCAGATGGCCGTGGGTGACCGGGTCGTAGCTGCCGGGACAGATCGCGGTCGTCATGCTCGCCGGACACGCCTATCACCGCGGCGTGCTCGAAGAGCGTCAGGCGCGCGGAGCCGTAGCGGCGGCTCGTCCGCTTGGCGAGCGGCAGTGTCGGGCTCGTCGCGCGAAGAGCTCTCGAAGACGAGCAGTCCGTCCTCCGCGAGCACCGCGGTCAGGTAAGGCGAAAGCCGCATTTGCAGGGATTCAACCAATTCGTAGGGCGGATCGACGAGGACGAGGTCGTAGCGGCCCCGCTCGGTGGCGAGGAAGCGGAGGACGTCGTCGCACGCCACGCGCGCGCCGGTCAGCCGGAGTTTCTCCAGGTTGTGCTCGATCGCGCGGCAGGCGGCGCGGTCGGACTCGACGAAGACGGCGCGCTCGGCGCCGCGCGAGAGCGCCTCCAGCCCCATGGCGCCCGAGCCGGCGAAGAGGTCGAGCACCGAGGCACCGTCGACCGGGCCGATCAGGTTGAAGGCGGCCTCGCGGACGCGGTCGCCGGTCGGCCGCGTGTCCACGCCTTTCGGGGCGTGGATGGTGTGGCCCTTGCGGCTGCCGGCGATGATTCGCACGCAACTCCCACGCCTCCTCGAGCATCCGGCCGAGCAGGCGGCGTCCGCATGGCCCAGGTCGACCCGCACGGCGGCCAGCCGCTTGCCCCAGCTCACCTCGGTGCACACCTCGGGATCCCGCTGAACCGCCATCGACTATCCCACCCTCGTCCAGCATCACGTTCATGTGCCCCTCGTCCCAGAGCGTGGCGAAGATTTTGCCGCCGACGCGAAACGACGGGCGGCCGTGGTGGTCCTGCTCGACCGCATCCGGCAACGCCAGCGCGAGCTTCCGTGCCTCCTCGCTAGTCAAGAACCGCGATCGCCTCGACCTCGACCAGCAGCCCCGGCCGGGCGAGCGCCTGAACGCCCACGTACGTGCTCGCCGGCTTGTGCTCCCCGAAGGCGGCCGCCCGGGCGTTCATGAGCGGCTCGAGCAGCTGCGGGCGGTGATCGACGACGAAGATCGTGATCTTGAGGATGCTCTCCATCGATCCGCCGACGGCCTCCACCGCGGTCGCGACGTTCCGGAACGCCTGCTCCGCCTGCGAATAGTGATCCTCTCCGACCAGCTGTCCCTCGGCGTCGAAGCCGACCTGGCCGCTCACGAAGGCGATCCGCGACCCGCGCGCAATCGCGACGTGGCTGTACGTCGGCGGCTGGGAGAGCCCCTCGGGGTTTGTCAGGTCGACTGTCACTAGGACCACTCCTCTCTTCCATCCGGGTAAACGCGGCGGAGCCAAAGTGGCCGCCGCTCGAGATCGCCGCGAAGGTAGCGCGCGGTCAGCGGTTGCCAGCTGATCAGGTCGAGCCGCCGGCACGCCTCGGCGAGCGGGACCCACGCGGCGTCGTGGACGAGCCCGTCGGGATCCGCGACCGCGATCTCGCCCTCCCAGGCCGGGACGTCGAACGTCCATACCGTCGCGAACCAGCCCTCGCGGCGGTCGTCGACCTGAGCCGCGAACGCGACCGGGCCGGGATCGAGGACGGTGATCCCCGTCTCCTCCTTCACCTCGCGAATCACGGCTTCGTGGGCGAACTCGCCGGGCTCGACGCGGCCGCCGGGTACCGACCAGAAGGGCTCCTCCCGCGGTCCCGCCTGCAACACCATCAGCAGCTCGTCGCCGAAGCGGACGATCGCCGTCGCGATCTCCAGCTGGTCAGGCACTCACGTCGGCGTCGCCGAACATACGCTCGACCTCGTCGTCCAGCGGGCCTTCGTAGTCGAGGAGCCCGCCCGCCGCCTCACGCGCTCGTTCCAGGAGCGCGCGGTCGGCGCGCAGCTTCGTGAAGGCGAGATCGGAGAGGCCGGACTGCCGCTTCCCGAGCAGCTGGCCGGCCCCGCGGATGTCGAGGTCGGCCTCTGCCAGCTCGAAGCCGTCGTTCGTCCGGACGAGCGCCTCCAGGCGCGCCTGCGCCGTCTCGGTCAGCTGCTCCTTCGGCCGCGAGACGAGCAGGCAGTAGGACTGCTCGGCGCCGCGGCCGACGCGTCCGCGCAGCTGGTGGAGCTGCGCGAGGCCGAAGCGGTCTGCCTCCTGGACGATCATGATCGTCGCGTTCGGAACGTCGACGCCGACCTCGATCACGGTCGTCGCCACGAGCACGTCCAGCTCGCGCGCTTTGAAGCGTCCCATCAGGTCGCGGCGATCCGCCGGGCGCAGCTTCCCGTGCAGGCATCCGACCTGGAACTCGCGCAGCTCGGCGCGACTGAGCCGCTCAGCCTCCTCCTCGGCCGCGCGCGCCTCGATCGTCTCCGACTCGGAGATGAGCGGGCAGATCACGAAGGCCTGCCGGCCCTCCTCGAGGTGCGCGCAGAGGCGGCGGTAAGCCTCGCTGCTCCGCTCCTGCGTGACCCAGCTCGTGATTACAGGCTTGCGACCCGCGGGAGGATGGGCGATCTCGCTGACCGCGAGGTCGCCGTAGACGGTCAGCGCGAGCGTGCGCGGGATCGGCGTGGCGGTCATGTGGAGCGTGTGCGCCACCCGCCCCTCCGCGAGCGCCTTCCGCTGCTCCACGCCGAAGCGGTGCTGCTCGTCGATCACGGCGACGGCAAGGTCGCTCAGGTCGACGCCCTCCTGGATGAGCGCGTGCGTGCCGACGAGGATGCTCGCGCCTGTGTCGCGCTGGCCCTTCGCCACCGAGCTGGTCAGCAACCCGACGCTGACGCCGATCTGCCGGCAGAGCTCCTCGATCGTCAGGAAGTGCTGCTCGGCCAGCGTCTCGGTCGGCGCCATCAGCGCGCCGCGGTAGCCGCCCTCTACGGCGCGCAGCAACGCGTAGAGGGCGACGACCGTCTTCCCCGATCCAACGTCGCCCTGGAGCAGCCGCTGCATCGGCGCGGTCCGGCCGAGGTCGGTGTCGATCTCGGCGATCGCGCCCTCCTGGTCGGGCGTGAGCACGAACGGCAGCGCCTTCCGGTAGCGCTCGATCAGGTCACCGGGCGCGTCGAGCGCCGGCGCGACCACGTCCTCTTCGCCCCGGTGACGGCGCAACAGGCCAAGCTGGAGTGCGAGCAGCTCGTCGAAGGCCAGCCGCCGGCGGCCTCGCTCGGCCTCCTCTTCGGAGCGGGGACGGTGGAGCGCCCAGAGCGCGTCGGCGCGCAGAGGCAGGTTCTCGCGCTGCTTGAGCTCCGCCGGCAGCGGGTCGGGCAAGTCCCGCGCGTGGACGAGCGCCGCGCCGACCAGCTCGCGCAGCTTCTTCGGCGTCACGTCCTCGCTGGCGGGATACACGGGCGCGAAATCCGCCGTCGCGACGACGCCGTTCAGGTCGAAGGAGCGGACGTCGAATCCGTAACGCCCCTGGCGGCCGCGCAGGCGCACGTGCTTTCCTGTCTGGAGCTGCCGCGCAAGCCAGGGCTGGTTGAACCAGGTCGCCGAGACCGTCCCGCTGCCATCCGTGACCCTTGCCCTCAGCATCTTCAGCCGGCCGCGCCGCCGCTCCGAGACCGAGACGATCTCCCCCGCGATCGCGACGTCCTCGTCGCCGATGTCGGCGATGCGGCGCTCGGGCGCCGGCGACTCGTACCGCCGCGGCCGGTAACGGAGGAGGTCGCGGATCGTGCGCAACCCGAGCCTGGCGAGACGGCTCTTGACCGTCGGCCCGACGCCATCGAGCACGTCGACCGACCGCTCCAGCGCCTCCGGGCGCGGAGCCCCTTCGGGTCGGCGGCCACTCGGCAGGTCGGTCCAGACCGGCGAAGCCGCTCGGAAGCACGGCGTCCAGTTTAGGAGTCGGGTCCGGCTAGGGGAACCGGTTGCAAGCTGCACCGCCGCCGGCTCGGTCATCGACAGAAACGCTTGGAGATCGCATTCGCTTCGAAGCGCGATCGGGTGCCCGTCGGGCCTCGCGAGCAGCGAGCCTCCCGTGGTCAGGCCGAGCGCGCGTGCGGCGATCGCATCCAGGCGCTCGACGCTCACCGTCGGTGAGGGGCCGTGGCCGTTCGACACCGCGCCGTTCCATTCCGGCCCGACGAACAGCGTCAGCCCGTTCCCCAGCAGGTCGAGCGTCGACACGAGGCCTTCCCGGCGCGACGTCCAGACATGGGCGATCCGGCCGCCGATGTCGGCGTTGAGGCCGGCAGCGGTGGCGAGGATCGAGCCGTCGGGACGGCTCGAGCGCTCGGTGTTGAACTCGGCGACGGGGCGACGCTCGCGCTCATAGCTGTCGAGCAGCTGGTCGCCGGCCCAGTCGCGGAGAACCCAGGCGAGCTTCCACGCGATGTCGAAGCCGTCGCGGATGGCGACGTTGAGGCCGGTCCCGCCGCGCGGGGTCACGCGGTGCGCGCATCCCCGACCAGGAACGCGTCGCCCTGGCGGAATCGCTCCGCCAGCGCGACTCCGAACGAGACCGGCATCAGACGCTCGACCTCGATCGGCAGACGGTCCACGCCGGCCGCGTCCCGAATCCACCGCCGGGCCCGTTCCGCGTCATCGTTCGGCGGGCGGCTTGCAGCCTCCTGAGGCATCCCCAATACCCACCGGTCCCGCTTCCCGGCCGGTATCGGCTCCGTCCCTCCGGCTCGCCGGTGAGGAAGTAGATTCCGTAGCGGTGATCGCCCACGAGCTCCCACAGCGGCGCGCGGAAGAGGCCCGCGACGCGCTCCGCGAGCCCCTCCTAGCCTCCGTTGCGATTCCGAGCTCCTTCCGAACCCGGCTGCGTAGTCCGTCGGCGCCGATCACGTACCGCGCATGAACGCGTCGGCGGCGATCGGCCGGCCCGACGAGCGTGAGCACGTTGTCGCCGTCTCCCGTCTGATCGAGTCCCGTGAGCTCGACCCCACGCTCGACGCGGATGCTGCCGAACGACGGCAGGTGCTCCTCCAGCATCGGCTCGAGCTTCGTCTTGGGCGATGCAAACGGGGCCGGTCGGGCTGACGAGCGCCGCCTGCTCGCGCGTTGGCAGGCCCACCTCCACCGCCTCCCCTTCGGCGGCCGCGGCCAGTGTCGAGCACGCCCATCCCTGCCACTCGACGTCGATCGAGCGCAGCCCGCGCGCGATCCTCCAAACCCCAGCGCCGGAGGAGCTCCATCGTGGCTGTGCTCGCCACCGTCGCCCGCGGCAACCTCGACGTCGACGGCCGGCGGTCCACGACGAGCGCCTCGATTCCGTACGAACCGAGCGTCACCGCGCTCGCCAGAACCGCCGGGACCAGCGCCACAACCACCACGTCGTACTCCTCAATTTCATGAGCCATGTGTTCTACCTTTCGTCGGACATCGTGTCCGGCAAACTCTAGCATTTCGTCGGACGATGTGTCTAACGAAGTAGTAAGATGGCTCGATGCCGACCCGGCAGTACGAGCAGCGCGCACGCGCCGAAGAGGCCGAGCGCACGCGGATGCGGATCATCGAGGCCGTCTTCACCCGCCTCCCGCGAGGCCCCGGCAGAACCGATCGCGGTCGATCGAATCGCACAGATGGCCGGCGTGGCGCGCTCGACCGTCTACGCCATCTTCGACGAGCGGGCCTGTTCGACGCGGTCGGCCGAGAGCTCGTGACGCGCTCGGGCTACGGGCGGTTGCTCGACGCCAAGGACCACCCCGATGCGCGCGAGCACCTGCGTGAGGGGTTTCGCGCGGCGAGCGAGATGTTCGCTTCAAATGAGACATCTTTCGCGCGCTACGTTCGATGGCGCAGTTGGACGAAGCCGCCGATCAGCGACGTGGTCGATCAGATGGACGAGGAGCGTGCGCGCGGAATGACACGGCTCGTACGACGCCTCGCCGAGCAGGCCGTGCTACGCGAGGGCTTGAGCGTCGAAACGGTCCGAGCACGTGCTGTGGGTGTTGAGCAGCTTCGAGAGCTTCGACTCGCTTTACGCCGGCCGCCGACTTTCGGTCGACCGAGTCGTCGGCGTTCTGATCGATGCGGCGGAGCACTCGCTGTACGCGAAGCCGTAGCGAGGGTGCGCGATAACTAGGCCTGCGACGGGGCTGGGCTTCGCCCCGAGCCTTGGCGGCCTTCTGCACCTTGCCGCCCTTGAGGCAGCGGGTGCAGACGTAGGCGCGCTTGGCCGCGCCGTTCACGAGGATGCGGACACGCTGCAGGTTCGGCTCGAACCGGCGGCGCGTGGCGACCATCGAGTGGCTCCGGGAGTTCCCGAAGGACGGCTTCTTGCCGCAAACCGAGCAGACCTTGGACACGCGGCGAGTGTAGCGAAGCACCAGTAACAGACAGTCACTTGCGAGCAGATCCGGGAGCAATCACTCGGCAGTAGCGCGTCAGCTACTTCCGCCGAATCGGGCGTATGCCTCGGCCGGGACGGTCGTCTCGCGCTCAACGCCCGCTCCGCGGCGTTGCGCGGCCTCGTCCACTGTGTAGGCGCCCCAGTCCGGGCCGGTCGAGCGGTCGCGGGCACCGACGGCGAGCACGACGCACGGACGGTCACCGGCGCCGACGAGCGTGTGATTCGACGCCGGCAGGGCAGTGCAGGAAGTCCCACGCCCGCAACGCCCGCTCCTGTCCCTGGACGATCGCCAGCGCCTCTCCGGCGAGCACGAGGAAGTCCTCCTGGTCGTTTTCGTAGTGGTACATCGACATCGGCTCGTCAGGGTCGAGGACGGTCACGTTGATCCCCAGCTGCAGGAAATCCGCCGCTCCCTCCACGCCAGCGCCCTCGAACTCGCACAGTACGCCGCGGCCGTTGCGCTTCCACCACTGCGCATCGCGCGCGTTGAGGATGAACCAGCCCTGCCCCTTCGGGACGAGCCCATTCTCGGTTCGCACGAGCTCCGACTCGTGAACCACCGGGCGCGCTCAGTGCGCCGTGGCGCGGAGCTGCGAGAACACGTTCGCCATCTCGAGCGCCGCGCACCGCATCGACCGCCCGGTCGATGCGCGCCTCCGCCTGCTTGCGGTTCCGACGGTGAGGACGCCGAAGGAGACGGGAGTCCCCGTCTCGAGCGCTGCGAGCTGCAACCCGCTTGCAGCTTCCGAGGAGATGTACTCGAAATGCCGCGTCTTTCCGCGAATGACGCACCCCAGCGCAACGATGCAGCCGTAGCGGCGCGTCTTCGCGAGGGCCATGGCGGCGAGCGGAAGCTCGAACGCGCCCGGCACCACGGTGATCGTGACCGCGTCACGAGGGACGCCGCAGGCCGTCAGCTCCTCGAGCGCCGTCGTCATCAGCCTGTTGGTGATCTCGCCGTTGTAACGGCTGATGACGATGGCCACGGCGAGGTGCTCGCCGCATCGCCGCGCCTCGAGCGTCCGGTAGCCATCCGGAATCTGCAAGTCCGCCGGCGCGTGCTCCTCCGTCGGCTCCGGGGCTCCGCCTCCGGTTCCGGTTCCGGTCTCCGCTCGATCACCGGGACGGGGACCACCGCCGGCTGCGCCTCGGCCACCGGGTTCCGGTTCTCGCTCGGGTTCGGGCTCGGCTCCGGCTCTGGTTCGGGCTCTGGCTCTGGTTCCGCCTCCGGCTCGGTTCGGGTTCCTCCTGCTCTTCGACCTCCTCTTCGTCCACGATGTCCTCCGCCGCGTATGCCGGGACACGCGGCGAGCCGGCAGCCTCGTAGTTCGGCCGGTCCCAGGAGCGGGCTCCGGCTCCTCCACTTCGTCGAGGTCGAACGGCCTGCGCAGATCGTCGTAGCGCTCAGTCATCCTGCGCATTCTCTACTTCATATCGGAGGTCCTGGTGGTGAAGGCGATGGCCGAGCTTCGATCTCTTCGTCTCCAGATAGCGCCGGTTTTCGGAGTTGGGCGGAACCTCGATCGGCACCTGCTCGACCACGGTCAGCCCGAACCCCTCGAGGCCGACGATCTTCTTGGGATTGTTCGTCAGGATGCGGATGGTCGAGAGGCCGAGGTCGGCCAGGATCTGGTTGCCGATCCCCCAGTCGCGTGCGTCGGCGGGGAACCGAGCTCGAGGTTCGCCTCGACCGTGTCGAGGCCCCCTCCTGCAGCTCGTAGGCCTTGAGCTTGTTCAGCAGGCCGATGCCGCGGCCCTCCTGCGCCATGTACAGGAGCACGCCGCGCTCCTCCGACGCGATCCGCGCAGCGCCACGTCGAGCTGCTCGCCGCAGTCGCAGCGCAGTGAATGGAAGACGTCCCCGGTCAGGCACTCGGAGTGGACGCGCACGAGCACGTCCTGGGCCTCGTCACCTCACCGTGGACGAGCGCGAGGTGCGGGCGGCCGGTCAGCGTCTCGCGGTAGGCGATCGCCGTGAACTCGCCGTCTCGGTCGGGAGCCGTACCCTCGCGGTGCGCTCGACCAGCTTCTCGGTCCGGCGCCGGTACTCGACGAGATCCGCGACGGTGATCATCTTCAGCCCGTGCTTCTCGCAGTCCCGGACGAGATCCGGAACGCGGGCCATCGTCCCGTCGTCGTTCATGATCTCGCAGACGACCCCGGCGGGCGTCAGGCCGGCGAGCGTCGCGAGGTCGACGGCGGCCTCCGTCTGTCCCATCCGCTCGAGCACGCCGCCGGGACGCGCGCGCAGCGGGAGCATGTGCCCGCCCTCGATCAGGTCGTGCGGGCCCGACGCAGGGTCGATCGCGACCTTGATCGTGTGCGCGCGGTCGACCGCGGAGACGCCGGTGGAGATCCCCTCCCGCGCGTCGATCGTGGTCGTGTAGGCGGTGCCGAGGCGCGATTCGTGCTCGCTGGCAAGCAGACGCAGGTTCAGCTCCTCGATCGCTGCTCCGTGAGGCAGAGACAGATGACGCCGCGCCCGTGCGTGGCCATGAAGTTGATCGCCTCCGGGGTCGCGAACTCGGCCGCGATCGTCAGGTCGCCTTCGTTCTCGCGGTCCGGGGCATCGACGACGACCACGAACTTGCCGGCGCGGAAGTCCTCGAGCGCCTCGTCGATCGTCGCGAAGGCGGTGCGCTCCTGGAGTGCCATCGGGCTAATCGTATTGCCTCGCCAGCAGCCGTGGACCTCGGCGCGCTCGGCGTCGGTGACGTTCGATCGGCCAGGCGATAATGCGCTGCCTCCTCCAGGCCCGAACGGACGTCCATGTGGCGCGCGAACAGTCGCGCGAACTGCTGTCCCGCGGCGCCGCCGCTCGTCATGAGGATCAACCAGGCCAGCGCGGCATCGAGCTCGGGCTCGCCGTCGCGCGCGTTCGTCCAGTCGATGACGACCGGACCGCTCTCGACATGAGGACGTTCTCGGGATGGAGATCGAGGTGGAGGAGCGTCCCCTGTTCGAGGCCGGGGATCCGGCGGAGCCGGTCGTGCAGCTCGGCGAGCGTCTTCGCGTGTGCATCCCACGTCCCAGGGTTCGCGAGGCCGCCCGCCGCCATCGTCGGGCCGTCCACCAGTTCGAGCACGAGCGCGTCCGCGCGCACCTCGTGCACCTCCGGGACGGGATAGCCATGCCGGCGCGCGTGCTCCATCACGCGGGCCTCGCGCTCCGGATCCCCGCCTGCCTTGAAGCGCCGGAGAACGCGGCCGTCGCCGAGATCCAGGATCTCGGAAGCGCGGCCCTCCGCGATCAGCTTCACGCGCCCGAAAGCAGGCGTTCGACGTACTTGGCTAGCACGTCGACCTCGAGGTTGACCTCGTCCCCCGAGGAGAGCGCGCCGAGCGTCGTCACCTCGAGCGTATGCGCGACCAGCGCGACCGTAAATGTGTCGTGGTCGAGGCCGGCGATCGTCAGCGAGACGCCCTCGACCGTGATCGAGCCCTTCTCGACGCAGTACCGGAGAATCTCCGGCGGCGCCTCGATCGTCATCCGCTCCCCCTCGCGCGCGCGGACGCGGCCGATGCCGTCCACGTGCCCCTGGACGTAATGCCCGCCGAGCGGGTCTCCTGCCCGCAGCGCGGGCTCCAGATTGACCTGCGAGCGGAACGGTTTCGCGCGTGCGAGCGTCTCCTCCATCACGTCGAAAGAGAGCAGGCCGTTCTCGCGGGCGGTCACCGTCAGGCACACTCCGTCGACTGCGATCGAGTCTCCGATCTCGGGCTCGAGCGCGGACTCGACCACGAGCCGGCCGCCCTTGAACGAGGCGACCGTCCCTCGCTCGTGGACGATTCCGGTGAACACGCGGCCAAGGTTAGGTGAACCGGATGCGACTCAGCCGCAGCGGCGCAACGCAAGCGTGTCGAACTCTGTGCCCGCGTTGTAGTCGCCGACCGCGAAGACTGTGCCGGACTTGAGCGCGGCGACTCCCCCGAGAAAGTTGTACGCGTTGCTGGGGCTCGGGGTCGCTTCCTGCGTCCAGGACGAGCCGTTCCAGTGCAGCGCCATCGTCTTGTAGAGCGATGACGTTTCGTTGCCAACCGCCCAGACGTTACGCGACGACACGGCCGAAACGGCGTAGAGGAAGTTCTGCACCGTTCCCGGGCTCGGGCTGGGGACGATCTTCCAGCGCTTCCCGTTTCAGTGCTCGATCAGGCTCTTGATCTGATCGTTCTGGCCGAGTTCCCGACCGCCCACACGTTCTTCTTGCCAAGGCCGGAGATGCTGCGAAACACGTTTGCCACGTTGCCGGCATTTGGGCTCGCAACGATCTTCCAGTGCTTCCCGTCCCAGTGCTCCACCAGGGTTCGGGGCTTCGCCCCGCTGGTCGAGCCGACGGCCCAGACATTCTTCGCCGAGAGCGCATGGACACCCAGGAGCAGGCCGGTGCCGGGAGCCTTCACGACCTTCCACTTCTTCCCGTTCCAATGCTGGACGAGCGGCTTCGACTTGGAGCCGTTATCGACCTCTCCCACGGCCCAGATGTTCTTCGGGGAGACGACGCTGAGCGCATTGAAGTACGAGGACGGGCCCGGGCTCGGACTGGGCACTACCTTGACGCCGGCCGGCCTCCAGCGCTCGACCAGCGTGGATGCGCTGTTGCCGTGCCAGGCCGCGCCGGCGGCCCAAATCTCCTTGGCTGACACGATTCCAACGCCGTAGAGATCGTTATCGCCGGACGAGCTGCGACACGACGACGCCTTTGATCAGCTTCCACGAGGCTCCGGTCCAGGCGTTCAAACATCGGTCGGTCAGGACCGTTCGGATCGCCGTTTCGCCAAATCCCCGCGGCCCACGCGAGCGAAGTCGACCTGGCGTCGAGCCCGAGCATGTTGGTATGCGCGTGACCGGTGCTTTCGCTCGGCACGATGGCGAAGCTCGGCCCGCACGCTGCGGTCCGACTCTCCGCCGGAGAGACGGAGAGGACGGCGCCGACGAAGTCGCAGCTCGTGGGAGGAGTCGCGCGATCGAACAACTATCTGGGTGCCCATAGCGAGCGCCTCGACTGCCTCCCGGCCGACCATCTGAAGGTGCCCGCGGCTCACGCCGGGCTTGTCCAGCTCCGCGAGGAGCTCTTCGACCACCTCCGCCCCCTCGCCGGTCAGGCCGTCGGCGCTGAGACCGGCGCGGAGCGCGTCATCCTCGATCTGGCCGGTCAGCCAGTTCGTGATCAGGTCGATAGCGCGGTCTTCAGGGCTCATGGACATAGGCGGTCAGCAGTATGTCCTTGCCGACCGGACGCATGTCGAGGTGGTAGAGCGGGACCGGCCGGGAGAGGTCGCCGAGGAAGCGTGGGCCTCCGCCGCCCACGATCGGAGCGAGGAACACGAGCAGCTTGTCGACCAGGTCGGCCTCCAGGAACGCGGTCGCGAGCGTCGGCCCGCCCTCGAGCAGGAGCGACTGAGCCCCCTCCTTCCCGAGCTGCGCCAATCTCGTCCTCCAGCGCGCCCGTGAGAAGCTCGAGCTCCGAATCCTGTGGCAAGCGGCCCTCGGCCAAAGGCGAGCCGCCGCGGCTGCCGGGCGGCGGCCACGTCACGGGCGTCGAGGCGCGGATCGTCCGCGCGCACGGTTCCCATCCCGACCGCGACGGCGTCCGACGCGGCGCGCAGCTCGTGGACGAGCCGGCGGCTCTCCTCGCCGGAGATCCAGCGAGAACCGGGCACCGTGACCCGGCCGTCGAGGGTGACCGCGACCTTGTACGTGACGAAAGGACGGCCCGTGGCCGCCCATGTCCGCCACGCCTCGTTCTGCCGACGCGCCTCGAACGAGTCGATCAGCTCCGTCTCGATGCCGGCCGCGCGCAGCCGCTCGAGGCCGCCGCCGTGCTCCGGCACGGGGTCGAGCGAGCCCGCGACGACGCGCGTTATCCCAGCCGCCAGCACCGCGTCCACGCACGGCGGTGTCCTGCCGTGGTGCGAGCAGGGCTCCATCGTCACGTAGAGCGTCGCGCCGCGGGCGCGCTCGCCGGCCGCGGCGATCGCGTTGACCTCCGCGTGCGGCCCTCCTTTCCGCTCGTGCCAGCCCTCGCCGACCACCTCGCCGTCCTGCACGCAGCACTGCGCCGACGACTGGATTGGGATAGGTCGTGCCGCGGCCGCGCTCGGCGAGCTCCAGCGCGCGTTCGAGGCTCACTGCACCGCGTCGGAGAGCTCGCGGTAGGCCGCGACCATGTCGTCGTGCGCGAAGACGCTCGAGCCGGCGACGAACAGATCGGCGCCCGCGTCGCGCAGCTCACGGACGTTCTCCATCCCGACGCCGCCGTCCACCTGGATGTGAATCGCCGGCGGCAGCAGCTCGCGCAAGCGGCGAACGCGCTCGGTCGTCTCCGGGATGTAGGCCTGCCCCGAGTAGCCTGGATGAACGCCCATGCACAGGACGAGGTCGACGTCGCCGGCCCTCGCAGCAACCTCATCCGGCTCGGTGTCCGGATTGAACGCGATACCGACGCAGAGCCCCAGCTCGCGCGCGCGGGCGACGACCGGAGCGGGGTCGACGACGACCTCGTGATGGAACGTGACATGGTCGGCGCCGGCCTTCCTGAACATCTCGAAGTGGTGCTCGGGGTTGTCGACCATGAGATGGACGTCGAGAATTCCGCCCTTCTCGCGGAAGACCGGGGAGATTGCCTGCAGGACGATCGGCCCGATCGTGATCGGCTCGACGAAGTGCCCGTCGCCGACATCGAACTGGAAGATCTTGGCGCCGCCGTCCAGCAGCGTGGTCAGGTCACGGCCGAGGTCGGCGAAGTCGGCCGCGTAGATCGACGGCTCGATCTCCGGCCCGCGCATCCAGTCGTCCCAGCTCACGGCCCGGATCCTAGGCGAGCTAACAGAAACCACATCGACGACGAGTACATTCGGCGCGGATGAGAAGGGGTCTTGCGCTGCTGGTCGTCCTCGTCGCGGTGCTCTCCGGCGCCGCGTCGGCAGCCACGCCGTCGCCTACGACGGCGGCCCTCGGCGATTCGATCACACGCGGCTTCAACGCCGGCCTCGTTCCATTCCGCGATGCGCCGAGCTACTCCTGGGCGACCGGAACGGACGTGTCGAGCGCGGCGCAGCGCTTGCAGTCGCGCGCGATGTTCAACGACGCGAAGGACGGGGCGCGCATGCGCGATCTCCCGGCTCAGGCCGCCCGCGCGGCATCTCAGGGCGCCGACCGCGTGCTGATCCTCATGGGCGCGAACGACATCTGCCACGGTGACGTGGCCGCGATGACCTCGACGGCGCGGTTCCGCTCGGACTTCGAGTCAGCGCTGCGCGTATTCGCGACTCGCCTGCCGGACGCGCGGATCGAGGTCCTGAGCATCCCCGACCTGTACCGGCTCTGGCAGATCGAGAGCGGCCGGCTTCTCGCCCGGACGGCGTGGCGCTTCCTGCATCTGTGCGACGCGCTGCTCACGCGCGCGCAGTCGACAGCGCCGGCGGACCTCGCGCGCCGGTCGCTCGTGCGCAGCCGGCTGGCGGCCTTCAACCGGATCCTGGGCGAGGTCTGCGCGGAATACGTCCGTTGCGCCTACGACGGTGGAGCCGCGTTCAGGACGAGATTCGGGCAAGCGGACGTCTCGTCCCGCGACTTCTTCCATCCCTCGAAGTCCGGGCAGCAAAAGCTCGCGGACGTCGCGTGGCGCACGAACCTCAGGGCACCCGCAGCCGGGCGATGAAGAACCCGGACGTCCGGTGGACGTGCGGGAGAGTGAGAAGGAACTCGGGACGGCGCGGATGCCGGAAGGCCGGCCACTCGGCGCCGAGCGGCTCGGGCTCGAGCCCGGAGGCGGCGACGACGTCCTCGTTCTCGGCGGCGTTGATCGCGCAGACGGAGTAGGTGATCGTCCCGCCCGGCTTGACCCGCTCGGCGGCGGCCTGGAGCAGTGCGAGCTGAAGGTCGGGAAGCGGCTCGGCGCGCCAACGGGCGTCGGGACGGGAGGCGAGGATGCCGAGCCCCGAGCACGGTGCGTCGACGAGCGCCCGGTCGAACCCGCTCACCTCGGGCGGTAGCGCGAGGCCGTCGGCGCAGACGACTGAGACGTTCGTGGCGCCGAGCCGGCGGACGTTCTCCTCCAGCTCGCGCGCGCGGCCGGGGTGCTTCTCGACCGCCACCACGTCGCCGGCGAGCATCGTCGCCTTCCCGCCGGGCGCGGCGCACAGGTCGAGCGTGCGCTCGCCGTCCCGAGAGCCGACGGCGAGACCGGCCAGCTGCGACCCGCGGCTCTGCGGCCAGATCCGGCCCTCCGCCAGCGCCCGCTCGTCGATCCGCTCGACGCGGTACGCGTTCGGGATGTCCGTCGGGCTCGCCGGCGATCTCGCCGCGAACGAGCCGCACGACCGTCTCCGGCGGATTGTTCTGGGCGCGCATGAGCGCGAGTGCGTCCTCTTCCCCCCACTCCCGCCACCAGGTCTCGGCGACCCAGTCGGGATAGGAATGGGCGAGAGCAGCCTCCGCGGGAGTCCGTGCGGGAAGGTGCCCGAGCGTGAACCGCCTCAGGACGGCGTTCGTGAACTTCACTGCCCGTTCCAGCCCCGCCTGGCGGACGAGCTCCACGGACTCGCCCACCGCCGCATAGGCGGGGACCGCATCCAGGTAGGCGAGCTGGTAGGCGCCGATCCTGAGAGCGGCGCGCACCGGAGGGTCGAGCTTTCGCATCGGGCGGCGGCCGACCTCCTCGAGCGCGTGGTCGAGCGTGCGGACGCGCTGGACGGTGCCGTAGGCGATCCGCTGGGCCAGCGCGCGGTCGCGCTGGTCGAGGCCGGCGGCGGCGGGTGCGAAAGCGCGGTCGGCGTAGGCGTCCTCCTCGAAGACGCGGAGGACGACGTCGTAGGCGACACGGCGTGCCGGCGCGATCATGTCTCACCGCGCAGGAACGGGACGTCCGGCTCCCAGGAATCGACGACGGCGCCGAGCCCGCGCTCGCGAACGTGAGCCTCGACGCGGCGAAAGAGCTCGCGCTGGTCGCCGTCGAGCAGGTTGAGCAGGTCATTCCACCCCTCGAGCGGATAGTTCCCGAGCTCCCACTCGAGGTAGTCGTGGAACGGCCGCACGCGTCCCTCGAGTGCGAACAGGCAGGTGAGGAGGTGGGCAATCGACTCAGCCTGCTGGAGTCGGCCGCCGATCCCGTCCGGTCGCTTGAGCCCGCGGTAGAGCGAGTTCATGTAGGCGTCGAGCGCGAGCGGAGGGATCGCGCCGCCTCCGCGTCGCACAGGTGTCCCTTCTCGTCGATCACGCGCTGGATCTCGCCCGTCCTGTCGATCACCGGCTCGGTGTGCGTCAGCGTGTAGCGGTCCCACTCGGGGTAGTCGCGAAAGCGCTCGAGCGGCATGACCGAGACCTCGATGTGCGACCCGCGCTCGGCGTCTCGCAGTCCGCGGCGTCGCCCACGATGCGCACGTCGTAGTCGGAATCCGGCCGCACATTTGCGTTCTTGCCGCGCGAGCCGCCGAGGAAGAGGCCGACGACGCGGTCGTCCGCGCGCGCACGCTCGACCAGCTCCTCGTACGTCAGGTTCGACATACGAAGATCGCCCAGCCCATGAGGTCGCGGATCCAGCGCAGGTACCGCTCCTTGTAGTGCCGTCCGCGCTCACGGAACTCCTCCGCCTCGGGCGCGTCCGGGTTGGCCGTCGAGCCACTCGGCGAGGGCCAGCCAGTGAAGCGAGCTGTACCGGTCCCAGTCGTCCTGCGACGACGCGATCAGGTTGACGACCTCGACCCCGGTCGACTCGATCCGGGCGACCGTCTCGGGGAGCGTGACGAAGTCCTCGCCCTCCTCCACTTCGAAGCCGGCGGGCAGCGGCCATTCGCGCCAGTAGGGCTCGCCGACCGCGACGAGCGGCGCGGCCGGCGCGAGCGCCTCGAGCGTCGGGACGAGCCCGCCGTACGCGAACGACGCACCGATGCAGAGCGCCGCGTCGTATCCCGGCTCGATCGGGAAGTCCTTGGCGTCGGCCTCGACGACCTCGATCTGCTCGAGCGGCCGCTCGCGGGCAATCGCGACGAACTCCGGCGCCCGCTCGACGCACGTGATCCGGCAGCCGAACGCGCCGGCGAGGATCCGTGCGGGCCCGCCCTTGCCGGAGGCGATGTCGAGGACGCGCGACGTCGGCCCGAGCCCGAGCCGCTCCCCGAGGAGGCGGATCTTTTCGGCGCTCGTCGGGTTCTGAACCTCGTGCTTCGCCTCCGTCACCGCGTACCACCAGGTCATCGCAGGCCCCGCAGGAACTCGTCGTAGCTCATGCGCCGCTTCCCCTCCGGCTGCACCTCGACGGGCACGGCCCGGCCGTCCTCCACCCGCGCGCGCCAGACGATCACCGGCCGCCCCTCGAGCTCGGCCCGCGCGCCGATGTGCGGCGAGAGCGCCCGCACGCGGTTGACGACCTCCTCCGCCGGTGCGGACCAGTCGAGCCGCCGGTCGTCGGCCGTGATCTTGTCGGCGTAGGTCGCCCCTTCCTCCGGCTGCGGCGTGAAGGACGGGTCGGCGAGCACGGCCTCCAGGAGCTCGGCGGCGATCGGGGCGGCCGCGGCGTAGATCGCGCCCGCGTCGTCCTCCGGCTGGATCGGGAAGGACTGCTGCGCCGCGATCGGCCCCGCGTCGAGCTCGGCGGTCGTCCGGTGGATGGTCACGCCGGTCTCGCGGTCGCCGGCCATGATCGCCCGCTCGACCGGCGCGGCGCCCCGCCAGCGCGGCAGCAGGGACGGGTGCACGTTGAGCCAGAGCGCGCGGTCGAGCAGCTCCTCGGGAATGAGCGCACCGTAGGCGACGACGACCACCGCGTCCGCGTCCGGCTCGAAGCCGGCGAGCCGCTCCGGCTGGCGCACCTCGATCCCGAGCCGCTCGGCGACCTCCTTGGCGGGAGGCGGCCCGATCGAGCGGCCCCGTCCGCGCGGCCGGTCGGGCCGGGTCAGCAGGTACGCGATCTCGCGCCGGGCGGCGAGCCGCTCCAGCACGTCGGCGCCGAAGGGCGCCGTCGCGGCCACCGCCAAACGCTGGCCAAGCTCAACTGAAGGACGGGCTGCGGCCGGAGGATGCCGAGCGCCTGCCGGCGGCTCTCGTCGTCGGTGCGGTCGAGGATCAGCGTCCCGTCGAGGTGATCCATCTCGTGCTGGGCGACGCGGGCGGTCATGCCCTCGAGCTCGAGCCGGACGTCGCCGCCGTCCTCGTCCTTCGCCTCGACCGTCACGGCGACCGACCGCTCGACCGGCACGCGCACGCGCTGGATCGAGAGGCAGCCCTCCTCCTCGATGTCCGACTCGTCGGAGCGCTCGACGATCCGCGGATTGACGAGCGCGCGCACCTCGTCCTCGTCCTCCTGGAAGACGAAGACCCGGCGGAGGGTTCCGACCTGGTTGCCCGCGAGGCCAACGCCGTACGCGTCCTTCATCAGCCGCTTCATGCGGTCGACCAGCCGGCGGAGGTCGTCGTCGAAGCTCTCGACCTCGCGCGCCTCCATCCGCAGCACGGGGTCGCCGTACTGGCGGATTTGCGCGAGCGCGGCGAGGCGCGCCGCCTCTTCCTGCGGATCGCGCTGCTCCTCTTCCTCGATGACCTGGCCGACTTCTTCGGGCACGCTGGAAGTCTAGGCCGGGGGACCAGCCTGCACGAGGGCGCGCAACTCCTCCGGCGCTCCCTGCAGGTCGTTCAGGTTCTCGAGCCACCAGGTCGCGCCGGCGGCGGCGTAGTCGGCGGGAGATGCGACCCGGGAGTAGCCGTGGACGACGATCTCGACGTCGCCGACCACTGCCGCGCCCGCGGCGACGTCCTCGGGCGTCATCGTCATGTCGTCCTTGCCGGCGCTGTTCGCGAACCAGCCGTCGTAACGGGCGGCGAGCCGGAGCATCTCCGGGCTGTTCGCGCCGATCCAGATCGGTACGCGACCGGTTGGAGGCGGCTTCAGCTGGATGCCGTTCACCTCGTCTCCGTCGAACCACGCCCGCAGCGTCGCGAGGCCCTCGGTGAGCAGGTCGACGCGGCGGCGGCGCGAGAAGCTCTCGCCGAACCGCTCGAACTCGCCGCGGTTGCCGCCGAGGCCCGCGCCGAAGACGACGCGTCCGCCGCTGAGGCGGTCGAGGGTCGCCAGGGTGAGCGCCAGATCCTGGACGCGCCGCCGCGGCACAGGCGTGATGCCCGGCCCGAGCACGATCCGGGACGTGCGCAGCGCGCAGGCCGTGAGGGTGACCCACGGATCCGCGGTCGGCATGCCCCACGCGAACGCGAGGTGGTCCCAGATGAAGAGGCCGTCCCAGCCCGCGGCCTCGGCCTCGGCCGCGAGCTCGGCGACGAACCGCGGATCGGAGTAGGAGCCGATGTTGGCGCAGAGGAGCCCGTGCTTCACGGCTACAAGCTTTGCGGATCGACGTCGACGACGGCGGTGACGCCCGCCTTGCGCATCGCGGCGGCGGCGTCCCCGAGCAGGCCGGCCGCCCGCGCGGCGATGCGGCGCGGCTGCTCGGTCTTCGCCACGAGCTGGGCGCGATGCCGGCCGCGCAGGCGGAGCAGCGGAGCCGGCCCGAGGAGGTCTTCTCCGAGCCCGGCCTTCAGCTCCGTCAGCAAGCGGGCCGGACCGTCCGGTTCGGGCCCCGCGGCGACGATCCGGACGAGGTGGCGGAACGGCGGATAGCCGAGCTCCCGGCGCCGCTCGATCTCCTCCGTCAGGAACCCACCGACGTCGTGCCGCGCCGCGAAGCGGATCGCGCGCGCGTCGGGCTGGAAGGTCTGGACGAGCACGCGGCCGGGCGCATCCCGCCCGCTCCGCCCCGCGAGCTGGGTCAGGAGCTGGAAGGTCCGTTCCTCGGCGCGGAAGTCGGGAAGGCCGAGGCCGGTGTCGGCGTCGATGACGGCCGCGAGCGCGACGCCCTCGAAGTGGTGTCCCTTGGCGACCATCTGCGTGCCGACGAGGACGGCGCGCTCCGTCTCGGCGAAGCGCGCGAGGGCCTCGGCGGCCGCGCCCGGCCGCTTGACCGTGTCGGCGTCGAGGCGGATCAGCTCGAGCTCCGGAAACTGCGCGGCGAGCTCCCGCTCGAGGCGCTGCGTCCCCGCGCCCAGGCGCGCGAGCTCGGGCGACGCGCACGAAGGGCACGTCTCGCGCGCGGCCTCGTCGTAGCCGCAGTGATGGCAGCGCAGGAAACCGTCCTTGTGCAGGACGAGCGAGACGTCGCAGTTCGGGCAGCGGATCGTCTGGCCGCAGGCGCGGCAGTGGAGCGCGGGCGCGACGCCGCGGCGGTTGAGCAGCAGGATCGCCCTGCCGCCGCCCGTCGCGACGGCCGCGAGCTCGACGAGCAGCGGTGCCGAGAGCGGATATCCCTTCTCGTAGCGGAGGTCGACGATGCGCACCGGCGGGAGCGGCCCGGCGAGGCGTCCGCCGAGCTCGAGCCGTTCCAGCCGCTCCCAGCTCTCGGGACGCGGCGTCGCGCTGCCGTACACGGCGACCGCGCCCTCGAGCGACGCGCGCTTGGCCGCGACCGTTCGCGCGTCGTAGCGGGGATCGGACTCCTGCTTGTACGACGCGTCGTGCTCCTCGTCCACGCAGATCAGTCCCAGTCCGCGCACCGGGGCGAAGACCGCCGAGCGGGCGCCGATCACGACGCGGGCCTCGCCGGACGCGATCCGCACGCGCTCGTCCCGCCGCTCGGCCTCGCCGAGGGCGGAGTGCAGGATCGCGATCCGGTCGCCGAAGCGGGCGCGGAAGCGGCCGACCGCCTGCGGCGTCAGCCCGATCTCGGGGACGAGCACGATCGCGCCCATCCCCCGCTCGAACGCCGCGTCGCACGCCTGGAGGTAGACCTCGGTCTTGCCGCTGCCCGTCGCGCCGTACAGGAGGAAATTCGCGCCCAGCCCCTCGTCCATCGCGCCGACGATCCGCCCCACCGCGGCCTCCTGCGACTCGCTGAGCGCCGCCGGCTTCGCCTCGCCGCCCAGCGCCTCGCGCACCGGCGGGCTGCGGCCGCTCGGCGCGCCGCGCGCGCTTGACCGGCGCGATCAGCTCGAGCGCGCGAGCGGGCGTCGAGCCGTAGTACCCGGCGATCCACAGCGCGAGCTCGACGAGCGGCGCCGGGACCTCGTCCACGACCCTCTCGATCGGAGCCGCGTCGATCCCCTCCGGCGGAGCGGCCCCGACCTCGACGACGACGCCGCGCCGCCGCGCGTTGCCGAACCGCACCTCCACGACCGCGCCCGGGCCGACCTCGTCCGGCACCTCGTAGGTGAACGGCCGCGCGACCGAGCGGGCGGTCACCAGCGGATAGACGGAGGCGAACGCCACCCGTCGAGACTAGTGAGCGGGGAAGCTAGACCCCGGCGGCCTTCAGCACCAGCTCGGTGCCGAAGCCGAGCATCAGCCCGGCGAAGATCATCCACGAACCAGCACGGCGTGGCCCGAGCCGCTGCATCACCTTCACGAGCTGGATGACGACGTACAGGATGGAGCCGGCGGCGAGCGCGAGGAAGACGACCGACAGCGCCTCGCTCGTCCACGCCTGGCCGACGATCGTGCCGAAGAACGTCGGGCCGCCGCCGATCAGCGCCGAGCAGCGCGAGGAACTTCCAGCTCGGCCGCTCGCCGGACATCGGCGCGACGATGCCGAAGCCCTCGGTCGCGTTGTGCAGGCCGAAGCCGATGATCAGGAGCAGCGCGAGGCCGACCTCACCGGAGGCGCCGGACTGTCCGATCGCGAGCCCCTCGGAGAAGTTGTGCAGGCCGATCCCCGTCGCGATCAGGAGCGCGAGCCACTTGCCGGGCGACAGACCGGCGACCCAGTTCGCCTCGAACTCGGCGGCGGACGCAGCACCGGGGCCGAGCATCGACTTCTGCCTCTCGCGGCCCATCCAGCGCTCGTAGTAGACGAGCGAGAGCAGGCCCGATCGCGGTGCCGCCGGCGAACAGCAGACCGTAACCGGCGAAGCTGGCTCCAGTCCCGATCCGTCGACGGCCTCCTCGACGGGCTCGAAGGCGTTCTTCGATCACGTCGATCAGGAGGAAGACCAGGATCCCGGCGGCCAGCGCGGTCAGGCTCGCCTTGAGCGCGGTGCTCGGATTCTTGAGCCTGCCGAGCGGCAGCCCGAGGAAAATAGTCGAGCCCGGCGATTCCGCCGAGCAGTACGATCTGTGCCGTCGTCAGTGTCCCAGTCCCTCCGTTGTAAGGCATACCTTACAAGCGGCGCGGACTATAGTCGCAAAGGGACGATGCCGCAAGGACACTCGGTCGACGACTACCTCGAGACGATCTACTTTCTCGCCTTTCCGATCGGCGAGTATCACCCCGTGACCGACGGCTCGCCGACACTCGCGTCGCGCGTCGCGGAGATGCTCGGCATCTCGCGTGCGTCGGCCGGGGAGATGCTGAAGCGGCTGGAGGCCGAGGGGCTGATCGAGCGCGGCGAGCAGAAGGAGGCGTTGCTGACGCCGAAGGGGCGCGAGCGCGCGGAGCAGGTCGTCCGCCGCCATCGGCTGATCGAGCGGATGCTGACCGACTTCCTCGGCTATACGGCCGCCGAGGCGCACGTCCATGCGGACGAGCTCGGCGATACGTTCTCGGACGAGATGGTCGAGCGGATCTCCGAGCGGCTCGGCAACCCCGACCGCTGCCCGCACGGCTGGCCCGTCGACACCGAGTTCGAGCAGGAGGAGAACAAGGAGCTGTCGCCGCTGTCCGAGGTCGCGCCCGACCGGCCGGCGACGATCGTCCGGCTGGCCGAGCACGACGGAGAGCTCTTGCACTGGTTCTACGACCACGGCTACGTGCCGGGCTCGGAGATCCGCCTCGACGAGCTCCAGCGCACCGCCGGGCCGATCGCGGACAAGGCGGCGGCCGGGCTGTTCGTCCGCGCTGCTTGAAGCTCGCGCTCACCTTCGACGACGGTCCCTCGCAGTGGACGGGCGAGGTCCTCGACCTGCTCCGTGAGCACGACGCGCGCGCGACCTTCTTCCTGATCGGCCAGCGCGTGCGCGAGCGGCCGGACGACGTGCGCTCCATCCTCGAGGCCGGCCACGAGGTCGGTAGCCACACGATGACGCACCCGCGGCTGACCGAGATCTCGGATGACGAGGTACGGAAGGAGATCCAGGACGGCGCGCGCGCAGTCGCCGACGTGGTCGGCGAGCGGCCTCACCTCTTCCGGGCGCCCGGCTTCCACGCCGACGAGCGCGTGCTGGCGATCGTCGAAGAGCTGAAGCTCGACGCGGTTTTCGCCGATGTCGACCCGCAGGACTGGCGACCCGGCCTCACGTCCCACGTCATCTTCAGCCGCTGCTTCGTCGGATGCTGCGAGGGCGCGATCATCGACCTCCATGACGGCTATCCGCCGCCGCCGACGTCTTCGCGGGACGACTGCACGCCGACCGTGGAGTCGCTGCACCACCTCCTCCCAGCACTGCGAGGTGCGGGCTACGAGCTCGTCACGGTCAGCGAGCTTTCAGGGCGCGCCCGATAGCGGCTACGCCGGGGCGAGGCGCTCGGCGACGACGGCCTCGCCGGCCTCCATCGCGCCGGAGTAGCCCGTTACCGCTGCGAGGAAGTCGTCGCGCTCGAGCGCATACAGGCGAACCGCGGTCCTCGCCGTAATCGTCGCCGTCCGTGGAATGTCGCGCAGCAGGGCGATCTCCCCGAAGTAGTCGAGCGATCCCCTTCCGGCGGGACGGCCCCCCTCGGTCGCCTCGATCTCACCGTCGACGACGATGTAGAACCGGTCCCCGGTCTCACCCTCGCGAACGATTGCCGTTCCCGCCGGGTACGCGAGCAGCACCAGGCTCGTCGCCAGGCGCTCCTTCGCCACGACCGACAGGCTCCGGAAGATCGGGACCTTGTCGAGCGCATCCAGCTCCTGCGTTGGCGCTGCCACCGCCCGGTCGAGCGAGACGAGCCGGCGCCACGAGAGCGCGACGACCAGGGCGAGGAACAAGCCGGTCGCCGCGGCGGCTCCGCGAATCCCGGCAGCGTCGACCAGCGGCGGCCCGACGACGGACCCGATCGCCACTCCCGCCATTGCCATCCCCCACATGACGCCGAGCACCCGGGCGAGCACTTCGTCGTGAATGATCCGCTGCAGCAAGCTGAAGCCGCCCACGTCTTCGAGCGAGTTGCCGACGCCGACCAGGGCAAGCATGAAGAGCGCCCAGACCTTGTTCGGCCACAGACCGAGCGCGGCAATCGGAATCGCCCACAGCAGTAAGCCGACTCCGAACGGAGCCGCCAGCCGACGCCCCGTAAGCGTCACGGACGCGAATGCGCCGAGCAGGCCGCCGGCGCCTAGGGCAGCCGTCAGGAAGCCGACCCAGCTTCCGCCGGCATGGAGCAGACGGAAGGCGATGACGACGATCAGGACGTTGAGCGAGCCTCGCACCAGCGTCTGGGCTGCGAAGAGCCCGACGAGGAGGCGCGGTCGAGGATCCTGCGCGACGACGCGAAAGCCTTCGAACAGCTCTTCGGTGGGCTTCCCCGTCCGAATCGCGACCAGCGGCCCTTCCACCCGGACGAGGCGGACCAGGATCGCCGCGGCGGCATAGATGCCTGCCGCCCCGGCGAACACGACGCCGGCGTTGGTCGTCGCGACGACCAGGCCCGCCAGCAGCGGTCCGGCGAGCGTTCCCAGGCTCTCCGTCGTCAGAGACGCGGCGTTCGCCGCGACCAGCTCGGCCGGCGTCGTTGCGAGGGAGGGCAGAAGCGCCGCTACGGTCGGGCGCAGCAGCGTCGCCATGATCGCAAGCAGCCCCGCGAGGGCGTAGATGATCGATCTCGGCCGGACCGGCGAAGTACGCGACGGCGGCACCTGCCATGGCGATTGCGGAGCCGAGCTCGATCCAGAGCAGCACGAGCTCGCGCCGAAAGCGGTCGGAAAGGACCGCAGCAAATGGTGTTGCGAGCGCGGCCGGAACCATGCGTACGACCCCGACGATCCCGACGCCGGTCGCGCCGCGGACGTCGTAGGCGTAGACCGAGAGCGCGACGAGGAAGCCCCATTCGGCGACGACCGATGTGCCGTAGACGATCTGCAGGCGCCGCAGCGACGGGTTCCGCAGGACCGTCCCGTACGCCGCAGCGACATCCGAGAGCCGCCGAGTCACCGCATGCACCGGCACAGCATCTCGCATGTCTGCTCAGGCGCGCTTGTGAGCCGTAGGGCCCTCGAGCTGCGAGGCGACCGCGCTGGTGACGGTCTCGGCGCTCCGGGCCGCCTGAGCGGCGGCCCGGTTTACCGAGTCAGGGCATTACCGAGTCAGCGCGAGCGCCGCAGCGTTGACCTCGGTGATCAGCTGCCGCACGGAGGAGGCCACGAGACCCGAGCTCCTGTTCTTCAGGATGGCCTGCAGCTTGTCGACCACTTGCTTGTACGCCAGGAGGACGTGCCCGGCCTGAAGCGGATCGACCTTGTCGACCCCGAGCCAGTACGCCGTCTGCTGGGCGTCTTCGAGCTGGGAGAGCGCTCCGCGTACGGTGTTCAGGTCGTCCTTGGTCGCAGCCGCGTTCTTGAGCGCAAGCTCGGCAAAGGCCACGACGTCTTCGGCGGTTTGCGTGTACTGGAACGCACCGTTGGCGAAGTTGAGCCATGAGAGCAGGATCTCCGCCTGCAGGTTTGCCCTTTCGGTGCTCGCGCTCTGCCTGAGCACGTCGAGGGCGTCCCCGAGGGTCGAGAGGGCGTGCGTCTCAGGGAAGACCGCGCTCATGAACGAGACGATGCTCAGGTAGCACGTCAGCCGCGCCTCGCCCAGGTTGGGCAGGCCGCCCGAGAGCTGACTCTTCCACCAGCCCAGCTCGTGTCCGGTCGTCGCCGTGCCGGTGACGACCACGGCGACCTTATCGCTCTTGGTGCCGCTGTCGTCGTCCAGCGAGTCGAACTGCACGTCCGAGTACAGGCAGGGGTTGGTCCAGGTGTGGCTGTGGGTGTCGACGAGATCGCGAGCGTTGACCTGCGGGCTGGGATCAGGATCGGCTGCCGTCGACAGCAACGGATACGGCGTCTGCGTGGTCGAACCGTCGCGCCACGTCCAGGTCGCGACGAGGTCGTCGCTCCCTACGTCGGTGGTGCGCGCCGCGAAGGTGCGCGGGACGCCCTGCCGCACGATGAAGGTGCGCTGACCCTGCGGATAGAACGCACCGGCGGAGTCGATCGCGGCCGTCGGATTGACGCTGTCGACGACGAGGGTCTTCTGGGCCGTCCCGACGCCCGTGTCGTCGTCGGTGACCGTCACGTTGATCGGGAAGCTCCCGTCGTCGCCGTAGGCCTTCGTCAGCTCGAAGCTCCGTTGAGCGGCGGGCAGATGGAGCGTCTCGATCCGATCCGACGGCGTGCGGCCGGGGCCCCAGTCGATGACCACGGTGTTCGTGTCCTCGACGCCCGGATCCGTGATCAGCCCGGAAAGCTTGACCACGTGTTTTCGTCGACGCGCGTCTTGTCGAGCGTGAGCCCGAGAGTCGGAGCGACGTTGTCGACGGTCGCGTGGAGCGTGTCGCTTCCGACTCCGCGGTCCTTGTCTGTGGCAGTGACCTTGAGATCGCTGGGGTCGGAGGGCGTCCCGGTCGGATTGTCGTCGACGTACTCGTGCGTGAGCTCGAAGCTTCGCTGGTCGGCCGGGAGGTGGACGCTCACCGGCGTCTTTCCATCTCCCCAGTCGACGATGACGTCCTGCGAGTCGAGCACGCCCGGGTCGGCGACGTTGAAGAGGAACCTCGACTGGGCGCCCTCGTTCCGTGCGTTCGCCCGGTCTCGTAGTCGAAGCTCACCGTCGGGTTGACATTCGTCACGTGGATCGGGAGCGTCTGCGTCGTGCTCCCACCGTCCTTGTCGACGACGGTCGCCTTCACGTCGAAGGTGCCGTTGTCGGCGAACTTGTGCTGGAGATGGGTCGTCGTCAGGACGCCGGCGTCGAGATCCAGGGTCGTGTCGTCGGTCGGGTCGCCCCAGTCGACGGTCACCTTGTGCGTGTCGAGCGTGCCGGGGTCGGCGAACGTCAGCGTGTAGCCGACGTATGAGCCCTCGTTGATCGTCGTCTCCGACGTCGCGGCGAGCGCGAAGCTGGACGGCGGGGCGTTGTTCACCGTCGTCGTATCCGTCCGCGTGCCGACGCCAGTGTCGTTGTCGTCGACCTCGGTGGTGATCGTGAATGCCGAGCCACCGTTGGGGTTGTCCAGGTACTTGTGCGTCTTCATGAACGACCTATCTCCGGCGGGCAGGTTGAAGCTCTGCGCGGCACTGCCGTCGCCCCAGTTGACCTTCAGGACGTGGGAGTCGGTGACGCCTGGATCCGTGAAGGAGCCCTCGAGCGTGACGACGCCGTTCTCGGTCGACGTGTCCGACGAGGTGGTCACGGACGTGATCGAAGGTGCCACGTTGTCGACCCCTTGAGTCGAGGAGGCCGTTTTACCGCCTGAGTCGTTGACCATGCCGGCGACGGTGTACTGCCCGTGGGAGAAGCCGTGCGGGCCGTTCTGCGGGTACGTGTGCGTCTTGGAGACCGTCTTCGAGGTGCCGGCCGCGATCGTTTCGCTCGTGCCGTCGCCCCAGTCGACCGTCACCGCCGGGTAGTTCGCCGCCGTATTCCCGAACGTGCCCGTCCAGGTGGCGCTGCCTCCCTCGTTGACCTTCGTCGAGCTCAGCGAGCCGCTGATGGTTTGCGATGCCCCCGGCTCCGCGTGCCCGGGCGGGATCGGATCGCAGGTCGTCGTATGCGGGTTCAGCAGCTGCTGGATGATCTGCTTGACGACGTCGCCGGCGTTGCCGTTGAAGTTCGCAAAGTTCCAGCCGAAGCCGAACTCGAGCTGATGCCCGAAGACCCGCAGCTTGGACGCGAGGCTGACGTTTACATGGCCCTGTGCCGCAAGGCTGGCGTCGAGCGAGAACTCAGCGCAGTCGAGCGAGAGGATGTCCACGTTCGGCACGTTGATCGAGTCGACGAGGTTGTTGATCTGCGTCTGGAGCTCGGAGAACGTCGTCGGTAAGTTGAGCCCCGTCGTCTGGTTGAACTTCTGCACGAGCGGGCCGAGCACGTACTTGCCGAGCAATCCGCCCCAGCTGCAGTCCGGGCTCGAGCTCGAGATTCCGATCAGCGAGCAGAGGCCGGGAATCGTCGGGCCGGTGATGGGCGGGACCGCCCAGCAGACGCCGTTGATGACGACGGTGCCGACGCACACGGGGTCGACCCACGTTCCGGGAACGCCGCAGCAATCCCCGAAGGCCGTGTGCCAGGGCGGCGTCGTGTAGCACGTCCCGTTCTCGACCACGAAGAGGCACGTTCGCGAGGAGGGGACGTACGTGCTCTGAAGGCCGGGGAAGTCGGGAAGCTTGAAGCCCTTGAGCAGCCCGCCGAAGGTGAGAGAGAACCCGGTGGCGTGGCCGAAGTCGTTGATCTGCTTGCCCACGTCGGCGATCCCGTTGACGATCTTCTGGATGTCGGGCGGAACGGTGACGCCCGCCGACGCGAGCGTGGTCGGGAGGTTTTGCAGGATGCCCGCCGCGCCGTCCCGGCCGAACAGCGCGACGATCTGGCTGATCCCGACCAGGATGGGCTTCACCGCCTGCAGGCCCTGGCTGAGAGCACCCTGGATGGCGGCGTTCACGTCGGCGCGCAGCCAGACCTTGAGCGTGAAGGACGGGTTGGTGAAGTCGAACGGCGCCGACGTCTGGATGTAGGCATGGAAGGCGCCGTTGAAGACCGCCGCGTCCCCGGTGAAGAAGAAACCGTCCTTGCTGAACTCGAGCGTGGCGGTGCCCTCGGCGAACGTGTACGACGTCGACGCGATCTTCACCCCGCCCGACATGAAGAGCGATTGCTCCGTGGCGGTCAGGTTGAGATGGAAGGACGAATCCTTCATCTCGAGCGGCCCGAGCGTGAATCCGCTCAGCTCGCCCTTTGCCCTGATGCCCGAGTCGTCGATGGTCGCGCCGATCGAGGCGAGGCACCCGTTGGCCTTGTGGGCGATGCAGCTCGTCGACGGCGAGTTGGGGTCAGCATTGAAGTTGCGGCAGCCCGTACCGTCGACGGACGGCGGGTCCGGAGTCGGGAGGTTGCTCCCGACATAGAGGTCGCCGTTGAACCTGAGTCCCTGCGTGAGGCACAGGTTCGAGTCGTTCTCGGTCGAGAACTGGAAGAAGAAGTTGCGGATGGACACATCCGGGAGAGACGAGGTGTCGAGGAGGGTTGCGCCTCCGGAGACGGCCTTCTGCATTTCGACCACATCGGACAGCGCGACGCCCGAGCTGCTGGCGAGCGAGAACCCGATCAGGTCGGGGCGCACGAACGGCGGCACCTGGAGCGTGGCCAGCCCAACCTTGATGGCGGCCTCGATGTCCTTCGAGCCAACCTGGATGTCGCCCTGGAAGCCCAACGTCACTTCGGGCCCCGTCGGCGTCATCTTCACTCCGAGCTCGAGCGCCACGTGGTTGACCGTGAGCCAGGACTGGCCGAACGCGTGGTGCCACCCACCGCTCGTCTGGAGGACGCCGGCCAACTCGATTCCGGGCTCCGCGGGGTTGCTGTAGTCGATCGTCACCGAGATGACGAAGTCGAGCTTGTCGTAGCAGGCGCTGCCCTGGGTCTCGTCGTTCCAGACGATCGGCAGCACGGAACCGTCGGGGCAGTTGGTCTCGTCGTAGCCACCGCCCTGGCGGCGGATGCGCATCCCGAGGTCCCCGCTGAACTTGAGCCCCGACGTGGAGATGGTGAGCGAGACCGCGCCGTGGTCGAACCAGTCGGGCTGCTTGTCGAAGCGGAAGTTCCCCAGCTCGACCGTGAGCGAGAACGTCGTTCCGCCGAAGATCGGGATCTGCCCCGAGATGAGCAGGTTCCCGGTGGCGGGAATGCCGATCTTGGCGGCATCGGCCTCGACCGATTCGGGCAGCTCGACACCGGCTTCGAGCTTCAGACCCTTGGTAACGGCGATCGAATCGAACTTCGTGCACTGCGCCCGCGTCGTGTCCGCGGCGCAGCCGTACAGTGACTTGTAGAAGTCGAACTCCTCATCCGTGAGCTGGCTCTTCGTCAGCGTCGCGTCCTGGCTCGCGAGGACCAGGATCCCGGAGTTGATCGCGATCGGAACGTCAGGCGCGCCGGACACGAGGTCGCTGAGGTTCTTGATGTCGGACCCGTCGACCTTCAGGCCGAACGTGAAGCCGCCGCCCTGTCTTGGCGACTGCGAGCACGGTGGCTCCGATCGAGTGACCGGTCGAGGGCGACGTGAAGTGCGCGGTCGCGCTGAAGGCGAACGCACTGCTCCCTCCGCCGACCTTTACGCTCACGCTCGCGGGCCCGACGCTGATCGCGCCGAGCGAGCTGCTCAGCGACGACGGAGACGCTGGACAGGTCTCCGAAGAGACCCGACGATGCTCGGCGAGCGTCGTTGTTCCCTTGTACGTCGCGGTGACCGTCGCTTTGGTCCCGTCCCCGACATCGAGTGCGGCGTGAAGAGTGAACGGCTGGCCGCCGACATCGATGTCGCCGTTCAGCTCGGCGCTCACCGCCGTAGGCCCGGCTCCGAACTTCGCCGAGACGGCGAGGTCCGCGGACGTGATGTTCAGCCAAGTCGAGGCCGAACGGATGCGTCCAGCTCGAGATCCCCGCCTTGACGTCGATCGTCGAGCCGGACGGGGTCTTCGCGAACGACGCGTCGAGCGTGACGTCGAAACCGTCGCCGAGCGCGACATGCGCGGCGGTCGAGAGCCCCGCCTTGACGGTGCCGCCTCCGAAGGAGAGCGAGAGCTCGGTCGGGGAGGTGAACGAAATCCAATCCGGGAGGACCGTGCTGCCGGACGACGTCGGGAAAGTCGCGCTCAACGAGAGCCCGGTGAGATTGGCGCTCTGGCCGTCGAGGCCGTCCGCGGTCGCCGCGCCGAGGCTGCCCTTGATCAGAATGTTGGACCCGGCCGGCCAGCCGAAGGCGTCCTTGACGGACGTCGGGAGGTCGTCGACCGCGAGCTTCGCCGTCAGGCTCAGTCCGCCGCCGAACGTGACGGTGTCGGGCACATCCCCGTACACGGCGGTGAAGAAGTTCAGCTCGGGAGTAGTGAGGTCGTCCTTCTCGAGGCTCGTGAAATCGCTTGGCGTCGCGATCAGGTTCGCCGCGGGGAGCTTGATGTCGGAGGCGAGGTCGCCGAGCTTCGAGCTCGGCAGCAGGTGCGAGAGGCAGATCGAGCTGCCGCAGTCGGAATCGGAGAGCGCGAGCCCCAGCAGCGGCTTCGCTGCTTCGCCCGTCTTCTTCCGGAGCGTGAAGACCGCGTCCGCCTGGAGCGAACGGATCGTCGCGGTCCCGCCGACGCTGAAGATGTTCTCGTCGGCGCTGTGCGCGACCTCGAAGCTGATCTTCTTCAGCGTGAACGCGTCGGCCGCGGGGATCGTGACCGCGGTGGTGTTGAGCAAGCCGGCGCCGAGCGTCGCGACGTCCTGCACGCTGAGGTCGCCCTCGATGGTGAGGTCGGCCGATACCGAACCGGCGGAGACCTTGAGGCCCGCCTCCACCGTGAACGGCGTCGTGTGGCCGCTGAGCGTGATCGCGAAGCCGAGAGTTCCTTCCAGGCTGGTTCCGTCATACGCGAGGCCGAGACTGACGTCGCCGAGCTGCGCCCCGAGACTCTCGAGGCCGAACGGGGTCTCGAGCGTGCCGATGTTGCCGAGCGAGGCCTCGATCTCGCCGGTCGAGGCGATCGAGACGCCGCCCGTGAACTCGTTGGTCGTCCCGTCGACGGCAACCGTCACGTCGTCGTGGGCCTCGAGCTTCGCGTGTTTCGCGGAGTCGATCGAGAACTCGAATGTCGTGGTGCGGTCGGTCAGCCACTCGGGCGCGGTCGAGGACTTCCCGAGCGTCACCTTCAGGTCCAGCCCGCTCAGCTCGGCCTCCGAGGCGTCGCCGAAGAGCATCTCCGGCGACGTGCTCAGCTGCCCTTCGAGCTCGATCGAGCCGCCCCAGCCCGCGTAGCCGAAGACGTCGGTCAGACGGGAACCGGGAGCGAGGTTGAGCGTGCCGCGAAAGCCGACGCCGGTCTTCAGGTCCAGGGAGGAGCCGGATCCGAGGAACGTCGTGGCGATCCCGGGGAGGCTGTCGGCCTCCAGCGTCTGGTCCGCGCTCGACAGTCCGAGCAGCGCGTCGTCGAAGGTCACGTTGCCGTCGGAGGAGCCCCACAACGAGTTCAGGTTCGCGAGGGAGATGGACGACGTCTTCGTGACGAGGGCGAGATTGGGGGTCGTCGACGAGCCGTCGGGCCAGGTCGCGGTGATCAGGAAGTCGAAGGCTTCCGTTCGCGCCGGGTGTCTCGCCGCCCTGGAATCCGGGAAGCGTCACCGTCCCGGTGAACGCCACGGCGTGGTCCGTGTCGTCGTAGTCGACCTGCGCCGACGTGACTGTCAGCAGGTGCGCACCCTGGAACGAGAAGGGAAGCGTCAGGGTGCCTCCCGCGACCTCGGTCGCGACGGCGGACTTGAAGGCCGAGTACGTCTGGTCCGTCGCCACGGCGTCGGCCGCGGCACCGCCGGCGCCGTCGATCGTGACGGTCAGCGGCGGCGGCGGGCTCCCGCTCGCCGCGACGGCGAACAGGCTCAGGCCTGCGACGACGACGAGTGCGAGAACAGCAGCGAATGCTGTTGCTGACCTGCGGCCCTTGGCGGCATGGCGCGCCGAATGGTGTTACCCACGATGTCTTCCTCCGTTCGTCGCGCCGCGGCGGAAATGCCACAGTCGTCCTGCCGCTTATAGAGTTTTATGAGCGGATAGTCAAGAAGGTAGCCAAGAAAAGCCTACCTAATTTGACTTATTCTGTCCACTGGCGACCCAGCGGACCCCGAGCGCGGGACTCCGGGCGCGTAGCCGCCGACGGAAGCAGAAACGCCGGCCGCCTCGCGGAGCGCGTCGGCCTTGTCCGTGCGTTCCCACGTGAAGTCGTGGTCGTCGCGGCCGAAGTGGCCGTAGGCGGCGGTCTTCGCGTAGATGGGTCGCTTCAGGTCGAGGTCGCGGAGGATCGCGCCGGGCCGGAGGTCGAAGTGCTCCTTGACGAGCTGTTCGATCCGCCATTCGGGGATCCGCGCCGTGCCGAATGTCCGGACGGAGATCGAGACCGGATGGGCGACGCCGATCGCGTAGGCGACATTGACCTCGCAGCGGTCGGCGAGCTCGGCGGCGACGATGTTCTTCGCGACGTAGCGCGCGGCGTAGGCGGCCGAGCGATCGACCTTGGTCGGATCCTTGCCCGAGAAGGCTCCGCCTCCGTGGCGCCCCATGCCCCCGTAGGTGTCGACGATGATCTTCCGCCCCGTCAGGCCCGTATCCCCCATCGGCCCACCGAGCACGAACTTCCCCGTCGGGTTGACGTAGACGAAGTCTCGCTCCTCGAAGCGCTTCTCGTCGTACAGGCTGCGAGGCAGGACGGGCCGGATCACGCGCTCGATCAGATCTGGCTTGATCAGCGCCTCGGCGTCGATCCCGTCGGCGTGCTGCGTGGAGATCAGGACGCGCTCGATCTCGACCGGGCGCTGGATGCCGTGCTCGTCCTCCTCGTAGCGGACGGTCGACCTGCGCCTTTCCGTCCGGACGCAGGTAGAGCAGCTCGTCGGCCTTGCGCACCTCGGCCAGCCGCTTGCAGAGCTTGTGCGCGAGCGTGATCGGGAGCGGCATCAGCTCCTCGGTCTCACGGCATGCGTACCCGAACATCATCCCCTGGTCGCCCGCGCCCAGCCGGTCGAGCGGATCGTCGTCGCCGGGGTCATGCTGCACCTCGTAGGCGACGTCGACGCCCTGCGCGATGTCCGGCGACTGCTCGTCGATCGCGACGACGACGGCGCACGTGTGGGCGTCGAAGCCGAAGTCGGAGCGCGTGTAGCCGATCTCGGCGATCTTCTGACGGACGAGCTTCGGGATGTCGATGTACGTCTCGGTGGTGATCTCGCCCGCGATGATCACGAGGCCCGTCGTGACGAGGGTCTCGCAGGCGACGCGTCCCTCGGGATCGTCCCGCAGGACGGCGTCGAGGATCGTGTCGGAGAGCTGGTCGGCGACCTTGTCGGGGTGCCCCTCCGTCACCGACTCGGACGTGAAGAGGTACTCGCGCTCGGGCATACGGCGGGGAAGGCTACCTACTGGATTCCCAGGAACCCGGTCAGCGTCAGATCGCCCCCGTCCTTCGATCCGTACAGGAGCAGGCCTCGGAGCGGCGCGGTGTTTTCCTTGGCGACCTGCGGCACCGTCTCCCCGAGCCCCTCGGCGTACGAGAACGCGTACTCGAGCGCTTCCTTGGTATCGGCGTAGACGAAGCCGCTCGTCTCCGCGGGCACCCCCGCTTGGGCCACAGCCGTCTTGTACGCGGAGTCGTCGGCCAGCTTCGGCCCGCTCCCCTGCATCTTCTCGAGCGCGGAGCGGCTGTTCGTCGTCACGAGCTTCCCGTCGAAGACGGCGGCGTAGATCGACATCCCGGAGACGTCGATCTCCTTCGCCTCGACCGAGCCGACCTGGACCGAGCGGATCGTCCAGGCTTCCGCTCGCCGCGGCCAGGGTGGCCAGGCGGTCGAGGATGCTCCTTGCCTTCGACTCGTCGCTGACCTGGGCGACGAAGAGGACGGCCGGCGATCCGCTCTCGGTCGGGTAGAGGGCGATCCCGCCCTCGCCGTCGAGCAGCCCGAAGACGTCCTCGAGCGGATAGCCGAGGACGAGCTCGATCTGCGCGCGGTCTCGGTCGAAGTTCGGGATCGAGTCGCCGAGGGAGTCGACCAGCTTGTTGATGCGATCGCCGACGCCGTTGAACGAGAGGTAGAGGACCGCGCCGCCGGGCAGCGCACCCGGAAGATCGGCGTGGTAGCTCCCGCCGAGGTCGAGGTCTCCGGCTGAAGGTCGAGACGATCTTGATCCCGTCGGCCTCGGGCGTGACCGCCGCGGTCAGCGCGTCGAGCGTGCCGACCTGGTTCTCGGTCGCATCGGCCGGCAGGCCGGCGGCGTGAAGGTGCCGGTCGAACGCAGTCTGGACGGTGCTTCCGCGCGCCCACGCCCTGGCGATCGAATCGGAGGGCAGCGTCCCGCACGCGTCGCTGAAGGCAGAGTCGTCGCCCAGGGAGCCGTTGTCGCTCCGCGCCTTGTCGAACTCGTCGAGCAACGCCTGCTTCTCCGCGAAGACCGTCCAGCCGTCGACCTGCTCGCTCACCATCGGCGGTGTGCTCTTCGCGAGCAGGGCGTCGAACTTCGCCTGGTTCTTCGGCTTCGTCAGGCCGACGACGTGCTCGCTGTCGGTGTCGAGGAAGACGGCCTCGGTCTCGTTGCCGAGGGCCGGCTTGACGTCCGTCTCCCAGTCGAGACCCTCATCCTCGAGCGAGGAGCGCAGGTGCGACAGAATCTTGTCCTTGCCGGGGAAGCGGTCGAGGAGGGCCTGCGCCTTCGTCCATGCGGCCGAGTCCACGTCCGTGTCGACCGAGAGGTAGGCGACGGCGTTGCCGGGCGCGATCGATTCGCCGCCCGAAGCCTGCTTGTTCCCACCGGCGGAGCCTCCGCAGCCTGCGGCGACGAGCGCGGCTGCCGCCGCCGCGACGACGCCGATTCGCAGCTTCATCACTCCTCCCTCGGACGACGGCCCATCAGTGCTGAGGCTAGCTCAAGGAGATCGACGCCGTTCAGTACCTGACACACGCCCTCCGTGATGGGCAGCTCGATCTCGAGCCGGCGCGCGAGGTCGCGCAGAACCGGCGCCGTGGTGAGGCCTTCGACCACCTGGCCGATCTCGGCCGCCGCCTCTTCGGCCGTCGCACCGCGCGCGATCAACTCGCCGGCGCGGCGGTTCCGGCCGAGCCGGCTCCAGCAGGTGACTATCAGGTCGCCCATCCCCGCCAGGCCCGCGAAGGTCTCCGGACGGGCGCCGCACGCTGCCGCGAGCCGGGCCATCTCGGCCAGCCCGCGCGTGATCAGCGCCGCCTTCGCGTTGTCGCCCGCTTCGAGGCCGTCCACTCCGCCCGCCGCCAGCGCGATGACGTTCTTCGCCGCCGCGCAGAGCTCGACCCCGATCAGGTCGGAGTTCACGTAGACGCGGAAGATCTGCGAGTTGATCTCGTGCTGGAGCCAGGTGGCGAGCTCCTCGTCCTCGCTCGCGATCACCGCCGCGCCCGGGAGGCCGGCGGCGATCTCGGCGGCGAAGTTCGGGCCGGAGAGAACGGCAGCGCGATGGCCGGTCAGGAGCGTCGACAGCCTTCGGCCCGTCGCGGGGTCGAGCCCCTTGGCCAGGCTGAGCACCGGGGTGCCCTCCGGGAGACCCGCGGCGACCTCACCGAACGCGTGGCTGGGGACGGCCATGACGAGGACGTCGGCGTCCGGGATCTCCGGCAGCGCGACCGCGGTGACGTCGCTCACGTCCACATCCGGCAGGTAGCGCTGGTTGCGGCCGGTTTCGGCGATCGCCCGCGCCTGCTCGGGATCTCGAACCGCGAGCGCGACCTCGTGCCCGCGGTCGGCGAGGAGGCGGGCGAACGCTGTCCCCCATGAGCCGCCGCCGATGACGGTGGCTCTCACGTCCCTGGCCGCCTTCGGCCGCTGCCCGGCGGAGCCGGGCCCCGCCGAAGGCTGACGCCGCTGGCGGCGGGATCCTGCGCCCGCGCGGCTTGCCCGTGCTTCTCTGCACTGTGCTGCGCCGCGCGAGCTTGTCTCCCTTGCCAGCGACGCCCCAGGAACGTGAGGGAAACTCTCATTTGCGCCGCACGAAGTCGATCTCGACCGGAACGCCCTCGAGGTCGAAGCGCTCCCGGAGCTGGTTCTCGACCCAGTAGCCGTAATCGCGGGTCATCAGCCCGGGATCATTGACGACCACGCGGAAGCGTGGCGGGCGGGTCTGGATCTGCGTGCCGTACAGCATGTTGAGCCGCTTGCCGCTGCGCGAAGGCGGTTGCCGCGCCTCCTTCAGCTCGCCGAGGAACTTGTTCAGCTCGGCGGTGGTGATCCGCGAGCTCGAGCGGTCGAAGAGCTCCTCGACGCGGTCGAGCATCCGCCCGATCCCCCGGCCTGTCTTCGCGGAGGCGGCGACGATCGGCGGCCGCTGGCGCAGACGGGCCTCGAGCCGCGGCCGGACGTCCTCGATCCCGACCGTGCCGATGTCCCACTTGTTCAGAACGACCAGCGTGGCGTTGTGGGCCTTGCGGGCCACGTCCGCGACGGCCAGATCCTGGTCGACCACGCCCTCCTCGACGTCGATCACGACGAGCGCGACGTCGGCACGCTCGGCCGCCTGGAGCGCGCGCAGCTCCGAGTAGTACTCGATCCCCTGCCGCTGCCGGCGGTGTCGACGCAGCCCGGCGGTGTCGACGAGCACGAATGTGCGCTCTCCGCGGCGGAAGACGGTGTCGATCGCGTCGCGGGTCGTCCCGGGCGTCTCCGAGACGATCACCCGTTCCTCGCCGAGGATCGCGTTCAGCAGGGAAGACTTGCCGACGTTCGGGCGGCCGAGGATCGCGACCCCGATCGCGTCCTCCCCCGCCTCCTCTCGCGCGACGCCCGGAAGGCGCGAGACGACCACGTCTAGAAGGTCGCCGGTGCCGAGGCCGTGGGCGGCCGAGATCGGGAACGGGTCGCCGAGGCCGAGCCGGTGGAACTCGTAGGAGAGGGCGTCCTGCGAGGGGTCGTCGATCTTGTTCGCGAGCAGGAGGACGGGCTTGTTCGACGTGCGCAGGATCGCCGCCAGCTCCTCGTCGCCGGGCATGACTCCGGCGCGCGCGTCGACGACGAACAGGATGAGATCGGCCTGCGCGATCGCCGCTCGCGCCTGATCGGCGATCGAGCGCGTGATCGGCGAGGGATCGACGATGTCCACGCCGCCGGTGTCGACGAGCAGGAATCGCTTGCCGTTCCACTCGCAAACGACCTCCTTGCGATCGCGGGTGACGCCCGGCGTCTCGTGGACGACCGCCTGGCGCGTCGCGGTCAGCCGGTTGACGAGCGTCGACTTGCCCACGTTCGGAAAGCCGACCACGGCAACCGTTCCCGCTAGTCCCCCTTCCACGGGCTACGCCGGCAGGCGGGCGCGGACGAGCTGTTCGATCCGCTCGACGACCTGGTCGATGTCGAGGTCGGTGGTGTCGATCAGGTCGGCGTCCGCGGCGGGCTGCATCTGGACGGCATCGCGCTCGTCGCGCATCCGCAGATCGGTCGCGAGAGCGTCGGCGCCGATCCCCGGGCGGTCGGCGACACGGCGCCGGGCGCGCTCGGCCTCGTCCGCGACGAGGTAGACCTTGACCTCGGCGTCCGGCGCGACCACGGTGCCGATGTCGCGCCCCTCGATGATCGAGTCGCCTTCGTGCCCGAGCTCGCGCTGCCGCTCGCGCATGACCTCGCGCACGGCGGGATGCCGAGCGACCATGGACACGACCTTGTCCACCCGCGGCTCGCGGATCTCCTTCGTCACGTCGTTGCCGCCGATCCAGACCTCGCCTTCGGCGTCGAAGGTGACGGGGTACGCCCGCGCAAGCTCGCCGAGCTTCGTCTCGTCCTCCAGCGGAACGTCCCACTGGAGCGCCAGCCACGTCAGGGCGCGGTACATCGCACCCGTGTCGAGGTAGTGGAAGCCGAGCCGCTCGGCCAGCCGCCGCGCGACCGTGCTCTTGCCTGCGCCTGCAGGCCCGTCTATGGCAACGATCATCGTCGGCTTACGGAGTCGAGGAGGTCGAAGAAGCCGGGGAAGCTTATAGCGACGGTCTCGGCGCCCTCGAGCTCGACGCCGTCACGGGAGACGACCCCGGCCACGGCCCCGAGCATGGCGATCCGGTGGTCGCCGCGGGCGTCGATCCGGCCGCCGGTCGGCCTGTTGGGGACGCCACGGATCCGGAAGCCGTCGCGCCGCGCCTCGATGCGGATGCCGACCGCGTGCAACGCCTCGGTAACCGTGGCGATCCGGTCGGTCTCCTTCACGCGCAGCTCCTCCGCCCCGCGGACGACGCTCACGCCGCGGGCGAGGCCGGCCGCGAGCGCGAAGAGCGGGAGCTCGTCCACCATCCGCGGCACCTCGTCCCGGCCGATCTCGGCCGCACGCAAGTCGCGCTCCGGCGAGCGCACCTCGAGGTCGCCGACCGGCTCTCCACCAACGGTCCGCCGGTTGAACAGCGCGATCCGCACGCCCATCCGCTCGAGCACGTCGAGCAGGGCCGTTCGGGTGGAATTGACGTTGACGCCGTGGATGCGAAGCTTTGCGCCCGGGACGAGCGCCGTCGCGACGACGAACGGCGCCGCGGCTGAGAAGTCGCCGGGGATGTCGAGATCCAGCGGGCTCAGGCGCTCGACGGGCCAGACCGAGACTGCAGTGCGCGCTGCGCTCGAGGCGGACGCCGAGCGCCGGTAGCAGCCGTTCGGTGTGATCGCGGCTCGGCAGCCGCTCGACGACGGTGGTGGGGCCTCGGTCGGCGTAGAGGCCGGCGAAGAGGATCGCCGTCTTGACCTGCGCGCTAGCGACCGGCAACTCGTAGCGGATCGGGTGAAGCTGAAAGCCCTCGATTCGCACCGGCGCGTGGCCGTCCGTCGTCTCGATCCGCGCGCCCATCTGGCGCAGCGGCTCGGCGACGCGCTCCTGCGGCCTGGAGGAGAGCGACTCGTCGCCCGTCAGCTCGAAGCCTGCCCTCCTGCCCGGCGAGCAGGCCCGTGAGGAGGCGCATGACCGTCCCTGCGTTGCCGCAGTCGATCGGATTCCCCGGGCGCGCGCAGGCCGCGAAGCCCCGCGCCGCGGACGCGGACGACGTCGACTTCCTCATCCTCGACCTCGACACCGAGCGCGCGCACCGCCGCGATCGCCGACTCGGTGTCGCCGGCGCGGCCGAAGCCGCGGATGACGCTCGCGCCCTCCGCGACCGCGCCGAGCAGGACGGCGCGCTGGGAGATGCCCTTCACGCCCGGCACGGCAATGTCGCCGCGGATCTCGGTGGCGGGCTCGATTTTCATTCGAGGACGGGCGCGATCTCGACGCCGTAGCCCTGCTCCTCGAGCAGCCGGGCGGCCCGCTCGGCCTCGCCCTCGCCCGAGATCAAGAGCCGCAGCGTTCCGCCGCGATCGGGCGAGACGTGCTGAAGCTCGAAGTCCTCGATGTTGATGCGCTCCGCTCCGAGCGCCTGCGTGATTCCTGCGAGCACTCCCGGGCGGTCGGGGACGTGGACGCGGAGCTGCTGCAGCGTCCCGAGGTCGGGGTAAGCCTCGGCGAGCATGCGCCCGCGGTTGCGCCCCGCCTCGGCGATCCAGCGCGCGAGGAAGCCGGCGTCTCCCGCGTCGAGCGCCTGCTCGAGCTGCTCGATCCGCCGGCGATGCTCGCCGAGCGCGTCGCGGACCGCGCCGGAGTTCTCGAGGAAGATGTCGACCCAGATCCTCGGGTTCGAGCCGGCGACGCGGGTCATGTCCCGCAGCGATCCGCCGGCCGCGGCGGCGAGCGGCTCGTGCCCGTCGATCCGCGCCGCGCCGGCCTGGTTGACGAGGAGGTTCGCGAGCGCGTGCGGGAGGTGGCTGGTCAGCGCCACCAGCCGGTCATGGACGCCGGGATCGACGGCGACGGGCGTCGCGCCGAGCGACGTGACGAAGCCGTGGACGAGTCGGTGCGTCTCGGCGGAGGTCTGCGGGCTCGGGGTCAGGAACCACGACGCGCCCTCGAAGAGGTCGGCGCGCGCATGGGCCGGGCCGTGCGCCTCGGAGCCACAGACGGGGTGGCCGCCGACGAACCGCGGAGGACGCGGCGGCGGCAGCCACGCGCGCCTTCGTCGAGCCGACGTCGGTGACCGAGCAGCCGTCCGCGCTCGCTGCCAGCACGGCCTCGACCGTGGGGACGAGCTGCGCGACCGGCGCGGCGACCACGGCGAGTGCGGCGCCGTCCAGCGCGTCCTCGAGGCTCGTCGCCTTGTCCACCGCCCCGCGCTCGGCGGCGACCGCGAGCGCCCGCTCGTCCGGGTCGTACCCGGCCACGTCGTGCCCGCGCTCCCTGCGCGGCGAGCCCGACCGAGGCGCCGATCAAGCCGGTGCCGATGACGGCGATGCGCATGGGGACAAGGCTAGAGGCTCATCCGTTGCGAAACCGGCACGCGTTCGCGCACAATTGGCTGCGACGATGGCCGCATGGCTATACAGCGCTCTCGCTGGACAGACGAACGCCTCGACGAGCTGGCGGAGCGCGTGATGCGCCAGGACGTTCTCGAAGTCAGGTTCGACAACCTCGAGCGCCGCTTCGACCGCGCTCGAACTCGACCTCGCGGCGTTTCAGACCGAGATGCGCGACTTCCGCCGGGAGATCACAGCCGATGTTCAACGGTCTCCGCAGCGAGCTCTACACGACGAAGCGCTGGATGATGACGATGTGGCTGAGCGGCGTGCTCGCTTTCATCGCCGTCTTCGTCGAGATCTCGCTCAGGACCTAAGCGCGCATCAATTCAGCGACGCGAAATGCGAGATCCAGCGACTGGCGCGCGTTGAGCCGCGGGTCGCAGAGCGTCATGTAGCGCCCGTCCAGTTGCTCCTCCAGCACCGCTTCCGCGCCGCCGATGCACTCCGTCACGTCGTCCCCGGTGAACTCGAGGTGCACGCCGCCGGGCCACGTCCCCTCCGCTCGATGCGCCGAGAAGAAGGCCTCGATCTCCCCCATTACGTCGTCGAAGCGGCGAGTCTTTCGGCCGCTCGCGGTCGTGATCGTGTTGGCGTGCATCGGGTCGCAGACCCACACGACGGCGTGACCGGAGTCGCGTACCGCGCGGAGGAGCGGCGGCAGGAGCTCCGCGACGCGCTCCACACCCATGCGCGTGATCAACGTCAGCCGGCCGGCGACGCGCCCAGGGTTGAGCAGCTCGCACAGCTCGAGCACGTCCTCCGGCGTCGCCGCCGGCCCGAGCTTGATGCCGATCGGGTTGTGGACGCCTGAGAAGAAGGCGACATGCGCGCCGTCGGGCTGGCGCGTGCGCTCGCCGATCCAGAGCATGTGCGCGGAGCAGTCGTACCAGTCGCCGGTCAGAGAATCGCGCCGCGTGAGCGGCTCCTCGTAGTCCAGCAGCAACCCCTCGTGGCTCGTCCAGAGATCCACCTCGTGGAGCTCGTGCCGGCCGGTGATGTCGATCCCGCAGGCGGCCATGAACCGCAGAGCGCGCTCGATCTCGGCGGCGATCCTCTCGTAGCGCTGGCCCTCCTTCGACTCGCGCGCGAACTCCTGGTTCCAGGCGTGCACCTGCTGGAGGTCGGCGAAGCCGCCCTTCGTGAACGCGCGCAGCAGGTTGAGCGTCGCGGCCGACTGGTGGTAGACGCGCAGCATCCGTTCGGGATCCGGCGTCCGCGCCTCGGCCGTCGGCGCCTCATCGTTGACCATGTGCCCGAGGAAGGAGGGGAGATCGAGCTCGCCGACCTGCTCGCGCGGCGACGAGCGCGGCTTGCCGAACTGGCCTGCGATCCGCCCGACCTTGACGACCGGAAGCGTCGCGCCCCAGGTGAGGACGGCCGCCATCTGCAGAAAAATCTTCAATCGCTCCCTGATCGCCGGCGCCGAGAAATCCTTGAACGACTCGGCGCAGTCGCCCGCCTGGAGAAGGAACGCGCGACCGGCGCTCACATCCGCCAGCGCAGCCGTCAGCGCCCGCGCCTCGCCCGCGAAGACGAGTGGCGGGAGCGCGGCCAGCTGCTCGCGCGAGGCCTCCACGTGCGACTCGTCCGGCCACTCCGGCTGGTGGCGCGCCCGGAGCGATCGCCAGGACGAGGGCGTCCAGGCCTGAGCAGTGGTCATTGCGCCGAGGTTAGCTTGAGGACACGGGCGCGAAAACCCGGCCGCCGACCCGCATCCACTCGATCTCGCCCTCCGCATCGCGCAGGAAGCGGACTCGCTCGCCCTTCCACAGGTCGTCGACCGCGAAGAGCTCGTCCTCGCTCGCGAACCTGACCACCGCGGGCGGAGGCGCCGGCCCCGCGGGCGTCTCCGGCGTGGGGAACCCGCCCCTCGGGATGAAGCGCAGCTCGAGGCCGGCTTCCGTCTCCGCGAGCTCGATGTCGGCCATCCGCGCCTCGTAGCGACCGAGGTAGGGAGCCGGATCGAGCTCGATCGCCTCGAGCTCGGGCTCGCGGACGCCGAGATACGCCTCGTAGGCCTTCTCGAGGACCCGGTCATTCAGCACTGAGCCGTAGGGGTGGTTGGTGAAGACGGCCAGGGCGAACCGCCGCTCCGGGACGATGACGAGCAGCGTCTGCTGCCCCTTCGTTCCGCCGCTATGGCTGATCGTCTTGACGCCCTCGACCGTGCGCAGCATCCATGCCAGGCCGACCGCGTCGAGATTGCCGCCGATCGGCACCTGAGCGCGCGTCATCTCTTCCACCGATTCGGGAGAAAGCAGATCGCCGCCCTCGATCCAGAAGCGCGCGTAGCGCATCAACTCGGGGACGGACGTGATCAGCCCTCCGGCGGGATGGGCGGACCGCCCGATCGCCCACGGGCGAGCGAGGACGGTCTTCTCCTCTTCGTCGTGCTCGTGACCGACCGCGAAGCGGTGGGTGATGACCTCGTCGGCGAAGAAGTAGGCCTGCTCCATCCCGAGCGGATCCAGAACGAGCTCGTGCAGCGCGTCCTCATACGCCTTGTCCGTGACCGTCTCGATCACGCGCCCCGCGATGTTGAACGCCGAGTTGTTGTACGACCAGACCTCGCCGAGCGGAGCGAGCTGCGGCTGCTCGGCGATCGCCTCCACGTAGCCGGCGAGCGCGTCCGCTCCACGTCCGAAGTCGGCGAAGTAGTCGCCCAGCCAGCCTCCGGTATGGGTGAGGAGCTGGCGGATGGTCGCGCGCGCCGCGACGTCCTCGTCCGACAGCCGGAACTCGGGCAGGTACGTCCGCACAGGGGCATCGAGGTCGACGTCGCCGCGCTCGACGAGACGCATGATCGCCGTCGCCGTGAACGTCTTCGTGATCGAGCCGATCTGGAAGAGCGTGTCCGGCGTGACGTCGAGCGGATGTTCGATGCTGGTGACCCCGAGCGCCGCGGTCTCCTCCTCACCGTCGAAGAACACGCCGACCGAGGCGCCAGGCACCGAGAACTCCTCCATCTGCGCTCGCGCGACCTCGACGAGTTCTTCGAAGCGGCTCATGCGGGGAATCTACTCAGGGAAGCGTGAGCGCAGCGCGGCAAGCCGCGTCTCCCACTGCGAGCCGACCTGCTCCATCCACGAGAGCGCCTGCGAGAGCGCCTCGGGCGTCAGCCGGTAGTGCGTCTCGCGGCCACGCCGCTCCGACGCGACCAGACCGGCGGAGCCCAGGGCCGTCAGATGCTTCGAGACTGCCTGGCGCGTGACGGGAAGCTCGGAGGCGAGCTCCGTCGCGGTCGCGGTATCGCGCGAGGCGAGCGCCTCGACGACGGTCCGCCGAGTGGGATCGGAGAGGGCCGAGAAGACCGGCCCGGCCTGGTCGGTCATGCGTTATGCGGCGACGAGCGCGCAGGCGCGGAGCTCGAGGGCCGTCCCCCACTCCGCAACCGGTGCCGTTTCGGTGACGACGACGCGCGTGCCCTCGTCGACCTCCTCGATCGTGAAGTCGACCTGCGTCTCGCGCCCTTCCTCGTCGATCCAGGTGTACCCGAGCCGGCGGCCTTCCTCGACGGTCTCGACCACGGCGTGCCGCTCCTCCCCGTTCTCCCAGCGGAAGTGGCCCTCGCCCTCGTCGAGATCGAGCTCGACCTCCGTCGCGAACCACTCCTCGAGCCGCGCTGGATTGGTCAGCTCCTCCCAGACCTCGTCCGGCGCCGCCGGCAACACCAGCTCTCGCGTGACCTCCACCCGTGCACCTCCTTTGCGCAACCATTCGGTTGCGTGTATGATGCGCAACCAGACAGTTGCACTCTAACAGCCTGATACCGATGGTGGTCGAGACGGACGGACGCGGCGAGCGCGCCTTCGACGTCTACTCCCGGCTCCTGCGCGAGCGAATCGTCTTCCTCGGCACCGAGGTCACAGACGACCTCGCGAACGTCGTGACGGCACAGCTCCTGTTCCTCGAGGCCGAGGATCCGGACAAGGACATCAGCCTCTACATCAACTCCCCCGGCGGATCCGCCTATGCGGGGATGGCGATCTACGACAGCGTTCAGTACGTCAAGCCAGACGTGCAGACGATCGCGGTCGGGATGTGCATGTCGGCCGCCGCGATGGTCCTCTGCGGCGGCGCGCCCGGCAAGCGGATGGCGCTGCCCAACTCGAAGATCATGATCCACCAGGGCTCGGCCGGCTTTCGCGGGACGCCGGCCGACATCGAGATCCACGCGCACGAGGTGCTCTCGATGCGGCAACGGATGGCGGAGATCATCGCCGAGCACTCCGGGCGGCCGCTCGAGGCCGTGATGAAGGACATCGACCGCGACCACTTCATGTCCCCCGAGGAAGCGGTCGAGTACGGGATCGTGGACGAGATCGTCTCGCCGAGGGCGCTCAGTGGAGCTCGGGAAGGCTGAGCGCGTCCTCCGCGTCGCCGCTCCTCGGCTGGCGGGCGTGGTGCCTGCGCGCGGACGGCCGGCTCCAGTCCGTGCTCTACGACGACGTGTGGGTGCCGGGGCGGCCGCTCGCCGCCGCGTGCCCGCACGGCCATCCCGCGCCGAGTCTCGAGTGCGCGTGCGGGATCTACGCCGCGCGTGACCCTGAGGCCGCGCTCGTCTACCTGACCGGGCCGCGACGAGCCCGGCGTCGTCGGCCGCGTCCTCGGTCGCGTCGCGCTGTGGGGCCTCGTGGTCGAGGGCGAGCACGGATGGCGCGGCGCAGCATGCGTACCCGTTCGAGCTCGTTCGGTCGAGGCGGCGCGGAGGTACGGTGTCCGCCGATGTCGCGAGATCCCGAGATCGAGGAGCTTCGCGCGCAGATCGCCGAGCGCGACCGCGAGATCGTCAGCGCGATCAATGCCCGCCTCCAGCTCGTCCGCCGCCTGAGGGCCTACAAGGAAGAGCACGGAGTGAACTTCCTCGACATCCGCCAGGAGCAGCGCATCCACCGGCAGCTGGCGACGTTCAACAAAGGGCCCCTCAGCGAGAAGGGGCTGCACGAGCTCGTCGGCGAGATCCTCGACCTGATGAAGCGCGAGCTCCGCGGAAGGTTGACCCGGAGGCGTAGCGTCCTCTACCCTGGATGCAGATGACCTCTCGCCTCGACAACTGGGCCTGGTCCGGGCGCCACGAGCGTGGCGGGAGCGTCGCCTGACCTAAAGCGGCCCGCACCCTGCTTCGCTCGAGACCTCCAGGCCGGAGGTCTTTTTCGTATGAGCACGTTCACCGACATAGCCACCGAATCGCCGCTCGAGGCCTATCTCCGCCTGCGCGGAGACGGAGGCTCGTTCCTGCTCGAATCGGTCGAGCACGGGCGGCTCGGCCGCCACTCGTTCGTCGGGCGCGGCTCGCGGATCGTCTCGTTCGAGGAGGCCGAGACCTGCGGTGAGCCGGTCGTCGGCTACCTCGCGTACGACCACGTCGCCCGCCTCGAGCCGACCGTGCCGCTGCCGGCCGACGGCCCGCCGTTTCCGGAGAGCCGCTTCCTCGTCGCGGACGAGCTGATCCGCTTCGAGCACGGGGCCGATACGCCGCCGCTGCCGGCTCCCCCGGCGCCCGTCCACCGCCCGGTCACGCCCTCCCCCGCCTACGAGGAGCTGGTGCGCCGCGCGCAGGAGCACATCGTCGCCGGGGACGTCTTCCAGGTCGTCCTCTCGCAGCGGGTCGAGCGGCCGACGAGCGCCTCGCCGGTCGAGCTCTACCGCGCGCTCCGCCTCGTCAATCCGTCGCCCTACCTCTTCCTGCTCGAGCTCGACGGGCTGGCGCTGATCGGCTCCTCGCCGGAGACGCTGGTCAAGGTCGAGGACGGGCGCGCGACCGTCAATCCGATCGCCGGCACGGCCGCGCCGGGACACGAGGACGAGCTCCTCCGCTCCGAGAAGGACAAGGCCGAGCACGTCATGCTCGTCGACCTCGGCCGCAACGACCTCTCGCGTGTGTGCAGGCCCGGGACCGTCCGCGTACAGCGGTTCATGCAGCCCGAGCGCTTCTCGCACGTCAGCCACCTGGTCTCCGAGGTGACGGGCGAGCTGAGCGAGGGCGTGAGCTCCTTCGACCTCCTGCGCGCCTGCTTCCCCGCCGGGACCGTCTCGGGCGCGCCGAAGGTGCGGGCGATGCAGTTGATCTCCGAGCTCGAGGGGTACCGGCGCGGGCCGTACGCCGGGCGCGGTCGGCTACGCGCTGCCCGACGGGACGCTCGACACGTGCATCGCGATCCGGACGATCGTGCTGGCGGACGGGGTCGCGCACCTGCAGGCAGGGGCGGGGATCGTCGCCGACTCCGATCCCGCCGCCGAGCACGCCGAGTGCCGGGCGAAGCTGGCCGCGCTCGAGCAGGCGATCGACCTGGCCGAGGAGGCCGCGTGATCCTCCTGATCGACAACTACGACAGCTTCACCTACAACCTCGCGCACCTGTTCGGCGAGCTCGGCGCGGACGTCGTCGTCCGGCGAAACGACGCGATCGACGCCGACGGGGCGGAGCGGCTCGACCCGTCGCACCTCGTCGTCTCCCCCGGTCCCGGCCGCCCGGCCGCCGCCGGCGCGACGGTCGCGATCCTGCGCAGACTCGCCCCCAGCGTCCCCACCCTCGGCGTCTGCCTCGGCCACCAGGCGCTGGCCGAGGCCTTCGGCGGCGAGGTCGGGCCGGCGCGGGAGCTCGTCCACGGCAAGGCGGCGACGGTCGAGCACGACGGGCGCGGCCTCTTCACCGGCCTCCCCCACGATCTGACCGCAGGCCGCTACCACTCGCTCGCGGTCACGCGCGTCCCGGACGAGTTCGAGGTTTCCGCCACGGCCGCCGACGGAGAGGTGATGGCCATGCGCCATCGCGACCTCCCGATCGACGGCATCCAGTTCCACCCCGAGTCGGTGCTCACCCCGCACGGCTCGGCAATCGCACTTAACTTCCTGGAGGGACGATGAGCAAGCGAATCTTCTCCGGCATCAAGCCGTCCGGCGAGGCGACGCTCGGCAACTACTCGGGCGGGTTCCGCCAGTACGCGCGCACGCAGGAGGAGGGCGAGGCCTTCTTCTGCATCGTCGACCTGCACGCGATCACGGTCGAGCACGACCCGGCCGAGCTGCACCGGCTGACGCTGCACATCGCGGCGATGCTGTTCGCAACCGGGCTCGATCCCGGACCGCTCGACGGTCTTCGTGCAGAGCCACGTGACCGCGCACGCCGAGGCGGCGTGGCTGCTCGGCTCGGCCGCGAGCTACGGCGAGTTGCGCCGGATGACGCAGTTCAAGGAGAAGGGCGACCAGCAGGAGTTCGTCTCGTCCGCGCTGTTCCAGTACCCGGTGCTGATGGCCGGGGACATCCTCCTGTACCAGACCGACATCGTCCCGATCGGCGACGACCAGCGCCAGCACCTCGAGCTGACGCGCGACGTCGCGCAGCGGTTCAACTCCCGCTACGGCGAGACGTTCACGATCCCCGAAGGCGTCTATCCCGGAGGTCGGCGCGCGGATCATGGATCTCCAGGATCCGGAGGGGAAGATGGGCAAGACCGGCTCGACCGACCACGGCACGGTGCTGATCATGGATCCGCCCGAGACGGTGCGCGCCAAGTTCAAGACCGCCGTGACCGACTCGGGCCGCGAGGTCCAGCACAGCGAGGACAAGGCCGGGATCTCGAACCTGATCGAGATCATGACCGTTGCGACCGGCGAGACGATCCCGGAGGTCGAGTCCCGGTTCGACGGCCAGGGCTACGGCGTGTTCAAGGGGGCGGTGGCGGAAGCGGTGATCGAGCTGCTCGAGCCGATCCAGCGCCGGTACGAGGAGATCCGCGCCGACGAGCCGGAGCTGATGCGGATGCTCGCGCGCGGCGCGGAGAAGGCGCGCGAGTCATCCGCACCGACGTTGGAGGCGATGTACGAACGGATGGGGTTTGTCCGGCCGCACTAGAGACGAACGCCGTCCTCGGAGGGGTCCTCGCGCTGACGGTCGTGGCGGGCGTGCTCCACTACGCCGGCGCGAATTCGGTCGTGATCTTCGTGCTCTCGGCCGCGGCGCTGGCCGGCCTGGCGTGGGTGATCGCCATCGCCACCGAGACGGTCGGAGAGCGGTTCGGCCCGGCCGCGACGGGCGTGCTCCAGTCGACCCTCGGGAACCTGCCGGAGCTCTTCGTCGTCATGTTCGCGATCTCCGCGGGCGAGCTCGTCGTCGCGAAGACGTCCATCGTCGGCTCGCTGCTCGCGAACGCCCTGCTCGTTCTCGGCCTCTCGATCGTCGCCGGCTGCCCGCGCCGCGCCGGACGGCGTGATGTCCTTCAAGCCGACGGCTCCCGAACGACACGGCCACGCTCCTCCTGCTTGCCGTCTTCGTCATCGCGCTGCTCGGCGTCTCCGACCAGGTGGGCGACCGCGCCAGCAATCACCAGGTCGCGATCTCGGTCGTCGGCGCCGTCTGCCTGCTCATCGTCTACGGCGCCTGGCTGTGGTCGTACCTCCGCTCGGACGAGCCGCCCGCTGAGGGAGCGGCGCCGGCTCGCCCCCACGTCTCGTTCCGCTTCGCGATCGCGCTGCTCGCCGTCGGTGGAGTCGCAGCGGCGCTCGTCTCGGACTGGTTCGTCGCCTCGCTCGACCCGGCCGTGGAGGCGATCGGGATCTCCAAGGCGTTCACCGGGCTCGTGATCGTCGGCATCGCCGGCAACGCGGTCGAGAACGTCGTCGGCATCTGGCTCGCCGCCAAGCGGCAGTCGGACCTCGCCATCTCGGTGATCAAGAACTCGGTCGGGCAGATCGCCGCCTTCCTCTTCCCCGTCCTCGTCCTCCTGTCGCTCTTCTTCTCCTCGCACCTGACGTTCGTGCTCAGCCCGATCTACGTGATCGCGCTCGTGCTGACGGCGATCGCCGTCTGGCAGATCACGGGGGACGGCAAGGCCGTCATGTTCGAGGGGCTTGCGCTCGTCGCGCTGTACGTGGTCGTCGCGACGCTGGCGTTCTACGAGTAGGAACTACCCGGAGTTACAGAAGCGGTTCAGCTCTCGCATGATCCAGCGAAAGTGCGCGCGCTGGCGCTTGGGAACCGTCTTGACGAGCGCGCCGTCCTTCCAGATCGGGCGCCACCCTCCCACCCACTGGAACGCGACGCGACGGGTCTTGTCGCTCGCTCCGAGCGTCAGTTCGACTCGGGTGTACGTGCTCTTGCCGATCTTCTCGTGGCACAGCCCGGCGATGTGGATCTTCTTCGGCGCGTAGGCCTTGCTCACCGCGTCGATGAGCACCTTCGTGTACGCCAGCGCGGGCGCGGCCACGACGAGGGCGAGAACTGCGACGGGAATGAGCAGCCCCTTCTTCACGGCCCCGAAGGTACCTGCGTCAACGGACGACCGCCCGGAGAACCGCCACCTCCTCGGACGTGAGCTCCCGCGACTCGCCCGGCGCCAGGTCGTCCGCCGTCAGGCCCGCGTAGCGCGAGCGGTGCAGGCGGACGACGGTGTGCCCGACGGCCTCGAGCATCCGCTTCACCTGGTGCTTGCGGCCCTCGTGGATGGTGAGCTCCACGCGGGATGGCGCGAGCCGGCGGACGCGAGCCGGAGCGCTGCGGCCGTCCTCGAGCTCGACGCCCTCGGCCAGCCGGCGCAGCGCGTCACCGCCGGGCCGCCCCTCGACCTCCGCGACGTAGACCTTGTCCACCTCGTAGCGCGGGTGGGCGAGCCGGTGCGCGAGCTGTCCGTCGTTGGTGAGCAGGAGAGCGCCGGTCGTGTCGGCGTCGAGCCGGCCGACCGGGACGATGCCCGGCCGGCGGCCGATCAGGTCGACCACCGTGCGGCGGCCGTGGGGATCCCGCGCGGTCGTAACGACGCCGGCGGGCTTGTGGAGGAGGACGTACGTCAGCTTCTGCGGGCGCACGCGCTCGCCGTCCACCTCGACCACGTCGCGCGAGCCCACCGCGGTGTTCAGCTCGCCGGGAGCGCCGTTGACGCGCACGCGCCCCGCCTTGATCAGGTCGTCGGCCCGACGGCGCGAAGCGACGCCGGCGCGTGCGAGATACGCGTTCAGCCTCATGCCGTCATTATTCGGGTGTGCCGCACTACATCTCCTTGATGCGCTGGACCTCGCAGGGCGTTGCCGGGCTCCCCGGCTGGCGCGAGCGCGTCGAGGAGGGGCAGCGGATCATCGAGGAGGCCGGCGGCGAGCTGACCGGCGTCTACGTGACGCTGGGACGCTACGACGTGGTCGAGATCTTCAGCGCCCCGGACGACGACGTCGCGGTCGAGATCCTGCTCAAGCTGCAGCGCTACGGCGCCGAGCATTCCGAGACGCTTCGCGCCTTCACGCGCGAAGAAGCCGAAGCGATCATCCGCACGGCTGTAGAGGGCCTTAGCTCTCGCGGCCGAGGGGGAGCAGCCGCTCGCCGTCCTCGTCCGCCCAGCGCACCATCACCCGTCCCGCGAGCGACTCGTCGGTCGCGAGCCGGACGATCAGGCCCGCGATCTCCTCGACCGGGACGAGGCCCGGAAGCTCTGCGCGCTCATCAGGCGTCATCCCCGCGACTGTCCGCTCGACCGCCTCGGTCAGCACCCAGTCCGGACAGATGCAGGTGACCGAGATCCGATCGCGCTCCCACAGCGAGCCGAGCGAGGTCGTGACCGCGTTCACGCCGGCCTTCGCCGCCGCGTACTCGACGGCCCGGTACGGCCCGCGCTTCAGACCGGCGACCGAGGACACATTCACGATCGAGCCGCCGCCGCGCCGGCGCATGGGCTCGAGGACGGCCTGGATCCCGAGCATGACTCCGCGCAGGTTGACGTCCAGCACCGCGCCCCAGCGATCCAGGCTCGTGTTCGGGAAGTTCGGCGGCCGGTGGCCCGCCGGCGTTGTTGACGAGGACGTCCACGTCCCCGGCTGTCTCGACCACGCGACGCCAGTCCTCCTCGGACGCGACGTCGGCAATGCACGGCGTCACGGCGCCCGCGCCCAGCGCAACGAGCTCGTCGAGCCCTTCCCGTTCTTCGTCGAGGTCGGTCGCGAGCACACGTGCGCCGCCTTGGCCACGAGCGCAAGCGTGGTCGCCCGGCCGATCCCCCAGGCCGCGCCGGTGACGATCGCCGTCTTGCCGGCGAGCTCAGGCAGTTCGGCGTTCCGCGACGGCGTGAAGCCGGGTGCGGATCTCTTCGGCGTCGCCACCGAGCTCCTCGAGCCGCGGCAGCTCGGACAGGCTGCTGAGCCCGAAGATCCGCTCGAAGAGCGGCGTCGTGCGATAGCGGACGGCGCCGCCCGCGGCCGACTCGCGGCCCGCCTCTCCGAGGAGGCCCCGCTCGACCAGGCCTGCCACGGCGGAATCGGCGGCGACGCCGCGGATACGCGCGATGTCCGGCCGCGTGCACGGGCCGAGGTACGCCACGATCGCCAGCGTCTCGAGCGCGGCCTGTGACAGGCCTCGCTCCGCCGGCTTGCCGAAGAGGCGCGAGCATGCTTCGGCTGCGTCGCGCGCGGCGCGGAAGGCGTACCCGCCGGCGACCTGCTCGAGCACGATCCCGCTTCGCCCCTCCCGGTAGCGCTCGCCGAGCAGCGACAGCGCCGTCTCGATCCGTTCGGGCTCGTCCTCGGTCGCCGCCACGAGCTCGTCGATCGAGAGCGGCTGCGACGCGACGACCAGCAGCGCCTCGATCGTGTGGGCGAGACGGTCGACCGGGTTGGTCGAGATCAGGCGGAGCGGAGCGTCGATGACGTCCTCCTTTCACGCACGGCCGGGGTCTCCTCCCCCGTCCTGGACACTCGAATCGGTGCGAACGGCGCAGCCTGCGCGAGTGCCGCTTCCCCGCGCTTCCGCAACTCGAGCAGGGCGAGGAAAGCAACCGCCTGCTCCGCGATCGTCAGACCCACGACCTCCTGCTCGAAGTCGAAGCGGCGGCGCCGGCCGAGCAGCGCCCGGAACCGCTCGAGGAAGATCGAGACCGGCGGGAAGCGGAGCGCCATGTGCGCGACCGAGACCGCCGGAGGCTCGACCGCGAGGGCGCGCAGCGCCGTTGCGAGCAGCTCCGGCTGCTGGGCGGCCATCGTGGGCTCGAGCTTCGGCGCGAGCGGCGCCGGCCCGAGCCGGAAGTAGCGGTCGCGCTCGACGGCCAGCCGGTCGGCGAGCCAGTGCGAGGCCCCCTTGAAGCGCCGGTACTCCGCCAGCCGGCGGGCGAGCTCCTCCGCCGCCTCCTCCGGATCGAGCTCCTCGAGATCGACGTCCTCGCCCGCGACGAGCGCCCGCGCCTTCAGCTCGAGCAAGGACGAGACGAGGACGAGGAACTCGCCGCACGCCTCCAGGTCGAGCTGCTCCCGCTCCGCCAGCTCCTCGACGAAGGCGAGCACGATGCCCGCGACGTCGACGTCCGCCAGCGGCACCTCCTCCTTGAGGACGAGCGTCAGCAGCAGGTCGAAGGGGCCCTCGAATGCCTCGAGGTCGAGCTCGAGCTCGTGTACGGACACGCGCGGAGGCTAGCTGCGGCCTCGGACGCGGCGGCCCGGAATCGCCATCTTCGGGCCTTTCGGCTCGATCGGCCGGGCTCGACGCTCGTCGTCCGGGCCTTTGCGGATGAACTGCCACCAGATGAAGAAACCGGCGGAGAGCGCGAAGAGGACGACCGAGACCCAGAAGTTGAGGCGCTGGCCGGCGAAGACGTGAGCAGGGTCGATGCGAAGCGTCTCCTCGTACGCGCGGAAGCCGGTGTAGAACATCACGTACAGGGCGAAGAGCCCGGGCGGCTTGATGCGGAAGCGCCAGCCGATCAGGATCAGCACGCCGACGAAGAGGACGTCCCAGATGAACTCGTACAGGAAGGTCGGCTGGAACGTCGCGTCGAGCTCGTACCCTGCGGGCCGATGGGCCGGATCGATCTCGAGGGCCCACGGCAGGTCGGTCGGCTTGCCGAAGAGCTCCTGGTTCCAGTAGTTGCCCCAGCGGCCGATTCCCTGCGCGAGCAGGAGCCCCGGCGCGATCGCGTCCATGAACAGGAAGACGCTCTGCCCCGAGCGCTTGACGACGTACGCGCCGGCGAGCGTGCCGCAGAGGATGCCGCCCCACACGCCGAGCCCGCCCTTCCAGACGGCGAACGGCCCCCACCACGTGTGCGGCACCTCGTCCCAGCTCGTGATCACGTGGTACAGGCGCGCGCCGACGATCCCGGCGGCGACGCCCCAGACCGCGACCCGCAGGACGAGATCCCAGTCTCCGCCCATCCGCGTCCAGCGAATGCCCGTGAGAACCACGCACGCGACGATCGCGAGCAGCAGCATGACCCCGTACATGTGGATCGTGAGCGGCCCGATATGAACGACGCTCGTGTCGGGCGAGGGGATCGAGGCAAGCGCAGGCGCCAAGGCGCCCGCAACTCTAGAGCAAGGCTCTGGCGGCCCTGGGGCGATGCTCGCAAGAGAGGCAAGCGGTCGCGGCGCAGGACAGTGCATCCCAGCACGGACAAGCCGCGACCGCGCAGCATCTCGCCGCGAGCATCGTCAGGCGGCTCCTCGAGGCCGGCTTGGCCGGCCGGGGGAGCCGCCGGCCAGGGCCGTCAGAGCAGGATTCGGAGCGCTAGCTCGGGAGTGCAGCCGTTCTGGAGGAGGGACATCGCCTCGTGCAGGTCGACGTCCTTCCGGCAGGCGAGGATCGCCGCCGCGCGACGGCCGTAGCCGGCCCGCTCGAGCGCCTCCATCCGCCAGCTCTCGATCCGCTGTTCCTCGGTCTCCGGATATGCGAGGTCCGCAGTAGTCATCTCCACCTACAACGCGGCTTTGGCGAAAAAGTTCCGCCTGGATCGCGGCTTAACAAACATTTAATGTTCATTCGCCGAAACGGGCTTAGAGGTTTTTGAAGTTCATCAGGATCGGCCCCAGGATGACGATGAACAGGGCAGGGAAGATGAACACCGCGGTCGGAATGAGCATCTTGATCGGCGCCTTCATCGCCTTCTCCTCGGCGGCGAACTGACGGCGTGTGCGGGCATCGGCGGCCTGGATGCGCAGGATCCCCGCGATCGAGGTACCGAGCTGGTCGGCCTGGACGATGGCACGGATGAAGGCACCGAGCTCGGGCACGTCGACGCGCGCGGACATCCGCTTCAGCGCCTCGTTCCGGCTCTCGCCGACCCGCATCTCGTTCAACGTCAGCGCGAACTCGTCGATCAGCGGGCCGTCCATGTAGTCGACGAGCTTGGCCACCGCGCCGTCGAACCCGAGACCGGCCTCGACGCTGACGGCGAGCAGGTCGAGCGCGTCCGGAAGCGCCGCGAGCACGCGCTCCTGACGGTCTCGCACCCTGCCGTTGACGAACACGTCGGGCGCGAGGAAGCCGAGGAAGCCCAGCGAGAGGCCGAGTAGGACGCCGGTCGCAGGGGCCGCCTTCGACCCGACCATGAACCCGGCTAGCAAGGCCAGGATGCACAGGACGGCCTTGGCCGCAACGACGGTCTCCGGTGAGACCTTCCCCGCGAGCCCGGCCGACAGCAGCTTGCGGGCCAGGTTCTCGCGCGTCTTCGAGGGCATCACCTTGAGCACGAGCCCTCCGATGAGCCCGGTCAACGACCCCTGCGAGCGTCTACGAGGACGTGCGGCGCCCGCGGTCGCCGCCTCGGTGGGACGGCCGTAGCGACTGGCCCGCTCGACGAGCTCGTTGCGGCGCCGGGCGGGGAACGTGACCGCCTCGGCGGCGAGGTAGACGGCGGTGCCGAGGAGAAGCGCGGAGAGGAGCAGAAGCATCATGAGAGGCGGAAGGAGACCATTTTCCTGAGGACGAAGAAGCCGATCGTGATGCCCGAAAGCGCGAGGAAGACGAGGAAGTGCCCGGTCGACGTGGCGAAGAGCGGCTTCGTGTAGTCCGGGTTGATCGCCGTCAGCAGCGCGACCGCGACGAAGGGAAGCACGGACAAGATGTAGGCGGACAGCCGCCCCATGGCGGTCAGGGCGCGCACCTTCGCGGAGAACTGCTGCCGGTGCCGTACGGTCTCGGATACGAGGTCGAAGAGCTCGCCGAGGCTGCCTCCGGCCTCACGCTGGATCGAGACGGCGTGGATCACGTACTCGAAGTTCTGCGACCCGAGCCGCCTCGCCATCTCCGCGAGCGCCTCGTCCGCCGGGCGTCCGAGGTCGGTCTCCAGCAACACGCGTCCGAACTCCTTGCTCGCCGGCTCGATCCCTTCGTGGACGACCGCCTGCATGGCCTGGCGGAAGGAGTGGCCGACACGGACGGAGGCGGCCATGGTCAGCAAGAGCTGCGGCAGCTGTTCGTCGAAGGCTTGCCGACGCTTCGTCCCTTTCGAGTGGAGGATGAAGATCGGCACGGCGCCCCCGAAGGGCACCGCGAGCACGGCAAGCACGCCCGGCGCGCCCGCGAGCATGAGGAAGACGGCCGGGACGAACGCAGCGCCGAGGACGATCCAGAAGAAGTGCGCCGGTCCCATCGACCAATCGGCCCGCTCCAGCGCTGCCGAGACGCGGTGCCAGAGCCCAACCTTGCCGAAGATCCGCTCGGTGAGCTCGAACAGCGGCGCGAAGAGCTTGCGCCGGGCCGCCTTGGGCTCTTCCGGGACGAGCGCGCGGACGTGCGGCGCGAGGCGCCTGCGCAAGCGGCTCGCGTTCCGTGCCCGCAGGGCGAGCATCGTCGCCGCAAACACGAGCGAGGCGACGAACGCGATCGCGAGGAGGTCCGACCCTCTCACCAGTCCACCTGCGCGAGCCGCTCTTCGGCGAAAAAGGTCGGATCGAGCTTGACGCCGTTTGCCGCCATCTTCTCCAGGAAGTGTGGCTTGAGCCCGCAATACTCGAGCGGCCCGAGCAGCGGGACCGGGCCTGAGACCTCACCCTCGGCCGGCATCTTCGCCTTGAAAACGTCCTGCAGCGTGATCACCTCGGACTCCATGCGCAGAACCTCGGTGATGTGACTCACGCGGCGGGAGCCGTCCACGAGCCGCGACTGGTGGACGATGAGGTCGAATGCACTCGAGATCTGCTCGCGGATCGCGCGCACGGGCAGATCGACGCCCACCGTCAGCACGAGCGTCTCCGTCCTCGCCAGCGCGTCGCGCGGCGAGTTGGCGTGGATCGTCGTCAGCGAGCCGTCGTGGCCCGTGTTCATCGCCTGGAGCATGTCCAGCGTCTCCGGACCGCGGACCTCGCCCACCACGATCCGGTCCGGCCGCATGCGCAGCGCGTTGCGGACGAGCTCGCGGATGCGGACCTCCCCCGAACCCTCGATGTTCGACGGCCGCGACTCGAGCGTGACCACGTGGTCCTGTTGGAGCTGGAGCTCGGCCGCGTCCTCGATCGTGATGATGCGCTCCTCGTTCGGAATGAACGCGGAGACCGCGTTCAGGAGCGTCGTCTTGCCGGTGCCGGAGCCGCCTGAGATGAGGATGTTCAGCTTCCCGCGCACACACGCAGCCAGGAGCTCGGATGCCTTGCGACTTACCGTCCCGAACTCGATCAGATCCTCGATCGTGAACGGGTCGCGCGAGAACTTCCGGATGGTGAGGGTCGGCCCGCGCAGGGAGAGGGGCGGGATGATCGCATTGACACGACTGCCGTCGGGCAGACGTGCGTCGACCATCGGCGAGGCCTCGTCGATTCGCCGCCCGACCTGCGAGACGATCTTCTCGATGATGCGGTGGAGATGCGCGTTGTCGAGAAAAGAGCTTTCGGTGAGCTCGAGCTTGCCGGCGCGCTCGACGTAGATCCGGTCGCAGCCGTTGACCATCACCTCCGAGACGGAGTCGTCCTCGAGCAACTCCTCGAGCGGGCCGTAGCCGACGATGTCGTCGACGATCTCGCGCACGAGTTGTGTGCGCTCATCGCGCGACAGCGGCGTGCGGTCGCCGGCCATCTCTTGCTCGACCGCCTCGTGCACCCACTCCCGCAGATCGGCGTCGGCGGCGCCCGCCAGCCGCGTCCCCAGCTTGTCGATCACCGCCCGGTGCACGCGATTTTTCACGCCGGAGTACGGGTCGCGATGCGCGTGCTCGCCAGCCGACCCGTTTCCGTTCACGGCGCCGAGCCGCCCCGCCAGGGCGGCTTCTGCCGACACGCTGGACGGCTCCACGTCGGTCAGCCGCGCGCGCAGGGTCACGCGCTACCCTCGGCCGGGCGAGGCCTCCAGGCGGTGGCGAGCTGGCGTACCGCGCCGGCGAGCCCGCCGCGCGGCGCGCCGTCGACCGAGTATCGGTCGCTCCAGGCCGGTCCCGACTTCGAGGTGTTGAGGAGCGAGGCGGACATGGCCAGGACCGAGCGTGCGAACGGGGCCTGGACGGCGGCCACCGTCATCGGGATTCCCCGGTTGACCGCGGCCGGGACGTCAGGGGCGCTCGGCAGCTCGTAGGAGACTTGCATGCCAAGCGCCGCCTCGACGTCCTGCCGACGCAACCCGGCGCCGGCGTCGGACCGGTTGAGCACGAGCCTCATCCGATCCTCGGGGAACGAGAGCAGCCGCAGAGTCTCGATCCCCAGACGGACGTTCTTGAGCGTCGGGACTTCGGGAGTGCAGACGAAGAGCAGGACATCCGAGCGTTCGAGCGCGGACAGCATCGGGCCGTGGAACGAGGGAGAGGTGTCCACGACGATCACGTCGTACAGCGGCGCGGCCACCTCGAGCAGGCGCTCGATGGTCTCGTCGCTCACCAGCTCGCCGTCCTCCGGCCGGAGCGGCGCCGCCAGCAGGTCGAGCCCCGAGGCGGCGTGCCTCGTGAGGTAGCCACGGAGCTTGTCCGCGTCGAGCGCGCCCGGTCCGGTTGCGAGCTCGTGCAGCGTCTGCTCGGGCTCCAGCCCGAGCATGATCGCCGCATCACCGAACTGCAGGTCGAGATCGGCCAGCAGCGTACGCGCCTTCTGGTGCTTGGCGAACCCGGCGGCGAGATGCGTCGAGACGACCGTCTTCCCCGTCCCTCCCTTCGGCGAGAACACGGTGATGACCTTCGCGCGCTTGGGGCCGGCGGCTTCGTGCGCAGCCGCGCGGCGAGCAGCGTTACGGACCGTGAAGGCGACGCGCTCGGCGGTCTGCGGCAGCAGCACGACGTCGGCGACGTCCGTGTCGAGCGCCTCGTCGAGCAGAGTGGGATCCTCCTCCTCGGCGAGGAGGACGATCGGCGCCAGTGTGACCTCGCGGATCGACTCGATCTCCTCCTCCAGCATCGCGCTGCCGAACACGGCGTGCACAACGACGTCCGGGTTCTCTTCACGCAGCCGGCGGCTGCTCTCGCTCATCGTCCCGGCGGCGCCGGTTACGAACAGGCCGGGCTGCTCGGCGAGCTCGTCCCGCAGCTCGCTGATCGACGGCCGGAAGCCGGTGAGGAAGATGCGAACCGAGCTCATCAACCGGCCCCCAGCAGCAGCGAGCGCGAGTTCTCGATCCCGGTGCCACCGTTCTCGGGCTTGACGACGGGCCTCAGTGCGAGCCACCAGTCGCCGTTCTTCGAGAGCCAGAACACGCGGTTGACCTGGCCGTTCGTCAGCCGGAGCTGCACCGGAGCCTGGCCCTGCTGGTCGCTCGCGCCGACCTCGGCCGAGGTTGCGACCACGAGGACGTTGGCGGCGACCACACGGGTGACGTGACAGCTGCCGCAGTTCTCCGGCGCATTCCACGAGCCGATGACGTCCACCCGGTCACCGGGCTGCAGCGTTCCGTCCAGCACCTGGTTCTCGTCGCCGGCGACTTGAACGACTCGCTGCATCCCTTCGATGCGCGACCGCACCCCGGCGGCCGCGATCGGCCCGAACTTGCGCGTCGTCACCGGCTCGCCGGCGAGGATGTCCTGCGTCGCGACCTGGCCCGCGACCGACTGCGGCGAGGCGATCGAGTCGGGCGCGACCGCGCTCTGCGGTACTTCCTTCGTCACCAGTGCGCCGTTCTGGAGCGTGGCACCGGGGGTACCGGCATGGATGTCCTGGGCCGCGAAGAGCACGCTGACGAGGCCCTTCCCCACATCCGAGGCGCTGCCGTTCCGCGCCTTCGAGACGTAGACGACCATGAACACGATCGCGAGCAGGGCGAGGCCGGAGGCCACCAAGATATTTCGTGTGCGGTAGGTCATGGCTCCTTCTTCTGCAGTCGGCGTTACTGGGTGAGGGCGATCACTTTCACCCCAAAGCCCGAGAGTCCTGGGGTGCTGTCGACGTTGTGCGCGATGTATTGGACGAAGTGCATCCGTATGGTCTTCTGGTGCGGGTTCCAGTCGGAATTCGGTATCGCCATGTCGATGACGATGGCGGCCCACCCGATGACGTGGTAGCCGCCCTTCGCAGGCGACTGGCAGGCAGTCGTAGCTGCGGTGTCGTAGACCGGGATCAGCAGCGTCTTTCCGATGACGGCGTTGATGGCGCTTCTGATCGAGGTCTCCTGTCCGTTCGTTGCTCCGTACCACCTGTTCACGGACAGCCGACCGGGATACGTGTTCGTGATCCAGCCCGACTGCGTGCTCGCGCCGACGGTTCCGGTGCAGGACGTCGTCGACGTGGCGGAGCCGGAAAGGTCCATCAATCCCCAAGAGCTCGAGCTGAAGCTCGTCGTCGTCGAGTCGTCGAACGTCAGCGTCTTGTTGACGTTGAAGCAATTCGTCGAGTCGCTCGCACAAGCCGTGGCGCGATTGATGGCAATCGGGACGACGTTGTACAGGTCTCCCGGAGTGCCGACCACGGCGCGCGCGTGTGCGCGCACGTTCATCGAGTTGATGCCGAGGAACTTCGAGAAGATCGCGTTGGACTTCTTGGTGAGGGTTACGTCGATCGTGTAATTGTTGGGAAACGACGGCGTCCAGGCATCGAGCCCGCTGACATTGGTCGCGCCGTAGGTGGTCGCGGTCGAGCTTGCGACGCCCGTGTTCGGGAGATCCTGCGCCCCGGCCATGGTGGCCGCGTCGGCAGCTGCCTGCAGGTGGCGCTGCTCGGTGAACCAGGAGCCCCAGTCGATCACGAGCGCCATGACCCCGAGGAAGACGATCATGAAAACGACCACGAAGGCGAGCGCCGAGCCACGATCTTCACGAACGCGGCGCTTCACTCCACCCGCTCCTTGGTCGAACTGGTCAGCGATCCCGACTTGACCACCAGGCCGGCGAGATCAAGCGCGTACGGGTAGCTGGCAGTGACCGTGATCTGCTGGCCGCTCGTCCACGGCGGCGCCGGACTCACGGTCACGTTGAGCTGGCTCTGGTCGAGCGTGTGCGCCGAGTCGCGCACCGCCTGGATGGCGAGCGCGGTGGGATCGGTGGCCGTGCGCGAGACCACGGCCATGCGCGCTCCCGCGCGCGTCGCGTCCGTGATCGTGACGTAGTGGTTGTAGAGACCGCCGAACTGGGCGATCGCGAGGACCACGAACAGAAGCACCGGAATGAGCAATGTGAACTCGACCAGTGCCTGGCCGTTGTCTCGCCGAATTTCTTTCTTCCGCATGGCTCGTGCTCAGATTCCTCCCGTATGCCGAGAGGCAGGGGGGCCAGCTACTTGCACGGCGACCCGCCTGCCTCTCGATCGTTCTCCCGATCTAGAAGATCTCGCCGATCTTGTCCGTGAGCCCCGTGGTGATGAGAGCGACGATCGCTCCGACCACCGCGACGATCCCCACGAGCAGGAACGCGTACTCCGTGAGCCCCTGACCCTCTTCGCGGTTCAGGCGGCTGTATGCGAGTGCGAACAGACGTGCCAATTCGATTCACCTCCCGGTGTGCGTTGACGTGAGGGAAGCTAGAACGTCCGCCTTTCGGATGGACCATCCCAAGGGGTGGTCCTGACCCGCCATTTGGGTGGTGTTTCCCCGGAGGCTGTTAAAGATGATTTGCCGGGTCATGCGACCCCTCTATTCCTTGAAGAACGAACGTGGAGACGTGATCTGCAAGCGGTGCGTGGTCGCGGACACGATCTGGTCGAGACTCCGCGGCCTGCTCGGCCGCGAGGAGCTCACCTCCGATGAAGCGCTGCTGCTCACGCCGGAGTCGAGCGTCCACACCTTCTTCATGCGCTTCCCAATCGACCTCGTCTTCCTCGAGGCCGATCTGACCGTCCTGGCGGTGCGCGAGAACGTCCAAGCCTGGCGGACTGTCGGCCATCGCGGCGCGCGCTCCGTGCTCGAGCTTCAAGCCGGGACGTCTCGTCGTCTCGGCTTGCGTCCAGGCGACCGCCTCGCGCTCGATGACTTCTCAGAGGACGAGGCCAGCGTCATGCTCGTCCTCCGGAACGGACAGGACGCCCAGGTCGTGTTCGGCCGCGGGACTCTGTCGGCGGCCACGCGGACGATCTCGGCGATGAACGAGCTGGACGTGGGTGTAAGCGCAGTCGTGCTCAGCGAGGACGAGCGCAAAGCCCTCTGATGGCCCAGAGCGTCGTGCTCGCCTTCTTCGCGGCGGTGCTGGTCGTGCTGGCCGTGATCGACCTCCGGACGCGCCGGCTTCCGAACCGGATCGTCCTGCCGGCGGCGGCTCTCGTGCTGGTCGCGCAAATTGCAATCGCGCCCGACCGCGCCCTCGAGTGGACGCTCGCATCGGCGGGCGCCTTCACGTTCCTGCTCGTCGCAGCGCTGATCAACCCGGCCGGGATGGGGATGGGCGACGTCAAGCTCGCGCTGCTGCTCGGCGCCGCACTCGGCTGGGCGGTCGCGCCGGCGCTCTTCATCGGTCTCTCCGCGGCGGCGCTCGCCGGCGTCGTCCTCATTGCCCGGGGTGGCTGGACGGCGCGCAAGACCACCATCCCACTCGGGCCGTTTCTCGCCTTTGGCGGGATCGTCGCGCTCTTTATCTAGCGCCGGCGACCGTGAGCAGTTGGTCGTCCAGGCTCACCGCGAGGCTGTTCTCGTACGCCCACCGGACCGCCTCGGTCCGGTTGGAGACGTTCAGCTTGCGATAGATATTGCGCAGGTGGAACTTCACTGTCTGCTTGGTGATCCAGAGCTCTTTCGCGATCGCATCGTTCGAGAGCCCACGCGCAAGCGCGGCCAGGATCGCGCCTTCGCGCTCGGTTAGCCCAGCCGGGCGCGAGACCTCCGCCGGTTCCGGCTCCGCGAAGTCGGCTGCGCTGAAGACAGTGCCGTTCATGATCTGATGGATGACTCCGCCTAGGTCGTTCGGGTCGATCGTCTTCAAGATGAAAGCGCACGCGCCACGTCGCAGCGCAGATTCAATGACTCCGGGATCGCGAGTAGCCGAGATCACTGCGACCTTGACATCGGGATACCGGGATCGGACGCGTTCGAGACACGCCAGCCCGTCGAGGCTCGGCGAGAGGAAATCGATCAGAACGAAGTCCGGCTGCGTGTTTGCGACCAGCGGTAGCACTTTCGCCTCGGATTCGGCCGCGCCGACGAGCTCGATGTCGTCGACCGACGCGATGACCTGGCGAACTCCTTCGACGAAGATCGCCTGATCGTCTCCGATGAGCACGCGGGTACGCTTCACGACTGTCTCCGGCAGCGCGACGTCGACTCGCTTCGAATCCGAGATCTGGAGCCGCTGTGACGAGCGATCAAATTCGGTCTCCTCGCAATAGCTGAACCGCAGCCTGATCGGGGGATAGATTGCCATCCCCCTGTTGGGGGACAAAAGAAAGCAGATTAGGACATGCTTGTCAAGTAGTTTTCTCCACGTTCGGGTCGATGTGGAGCTACGCGATGGCGGCTTCGCCGAGCAACGCCTTCACCTCGGCGAAGAAGTCCGCCACGGGTTGCACCTTGTATTCAGGCCCGAAAGCGAGGCGCTTTGGACCGCTCGACGTCTCGAGCGCGAGCACGACCGGGGCCTCGCCCGGGTAGTCGCGCACAAGCAGAGCGAGCTCGCGGACGACGCCCGCGTGCGCCTTTGCCGCGTCGATACGCAGCTCGACCAGCTTGCGCTCGGGCATCGCCTCGAACGGCGTCACTTCCAGCGCGATCAGCTTCGTCTCGCCCTCCTGCTTGTGGTCGACCCGGCCCTTGACCACGAGCACACGGTCGGGGACGAGTAGCTCGCGCGACGCCGCGTACACCGAGTTGAAGACGACGACCTCGGTCGAGCCGGTGAGGTCGTCGAGGCGCATGAACACCATCGGCTCGCCCTTCTTCGTCGTCAGCTGCTTGATCGCCCCCACGATCCCGCCGACCATCACCACTTCTCCGTCACGGCGGCGCTCCAGCTCGAGCTGCGTGCAATCGACCTTGCGCCGCAGCTGCTCGCGGATGGCGGACAATGGGTGCTCGGAGACGTACAGGCCGAGGGTCTCCTTCTCGAGGCTGAGGAGCTCGCTCTTGTCGAACTCGTCGCGCGGGACGGGCGGGTGGCGGCGCGGCGCCTCCGGGCCGGCGGAATCGCCGAGGTCGAAGATCGAGCCCTGCCCGGCGATCCGGTCGGCCTGCTCGCGGCCGCCCCAGGCGAGCGCGGAGTCGAGCACGTCCAGCATCCCCTTCCGCGTGGCGCGGGTCGAGTCGAGTGCGCCGCAGCGGATCAGCGCCTCGAGCGCGCGCCGGTTCGCGACCTGCGGGTCGACGCGCTCGGTGAAGTCCCAGATCGACTCGAACGGCCCGCCCTCCTCCCGCGCCGCGATAATCGCCCGCGCGGCCGAGTCGCCGACGTTCTTGACCGCGTTCAGCCCGAAGCGGATCTTTCCCTCGACCACGGCGAAATCACAGGCCGAGGAGTTGACGTCCGGCGGCTCCACCTCGATGCCCATCTCGCGGCACGCGTTCACGTAGAACGGCACGCGGTCCTTCGTGTTCATGACCGAGGAGATGAGGGCGGCCATGTACTCGCGCGGGTGGTTGGCCTTCAGCCAGGCGGTGCGGTACGCGGTCAGGGCGTAGCAAGCGGAGTGGGCCTTGTTGAAGGAGTAGTCCTGGGACTGCTCCATGTCCTTCCAGAGCTGAGTCGCGACCGCGGGCGTCGTCTCCGACCTGGCGCAGCCCTCGAGGAACTTCTCCTTGAGGGACGCCATGAGCTCGTGGATCTTCTTGCCGATCGCCTTGCGCAGGTCGTCGGCCTCGGCCGGCGAGAAACCGCCGAACTTCTTGGCGATCTCGAGGTACTGCTCCTGGTAGATGCAGATACCGAACGAGACGCCGGTGATTTCCTCCAGCCGCGGGTCGATGTAGCTGACGGGAACGTGGCCGTTCTTGCGGCGCGCGTACTCGGGGATGTACTGCATCGGCCCCGGCCTGTAGAGGGCGACGAGCGCGATCAGGTCCTCGAACTGCGTCGGCTTGACGACGCGCAGCGCCTCGCGCATCCCCGACGACTCGAACTGGAAGACGCCGACCGAGTCGGCGCGGGCGAGCATCTCGTACGTCTTCGAGTCGTCCATCGGGATCTTCGTGATGTCGAGCCCGCTGCCGATCAGCTCGACGGCCTTGTCGATCACGTCGAGGTTCCGCAGCCCGAGGAAGTCGATCTTCAGCAGCCCCAGCGCGGCGACGTCCCACATCCCGAACTGGGTGACGAGTTCCGAATCGGGGCCCTTCTGCTGCAGCGGGACGACGTTCGTCAGCGGCTCGGCCCCGATCACGACTCCGGCGGCGTGGATCGAGTCCTGGCGGACGAGGCCCTCGAGCGGCTTCGCGAGGTCGACGATCTCTCTCACGACCGGGTCGCCGTCGTAGGCGGTCTTCAGCTCCTGTCCGGGCTTCATGCACTCGTCCAGGTAGACCTTCGGGCCTTCCGGAATGAGCTTCGCGATGCGGTCGACCTGGCTGTAGGGGACGTCGAGGACGCGGCCGGCGTCCCGCACGGCGGCCCGGGCCATCATCGTCCCGAAGGTGATGATCTGGGCGACGCGGTCGCGCCCGTACTTCTCCGCCACGTAGTTGATGACGTGCTCCCGCCCGGCCACGGCGAAGTCGATGTCCATGTCGGGCATCTCCTTGCGGCCCGGATTCAGGAACCGCTCGAACAGGAGGTCGTACCGCATCGGGTCGACATCGGTGATCTCGAGGCAGTAGGCGACGAGCGAGCCGGCGGCCGACCCGCGGCCGGGGCCGACGCTGATCCCGTTTTGCCGCGCGAAGCGGATGAAGTCCCAGACGATCAGGAAGTAGTCGGTGAACCCCATCTCGCGAATCGTCTTGAGCTCGAAGCGCAGGCGTTCCTGTAGCTCCGGCGTCGTGTGGCCGTAGCGCTTCTCGAGCCCCTTCTCGCAGAGCTCGACCATGTAGTCGAATGCTTCGCGGCCGTCCGGGACCGGGAACTTCGGGAGGCGGATGACGTCGAGCTCGATCTCGACCGAGCAGCGCTCCGCGACCTCGAGCGTGCGCCGCATCGCCTCGCCGTACTCGGGGAAGTCGAGCGCCATCTCGGCCGCGCTCTTGAAGTAGAACTGATCGGTGTCGAACCTCCAGCGGTTCGGGTCGTTGAGGCTCGTCCCGGACTGGATGCACAGGAGCGCCTCGTGCGCGCGGAAGTCCTCGTGGTGCAGGTAATGGACGTCACCCGTCGCGACCAACGGGAGACTGCTTTCGTCCGCCAGCTTCTGCAGCTGCGGGTTGATCCGCGCCTGTGCGTCGAGCCCCGCGTTCTGGATCTCGACGTACGTGCCGTCCTTGCCGAAGATCTGGACGAGGCGGTCGAGGTCGGCGGCGGCGTCCTTCGGCCGGTTTTCCTCGAGCGCCTTCGACACGCGGCCCGACAGGCAGCCGGAGAGTGCGAGCAGCCCGGCCGAGTGCCGCTCGAGCAGCTCCCAGTCGACGCGCGGCTTGTAGTAGTAGCCCTCGAGATAGCCGGCGGACGAGAGCTTGATCAGGTTGCCGTAGCCCTCGTTCGTGTGGGCGAGGAGGGTGAGATGCGCGTACCCCTTCTGCTGCGAGGCGCGGTCGTCGGCGACATAGACCTCGCACCCGATCAGCGGTTTGACCCCGTGCTTGCGCGTCTCGCGGTACAGCTCGACCGCGCCGGCCAGCGAGCCGTGGTCGGTCAGCGCGACGGCGGGCATCTCGAGCTCGGCCGCCCGGGCGGCGAGCGCGGGGATGCGACACGCTCCGTCGAGGATCGAGTACTCGGAGTGGACGTGGAGATGGACGAAAGGCTGGTCCTCGGGCACGGGAAGACGATTCTAGAAGTGGGTCAGGATGTGCCCGCCCGGGTCTACCGGCGTGGCAACACCCAGGCGGCGTCGTCCGGGCCGAGCTCGAGCTGGTAGCGGAACTCGCGCAGCTCGAGCTTCTTGGGGAGGATCCAGCCGAGGTACCCGACGACCGTCCGCTTTCCCTCGATCGTCGTTCCTTCGTCCAGCGAGGGAAGCTTCACGGCCCAGGGCTGCACGATCCCGGAGGTCGTGACGTCGTAGCGGCGCCCATGAAGGCCGACGAGCGTCGCCCACGAGGCGATCGTTCCCTGCCAGCGCTGCTTGGTGAGGTTCGCGATCCGTAGCTTGAAGGCGACGAACCGCGTCCCCCTGCGAGGCCGTCCCAGCCGCGAATGCACCGGATCGACGTAGGCCACCAGCGTGATGCGCAGGCGCGCCCGCGGGACGGTCTGGGTTCCGCGGAAAGTGGCGGGCTGGCCGATTTTCAGCTTGCTCGCGGCCTCGCGCTGGGCGGCTGCCGCTCCTGCAAGCCCCAGAGCGAGAACTGTGAGCATGACCCACCTCATAGGCGCTGTACTACTGTGACAGGCTCGTGCCCGGGAATGGGTGAGGCCTGCTTCAACGCACCTGATACGCCATCAGGACGGCGTCGACGAGACCGTCCCCGCGCCGGTAGTGGCTGCGGCGGTAGCCCTCGCGGACGAAGCCGAACTTCTCATACAGGGCGATCGCCGGGGCGTTGTGGGGAAAGACGTGGAGCTCGAGCTTGATCACGTCAGTCTCCTGTGCCCAGCGGACGGCCTGCTCGAGCAGCGCCCAGCCGATCCCCTTCCGGCGATGCCCGGCGGCGACCATCAGGCCCAGATCCGCGACGTGCCGGCTCGCGGGGTGCGGATCGCGCGCGACCGACAACCGCGCCGCGAGCTCGCCGCCGTCCGTCTCGGCGACGAAGACTGCGGCGCCGACGTGACGGCGGAGCGCCTTCAGGTAGCGGCGCTCGTCGGCGACGCTTCTCCAGGAGCTTCTCGTGATCAGCCAGCCCTCCGGCTCGGCGCCGACGGCGCGGGCCAGCGCGACGAGCGCCTGGGCGTCGCCCGGTTCGGCCCGCCGGACGTGAAAGTCGCTCACTCGACGACGACGCCGGCACCGCCCCGGCGCCGGTCGCCGGCGGCGGCCAGGCTCCCGTCCGCACGGATCTCGACCGCGGCCGCCCCGCCGAAGTACAGGTTGCGCCGGCGCCAGCGGACGGGTTTGTAGCCGAGCCCCTCGAGCCGGTCGAGCTCCGCCGGGTCGGCCCCGCCCTCACAGTGCACGTCCTCATCCTGGAGGTGGAAGCGCGGAAAGTCGATCGCGTCCTCGACCGACATCCCGTGGACGGCGACGTCGATCACGACCTGCATGATCGCGCCGCGCAGGCGCAGCGAGCCCGCGCTCCCGACGACGAGACGCGGCTCGCCCTCGCGCAACACGATGGACGGCGCCATCATGCTCGTCATCCGCACGCCCGGCCGCGCGCTGCCCGTCGACGCGGCCAGGTCGAACTCGCCGAGCATGTTGTTCAGGTGGATGCCGGTCCCGGGGACGACGACACCGGAACCCGACCCTGTCGAGGCGGTGCAGGAGGCCGCGTTACCGTCCGCGTCGACGACCGAGATCTGCGTCGTCGCCCCGATGCGCTCGATCGCGTCCGCGAGCTGCTCGTCGCCGTACAACCTGCGCGTCAGCCCTCCTCGATGCAGATCGCGCCCGAAGCGCGCGCCGCGCACGCGGTTCTGCTCGCGCATGATCTCAACCAGCCGGGCGATCGCCTCCGCGCTTCCCGGAGAGCCGCCGGGGCCGAGCCGGTCGATCATCCGCAGGCCATAGCCGATCAGGACACCGCCGGTCGAAGGCGGCGGGTTCGACTCGAGCTCGTGCCCGCAGAAGACGGCGCGGACGGGACGGCGCCGGATGACGCGGTACTCCTCGAGATCGCGCAGCGTGATCGAGCCGCCCCGCTCGCGAAGGTGGGAGGCGATCGCGCGCGCCACCTCGCCTCCGTAGATCGCGCGCGAGCCGTGCTCGGAGAGCTGCTCCAGCGTGTGCGCGAGGTCGCGCTGGACGAGCCGCTCGCCCGCGACCAGCCGCCTCCCCTCCGGCCCGAACACAGCGCGCCCCTCGGGGCTGTGCCGCAGGATGAGGTCGACGACGGCGTGAAGGTGCGCCTGCGGCCGCGTCAGCTCGACCCCGCTTCGCGCCAGCTCGATCGCCGGAGCGAGCAGCTCCTGCCACGGCCTCGTCCCGTAGACGCGGTGGACGTACTCGAGCCCGGCGGGCGCACCCGGAACCGCGCATGAGGCCGCGCCGATGCGGAAGATCTGCGACGACTCGACGAACTCGACGTCGATCTCCTCCATCTCCCGCGCGGCTGCGTCCTTCAGCCCGAGGCCGGGGATCGTGACGAAGAAGTCGACGAGCCGGCTCGTCCGGTCGCGGGCGCGGTGGACGAGCATGAACCCGCCGCCGCCCGGGCCGGTGACAGGGCTCTCGACGACCCAGGAGACGAACGCCGCCGCGATGCAGGCGTCGACCGCGCTGCCGCCGTCGGCGAGCACGCGCGCGCCGGCCTCGGCGGTCAAGGGATGGCCCGCAGCGATCGCGCCTCTCACGGCGCAGAGACTACGGAACTAGCTCGCGAGGAAGGACGGCGGCTCGAGCTGCTCGTCCGGAGCACGGCTCGTGCTGAAGATCGGGGTGCTCCGGCGCGCGGTGCCGATCCCCGTCGCGACGACGGTGACCCACATCTGTCCCTGCAGCCGCTCGTCGATCGTTGCGCCGAAGATGATGTTCGTCTCGTCGGTCGCGGCCTGGCGGACGATCTCCGCCGCCTCGTTGACCTCGATCAGCGTCAGATCCTCGCCGCCCGCGATCGAGAGCAGGATGCCCTTCGCGCCGACGATCTCGGTGTCGATGAGCGGTGAGCGAAGTGCGCGTTCGGCGGCCTCGCGGGCTCGATCGTCGCTGGTCGAGTAGCCGATGCCCATGAGCGCGGTTCCAGCGTCGGTCATGATCGTTCGCACGTCCGCGAAGTCCAGATTGATCAGGCCGGGGACGGTGATCAGGTCGCAGATGCCCTGCACGCCCTGGCGGAGGACGTCGTCGGCGATCCGGAACGCGTCGATCATCGAGGTGGACTGGTCGAGCACCTCGAGCAGCCTGTCGTTCGGGATGACGATGGTCGTGTCGCAGGCGCCGCGGAGCACCTCGGTGCCCTCGTCGGCCTGCCGCTTGCGCCGCGTTCCCTCGAACTTGAACGGGAGCGTGACGATCCCCACCGTGAGTGCGCCTAGGTCGCGCGAGATGCGGGCGACGACGGGAGCGGCGCCCGATCCGGTTCCACCTCCCTCGCCCGCGGTCACGAACACCATGTCCGAGCCCCGGAGCGCGTGCTTGATCTGGTCGTACGAGTCCTCGGCGGACTGGCGGCCGATCTCGGAGTCGGCGCCGGATCCGAGGCCGCGCGTGAGGTCGCCGCCGATGTGGAGCTTGGTCGGCGCGTCCGAGTTGCGGAGCTGCTGCATGTCGGTGTTGATCGCGACGAACTCGACCTCGGGAATTCCCGCATCGATCATCCGGTTGACGGCGTTCAGCCCGGCGCCGCCGACACCGACGACCTTGATGTTCGCCATGTAGCCCGAGGGCTCGGTCAGCTGGACGCGGTGCAGGCGCGGCGCGGGCTCCGGCAGCGTGACCGGCTCGAGCCAGCGCTCCCGCTCGGGCTCAGGTGCAGGCGCGGCCTCGACCTGGTCGGCCGGAGTCTCGATCACCTCGAACGGAGGCGCGTGCTCGACCGTCTCCTCCTGGACGGGCTCGACGGTCCGTCCCTCGCGGTCGGCCTGCTTCTGCGCCGCTTCGGTGGCGCGGAAGAGCTCGGCCAGTGGGCCCTCACGCATGCTGGCGCGCTTGCGAGCCATTGAGCACCTCCCTGGCGAGCCGGCGGTAGGCCTGGGCGGCCTCCCCGGTCGGGTCGTACGCGAGCACGGACGTCCCCTTCACCGGGGCCTCCGCGTAGCGGATGGTCTTGCGAATCTTCGTGTCGAAGACGAGGTCGCCGAAGTTCTCCTCGAGGATGTCGATCGCCTCGCGCGCATGGAGCGTCCGCTTGTCGAACATCGTCGGCAGGATGCCCTGGATCTCGACATCGGGATTGAGGTTCTCGCGGATCATGCTGAGGGTGTTCTCGAGCTGGACGAGGCCACGCAGCGACAGATATTCGCACTGGACGGGGACGATGACCCCGTTCGCCGCGACGAGCGCGTTGATCGTGAGGATCCCGAGCGACGGGGGCGTATCGATCAGGATGTAGTTGTACGTGTCGCGGATGGGCGCGAGCGCCTTCTCCAGCGCGCGCTCGCGGCCGATCATGCTCGAGAGTGAGAGCTCGGCGCCGGCGAGGTCGATCGAGGAGACGGCGATGTCGACCTCCGCCTGCTGGATCACCTCTTCGATCGGCAGCCGGTTGACGAGGACGTCGTACATCGAGCGCTCGATCGAGTCGGGATTGAAGCCCTGGCTCATGGTCAGGTTGCCCTGCGGGTCGAGATCGACGATGAGGACGTTCATCCCCTGCTCTTTGAACGCGACGGCGAGATTCAGCGTCGTCGTCGTCTTGGCGACGCCGCCCTTCTGGTTCGCGAACGCGATCACACGGCCCACGGCGAGCTCCTCGGAGTCAGGCTTGGATGAGTGCGCCCGATGAGACGGGCGCGGAAGAAGTCGTGCGGCGAGCCCCATTGGACTCACCTTTCGGGTCAGGCTACCAAAGTCCTTTCGGCTGCCAGAACGGCTTCTTCATGGGTTTCGAGCGCGTCCCGGAGGGCCTGGACCGCCGCCCCGGCGCGCTCGCTCGCACGCGCCTCCGACCTGACCCAGACCTCGGCCTCGCCGAGGAGCGCGCGGACTTCTTCGAGCAGGACCGCCGCGGGCGCCTCTTCCTGCTCGAGGCGTTCGATCTGTTCGAGCCGGTCGAGGATGTCCATACGGCGACCGTAGCGGCGAACCTGTGACGCCTGTGTGACGTCTAGCTCGCGATTGCGCGCGCGGCGAAGTAGCCCGCCGGCCGCGGACGGAGGCCGAGCGCGGCTTCGTCCAGCGCCTCGACCAACCGGACACGATCGTCATGCATCAGGACCTCGACGAGCGCACGCCGCTGCAGATCGGCGTCCTCCTCGCCCACGCGCTCTCCGCGGGCGAGGTTGCTCAGCCGTTCCATCACACCGGCTCGCTCGCGCGGGCTCTCCCCGAGCAGCAGGGAGGCGCGAAGCGCGGCCGCCCACAAGCCGTCGGTGCCGCCGAGCAGCGCGGCCAGCGATTCACGCAGCTGCTCTGACCTGAACGGCTCGCCCTGGAAGAGAGACAGCTCCCAGCGGTCGAGCGACTCGCCCAGCTCGGGATCGGCGTCCGCGGCCCCGAGCCGCTCGATCAGATCGGACGTGAGACGGGCGCGGAAGGCGTCGAGGCGGGTCGGCTCGCCGGCCGGCTGCGTCGCGGCGATCGGCAGAACGGGCCGGATGCCGAGCGGCCTCCAGTCGAGGCGCTCGAACAGGACGGGGCCGGCGGCGACCGGAGCCGCCGTCGCGAGCCTGAGCGCGGTCACGACGTCGCCGATCTCCCCCGGCGCGTCGGGCGGCTCGACCGCCCGCGGCGGAAGCGCCTGCTCCAGCTCGAGCACGCAGAGCCGGTCGGGCTCGCGGCCGAAACCCTGCGGGAGGAGGCCGCCCGCCTCGGGCCAGAGCGCTGCCAGCTCGCCGGTCGCCGCCGGGCGCAGACGAAGACCGCGTCCGAGATCGAGCTGGAGAGGAGCCGAGATTCCGATCACCGGCGTGACCGCGGCGTAGGCGCGGCGCTCGCCGAAGAGCGACCGCTCGAAGTCGGCGTAGGCGTGGTCGAATGCGCCGTCATCCCAGTCGAAGCCCCCGCAGGCCTCGGCCGTCTTGACCAGGAGCGGGAGGAGGACGGTTCGCAGCAGCGCTTCCTCCTCGGTCGGCTTAACCCCGGCGTGGGCGCGCGCGAAGATCGCCGCGGCCGGCTCGCGCCGCAGCTCGTCGATCGCGATGCGCGCGTCATCGCTCGCCGCCAGGCGCTCGGCGCGCGCCTCGACGAAGTTGCGCACGAGCGGCCGGTATTCGTACAGGGAGGGCCGCCCGGGCGCGGAGTGCTCCTCGAAGGCGAAGGGCAGCTCCGCCCCCTCGCGGCCGAGCAGGTTGAAGCCGCCGAGGCAGAAGCAGCGCAGCGCTCGCTGCAGGCTCTGAGAACGGACCGCCACGACTTCCCCGTACTCCGCCGGACAGCCCTCTCCTTTATACGCTGCGCCCCGTGCGACTGACCGATCTCGGCATTCCGAAGCTGTGGAAGGAAGACACGGAGCTCCTCTGGCCCTACGCGCTCCGGCCCGGCGTGGCCGTCTGGCTCCTGAACGACCTCGCTCCCGGCTCGCACGGCTACGGGCTCGACCGCGTGCCGCTCGACGGGCGGCCTCGTGGTCGCCGCCAACCATTTCGCCTCGGTCGACCATCCGCTGATCGGGATCTTCTCGCCGCGCGCGATCTACTACATGGCGAAGAAGGAATTGCTCGACATGCCCATCATCGGCGAGCTGCTGATCTGGACGGGCGCATTTCCGGTCAAGCGAGGGTTTGCCGACCGCGAGGCGCTGCGCGAGGCGCGGCGGCTCGTCCGCGAGGGTCATACCGTCGGCGTCCACATCGAAGGGACGCGGCAGAAGTTCGGCTACCCGGGCGAGGTCAAGCTCGGCGGGATGATGATCGCGATGCAGGAGGGCGTACCGGTCATCCCGTGCGCGGTCGAGACCTTCAAGTGGAACGCGAAGACGAACCGGCGGGCGTGCTCGGTCGTCTGGGGACATCCGATCTCGACGGAGGGGTTGAGCCGCGACCGGAGCGGCTACACGGAGCTGACCGAGCGTGGTGACTGCCGAGGTCTTCAAGCTCTGGCGCCTGGCAGGCGAGGCGGTCGCAAACGACTTCCCGCGCGAGCTGTCGGACGGCACGAGGCGCTTCCACCCCTATATCTGGCCGTTCGTCACCCCCGGGGCGCCTCCCCGCCCGAGCTGAGGACGACCACGTCGGCGAGCTCCGCGGGCCGTACCGATTCGAGGTACAGCTGCTGGCCGGGCACGTAGCGCCCCTCGTAGAGCTCCTCCGTCTCCGGCCCGTCCCGGGCGACGCCGCGCCGGATCGACTCGCCGGGCTCGATGTGGATGAAGATGCGGAAGTCCCAGAGGTCGTTCAGCTCTGGGCGCATCAGGAAGATCCCGTCGACGATCAGCAGTTCCTTCGAGGCCAAGACGGCGCCGCGCAGCCGATCGTGGTCGAAGGAGTCCTCGTAGTAGCCGACCGGCGACTCGCGTCCGTGCCGGTAGCGCTCCTCCGCCGGCCGGAGGAAGTCGTCGGCGCACAGCCGCTCCGCGCCCGGCAGTTGCGCGGCGAGCCGGTCGGCGAGCGTCGTCTTGCCCGCCGCGTCGACTCCGTCGATCGCGACCCGAGCCGGGAGCGGCAGCGCCGCCAGCGTCCGCGCGAGCTCGTCTACGGCTGGCAGCTCGGACACCAGTACGCCATCCGGTTGTCGTCCCCCTGACCGCGCGAGCGGACCGGATTCCCGCAGCGCGGACAGGGACGTCCGGCACGGCGGTAGACGGCGCGCCTGGGCCGACCTCCCCCCGGGCGCCGAGGGCGCCCGGGTTTTCCGGCGGGCGTCGCCGGCTCCGCCGGCGACGCTCCCACCCTCGAGCGACGACTTCATCAGCCGCGCCGCTTCGGCGAGGACGCGCCCGAGCTCGTCGTCGGACGTCTCGCCGACGGTTCGCCACGGCGAGACGCGCGCATGCCAGAGCGCCTCGGCCTTCCAGAGGTTCCCGATCCCCGCGACGACGCGCTGGTCGAGGATGACCTCGCCGAGCGCCCGACGTTGGTCGACGTGCCGGAGCCGAGCGGCCTCCACGTCGTCGGTGAGGATGTCCGGCCCGAGCCGCTGGGTGCGGCCGCGGTCGAGCTCGAGGACGGGGCCGTTCCAGAGGACGGCTTCCTGCTCGCGCCCGCGCAGCACGAGCCAGGGCCGGCCGACGCGCCTCGAGCCGGCGGGGACGACGCTCCACCGCCCGTGCATGCGCAGGTGGCTGCGGACCACGACGTCGCCCTCGAACTCGAGCAGAAGGTTCTTGCCGACGGCGCGCGCCGCCAGCAGCCGCCGTCCGTCCACGAGCGAGGCGACGGCCGCTCCGCGCGGATGCGGCGCGTCCGCCGCGACCTCATCCCCGACCAGCGCCTGAATGCGCCGCGCGGCGCGGTGGAGCGAGTCGCCCTCGGGCACTCAGTCCCCCACGCCTCGCTCGAGCAAGGTGACGGTGCCGCCCCGAAGCGTCATGTGCCGGGAAGGATGCAGTCCGCCTCACGCCGCTGCAGGCGAACCGCGCCCTTGTCGACGAAGTAGCGGTCGCAGACACCGCCGCCGACCTTGACCAGACAGATGAACACGCTCGCCTTCGGGCCTTGGGCGAAGAAGAGTCGCGGGTTCGGCGTGCAATGGGTGTCGCCGCTCCGTCCAGAGCGCTCGGCCGCCTGCTCCACTTTCAGTCGGGCCGCGTGCTGGGCCGGCGCCTCGGCGCACGCGGTCAGGAGGAGCGCTCCGACGGCGAGCGCCGCGAAACGCTTCACGGTCGCAGGACGGCTCGCCGAGGTCCAGCCTGGAAACCCACCTCGAGCAGGAGCGGCATCGCGTCCGACTCGGCGACCGGCTCGCCGTCGAAGCGCTCGACCGCAAGCCTCCTGACGCCGCGCTGCCGGACGTGCCGGACGAGCGCTTCCAAAGCCGGGCGCAGCCAACTCTCCGCCGGATCGCGCAGCGGGACGAGCGAACGGCCGCCGCGCTCGACGAAGAGCGCGGCCTCTCCGCCGAGCAGAACGACGTGAGCGCCGGCGACGCGCGCCGCGCGTGCGCCGGCCCGGCGCGGCCAGGGAAGCGCGGCGCCGTAAGGCTGGGCCGGATCGGCGGCGGCGAGGACGAGCGCGTCGTCGTGGTCCTCGCGGTCACGCAACTCCCGTAGCCGCTCGACCGCTCCCCCGAGAGCGAACTGGGCGCCGCCCAGTCCCTCGACGAAGTAGCCGCGCCGGCACAGGCCGAGCGTCTCGAGGGCGCGCAGCTCCCCGTAGACCGCCCCATAGCCGCCGGAGATTCCTTCGGCGCGTACGCCGTCACGCGTCACGATGCCCTGCCGCTCGAGCAGGAGCTCGGCAAGCGCGCGGCGATCCGGCACGCCCCGGAAGAGGCGATCGGTCGGCGACCAGCGTCCCTGCGTCGCGGTGATCGCGCTCGCACGCTGCCGCGAGAAGCGGCGAGGCCTGCGCTCCGGCCGCGGCACGCCGTACCGCCGGCCGGCGCGTAGCGGAGTCCACGCATCGTTCGTCACCTCGCCGGACCAGACGAGCTCCCACAGCGCCGGGAGGGCGGATTCAGCGTCGAGCCCGGTCGTCTCGAGCAGGTCGAACCAGAACTCGGCGCTGGCCGAAAGCGCCTCGCGCAGGCGATCGTGCACGTCACCCTCGGGACGGTCGGCGGACGCGACGCGGCCCAGGACCGGCGCGTCGTCGCGAAAGTAGACCGCTACGCGGTCGAGACCCGCGCCCACCCAGACGACCTCGCCCGAGGCGCACAGCTGGTCGAGCTGCCCCGGCTGGTAGCCAGGCACGCGGCGGGGCAGCAGCTCGGATTCCCAGAGCGCCACCGGGAGCGGGAGCGCCTGGAGCGGCACGAGCGCCTCCCTCAGAGTCGCTCGCCGGTCGACCCCTTGCCAGCCGGGCAGGAAGCGACCGAACGCCGCCTGCTCCGTTGGCTCGACCTCGCGCCGCAACGCGGCGAGCGAGGCGCGGCGCAGGCGCCGGAGGACGTCCGGGTCGCACCACTCGCGTTCCGTGCCGCCGGGGCGGAGCTCGCCACGAACGAGCTTGTCGGCGCGCTCGAGCGCTGCCAGCTGCGCCTCCGCCAGCTCGAGCTCGAGGCCGAATCGCTCCGCGGCCTCGGCTGTCGTGAACGGCCCGCGCGAGCGCGCGTACCGCAGCAGGAGCGAGGGCAGCGGCTCGTCGGTCTTCTCGAGGAAGGCGGCCGGAAGCCCGCCTGGGCGGCATCGCCCCGAGCGCGTCGCGGTAGCGGCCGGCGTCTTCGGCTGCGAGGAGCACCTCGTCGCCCCCGACCCGCACCTCGATCGCCCGGCGCTCGCGCAGCAGCGCCTCGGCCTGCTCAGGCTCGTACTCGTCAGGGCGGAGATGCCCGACGCGGCGGAGGCGGTCGTGCAGCTCGTCCGCGTTCCGCGCACGGCCCTGCAGCTGCCGCTCGACCTCGTCGACAGCATCGGCATCGAGCAGGTCGCGCAGCTCTTCCTGGCCGAGTAGCTCCCGAAGGAGGTCGCGGTCGAGGGAGAGCGCCTGCGCGCGCCGCTCGGCCGGCGGCGTGTCGTCCTCGTACATGTAGGTCGCGATGTAGTCGAAGAGCAGGGACGACGAGTAGGGCGACGCGGACGGCGTCTCGACGTCGACGAGGTCGAGCTCGCGCGTCTTCAGCCCGCGCAGGATCTGCTTCAGTGCGGGCAGGTCGAAGACGTCCTGCAGGCACTCCCGGTAGGTCTCGAGGACGACCGGGAAGGAGCCGTAACGCCGGGCGACCTGGAGCAGGCTCTGCGCCTTCAGACGCTGCTGCCAGAGCGGCGTCCGCTCGCCCGGCCGGCGGCGCGGGATGAGCAGGGCACGCGCGGCGTTCTCGCGGAACCGGGCGCCGAACAGAGCGCTGCCTCCGAGCTCGGTCATGACGAGGTCCTCGACCTCGTCCGGCTCGAGCATCAGGTCGTCGAGCGGCGGCGACGTGTCGGCGTCGGGCAGGTGCAGGGCGATCCCGTCGTCCGACCAGATCGACTGCACTTCGAGGCCGAGCGAGTCGCGCAGCCGCGCGGTGAGCGCCAGGCCCCAGGGCGCGTGCACGCGCGCGCCGAAGGGTGTGAGGATGCAGACGCGCCAGTCGCCGATCTCGTCGCGGAACCGCTCGATCACGATCGCGCGGTCGGAGGGCACGACGCGCGTCGCGGCCTCCTGCTCGCGCAGGAAGGTGACGAGGTTGGCCGCGGCCCGGCGGTCGAGCCGGTGCTCGCCGATCAGGCGCTCGGCCGCTCGCTCGTCGGAGAGCGAGACGAGCTCACGGGAGGTCTGCCCGATCGCCTCGCCGAGCTCGTACGGCCGTCCCACTCCCTCGCCCTTCCAGAACGGCACGGCTCCCGGCACTCCCGGCGCGGGCGAGACGAGCACGCGGTCGCGGGTGATCTCCTCGATCCGCCAGCTGGACGCTCCGAGCAGGATCACCTGCCCGGCGCGCGCCTCGTAGACCATCTCCTCGTCGAGCTCGCCCACGCGGCCGCCGCCGTCGACCAGATGGACGCCGAAGAGGCCCCGGTCGGGAATCGTGCCCGCGTTCTGCACCGCGAGCCGCTGCGCTCCTTCGCGCGCGCGGACGAGGCCGCCGGTGCGATCCCAGACGATCCGCGGGCGCAGCTCGGCGAACTCATCCGACGGATAGCGGCCGGCCAGCATGTCGAGGACGTTCTCGAGCTGGACGCGCGACAGATCTGCGAACGGGTATGCGCGGCGCACGAGCTCGTGCAGGTCGTCCACCGAGATCTCCTCCTCGGCGCAGATCGCGACGATCTGCTGCGCGAGGACGTCGAGCGGGTTGCGCGGGATGGTCGTCTCCTCGATGGCGCCCTCGAGCATCCGCTTCGCGACGACCGCCGACTCGAGCAGGTCGGCGCGGAACTTGGGGAAGAAGCGGCCCTTCGAGACGGCGCCGAGCTCGTGGCCGGCGCGGCCGACGCGCTGCAGTCCGCGCGCCACCGACTTCGGCGACTCGACCTGGATGACGAGGTCGACGGCGCCCATGTCGATCCCCAGCTCGAGCGACGAGGTCGCGACCAGGCACGGGATCCGTCCCGCCTTGAGCAGCTCCTCGATCTCCGTCCGCTGCTCACGGGCTATAGAGCCGTGGTGGGCCCTGGCGATCTCCTCCTCCGCCAGCTCGTTCAGCCGAAGCGCGAGCCGCTCGGCCAGGCGGCGGTTGTTGACGAAGACGATCGTCGAGCGGTGCTCGCGGACCAGCCGGAGCAAGCTCCGGGTAGATGGACGGCCAGATCGAGGAGGCGCCGCCCTCGGTCGGCGTCATCAGCGCCGAGTTGTCGACCATGTCCGGCTGGCTGACCGGCGCGCCTCCGGGCTCCCGCATGTCCTCGACAGGGACGACGATCTCGAGGTCGAGCTCCTTCGAGCGGCCGGCGTCGACCAGCTCGATCTCGCGGCCGCCCGACACGAAGCGGCCGATCTCCTCGAGCGGTCGCTGGGTCGCGGAGCAGGCCGATTCGCTGCAGCGGCTTCTCGACCAGCCGCTCGAGCCGCTCGACCGAGATGGCGAGGTGCGCGCCGCGCTTCGTCCCGGCCACGGCGTGAACCTCGTCGAGGATGAGGGTCTCGACGCCGCGCAGGTTGTCGCGGGCGCGGGAGGTCAGCAGCAGATAGAGCGACTCCGGGGTCGTGATCAGGATGTCCGGCGGCTTGCGCAGCATCGCCGCCCGCTCCTTCTGCGGCGTGTCTCCGGTGCGGACGGCGACGTCGAGCGAGCTGTTCAGGCCGGCCAGCGGGCCGCGCAGGTTCCGCTCGACGTCGTAGTTGAGCGCCTTGAGCGGAGAGACGTACAGCAGGCGAAGGCCCTCTCCGGGCGTCTCCTTCAGCCGGTCGATCCCGTACAGGAACGCCGCCAGCGTCTTGCCCGAGCCGGTCGGCGCCTGGATGAGCGTATGGCCGCCGCGGGCGATCGCGGGCCAGCCGAGCTCCTGCGCCGGGGTCGGCCCCGCGAAGGCGCCCTCGAACCAGGCGCGCGTCTCGGGGAGAAGACGTCGAGCGCGCTCACCGGCTCAGCTCCTCGACGTCGCGCCGCAGCAGCTGCTCGTCGAACGTGCCGCGCTCGCCCTCGGGATGCGGGAACGGCCAGCCTGGCTTCGGGTCGTCGGCGTAGCGAGGCATCACGTGCGTGTGCAGATGCGGAAGCGCGTTCCCGAGCGTCTCGTAATTCACCTTGACCGGGTCGAAGACACGCTCCAGGCGGCGTCCCGCCTCGAGCACCTCGAGCCAGTACTGCGTCGCCTCCTCCTTCGACAGCTCGGTCGGCTCGGCGACGTGCCGGCCGCGCCAGATGACGACGGTGTATCCGCGCTGCACCTCTGCCCGCTGGAGGTATGCGTCGGAGACCTCTCCGGTGAGGAAGCGGATGCCCCACTCGGTCTCGTCCGGGCGGCCCTGCTCGCACATCGGGCAGCCCTCACCACGCTTGAGCTCGTAGAACTCCTCGGGCCACTCCACTGCCGCCGACGTTAGCATCGGCCCCGGATGCCCGAGACTCCGGAACAGTTCTATGAGCGGATCAAGGATGCGCTGCGGATGCCGCCGCTCGACGAGTGGGGGACATTCCCCTTCGAGGGCGTCACGCGGCCCGCGCGCCCTGAGCCGCCGGCGGAAGCGAGAAGCGGCCGCCACGGTGAAGGAGGCGTCGACTGTGGACGCTGCGCCACTCCGACGGAGGACTACTGTCTGGACGACGAGCACTGGCGCTGCGTGCGCTCGGCCCGACCGGCCTGCCGATGGTCGTGATCCTCGAGTCGACGGAGCACTACGCCGACCGGGCGCCTCCGGCGGAGCTCGCCGCCGACCTGGGGCCGTCCTGGCCCGGATCGAGCGCGCCGTCCGCGCGATCCCCGACGTCGGCCGGGTGCACGTGTGCCGCTGGGGCGAAGGAGCGAGCACCTGCACTGGTGGTTCATGGCGCGGCCCGCCCGGTTGCCGCAGCTGAGCGACAGCTTCGCCGCGGTCTGGGACGACATCCTTCCGCCGCTTCCCGAAGAGGTGTGGCGCGAGAACGTCGAGATCGTGCGCGCCGCGCTGACGACGCTAGCGCTGGGCCTGCCAGTCCGCCGTGTTGAGACAGTCCCCCGGGAGCAGGCGCCGCTTCTTCCCGCGGAGATCGGTGACGAAGAGGCCTTGCCCACAGTCGGGCCGGGCCTTCACGGTGTCGAAGATCAGCAAGTGCGCTCCGTCCGGCGCGAATGCCTCGATCGTCTGACCGGGAACGCGCCTACGTTCGTGTGTCGCGACGTCGTAGATCCAGCCGGTGCAGCGGTGGATACCGCAGAGATTGAACGCGATGGAGCGCCCTCCCGGCGCCCAGACGGGATCGTCGGCGCGCCAGGGCGGGACGGAGACGATCGTGTGCTGGTCGGCGCCGTTCGAGCGCATCAGCCGCAGGTTGCAGGCCCGCTCGCCTCGGCTGCACTGGACGTAGGCGATAAAGCGTCCATCCGGAGAGACGGCGGGCCAGTCGTTCGACCAACCCTTCCTCGCGAACGTGAGGCGGGAACCGTGCCGCCCGTCGGACACGCGGAGCGTGTGGATGTCTGACGTGTCGGTGCGCTTGTCGGTCGCGACATAAGCGAGGCGGTTGCCGCCCGGGAACCAGGAGAGCTCCCACAGCTGGATCGGCTCCTGCACGGTGATCAGCCGCCGGTGGCTCGTGATGCTGTAGCCGTCGGTCGTCGCGACGTAGATCTTCCGCCAGGTCGCGAAGGCGAAGGATCGGCCGTGAGGCGACCAGACGGGGTACTGACCGAGGCCGAGCACGCGCTCCTCCCCACCGTCGATCGGGACGTAGACGAGCGTTGCCAGCTCGCTGACGTCGATCGGGTCGCCCATAGCCAGAATGGCTCCGTTTCGGCCAGGGAAGGTCGCCGCGGCGGTCGAGGCCAACGTGCCGGCGGCGACCAGGCCAACCGCGAGCAACCGGCGGAACATCGCCTGACCGTAGCGCCGTTTCGTCCTGCGGACAACGTGCAAGAGAACGGACATGGAGCTCTTCCAGGCGGAATGGTGTCCGCACTCCCACGCCGTCCGGCAGCGTCTCACCGAGCTCGGGCTCGATTTCGTCGCGCGCCAGGTTCCCGCCGCGCCGGACGAGCGCGACGAGCTCGAGGCGGTTGCGGGGACGAACGAGATCCCGGTCCTGGCCGCGACGGACGGCTCGGTCTACTGCGGCGAGGACGAGATCCTCGACTACCTGGGCACGTTCGACGAGCGTCCGGACGCGGAGGACCATCGCGAGAAGGCGGCGGAGGAGGTGCGGGAGTTCGCGGAGGTGAAGGCGGCGTAGAATCGGTGCATGGCGGTCGCCGTGCAGAGGCTCTACTTCACCGGCAACGACGACGCAGACGCGCTGCTCGCCTCCGATCCGTTCGCGCTGCTCGTCGGCTTTGCGCTCGACCAGCAGGTGACCGTGCCGACCGCGTTCACGGGCCCGCTCAAGCTGAAGCAGCGGCTGGGGACGCTCGACCCCGGGAAGATCGCCGCGACCGATCCCGCCACGCTGCTCGAGGCCTTCCGCGAGAAGCCCGCGATCCACCGCTTCCCGGGCTCGATGGCCGAGCGCGTGCAGCAGCTCGCGCGGCTGGTCGAGGAGGAGTACGGCGGCGACGCCTCGCGCCTCTGGAACGAGGCAGCGGACGGCGCCGAGCTCCGCAAGCGCATCGCGGCCCTCCCGGGCTTCGGCGAGATGAAGATCAAGGCGCTGGGATCGGTGCTGGCGAAGCGCTTCGGCGTCGAGGCCGCGCAGGAGCTCGTCCCCAACCACCCGACCCTCGGGGACGTGGACTCGCCGGAGGCGCTCGAGCGCTACCAGGCGGCGAAGCGCGAGCACAAGGCCAAGCTCCGCGCGCAGGGGTGAGACAGCGCGTCCTGGCCTACGTCACGCGCGAGCGTGACGGGCGAATCGAGCTGCTCGTCTTCGACCAGCGCGACGATCCCGAGGCGGGGACGCAGGTTCCCGCCGGCCGCATCGACCCCGGCGAGTCGCTCGAGCAGGGGCTTCGGCGCGAGCTGCACGAGGAGGCCGGTCTCGACCGCGTCCGCATCGTGCGCGAGCTGCCCATCCTCGGCGACTGGGCGGCTCGCTCGCCCTATGAGAACCACGCCTTCGAGGTGCGGGTCGAAGGGAACACGCCCGATTCCTTCGAGCACGTCGTCCACGGCGACGGCGACGACGCCGGTCTAGTCTTCGTCTACCGGTGGGTCGGGGTCGACACCGAGCTGGACCTGTGGGACGGCAGAGATCTCACGTACACGCAGCTGCGCTGATCCCGCTTGCGCTGGTCCTCGCAGGCTCGGCGGCCGCGCTCCGCGTTCCCGGCGCGCGCGACCTGTCCGGTCTTTCCGAAAACGAACCCGTGGAACCGGCCGGTCGACAGGCTGCCGGTCGCGGGCAACTCGCGCGAGCTGATCCGTTCGATCGGGCTCGGCACCGGCCTGCACGCGGACTTCGGCTCGGGAACCTGGGACGGCGGGCCGATCGGCATCCCCTTCAACGTCGTGTCGAAGACCACCCCGCGCTTCAAGCTGAGCTTCGACTACGCCGACCAGAGCGACAAGGGCCGGTACCCGCTCCCGCGCAACGTCAAGATCGAGCACGGTGGCGACCGCCACGCGCTGATGCTCGACCGCTCGAGTTGCACGCTGTACGAGGTCTACTCGCTGCGCGGGCGCCATGCCGGATCCGGCGCGATCTGGAACCTGCGCACGAACAAGGTGAGACCGGCCGGCTGGACGTCCGCCGACGCGGCCGGGCTGCCGATCTTCCCCGGGCTTGCGCGCTGGGACGAGGTGGCGCCGCGGCAAGATCGACCACGCGCTCCGCTTCACCGTCGAGAACACGCGCCGCGCCTACATCTACCCGGCGCGGCACTACGCGAGCGACTCGAACGACCCGTCACTGCCGCCGATGGGCCTCCGCGTCCGCCTCAAGGCCGACTACCCGATCGAGGGCTTCGCCGCGCAGGCGCGGGTCGTGCTCGCGGCGCTCAAGCGCTACGGGATGATCCTGGCCGACAACGGCAGCAACTGGTACATCTCGGGCGCGCCGAGCCCGCACTGGAACAACGACGCGCTCCATGCTCTCGGCCGGGTCAAGGGATCGGCGTTCGAGGTCGTGGACACGAGCTCGCTGGCGCCGTGAAGGAGTTCGACGTCGTCGTCGCCGGCGGTGGGTCGGCGGGGTGTGTAGTCGCCGCCCGCCTGAGCGAGAACCCGGACTGCTCGGTCTGCCTGCTCGAGGCCGGCCCCGATTACGGCCCGTACGACGGAGGCGGCTGGCCGGCCGACATCCTGAATGCGTGCGAGCTCGCGTTCTCGCACTCATGGGAGCGGAGCGACCCGGACGACCGCTCGCAGTTGCGGGCGCGCATCCTGGGCGGCTGCTCGTCCCACAATGCGTGCGCGGTGCTTCCCGGCGCGCACTCCGACTACGACGAGTGGGGCCCCGGCTGGACGGCGGACGAGCTCCAGCCATACCTCGACCGTGCGACCGAAACGGTGCGCACGCGGCGCTTCGCGGCCGAGGAGCTGGCGCCACTTAGCCGAGCCGTGCTCGACTCGGCGGACGAGCTCGGGGTGCCGCGGCTCGAGGACGCCACCGAGAACAGCGCGGGCGTCGGGCCCTTTCCGGTCAACGCGGTCGGAGCGACGCGCTGGAACGCCGCGTTCGCCTATCTCGATCCCGCGCGGCCGCGAACCAACCTGACGATCCTGGGGCAGGCGCTCGTCGACCGAGTCCGGCTGGACGGCGAACGGGCGACCGGGGTCGTCCTTGCAGACGGGAGCGAGATCGGTGCTCGACGTGTCGTGATCACCGCCAGCTCGTACGGGTCGCCCGCAATCCTGCTGCGCAGCGGGATCGACGACCTCCCAGTCGGCGAAAACCTGATCGACCAACCGGGGACGGGCGTCGGCTGGGCGACGACCGAGCGCTTGCAGGAGGAGACGCGCGAGCACGCCCGGCGACACCCGCTCTTCATGGCGCAAGTCGTCGTCAAGGCACGCAGCAGTCAGTGCCCCGAGGACGTCTGGGACATTCACCTCTTCCCCGCCACCGACCCCGGCAAGGACGAGCTCGGCCATCCGACGGGCCGCTACGAGCTGAGCTCAGCCGTCTTCGCGCTCAAGCCGCGCTCACGCGGACACGTCCGTCTCGCCGGCAGGGATCCGCGCCTGCCGCCGGTGATCGAGCACGGCTTCCTCGCCGACTTGGCCGACCTGGAGGTGCTGGTCGACGGACTCGTCCTCCTCCGCCGGCTCGGCTCGAGCGAGTCGTTGAGCCACTTCACGGCAGGCGAGGTTCGTCCCGGGCCCGACGTCGACCCGGAGGCCTACGTGCGCGAGACCGTGCGCGGTTACTTCCATCCGGTGGGCACGTGCGCGCTCGGCGCGGTCGTGGATGGCGGCGGCGCCGTCCTCGGCTACGAGAATCTCTACGTGGCCGACGCGTCGGTGATGCCGACGATCCCGCGTTCGAACACGAACCTGAGCACGCTCGGCGTGGCGGAGAAGATCGCCGCGGGGTTAGCGGCGGCGTGACGTTCTTCCTGTAGCTTTCTGGCGGCTTTGAGGCTGCGTCCCGCACTTTTCTGCTCGTTCGCCCTCTGCGCTGCCCTGGTCGCCGCGGGCTGCGGCGGCGGCGGCAAGCACGTCCCGAGTGGGCTGGCCGGCGTCTGCGCGGAGCCTCTTGCCCTGCCCGACTCGTACGAGGCGAGTGGAGAGATCATCGCGGACAACGGCTTTCGACCCGACACAGACGGTTTCGGTGTCGAGAACTACGGCAACTGCGGCCAGCAGAACCTGTCGCCGACCGCGATGAGCAACCTGTTCGGCGCCGACCAAGTCTGCCTCAGCGGAAGCGACGCGAGCTGCCAGCTCGACCCGTCGGCGGAAAAGTGGATGGAGACCACGAACGAGCAGATGGCCGGCGGCCACTGCATGGGTTTCTCCGTGACGGCCCTTCGTTTCTACTCCGGCAATCTGTCGCCGAGCGACTTCGGCGCCGCCGACACGTTCGATCTCGACGTCCGGCACAACACCGATCTCCAGTCGCTCATCGCCGCCGGCTGGGTCTACCAGTTCCTCCCCCGGGTCACCGACGAGGAGCTCACCGGTCCTCCCAACGCGATTCTCAACGCGATCGTCGACGGCCTCAAGAACGACGGCAGTAATCGTGAGGAGGCGTATTCCAACGGTGGGCCGTTGTACACGATCAAGATCTTCAACGCCGACGGCGGGCACGCCGTCACGCCGTACGCGGTCGAGAACAAGGGCGACGATCAGTACGCCGTGCTCGTCTACGACAACAACTATCCGGGCATCACGCGCGCGATCACGTTCGACACGAACGCGAACACGTGGAGCTACAACGCTGCGACGAAGCCCGGCGTCGCGGAGGCCCTGTACACGGGGGATGCCGATCATCCGTTCAACATGCGGCTCGATGCCACCCCGCCGGGTGACGCGAGGCCACAGCCCTTCGACTTCACCAACTCGCCGAACACCGGAGCGGGCTCGGCCGGAGCCGGAGGGTCGTCGACGCTGTACAACCAGATCTCGCTGCTCGGCGACCCGGGGAACCATGCCCATCTCGTCATTCACGACAAGGCGGGCCACACGACGGGATTCGTCGACGGGAAGATCGTGAACGAGATCCCCGGCGTCCAGGTCCAGCAGATCGCGTCCTTCGAGAATTGGGCCAAGACTCCCGAGCCGAACTACCTCGTCCCGGCGTCGCTCGGAGACGTCACCGTCTTCATCGACGCATCCGACCTGGAGAAACCAGACAAGGAGAAACTGACGCTGATCGGGCAGGGCTTCTACACGGAGGTCTCCGACCTGAAGTTGAAGCCCGGCCAGCGCGACGGCGTCTACTTCACCGGCGACGGTAAAGGGTTCGTCTACCGCACCGCCCCGGGCCACGAGCAGTCTCCGACGGTCGCCAGCGCCATCGCGCAGGGCAACAACGCCTATGCGTTCGCGGCCAAGGCGATCGGCGTCAAGGGCGGCTCCCAGCTCACCATGTACATCGATCCCAAGTTGAACGCCTTCGTGCTCGACACGACCGGCACGCAGGGCTCGATCGCAAAGACCGGCGGCTTCGCGGCCTACGTAATCTCAGCGGTCCGCGAGTCGCCGCAGGGCGAGACGACCTGGGTCAGCAAGGACAAGCCGATTCTGCTCAAGTCGAAATGGCAGGCGATCATCGACTACGGGAATCTGCCGGCGCCGAACAAGAAGGTGCCCGTCTATACCGGGACGTCACCACTGAACATCGACAAGGCGACCGTCCAGTACCTCCAGCCCGAGAAGTAACGTTCGCGCGATGAAGATCGTCGTGGGTGCGCTGACCGTTCTTCTCGCCGCGCTGCTGGCCGGCTGCGGAGGCGGAGGCGGAGGGGACACCGGCGGGACGACGACGTCCGGCGGCGGCGGAAAGCGCAGCGTGCTGGTGCAGCTGCAGGAGCAGAACTTCTCCGGCGAGGCAGGAAACGTCACGCTGACCGCGCAAGGCCCCAAGACGCGCGTGGTGATCGAGATGGCCAGCTACGCGGCCAACCCGCAGCCGGCACACATCCACGAGGGCACGTGTGCGCACCTGAGCTTCCAACCCGCCTACCCGCTGAACGACGTCAAGGCGGGGCGCTCGACCACGGTGGTCGACGTCTCGCTCAAGGCGCTGCTGAACGCCAAGTACGCCGTCAACCTCCACCGCTCGGCCAAGCAGATGAAGACCTACGTCGCCTGCGGCGACATCACGACCCATTCGGCGCCGGCCGAGACCTTCACGACCTCCGACTAGGTCAAGCGCGTCCAGGCGAGCTCGTGCCTGAGCGGGAGCCGGAACGACCCGGTCACGAGCGCACGCACCTCCGTGAGTAGCGACGTGCGCTCGTCAGGCTCGAGCGCCGCGAGCGAGCTCGTCGTGGAATACATCTCCAGCAGGCGGTCGGCACCGACCGTGATCGACTCCTCGAAGCGCTCGTAACGCAACGCTTCGAAGGGCGAGTCGGCGAACGCGCCGTCCCACGGCGCGTTGCGCTGCGACGCGAATCGCTCCCACGGCTCGCGAAGCAACTCGAGCGCCGTGTCCGGGAGCGGTGGCTCTGTCTCCCACCAGTGCGTCGAGACCAGAGCGAGGCCACCGCGAGGGCGAAGGACGCGCGCAATCTCTTTGATCGCGCGCGACGACGTCGAACCAATGGAACGCCTCTCCGACGAATACGGCGTCCACGCTGGCAGCCTCGAGCGGAATCGCCTCCGCCCGGCCGGCGAGCACCTGTCCGTCGGCGATGAGCTCGCGCATCGCGTCATTCGGCTCGACGGCGATGACGTGCGCGAAGCGTCGCGCGAGCTCCTGGGTCAGCCGCCCCGTGCCCGCCGCGAGGTCGAGGACGCGCGCGACCTCGATCGAGGTCGAGCGCCTTCTGCGCCTGGTCGAGAAGCTCGCGCGAATACGGAGGCCTGACCCGGTGATACGTCTCGGCGACGTTCCCGAAGCTGAGCCGGAGCTCGCTAGGCAACGCCCGCAAGCAGGAAAGCCCGGCTTCTCCTTCAGCATCTGCCGCGCGATCACGAGACGCTGGATCTGATTCGTCCCCTCGTAGATCTGGGTGATCTTCGCGTCGCGCATCATCCGCTCGACCGGGTACTCGCGCATGTAGCCGTAGCCGCCGAGCACCTGGACGGCGTCCGTCGTCACCTCCATCGCGGCGTCGGTGCAGTAGAGCTTGGCCATCGCCGAAATCTTCGTGATCTCGTCCGCGGGGGCGCCCTCGTCGATCATCAGCCCGCACTTGTACAGCAGGCCGCGCGCGGCCTCGCACTTCGTCTCCATGTCCGCGAGCATGGCCGCGACGAGTTGGTGCTGGGCGATGGGCTTCCCCATCGTCTCGCGCGTGCGGGCGTACTCGAGCGCGTAGTCGGTCGCGCCCTGCGCCAGGCCGAGGCCCTGGGCCCCGATCCCGGGACGGGAGCGGTCGAGGATCCGCATCGCGATCCGGAAGCCCTCGCCTTCCTCCCCGAGCAGGTTGTCGGCGGGCACGCGGCAATCGTTGAAGAAGATCTCGCCGGTGGTCGAGCCCTTGATCCCCATCTTCGGCTCGATCCGGCCGACTTCGAATCCGGGTGCGCTTGCCTCGACCAGGAACGCCGAGATTCCCGAGTGGCCGGCCTCGGGATCGGTCTTGGCGAAGACGGTGTAGAGGTCGGCGACGCCGGCGTTGGTGATGAAGCGCTTGGAGCCGTCGAGGACGTACTCGTCTCCCTCGCGCTCGGCGGTCGTGCGCATGGCCGCCGAGTCGGAGCCCGAGCCCGGCTCGGTCAGGGCGTACGCGCACAGCCACTCTCCGCTCGCCAGCTTGGGGAGGTAGCGGCCCTTCTGCTCGTCGTCTCCGGCGAGCTTCAGCCCGAGGGAGCCGAGCTCCTGCACGGCGAGGATCAGTCCGGTCGTCGCGCACACCTTGGAGATCTCCTCGATCGCCACGAGCACCATCAGCGCGCCGGTCCCCGTCCCGCCGTAGTCCTCTTCGAACGGGAGGCCGAACAGGTCGTACTCGCGGAAGAGCTCGACCATGTCCCAGGGGAACTCGGCGGTCTTGTCGATCTCCTCCGCCCGCGGCGCGATTCGCTCGCGCGCGAGCGTGCGGACGACGTCCCGGATCTCGCGCTGCTCGTCGGTCAGCGGCTCGTAGCGCACGCGCTGAGTCTAGTCGACGGCGAGACGAGCTTCACGTCGCAGGCGGGCTCCGTCGGTGCCGCACGGCGGCCCGTCAGCGGTTGTGGCAGACGGCCTCGATGTTGTTCCCGTCGGGATCGAGGACGAAGGCGCCGTAGTAGCCGGGGTGGTAGGGCCGCTCACCGGGCGGACCGTTGTCGCGGTAGCCGGCCGCGAGCGCGACGTGATGGAACTCGTCCACCACAGCGTTGTCCGAAGCGGCGAAGGCGAGATGAACGTTCTCGCTCGGTTCTCCCGCGCCGAGCCAGAGACTGCCTCCCCGCCGGCCGAGGTCGACCCACGGGTCGCCACCCGCATCGTCCCCCTCGGCCCACACGCCGTGTCCGAGTGGTTCCAACACGGTCTCGTAGAAACGGCGCGCAGCCGCGAGATCGCGCACCCGAATGTCCACATGGTCGATCATCGCGCCGCCCGTCTCGAAGCCGTGGTGCACGGCCTCGATGTTGTTGCCCGCCGGGTCGAGAACGAACGCGCCGTAGTACGCCTCGTGATAGACCGGCCGCGGGCCGGGCCGTCCGTTGTCCCGGTAGCCGGCCTCAGTCGCAGCGCTCCAGAACGCGTCCACCTCGTTCGGCGACGAAGCCGAGATCGCGATGTGCAGACGGCGCGTGACCGACTGACCCGCGCGCGCGAGCGACACCGAGAGGTCGCCCCACTCGTAGAAGTGCCCGTCCGTCGCGGGCTCGTCGTAGCCGAGCGGCTCGAGCGCGGTCGCGTAGAAGCGGCGCGCCTCTTCGAGGTCGGGGACGCGAATGGTCACGTGGTCGAACACCCGCCCGACCCTACTTCGATACGGTGCCGACATGGCCAATGCGACCCTGCATACCAACCACGGCCCGATCGAGATCGAGCTGCACGACGCCGAGGCGCCGAAGACCGTCGCCAACTTCACCAAGCTCGCGGGAGAGGGCTTCTACGACGGGCTGATCTTCCACCGCGTCATCCCGGATTTCATGATCCAGGGCGGCGATCCGACGGGAACCGGATCCGGCGGGCCGGGCTACTCCTTCGAGGACGAGTTCAACGAGCACAAGGTGGAGCGCGGCGCGCTCGCGATGGCGAACGCCGGCCCGAACACGAACGGGAGCCAGTTCTTCATCGTCACAGCCGACGCGTGCCCGTGGCTGGACGGAAAGCACACGGTGTTCGGGCGCGTGACGAAGGGCATGCCCGTCGCCGATGCGATCTCGGCGCTCACCACGCACGGAAGCGACAAGCCAGTCGAGGACGCGGTCATCGAGCGCGTCGAGCTGTCCGAGAGCTAGCCAGCCGGCTAGCGAGTTACGGCAGCGAGACGAACTGCCCGAGGAAGGCGCGGGCCTGCGGCGTGTCGAGCCGATAGTCGACATTCGTCGCGTTGCACTGCGTATCGCCGGTGATCGTGATGCTCACCTGGATGTCCGTCTCGTTCGCTCCGGACCCGAGGAACTGCGGGCCGCCCGAGTCGCCGTTGCACGTCCCGCCCTCTCCGGCGGCGTCATTCTGTGAGACCCGCAGCCAGCTCTTGTTCAGCGCGTTGAACTCGCCGGACGCGAACCAGCGCTCCATCGGGAAGGCGTGCTGGATCCCGCCCGGGCTGGGGTCCGGCTCCTGGATCCCGTAGCCGACCGAGGTGAACTGCGTCCCGTTCAGCGTGCCGGCGTCCTTCATCTCGTCGAGGAGGCCGGCGCTGGGAAGCTGCGCGAGAGTCACTCCGGTCACCGGTTGGTCGAGCACGATCACCGCGATGTCCTCCGGATCAGACGCGCGCTGGTTGTAGAGCGGATTCGTGTACATCGTCCCGTGGATCGCGCTCGCGGGAAGCGTCGAGCTGGAGCTGAACGTCGGATCGAACGTGACCCAGGCATCCTGGAAGCCGGTCGGCTGGCTCTCGACGAAGGACGTGCAGTGGCTCGCGGTCAGGTAAACCGTCGGGGAGATCAGCGATCCGGTGCAGACGATGCGGTAGTTGCCGGTCGTCGGGCTCAGGCGGAGCATCGCGCCGACGTTCGGATGGCGGTTGCCGTCGTACTGTCCGTACGTGATCGCGTACGCACTCGAGGCGACCACGGCCGCAAGCACCGCGGCGAGAAGAAGGAGCGGCTTCTTCACAGCGCGCATGGTAGAGAGAATTCGCTGGGCGCTCCGTCCCTCCTGCGTAGGATCCGGGTGTGATCCTCGAGAACGGCGTCGTGCGCACGATGGAGCCCGCGCTGCCGGAGGCGGCGGCGCTCGCGATCGCGGGCGAGCGGATCGCGGGCGGCGTCGGCACGCACGAATCGGCGCTTGCGAGCCCCGAGCGCATCGACCTCGGAGGCCGCTGCGTTCTGCCGGGGTTCACCGACTCGCACGTCCACTTTTTGCTCTGGTCGCTCGCGCAGAACGAGATCAAGCTCAACGACGCGGCGACCCTCGAGGAGGCGGTCGCGCGCGTAGCCGAAGCTGCGGCTCAGGCTCCGCGCGGCGCGTGGATCCGCGGTAGCGGCTGGCGGAGCGGAGACTGGTCTCCCCCGGTCGAGCCGACGAAGCACGACCTCGACGCAGTCGCACCGGACTCGCCGGTCGCGCTGATCGCGCGCGACGGCCACTCGCTCTGGCTCAATTCGGCCGCCCTGGCGCTCGCGGACGGCGACCTCCGCGTCCCCGGCGGGGTGGTCGAGACGGACGAGGCGGGCGAGCCGACCGGCGTCCTGCGTGAGGAATCCGCCTGGGAGTTCCGACGAGAGCGCATGCTTGCCGCGATCTCCGAGGACGAGTGGCTCGCGTACATGCGCCCGGCGCTCCGGCTGGCCGCGTCTCGCGGAGTCACGTCCATCCACGACAAGGACGGCTGGCTGGGCGCCCTCCCCCGCTTCCAGGCGCTCCGCCGCGAGGACGGGCTTCCGCTCCGCGTCTGGCAATCGCTGCCGGCGGCGAAGCTGGACGAGATCGCCGAAGTCGGGCTTTCCTCCGGCCTTGGAGACGACTACCTCCGCGTCGGCTACATCAAGGCGTTCATGGACGGCACGCTCGGCTCCGAGACCGCGCGCCTGCTCGACGGCTCCGGCGTCGAGATCACGAGCCGGGACGAGCTCGCCGACATCGTGCGCCGGGCCGCGGCTGCGGGCTTTCCCGTCGCGGTACACGCGATCGGCGACCTCGCGAACCGGGACGCGCTCGACGCGTTCGAGGAGACGCGCGATGTGTGGGCCCCAAAGGGGCTGCGACCGCGGATCGAGCATGCGCAGCTCCTGGCCTGGGAGGACCTTCCCCGCTTCGCCTCGCTCGGCGTCGCCGCCTCCGTCCAGTTCACGCACGCGACCTCGGATCGCGACCTCGCCGACCGGCTCTGGACCGGGATGACGGACCGCGCGTACGCCTTCCGCTCGCTCTGGGATGCGGGCACGCTGGTCGCGAACGGCTCCGACGCTCCCGTTGAGGAGCTCGATCCGCTCGCAGGTCTCCGCGCCGGCGTCCTGCGCACCCAGGATGACCGGCCGGCGTGGCACCCGGAGCAGGCCGTGACGGTCGAGCAGGCGCTGCGGGCTGCGACCGTCAACCCGGCGTGGCTCACCGGTGACGAGCGCCGGCGCGGCAAGCTCCTGCCCGGCTACCTCGCCGACCTGGTCGTCCTCGACCGCGATCCGTTCACGTGCGAGCCGGAGGAGCTCCGCGAGCTGTCGGTCGTGGCGACGATGTGCGGCGGGCGCTGGACGCACAATCCCCCGCCCTGGGACTAGACATGCACATCCACCACGTCACACCGATCCTGAACGTCTCGGACGTCGCCGCCAGCATCGCCTGGTTCGAGCAGCTCGGCTGGGAGCGCGGCTTCACCTGGAACGACGGCGGGTCGATCGACGGCGGCGCAGATGCAAACGAGCACGGCCCCGCCGGCTTCGGCTCGGTCCGCGCCGCGAACGCGGAGATCTTCCTGTGTCGCGACGGCCAGGGCGCTCCGGGCGGCGTCTGGCTCAGCTGGTGGCTGCCGACGCCGGAGGACGTGGACGCGCTGCACGCCACTGCGCTCGAGCGCGGCATGACGGTGACGTTCCCGCCGACGGACGAGCCCTGGGGCGTGCGCGAGTTCCACCTCCGCCACCCCGAGGGCCACACGTTCCGCGTCAGCGCGCCTCTGGGCTAGGAATGAGCACGGCGATCCGCCCGGCTCGGGTCGAGGATCTCGAGACGCTGCTCGACATCCAGCGGGAGGCCGCGGTCGATGCGTTCGCGCACGTCTTCCCGCAGGACGTCTACCCGTTCCCGAACGACGAGATCCGCGAGGTCTGGCGAGAGACCGTCGCCGACCCGGAGATGGAGGTCTACGTCGCGGAGGTGGACGGTGAGCCCGCCGGATCGGTCTCGGTCGGCGGCGGGTTCCTGCGGACGCTCTACGTGCGTCCCACCTTCCAGGGCACCGGCATAGGCTCCGCGCTCCACGATTTCGCGCTCGAGCGCCTGGCCGCGCTCGGCGCCCGCACGGCGAGGCTATGGACGCTGGAGGAGAACTGGAATGCCCGCCGCTTCTACGAGCGCCGCGGCTGGGCGCTCACCGAGGAGACGCGGGTCGTCCCGTTCCCGCCGTACCCGATCGACGTGCAGTTCGCGAAGCCGCTAGGCGTCGTGGATTAGCTGGCGAATCTGCTGGCCGGTGTCCTCGTCGATCTCGTCCATGCCGTGGACGTCGCGCGCGTGCTCGACCGCCTTCGACATGACCTCCTGCTCGTCCTCGCCCCGGATGACCTCGTCGCACTCGAAGCCCGCGTCCCGACAGCGTAGTTCCTTCATCTCTCCTCCCTTTTAGGCGGTCTCTCCCAGCGCGGCCCACGCTCGAAACAGCTCCTCCGCCGCGCGGATGCCGAGCGGCAGGTACTCGAGCAGCAGGCGCTCGTTCGGCGCGTGGGCGTTCGCGCCCGGAACGGCGAAGCCCGTGACGATCGTCGGAATGCCTTTCTGCTCGAGCGCCGGGACGATCGGGAGCGTCCCGCCCGAACGGACGAGCAGCGGCCGCGCGCCCGTTGCGCGCTCGAACGCCTCCTGACCGAGCTCGATCGCCCGCGAGTCCGGCGCGACCAGTCCAGGGTCGGCCCTCGAGCCGAGGTGCACGTCCACCTCGGCGCCCTCGGGGGCGGCTTCCCGCAGCAGCCGCTCGAAGACGGGCGCGATCTCCTCGACCTTTTGTCCCGGCGCGAGCCGGATCGAGACGTTCGCCTCGGCGAAGACCGGAAGCACAGTCTTGGTGAGGTACGGCTCGCCGCCGGCGATCCCGTGGACGTCGACCGACGGCTCGCCCCAGGTGCGGAGATAAAACTCGTCCGCCGCCCGGTCGTCGGCCGCTTGCGCGCCGAGCTGCGAGAGCTCCTCCGCGCCGGGCGTGAGTGACGACCAGTCCGCCCATTCCTCCGCCGTGATCTCAGCGACGCCGGCCCGCAGCGGCTCGGGGACGCGGCCGTCGCGCGGCACTACGCCCGAGAGCGTCTGCATCAGCGCGTGCAGCGCGTTCATCGCGGCCCCGCCCATCAGCCCGGAGTGAAGATCGGCCGCCCCGGTGCGGACGCGCACGTGGAAGTAGCACATCCCGCGCGTCGCGATGTAGAAGGCCGGGACTCCGCGCGCGAGCATGCCCGCGTCGTAGATCACGCAGGCGTCCGCGTCGCGGTCGTCGGCGGCGAGGTAGTCGACGATCGAGTGCCCGCCGGTTTCCTCCTCGCCGTCGCAGGCAAAGCGCAGGTTGACCGGGAGCTCTCCGGCACCCGCGAGCTGCTCCGCCGCCTTGAGCAACATGTACAGCTGACCCTTGTCGTCGACGACGCCGCGCGCGACCAGGTACTCGCCGTTCACCGTCGGGTCGAAGGGGCCGCTGTCCCAGAGGTCGAGGGGCGCCGGCGGCTGGACGTCGAAGTGGCCGTAGCAAAGCACCGTCGGCGCGCTGCCGTTCGTGGACGCGCGGATCTCGCCGACGGCGAGCGGCTGTCCTTCCCAGTCGACCAGCTCGGCCTCGCCCCCCGCGCCGCGGATCCGGTCGCAGACCCATTCGCCCGCGCGCTTCACGTCATCCGCGTGCGCGGAATCGGCGCTCACGCTCGGGATGCGCAGGAACTCGGAGAGCTCGTCGAGCCAGGCTTGCTGCACGGCCGTACGCTACTGGCCGGTGGCGACCGCTGCACAGCCGATGTCGGGCCGCACGGCCTGGGCGCGAAGCCTCGGCCTGCCGATCCGGGACTTCCTCCGCACCGAGTCGGGCGGCTCGGTCGTCCTGCTGGCCGCGGTGCTGCTCGCGCTCGTCTGGGCGAACGCGGGCGGCGACTCCTACGAGGACTTCTGGACGAAGGTGCTCTCGATCCGCGTCGGCGGCACCGGCATCTCCGACACGCTGCGTGGCTGGATCAACGATGGGCTGATGGCGTTCTTCTTCCTCGTCGCAGGGCTCGAGGCGAGGAGGGAGTTCGACATGGGCGAGCTCCGCCAGCGCCGCCGGATCGCGCTGCCTCTCGTGGCGGCGGGCGGCGGGATGCTCGTCCCGATCCTCATCTTCCTCGCCTTCAACGCCGGCGGGTCGGGCGCCGGCGGGTGGGGAACCGCGATGGCCACCGACACCGCCTTCGCCCTCGGCATCCTCGGGCTCATTGCCGGCGGCTACCCACGCCTGCGCACGTTCATCCTCACCCTGGCGGTCTTCGACGACCTGATCGCGCTCCTGGTGATCGCGACGGCGTACTCCGAGGATGTGTCCTTCGAGGCCCTAGCGTTCGCGATCGCCTTCTTCGCGACGCTGCTCGCCTCGCGCGCCGCCGGGGTGCACAGCCTTCCGCTCGCCATCACGCTGGCGATCGCGACCTGGGTGGCCCTGCACGAGTCGGGGATCCACCCCACGGTCGCCGGCCTCGCCCTCGGGCTTGCACTCAGCGCTTATCCGCCCGCGCGCACCGATCTCGAGCAGACGACCGTGCTTGCGCGCGAGTTCCGGGAGCAGCCGACCGCGCATCTCGCCCGCGAGACGCAACGCGGCATCACCATGGCCATCTCACCGAACGAGAGGCTGCAGCACCGGCTGCACCCGTGGACGAGCTACGCGATCGTGCCGCTGTTCGCGCTCGCCAATGCCGGCACCCACATCAGCGCCGACATCCTCAGCCGCGCGGCGAGCTCGCCGATCACGCTCGGGATCATCGTCGCGTACGTCGTCGGCAAGCCACTCGGCATCCTCGCGGCGTCCTGGCTGGCGACGCGCAGGTGGATGGGAGGGCTGCGCCTGCCGGTCGGGTGGCCGAACCTGTTCGGCGGCGGCGCCGTCGCCGGGATCGGATTCACCGTCTCTCTGCTCGTCGCGACCCTCGCTTTCGAGGGCGAGCAACTGACCGAGGCGAAGCTCGGCATCCTCGGTGCGGCGATCGGCGCGACCGCGGTCGGCACCCTCTACTTCACGGCGCTGAAACGGCTGCCGGCCGAGGCGCGGGCCCGCCTCGCACTTGGCCGGGCAGAGGCGATCGTCGACCTTGCCCTGCCGGTCGACCCCGAGCGCGACCACGTCCGCGGGCCGGAGGACGCGCCGGTCACGCTCGTCGAATACGGGGACTTCGAGTGCCCGTACTGCGGGCGCGCGGAGCCGGTGCTGCGCGAGCTCCTCGCCGACTTCGGCGACGACCTCCGCTTCGTGTTCCGCGACCTGCCGCTGTCCGACGTCCATCCGCGTGCACAGCTGGCGGCGGAGGCATCCGAGGCGGCGGGCGCGCAGGGGAAGTTCTGGGAGATGCACGACCTGCTCTTCGACCACCAAGACGCGCTCGCGCCGCAGGACCTGATCCGCTACGCGGAGGAGCTCGGCCTCGACGTCGACCGCTTCCGCGACGAGCTACGGCGCCGTGTCTACGCGCCGGGCATCGCCGAGGACGTCGAGAGCGCGGACGAAAGCAACGTCGCGGGCACGCCCACGTTCTTCATCAACGGGCAGCGCCATCACGGCTCGTACGACGAGGAGAGCCTGGCGCAGGCGGTGCGCTCCGCGTGGGCTCGGACCCGGCTGCTGGCCTAGGTCTCCTGACGTTTCTGGGAGGCGGCGAGCCCGGCTTCGCCGGGCCGCCGGCCAGGGACGTCAGGCGACTTCGCGGAGCTTCTGGGCGTCGGCGAGGGCGCGCAGCTTCTTCAGCGTGTGATGCTCGATCTGGCGGATGCGCTCACGCGTCACGTTGAATGCGCGGCCGACCTCGTCGAGCGTCAGCGGCGCGCGGCCGTCGAGCCCGTAGCGCAGCTGGATGACTTCCCGCTCGCGCTCGGAGAGCGTGCCGAGGATCTTGAGCAGCGTCTCGCGGCGGAGCGTCCGCTCGGCGGCCTCGTCGGGGAGCGGCTCCGACTCGTCGGTGAGGAAGTGCCCGAACTCCGACTCCTCCTCGTCGCCGACCGGCTTTTCGAGCGAGACGGGGAGCTGCGCGGTCCGGCGGATCTGGGTGACGTCCTCCACCGCCATCTCGACGTCGATCGCGATCTCGGGGATGGTCGGCTCGCGGCCGAGCTCGCCGCGGAGCTTGCGCTCGGAGCGAACGATCTTGTTCAGCTTCTCGACGATGTGAACCGGCATGCGGATCGTCCGGCCCTTGTCGGCGAGTGCGCGCGCGACGGCCTGCCGGATCCACCAGGTCGCGTACGTCGAGAACTTGAAGCCCTTGCGGTGGTCGAACTTCTCGGCGGCGCGCACGAGGCCGATCGTCCCTTCCTGGATCAGGTCGAGGAACGGCAGGCCCTGGTTGCGGTACTTCTTCGCGATCGAGACGACGAGGCGGAGGTTCGCCTCCACCATCGACTGCTTGGCGCCGTGGTCGCCGCGCTCGATGCGCTTGGCGAGCTCGACTTCCTGGGCCGCGGTCAGCAGGTCGACGCGCCCGATGTCCTTGAGGAAGAGCTGGAGCGAGTCGGTCGAGATCTCCCGCTCGTCCACCTTCACGGCTACCTGCTCCTCGACCGGCGCCGCGCCGTTCACGACCTCGATGTGCAGCTCCTCGAGGGCGGAGTAGAAGTCGTCGAGCTGGCCGGCGTCGAGCTCGAGGTCGTCGAGGGCGAGCGCGATCTCGTCGGCGGTCAGCGAGCCGTTCTCGCGGCCGCTGTCGAGGAGCGCCTTGGCCTCGTCCGTCTCCAGAACGTCGACCGGCATGCGGGCTGCCGGCGCCTCACTCCGCTCTGTTGTTGTCTCCCCTCCCCGCACTAAGGCAGGCACTGTCGCACGCGCGGCGGACGGAATCCATAGGCCGAACGGCCTATTTTGCGCAGTGGCAGGCCTATCTTGTCGCGGCGAGTTTTTGGAGGAACAAGCGGGCCTCGAGCGCAAGCTTGGAGCCGGGCTCGACCTTCTCCGCAAGCCGGAGCTGCCTCCGCCCCTCCTTGACCTCGCCGAGCCAGAGGAGGGCGAGCGCGAGGTGGAACCGGACGGTTGCCGCGTGCGGGAACCGCTTCGTCAGCGGGCCGAGATGCGAGAACGCCCGCTCCGGGTGGGCCTTGTCGAAGAGCCCGAACGCAGCCGCGGTCTGAGCGTCCGGATCGTCCGGCGCCCGCTCGGCCGCCCGGGCGAACACGCGCTCGGCCGAGAGCGGATGCCCGAGCCGCTGGAGCGCGATCCCGTACCAGATCCGGTCGTGGACGCCGCGGCGGCCGGCGAGCTGGGCGAGCTGGGCGCTGTCGCCGCGGGCAGTGAGTGACGGCGCCGCGAAGCTCGGCACGAACGTCGGCAGCCCGCGGTTGTACTGCGGGTGCAGCAGGTCGTCGGCGCGGACGGCGGAGAGCGTGTCCGGCTGGCCGCGCTTTGCCGCCTTCCACGCGGCTACCGCCTGCTGTCGCTGGCCGGCCCAGTAGAGCGCGAACCCGAGATGAAGCCGGACGAAGGAGCTCTCCGGATGCGCGGCGGCGAGCCGCCCGAGCGCCTCGATCGTTCCGTCGGGCCAGGAGGCGAGCGCCGATCCCACGCCGGCCTCCACCGAGTGGTAGCGATCGAAGATGCGCGCCGCGTCGGCGGGATTGCCGTGCGCGTACTGCGTGGCCGCCCGCCGGAGCGCGGTCGCCTCGGCGTCGTCGCGAACGCCCAGGTCGAGCTCGAGCGGCGGCCGCCCCTTGAGCGTTTTCGCGGGCGAGGATGCGGCACGCCCGTCTCCGCCGGAGACGACCACCACCGCGGCGACCGTCCCGATCGCCACGGCGGCGGCGATCCCGACGACCGCATAGACGCGCGAGCGCTTGCTCACGCCCCGACGATACTCCGCGACCGTCCGGTTACTTGACGGTGAACGACCCGTGCATGTTCGACTTGTGCGGGTCGCACACGAACGTGTACTTGCCCTTCTTCAGCGTCACGTTCGTCCAGGTCTTGGTGCCGAGGAAGGGAACAGCCGTCTTCTTGTCGACGCCCGGGCCCTTCAAGTGGTAGTTGTGGATCGTCGAGCGGTCCTGGATGACGAAGGTGTACGTGCCCGGCTTGAGCGAATGCACGGGGACGAAGCTGGCCCGCTTCAGCGTGATCGTGAAGCCGGGGCCGGACTGGCCGTAGAGCTTCGTGACCTTGTGGGAGGCGGCCTGTGTCGCGCCGGCGAAGAGGGCGCCGGCGGCCGTGGCCGCAACGAGGAGATACCGGAGCTTGAGCATCGCGCCAGGGTAGCTACGGCTACCGGTCGGCCGCGCGTTCTTCCGCACCCACCGTCTCGCGGTCCTCGTCCTCGGGCAGCGTGACGGTCACGATCTGGATGCGCGTTCCCTCGACCTCGTCGACGCGGAACCGCATGCCTTCGTGCTCGACCTCGTCTCCGGCCTCCGCGGCGCGGCCGAGCAAGCCGAACACGAATCCGGCGACCGTGTGGTAGTCCTCGTCGGGCAGCGTCGTCCCCAGCTCCTCGTTGAACTCGTCGATCGGAAAGACGCCGCTGATGCGGACGGTGTGGTCGTCGAGCCGCTCGATCGCATCGTGCGGAAGGTCGAACTCGTCCTCGATCTCGCCGACGATCTCCTCCAGCAGGTCCTCGAGCGTGACGATGCCCTCCATCGCGCCGTACTCGTCGAGGACGATCGCCATGTGCAGGTTCTGGGCGCGGAACTCGGCGAGCAGGCTGCCGAGGTCCTTCGTCTCCGGGACGAAGTACGGGGTGCGGAGGAGATCCTCCAGCTCGACTTGCTCGATCCCGCGGTCCATCAGCGCCGCGAACAGGTCGCGCACGTGCAGGATCCCGAGGATCTCGTCGAGCGACTCGCGATAGACCGGGTAGCGCGTGTACGGCGACTCCATCACCGCCTTGAGCGCCTGCTCCGGCGGCAGGTCGATCGAGAGCGCAACGACGTCCACGCGCGGGACCATCACGTCGTCGGCGTGCTTGTCGCCGAAGTCGAAGACCTTGGAGATCATCTGCTGCTCCTCCTCCTCGATCTCGCCGTGCCGCTGCGAGCGGTCGAGGAGCATCCTCAGCTCGGCCTCCGAATGGACGTCGCCCTCCGCGCCGGGCGGCTCCATCCCCATCGCGCGCAGGATCAGCTCGGTCGACCTCTGGAGGATCCAGATCAGCGGCCCGAAGAGGATGAAGAACCCACGCACCGGCGCAGAGACGGCCAGCGCCACGCGCTCGGAGTACTGCAGGGCCACGCCCTTGGGGACGAGCTCGCCGATGACCACGTGCAGGAACGTGATGATCAGGAAGGCGAAGACGATCGCGAGGATGGTCGCCATCCAGGGGTCGAACAGGTCCTTGAGCACCGCCTCGCCCAGGGCACCGATTGCCAGTGAGGTGAGGGTCACGCCCAGCTGCATGGCCGCGATGAAGCGCGGCGGCTGCGCCGTGATCGTGAGCACGGCTCGCGCGCGCCGGTTGCCCTGCGCCTCCATCTCCCGGATGCGCGTGCGGCGCGCGGTGACGAGCCCGTACTCGGCCGCCACGAAGAACCCGTTCAGCAGGATCAGTACCGCGACGGCGAGCAGTTCGAGGAAGGTGTTCACGTCAACGCCCCGCCGGGCGGACGTCTAGGAATGTCTTCGTCGTCCAACAGGATCTAGCGCTCAGTATAGGTAACGGGGGTGACGTCCCCTTTCCGCGACGCCTCTCCGGTCGCGACCAGCCGCTCGAGGTGCGCGAGCGTCTCGGCGACGGCGAAACGACGCTGTGACGGGGGATGCGCGCCCGGAAAGAGCGCGAGCGACAGCTCGTAGCCCGTCTGTGGCTCCGCGGAGAGCGCGGCGAGCGTGTCCACAAGACGCTCGCGGTGGTGCTCGATGATCTCGCGGGCGCGCCCCGCGGGGTCGTGGATCGGATCGCCGTGCGAGGGCAGGGCGAGCCGCGGGGCGAGCTCGATCGTCCGCTCGAGGGAGTGAAGGTATGCGCCGAGCGGATCCGGCTGCGATTCGGGATAGACGCCCACGGCGGGCGTGATGTCCGGGAGCAGATGGTCGCCCACGACGAGCACCCCGTCGCGGACCAGCCCGAGGTGCCCGTCGGCGTGGCCCGGCAGCGCGATCACGTCCCACCCGTCGACGTTGTCCCCTTCGTCCACCAGTTCCGGGTCGCGATCGAAGCGGATGAGCGGCAGCGCCTCGCGGTCACGCGCGAGCATCGTCTCGGTCAGCTCGGCCGGAACGCCGTTCAGGCGGAACCACGCGGCGATCTCTTCGGGCCAGTCGTCGCGAGCCCCAGACGCGGTCGCACTGCTCGTAGTCCAGGCTGCCCTGGTGGACGGGCGCGCCCGTCACCTCCCGCGCCACCTCCCCGCCCCAGACGTGGTCGGGATGGAAGTGGGTGATCACGATCCGGTCGACCGGACCGTCGAGCTCGCCGCGGAAGAGCTCGTCCAGGCCCGGTAGCGCGAGCCCGGTGTCGATCAGCAGGCGGCCCTCGTCCCCTTCGATCACGTAGCAGTGGACGTGCCCCGGTCGGACCGGCAGCTGCACCGTGAGGCGGGAAATTCCCGGCTCGATCTCGTCCATCGGGGCATTCTTCTACACGAACACCTGTTCCCTATAATGGGGGCGTGCGCGCCGAGTACCGCGAGGAGCCCTGCAAATCGGCGCTCAACCGGGTGCGGGGCATGATGTTCAGCTGGTCGCTCAACCCGTACATGGGCTGCGTCCACCAGTGCACGTTCTGCTACGTACGCGCCTTCGAGCGGCGAGCCGACCGGCCCTCCGACGACCGCTACGGCATGTCCATCCGCGTCAAGGTCAACATCGCGGAGGTGCTCCGCCGCGAGCTCGCGCGGCCGCGCTGGGAGCACGAGACGGTCGCGATCGGCGCGGCCACGGATCCGTACCAGCCGGCGGAGGGCCGCTACCGGCTGACGCGCTCCTGCATCGAGGCCCTCCTCGAGGCGCACAACCCGTTCAACATCATCACGCGCGGCCCGCTGATCGTCCGCGACCTGGACGTGCTGCAGGAGGCCTCGCGGCGCGCGGACGTCCGCGTCACGTTCTCGGTGCCGACGCTCGACGACCGGATCTGGCGGACGACCGAGCCGGGGACGGCGCCGCCGCGGCAGCGGCTGCGCGTGCTGAAGCGGCTCGTCGACGGCGGGATCAACGTCGCCGTCGGGCATGGCGCCCATCCTGCCCGGGATCTCGGACAAGCCGGAGCTCCTGCGCGAGGTGGTCAAGGCCGCGCGCGAGGCGGGCGCCACCGGCGTGTGGGCGAACGTCCTCAACCTGCGACCGGGGACACGCGAGCACTTCCTCGCCCACCTAGCCGAGGATTGGCCCGAGGAGGCCGAGCGTTACGAGCGCCTGTACGACCGCCGCGCGTACCTGGGCAAGGACGTGACCGGGCCTCTGCAGGCGACGATTTCCGAGCTGCGGCGGGAGTACGGCGTCTGCAGACCGGCGTAAGAAACGCTTGCTGCCGGCGCCTGAGCCCGAACAGCTCGAGCTCGCCGTCTAGAATTCCGCCGCGATGTCGGAGAACGGCTACCTCCTGTTCGTCTGGAAGACGACGGGCTACGAGCTCGTCGAGCGCTCCGGCGACGCGCCGAAGGTCGGCGACTCGATCGAGATCGACGAGCGCAGGGAGTGGGTTTGCAAGATTGCGCCCTCCCCGCTGCCGGGCGACGACCGGCTCTGCGCGTACCTACAGGCCTAGTTCTTCCGCGGCGTGAGGCCGAGGACGAGCGCGCTCGCCAGACCGCTCGCGTAGCCCCCCGTCGCGATCCCGCCGGCGTCGACGCCGGCTGCGAACAGTCCCTCGATCGGCGCGCCGCGCTCGTCCAGCACGCGGGCGTGGGCGTCCACCTTCAGCCCGCCCACGGTATGCGTGACGCCCGCGGCGACGTGAACGGCGTAGCGATAGGACTCCGGCAGATCGAAGCCGAGCTCTGCCGTCGTCAGAACGGTCCCGCCGGCCTCGCGCGCCGCCTCGATCATCGTCGAGACGGTGCGGCCGCGGATCTCGAGCTCGAGCGTCGGCTCGTCCACGACGTACCAGGCGCGGCCGCCGGGCTGGCGGGCGATCGCCTGGACGAGGTCGGTCTCGGCCCAGGAGATCGGATCGGGAGCGAACTCCTCGCCGTCCTCGTTGAGGACGAGCGCGTAGCTGCCGTACAGCTGCGCGAGCTCGACGAACCGGGACTCCGGGATCTCGGCGGGCGGCGCCGGCATCGCGCGCCCGTAGAACTCGTCGAAGCCGTTCGAGACGGGCGGCTCCGCGCCTCGTGCCGTGCCGAAGTCCGTCGCCGGCGCTCCACGGGTTCGCGCGGTGGAGGACGGGCTCCGGCGTGATGTAGCGGCGCGACGAGCTCGTCGTCACCCTGGAATCCCCCGGTCGCGAGCACGAGCGGCTCGTCGGTCTCGGGGAATGGCGTCTCCAGCCGGACGTCGCCCGCGGCCCGGACGAGCACCTCCGTCAGTCCGCGCGGGTCGAAGCGCTTCCCGATCGTGCGCGGGTTTCCCGTCTCCTCCCAGACGACGGGCGGGCCGAGCGACTCGAGCCACGCGAGCGCCTCGTCGAACCGGTCGACGATCAGCCGCTGGAGATCGGGATCGCCGCCGGGACACTCCGCGGCGAAATCCTCGAGCGTCCGGTACCGCCAGACGACGCAGCTCGAGAGGAGCATCGATCCGCCGGGACGGCTGCCCTTCTCGTAGACGACCGGCTGGAGAGCCGAGCTCGCGGGCCCGCGCGGCGGCGCAGAGCCCCGCCATCCCCGCGCCCGCGATCGTGACGCGAGCGCGCTCAGGTGAGGGCGAAGCCCGGCTTGTGCTCGACGTACTCGAGCTTGACGCGTTCAGGGCCGTAGACGAAGACCGCGTACGTGTTCGCCGCGTCGACGACCTTGTCGATCTCGACGCCCAAGCTGCTTGGCCTCGTCGATGTGGTCCGCGGCCGACTCGACGCGCATGGCCAGATGGTTCAGCAGCGGCCGCTCGGGCTCGGTTACGTCGCCTTGATGAAACTCGACGAAGGCGCCACCGATCTCGACACGGTCGGCACCGGACGGGCCGGGATCGGCCGCGTTGAAGCCGAGCGGGACGTACGCCTCCGCGGTGGCTGCCGGATCGGCCGAGTAGAGCGCGACGTGGTCGAGGTCGAACTCGACCTCGGTCGGCGCCTCGACCAGACCCAGGCGAAGCCCCTCGGAGACGTCGAAGTAAGCCTCGCCGTCGCGCGGCCGCTCGATCTCGACGTCCTCGCGGAGGTCGGCGAGCGCCTGCTCGACGTCGGAGACGCGCAGCGCCACGTGCTTGAGCGGGCCACGCTCGCGGGGCCCTTCCTCGGCGAAGAGCGTCAGCTTTCCGCGGCGCGCGTCGGATCCGACGAGGGTGAACGCGTCGGTGCGATCGACGATGTGCATGCCGACTCCTCCGGTGACGAAGTCTGCGATGCGGTCGCGGTCGGCGACCCAGAGGGCGACGTGGTCGAGGGTCTGCGGCTCCACGGCCAAGAGCATAGTTGTGAAGAAGGGGCCGGCCGATTGGCCGGACCCGCCGAGGGGGTCTGGGGGAACCCGGAGGCTCCCCCAGTTGCCCTCATTCGTCCTACTTTCGCCGGTCGACGGCGCGCTGGAGCTGCGCCTTGTTCATCTTCGAGCGGCCCGAGATGTTCATCCGCTTCGCCTCGTTGTACAGCTGTTCCTTGGTGCGACCCTTCGGGCGATTCGTGCCCGAGCGCTGTCCGCCGCGGCGGCCCGAGGACATGTCCCGGCGGGACGTGCGCGAGGACTCCTTCGCCTCGCCGCTACGGGCGCGTTCCTTGTTGACCGTGCGGGCGGCGATCTCCTTGGCGCGCTTCGTCGAAGCGCCGCTCTTCTTCTCGCTGTCCTTGATGTGCTCGTACTGGCGTTCTCGCTTGTTGCTCCATGCCTTCTGTGGCATCGAGAACCTCCCTTCGTGGGCCTCTTTTCGTCGTGTCTGTGCCCACTTCCAGGGGTTTCAATCGCCGCTGCCGACACAGAATCGGCACGAATCCGGTTCGAATCCGTGCGCTCTCGCCCGATAGCGTCCGCCTCGGGTGGCGGGCGGAACCCCGAACTCCCCACCCTGGGTGGGGATGTGGGGCGAGGCCGCCGCTCAGCCCTCGAGCGGGGGATTCTGGACGTTGTGCTCGGTCGCGTACGCGCTCGTAAGCTCGTTCACCACGTCGAAGCCCTGGTCGTACGCGTAGTTGATCTTCACGAACGGCTCCCACTTGTCCGGGAGCGCGTCCTCGGGGAAAATTGCATCCACGGGACACTCCGGCTCGCATGCCCCGCAATTCCGCGTGTAGACCCCGCCCGAGAGCGTGAACTCGTGCTGCCGCGGGACGACGGCGCAGAACGTGTCCTGCTCCTCGCGCTCGTCCGGCTCGACGGTCATCACGCGCCAGTAGACCTCACGCGTCGCCAGATAGAGCCAGCGGATCGGCCTGCTACGAACGCCGAAGTTCGTCTCGACGCTGCCTTCCTCACCCGACCCGATTGCCACGTACCCGGCAAGCGGAGCGACGCGCTCGAGCCAGTCGAGCGCCTCATGTGAGGTCGACCTGAGCCGCCAGGAACCTGCCTTGACCGGATCGCCGTCCGCGGCCAGCCAGCCGTCCACGAAGCCCCTGACGTAGTCCGGGTCCGCGGTCTCTGGCAGCGACCGTTTCAGGTTGACGGAGGCGCGGACCACGCCCGTGCCCGAATAGCCGGGATGGACGTCCAGACACGGTGAGAAGTTGACCTGATCGAAGAAGTCCCTGAACTTCGCCACCCGCTCGCCGTACAGCTGCACGTAATGCAGGTGCAGTCCGGACTTGACCTCCTGCTTGTTCCAGCATCCGTCGCCGTAGACGATCCCGTGGAGCGCGCCGAGCCGATACTGATCCGAGTCGTTGTCTCCCGCCAGCGTTGCCGAAGGCAAGTACTGGCCGACAGAGAGCTCGCCCGTCCGCTCACCGGATGCCAGCACCCACTGGTGGGTGGGCGTCGCCAGAACGGAACGGCGGAAGCGTGAGATGTTCCGCGTCGTCAGCCGCGTCCCGCCGTAGCGGTCGCGCTCCTCGAAGGCGGGCGCGAAGGAGAGGCGGACGAGCGGCTTACGCCGGAAGCGCTTCACGTACGCGGGCTGTAAGCCGTGATCGGTGAGGACCTGGCACCAGCTGTTCTCCAGGTCGACAAACGTCCGCAGCCCGCGCGATGTCAGCAGCTGCTCGTCGCCGGCGAAACAGTCGATGCACTCCTCTGGATCGATCACGAGGATGCGCTCGGCCTCGTGGATGCAGTCCACCGGGCAGACGTCCACGCAGGACAGGTCTTTGATGTCGATACAGGGCTCGGCGATGATGTACGTCACGGGGCCTTACTCTAACTACGCTCGGCGCGTCGGCCTTTACGCCTCGACGAGCTCCTCCACGACCTGCGGCGCGCGCTCGACGAGCGCCGACTTCGCCAGCACCTGGTCGAACCCAGCCGTGTGCGCCGCGCGCAGCCCAGCCGTGTCGGTGTGGTTCGAATAGCCGACGATCGGGACGTCCGGATACGTGTCCGCGACCTCGTCCGGATCGATCCGCGCGATGTCCGCGATCACGATGTCGGGCGGATCGATGCTGTCGGTGGTGACGAGGTGATGGCCCTGGAGGATGCCTTCGAGCTTCCCACGGAAGAACAGATCGACCCCGACCAGCAGGACCGTCGCCACGAACGGAGCGTAACATCCTCCCGATGGCGTTTGTGACCGTGGCACGCGTCGAGGACGTCCCTCCCGGAACGTGCAGGCACGTCAGCGCCGGGGACGAGGAAATCGCGCTCGCGAACGTCGACAACGAATTCTTCGCGACTCAGGGGCACTGCCTTCACCTGCAGGGCCCGCTCGGCAAGGGCGAGCTCGAGGGAACGGTGATCACCTGCCCCTGGCACGGCTGGCAGTACGACGTCCGCACCGGACTGAACGAGTTCGACCACGCGATCGAGCTCCGCACGTACGAGGTGCGGGTCGAAGACGGCGAGATCCAGATCGCAATCTGAGCTCCTCGCCGAAGGCGTGGAGCTGATCCGCGCAGGCGAGTACTTCGCCGCGCACGAGGTGCTGGAGGACGCGTGGCGCGCGGCCCTCCCGGACGAGCGCGACTTCTTCCAGGGCCTCGTCCACGTCGCCGTCGCCTGGTACCAGGCCGGGCGGGGAAACAGGAACGGATGCGAGCGGCAGCTGGAGAAGGCGAAGCGGCGGCTCGGCTCCTACGCGCCGGAACACCGTGCGATCGACGTAGAGACGATCCTCCGCCGGGTCGACGAGTCCGCCCGCATCGTCGCGGGCGGATCGCTCGAGCTGCCTACACCCCTAGCCCGAACAGGTTGAGGAAACGGTTGAGCCCGACGCGCAGCCACCACATCCGGTCGAAGAAGAGCAGGCAGCCGAGAGCCACGAGCACGGCCCCGCCCGAGACGCTGAGGATCCGGTAGCGGTCCCGCAGCCAGCGGAACGTGCCCATCGCCTTCGCGAACGACACCCCGGCCAGCAGAAACGCGAACGCCAGCCCCAGGGAGTACACCAGCAGGAGCGCTGCGCCCTTGGCCACCGCCGACGTGCCACCGGCCAGCACGAGCACTCCGGCCAGCACCGGCGTGATGCACGGCGCGGCGCAGGTCGCGAACGCGGCGCCGAGGAGCGCGCGCGACCCGCTCTTGCGCGCGCCGCCGATCAGCCCGGCGCCGACGAGGCTCTTGGGCAGCGGCAGGAGGCCCATCAGCGCGAAGCCGACGACGATCAGGATGAAGCCGCCGATCTCCTGCTGCGCGCGCACGCTGAGCGTCGTGGCGATGGCGGTCGCTGCGACACCGAGCGCCACGAACACGACGGTGAAGCCGGCGAAGAACGGAAGGCTGGCGACGGTCACGCGCCGCGCCACCCCTCGCTGTCCCAGGCGCTCGGCGTCCACGGCGGAAACAGTGGCGAGGTAGCCCGGAACCAGTGGGAGCACACACGGGGTGATCACCGACGCGAACCCCGCTCCGAAGGCGACGACGAGACGGACGATCATTCGAACCGGGCGAGCTCTTCCTCGAGCCGGCGCTCGAGGTCGGGGTCGAGCGGCGCGCGTCCGTTCGTCTCGGGGCCGGCCACGGCGGACGCGGGCTCGCGTGAGTGGCTCCAGCGCCACGCGTAGAGCCCGATCACCGCACCTCCGCCCACGAGCGCAACGAGCGGAAGCAGCCACGCGAGCAGCCCCCACCCGCTGGCGGGAGGAGCGGCGCGGACCCCGGGGCCGAACTCCGCCACGAGCTCGTCCATGATCTCGCTGCGCGTGTCGCCGCCATCGATCCGCCGGACGATGAAGGCACGAATGCGGTTGGCGGCGGGCGCGTCGGACATGTCGAGCGGCGTCCCGCACGTCGGGCACATCAGCTGCCCTTCGAGCTCGTGCAGCGTCGGCTGCTGCTCGCTCGCGAGCGCCGCGGGCACGCCGACCACGAGCGCCGCCGCCAGAATGGCCAGCGCCCTCACGACGTCATCGCAGCCTCGATGCCCTCGGCCAGCTGCCGCTTGCTGACCCGGCCCTCGACGTGCGGGCCGACGATCTTCCCGCTCTTGCTGACGAAGAACGTCTCGGGGACTCCGGTCAACCCGTACTTCGCCACAACGTGGCCGGGCCCGTCACGCACGATCGGATAGGAGATCCCGTACTTCTTCGCGAACGCACGGGCGTCGCCGGAGAGGTCCTGCTGGTCGACGCCGATGACGACGAGCCCGCGGTGCCGCTGTTGTCGCCACGCCTTCTCGAGCACCGGGACCTCGTCCCGGCACGGCGCACACCACGACGCCCAGAAGTTCAGTACGACCGCCTTGCCCTTGAGCGAGGCGAGCGAGAGGTCGCCGGACGTATCGAGGCGCGGCAGCGTGAAGTTCGGCGCCGGGCCGTTCTTGTGCGCCTCCTTCTGGTCCTGGTTGACGATCTTCCAGACCAGCAGGCCGAGGAGCCCGACCACGACGGCGAGCGCGACCAGCTGCGCTCCGAGCTTCAGCCTCACGCTGAAACGATAAAGACCTGCGTGCCCACGTCGACGTGGTTGAAGAGCCACTCCGCGTCGGAGATGTGCATGCGGATGCAGCCGTGCGAGGCGGAATAGCCGATCGAGGCGTCGTCGGGCGTGCCGTGGATGCCGATCGCCATCGGCGTCCAGGCCCATCCAGCGCGTGCCCAGCGGGTTGCCCGGGCCCGGCGGAATCGGCTTCGCGCCGGCCGCCCACGGCGAGTCCGGTGGATACCACCATGGGTTTTCCGCACTTGACCTCGATTTGGAAGTGGCCGAGCGGCGTCGGGTACGAGGACTGGCCGGTGGCGACGCCGAACACGCGCCACGGCTTCATCCCCTTGTACAGGTACAGCTTGTTCCGTCCCGCGGCGGATGACGATCACCGGGCCGAAGCTCGTCCGGGTGACCGCAGGCTGCTGATCTTCTGGACCAGCTTGACCGGCCCCTTGCGGTCGGCCTTCAGCGCCGCCGCCAACGCATTGACGGATCGGACGCGATCGATCGTCCTCCCCGGCACCGACTTCGTGATCCAGGGCTTGAAGTTGCGGAGCTTCAGCACCGAGTCGACCGCCGGATGGTCGAAGCGCTTCGCCAGCTTCGCCACGTACGCGCGGGTCAACCTCAGCTTCACGGCGATCGCCAGCGGAAGATCCGCGTTCGGCGACGCTTCGAGCGCGCGCTTGATCGCCGCCTTGATCTGCGGGACGGCGCCGACTCCGCTCGGCGAGGACCGGAAGGTGCGCTTGCCCACCTTGACCGCGACCGGCTGGTTCACCACGCTCAGGACCGCCGTCTTTGCGTCGGGGCCCGACATCCCGCCCACGGGGATGCCGCCCACCGTCACACCTGGCGCGATCGTGGTCGGGCTCGGCCCGGTCGTCGTCGTCCCGGTCGTAGTCGTGGTCGTCGTACCGGTCGTCGTCGTCGACGTCGTGTCGGTCGACGTGCTCGTCGTGCCGGTCCCCGTCGCCGCGACCACCGTCGCCGACAGGCCGCCGGCGGCGAGAAATCCGAGCGCGAACAGGACCGGCAGGGCGAGGCGGCGCACGAGTGTGAGTGTAGCCTCGCCGGATTACGGATCGGTGCGCTTGATGACGACGATCGCGCAGTCGTCCGAGAGGTCGCCGCTGCCGAAGGCCCGGCAGTCGGCGAGGACGGCCCGGGCCAGCTGCTTGGCCGGAAGGTCCCGTGCCCGCCGGAGCACGTCGTCGACCCGGTCCGTCCCGTAGAGCTCCTTCCCGCGCCGCCGCTCGACCAGGCCGTCTGTGTAGAGGACGAGCGCGTCGCCGGGGCCGAACTGCACGCGCACGGCGTCGTAGGTCTGCGCCTCCTCGACGCCGAGCGCGAGCCCGCGCGCCTGCAGCTCGACGATCTCTCCCCCACGTCCGATCAGGCGCGGCGCCGGATGCCCGGCATTCGCGCACGCGACCGAGTCGCTCCCGGGATCGACCAGGACGTAGACGAGCGTGATGAACTTGCCCATCGCGATCTCGCCCGCGACGACCTCGTTGGCCGAGGCGAGGAAGTCTCCGGGCTCGGAGTGCTCGCGTGTGAGCGAGCGGAAGACGAACTTCGCCATCGCCATGTCGGCCGCGGCCTCGATCCCGTGGCCGGTCACATCCCCCAGCGCGACCGCGAGGCGCCCATCCGGGAGCGCGAGGAAGTCGTAGACGTCGCCGCCGACGTCCACCCGCGCCGACGACTCGTACACGGTGCCGACTTCGAGCCCAGGGAGGCGCGGCTCGCGGCGCGGCAAGAGCGATCGCTGCATCGTGTCGGCGAAGCTCTTCTGCTGCTGATACAGCCGCGCGTTGTCGATCGCGAGCGCCGCCTGGCCGGCGATCGAGAGCGCCGTCTCGACCACCTCGCCGCGCAGCGGCCGCGCGGGATCGAGCGAAACGAGCGTCAGCGTCGCGAGCGACTCCGTCGGGGTGGCGACCGGGATGATCACCGCGGTCGCGCCCCGCTTCCAGGAAGGGCACGAGCAGCTCCTGCCCCGCCAGCTGGGCTGCCGAGCGCCGGTCGAGCACGATCGGCTCGCTCGACCTCAGCAGCCGGCGCACCGGCGGCGCGGTCACGGGTTGATCGCGCGCGAGGATGGAACGGAGTGCCTCGAGCTTGGGATCGGCGACGTGCACCGAATGAGTCTCGAGCACCTCGCCGCGGCCGTCCGGCAGCCTCATCGCCGCCGCGTCGATCCCGAGCGTCTCGACCACGGTCCTCGTCACCGCCTCGAGCGTGGCCTCGAGCGAAAGGCTGTGCGTGAACGAGTGAGAGATCTCGTACTGCGCGCGCAGCCGCCGCGCGAACTCGCGCTCCGCGGCGAGCGCGACCTCGAGCCGCGACCCGAGGAGCTTCGCCTCCTCGTGCAGCCGCGCGTTCTCGACCAGAACCGCAAGCTGCGCGCCGAGCGCGCTCATCAGCGCAATCTCGTTCTCGTCGAACGTGTGGTCGCGCTCCGGGTACACGGCGAGGAGGCCGACGACCGCCTCGCGCGCGAGCAACGGAACGGCAAGCAACCCGTCGATCCCGGATTCCGCGAGCTCGCCGCGAACGCTCGCGAGCAGGTCGAGAGCCTCGGCCGGCGACATGATCAATGCCTGCCGGCCCCGGAAGGGGCCGAGCGCGAGAGCGAGCAGCCGCTCCGCGACGCGCGCATGCGGGCCGACGAGGCCGCGGCCGGCGACCGGCTGCAGCCTTCCCCCCTCGAGCAGGTAGACGGCAACGCGCTCGACCGCCAGGAGCTCCGCGATCCGCTCGACCGCCGTTTCGAGCGTGTGGGACAGCGAGAGCTGTGCGATCGCCTGGCTGATGACCGCCACGAGCGCCCGCGAGCGCTCGAGCTCCGCCTGCGTCTCGACTCGCGACTCGCTCACGCGCAGCGCCTGCGCAGCGCGCACGCCGAAGGTGGCGAGCAGTCCGGCGCTTCCGTTCAGCGGCTCGACCCCGCTCTCGAAGACGAGCTGGAGGACACCGAGCGGCGGCTCGCCGAGCCGGACGCTCGCGACCGACCTTCCGACCGCGACCGGAGCCTTGCTCTCGAGCATCTCGGCTGCGACCTGCTCGAGCTCGGCGAGCTGCGCTTCCTCGACGGCGACCTCAGCGGCGAGCTCGAGCGGACCACCGTCGCTCAAGCGCCACAGCAAGGCTCCCGACGCTCCACCGGCCTCGATGGCGAGCTGCACGAGGTGAGCAGCGCTGCCGCCTGTCGCCAGCGCGAGCGCCTCGCCCGCCAGCTCGAGCTCCCGCTCCCGGCGTCCTCCGCGAACCGTCGATGCCCACCCCGAGCTCGGTGGCGAGGACGAGGCTCGGCCTGCGCCGCGGCCGACTCGGCGAACGATCTTTCCTCCTTCCTGAACGGCTCCGCGGCGCGCACGAGCTCGAGCTCGCCGACGACCTCGTCGCCGCGCTCGATCGGGACGCAGAGCGCCGATTCGGCCGCGCGAAGCGCGCCCGGGCGGTGCCGCGAGCCGATGAGCTCGGCCGAGAGCGCGCTCGAGGCAGCCCAGACCGTCCGAGCGACCAGATCGCCGCTCCCGTCCTCGCGAACGCGCACGACTGCGGCATCCGCGTGCAGGGCCGTCCCGACCGCTTCGGTCAGGGCCTGGAGCGCGTCCGAAGGCTCGCGCATCGCCTCCAAGTATGGATAACCACCTAAACTTCCTGCATGGCCGAGCCGGCACGGCGCCAAGCGGCGGCTGAAGAGGCGCCGCCCTACGACCCGAGAGCGATCGAGCGAACGCTGATCGAGCAGCGCGCGAGGCGCGAAGCGCGCCTGGCGAGAAAGCGCGCGCGCGGCCACGCCCGCATTCGCTTCTTCGTCGTCGTCCTCGCGCTGCTCGGCGGAGCAGCGGCACTCGGGATCCTGGTCTGGCAGGAGGTCCAGAACCTGTTCGGGCTCTGATGCGCGATCCGGAAGACGTCTACGAGCCCGAGGAGCCGCCGTACCGCCCGGTGCCGCCGGAGCCCTACCCGCGCGCTCCCGCGACCATCTGGACGGCGGGAGGCCGCATCGCCTGGGTCTCCGGGCTCGTCCTGATGTTGTCGAGCTTCATGGACTGGTACGCAGGGTCGGGTGAGGGCCTGACGATCGGCGTCATCGGCTGGCATACCGGCACCATCGGCAAACTCGTCTGCTTCCTCGGCATGGCCGTTGTCCTCCTCGCGCTCCTGCGGGAGGCCGGCATCGAGCTGCCGCCCGCGATCCCCGAGAGCCTCGTCGTGATCGCGATCGGCGCCGTTGCGACGATCTTCGTCCTGATCCGGCTGATCTCGATCCCGGACGAGTTCCTGCCCGCCGACGGGCGGGGGATCGGGATCTGGATCGCGCTCGTCGCCGCTATCGGGGTGATCTTCGGCGGCCTGCTTCGAGCCGGAGAAGAGCTATGACGACGCCGCCGCAAACCAGTCCCAAGACGGCGCCGCCCAGCACGTCGAGCGGGTAGTGCACGCCGTCGTAAATACGTGAGTAGCCGATCGCGACCGCGAGCAGGAAGAACCCCGGTGCCCAGCGCGGACGGTAGTACGACAGGACCGTCGCGGCCGCAAAGGCAATCGTCGTGTGGCCGGAGGGGAACGACGGGTCCTTCGGAACGTGCCCGAGCGGAGGCGGCTCCGCATAGCGCCGCCAGGGCCGCGGCCGGCCGACTGCGCGTCTGAGCCCGAGTGCGGTGAGATCTGCGAGCACCACCGCAGAGAGCACCGACACCAGAACGAGCGGCCGGCGCCAGAGCAATACGAACACGGCCGCGATCGCGAGCCACACCAGGCCGAAGCTCCCGACGTAGCTGAGCCCCTCGAAGACCGGGTTCAGCCAGCCCGCCCGATGGTGGACGACCCACCGCTCGAGCTGCCGGTCGACGCCGATCAGGTCGGCAGAAGCTGCTTGGTCGACTCGATCAGCTGGCGCGGGTCGAACGGCTTCCCGATGAAGCCACGGGCTCCGCGCGCCTTCGCCTCGTCCTCAGACCCCTCCTCGACCTTGCCGCTGAACATCACGACCGGAATCGCGCCCACGCCGTGCCGCTCCTGCACCCGGCGGAGCATCTCCCAGCCGTCGACCTTGGGCATCATGACGTCGAGCAAGATCAGGTCGGGCGGTTCCTGCTCCAGCGCCTCGAGCCCCTCTTCGGCGCTTCCCGCCTCGCGGACGGAGTAGCCCTCCAGCTCGAGGTTCGCCTTGACGTACTCCCGGACGTGGTCGTCGTCGTCGACGATCAGGATGAGCGGCCCGCCCTGCGGTCCGCCACCCGGTCCGGAGTACTCGAGGAAAGTGTCGAGGTCCGAGCGCCGGTACCGCCGGTGCCCGCCCGGCGTGTAGAACGCCGGGCACGCGGCCGAGATCCGACCACTTGCGGATCGTGCTCTGCGCAACCCCGAGGTATTTCGCCGCCTGACCGAGCGTCAGCCACTCGGTGGGCTCGCCCCCCGAGAAACTGCGTCTACCTGAATGTCCCTCGCGTGAGTTCATCACTTTGGAATCTATACAAATCTCGCCATTCCTCGATCGCGCGGTAGTTCTAAACATCTAGGGGGAACTTTGCGACGACAGTGGATAGAACGTCCGCACGAAGGTCGTGCTCTCGCCGGGTTTGGGGTTGTCGTTGAGCGCCTTTCCGAAGGCGATGCCGAGCAGGAAGATGACGATCAGCAGAACGATTCCCGGCGATCAGCCGGCCGCGATTCACCCGCCGTCGCGGCGCCCGCGGCCGCGGGCGCGGAGCGGCGGTCACGGCGCGTAGTCCGTCGCGCCGCGCGCGTGTAGGTGGAACGCCGCCGCCCCGACGAGCGGAAGGTCGCGCGGGCCCGAGACCACGTCGCGCATCCAGGCATCCGCGTCGTGGTAGACGCGGGCGAGCTCGTCGATCGTGAAGGTCTGCCCGACGCGCCGCCGGAGGTCGTCCCGAACCGTGTCGACATCGGCCATCAGCGTGCGGTAGCGGCGGCGGTCGCCGCGCTCGGCCTGGATACGGCGGTAGCCCTCCTCCCACTCCTGGCGTGAGCTCTCGGCCGGCATGCCGGCGGATGTTATGGAGTGCAGCAGGGCGACGGCCAGAGCGGTTGTGGCAACTCCGCGACGATTCGCTCACCGAGCTCGTAACCGGAATCGCGGTGGGCGAGCGCGAAGGCGACGTGGGCGTGCAGGCACTTCAGCTGCCGCGGATTGCGCGAGCCGCCGATGCCGAGGTCGAGCGACGCGCCCAGGTCGGCGCCGGTGCGGGCGGACGCGAGCTCGCGGCGGACGGCGCGCTGCTTCTCCGTCGCGTCCTCCAGGCTGCGGGCGAGCTCGGGATCGTCGGCGACCCGCTCGCTCCAGCGCTCCACCCCGCCTGCCGCCTCCACGCGCGAGACCGCGGCGACCAGATGCGGACAGGTGAGGTAGTACGTCGTCGGGAACGGCTCGCCCTCGTCGTCGTACGGGCTCTGCTGCGGTCACGGCCGGACGGCCGTGCGGGCAGCGGACGGCTACGCGCCGAAAGGCGCGCGGCGGACGGCCGAGCTGGCGCGCGACGACCTCGCGGTCATCCATCGCTCCCAAGCGTAGATGGGTGCGCGCGCAGCCAGGCGTTGATGCCCTTGACGATGTACAGCCTCTCGCCGGGCCGGACGAGGCCGAGGTGGCGGGCCGCACGCTCGAGCGCCTCCTTGCTCGTCGAGCGCGTGAGCCGGCGCGTGAGCGCGTCGTGCTCGGCGCGAAGATGCGAGACCTCGGCGCTCCGCTGGTCGAGCGCGGAGCGCGTGCTCAGGTAGCTGTTCAGCGGCCGGTAGTAGAGAAACGCGACGAGCGCGAGCGCCGCAACTCCGGCCCAGCGAAGGGCGATCGTCGAGCGGGGAGGCTTCTTCTTGCGGGCTCGTTCAGATGTAGCCATGTCTCCCGCACGGTTCGCGGGTCGCGATCGAGGTCCTGCTAGGCGAGATCCACCTTGATGATGTTCGTCGAGCCCGGAATGTTGACCGCGGTGCCCGCGGTGATGACGACGCGGTCGCCTTCGTCGACGAGTCCGCTTCCCCGGGCCGCCTCGAGCGCGCGCGTCCACAAGTCCTCGACGTCGGAGGCCTCGTCGACGAGCACGGGGGTCACGCCCCACTCGAGCGCCATCTGCTGGACCGAGTGCGGATGGTGCGTGATCCCTATGATCGGGCGCCGGGGGCGCAGCCGCGAGACCGCCGAGGCCGTGCGACCGGTGAAGGTCGGGACGAGGATCGCCTTGGCGCCGACGGCCTCCGCGAGGTCGCACGCGGCGTTCGACATCGCGTTGCCGACCGTCGGCTCGTCGCTCGCTTCGGGGATCTGGTGCCGGTAGCCGAGGCTTGGCTCGACGGCGCGCGCGATCCGGTCCATGTACTCGACGGCCTCGAGCGGGAACTCGCCGATCGCAGTCTCTCCGGAGAGCATGAGCGCCGAGGTGCCGTCGAGTATTGCGTTCGCGACGTCACTCGCCTCCGCGCGCGTGGGCTCGGGCCGGTGCTCCATCGACTCGAGCATCTGCGTCGCGGTGATCACCGGCTTCCCGCGGTCGAGCGCGGCAAGGATGATCCGCTTCTGCAGCAGCGGCACGGAGGCCGGGCCGATCTCGACGCCGAGGTCGCCGCGCGCGACCATGAGCGCGTCCGCCTCGACGGCGATCTCGGGCAACGCCGCGACGGCCTCCGCCTTCTCGATCTTCGCGATCACGTGCACCTCCGGATCCGCGCCGGAAAGGAGGGCGCGCATCTCCCTGACGTCCGACGCAGAGCGGACGAACGAGAGCGCGACGAAGTCGACGCCCAGATTCAGCGCGAGCTCGAGATCGACCCGGTCCTTGTCGGTCAGCGAGGGGATCGGGATCGGCACGCCGGGCACGTTCACCCCCTTGGCGGAGGTGACGACGCCGCCGACCAGGACGAGGCAGCGCGCGCGCCCGTGCTCGACCTCCTCGACCTTGAGATGCACGTGACCGTCGTCGATCAGCACGTCGTGGCCCGGCTGGAGCACCTCTCCGAGGACTGCCGGCAGCACCGGGATCTCCCCGTCGGTCGCCTCCGGCGCGAAGACGACGACGGTTTCCTGGTCCCGCGAGAGCTGGATCGGTTGCGGGAGGTTGGCGACGCGGATCTTCGGCCCCTGCAGGTCGGCGATCAGGGCGAGTGGCCGCCCGACCTCTTCCTGCGCCGCGCGGATCTGGCGCGCGCGCTCGGCGTGATCCTCCGGCGAGCCGTGGGAGAAGTTCAGGCGCGCGGCGTCCATCCCCGCGCGGGCGAGCGCCACGAGCATCTCGGGCGACGACGTCGCCGGCCCGATCGTGGCCACGATTTTCGTGCGTCGAGGCGCTGCCTGCGCCATAGGCTCAGCGTAACCGCAGCGTCAGCTCGTGTAGCGCGGAAACGCGTCCCAGCCCGGGTACACGGCCGTCGGGCCGAGCTCCTCCTCGATCCGTAGAAGCTGGTTCAGCACGGGGGAACCCAGGGTTCCCCCGTGAGCCCCCTCCTTAAGGTTGATAGCGCGGAAACGCGTCCCAGCCCGGGTACACGGCCGTCGGGCCGAGCTCCTCCTCGATCCGTAGAAGCTGGTTGTACTTGGCCGTGCGATCCGTCCGCGACGGCGCCCCGGTCTTGATCTGCCCGGCGCCGGTGGCGACCGCGATGTCCGCGATCGTCGTGTCCTCGGTCTCACCCGAGCGGTGGGAGATGACCGTGCCGTAGCCGGCGGCCCGAGCACGCTCGATCACGTCGAGGCTTTCCGTCAACGTCCCGATCTGGTTGACCTTGACGAGGATCGCGTTGGCGATGCCGCCGGCGATGCCGCGATCGAGGCGCTCGGCGTTCGTCACGAACAGGTCGTCGCCGACCAGCTGCACGCGGTCGCCGAGCCGCTCGGTCAGCGCACGCCACGCGTCCCACTCGTCCTCGGCGAGCCCGTCCTCGATCGAGACGACGGGGTAGTCGTCCAGCAGCTTCCCGTACAGGTCGACCATTCCCGCCGTGTCGACGACCTTCCCGGCGCGTTCGAAGTCATACCCGCCGTCGTGAAACAGCTCCGTCGACGCCGGGTCGAGCGCAATCGCGATCCGCGCGCGGTGGCCGGCGCGCTCTGCCGCCTCGAGCACGACCTCGATCGCCTCATCGGCGGAACCCAGCTCCGGCGCGAAGCCGCCCTCGTCGCCGACGCCGGTCGACATGCCCTGCTCGTGCAGGACGCTCTTGAGCGAATGGAAGACCTCGACCGCGACGCGCAGCGCTTCGGCGAAGGTGTCCGCACCGCCAGGCACGAGCATGAACTCCTGCATGTCGAGCGAGTTCTGTGCGTGCGCGCCGCCGTTGACGACGTTCAACATCGGCACGGGCAGGACGTGGGCGGCGCTGCCGCCGAGCCAGCGGTAGAGCGGGACGCCGGCGTGCGCGGCCGCCGCCTTGGCAGCGGCAAGCGAGCAGCCGAGAATGGCGTTCGCGCCGAGATTCGATTTGTTCGGGGAGCCGTCGGCCTCGATCATCCGCTCGTCCAGGCGCGCTGATCCTCGGCATCCATCCCGCGAAGGGCCTCGGCGAGCTCGTGCCTGACGTTGTGCACCGCTTCGCTCACGCCCTTGCCGAGCCAGGGCTCGCCGCCGTCGCGCAGCTCGACCGCCTCGAAGCGGCCCGTCGAGGCGCCCGACGGCACCGCCGCGCGGCCGAAGGAGCCGTCCTCGAGCGTGATGTCCACCTCCACGGTCGGATTGCCGCGCGAGTCGAGGATCTGCCGTGCTGTGACGTCCGAGATGCGGGTGCCGCTCATTCCCTCTCCTTGGCCAGGTCGTAGTACCGGTCCTGCTCGTCCAGCGCGAGATCGGCGAACGCCTGCCCCTCGGTGCCGGCGAGCCGCTCGGCCTCCTCGACCCGGAAGACGAAGCGCTGTGACGCGCGGCGCAGCTCGAGCTCGGGATCGGCGCCGAGCCGGCGCGCGACGTTGACGGCCGCGAAGAGCAGGTCGCCGACCTCGTCCGCCTGCCGCTCCGGCGAGCCGTTCAGCTCGGCGCGCAGCTCGCGGAGCTCGTCGTCCAGATCGGCGAGCGCGCCGTCGACGTCGGGGTATTCGAAGCCGACCGCCGCCGCGCGCTGCTGCACCTTGCGCGCATAGAGGAGCGACGGCAGCGCTTCGGCGACGTGATGGAAGACCCCTTCGCGCGACTCCTCGTCGCGCTTGATCTCATCCCACCGCCGCCGAACCGCGCCGGCCGTGGTCGCCTCTGCGTCGCCGAAGACATGGGGGTGCCTGCGCACGAGTTTGGCGTGCACCGCTCGCGCGACGCGTTCGAGATCTCCTGTCCCCTTCTCGGCCAGGAGCAGCGATAGGAAGTACACCTGGAAGAGGAGATCGCCCAGCTCGTCCACCAGCTTCGCGTCATCTTCCGGCGATCGCGGCGTCCGCGACCTCGTATGCCTCCTCGACGGTGTGCGGGACGATCGTCTGCGCGGTCTGCTCCCGATCCCACGGGCACTCGCGGCGAAGCCGCTCGGTCAGCTCCTGGAGGTCGAGCAGCGCCTCGGCGAGCGCCAAAGGACTAGCCGGTGGTCGTCGTCGCTGCCGAGGTGGTGACCGGCTGCGTCGTGGCGCTCGTCGCGGTCGACGAGGTGGAGGTCGAGGCCGGCTTGAAGCCCGTCGCGTAGCTGATGTCGAAGTCCTTCTTCGTCTGGTTGACCCAGTTCGCCATCTTCTCCTGCTTCTTCGACTGCAGGAGCTGCTGGCGGATCGACTCCTCCACCTGCTTGAGCGGGGTTGTGTGCGCCTCGCTGACAGGAGAGATCGGCATGATCACGTGGTAGCCGTACTGCGTCTTGACCGGCCGGGAGACCGTGCCGTTGCCGAGCAGGAAAGCGGTCTGCTCGAAGGGCGCAACCGTCTGGCCCTTGCTGACCGTGAGCTTGCCGCCCTGGCTCGCGGAGCCGGGATCCTGCGAGTACTTCTTCGCGAGCGCTGCGAACTTCGCCTGTCGCTGCGACTCGGGCGTAGCCTCGATCTGGTCGTAGAGCGACTCCGCCTGGGCCTTGGCCTTCGCGTCGGGGAGGCACTTGGCCCCCTGCGGCGAGCTCGGCCCGCAGACGGAGATGAGGATGTGCCGCACGGTGCGGCTCTCGGGCTGCTGGTACTGCGAGACATGCGCGTCGTAGTACTTCTTGATGTCCGTGTCCGAGATCTTCACGGACGAGGTCACCTTGTCGTAGAGCTTCTGCGAGATCAGCTGGTCCTTGATGTCCGACTCGACTTCCTGCTGTGTCAGGCCCTGGTCCTTGAGCTGCTTCTGGTACGCCTTGTCGCTGTTGTTGAAGTACTGCTTCTTGATCTCCTTGAGCCGTTTCTGGATCTCCTTGTCGGAGACCGTGATCCCCATCTTCTCGGCCTCCTGCGCGAACTCGGCTTTCTGGACGAGGAATGAGACGGCCTGGGCCTTGATCCGGTCGTAGTCCGCCGAGCCCGGGCTTCGGGAACGTCTGGCTGTTTGTCTTGTAGCTCTTCTTCGCCCGCTCCATGAGCTTGTCGAACTGCGCCTGTGTGATCTCGACGCTTCCGACCTTGGCGATGTCTCCCTCGCCGACGTCGCCGCCGCCACCGCCGCCGCAGGCGGCAAGCGCGAGCACGAGCGCCGCGAGGGGAATCAGTAAGAAGAAACGACTATGTCTCATGGAAAAAGCGCCGAGCGCAGCGGATGCGTCACGCTGCCTGGCGCGAGTCCAATATAGCATCGACGAGTGAGAGTGCGGAGGCGAACCCGCCGCCGTTCTCACCGCCTTCTTCCCGGAGCGACACCTCGCGCTTCGACGTCGTGTAGATCGCCGTTTCGACGCGCCGGCGCAGGTCACCGAGCTCTTGCGAGCCGAGCACGAGCGGGCCGACGGTCGCGCGTCCGTTGCGGAAGACGAGGTAGTCGGCGCCGATGCGCGCCAGCTTGAGCTTCGCCTCCTGGATGCAGAACAGGTTCTCGACGGGGTCGGGGATCGGCCCGTAGCGATCCTCGGTCGCCGCGTGCAGCTCGACCAGCTCGTCCTCGGTCTCGGCCAGCGAGATGCGGCGATGGAGGTCGATCTTGAGCGCCTCGGCCGGGATGTAGGCGGCCGGCACGTAGGCGTCGACCTTCGCGTCGACGCGGATCGGACGAGCGGCGGGGCGCCGCTGGCCGGAGAGCTCCGCGACCGCTTCGGCCAGCAGCTCCACGTAGAGCTCGAAACCGACGGCGGCGACGTGACCGGACTGCTCCGAGCCGAGCAACTCCCCGGCACCGCGGATCTCGAGGTCGCGCATCGCGATCGCGAACCCGGCGCCGAGCTCGGTGTGGTCGGCGATCGTTGCGAGACGAGCGCGCGCCTCGGGCGTCAGCTCGCGCGAGTCGGGATAGAAGAGGTGGGCGTGGGCGGGGACGTCCGAGCGGCCGACGCGCCCTCGGATCTGGTACAGCTGGGCGAGTCCGAGCAGGTCGGCGCGCTCGATGATCAGCGTGTTCGCCTGCGGGATGTCGAGGCCGGACTCGATGATCGTGGTCGAGACGAGGACGTCGGCGTCGCCGCGCAGGAACGAGAGCATCTTGTCTTCGAGCTCGCGCTCCCGCATCTGTCCGTGCGCGACCGCGAAGCGAAGGCCGGGGCAGAGCTGCTGCAGCTTGAGCGCGGCTTCCTCGATCGTCTCGACCCGGTTGTGCAGGTAGAAGGACTGGCCCCCGCGCGCGTGCTCGCGCTCGAGCGCCGCCTTGACCAGCTCGTCGTCGTACTCCCCCACGCTCGTCCGGATCGCGCGTCGACCCTCGGGCGGGGTTTCGATCACGGAGATGTCGCGCAGTCCCGACAGCGACATGTGCAGTGTGCGCGGGATCGGCGTCGCCGAGAGCGCGAGCACGTCGACCTCCAGCCGCAGCGAGCGGAGCAGCTCCTTCTGGGCAACGCCGAAGCGCTGCTCTTCGTCGAGGATGACGAGGCCGAGGTTCTTCGGGATGACGTCGCGCGACAGGAGCCGGTGCGTGCCGACGAGGACGTCCACCTTCCCCTCGGCGAAGTCAGCGAGCGCCTGCTTCTGCTGCGCGGGCGGCCGCAAGCGCGAGATCATCTCGACGCGGATGGGGAATTCCCGGAAGCGCTCGCGGAAGGTGTTCCAGTGCTGCTGCGCGAGGATCGTGGTCGGCACGAGCATCAGGGTCTGCTTGCCGTTCACCGCGGAGGCGAACGCGGCGCGGATCGCGACCTCCGTCTTGCCGAAGCCGACGTCGCCGCAGACGAGCCTGTCCATCGGGTGCGGCGCCTCGAGGTCGGCCTTGACCGCTTCGATCGCACGCTGCTGATCTTCGGTCTCGCGGTAGGGGAACTCGGCCTCCAGGCGTTCCAGCCAGTCGTTCGAGAGGTCGAACGCGTGGCCCGGCGCGGTCTGGCGGCGCGCGTAGAGCGCGAGCAGCTCGCCGGCCAGCTCGTGCACGCTTTCTCGCGCACGCGACTTGATCAGCTGCCAGGCGCGGCCGCCGAGCTTGGACAGGGCGGGCGCACGTGCATCGGCGCCGATGTAGCGAGACACCTTCCCGATCTGCTCGTGCGGGACGTAGAGGCGGTCGTCTCCCTTGAACCCGAGCTGGAGGTAGTCGCGCGTGACGTCTGCAACCGTGCGGGTCTCGAAGCCGAGGAGTTTTCCGACGCCGTGATCCTCGTGAACGATGTAGTCGCCGGTGCGGAGGTCGGCGAACGACTGGAGTGCGCGGCCGAGGTGCGCGGGTGCTCGGGGCGGGCGCTTCCGGAAGACCTGCGCGTCGGGAAGAAGGACGAGGCCGAGCTCACGCCAGACGAAGCCGCGACGGGCGGGAGCGATCGCGAAGAGGAGTTGGGGCTCCCGCGGAAGCTCCTCGTCCGGCTCGAGCAGTCGCGCGTCGATCCGCCGCAGCATGTTCTGCGTGCGGAGCGCCTCGCCGCGGTGCGGGAAAGCGACGACGGCGCGCTGGCCCGAACGGACGAAGCTCTGAAGCTCGTTCTCGGCCTCGGCGAGCCCTCGTGCGGCAATCGCTGGACGTTGCGCCTCGAAGGTGAAGGGCTGTCCGGCCGGAAGCGGCTCCAGCTCGGTCGCGCCCGCGAGCGAGAGGTCGTCGCGCTCGAGCTCCTCCGTCCAGACGCGCTCGACCTCTCGGGGTTCCCAAACGAGGTCGGGGACGCCGGGGAGCGGCGGGGCGAGATCCTGCGGGAACGGGCGGCGGCCCGTCGTCGTCGAGCGGCGGCTCGATCAGGTCGAGTCGCCGCTCGGCGGCCGGATAGATGGTGGCATCGTCGATTCGGCGGAGGGCGCGCTGGGTGAACGGCGAAAACGCGCGGATGCCTTCGATCTCGTCGCCGAAGAGCTCGATCCGCAGCGGCTCGCGGCCGGTCGAGGGAAAGACGTCGATCAGACCGCCACGGACGGCGAACTGGCCGCGCTCCTCGACCCGCTCGACGCGCTCGTAGCCGGCGAGCGCCAGCCGCTCGGCCAGCTCCTCGAAGCCCGGCTCGTCGCCGGCCCGGAGACGGAGCGTCTCGGGCCGCTGGGCCGCCGGCGGCAGCCCCTCGGCAACCGCTTCCGCTGAGGCGCAGACGAGCCCTCCCCCCGCGAGGACGTCGAGCGCCCGCGCCCGCTCGCCGACGAGGTGCGGCGGAGGCTCGAGCCCCGATCCCCAGCTGACGCCGCGGCTCGGGAAGAGGGCAACGCCTTGCGTCCCGAGGAACCAGCCTGCGGCCTCGGCCGCATCGCGGGCGTCGGCATCGTCGGGAAGCAGGCAGACGAGCGGCCGCTCGAGCTCCTCGTGGAGCGCCGCCAGGATGAGCGGCAGGATCGGCTCGGAGACGCGCGCGCGCGTCGGCAGGGCCTGGGCGAAGCCCTGGAAGCGCTCGTGCGCACGGAGCGCATCGACGAATGTGTGCAGCACCGGCCGGTCCATGACGAGCGACGGGATTCGCGTCCCGCCCGCCTCGAGTCTACTCAGCGCGCCTCGCCCCATCACCCCACCCTGGGAGGGGATGAAGGGCCACCCGCCACCCGAGGCCAGCGTATCCCGCGATGCCGTCGCGTATCTGTGACCGCGCGCGCCGATTCTGTGCCGAAAGGAGCTCTCAGTTGAAGCGCGCCTGAGCAGCGTCGAGCCCGTCGCGGACGATCGTCTCGACCGCGTCGGCCGCCCGCCGGGTCAGGACGCCCGCGTCGACCGCGTCCTCGAACGGCGAGAGGACGTAGTCGGCGACCGGGCGAGGGTCACCTCGCCCGGGCCGCCCCACGCCGATCCGCAGGCGCAGGAAGTCCTGCGACCCGAGGGCCTGAGCGATCGAGCGCAGGCCGTTGTGGCCGGCGAGCCCTCCCCCCTCTCGCGCCTGGAGACGACCAGGCTCGAGATCGACGTCGTCGTGGACGACGAGCAACTCCGTCGGCGCGATTTTGAAGAACCGCAGCGCGGCCCCGATCGAGCGGCCTGACTCGTTCATGTACGTCTCCGGTTTCAACAGCGCGAGCCGCTGTTGGTCGAGCCGAACCTCGGCCAGCCGGCCGTTGAACTTCGAGCGGAACGAGGCATCGGCGCGCCGGGCCACCTCGTCCACGACCATCCAGCCGACGTTGTGCCGCGTGCGCTCGTACTCGCGCCCGGGATTGCCGAGCCCCGCGACGAGCAGATCGATGGTCGGGGCATGCTCCTTGCCCCGACGGAGGAAGCGCATTTACCCCTCCGCAGTGCCGGGCTCGCCCTCGGAGCCCTCGCCGGCCTCTTCGCCGGTCTCCGGCGCAGCCGCCTCGCCCTCCGGAGCCTCCTCGCCCTCGGGCACCTCGGCGCCCTCCGGCAGCTCCTCGCCCTCTTCGACCTCGGGCTCGACGATGCGCGTCGGCACGGTCACGTTCGCCAGCACCGTCTCCTCCGGATCGTCGAGATAGACGACGCCCTCGCGCGGGGGAAGGTCGGCCAGGCGGAGCGTGTCGCCGATGGCCATGCCACTGACGTCCAGCTCGATCCGGTCGGGAACCTCCATCGGCAGCGCTTCGACGTTGATCTCGCGGACGACCTGGGAGAGGACGCCGCCTTCCTTGACGCCGTCGGCTTCGCCCACCAGTTCGATCACGACCTGCGCCTGGATCGTCTGGTCCAGGCGGACTTCCTGCAGGTCGACGTGGATGACGCGGCCCTTGATCGGATCCTCTTGGGCCTCCTTGAGGATCGACGCGTGCGTCGTCTTCTGTCCTTCGAGGACGACGTCGAGGATGACGTGGAGGCCGTGCGCGCCGGTCAACGCGCGCCGGAGGTCTCGCTCCGGCACGCAGATCGGGTGCGGCGGCTTCCCGCGCCCGTAGAGGACGCCGGGTACCAGGCCTTCGCGCCGAAGGCGGCGCGATTCGCGCGAGCCGATCTGCTCGCGTTCCTTGACCTCGAGTTTGACTCGCTCGGCAGCCACGGCCGAAAAGTGTAGCGCGAGCCTTCTAGCGTTCCTGGCTCGTCGCTCGCAAAGGAGGCAAGCGAGCGCGGCGCAGGACAGTGCACTTCAGCACGGACAAGCCGCGCTCGCGCAGCATCCTGCCGCGAGCGGCGAGAGGCCTCTGCGGAGCCGGGCTGCGCCCGGCGGGAGCAGTGGCCGGCCAGGGACGCTAGAAGAGCTGGTTTTCGGGCCCGAAGATGGCTGACACGGACTCGTCGGCGAAGACGTTCATGATCGTCTCGGCCAGCAGACGCGAGACCGTGAGGACGGTCACGTTGTCCGGCTTGCGGACGGGATCGATCGGCACTGTGTCCGTGACGACGAGACCGGTGATGCCAGCGTCGCCGAGCCGCTCGAGCGCTTCGTCCTGCACGAGCAGATGCGTCACGAACATCCACACCTCGCGCGCGCCGTACTCCTTGAGCGTCTCGGCGCCGGCAATCAGCGTTCCGCCCGTGGTGGTCATGTCGTCGCCGACGACGGCGATCTTGCCCTCGACGCTTCCGGTGATCTCGGTGACCTCGGCGACATCGTGCGCCGGCCGCGTCTTGTGCATGATCGCGAAGTCGGCGCTGATCAGCTCGGAGAAGCGGTGCGCGTACTTGGCGCGGCCCGCGTCGGGCGCGACCGACACCACTTCCGGGCCTGTCAGCCCGAGGTCGTGGAAGTGCTGGACGAAGAGCGGCAGCGCCGTCATGTGGTCGACCGGGATGCTGAAGAAGCCCTGGATCTGCCCCGCGTGGAGATCCATCGTCAGGACGCGGTCGGCGCCGGCGAGCTGAAGCATGTCGGCGACGAGGCGCGCGGAGATCGGTTCGCGCGGCCGGGCCTTCCGGTCCTGGCGCGAGTAGGCGAACCACGGGATGACGGCTGTGATCCGCTTGGCCGAAGCGAGCTTGGCCGCCTGGATCATGAAGAGGAGCTCCATCAGGTTCCGGTCGACCGGCTCGCACCCTGTCTGGACGAGGAAGACGTCGGCGCCGCGGATCGACTCGCCGTAACGGCAGTACGTCTCGCCGTTCGCGAAGGTCTCCAGCTCGATCTCGCCGAGCTCGACTCCGAGCTGCTCGGCGATCCGCTGCGCGAGCTCCGGGTGCGAGCGTCCGGAGAAGACCATCAGCCGCTTGCCGGGCGCACGCTCGATCCAGTGCCCGGGCTGCGGCTCCGGGAGCGCCGTCTCGACCTCGATTCCTGGCAGCCGCTCGGTCAGCTCACTCACCGTCGTCGCGCCTTGCACGGACGTAACCCTCCTTCGTGACCTGGCGCGGCGGGAAACCGGCGAGCGATCCAGGCGGGACGTCGTCGGTGATGACGGATCCCGCCGCCGTCCAAGAATCGTCGCCAATCTCGACCGGAGCAATAAAGGCATTGTGGACGGCCGTCCTGACGTTCTTCCCGATCTTCGTTCGCTGCTTGGGACGGTCGGGCTCGTGCGGGAAGTTCGCGGTGATCGCGCCCGCGCCGATGTTGGAGTCCTCGCCGATGTCGGCATCCCCGATGTAGGAGAGATGCGGAACCTTGCTCCGCTCGCCGACACGCGTGTTCTTGATCTCCACGAACGCCCCCGCCTTCGCCCCCGCCGCCAGAACCGTGCCGGGGCGAAGGTAACAGAACGGCCCGGCGAGCGCACCCGGTCCGATCTCGGCGTCGAGGGCCACAGCGTGCGGCCCGATCTCGGCGCCCGCGGCGACGCGTGTCGCCCCTCTCAGGACGGTGAACGGATGGACGGTGGAGTCAGCCTCGAGCTCGACCTCTGCGTCGATCCAGGTCGTCTGCGGGTCGACGATCGTGACGCCGGCGAGCATGTGACGCTCGTTGATCCGGTCGCGGAGCTCGGCGGCGGCCTGCGCAAGCTCGGCGCGGGTGTTGACGCCGACGAGGCTGCGCGGATCGAACTGGGAGCGGTGCGCGGCCACGCGTCCCCCGGCAGAGACGACGTGCGCGACGGCGTCCGTGAGATAGAGCTCGCCCTGTGCGTTGTTCGCGTCAAGCTGCTCGAGCGCGCGCCAGAGCGCGGCGGCGTCGAAGACGTAGTACGAGGAATTCAGCTCCTCGATCGCCCGCTGTTCGGTGGTCGCGTCCTTCTCCTCGACGATGCGCGTGACGTCTCCGTTCGCGTCGCGGACGATGCGCCCGTAGGGAAGCGCCACCGGCGACGAGAAAGAAAGAAGCGTTACGTCCGCTCCATCGCGGCCGTGCGCCTCGACCAGCTCCCGGAGCATCTCGGTGGTGACGAGCGGCGCATCGCCCGGGATGATCAGGACACCACCGTCGAAGCCGTCGAGCGCGCCGCGCGCCGTCGCGACCGCGTCCCCCGTCCCACGCGGTTCTGCCTGCACGGCGACCTCGATGGAGTCGTCGTAGGCCGAGGCGCTGCCCGGGGAGCTGACGACGACCAGGCGCTCCGGCCTGAGCTCGTGCGCTGCCTCGATCACCCAGTCGACCAGCCGCTTCCCGAGCAGCGGGTGCAAATGCTTCGGGATCTGCGAACGCATGCGGGTGCCGAGCCCTCCGGCCATGATCACGGCTGCGATCCGAATCGGCATCAGATGGCGAGCGTAATGGCTGGGGCGCCAGGATTCGAACCTGGGATCACGGGACCAAAACCCGTTGCCTTACCACTTGGCTACGCCCCACTACGTGCCGTTAAGTCTAGGGACGGTCTGAGAACAGCGCGATCAGGGCGACGATCGCGAGGATTCCGACTGCAACGAGCGCGAACGTCCCTACGACGATCAGCAGGAACGGGATCAGGACGACGGCCGCCTGGGACGTGGCAGCAACCCAGGTCACCTGCCGCACCGTCAGCGATTTGGACTCGCGTCCCGCGAAGAAATAGACGGTGATCGCCGCGATCGCGACGGCGATCGCCACCCAGCGGTTGATGACGTGCACCGCCACCAGGAGGCCCTCGATGACCGCGATCCAAAGTGCGATCTGGATGCGCCGCTGCTGCAGCCAGAGGCCGATGCGCCCAGCGCCATGATCGACCACATCGGGGGGACGGGACTGCAGCCGGCCGGGATTGGTCGCCACGTTGCGAGGTTACCAACCGGGTTTGTCGACCCAGACGCGACCGAGCCGCTCGACCGCGCGGGCAGCCTGCGCAGCGGCGTCCCCGTCGCGGAAGAGCCCGTAGACCGTAGGCCCGGCGCCGGTGACGTCGGCGCGGAATGCTCCCAGCTCCTCCAGCCTCGCCGCGTGCGGCGATGACGCGAGGTCGTTCGAGGGGAGGCCCGCCAGGTCACCGCCGCGCAACGCGTGCTCGAGCGCGGCCACGCGCGCCTCGAAGCCGCGATCGCCGCGCCGCGAGTCGAACTCGCGGTAGACGGCGGCGGTCGAGCTCTTCTCGGCGCCGTGCGGGAGGAGGAGTACGACGGTGAAGTCCGCGGCGAGCTCGAGCGGCTCGAGCACAGTGCCGTCCCCGCGGGCGAGCTTCGGCCGCGGCGCGAGGAAGAACGGAATGTCTGCGCCGAGCGTGGCCGCGAGCTCGTGCAAGCGCACATCGGGCAGCGGCTCGTCGAGGGTCTCGTTCGCGAGCTGCAGAGCGGCGGCTGCGTCCGAGCTTCCGCCGCCGAGGCCCGCCGCCACCGGGATCTCCTTGTCGATCACCACCCGCCAGCGGCTCTCGGTGTCCGCTGCCGTCGCGAGCGCCTCGAGCGCCCCGCGGACGAGCGTGTCTTCGTCGAAGCCCGTGACGTCGAGCTCCTCGGCGGAGTCCAGCTCGATTCGGTCAGCGAGCTCGAGCGGCGCCATCAGGGACACAATCTCGTGCTTGCCGTCGTCGCGCAGTGGCCCTACGACGAGCGCGAGGTTCACCTTCGCGGGTGCCTCTTTCGCGCTCATGGCAGCTCGCCGGCGAGCGCGACGAAATCGAGCGGTGCGAGCTCCTCGGCGCGAACGTTCGGCGAGCGGCCGAGCTTCTCGAGCGCGGCAAAGACCTCGTCGCGGCTTGCAAGGCCAGCCTGGGCGAGTGAGTTCGCGAGCGTCTTGCGCCGGTGGGCGAAGGCGGCTGCGGCGACCTCCTTGACCCGGGCGTAGTTCTCCGGGAGCGGCAGCCGCTGGAAGGCGACGAGGGCCGAATCGACGTTGGGCCGCGGCCGGAAGACCTGCGGTGAGACCGGATGGAACCCTGTTCGCTCGGCCGCGAGCTGGACGAGAACCGAGACGGCGCCGTAGGCCTTGGTCGACGGCCGGCCGAAGAAGCGGTCGGCGACCTCGCGCTGCACCATCACGCACCAGCGCCCGACCGTCGGCAGGCCGTCGATGCTTTCCACGACGATCGGCGTCGCGACCTGGTAGGGCAGGTTGGCGACGAGCTTCGTCGCCGGCGGATCGAGGTCGGCGAGATCGACGGTCAGCGCGTCACCGAAGATCAGGTCCACGTTCTGCCGGGCGGCGAGTCGTTCCTCGAGCGAGGACTTGAGACCGCGGTCGATCTCGACGGCGTGGACGCGCGCCACGCGATCGGCGAGGAAGCTGGTCAGCACCCCGAGCCCTGGGCCGATCTCCAGCACGACGTCCTCAGGCCCCAGCTCGGCCAGGCGGCCGATGACGCCGAGGATGTTCTCGTCGACAAGGAAATGCTGGCCGAGCTCGCGGTTCGGGACGACTCGGCTCACGGGATGGAGAACGCGGCGGTGGCGTTGCCGTCGATCAGGGCGGCGAGCTCGTCCGCGTCCTCTCCGCGAGCGGCCGCCAGAGCTTCGACGGTGTGAACGACGTTCGCGGGCTCGTTCGGCTTGCCCCGGCGAGCCTGCGGCGCGAGGTACGGGCTGTCGGTCTCGGCCAGAAGCCGATCCGCGGGGACGCGCGCTGCGCACTCGCGCAGTTCGGCCGCCTTCGGGTAGGTGACGTTGCCGGCGAACGAGAGGTAGTAGCTGCGTTCAAGCGCGACGTCGAGCAACGGCGGCGAGGAGAAGCAATGCAGGATGACGGTGCCGGCGAATCCTGCGAGCGCGTCGAGAGTCGGCTCGTCGGCCGCTCGGGTGTGGACGACGACGGGCTTGCCGAGCTCGGCCGCCAGTGCGAGCTCAGCCTCGAAAAGACTGAGCTGCGCGTCGCGCGGCGCGTAGTCGCGGTAGTGGTCGAGCCCGGTCTCGCCGACCGCGACGGCGCGGTCGTGGGCGAGGAGCTCACGGAGCTCGTCGAGCCTCTGCGCGTCGGGGTTTCCCGCGTCGTGGGGATGGATGCCGAGGGCGGCGTAGACACCGTCCTCGGAGTCGGCGAGGTCGAGCGCGGCGTGACACGAGTCGATCGTCGTCCCAACGGTGATCACGCGCTCGACGCCGACAGCCCGGGCTCGCTCGAGCACCACCGAGGCCGGATCGGAGCAGGCGTCGAGATGCGCGTGGGTGTCAATCATCGCCACGGGCAGCGGCGTCCATCCGCCCGAGCTCGTCCTCGACCACCCTGTCGGGGTCGAGCTTCTTGAAGAGGAGCTTCGGCTCGGCCAGCTGCTGTCCGGGCGGGAGCGAGCTTGGCTCCCACCGTCCCACCAGGCGCTCGTAGTCGCCCGTCAGGACGCCGTATTCGCGCCCATCCTCGCCCGCGCGCTGAACGTCCTCTGGTGGACCGCCGATCTCCCCCTCGTAGCCCAAGAGCTCGTGCAGCCGCTGCGCGCTGAACGGGAGGAACGGCGTGAACAGCATCTTGAGGCTGTCGATACAGCGGAGGGCAACGTACAGCACCGTCGCCGCGCGCTCGCGATCGCTCTTCACCAGCGCCCACGGCGCCTGCTCGCTCGTGTACTCGTTGACGAGCGAGGCGAGTCTCATCGCCTCGGCGAGCGCGGCGCGGAAGCGGACGGCGTCGATCTGCACGCCCACCGCTTCGAAGCCGGCGTCGACCGCCGCGGTCAGCTGACGGTCGCGCTCCGTCAGCTCGCCAGGCTCCGGAACCGCTCCGAAGTTGCGGTACGTACTCGTCAGCGTGCGGTTGACCAGGTTCCCCCACGTGGCGACGAGCTCGTCGTTGTTCCGGCGGACGAACTCCGCCCACGTGAAATCGGTGTCATGCGTCTCCGGCCCGGCAGCGATCAGGTAGTAGCGGAGCGCGTCCGCGTCGTAGCGCTCGAGAAAGTCCTTGACGAAGATCCCGACGCCGCGGCTTGCGCTGAACTGCTGGCGCTCCATCGTCAGGAACTCGCAGGCTGCGACGTTGTCCGGAAGCGTCAACGCGCGGCCGGCCCCGAGCTCCCCTCCCGTGTCGTATCCGATCAGCTCCGCCGGCCAGATGATCGTGTGGAAGACGATGTTGTCCTTGCCCATGAAGTACACGTGGCGGGATTCGGGGTCCTGCCACCAGTCGCGCCAAGCGTCCGGCGTCGCGCGCAACTCAGCCCATTCGACCGCTGCCGACAGGTAGCCGACGACGGCGTCGATCCACACGTAGATCCGCTTGTTCGGGTCCTCTTCGTAGCCCGACACCGGGACGCGGACGCCCCAGTCGAGATCGCGCGTGATCGGGCGCGGCTTGATCTCTCGCGCGAGCTCGAGGGAGAAGTTCCGGACGTTCGGCCGCCAGTAGCCCTTCGCCTCGATCCAGTCGATGAGCCGATCGCGGAACACGGGCAGGTCGAGGAACAGGTGGCTCGTCTCGCGGAACTCGGGCGTCGTGCCGTCGATCTTCGAGCGCGGTTCGATCAAGTCGATCGGGTCGAGCTGGTTGCCGCAGTTGTCGCACTGGTCGCCTCGCGCGTGCGTGAATCCGCAAATCGGGCAGGTTCCCTCGATGTAGCGGTCGGGGAGCGTGTTTCCGGTGCGGCTGGAGAACGCGCCGAGCATGGTCTGCTCGAAGATGAAACCGTGCTCGTAGAGCGTCCGGAACAGGTCCCGGACGACGCGGGCGTGGTTGCCCGTCGTCGTCCGGGTGAAGAGGTCGTAGCTGATCCCGAGGTGGCGGAGATCGTTGCGGGTCAGCTCGTTGTACTTGTCGGCAGCCTCACGCGGCGACACTCCTTCGTCGTCGGCGATCACCATCACCGGTGTCCCGTGCTCGTCGGTCCCAGACACCATCAAGACGTCGTTGCCGCGCAGCCGGTGGTAGCGGGCGAAGACGTCCGAGGGGACGTACGCCGCGGCATGGCCGATGTGCCGCAGGCCGGCGGCATACGGCCAGGCGACGGCGACGAGGACTCGTTCCCGCCGAGAATCGGACGAGCTGGCCATGGGCCCACCTTAGTGGCACGGGTGCGGAATCCGCATCCGTCTCACCGGGGGTTCCGGCGACGACCGCCGACTCCTCGACGGGTTCCGCCAGTCGGTCAACCACCGGTGGTTGCGGCGGCACCGGCGCCCCGCGCCGGCGGGCGAATGCGAAGCCTCCGCCGAGCATGGCCAGTGCCACCAGCGAGACTGCAAGCGCGGCGGCCAACGGCTTCAGCCATGGTCGGGCCCGCTGCGCGGCCGCGCGGTCGACCGCGTCCACAATGTGCCCGCTCACCGTGCTGGCCGTGTGCGTGCGGGCACCGTGGGACCCTGGCCGCTCCGGTAGCGGGAGAGTCGAGCTCTGAGTAACCGTACGTGGCCGCACCTGCCGTCCGCGAGGCGGTTTTGGGGCGTCAGCAGGGACGGGCTTACGGATCCACGCTCCGGAGCGAACCCTGATGCTCTGGCCGCGGCGGTGGCTCACCGGGTCACGCGCCCGTCCGTACGCGGACACGCTTGCCGTCGGCTGCGAAGCGGGGTTAGTGGAAGCCTGTGATTCGGGCCGATGCACTGGCCGCGCTTCGCCAACAGGCGGCCCCTCGAGTGAGGTCTCCGGCTGGCGCGAGACAGGTCTTGCGTCCGGGGATTCGAGATTCCTGCCTGACTCCGGGGCAGACCTGGTCGACCCAGGCGGGCTCACCGTAGTAGGCGGTTCTAGTGCGCTCGGCGTGACCGGTTCGGCAGTCGACGCCGGGAGCTCCGCCGGGGCATCGGCCGGCGCGGCCGGCGAAACGGCCTCGGGGGTTGCGGGGATGGAATCGGCGGTCGGCGTAGTCACGGTCGTCACCGGCTCGGGAGAGTCCGTATCCCCGCCATCGGGCGTTCCGACCGCCGCCTCCGTCACAGCTTCGGCCTCGACCGTGCTCTGCGTCGGCTTCACTGTCGCGGATGGATCGACTTCGACGCCAGGCGGCGCTGCCTCCGGATTGGAGGCCTCGTCGGCGGGTTGTTGCACTGTCGGGTCCGCAGCCTCCTCCGACGTCGATGAGGCCGAATCTGCGGTGATCGCATCGGTGGTGTCGGTCGAGCGTTCATGCGACGAAGCGAGAGCGTCGCCGGCACTCTGCGCGGATTCGGCGGTCGCCTTCGGATCCGCGTCGGCGTCCTTCGGCGCCGGCTCGGGATGCAACCCGTCATTAACCGGCTGGAGGAACGTCGGATCGGTGGCCTCCTCCGGAGTGAATGGGACGGGGTCCGCGGGCGCGGGGCTTGTAGTCTGCTCCGCGACCGTAGACGGGGCGGGCTCGGCAGGCGCGGGAGCTGCCGGCAGGGCGACGCCAGGCGCAGGCGACTCAGGCTCGAGCGGCTCGGGAACCGGGGGCGGCACGCTGACCCGCGGCGGAAGGAATGTGATGGGGTCGACGTAACCCTGGTCCTGCGCGGTGATCCGCACCCCGAGGTGAACGTACGGCTCCGCTACCTCCGGCGTTCCGCTGGGGCCGGCCGCCCCGACAACACTGCCCTCCGCGACGAGAGCGTTCCGGATGACGCCGATCGTCCCGAGGTGGGTGAGCGTCACGGACAACCCGTCCGGTGTCTGAATCGTCACAGACTTGCCACTGCTCGGTAGCGATCCGGCGAAGGAGATCGTCCCGCCCACGGGGGCAAGCACGGGCGCGCCGGCGTTTCCTCCGACGTCGATCCCTCGGTGCTGCCCGCCGGCATACGGGTGCAGCGGATCGAAGACGAAGGGTTGTAAGACGGGGCCGCCGGCCGGCCACGTCCAGGCCCCGGCTACGGGGGTACACACGAGAGCGGCCACCATCGCAGCTGCCCTCAAGACGACGCGTTGCATGCTTTTTCAACCTCCTTGTTGTCTCATATGAAAACGAGACGAGCAAGCTAACAGGAGGGTCGGACGTTGTCAACCGTGGCTACAGAGAGCCGCGATAGAGGGTATTTCGCGGGATGCCCGTCAGCCGAGCGACAAGGTCGGCGGCGGCGCGGCGGCCGACTCCGGCGGACACGAGCTCGGCCACAGCCGAGGCGGCGAGGGACGCTTCCTCAGGCTTGACGGCCCGCTCGGTCGGCCCCACGACGAGCGTGATCTCCCCCTTGACCGGCTGCCGAAGCTGCGCCGCGACCGAGGCCGGCGTCCCACGAACGACCTCCTCGAATTTCTTGGTGAGCTCGCGGCACACGGCGACCTGCCTTTCGCCGAGCGCGGGAGCCAACCGCTCGAGACTCTCGACGATCCGCTGCGGCGACTCGAAGGCGATGGCCGCATAGGGCCAGGCGGCGAGCTCCTCTCCGAGCGAACCAAGTGCGGAGGCGCCGCGTGGCAGATAGCCGAGGAACTGGTACCGCTCAGCCCCGAGACCGCTGGCGACGAGCGCGGTCTCGACGGCCGACGCACCAGGGAGCACCGTCACGGGCACGCCCGCCTCGAGGGCTGCAGCGATCAGCCGCGCGCCGGGATCGTTCACGCCCGGCAGCCCCGCGTCGCTGACGAGTGCGACCCGTTCTCCCGCGGTCAGGCGAGGAAGCATCTCGCCCGTGCGTGCCGCCTCGTTGTGCCGCTGGTAGCTGAGCAGCCGCGCCGAGATTCCGTGCCGCTCGAGCAGGATCCGCGTCCGACGCGTGTCCTCGCACAGAACCACGTCGGCCGACCGCAGTTCCTCCAGGACGCGCAGCGTCACGTCGTTCAGGTTTCCGATAGGCGTGGCACAGACGGACAGCATCAGCGGAAGGTGGTCACCTCGATCAGCTCGCTCATCCGCTCAGGACGCTCCGGATCAGGAGTCAGGAAATCCAGCGGGCCGAGATTGGGGTAACCGCTGGCCCGAATCCGCCGAGCAGCGTCCTCGACGTCATAGTCGGTCCGCCGGAACCGTGGCTCCGGGGCGAGCTCGAGCCAGTACGCACCCGGCTCCGCCTCGTACGGTGCCCCGACGCTTCCCGCATTGAGGACGCGCACACCGTCAAGCTCACGATCGAACTGGACGTGCGTGTGGCCACAGACGACGGCACGCTCCTGCACCCCAGTAAGAAGGACACGTAACCGCTCCTCCGGCGTCACTCGCGTGATCGGCTCCGTATCGCTTCCCGGCGCTCCGTGACAGAAGTGAATCGAATCGATCACGAGATCGAGCGGCAGGCCGCGGAGAAACTGGAGGTTTTCCTCTCCCAACCGTTCCGCGACCCACAGACGCGCGCTCCGGTTCGGCTCGGGGATGCCGTCCAGATCGAGCACGCGGTCGGCGTTGCCCCGCAGGAACCGCACCGGAAGCGGAAGCGACCGCAGCAGCTCGAGCGTCTCGAGCGGAAACGGCCCCGAGGCCGCGTCGCCTCCCACCACGACAAGCTCGACGTCCAGCTCCGGAACGACCGCTTCCAGCGCCGGCAGGTTGCCGTGGATGTCGCAGAGGACGGCGATCCGCGTCACAGCTCGATTCCCATCACCGGAACTGCTCTGCCCCACGCGCTCGGGCCGCTCTCGCGGAGATGCGTGGCGCCCATCCGTTCGTAGAACCCGACCGCATGCGGCTCGGCGTCCCATTCCAGGGAGCGCGCGCCCAGCGCCGCCGCCCGGTCGGCCACGGCCCGGAACAACGTTGCACCGACGCCCTTTCCGATCCAGCCCGGCTCGACCCAGAGGTCGTCGAGCACCGCAACCTCACCTGCGACCAGTGAGGCGAACGCGATGACGACTCCGTCGGCGTCAGCGACGTAGAACTCCTTCGCGCGCAGCCCGGCGGGCGAGAAATCCCCGTTGGCCACCCAGCGGACGGACGTCCTCCTGCGCGTAGCCCCAATGCAGCTTCGAAGCGCACAGCGATCTGCCGCAACCGTCCGCCTTCGGCAGGAGCGGCGGGCCGGATCCGAACGTCCATCTAGCCGTCGAGCGCTTCGAACGCGACGAGCCCGGCCCCGACGAGGCCCGCCTCGGGCCCGAGCACCGACGGGACGATACGGACGAGGTCGCGCGCCGGCTCGAGCGCTTCCCGGTGCACCCGCTCGCGCGCCGGATCCAAGAGGAGATCGCCGGCCGCCGCGAACCCGCCGCCGATCACCACCAGCTCCGGATTGAAGATGTTGACCAGCGAGCCGATCCCGCTCCCGAGGACCTGTCCGATCTCGGCGAGAGCGGCGACGGCTCCCTCGTCTCCCGACTGAGCTTTCTGCACGAGATCGTGGGCGTTGGCCGCCTCGCCGAAAAGCTCGCGCGCTGCCTTCCCGCCGGCCGTGCCCGACGCGAGCGACTCCAGGTGGCCGCGCCCAGTGCAGAACCCCTGGCACGGAGGCCCGTCGTGCTGGACCACGATGTGGCCGAGCTCGGCGGCCGCGCCGACGGCCCCCCGATACGGCTTGCCGTCCAGGATCAGGCCGCCGCCGATCCCCGTCCCCAGCGTCAGCATCACCATGTGGCGCGTCCCGCGGCCCGCGCCGAACGCCCATTCCGCGTGGGTGGCCGCGTTCGCGTCGTTGTCGATCCCGACCGGTAGGTTGAAGCGCCGCTGCATCCAGTCGCGGAAGTCGAACTCGACGAGCGGGAGATTGACGGTGACCTCGACCCGTCCGCGCGTCTGGTCGATCGTCCCCGGGATCCCGAAGCCGATTGCGCCGACCCCGGACTCGATCAGGCCGGCGACGGTCTTCTCCAGTCCGTCGATCAAGTCGCTGGTCGAAGACGCGGGCGTCGGCAGCTGCGTCTCACGGGTGATCCGCCCCTCCCGATCCACAAGTCCGGCGAGGATCTTCGTCCCCCCGAGGTCGACGCCTATGACATGGGTGGCCTCCACCGCGGCGGCTACCATAACCCGCCGGATGCCGCCCTCCGGCGAAGAAAAGCCGTACCGCGTCTACCGCGGGGGACGGCTCAAGGGCGGCGTCCCGACTCTCGCGCGCGAACAGCGCACGAAGGCCCTCGAACGGGACGGCCGACGGCGCGTGCGCGCGGGATGACGGGGATCCGTTCGGGCCGCGCCCGCCAAGGCCGCGCAAGCGCTGGTACCGGCGTTGGTCGTGGAAGCGCTGGCTCGTGATCGGCTTCGCATCGGTCTTCACGCTCATCCTGATCTGGGGGATCGCGAGCTGGTTCTCGTTCCGCAGCGGCGTGCTCGCCGCCAACGACCGGCTTCCGAAGCGCGTCGACGCGGCGCTCGTCCACCAGGACGGCCTCCTGCTCTCCCATTCGAGCAACACCCTGCTCCTCGGCACCGACTCGGCCAAGTCGCGGCCCGGCAACAGGCACTCGGACTCGATCATGATCGTGCACACCGACCCGGACCACCACAAGATCGTCTACCTGTCGCTCATGCGCGACCTGCGCGTGGAGGTGCCCGGGTACGGGACGCAGAAGATCAACGCCGCCTACCAGTTCGGCGGCCCGCGACTCGCGATCAAGACGATCCGGCAGTTCACCGGCATCCCGATCAACCACATCGCGCTCGTCGATTTCGCGCAGTTCCAGAAGCTGATCGACGACCTCGGCGGAGTGACGATCGACGTCCCCGAGAAGATCCGCTCGAACAAGTTCGACTGTCCCTTCAAGACGCAGGCGCAGTGCGATCGCTGGCCTGGCTGGCGCTTTGCCAAGGGGCCGCAGCACATGGACGGTCACCGGGCGCTGATCTACTCGCGCATCCGCGAGAACCTGCTCGATCCGAGCGAGTCGGACGCTACACGGGCCGCGCGGCAGCAGGCCGTCATCCAGGCGATCGGGAACAAGCTCACGGGCTTCGGCACGATGCTGGGGATGCCCTTCAACGGGGGCGACCTCATGCGTCCGCTCGCGACCGACCTGAGCGCGGGCCAGCTCCTCCAGCTCGGCTGGGTCAAGTTTCGGGGAGGGGCGCTTCGCTGCCGGCTCGGTGGAACGGCGGACGGCTCGGGCTACATCATCCCGGACGAGGACAGCCGCGCCGTGATCGCGATGGTGCTCGGCAAGTCGGCCGCGCAGCCGCCGCGGCCGAGCTCGCTGTTCGGCTCAGGCTGCGTCAGCGGCAGCGCTCAGCTGCACTGAAATCCCGCTACTTCGGCTTCTTCTTGCACTTGCCGTGCACACGATGGAAGCCCTTCTTGCACTTCTTCGGCTTCGGCTTGGGCTTCGGCTTCGGCTTGGGTGAGGGCGGCGGAGGAGGAGGAGGAGGAGGAGGCGGCGGCGGCGGTGGAGGCGGCGGCGGGGGCGGCGTGAAGACGCCGGTCACGACGAACGCCGATCCGGCGTCCACCCGGCCGCCGGGATCCGCGCCGGGTACGCCGACGGCGAAGTCGGGCCGTCGGTCGCCGTTCACATCTCCTACGCCGGCGACCGAGAAGCCTGTGCGGTCGCTCGCGTCTCCGCTGTACTCGACCCCGCGTTCGCCGAGCGCGGCCAGGTCGACCGGCGCGGATCCCGCGCTGCCGTAGACGAGATAGGCCGCGGACCGGGTCGGCGCGCCAAGGAGCAAATCGGCGCGATCGTCGCCGGTGACGTCCCCGGGACCGGCCACCGCGTCGCCGATTCCCGCGCCGTCGATCCGGAAGCCGCCGATTCCCAGCGACCCGAGGTCGACGTTGCCGGGAGAGGCCTGCCCGAAAACGACGTAGGCCCCGCCCGTTCCGGACGCGCCGATCAGGAGGTCGCCGCGGCCGTCGCCGTTGACATCACCGGCCGGCGCCACTGCACTGCCCGCGTGGTCGCCCGGCGCACCGTTGATGCGGAAGCCCTTGCCGCTCAGCGATCCGACGTCGACCGTGAACGTGTCCGCCTTGCCGTAGACGACGAAGACGGCTCCGTTCGCGCCCGCGAAAGGCGCACCCAGCACGACGTCCGCCTTTCCGTCGCCATTCACGTCTCCTGCTCCAGCCACCGAGAACTCCGCGCCGATGTTCGCCCCGTCGATCAGGAAGCCGCGGCCGCCGAGGTCGTGGAGGGTCACGACCTGGAGGTCGCCTTTCCCGAAGATCACGGTCGCCTTGTTCGGAATGACATGGCCGCCCTTGAACTCCGCGCGGCCGTCGCTGACGACGAGATCTGGCTTTCCGTCGCCGTTGACATCACCGGCCGCCGCGACGACCGTGCCGAGGTTGGCCACGTTCGGCTCGGCCTGGATCTTGAAGCCGCGGCTGCCGATGTTGGCGAGATCGACGTCCGCGCCCGGCGGTTGTCCGTAGACGACGTACGCGGAGTCGAGACCGAGCCCGATGGCGATGTCCGGCTGACCGTCGCCGCTGAAGTCGCCAGGGCCTGCAAGCGACCATCCGGCCTGCTGCGTTCCCGTCCCGTGGATCGTCAAGTCGTCGACGTAGATCGAGCCGCCCGCCCTCCCCGGCGCGCCGACTGCGACGTCGGGCCTTCCGTCCCCGTTCTGGTCGCCCACGCCCGCGACGGACGTACCGGCCTCGTCTCCGGCCGCCAGTCCGTCGATGCGCGATCCCGGCGCCGCGTCCAGCCGGACCGACGGGGTCGGCGGTGCGTACGCGGCCGGGACGCCTAGCCCGAGCGCGGCTGCAGCCAGGATTGCGAGCGCGCGCAAAGACGGAGGTCAGGCCTCGGCGGCCTTCTTCTCGACCTTTGTCTCGCCTTTCTCGGAGCTCTTCTCGGACTTCTCGCCGCCGCCGTCCCTCGACGGATCCTTCTTCTTCGAGCCGCGTCCATAGTCCGTCGTGTAGAAACCCGAGCCCTTGAAATGGACGGCGACGGGATAGAGGACGACCTCGACCGGGCCCTCACCACAAGTCTCGCAACCCTCGGGCGGAGGATCGGTCATGCGCTGAAACCGCTCGAACACATGGCCCTTGGGACACCGGAACTCGTAGATCGGCATGCGCGGTAACGCTAGCAACGGGCTAGGAAGGAGACCCGGGGGGCGCCGGGGCCTCGCGCTTAACCGCCTCGCGGTAGCACGGCGCATCCTCGAAGGCATCGAGGCCGCCCGGGACGCCGCGCGGACTGCGCCGCGGGCGCTTACGACGGGCCGCGGCGACGGCGGCGGAGGCGCCGACCAGCCCGCCGAGAAGGAACGAGCGCGCGCGCGTTTTCGCGTCCACGGGCCGATTGTATGGTGCGGCCGTGGGGCGTCTGACCAACGATGACGGCCGAGCTCACGCCTCGCACGGAGCTGGCGGGACCGGTGCTCGAGTTCGATTTTCCGGGCCTCGAGATCGGCGTCGCCGAGTACGACGAAGGGCCGACCGGCTGCACCGTCTTCCACTTTCCGCAGGGCGCGGCGGCGTCGATCGACGTCCGCGGCGGATCGCCCGGCGTCAGCGGTGCCGGCTACGAGCTTCGTGACGGCGATCTGCCTCGCGGGCGGGTCGCTCTACGGGCTGGAGGCGGCGGCGGGCGTCGCCGCCGAACTGCTCGCGCAACGCGAGTACCGCACCGGCTGGATGGACATCCCGATCGTCGCCGGCGCGATCATCTTCGACTGGGGGCCGCGCGACAACGCCGTCTATCCCGACAAGGAGCTTGGGCGCGCCGCGCTCCGAGCCGCGCGCGAGGGCATCTTCCCGCTCGGACCGCACGGCGCCGGCCGCTCGGCCACCGTCGGGAAGATCTTCGACTACTCGGAAGGGGAGCCCGCCGGCCAGGGCGCCGCATTCCGGCAGGTCGGAGAGACGAAGGTCGCCGTCTTCACGGTCGTGAACGCGATCGGCGCGATCTTCGACCGCGACGGCAACGTCGTCCGGGGCCACTACGACCGGGCGACCGGGTTGCGCCGGGGACTCGTTCCGCGCGTGGAGGCCCGCCTCGCCCAGGGGCGCTCGGTGCGGCCACCGCCGGGGAACACGACGCTCACCGTCGTCGCCACCAACCTCTCGCTCGACTCACGCCAGCTACGCACCGTCGGGCGCCAGGTGCATGCGTCGATGGCCCGCGTGATCCAGCCGTTCCACGCGCTCGAGGACGGGGACGTCCTCTTCGCCGTCTCGACCGGCGAAGTCGCCGCCGATCCCGTCCTCGACACGACCGCGCTGGGGATCGTCGCATCCGAACTAGCCTTGGACGCCGTTTTGACGTCCTACTAGACTGAGGCCATGTTCGACGACGACATGATCGACGCAGGTGGCAAGGACTCCCGCAGGGGGTGGAACCGCGCGGTCATCCAGCACCGAAGCTCCAAGCTGCGCAAGCCGAACGTCACGATCGCCGACCTGACCCTGCCGAACGGTCTCGGGAATTTCCGGATGTTCCGGACCTGCGCGATGATGGCCGGGATCATGACGGTGCTGTACGTCTGGGTCCCGCTGCATGGTCCTGAACGTCTTCGTGCACCTCAGCGGCCCCATCTACGCCGCGGCGCTGGGCGGCTCCCTGATCCTGCTGACGGCGTTCCTGTACGTCGCCGGGACGCGCGAGACGCGGCGCGAACGCGAGCTCGCCACCCGCCTGTAGCCTCGGCGCATGGTCGAAGAGCGCCTGCCTATGCGAGTCGGCGCACAGGGGCTGGAACCGCGCCTCGATCGTTTTCTGGAGCAGGAAGCCCTACCGCCCGCGCGTGCGTCGCGAGGATCTCGTGCTGCCGACGCACCTCGCCGGGCTTCGGCTCCTGGCCTCGTGCCTCGCGCCTGCCTTCTGCCTCACCGCCTTCGCGGTCTGGACGCCGCTCTTCTTCGTCACCATCTTTACCGGACTGAGCATGACCGCGTTCGTCGCGATCATGGCCGGTGCGTTCGTCGCCGCGACCTGCGTGCTCTACGTCTGGGTTTCTCGGGCTGCTGAGCGCTAGGCGCCGCAGGGCGGCACGTTCCGCCAGTTCTTGACGGTCTCGTCGACCGTCATCGTCGCGTCGTCACCGCTCGGCTGGACGGTGAACTTGCGGTTCCCGAGCTCGTCGCAGGACGCGCCCTTCTCGACGTGATCCCAGTCCCCGAGCGTGTACTTGTATTCGACGGACGTCCCTTCGGGCCAGGTGATGGTGATGCGCCACTTGCCGTCGTCGCCCTTGGTCAGCTTCGTCGTGTGCTGGTTGCACCAGGTGCAGAGCTCGGGCTGGTTGCCGGCGATGTAGACGGACGCATTCGCGGGCGTTGACGCCGGCGGCGTGACGACGAGGGTCACGTCGACCGCGAGTGCCGACGGGACACCGCTGGCCTCGGCCGACGCGGGTGAGAGGTTGTTTGCCACGTCGAGCGCCTTGACCACGTAGTAATAGGTCGTGCCGGAGGTGAGACCCGTGTCGGTGAACTTGGTGGTCGCCGCGTCGGTGCGGCCGACCTCGGCGTAGCCCGATCCGGACGTGGTCGAGCGGTAGACGACGTAGCCGTACAGGTCTCCGTCGGCAGGCGCCGTCCACGAGAGGCCGATCGAGGTCGCGCCGCGGCTCTTCGCCGTCAGGCCCGTCGGCGGGCCGGGCGCCGTCTGGTCCGGGTTCGCGTGCACGGTCAGCGTGCCCTGCTCCGGCGAGGTCGTCCAGGACGCGCCCTGGCTCGTCGAGAAGCGAACCCAGTAGGAATAGGTGCCCGGCTTCTCCGGCTTCAACGTTCCGACGTACTCGTCGAGGTCGCCGACGTCGGAGGAGAACGCCATCGGCTCGCAGGTCGGCGACTGCGCGGAGCCGAAACAGACCTGGGCGAGGATCCCGGGGATCTCGCCCGCCTGCGACGTGACACCGTCGATCTTGATCCTTCCGTAGACGGGCGCCGTTCGGCCGGCCGCGCTGATCGTGTAGTCGAGCGCAATCGGCCGGTCGAGCGAGACGGCGCTGATCGGGTAGGACGGGACGGCCGAGGCCTCGTTCGAGGGCGCGCTCTCGTTGCCAGCCGAGTCGAGCGCCTTGACCACGTAGTAGTACTTCGTCCCGCTGCGGAGATCCGAGCTCGCGTCGTGGTAGTCCCTTGAGGTGAGCGGCGAGGCGTTGACCTTCGTGTAGCCGCCGCCGGAGAGGGGGCTGCGGTAGAGGTTGTAGCCCGCGGCCCCGCTGACGCGCGTTCCAGTGCACGTCGATGGCGACCCCGTTCGCCGTGGCGGTCAGACCGCTCGCTGCGTCGGGGCCGGTCAGGTCGCCGTCTGATGAACTGGACGGACGGAGCTCAGCGGAGGTCGACCGTGACGTCGACGTCCGCCACCCGGGAGGAAGCCGTCGTACGGCACATGCACCGCGCGGCGATTCCTTGCTCGGGTTGACCACCACGACGCTGCGTGGTCGCCCGCCTTCCGCGCGTACGCAAGCACGCCGGTCGCGTCGTCAGTGAGCAGGAACTTCAGCTGGCCGTCGCGCAGCACGGCGTTGTCCTTCCGCATCTTGGTGAGGCTCTTGTAATACGTGCGCAACGCCGAGTCCGGCTTGCGCGTGTCGCCGAGCTTCTTCGTGTTCGCGTCGCCCCACGGGTAGGTGCGGCGGTCGTCCGGATCGTCGTCGCCGGTGACTCCGACCTCGTCGCCGTAGTAGATCGTCGGCGCGCCCGGCATCGTCATCTGGATCAGCGCTGCGAGCTTCATCCGCGCCTTGCCCTCGGCCAGGTTGGCCGCGTTGTGCTCGCGCTGCGCGCGCGTTCTCGTCGCCCGGCGTGAGCGTCCAGAGGATGCGCTCGGTGTCGTGCGAGTCGACGAGGTTCATCAGCGTCCAGTACACGGCGTCGGGGTAGTCCTCGCGGATCGACTCCATCCGGTTGACGAACTGCGACGGCGGGATCGGGTTCCCGCTGCCGGGGAAGCCCTTCGAGTCGAACGAGTGCGGCGCGAGCAGTGACACGACCGCGTCGCGGAAGCGGTAGTTCATCGACGAGGTCGCGGTGTCGCCGTAGACGTACGGCAGGACGTCGAACTTCTTCCACAACTCCCCGACGATCGGCGCGTTCGCCTTCGTCTTGTCGACCGCGGCCTTGAAGCCGTGCCAGAAGTCGACCGACTTGTCCTGCATGACGTCCAGGCGCCAACCGTCGGCGCCGAGCTTGAGCCATTTCTGCGCCGCCGACTGCGGCGTGTCGTAGACGTACTGCTTGACGCCGAAGACCTCGGTCAGCTTCGGCAGCGAGTCGAAGCCGAACCAGGACTCGTAGAAGGTCTCGCCGGCCTGCCCGCCCGCGCACGGCGAGGGCTCGCCGGCGGCGGGCTTGCGGAAGAAGAAGAACCCGCGGTACTTGGAGAAGGTCTGCTCGCAGGCGCCCGTCCCCGGCCAGTTGTGGTAGCGGTCGAACATCGGGCTGTCCGACGACATGTGGTTGAAGACACCGTCCAGCAGCACCTTGATCCCGTTCTTGTGCGCCGCCTTCACCAGCTTCACGAAGTCGGCCTGCTTGCCCAGGTACGGGTCGATCTTCGTGTAGTCGCGCGTGTCGTAGCGGTGGTTCGAGCCCGCCCAGAAGATCGGGTTCATGTAGACGACGGTGACGCCGAGGCTCTTGAGGTACGCCATCTTCTGCGTGATCCCGGCCAGGTCGCCGCCGAAGTAGTCGCGGCCGTGCGGGCCCTCGGTGCCGACGTTCTTGTCCGGCCCGAAGCGCTTCTTGCAGCTCTGGAGCGCGTCCGTGTAGTTGCGGCACCAGCCCTCCGGCATCGTGCCCCAGGGCATCCGCATGATCCGGTCGAGCGCGGGCGTCGACTCGTGGCTCGGGTCGCCGTGCGGATAGGCGTAGCGCTTGTCCTTGCTCCACACGTACTTCTTCGGATTGCCGCGCGCCGGGTCGTTCTTCGTGTTCGCGTTGCGGAAGCGGTCGGGGAAGATCTGGTAGATGACCGCGTTCTTCAGCCAGTCGATCGGCTTGAAGTTCGGGTCGTAGACGGTGAGCGCCCAGCCCCAGTCGGGCGAGGAGTCGAATGGCTTGCCCCAGCCGCCGTCGCGCACGTCCGAGTCGTCCTCGTAGTAGACCGTCTTCGGCCCGTCGTGGACGATGAAGCGGTAGTACACCGTCCCCATCGAGCCGGCGTCGATCGTCGCTTCCCAGAAGTCGCAGCCGAAGTCGGACTGCATGTAGCAGGGGACGTTGGAGGCGACGATGTGCATGTCCACCAGGTCCTCGCGCCCGGGATTCGTGTAGTAGGCGCGGAGCGTGACGCCGGTCGCGTCGTCGTGGAACGTGCGGAAGCGGAGCTTGACCTGCGCGCCCGCCGTGACCGCACCCTCCGGCTGCCGGTAGACCGCCGAGCGGCTGTCGTGGCCGAGGCCGTCCCACCAGATGTCACCGTCGTGCCCGGGTGCGCTCGCCGGCGTGCACGTGCGTCCCGCCGAGCGCGGCGACCAATCCCGCCAGCAGCAGTCCGAGCAGAGCGACCTTACGCACTTGGCGCCAACGTAGCGGGTTTCCGGGGCGCGGTCTAGTACCGGCGGCGGCCAGTCATCAGGTAGTAGATGACGTAGACGGGGAGGATGATCCCGGCGAAGAGGAACGTCGCGATCCCCCACGCGGTCGCGTGCTTGTTGCCGTGCTTGCTCGCGTGCCAGAAGACGCCCATGGAGATCGCGGCGGCGAGCGCCACGCTGACGATGAAGGCACCGGGGCTGATGTTCCCCAGCGCCGCGAGCACGCGCTACTGGTTGACGGCGCCGAGAAACTCGTCGATGGAGAGGGCCGAGACCGTCTGGATCTTCGCGCTCCCGCGCGCGCCGAGCGCGACCGAGACGCGCGCGATCGTGGCGTCGTCGGGAGCCTCGACCACGTTCACGAAGTCGAACGGCCCGAGCGTCGCCCACTGGTGCAGCACCTTGGCCCCGAGCTCCTCGACGTCACGATTCACTTCGCGCAGCCGGTCGGGGTTCGACTTGAGCGTCTGTACTCCCTGAGCCGTCAGCGTTGTCAGCAGGATGTAAGTCGGCATCCTCGCTCCTTTCCTTCGGTCGCGGGCGCACCTTATCGAGACGCGCGACCTGGTCGAAGTAGACGAGCGCGGAGCCGAGGAAGATCATCGGCGAGATCACGAGCGTGGCGAGGAAGCCGGCGATGCTCAGCTGGAGGTCCGACGTCCCGTGCAGGAGCAGGAAGAGCACGCCGCCGGTCAGGTGGTACGTGATCACGAGCGTGACGAGGGTCCCGAGGACGTGGACGTAGTCCGCCTTGGCGAGCTCGATCCCGCGCGCGAGCGCGTAGCGGTAGTCGCGCCCGTCGATCACCGCCGCGGGCACGGACATCCCGACATACGAGAGCCAGAGGAGAATCGGGAGGAACGGGCCGATCAGCGTGATCCAGACGTTCCCTGTGGCGGCGAACAGGAGCGGTATCAGCGCGACCGTCGGCCAGATCAGGAATCCCACGACGAACCCGTTCCAGATCGAACGGTTCGGTGGACGCTTGCCGGAGACGATGATGCAGGCGGCGATGAACGAGGCGGTCATCAGTACGGATCCTGCGCCCGCCGCGACGGGCAGCTGCAGGAGCGACGGGAGCGGGCGGACGATCGCGAATAGGGCGGCGGGACCGAGGCCGAGGGCAATCGAGGGCCAGAAGCGGTCGCCGTAGAGGCGGATCGTCTCCGCGATGGTCTGTCCGACCGTGCGCTCGGCCGGCGGCAGGGGCGGCGGGAGCTTTCTACGCGGCACGGACGCAGGTTACGCGCGCCCAGGCGGGACCCTCAACGGTGCCAGGCACACTTGAGGGTACTTGAGGGTTTGTCAGGACCCACGGACGCTTGCGCGCTAAAGGCCCGCGGCCTTCACGGCACGGGTCACCGCCGCGTCGATCGACGAGACGGGGCTCTCCTTGCCGACCCACGGCGCGCCGCCGAAATAGCCGGCGAAGATCTTCTCCGCCGTCCGCGTGGCGAGCGCCTGCGTGGTCAGCGTCGGATTGACGCCACCGACGCCGTTGGCGAGCGCCGAGTTGTCCGCGACGAACAGGCGCTTGACGAACCACGACTCACCGTTCGGATCGACCACCGAGCCGGCCCGGTCGGCACCCATCCGCATGGTGGAGTGGAGGTGGAAGAGGACGGGCGCGAGATCCATCCGGGCTATCTCCTTCGCACCGGCGGCGCGCAAGAGCTCGACGGCCTTTGCCGCCAGGAACTCACGGTTCCGTACCGTCCGCGCAGAGCGCGTGCGATAGGGAATCTCGACACGCGCGATGGCGCCGTTCTCGTCCGCCGGGCTCGACTGCGACAGGGTGACGCGGTTCTGAGCCTCGACCTCGTCGTCGGTGAGGACGAGGACGTTGATCAGCTTGTCCACGTCCTGGAGGAACCGCTTCAGCCGCGTGCCGACGAGCCGGCCGGTCACGTCCGCGCCCGCCTTCGCGCCGCGCCCGTTGTCGTAGAACCCGGCAATGCCGGAGGCACTGAAGGCTAGCCCGTAGGCCTGAAGCCCGGGTGGAAGGGTCGTCACCTCGAGGGAGCCGTATCCGGGGAAGTCTGCGCGCGCGTTCGATCCGGGGCCGCGGGTCGAGCCGGTGTACGAGCCGAAGCGCCCGATGACGAAATCGGGATAGTGGTCGGTCAACCCGCGCCCGACGAGGTCGTTCGGGTTCGGCAGGCCGCTGCGGAGCCAGAGCCGAGGGGTCTCGACGCAGCCGCCGGCGAGGACAACGACCCGCGCCTCTTCGGTCGTCTCCTGGCCGTTGCGCGTGGAACGCCAGGTGACGCCACGGGCAGTCGGCGGCCCGGGCCCGGCGGTCGGGAGCAGTTCGACGCGCAGCACGAAGGCGTCGGCGACGAGCTGCACCGCGCGCCCCTTCCCCCACTTGTCGGCCGTGAGAGCCATCGGCACGTAGCTCGTGTCAGTCGAACGCTTCGCGCGCAGGTTGCGCGGCGCGCCCTTCGGTTCGAGGCATCCCTCGATGCAGTGCCCGCAGAACGTGCAGCCCTTCGCCGCAGGGTACCTCGGGTTCTTCTTCTTTCCCGCCGTGCCCGCCGGCTGGAGGATGGCGTTCGGCTGTGCGCGGCAGGCGTCCCCCGAGATGTCCTTGCCGGTCTGTGCCGGAAGGCCCATTCGCGTCGCCCCGCGCAGGAAGACCTCCTCCTTCGTCCCCATCGGCGCCGTCTGCACCGGGAGCGTGTGCTCGACCCACTCGTAGTACGGGACGAGCTCCTCGTACGCGAACGGGAAGCGATGCGAGTCGTAGTCGCCCGAACCGCCGGCGAAGATGCCGCGCGGCGGACGCGGGCAGTTGCCGAAGTAGTGGACGGTCGAGCCGCCGACGCCGCCCGTCTGCCAGAGGTAGGAGTACTGCGGCAGGTCGCGCCGCCAGGGGCCCTTCTTCAGGTTGGAGGGCCCGAAGCGGAAGTAGCCCGACGCCGGGTTGTTCGCCTTCGCCTCGTAGTGCGACCACTGCTTCTCGGTGTGCGCCCAGCGCGGGCCCGCCTCCAGCAGGAGGACGTCCAGCCCACGCTGCGCGAGCTCCTTCGCGACGACCGCGCCGCCCCCGCCGGCGCCGACCACGATCACGTCACGCATGGAAGTACCCCTTGAATTCGCGCCGGCCGTCGGCGACGCCCGAGTAGCGCGACAGCTTGTACCCCACCTTCGGATCGGAGTAGACGAGGAAGGCGACCAGCCCCGGCAGGTTGCCGGCAAGGAAGCTCAAGGCGCCGGCCTCGGGGCCGTTCAGCGCCTCGAGCCGGCGAAAGACCTCCGCCTTCTGCTGGAACGCGAGGTTCGCGAACGGCGCCTGGTACGTGCTCGGAACGATGCCGGGGCCGAGCTGCGTCGCCTGGGCGTTGAGGATGGCCGCGACCGTCGTCGTGAGCGGCGGCGTCGACGGGATGAAGAGGTCGAGCGTGTCGATCAGCGCCTTCGTCCCGCCGGCAGCGATCCCGCCCGGGGCCTTCGTCCACTGACCTTGCTTCTTCGAGTAACCGTCCGGGCCGGGGACGATGAAGGCGACGAGACCGCTCATCGTCTGGTGCGTCAGGTCAGGCCCGGCGGACATCGCCGCGCGCACCCAGGGCGCCTCCGAGAGCTGGACGAGGACACCGGCGGCGGCGATGAACCCCGTGCGCTCGAGGAACCCGCGGCGGGTGAGCGCGCTCACCGGCCGACTATACGCTGCGCCCGTGCGCATGAAGATCGCAGTAGCGCTGCTCACCGCAGCCGCCGCCGTGGTAGCCGCTCGCGGCGGTGCAGCCGCGCCTCCGAGCGGCATCTGCAGCACGCTCGTCCAGGGCCCGACGGTGACGTTCACATGGACGGGCCGCAGGACGACGTCCCACCTGTACTACGCGAGCGTCGCCGGGTACAGCTGCTCGTCGGCGACGAAATACCTGCGGCGCTTCGTCGGCCGGCGGTCGCCCGGATTGCAGGCGAGGATCGCCGGCGGCCCCGCCGGCTTCGCCTGCATCTCGCTCGCGCCTTCCGGCTACACGCTCTTCCAGGGAGCGTGCAAAGCGAAGGCGAGACCGAAGATCGGGTTCGTCTGGACGCTGGCGTTCGGCTGAGCCCGACGCGGCGGCGCGTCGTATGCTCGCCGGCGTGACCTATACCGTTCTGCGCCCGGACGAGCTGGAGTGGTCGAAGCCGAGCGCCGGCGACCAGAGCCGGGGCATCCTCCGCCTCTCCGACCGGCTCCGGCACATGCGCGCGAACATCTGGCGGCTGCCGCCCGGGACGAGCGGTCGCCGGCACGCCGAGCGCGTGCAGGAGGAGATCTTCGTCGTCCTCGAGGGAACGGCGACGATGGCGCTCGGCGACCCGCCCCGGCGGGTCGAGCTGGCGGCAGGGTCGGCCGTGATCGTCGAGCCGGGGACGGCACTCCAACAGCGGAACGAGAGCACGCGCGACACCGTCATCCTCGCCATCGGAGCGCCGCGCGAGGAGCCGGGGAACGCGGACTACCTCCCGGACGTCACGTGACCAAGCCGGAGCGGTACACCGTCGACCTATCTGCCTATCCCGACCTGGTCGTCATCTACCTCGGGATGCGCGTCGAGGAACCGCGCGGCGTCGAGACCCTCGAGGCGCTCGGCCCTCAGATCCGAGCCGCTGTCGACGAGGAGCCCCAAGGGCTGCTCCTGCATGAGGAGCTCATCTATTCCCAGGAGCCGCTGCACGTCGGCATGCGCCAGTACTGGCGCGACTTCGACGCGCTCGAGACGTGGTCCCTGGCCCTCCCCCACAAGGAGTGGTGGACGGACTACCTGCGCGACCGCGGCGGGACGTCCTTCTGGCACGAGACGTACTTCCGCACCGGCGGATTCGAGTCGATGTACGTGGACGTGCACGATCCGCCGGTCGGCCTCGGGCTGTTCGCGCCTCGGGCCGCCGCGACCGGGCCGATGTTCTCCGCCCGCCAACGCCGGGCGGCCGAGAGCACCAACGCTCCCTAAGCTGCCGGCGACCCTCAGCCCGAGAGCGGCACGAGTCTTCCATCCGCCGCGACGCGGCCCACGAACGGCGGCATGTACGAAGTCGCGTAGAGGGTCCCGTCGCCCGCAGCGGCGACACTCGTCACCGCGGTAATCGCTCCGGAGGACAGCGTCTGCATCGAGCCATCAGGCAGCCGGCGGAGAATCTTGCCGGGCTGATCGTGCCGAACGTGGTCGACGATCAGGAGCGAGCCGCCGGAGCCGGCCGTCAGCGCGGCGGGCAAGTCGAGCCCCGTGACGACCGGCTGGAGCTTTCGCGCTGGCAAGGACACGGACGACGCGCCCGTGGTGGCTGTCCGAGACGTAGACACGGCCGGAGACGAGCGCGACGCTGATCGGCTGATCGAGGCCGCGCGAGGCGACGATCCGCCGGGCGCCGCGCGGTCCGATGCGCAGAACTCGGTCGCGGTCGCCTTCGACCACGTACAGCGAACGGTCAGGTGCAACAGCGAGGCCGGTCGGTGAGCGGAGCCCGCGAGTAACAACGTGCCCACGGCCCGCCTTCGAAAATCGAACGATGCGCGTGGACGCGGCGGCATACAGGATCTGTCCCGGGCCGTACGCGAGGTCGTAGACGCGGCCCAGCCCGCTGGCGTAGACCGTCTGTTCCCCCGTCTTCGAGTTGACGCGAACGATGCGCCCCGAGCCGCCGTCGGCCACGAGGAGGTTTCCATTCGGCTCGACGACGACGCGGTAAGGCTCCTGGAGCATTCCCGGCGCGGCAAGCGCGCCGGCCGAGAAGAGGAGCGCGAGCGCGGAGAACACCTCATCGACTTTACCGCGGATCCGCGGTATGTCAAGCTACCGCGGAATCGCGGTTTCTTGCGCGAGCGCCTCGCGGGCCGCGCGCCGAAGCTGCGACAGCGGCTGCCGCAGCTCCTCGAGCTTCATGCCGAGCTCACGCTCGATGCGCTCCTCCGCCGCCCGAATGGCCGTCTCCGCGCGCGTCATGAAGCGCTGGCCGGCGGCCGTTACTTCGAGGAAGTGTGACCGGCCGTCCTCCTTGTTTTCCAGTCGCCGCACGTGCTCGCGCTCGACCATCTCGTTGACCATGTCGCGCAGAGTGGTCGGCGCGAGCCCTGTTTCGTAGGCCAGCTCGGTGGGCGTCACCGGCTGGTGCATGTCGATCAGCGCGAGGATCGCCAGGAGGTTCGGGCGCAGACCGACGCGGTCGAGCTCTTCGTAAACGATCGCGCGCACGATCCGGTCCGCGCTGTGCAGCTCGAAGATGACGCTCGGTGTCGGCGCTCGGGCCACTCAGGCAGCTGCCGGCTCGGCTGCGCGCGCCTTCTCAAACAGGAGCTCGTCGTCTTCGACGGTCACGAGCACGGTGTCGCCCTCGGCGAAGTCGCCCTCGAGCAGCCGCAGGGCGAGCGGGTTCTCGATCATCCGCTGGATCGCGCGCTTGAGCGGACGGGCGCCGTAGGTCGGATCCCAGCCCGCCTCGGCGACCGCCTCCTTCGCGCCGTCGGTCAGCTCGATCGAGATCCCGCGCTCGGCCAGCCGCTGCCGCAGCCGCCGGAGCTGCAGCTCCACGATCTCGCCCAGCTGCTCGCGCGAGAGCGGCATGGAACTCGACGATCTCGTCGATCCGGTTCAGGAACTCGGGGCGGAAGACCTCCGTCATCGCCTCAGCCGAGCGGATGTTCGAGGTCATGATCAGCACCGTGTTGCGGAAGTCGACCGTCCGGCCCTGGCCGTCGGTCAGCCGCCCGTCGTCGAGGATCTGCAGCAGGATGTTGAAGACATCCGGGTGGGCCTTCTCGATCTCGTCCAGCAGGACGACCGAGTACGGCCGGCGGCGCACGGCTTCCGTGAGCTGGCCGCCCTCCTCGTAGCCGATGTAGCCGGGCGGCGCGCCGACCAGGCGCGAAACGGTGTGCTTCTCCATGTACTCGGACATGTCGATCCGCACCATCGCGCGCTCGTCGTCGAACATGAACTCGGCGAGCGCCCGCGCCAGCTCCGTCTTGCCGACGCCGGTCGGGCCGAGGAAGACGAACGAGCCGATCGGGCGGTTCGGATCCTGCAGTCCCGAGCGTGCGCGGCGCAGCGCGTTCGCGACGGCGGAGACCGCCTCGTCCTGCCCCACCACGCGCTCGTGCAGCCGCTCCTCCATGTGGATCAGCTTCTCGGTCTCGCCCTCGAGCAGCTTCGCGACGGGGATACCCGTCCACCGCGCGACGACCTCGGCGACGTCGTCCTCGTCCACTTCCTCCTTGACCATCGGCGACTCGACCTGCTCGCGGCCCTCCAGCTCCTCCTCGAGCGCGGGCAGCTCGCCGTAGCGGATCTCGGCGACGCGCTGCAGGTTGCCCTCGCGCTCGGCGCGCTCGGCCTCCATCATCAGCTCGTCGATACGGCGCGTGATCTCCTTGATGCGCTCGAGCGCGCCCTTCTCCTGCTCCCAGCGTGCGGCGAGCTCGTTGCGGCGCTCCTTGGCTTCCGCCAGCTCGCGCTCGAGCGGCTCGCGCACCTCCTTCGACTCCTTGCCCATCGCGGCGAGCTCGATCTCGAGCTGGCGCACGCGCCGCTCGGCCTCGTCGAGCTCGAGCGGGGCGGAGTCGATCTGCATGCGCAGCCGCGACGCGGACTCGTCGATCAGGTCGATTGCCTTGTCCGGCAGCTGGCGGTCGGAGATGTAGCGGTCGGAGAGGACGGCCGCGGCGACCAGCGCCGCGTCGCGGATGCGGACGCCGTGGTGCGCTTCGTAGCGCTCCTTCAGGCCGCGGAGGATCGCGATCGTGTCAGCGACCGACGGCTCGCCGACGAAGACCGGCTGGAACCGGCGCTCGAGCGCGGCGTCCTTTTCGATGTGCTTGCGGTACTCGTCGAGCGTAGTCGCGCCGATTGCGCGCAGCTCGCCCCGCGAGAGCATCGGCTTCAACATGTTGGCCGCGTCGACCGCGCCCTCGGCCGCGCCGGCTCCGACGATCGTGTGCAGCTCGTCGATGAAGAGGATGATCGCGCCCTCGGCCGCCTTGATCTCGTTGAGCACGGCCTTTAGCCGCTCCTCGAACTCGCCGCGGTACTTCGAGCCGGCGAGGAGCGCGCCGATGTCGAGCGCCCAGACACGCTTGCCCTTCAGCCCCTCGGGGACGTCGCCGGCGACGATGCGCTGCGCGAGCCCCTCCGCGATCGCGGTCTTCCCCACTCCCGGCTCGCCGATCAGCACCGGGTTGTTCTTCGTCCGGCGCGAGAGCACCTGGATCACACGGCGGATCTCCTCGTCGCGACCGATGACCGGGTCGAGCTTGCCCTCCTCGGCGAGCGCGGTCAGGTCGCGGCCGAACTTCTCGAGCGCCTGGTAGGTCTCCTCGGGATCCTGGGACGTGACCCGCTGGCCGCCGCGGACATCCTTGATCCGCTCGAGCAGCTCGTCGCGCGGGACGACGTCGAGCGCGAGTAACAGGTGCTCGGTGGAGACGTACTCGTCGTCCAGCTTCTTCGCCTCCTCGAACGCCCTGTCCAGGACCTCGCTGAACGCGCGTGAGACCTGCGGCTGCTGCTGGCCGCCCTCGATCGAGGGCTTGCCGCGGAGCGCAGTTTCGGCCTGCGCGCGAAGCGCGGCCGGCGTCGGGGACGAGCTGCTGCGGCAGCTCCTGGTCGAGCAGCGCGAGCAGCAGGTGCTCGGGGTAGATCTCCGGGTTGCCCATCCGGCGCGCGAGCTCCTGCGCGCCGCCGACGGCTTCCTGGGACTTGAGCGTGAGCTTGTTGAAGTCCATCAGCTCACCGCCAGCGACACATCTCCAACACCCCACCCTGGGTGGGGAGTCGTCGTCCGCCCGCCACCCGCGGCAAGCGTAACCGGGAAATCGCCTCGAGAGCCGAACAGGACTGCGCCAACAATGTAAATCCGCGAGCCCGTCATCGCCGCGTCCTCCGCGCCGGCGGCTCGGCCGGCTTCCAGAGCACGAGGTCGCGCCGGTACTGCCGGTGAACCTTGTCGATCTCGTCGCGCATCTGGCGCTCGATCCGTTCCATTCGCGCCTGCATGCGCCGGAGCTGGTCCTCCATGCGCAGCACGAGCTCGACGCCGGCCAGATTGAGCCCGAATTCGGTCGTCAGCCGCTGGATCGTCCGCAGCCGTTCGAGGTCGGCCTCGGAATAGAGACGCGTGTTGCCGGCCGTTCGCTTCGGGCGCACCAGCCCCTTCTGCTCGTAGATGCGGAGCGTCTGGGGGTGCATCCCGACCAGGTCGGCGGCGACGCTGATCATGTAGCGCGCGGAGTCGTCCATCACATACCCGCCTTCTGGAGCTCTTCCATCAGCTCGCGCTGCTTCTTCGAAAGCTTCTGCGGAACGGTGACGCGGACACGCGCGAGCAGGTCGCCCCTCCCGCCGCCCTTCAGCTTCGGTGCGCCGTGGCCCTTGAGCTTGAGGAGCTTGCCGGTCTCCGTTCCGGCGGGGATCTTGACCGAGAGCCGGTCGCCGTAGGGCGTCGGGACGTCGACCTTGGCGCCCAGCGCGGCGTCGGCGAAGCTCACGGGGACGTCGACGACGAGGTCGGCCGGACCGCGCCGCTCGTAGAGCTCGGACGGCGAGACACGCGTGACGACGTACAGGTCGCCGGCGGGGCCGCCGTTGCTCGCCGGCCTCACCCTTGCCCTTGAGGCGGATCCGGGTGCCGTCCTTGACGCCGGCCGGGACCTTGACCGTGTAGCGCTTCGTGCGGCGCTCGCGGCCGCTCCCCTGGCAGCGCGGGCACGGGTTTTCGATGATCGTCCCGTTCCCGCGGCAGCGCGGACACGGCTGCGACAGCGAGAAGAGCCCCTGGCTCTCGGACAGGACGCCGCGGCCCCGGCACTCGGGGCAGATCACCGGCGAGGTGCCCGGCTTCGCGCCCGAGCCGCCGCATTCCGCGCAGGCGGTGTCGACCTGGACGGGGATCTTCGTCTCGATGCCGCGCAGCGAGTCCTCGAAGGACAGGTTGACGACCGCCTCGATGTCGGCGCCGCTCTGCGCCACCGGCTGCTGGCGGCCGCGGCCGCCGAACATCCCTCCGAAGAGGTCGCTCAGGTTCCCGAAGTCGAACGCGCCCGCGTCGAAGTTCGACCAGCCGCCGGGCCCGCCCTGCGCACGACCGTCGGCCGGAGCCGAAGGTGTCGTACTGCTTGCGCTTCTCCGACGTCGGAGAGGACGTCGTACGCGCCCTGGACCTCCTTGAACTTCGCCTCGGCCTCGTCGTCGCCGGGATTGCGATCCGGGTGGTACTGCCGCGCGAGCTTGCGGTACGCCTTCTTGATCTCGTCGGCCGAGGCGTTCTTGGCGACGCCCAGCACCTCGTACAGGCTCTTAGCCGCCGTCGCCACCAGACACCACCACCCGGGCCGGCCGCACGACGTGGTCGCCCAGCTTGTAGCCCTTCTGGACGACGTCGAGCACCGATCCCTCCTCCTGCTCCGAGGGCTGCGAGAGCAGCGCCTCGTGCACGTGCGGGTCGAACCGGCCGTTCGTCTCGATCTCGGCCAGCCCCTCGCGGCGCAGCAGGTCCGCGAGGTTGCGGTGGACGAGGCGGACGCCCTCCTCGAGCTTTGCCTCTTCGTGCTCGGCGGCGGCCTCGAGCGCCCGCTCGAGATCGTCGAGCACAGGCAGGAGCTCCTTGACCAGCCGCTCGTTGGCGCGCGCGACCAGGGTCTCCTGGTCGCGCGCCACCCGCTTGCGGTAGTTGTCGAACTCGGCCGCGAGCCGCTTCAGGTCGTCGAGATGCGCGTCGCGCTCCCGCTCGACCTCGACGAACCGCTCGGCCAGCTGCTGGAAGGTCACGAAGTCTTGGCCTCCTCGGCGTCACCCTCGTCGACCACCTCGTAGTCGGCTTCCTCGACGACCTCGTCCTCCGAGGAAGCGGCACCGTTGCCGCCCTGTGCGCTCTGGGCCTGCTGCGCGGTCGCCTGCGCATAGACGGCCTCGGCCAGCTTCTGCGAGGCCTCCTGCAGCGCCTCGGTCTTCTGCCGGATCTCGTTCACGTCCTGCGACTCGAGGACGCCGCGAAGCTCCATGATCCGGCCCTCGATCGTCCCGGCCTCTGCCTCCTCGAGCTTGTCGCGGTGCTCCTTGAGCGATTTCTCGGTCTGGTACGCGAGGTTCTCCGCCAGGTTCCGTGCGTCGGCGAGCTCGCGCAACTTGTGCGCCTCCTCGGCATGCGCCTCGGCGTCGCGGATCATCTTCTCGACCTCGTCGCCCTTCAGGCCGGAGCCGCCCTCGATCTTGATCTGCTGCACGTTCCCGGTGCCGAGGTCCTTGGCCGAGACGTCGATGATCCCGTTCGCGTCGATGTCGAACGTGACCTCGATCTGCGGCATGCCACGCGGCGCCGGCGGGATGCCGACCAGCTGGAACTTGCCGAGCGTCTTGTTGAACGCCGCCATCTCCGTCTCGCCCTGGAGGACGTGCACCTCGACTGAGGGCTGGTTGTCCTCCGCGGTCGAGAAGACCTCCGACTTCTTGGTCGGGATGGTCGTGTTCCGCTCGATCAGCTTCGTGAAGACGCCGCCCTTCGTCTCGATCCCGAGTGAGAGAGGCGTCACGTCGAGCAGGAGCACGTCCTTGACCTCGCCCTTGAGAACGCCGCCCTGGATGGCCGCGCCGACGGCGACGACCTCGTCCGGGTTGACGCCCTTGTTGGGCTCCTTGCCGATCAGCTCCTTGACCTTGTCGACGACGGCCGGCATACGGGTCATGCCGCCGACCAGGACGACGTGGTCGATCGCGCTCGGGTCGACGCCGGCGTCGGCCAGCACCTGCTTCGTCGGGCCGACCGTGCGCTCGAGCAAGTCGTGCGTGAGCTCGTTCAGCTTCGCGCGCGTGAGCTGCAAGTCGAGATGCTTCGGGCCCTCCTGCGTCGCGGTGATGAAGGGCAGGTTGATCTGCGTCGTCATCGTGGACGACAGCTCGATCTTCGCCTTCTCGGCCGCCTCGTACAGGCGCTGCAGCGCCATCCGGTCGGCGGCCAGGTCGATGCCCTGGTCCTTCTTGAACTCGGAGACCATCCAGTCGACGATCGCCTTGTCGAAGTTGTCGCCGCCGAGGTGGTTGTCGCCGTTCGTCGCCTTGACCTCGAACACGCCCTCGGCGAGCTCGAGGATCGAGACGTCGAACGTGCCGCCGCCCAGGTCGAACACGAGGACGGTCTGCTCGTCCTCCTTCTCGAGGCCGTAGGCAAGCGCCGCCGCGGTCGGCTCGTTGATGATCCGCAGGACGTTGAGGCCGGCGATCTTGCCGGCGTCCTTGGTCGCCTCGCGCTGCGCGTTGTTGAAGTAGGCCGGGACGGTGATGACCGCCTCGGTGACCGGCTCCCCGAGGTAGGCCTCGGCGTCGGTCTTCAGCTTCTGGAGGATCATCGCGGAGATCTCCGGCGGTGCGTACTCCTTGTCGCCCGCCTTGACGCGAACGTCGTCGTTCGGCCCCTTGACGACCTCGTAGGGGACGATCTTCATCTCCTCGCTGACCTCGTCGAACTTGCGCCCCATGAAGCGCTTGATCGAGAAGATCGTGTTCTCGGGGTTGGTGACCTGCTGGCGCTTGGCGGGTGCGCCGACGAGCCGCTGGCCGTCCTTGGTGAACGCGACCACGGACGGAGTCGTCCGCCCGCCCTCCGCATTCGAGACCACGGACGGCTCGCCGCCCTCGATCACCGCCATGGCCGAGTTGGTCGTCCCGAGGTCGATTCCTAGTACTTTCGCCATGAGTTCCTGTGCCTCCGTTCTGATTTACGTCAATGCCAGGGATAAAATCTAAGCCTGATAGTAGCAAGTGTGCAGATGTGTAGAGTCCGCTCTGTGAGCGGAGATCCGCGGATCGAGCAGTACGCGAGGCTCCTCGTCGAGGACTGCGTCGGGGTGCAGCCCGGCTGGCAGGTGCTCGTGCGCTCCCAGCCGCTCGCCCGCCCGCTGATCGACGCGGTCTCGCGTGAGATCGCCCGCCGCGGCGCCTACGCCATTCCCCGCATCTCGCTCGAGTCGTCGGGGGTCAACTCCGCCTGGGCGAAGGAGGCGCCGGAGGAGCTCCTCGAGGACCTCCCGCCCGTCGAGGCCCACGTGATCCAGAACATCGACTGCTTCATGGTCATCATCGCTCCCGAGAACACGCGAGACGGCTCCGACATCCCGCCGGAACGGATGGCCCTGCTGCAGGCCGCCGGCCGCAAGTATGCGGAGCCGTTCTTCCGCGATGAGAAGCCGTGGGTCGGATGCCAGTGGCCGACGAGCGCGCTGGCCCAGGACGCCGGCATGACGCTCGAGCAGTTCACCGAGTTCCTGTACGGCGCCGTCCTCATCGACTGGCCCGCGCTCGAGCGCGAGATGGAGAAGATCGCCGAACGCTTCGACGGCGCGAAGGAAGTGCGGATCGTCGGCGAGGACACTGACCTGACGTTCAGTCTCGACGGCCGCGAGGGAAAGGTCTCAGGCGCCGGCGCGAACATGCCGAGCGGCGAGGTCTTCTACTCACCGGTCGAGGACAGCGCCAACGGCGTCGTCACCTTCTCCGAATATCCGGCGTACTACTTCGGACGCGACGTGCACGGCGCGCGACTGCGCTTCGAGAACGGCCGCGCCGTCGAGATCACGGCCGGCTCGAACGAGGACTTCTTCAAGTCCGTCCTCACCTCCGACGAGGGTGCGTCCGTGCTGGGCGAGTTCGGGATCGGATGCAACCCGGGCATCCAGGATCACATGCGCAACACGCTCTTCGACGAGAAGATCGAGGGGACGATCCACCTCGCGATGGGGAACGGCTTCCCGATGATCGGCGGAAAGAACGAGAGCGCCGTCCACTGGGACATGGTCAAGGACCTGCGGCGCGGCGGCGAGCTGTACGTCGAGGGCGAGCTCGTGCAGAAGGACGGTGTCTGGCAGCTCTAGGGTGCTGCGGCTCCTCGAGGAGTCGCGCGCGCCGGCCGACTAGGTTCTGCCGTTCAAGGCAGCCTGCTCGGGAACCTGCCGGTGATGCCGGTCGTGCACCTGGCGTCGACCCGGGCAACCCGAACCGGATCATCGCGGCGACGTACGGCCGCGGCGCCTACGCGTTCAATTGGACCGGCTAGGGGAAGGACTCACAGACCCCTAACCCCTGAGGGAGAGCGCAAAGGCCCGGCTTGCCGGGCCTTTGCCGTTCCTGGGAGCGCCTACGCGACCTCGTCGCGCTGGCCTTCTTCTCCTTCGTGAGGCTGCTGCTGGGTCTCCGGCTCCTCGAGCGAGCCGGGTTCCTGCTCCTCGTGCGGAGCATCCGACTCGCTGTGGCGGGCCTCGCCCCAGTCGTCCTCCTGGCGTCCTTCCTCGATCTGTGACATGGCCGGGATGTCCCCGCGCCCGTCGCGGCCAAACCTGGCGATACCCTAGGACCATGCGCGATCCGCTCGTCGACGGCTGGGGACGCGAGATCAAGAGCCTGCGCGTGTCGGTCACCGACAAGTGCAACTTCCGCTGCAAGTACTGCATGCCGGCGGAGGGGCTGGAGTGGCTCCCGCGCGAGGAAGTGCTCTCCTTCGAGGAGATCACGCGGCTCGTCGGCATCCTCGCCGACATGGGCGTGAACGAGATCCGCCTGACGGGCGGCGAGCCCCTGATCCGCCGCGACCTGACCACCCTCGTGGAGATGCTGGCGCACACGCCCGGCGTCGAGGACCTGTCGCTTGACGACGAACGGGATCCTGCTCGACAGGCTCGCGCGGGCCGCTGGTGGACGCCGGCCTGCGCCGCATCAACGTCTCGCTCGACTCGCTGTCGCACACGCGTTTTGCCGAGATCACGCGGCGCGATGCGCTCGACCGTGTGCTTGCCGGTCTCGAAGAAGCCGAGCGCTACCCGGAGCTGCGCCCGATCAAGATCAACTGCGTCGCCATCCGCGGCTTCACCGAGGAGGAGGTGCCCGCGCTCGCCGAGCTCGCCCGGCGCAAGCCGTACGTCATCCGCTTCATCGAGTTCATGCCGCTCGACGCGGACGAAGCCTGGCGCGCCGACGAGGTGCTGACCGGCGGGGAGATTCGCGCGCTGATCGAGGAGCGTTGGCCGCTCGTCGAGATCCCGGCGAAGCCGTCCTCGACCGCGCGCCGCTTCCGCTTCGTCGACGGCCTCGGCGAGATCGGGTTCGTCAACCCCGTCTCGGAGCCGTTCTGCTCGTCGTGCGACCGCATCCGCCTCACGGCGGACGGCCGGCTGCGGACGTGCCTGTTCTCGCGCCGCGAGTGGGACCTGAAGGGACCGCTCAGGCGCGGATCCTCCGACGAAGAGCTCGAGGCTCTCTTACGCTGGGCCGTGCAGCACAAGGAGCTCAAGCACCGGATCAACGAACCCGGATTCGTCCGCGCGTCGCGGTCGATGAGTCAGATCGGAGGATGATGAACAGGACCCTGGTGACCTCGCTCGTTCTCGTCGCGTCGGCAGCGGTCGTCGCTTCGGGCTGCGGCGGCACGTCGCGCAACAAGGCGTACTCGAGCTCGAAGACCGCGTACGCGGCCGCGCTCGACAGCATCTGCGCGGCCACGAACAAGGCGGGGAAGACGATCGATCTGTCCTCGACCGAGAAGATCGCCAGCAACGGCGGCGACGCCAAGGACCTCCTGGACAAGCTGGCCGACAAGGTCGACGGCCTGGAGCCGCCGGACGAAGTGAAGACTCAGGCGCAGTCGTTCGCCGACGGGCTGAAGCAGGAGGCGAACGAGTTCGGCGATATGGTCGATGCCGCCAAGGACGGCGACACGGCCAAGATCAAGGAAATCCAGGGCAAGCTGAGCTCGGAGGGCGCCGCGACGAGCGAGGATGCGCGCTTCATTGGTGCCACAGGTTGCGCAAGGCTTTTTTCCTGATATCTGATTCCGCGCGTTACAATCGCCGACCGTGACGGCTCTCGCCGCCATCGGTCGACGGTATCTGCCCATGGGCTGGAAGGACCTCTTCCGCCAGCTCGGGATCTGGTTCGGCTTCCTGCTGATCTACCAGGTCGCCCGCGGGCTGGCGGATCGCAACCCTGCGAAGGCCTTCTCGAACGGGCTGGGAGTGATCGACCTCGAAAAGCATGTGCACGGCCTGTTCGAGCTCACGCTGCAGCGGATCACCGTCAACTCGCATCTGCTGACGACGCTGACCTCGTGGACGTACTGGATGTCGCAGTTCACCGTGCTCGGGCTGGCGCTGCTCTGGGTCTACCTTCGCCGGCACGAGCACTTCGCGAAGTTCCGTAACACCATCCTGCTCGCCAACGTCATCGGGCTGATCGGCTTCATCGCGCTCCCCACGGCGCCACCGCGGATGTTCCCGCAGCTCGGGTTCGTGGACACGATCGCGAGCTTCGGCATCAACCACGGAAGCGGCTTCGTCCAGTTGGCGGCGAATCCCTACGCCGCAATGCCGAGCCTGCACTCGGCCGATGCGCTGATCGTCGGCGTGACGCTCGCGCTGATCGTCAAGCGCTGGTACTTCAAGGTGTTGTGGCTGCTGTGGCCGGCGTGGGTCTGGTTCTCGGTCATGGCCACGGCGAACCACTTCTGGCTCGACGTCGTCGCCGGGATCGGCGTCGCGGGGCTCGCCGTCGGGATCATGAACGCGCCCCGCGTGCTGCGGGCCGTTCGCGCGTGACCCGCACCGAAACGGCTCTCGGCCGCATCCGCGACAACTACACGATCGGCGTCCGCCGCCTGGCGGCCCGGGCGATGCAGCGGTTAGGTCAGAGCCGGGTCACGCCAAATGCCTTGACCGCGACGGGCGTGACGCTGTGCATCGTCGGTTCCGTGCTCGTGTACTTCGAGTACCGCAACGAGTACCTCTTCTACTGGCTCGGAGGCGCGGTCTTCGTGATCGGCTCGATCCTCGACATCCTCGACGGCGCGCTCGCCCGGTCGAGCGGGAAGGGGACGCCCTTCGGCGCCTTCCTCGACTCGACGACCGACCGAGTCGGGGAGGGATTCATGCTCGGGTCGATCGGGCTGATCTTCTACCGGCACGGCAACGAGGTCGCGCTGGCGTTTGCAATGGCCGCGATCGCGGGGTCCTTCCTCGTCAGCTATGCGCGGGCGAAGGCCGAGGCGCTCGATCTGCGCGGCGACGTCGGGCTGGGGTCGCGCACCGAGCGCGTCGTCGTGATCTCGGTCGGCCTCGGGCTCGCGCCGTGGGGCGTGCTCCCCTGGGCGATCTACATCCTGGCGGTGACCGCGTGGATCACCGTCGTCCAGCGGATCCTGCACGTCCGCCGCCAGCTCCGCCAGCGCTGATAGCACTTTTTTGCTATCAATTGGCGCTGGATGGCGAGCGTTGAACGCACGAACGTCCTCGTCCGGATGCCCGCCGATCTCAAGCGACGGCTGGCGGACGAGGTCACGAGGACGAAGCAGAACCTGAACGACATCGCCGTCGGCATCCTCGCGTCGCGCTTCGCAGTGCCGTTCGCCGGCAGCGGCCGCCCCGGCTCGCCGCCCAAGGGGAGCGGGGACGTGCTGCTGCGCATGCCGGCCCAGCTCAAGGAAAAGGTGGCACAGCGCGCCAAAGAGCGGCGCCGCACGACCAACGACCTGATCGTCGAGGCGCTCGCCGAGCGACTCGGATCCCGAAGAAAGGAAACGATGGCTTCGACCAACGGAAGGCCCCGCAGGAGTGAGGACAAGGTTCGCGTCGCGATCGTCGGCGTCGGCAACTGCGCCAACTCGCTGCTCCAGGGCGTCGAGTACTACAAGGATGCCGACCCGGATCAGTTCGTCCCCGGGCTGATGCACGTCGACCTCGGCGGCTATCACGTGCGCGACGTCGAGTTCACCGCCGCGTTCGACGTGACCCAGGACAAGGTCGGCAAGGACCTTGCCGACGCGATCTGGGCGCATCCAAACGACACGATCAAGTTCGCCGACGTGCCCAAGACCGGCATCACCGTCTCGCGCGGCATGACCCACGATGGGCTCGGCAAGTACATCTCTGAAGTGGTCCACAAGGCCTCCGGCGACACCGACGACGTCGTGGAGATCCTCCGTGAGACCGGCACCGACGTGGTCGTCAACTACCTCCCCGTCGGCTCGGAGGAAGCGACCAAGTGGTACACGGAGCAGATCCTGCAGGCCGGCTGCGCGATGGTGAACTGCATGCCGGTGTTCATCGCCAAGGGCGGCCACTACCAGCGGCGCTTCGAGGATGCAGGCCTGCCGATCATCGGGGACGACATCAAGTCGCAGGTCGGCGCGACCATCACCCACCGCGTGCTCACCTCCCTCTTCCGGGAGCGTGGCGTCCGGCTCGACAAGACCATGCAGCTGAACGTCGGCGGCAACTCCGACTTCCTGAACATGCTCGAGCGCGAGCGCCTCGAGTCGAAGAAGATCTCGAAGACGAACGCGGTCACGTCCATGCTCGACTACGACCTCGGCGCGGAGAACGTCCACGTCGGCCCGTCCGACTACGTGCCCTGGCTGAGCGATCGCAAGTGGGCGTACATCCGGATGGAGGGCTCGTCCTTCGGCGACGTGCCGCTCAACGTCGAGCTCAAGCTCGAAGTCTGGGACTCGCCGAACTCGGCGGGGATCGTGATCGACGCCGTACGGCTCGCCAAGCTGGCGCTGAACAACGGCGTCGGGGGCGCGCTCGAAGGGCCGAGCTCGTACCTGATGAAGTCGCCGCCCAAGCAGGTGGCGGACGACGACGCGTACGAGGCGGTCGAGAAGTTCATCAAGCAGTACGCGCGCAAGCCGGTCAAGGCGAAGGCCGCGGAAAAGGCGTGACGATCGATCTGCGCGCCGCGAGCTCACTTCCTCGGAGCGAGCTCGCGGCGCTCTTCACGCGTGCGTACGAGGGCTACTTCGTACCCGTGCAGGTGGACGAGGCGGCGCTCGACTTTCTCGAGCGGACGTTCGATCTCGACTTCGATGCGAGCTTCGTGGCGTTCGACGAGGGCAACCCTGTCGGGCTGGTCAACCTTGGCGTGCGCCGCAATCGTGGCTGGATCGGCGGGCTCGGCATCGTTCCCGAGGCCCGGCGGCAGGGGTTCGGCCGCGCCTTGATGGACGCCGCCCACGAGCAGGCGCGCTCGCGCAAGATCGAGGAGATCTCGCTCGAGGTGATCGAGGGCAACGACGCCGCTTTCCGGCTGTACGAGAATCTCGGCTACGAGCTCCTGCGCTGGGTCGAGATCGGCTCGCTCGAGGCCGCGCCGGGCGACGCTCCTGCGGACGAAGACTGGGAAGCGGCGCACGAGCACATCCGCGCCGCCCGCCAGGCACCCGAGCCGTGGCAGCGCGACGATGACACGCTCCGCCACTACGGCGACCTGCGCGGCCTGGACCAGCGAGACCGGCGCCGCCGTCTACCGCGCGACGCCGGACGGCCGCGTCGTCCTCATGCAGTTCGCCGGCGACCAGGACGCGGCGCGCGAAGTGCTCGCATCTCTGCGCGCGCTCGGCCCCGTCAGCCTCTTCAACGTGCCGGATGACGACCCGGTCGCAAGCGCGCTGAGGCAGGTCGGTGGACGAGTCGATGTTCGCCAGCGCGAGATGCGCCTCCGGCTCGCGGCTTTAACAGAGTCATAATCGCCGTCACGGCCCGCCGTGCGAGTCTGTGGTATCAGGCCGACTCGGTGAGCGGGTCTCCCGGGCCGCTCTGTCCCTGTCTATACAGATGATCAGGTAAGTGACGGTGTCGATGGCGCCGCATGCGTTGACACGCACCGGGACGTCTGTCAATCATCTCGCCGTGCAAGGTTCAGTGTCGACCGATCACACGAATCATGTGAGGAGTGGCGTTGCTGCATCACCGGCCGTCCTCATTTGGTCCGGCGTTAGCTTGGGAGCGATGGTCATCGGGTCTTTCGGTCCATGGGTCTCGGTCCTAGGCGTCTCAGTCAGCGGCACGAGCGGTCATTCCGATGGTTGGATCGTCTTTGGCGCGGCGGTAATCTCGGCGCCGTTCCTAATCCCATACGGCCGCTATTTTGGGAGTAGTCGGGCGCTCCTGGTGGTCCCAGTCCTTTGCGGGCTAGCAGCAAGTGCCACCACGATCTATGACCGCGCCAACGTAGCGCGGCTACTGCACAGAGGCGCCTTTCTAAGCGCTGTAGGACAAATCGGCTGGGGTCTGAACCTGGCGATGATTGCAGCGATTAGCTTTCTGATCTCCTGCATCGTCCTGATCTTCATTCGTCGGCCAAGAGGGCCCTCAGTCGTACCGGCGATTATCACTGGCGAGCATCTGGAAGGAGTCGCTGTTGGTGAGGTCGCACGCACTTCGGGCGAGTTCAAGGCTTGCCCCGACTGCGCCGAAAAGATTCGTGCTCAAGCGAAGGTATGTCGATTCTGCGGGTATCGATTCCGAGTTGATGAGATCGCAAACGCTGAACCGTCCTTTTACGTGGTGCGGGGACCAGCGGTCGTTGGTATCGCGGACATCAACCTGGCGGACCCGAGCGAGACCGTTTTCGGGCTCGAGCCTGAGCAAGATGAACACGGGGGAACTGTTTGGCGCCTTCGCGAATACCCAGTGGATCCCGATGTCACGCCCCTTCGTGCGCTCCCCTTCGCAAACGGAGGTGACGAGGTAACGGACAGGGCAGAGGCGGAGCGCCTCGCGGAGGAGTACTTGCAAGAGATGGCCGAGAAGGCGGCGGAGGCCTAGACGCGGAGGCGGATCGACTGCTTGAAACGGAAGAGGTTCGAGGGGTCGTGCTTCTTCTTGATCGAGACGAGCCGCGGGTAGTTCGCGCCGTAGTACGCGTGCTGCCAGTTCGGCAACGCGGGATCGATGTAGTTCACGTACGCGAACCCAGAGACGTACGGCCGCAGCGAGTGGTAGTAGCGGTTCAGCGCGGCCAGGTTCGATCCCGAGCCCGGGCTCGCGTAGTACTGCATCGAGAAGAGCATGTTGCGGTGCGCGAAGGCGGTCGCGCCGGCGGGCACCTTGTTGATCGCTCCGCCGTAGGAGTCGATGATCAGCGCCATTCCGCCGGCGCCACGGGGCCAGTTCTCGAGGCCGCGCACGACCGCATTGATACCGGCCGTACCGAACGGCTTTTGCACGTAGTCCGACTTCGCCTTGAACGCGTCCGGCCCGACCGCCCGGCACTCGGCCAAGGTGTTGCAGGAGGCGAAGTTGAGGACGGCCTGCCAGTACGTGCTGGGGTTGACTCTGACGCTGCTCGGCGTGCCGACGTTCGTGAGGGGACGGATGAGCGCGCGAAGCGCCGAGGTCGAGCCGAAAAACTGGCCCGAACAGATGACGCTTGCCTTGCCCGAGGAGAGGACGAGCACGGACAAGCCCAGGTTGGACGGTGCGTGCGGCGCCCAGTTCTGCCACGCCTTCAGCACGCGCGCCGCGTCCGACCACGGCCACTCGACCTGGAACAGGGAGACGTTGCCCGCGGGATGCGTCTTGAAGGTGAAGTTGGTCACGATCCCGAAGTTGCCACCTCCGCCACCGCGGCAGGCCCAGAAGAGATCGGAGTTCTGGTGGGCGTTGCAGACGCGCGCCTGACCGTCCGCCGTCACGATCGTCACCTGCTGGATGTTGTCGGAGGCGAGGCCGAACTTCCGCGACGACCACCCGTGTCCGCCGCCGAGCGAAAGACCCGCGATCCCCACAGTCGGGCACGAGCCGCCGGGCAGGAGCTTCCTCCGGTTCCAGAGCTTCCAGTAGACGTCGATGAGTGTCGCGCCCGCGCCGATCAGAGCCGTCCCGCCGTGTGGTTGGATAAAGCGAATCCGCCCGACGTCGAGGACGACTCCCGAGCTCGTGGTCGAGTAGCCGCCGTACGAGTGGCCGCCCGAGCGCCCGAAGATGCGGACGCCGTACTTCCGCGCCCACGCGATCGTCTTCTGCACGTCCGCCGTCGAGCTCGCCTGCACGATCGCCCTGGGGTGTGCGTTGTTGAAATGCGCGTCCTGTACGAGGCGCGCCTTGTTGTAGCCCGCGCTCGCCGGCGTGATCACGGGGCCCTGGATCTGCCGCGCGAGCGCGCGCAGCTGGGCTGGCGTCGGGCCGGCGGACGCGATGTCCGTCCAGATCGGACCAATGCCGAAGATCCCGGCCGCGAGGGCCGTCTTGCCGCTGCGCTCGAGGAAGTCCTTCCGATCGATGGCCGGACTCTACAAAGCTAGAGTCAAGACAGATGGCTCTTCGTATCTGCCTGGTCACGCCCTTCGCGTGGTCGCAACCTCACGATGTCAACGAGCACGTCGCCGGCGTCGCGGCGGAGCTGCGCAAGCTTGGACACAGCGTCACCGTCCTCGCGGCCTCGGGCCGCGCGCGCGACCTCGCCGCCGGCCGCCGCGCATTGCTGAACGGAGCCGAGGCAGACGTGATCGCGATCGCCCCGACGGTGACCGTCGCGCCGGGGAGCAGCGTCGGGATTCCCGTGGGGATGCGCGCCGCGGTCTCCTATGCGCTCAGCCGGTTCAGCTTCGACGTCGTCCATGGATTCGAGCCCGGCATCCCGAGCCTGTCGTACCTGGCTCTGCGCGATGCCCGCGCGCTCGCGGTCGCGACGTTCTTCTCGCCCGACCGGCTGACGTATCCGCCGGGAAAGGCACAGCGCGACCGGCTGCTGTCGCGAGTCGACGCGCTGATCGCCACCTCGCCTGTGGTCGCCGCCGAGGCGTCTGAGCGCTTCCCCGGCGACTTCCGGATCGTCTCTCCCGGCGTGGATACGACGCTCTTCCGTCCGGGACGGAAGCGCCGCCGGATCGTGCTCGAGTGGCTGCCGGGCGATCGGCCGCTCGCCCGCGCGGTGCTGCGCGGCCTTCGCGAGCAGCCGGGCTGGGAGCTGACCCTGCTGCGGACGAAGCCGCTCCGCGGCCGGCCCTTCATCCCTGCGGGCCTCAAGGGCCGCGTACAGGTGCGGACAGCGCGGGACGCCGTCGCGCGGGCCAAGCTGCTGAACGAGGCGATGATCTTCGTCCCCTCGCCCGACGGCCTGCAGCGTGTCCGCCTCGAAGCGCAGGCGGCCGGGGCCGCGCTGGCCGCTCCGCCCGGCGTCCGCAGGCAACCGGAGCTCGCGGCGGCGGCGGTCGCCCGTCTCGTGGAGGACCGCGAGGCGCGCGACAAGATCGCGGCACGTGGCCGCGCCGACGCCGAGCGCGAGAGCTTCGCCGCCGTCGCAGCCGACCTCGATCGCCTGTACCGAGGACTGTCTGAGCGGCGCCGCCCCTCCGCGCCGGCCGACCCGCTCGGCGACCGCGACTGGATCGTCTGCGACCTGCACATGCACACCTCGTGGTCGCACGACTGCTCGATCGAGCCGCAGGAGCTCGTCGACTACGCCGCGGCGATCGGGCTCGGCGCGATCGCCGTCACCGACCACAACGTGTTCGGCGGCGCGCTCGAGGCGGTCGAGGCCGCGCACGGGCGCGACCTGATCGTCATCCCCGGCGAGGAGGTCAAGACCGACGGGCAGGGTGAGGTGATCGGCCTCTTCCTGCAGGAGGAGATCCCGCGCGGCATGTCCTTCGCGGACACGATCGCGGCCATCCGCGACCAGGACGGGCTCGTCTATGTCCCCCACCCGTTCGACCGCATGCACACTGTCCCGGACGCGGCGGCGCTCCACCGCCACCTGGCCGAGATCGACGTCTTCGAAGTCTTCAACGCGCGGCTGCTCTTCGAGGCCTCGAACGACGAGGCCCTCCGCTTCGCACGCAAGTACAACCTGATGATGGGGGCGGGATCCGACGCGCACGTCCTCCCCGGCGTCGGCACGGGCGCCCTGCGCATGCGGGCTTTCGACGGTCCCGAGGAATTCCTGCTCAGCCTCCGCACGGCCGAGGTGCTGCGCCGACCCAAGTCCCTGCTCTACCTCCAGGGGCTGAAGTGGGTCGCGCAGGCCAAGGAAAGGGTCCGCTAGAGGAGAACTGAGACTTGCCCCCTGTGACGACCCCCGCGCCCGTGACCACAGACGAGATCTACGACCGGTACCTGAAGAAGGCGATCGCCGAGATCAATGAGCTCGGCCATGAGATCGAACGCTCGGCGGCCCGGAAACGGGCCGTTCCGGTACTGGGATCCGGACATCCGCTCGGCGACATCATGCTCCTCAAGTACTCGCCGCGGCCGGCGGAGGTGCAGGAAGGGGTCGCGTTCTTCGGCCGCTCGGGCCAGGCCATCCTCAAGTCGCTGCAGCGCCTGCACGTCGACCCGATGGCGATCTACGGGACGAACGCGCTCAAGTTCGAAGGCGCGACCGAGCGGCAGGCAAAGCCGTGGCTCGCGCGCGAGCTGCACATCGTCCAGCCCAAGCTCGTCGTCGTCATGGGCGACGACGCCCTCGGCTTCCTGACCGCGCTTCGCTTCCCGCTCTCGGAGACGCTCGAGGACAAGCCCGGCGAGCTCCAGTCGTTCACGCCGACGATCGGAGCGCTCGTCGTGCCGGACGTGGACGCATCGCTCGACGAGCAGGCGGCGAAGTCGCGCTTCTGGTCGGCGTTCAAGGCCGTCGGCCCCTGGTGGTCCGAGCTCCCGCCGTACTGATCCGCGCGATCCTCTTCGCGGTCGACGCGGCGCTGCTCGCCGCGTACTACTCGTTCTCGAGCTCGCTCTGGGAGGCGTCGACCTGGTGGGACGTCGCCTTCATCGCGCTCGTCCTCATCCCCGCGGTCTTCCTGCTCGTGTGGCTCGTGTTGCCGCTCTGGCGCACGAAGCCGCTGACCCTCTTCGCTCACCGGAGTCGCGTTCGTCGCGCTCGCGGCGATCCTTCAGCTGGCGGGCTGGGACGCGGCCGCCGGCTTCGCCAAGCTCGGCGCCGTGACCGCGCTCGGCTGGTGGTTCCTCGGCTTTTTCGAGCGCGCGGCCTGGGTCGTGGCCGTCGCGGCGATCATCCCGTTCGTCGACGCATATTCGGTCTGGAAAGGGCCGACGCACGACATCGTCGCGCACCAGCGGCACCTCTTCACCACGCTCTCGTTCGCCTTCCCGGTGCCCGGCGAGCACGGCTCGGCCAACCTGGGGATGCCCGACCTCCTGTTCTTCGCCGTCTTCCTGGGCGCGGCGGCGCGCTTCCGCCTGCGCGCCGCATGGACGTGGATCTCCATGACGCTCTCGTTTGGCGCGACGATGGCGCTCGCGGTCTACTTCGACGTCGCCGGGCTGCCGGCGCTGCCGCTGTTGTCGATCGCGTTTCTGCTGCCTAACGTCGACCTGCTGTGGGAGGAAGTCGCCAGACGTCGCCGTCCCCCTCCGACGTGACCCACAGGTCGCCCGCTTCCTGGACGACCGCGATCGGCGCCGGGCCGACCGGGATGGTCGCGGTCACCGCTGCCGTTGCCGTGTCGACGACGGACACCGTGTTCGAGTCGATGTTCGGCACCCAGAGCTCGTCGCCGAGCAGCGTCGACGCGAGCGGGTTCTGTCCGACCGCCACCGAGGCCGTGATCTGCAGCGTCTGCGGATCCAGCCGGTAGACGCTGTTCGTCTCGCTCGAGATCCAGAGCGCGTCGGCGGTCGGCGTGATCCAGTCGGCGTGCGCCAGCTGGAGCTTGGCCGTGATCTTGTTCTTCGCCGGGTCGATGCGGAGGACGCGGCCGAGCCGGTAGTCCGCGACCCAGAGCGAGCCGAAGGCGACGACCAGACCGTTCGGCCCGCCGCCGGTCTTGATCGTCTTCGTCACGCGGTTGCGGGCCGGATTGATCCGGCTGACGCTCCCGCTCGACTCGTTCGACACCCAGATGCTGCCGGCCCCGTAGGCGATCGCATACGGGCCGAAGCCGACCTTGATCGCCTTCTTCGCCGCCTTGTTCGTGCGCGTGTTGACCCGCGTGACCGAGCCGCTGTAGCGGTTCGCGACCCAGATGCTGCCGGCGCCGTAGGCGATCCCGAGCGGGTTGGTCCCCTTGAGCGCGATCCGGGCGGAGACGCGGTTGGTCGCGGGGTCGATGCGGACGAGCCGCCGCTCGATCGAGTTGGTCGTCCACACCGAGCCCGCTCCCGCCACCGCGAACTCCGCCCGGATGCCCACGTGCACCTTGAGCGGCTCGTCCGCGCCGGCCGCAGGTGCGACCGCCGCGAGGACGGTGAGGACAGCCGCGAGGCGCAGTAGGGTTACCACAACCTTGCGCCAGAGTACCACAACATTGCGGTAATGTCCGAGAGCTGATTCGGACACGATCCTGCTCGACCTCTTCCGGACGAACCAGCTTCGGGAGCGGCTGATCGCGACGGCGATGGAGGGAACGGAGCTGCCGCCGGAGGACTATCCCATGTACGTCCTCGTCGGCACCGAAGGGCCCTGGACGCCCACCGGGTTGGCCGAGCGGACGCAGATGCCGCTGTCGACCGTCCTGTTCAGGCTGCGTCGACTCGAGCGGCGAGAGCATGCCGTGCGGATCCCGAACCCTGGTCGACCGCCGCTCCTACCTCGTGCGGCTTGACCCCGGCCGGCGAGGCTCTGCTCGGCAAGGCGCGGCCGCGCTTCCGCGCGCTCGCGGAGGCCGTCGAGGCCGCTCTCGGTGGGAAGAAGGTCGACGAGCTACGCGACGGCCTCGACGGCCTGAGGCGAGCGATCGAGGCCGAGCTCGAGGTAGCGGCCCAGCGCTCCGCCGCGGCGATGTACGGCTCGAACCGGTCGGTCATCGGCCGCGCTTGGCTGATCAGCTCCCACGCTTGCTGCGGTCCGTGGCCGCGCGCCCGCATGACGCCGTAGAGCAGGTGCGGCGCCCGTTTCAGGCCGGCCGCGCAGAAGAGGAGCGTTTCGCCGTCGGCGCCGTTCAGGGCGTCACGCACGGCGTCGAACGCCGCGTTCGGCAAGTCGACGTTCGTGTCCTCGAGCGGAATGCGCACGTAGACGATCGCCTGCGGCGTCGATCGCCTCGTCGTCGGGCCGCCAGACGTAGCGGGCATCGCCGGCCACGTCGACGAACGTCGAGATGCCGCGCGCGAGGAAGCAGGCGAAGCGCGCCGGGTTCCGCATCTGGCCCGTGATCCACACCGGGTTCCCGGGCACCTGCCCGCACGTCCAGATGACGGGGTCGGGAATCGCGCGCGCGTCGTAACCGCAGCGGGGGCACCCGTTCGCCGGCGGCGCCCACCAGGGCTCGCCGCACGTCTGGCAGTCGAAGCGAACCGGCATGGGCCGACAGTAGCGCGGGTTATCCGGCTTCGGCCAGCGTGGCGAGAACCTCGCTCCCGTAGCGCTCGAGCTTCGCCGGCCCGACGCCGCTGACGCCCGCGAGCTCCGCCTGCGTCGCCGGATGGCGCGTCGCGATCTCGGCGAGCGTGCTGTCGTGGAACACGACGTAGGCCGGAACGCCGTCGCGGCGGGCGCGCGTCAGGCGCCACTCCTTGAGCGCACGGAACACGGGAGGAAGCTCCGCCTCGTCGGCCTTCGGGCGGCGCTCCGGGCCGGAGTCGATGCCGAGCTCCGCGAGAAAGGGGCTCGGCCGCGCGGCGCGGGTCAGGAACAGGTGGCGCTTCGCGCGCGTCAGCCCGACGTAGAGCAGCCGCCGCTCCTCGGCGACGGCCTCGTCCGTCTTCGCCTGCCGGATCGGAAGCTCCTTCAGTTCGAGCCGCGGCAGGAAGACCGCCTCGAACTCGAGGCCCTTGGCGCGGTGGTAGGTGAGGAGGTTCACGCCCTCCTCTCCCCCGCCGTCGGCGAACCTGTCTTCGAGAAGGTTCACGAACTCGGCGGCTGTGTGCTGCCCGTCGTCGAGCTCCTCGGCGAGGCGGACGAGCCGGGCGAGATCCTGCTGGCGCGCGAGCTCGGACTCGCCGAGCCCTTCGGCCGGCTCCTCCAGGAGGCCCTGCGCCTCGGCGAGCCGGCGCACTTCGGCCGCGACCTCGGTGGAGGAGGAGCGGCGAAGCGCGGGCAGGAGCCTGCGGGCGGCCGGCCGCTCGAGGAAGGCGCCCGCGCGGACGCGGTACGGAATGCCCGCGGCGGCGAGCGCCTCCTCGTACTCCTCCGAGCGCGCGTTCGTCCGGTAGAGCACGGCCATCTCCGCGTACGGAACTCGCTCGCGGTGCAGTTCCTTCATCTGCTCGACGACGAAGGCGGTCTCGTCTTCGCGGTCGCCGAAGGCGCGCGCGACCGGGCTCCGGCCCCTCGGGTCGAACTGCGCGCAGCGTCTTCTCGGCGCCGCCGAGCCGCGGCACGAGCCGGTTCGCGAGCGCGAGCACCGCCGGCGTCGAGCGGTAGTTCGTCTCCAGCCGGATCACGCGGCCTCGCCGGGCGAGCAGGTAGGCGGGCGTCGCACCGGTGAAGCCGTAGATCGACTGGTAGTCGTCGCCGACCACGCACAGGTCGTCCCGGTCGCCGAGCCAGAGCTCGAGGAGCGTCTGCTGGAGGTGGTTCACGTCCTGGTATTCGTCGACGGTGAAGGCCTTGAAGCCGCGCCTGGAACCGCTCGCGCGCCGACGCGTCCTCTTCGAGCAGCCGGACGGCGAGCTCGAGCATGTCCTCGAAGTCGAGGAGGCCTCGTTCCGCCTTCCGGCGCTCGTACTCGCGGTAGACGCGTTCCATCAGGTCGGGCGGGATCGGCGGAGCGTGGCCGCCGAGCGAGCGCCGGTACTCCGCGGCGCCGATCCTGCGGTTCTTCGCGCGCTCGATCTCGGTCGCCAGGTCGGCGGCGGGACGGAAGCGAAACGGCTTCGGAAGCGCATTCGCGATCTGGCGGAGCGTGATGACCTTGGACGGGAGAACGCCGGCCGGCGGCTCGGGCGCGAGCCCTCGTAGGACGGCCAGGGCGGCCGAGTGGAACGTGCGTGCCTCGACTCCCTTTACACCGAGCGCGGCCAGCCGGGAGCGCATCTCGCCGGCGGCCTTGTCGGTGAAGGTCACGGCCAGGATCTCCGACGCGGCGAAGGTGCCCGAAGCGACCTGGTGGGCGATGCGGCGGGTGATCGTCGTCGTCTTGCCGGATCCTGCGCCGGCGACGATGCAGACGGGCCCGCGGACCGCCTCGACCGCGGCCCGCTGCTCGGGATTCAAGCCCTCGAAGATGCCGGCGGCGGCCACGCGGCCACCCTAGCCCCGGGGCCGGTCGGCTTCGTCGCGTCTTTCAGGCGGGATCGTGAAGAAGCAGCGCGACCGCCTCGACGTGCGGCGTGTGCGGGAACATGTCCACCGGCCGGACGCGCTCGAGCCGGTAGCCCCAGTCGTCGCTGCAGCGTCTTCACGTTGCCGGCGAGCGTCGTCGGGTTGCACGAGACGTAGACGATCCGCGAGGCCTCCAGCCGCGCCATCCGCCGGAGCGCCTTTCCCGACAAGCCCGCGCGCGGCGGATCGATGACGACCACGTCCGGCGGGCCCGGCCCGGTCTGCGAGCTCCTCCAGTGAATCGGCCACCTCGCCCGCGAAGAACGCCGCGTTCGCGATCCCGTTCAGCTCGGAGTTCTCGAGCGCGCAGGCGACCGACTCCTCCGAGACCTCCACGCCCCAGACCGTCAGCGCCTCCCGCGCGAAGGTCAGCCCGATCGTCCCGATGCCGCAGTACAGGTCGTAGACGGTCTCCTCGCCGGTCAGCGCCGCGTACTCGAGCGCGAGCTGGTAGAGCCGCTCGGCCATCGCGGTGTTCGTCTGCAGGAAGGCGTTCGGTCGGACGCGGAAGCGCAGGCCGCAGAGCTCCTCCTCGATCGCGTCCTCGCCCCAGAGCAGCTTGGTCGGGAGGTTCGTGACCTCCGCCGGACGGTCGTTGACCGACCAGTGGATCGAGCGCACCTCGGGGAAGCGTCGAAGCGCCTCGACGAACGATTCGCGCGCCGACTTCAGCTCGCCGGGCGCGGTCACGAGCTGGACGAGCACCTGCCCGCTGTTGCGCCCCTCGCGGACGACGAGGTGCCGCAGGTAGCCGGTGTGCTCCGCCTGGTCGTAGGCGGGCAGCTGCTCGGCGCGGGCCCAGTCGCGCACCGCGAGCCGCACGGCGTTCCCGAGCTCGGTCGTCAGCCAGCAGCGCTCGATGTCGAGCACCTCGTCCCAGCGGCCGGCCTTGTGGAAGCCGAGCGCGGCGCCGGCCGGCGTCTGCGCGAACGAGTACTCGAGCTTGTTGCGGTAGTGGAAGACCTCGACGGCCGGGAGGATCGGCTCGAGCGGCGGCTCGGCCAGCCCGCCGATCCGCCGGAGCGCCTCGCGCACCTGCTGCTCCTTGGCCGCGACCTGCGCCTCGTAGGCGAGATCCTGGAAGCGGCAGCCGCCGCAGGCGGGGTAGTGGATGCACGGCGCCTCGACCCGCTCCGGCCCCTGCCGGATGACCTCGACCGCCAGCGCCTCCGCGTGGTTCCGCTTCACGTTCGTCACCCGCGCGCGCACCGTGTCCCCGGGCAGCCCGCGGCGGACGAAGACGACGAACCCGTTCAGGCGGGCGACGCCGTTCCCGCCGTAGGCGAGCGAGTCGATCTCGAGCTCGAGCTCCTGGTCTTTCCGGACGGGCGCGGCCACCCCCCGAGCCTAGCTCCCTACCGGTGGAACTCGTTGTACAGCTCGCCGACGGTCGGCTTGATCCCCTCGCCGCCGCCGCCTGTGACCTTCTCCATCGCCGGCCCGAGCTGCCCCGCGGCGAACTCCTCGAACTCCTCCTTCGACTCCCAGACGTCGAAGATCAGCATCCCGTTGTCGGTCGGGGCCGCGTAGTGGGCGATCAGCCCCTTGGGCAGGCTGTCCCCAGAGAAGCCCATCTCCTTGTTGATCGCGTCGTACATGTCCGCACTGGCCGGAATCTCGGCCGTCATCACGATCGGCATCTGACCTCCTAGTGGAGAGGAGTAACGAGAACCTTCCGCTCGCGCGGCCCGTCGAACTCGCAGAAGAAGATCCCCTGCCAGGTGCCGAGCGCGAGCTTGCCGCCGTCGAGCGGGACGAGCACCTGCGGCGCTCATGAGCGAGGCGCGCACGTGGGACGGCGCGTTCTCCTCGCCCTCCTCGATGTGCTGCCAGCGCCAGTCGTCCCGCACCATCCGTTCGAGCGCAGCCTCGAGGTCGCGGGCGACGGCCGGGTCCGCGTGCTCCTGGATGGTGACGCCGGCGGTTGTGTGCGGGACGTAGATCAGCACCGCAGACGCGCCGTTCACGTCGTCGAGCGCCAGCTGGATCTGCTGGGTGATGTCAACGAGCTGCGTTCTGCGTTCGCTCGTCAGATTGATCTCACGCACCGCAATATCCTACGGCGGATGGACTCGGCCCAGTTGGACGCCTACCGCGAGCAGGCGGACCGCTTCATCGCGGAGCTGGACGAGGAGTACTACCTCCACTACGCCGGGCACAAGGAGACGCTCGACCTGGAGGAGATCTACGAGCGCCACTCCGACCTGACCACGGCGGAGATCGCGCACGAGATCGGGCAGCAGGTCGACGGCGACGCTCGCGTGCGCGAGCTCTGGCGCTTCGCCTGCGAGGGGCACCTCGGCGAGATCACGCGCACGTACGAGGAGAAGCTCGCGGCGCTCGAGGCCGAGCTCGAGGTGGAGGTGGACGGCGAGCGCATCCCGCTCCGCCAGGTGCGGCCCGCGATCGCGAATGAGCCTGACCGGGCGCGGCGCGAGCGGCTGGACCGCGCCCGCTGCGAGGTTCTCGACGAGCAGCTCAATCCGGTGCACATAGAGGCGTTCGCCGCGACCCACGCTGCCGTCACGACGCTGGGTGGGGAGGGCTACGGCGAGCTCTACCGCCGCTTCGCCGTCCCCCTGGATGAGACGGCGGAGCAGTGCCGGACGTTCCTCGAGTCGACCGAGAAGCTGTACGAAGACGCGGCCGACCGGCTGTTCCGCTCGCGGCTCGGTGTCGGCCTGGACGAGGCGCAGCCGTGGGACGTCGCGCGCCTGTACCGCGCTCCGCAGTGGGATCCGCAGTTTCCGAAGGAGCAGATGCTCCCGGCTCTCGAGGCGACGCTTGCCGGGCTCGGCATCGACCTGCGCCGGCAGCAGAACATCCACCTCGACGTGGAGGAGCGGCCCCTCAAGAGCCCGCGCGCCTTCTGCTCGCCGATCGAGGTGCCGAGCGCGTGATGCTGGTGATCAAGCCGATGGGCGGGCCGGACGACTGGCACGCGCTCTTCCACGAAGCCGGGCACGCCGAGCACTTCGCGCACACGTCGAGCAGCCTGCCGATGGAGGCGAGGCGCCTCGGCGACAACTCCGTCACCGAAGGCTGGGCCATGCTGATGGAGTACCTGGTCGACGACCCGGCCTGGCACGCGCAGCGCCTGAACATGCCGCGCGCGGACGAGTTCGCCTCCGAGGGCGCGACGATGCTGCTCTACATCGTGCGCCGGTACTGCGCGAAGCTCCTGTACGAGCTGGAGCTGCACGCGTCTCGACGACGTGGCCGAGGCGCGCCCCCGCTACGTCGAGCTGCTCGGCGACGCCATCCGCATCGAGCCGATGTCCGCGAACTACCTCGCCGATGTCGATGACGGCTTCTACGCCACGTGCTACCTCCGCGCGTGGGCCTTCGAAGCGCAGCTGCGTGGATACCTGCGCGAGCGCTTCGGCACCGACTGGTTCATGCGGCGCGAGGCGGGGTCGCTCGTGCGCGAGCTGTGGTCGGAAGGGCAGGGATGGACGGCCGACGAGCTGCTCGGCGAAGTGGCCGACACGGGCATCGAATTCGAGGCGATCGCCGACCGCGCACGCGCCGCAGTCCGTCCTGCCTAGCTGCATATAGTTCATTCATGACCCGTACTCGAGTACTGATCGTCGGAGCGGCGGGCCGCGACTTCCACAATTTCAATCTCGTCTACCGCGGCCGCGAGCAATACGAGGTCGTCGCGTTCACGGCGACGCAGATCCCGAACATCGACGGGCGGCAGTATCCGGCGGAGCTGGCCGGAGACCTCTACCCAGAGGGAATCCCGATCCGGCCGGAGAAGGAGCTCGAGCAGATCATCTCGGAGGGAATCGACGAGGTCGTCTTCTCGTACTCGGACGTGACCCACGAGCACGTCATGCACATCGCCTCGCGTGCGCTCGCCGCCGGCGCGAACTTCCGCCTGCTCTCGCCGGACGAGACGGAGCTTCGCTCGACCAAACCGGTCGTCGCCGTCTGCGCCGTTCGCACCGGCTCCGGCAAGAGCCAGACGACCCGTCACGTCGCCGCGATCCTGCGCGACGCCGGGCACAAGGTCGCCGTCCTCCGCCACCCGATGCCCTACGGCGACCTGACCAAACAGGCCGTCCAGCGCTTTGCCCGGTACGAGGACCTCGATGCCGCCGACTGCACCATCGAGGAGCGCGAGGAGTACGAGCCGCATCTCAGCGAGGGCAACCTCGTCTTCGCCGGGATCGACTACGGCGCGATCCTGGACGCGGCCGAGAAGGAGGCCGACGTCATCCTCTGGGACGGCGGCAACAACGACACGCCGTTCATCAAGCCCGACCTGCACATCGTCGTCGTCGACCCGCACCGCCCCGGCCACGAGCTCCGCTATCACCCCGGCGAGACGAATCTGCGAATGGCCGACGTCTGCATCGTGAACAAGGTGGACAGCGCGAGCCAGGAAGGGATCGACGCAGTGCTCGACTCGATCCGGATCCACAACCCGAACGCGCGCGTCGTCCTCGCCGCCTCTCCGTTCCACATCGAGGGGGACGCGGGCGAGATCGCCGGCAAGCGCGTGCTCGCGATCGAGGACGGGCCGACGCTGACCCATGGGGAGATGAGCTACGGCGCCGCCGTCCTCGCCGCGAAGGCGAACGGAGCGGCCGCGCTCGTCGATCCGCGGCCATTCGCGGTCGGCTCGATCAAGCACACCCTCGACGAATGGCCGCACATAACCGATCTCCTGCCGGCGATGGGCTACGGCCGCCGGCAGATGGAAGAGCTGCGCGAGACGATCTCGCGCTCGGACGCGGATCTCGTCCTCATCGGAACGCCGATCGACCTGCGCCGGATCATCGAGCTGGACAAGCCCGCCATGCGCGTCACGTACCGCCTGCAGGAGATGGGCGAGCCGACGCTCGCCGAGATCCTCGAAGAGCGCGGGTTGCTGAAGCAGACGGCACTGGTATGACGACAGTCATAGCGCTGGGCGGAAACGCGCTCATGCGCGCGGGCGAGCGCGGCACGGCCGCGGAGCAGCTCGCGAACCTGCGCGAGGCGTGCGCCGCGATGAGGCCGCTGCTCGACGATCCCGAGGTCGTGCTCACACACGGAAACGGCCCTCAGGTCGGGAACGAGCTGGTCCGCCAGGAGCGTGCGGCGGACGAGGTTCCGCCCTTACCCCTCTACGTAGCCGTCGCCCAGACCCAGGCCGAGATCGGCACGCTGATCGAGACCGAGCTGCGGCCGGTCGCCGGCCGGCCGGTCGCCTGCCTGCTGACGCACGTCCGTGTGGACGAGGCCGACGCCGCCTTCGCCGAGCCGACCAAGCCGGTCGGGCCGTTCTACGCCGCGGAGAAGGCCGAGGAGCTCGAGCGCGATCGCGGCTGGCGGCTCAAGCCGGACGCGGGGCGCGGCTACCGCCGCGTCGTCCCCTCCCCGATGCCGCTCGAGATCATCGAGCTCGGCGCGATCAAGGCGCTGCTCGCCGCCGGAACGTGCACGATCGCCTGTGGCGGCGGCGGCATTCCCGTCGCTTCCCGCAACGGCCGCCTGGGCGGGATCGACGCCGTCATCGACAAGGACCGCGCCTCCGCGCTGCTCGCCAGGGAGGTCGGCGCCGACCGGCTCGTGATCCTGACCGACGTCCCCGCCGTGCTCCGCGGCTTCGGCACCGAGGACGAGGAGGAGGTCCGCTCGCTCGACCCGGCCGGAGCGGAGGACTTGATCGCGGAGCTGGCCGAGGGCTCGATGCGCCCGAAGGTCGAATCCTCGCTCGAGTTCGTCCGTGCGACTGCAGGCGAGGCGCTGATCACCTCCCCCGCCGCTCTCGCCGACGCCCTCGCAGGGCGCGCCGGCACCCGGGTCACTTCGGCGTAGCGCTCAGAACGACGCCGCGCCAGTACACGAACGGCTCGCCCTCGATCACCCAGTGCACCTCGGCCACGGTCGGCATGCGAATGCCGCCCAGCACCTCGTACTCGCCGAACTCGCCGCCCCACGCCGTCTCTTCCCACTGCTTGCCCGTCTGCCGCTTGCGGACCGCCGACGCGCGAACGATGTCGCCGTCCGCGTCGAACTCGAAGGTCACGGCCGCGCGCTCGTCGGCGACTCGCGCCGCCACCTCGACCGAGCGCTCGTCGAGCTCGCGCCACTCGAGCTCGGAGTTCCGCTCGATCGCGTGCGGGACCCACGGGAGCTCGGCTAGGTAACGCATCGCCTCGCCCACGTCCAGCTCCGGCCCGCGCTGGCGCTGGAGGCGGACGCCGATCACGCGTAGCTCGAGCAGGCCGCGACCCCCGCCATAGGCGTCCACGACCCTCAGTCCGAACGGGAATCGCGCCCGCCAGGCGAACGCGATCCGCTCCACCTCGAAGTGCTCTCTGGCCGTGAACCACATTCCGCGCGTGTCCGGCCGCATCCAGATCCTCCCCTCCTGCGTGAGCTCGACGCGCTCGACGTGACCGGCACCGACCGGAAGGACGCGCTCGACGTACCGCCGGATGAGCGGCGGGAGGTTCACGCGAGCGCGCGCTCGAAGGCCTGCCGCGCCTCCGCGCCGAACACCGCGAAAACAACGCGACGGAGCGTCCGTGGCTCGTGGCAACGCACGGCGTCGACCATGATGCGCGCGCAGTCGTCGAGCGGAAACCCGCCGACGCCGGTCCCGAAAGCGGGAAGCGCGATCGACTCCAGGGCGAGCTCGTCGGCGACCTCGAGACAGCGCTGCGTCGTCCGGCCGATCAGCTTCCCGTTCGTCTGCAGGTCCTGTCCCATGACCGCCCCGTGGATGACGTAGTGCGCCGGCAGCCGTCCCGCTCCGGTCGCGATCGCGTCCCCGACCGAGATCGGCCCCTTGGCGACCGCTTCGTCCTCGATCTCGTCCCCGCCCGCGCGACGAATCGCTCCGGCGACGCCCGCGCCCATCCAGAGCTCGTTGTTCGCGGCGTTCGCGATCGCCTCGACCTCGAGCTGCGTGATGTCGCCGTCGATCACCTCCAGCTCCAGCATCGGGCGAATATCGTATGGGCGTGGTCGACGTCCCAGAGCAGCTCAAGGGCCGGGACTTCACACGGATGGCAGCGTGGAGCCCGGAGGACATCAAGACGGTGCTCAACCTCGCCGACGAGCTGAAGGAGCTGCAGCGCAACCGCGAGGAGCACCGCCTCCTTCCCGGGCGGACGCTCGGGATGGTCTTCCAGAAGCCTTCGACGCGGACCCGCGTCTCGTTCGAGGTCGGGATCAACCAGCTCGGCGGCCACGGGCTCTACCTGCGCGCCGACGACCTCCAGCTCGGCCGCGGCGAGACGATCAAGGACACGGCCGTCGTCCTCTCCCGCTACCTCGACGCGATCATGATCCGCACCTACTCGCAGGACGACGTGGAGGAGCTCGCGCAGTACGCGTCCATCCCCGTGATCAACGGGCTCACCGATGTCGCGCATCCGTGCCAGGCGCTCGCCGACCTGATGACGATCAGGGAGAGGATGGGACGGCTCTCGGGAGTAAAGGTCGCCTACCTCGGGGACGGGAACAACGTCTGCGCCTCGCTCATGCTCGGCGCGTCCAAGTTCGGCATGCGCTTCATCGCGGCCACTCCGCCGGGCTATGAGCCCGAGGAGAACGTGGTCAAGAGCGCGCGCCGCTCGGCCGTCCAGTCCGGGGGCACCGTCGAGCTGACCGGCGATCCGGTGGCGGCCGCGCGCGGCGCCGATGTCCTCTACACCGACGTCTGGACGAGCATGGGCCAGGACGCCGAGCGCGAGCGCAGGCTGAAGGACCTGGCCGGGTTCGGGATCGACGCAGAAATGGTCTCGTCGGCGGCCTCGGAGGCGATCGTCCTTCACTGTCTGCCTGCGCACTACGGCGAGGAGATCACCGAAGAGGTGCTGTATGGGCCGCAGTCGGCCGCGTGGGACGAGGCGGAGAACCGCCTGCATGCACAGAAGGCGCTGCTCGCGCTGATCGTGCGCTAGGCCGGCCCGTTGCTCCCGATCAAGGACAACGTCCCGACGCGGCGATTCCCGATCGTCACGATCGCGCTGATCGTCGCCAACTTCGCGCTCTGGATCTTCTACGAGCTCCCGCACATGCAGAGCTCGATCGACGAGCTGGCCTTTCGCCCGTGCGAGGTAGAGCACACCTGCCGGACGATCGGGGCAGGCTGGGAGGTCACCGCCGTCTCATCCATGTTCATGCACGGGAGCTGGCTGCACATCCTCGGGAACATGCTCTTCCTGTGGATCTTCGGCAACAACGTCGAGGACGCGATGGGCCGTGTGAAGTACCTGATCTTCTACTTCCTCGCCGGCTTCGCCGCGCTCGCCCTCCAGACGGCGATCACGCTCGGAACGGGGACGTCCCAGGATGCGCTGACGCCGTTCCTGGGCGCGAGCGGCGCCATCTCGGGCGTCCTCGGCGCCTACTTCGTCCTGCTCCCGCGCGCCGGCGTGCTGACGCTCGTCTTCCTGTTCATTCCGGTCGTGATTCCCGCGTGGGTCTTCCTGGTCATCTGGTTCGGGTTCCAGCTGATCTCGAGCTCGGCCTCGCTCCAGCACCCGCAGTCGGGCGGAGGGGTCGCGTTCTTCGCCCACATCGGCGGATTCGTCTTCGGCTTATTAGCCGTGCGGCTGTTCAAGAGCCGTGCCTGGGTCGCGCCCGCGTACCGATGACCTTCGAGGAGCATGTGCGCGCGGCGCTCGATTCGCTGCCGCCGCAGCTCGCCGACGCGCTCGAAAACGTCGCGGTCGTCATCCGCGACGAGCATCCCGAGGATCCTGATCTCTTCGGCCTGTACGAGGGAACGCCGCTTCCGGAGCGCTCGAGCGCGGCGGCCGGGCATCTTCCCGATCAGATCACCATCTACCGGCTACCACTCGAGGAGTCGTTTCCCGATCCGGACGAGCTCGAGGAGGAGATCCGCATCACGGTGTCTGCACGAGCTGGCCCACTACTTCGGCATCGACGAGGACCGGCTCGATCAGCTGGGATACGGCTAGTGGACACTTTTCTGAACGTTGTTGCCATAGCCGGCCTGGTGGTTGGGGTTCTTCTCATCCTCGCGTTTGCCTTTGGGCGCTGGCGGTAAGGAATGAGAGAAGCACGTCACTCGTTAACCATCGTGATGAGAAACCTGAACGACATCCGTACCGAGATCGAAGACGCCACGGCGCGCAGAACCGAGCTGTGGCACATCCTGTCCGAGGAGGGTCACAAGCCCGAGGTTGCCGCCGAGCTCGAGGAGCTGAACGCTCGCATCGACGAGCTCTGGAACGAACATCGGCAGACGCGCGCCACGCTGCTCCACGGAGACCGCGACCAGATCATCCAGCGCGCCCGCGCCGAAGAGCGCCTCAGCCGCGCCGCGTAGCGCGG
>CAWEIM010000016.1:0-68503 GCA_963809075.1 uncultured Actinomycetes bacterium | reverse complement strand
CGATAGGGAGAATCCTACAAGGATGTGCGGCCGAGTCAAGCCCGATTTCGCGTTAAGGCGAGCAGCAAATCCCGCTCTACGCAGCGATCCGGAGCGAATTGCGCGACGCGCGAAGCACGAAGAAGTCTCCTTGCAGGATTTATGTAGAAATCGCCTTTGATACGCCCGCTACGAGTGGTCTGATTCAGCCGCTTCAAGATCTTCTTTCAGAAGCCCGAACATAATCCCGTCCACCCACTCGCCGTGACGGAGATATGCCTTTCTTTTCACGCCCTCCCGCACGAAACCGGAACGCTCCGCGTGACGAATGGCACGCTCGTTGAAGCCGTAGCACTCGAGCTGCAGCCGGTGGAAGCCCAGGTCGTAGAGCAGGTGCCGTTGCAGCTGCCGCGCCGCTTCGTCGGCGATCCGGCGGCCGCGGAAATCCGGATGCGTCGCCAGGCCCCCAAGATTGGCGATCTTGCTGCGCTGGTTCGCGACGTCGAATCCCATTGCGCCGGCGCGCCTCCACTCGCCTCCGTCCCCCGCCTCGATCACGAACCGGCCGCTCTCGAAGCGGCTCCCGTTCGGAGCGCTCGATCTCCGCGAGCAGCGTTTCGCGATCGCGCGCGCGACGGACCGACATGAACGGCTCGACGTCCTCGTGGTTCACGAGCTCGAGCAGGAAGTCGACGTCTCCCTCGGTCGCGCGGCGAATGCGGACGTTCATTCCGGGCACCGGCGCCGGCCGGCGGGCCCACGAGACGAGACCCGAACCGAGAGCGACGCCACCCAGGATGAGCACGAGCCCGATCAGCTTCTGCGGGCTCAGCGACTCGTCCAGGAGGGTCGCCCCGTACAGGAGCGCGAACGGCGGCAGCAGGTAGACGACGAGGCTCGCGCGCGCTGAGCCGTGCAGGTTGACCAGGCGGTAGTAGAGAAGCGTCCCGACCGCCGTGCCGGCGATCCCGAGGGCGAGGACTGACGCGATCGCCTTCCACCCGGGAGCCTCCGACGGGAGCTGCGCAATCCCGAACGGCAGAAGGACGAGCGCGCCGGCCACCGACTGCGCGGTCGAGAAGACGAGGACGGGCACGGCCTCGATGTGGTGCTGCGCGTACAGGGCGCCGGCCGCGTAGACAGAACGCCGCGACGACGACCGCCATCGTCCCCGCGACCCCCCACCACCCGCCGGGCGGGTTCGCGCCGGCGAGCACGCCGACGCCGACGAAGCCGAGCAGGACGCCGGCGAGGCGCGAGCCCCGCGCGCTCTCGCTCTTCCGGACGCGCAAGGCGAGGAGCACGACGAAGATCGGCATCGAGGCGTTCGCGATCGCCGCCGTTCCCGAGTCGATGTGCGTCTGGCCCCAGGCGATCAGCGTGAACGGAAGCGCCGCGTTGACGATGCCGGAGACGAGCCCGATGAGCCACAGGTGGCGTAGAGCACGCAGGGCTTCCCGCAGCCCGGTCGAGGCGATCAGCACCGGAACGAGCATCGCGGCGGCGAGGAGCAATCGGCCGGCCATGATCGTCGTCGGCTCGAGTCCCCTCTCGGCCTCCTCGATGAAGAGGAAGGACGCACCCCAGATCGCTCCCAGGATCAGCAGGAGCGGCAGGTAGGCGCGGCTCACTCCCTGAGGCTATCCCGAGCCGCGAATCGCTCTCCCGGCACTGCGGGTGCGGCCTTCCAGAGACCCACGAATAGGTGACGACGCCGGACTCGGGGGTCGCTTCGACGACCACAGCCTTCCTGAGGTCGACCAGCAGCTGCAACGCGTCGACCTTCCTACCGTCCACGCGGAGCCATCCCTGGGCGTACGGATGCACACACTCGCCCGAGGCGGGCGTATCCGGCGGGATCGCGACATAGGGCAGCACCGAATGCACGGGCCGTGGCCGCGGAAGACGGTAGAAGAGCGCCGCTCCGAGCAGCTGGCCGTCGAGAGTGGTCCAGGACTGCGACGTGACCGAGGCACCAGCGAGCAAGGGAGCGAGGACGCTGTCCGCCGCGGCGATCCGTCGTGCGGCCCGCGCGTCTGCGCGCCTGGCCGCGACAATCATCGGGCCGCGAGTACACGGCGGGCTCTGATCGGCGCAGTCGGCGTAGGTGACGGTCCAGCGGCTCGGGCCGTCCGACCCGCCGCAGCCAGCTACCGCCAGGACGGAGAGGACAGCGACGACCCGCCTCACTCGGCGATGATGGCACGTCACTTCGACCGACTAGAATCGCGTCTCTGACGCAGGTCGTCGAACAGCCCCTTCATCGCGCGCTCGGACTCACTGATGGGGAGCTGGAGAGGATCCGCGAGCTCCTGGGCAGAGACCCGAACCACTTCGAGCTCGCCGTCTTCTCGCTCCTTTGGTCCGAGCACTGCGCCTACAAGCATTCGGCCCTGCTCCTGCGCCGGCTTCCGTCTTCGAGCCAGCGCGTGCTGCAGGGGCCGGGCGAGAACGCCGGCGTGATCGACCTCGGCGAGGGCGAGGCGGTCGCCTTCAAGGTCGAGAGCCACAATCACCCGTCCGCGGTCGAGCCGTTCCAGGGCGCGGCCACCGGCGTCGGCGGGATCATCCGCGACATCGTCGCCATGGGCGCGCGGCCCGTCGCGCTGCTGGACGGGCTCCGTTTCGGCGAGCCCGACTGGCATTTCGAGCGCGCGGTGGAGGGCATCGGCCACTACGGCAACTGCGTCGGCATCCCTACCGTCGGCGGCGACACGGTCTTCGACGCCGCCTACCGCGACAACTGCCTGGTCAACGCGATGTGCATCGGCCTCGTCCCCGCCGACCGCGTCACCCGTGCCCGTGCCCGCACGTCCGGGCACGCCCTCGTCCTCTTCGGCTCGACAACGGGCCGCGACGGGATCGGGGGCGCGAGCGTTCTCGCCAGCCAGGAGCTCGGCGAGGAGTCGCACGAGAAGCGGCCCTCCGTCCAGATCGGCGATCCCTTCACCGGCAAGAAGCTGATCGAGACGAGCCTGGAGCTGGTCGAGAGCGGCCTGGTCGAGTCCCTCCAGGATCTCGGCGCCGCCGGCCTGGCCTCATCCCTCTCGGAGATGGCGCGCGACGGCGCCGGCATCGACGTCCACCTCGACCGCGTCCCGTTGCGCGAGGAGGGGATGGAGCCGTGGGAGATCATGATCTCGGAGAGCCAGGAGCGCATGGTCGCCGTTGTGCGACCGGCCCTGCCTCGAGCGCGTCAAGGAGGTATGCGAGCGCTGGGAGCTCGCGTCGGCCGAGATCGGAACCGTGACGGAAACCGGCGAGCTGCGGTGCTACTTCGACGGCGAGGTCGTGGGCGCGATCCCCGCCGCCTATCTGACCGATGAGGCCCCGCGCTACGAGGTCCCGCGCACGCCGCGCTCCGCCGCACCGGAGGTGCGGGCGCCGAAGGGGCCGGAGAACGAGAAGGCGCTGCTCGAGCTGCTGCGCTCCCCGAACATCCGCAGCCGCGCCTGGATCTACCACCGCTACGACCACCTGGTCGGCTCGCGCACGGTCAGGCGGCCCGGGCTCGACGCCGCCGTCCTGCGCCTGCGTCCCTCGTTGCGCGGGCTGGCCGTCTCGCTCGACGGCTCCGGCCGTCTTTGCCGGCCTCGACCCGCGGACCGGCGGCGCGGCCGCCGTCCTCGAAGCGGCGCGCAACGTCGCCTGCGCCGGTGGCGAGCCGCTCGCCTTCACCGACTGCCTGAACTTCGGCAACCCCGAGCGCGGCGAGATCGGCTGGGAGCTGGCTGAGGCGATCGAGGGCATTGCGGAGGCGTGCGAGGCGCTCGATCGGCCGATCGTCTCCGGAAACGTCTCGCTCTACAACGAGACGGAGGGCCGGCCAATCCACCCGACGCCGGAGGTCGGCTGCGTGGGGCTCGTCGCCGACGTCCGCCTCGTCCCCGGCCACTGGCGCGAGGGCGACGCGATCTTCCTGGCCGGCCATCCCGCGCTCTCGCTCGCCGGCTCCGAGTACCAGTCGCTCTTCGGCGAAGTCGGCGGGCAGCCGGCTCCGCTCGACCTCGAGGCGGAGGCGGCGCTGATCGAGTTCCTCTGGCGGACCGCGCCGCTCCTGTCTCTCGCGCACGACGTCGCCGAGGGAGGCCTGGCCGTCTGCCTGGCCGAGGCGGCGATTGTGTCCGGCGTCGGCGCGGAGGTCGATTTGCCCGACGACCGGGTCTCGCTCTTCGGCGAAGGCGGAGGACAGGTCGTCGTCGCCTGCAAGCCCGACGAGGCCGAGTCGCTGACGGGCGTCCCGCTCACGCGGATCGGGGAGGTCGGCGGAGCTACAATGCAAGGGCTCCCTGTGGCTGCGTTGCGCGAGGCCTGGGAGACCTAGGCAATGTGTGGCGTTTTCGGAATCCGGTCCGACGAGCGTGACGTTTCCCGTCTCGCCTATTTCGGCCTGTTCGCGCTCCAGCACCGCGGTCAGGAATCGGCCGGGATCGCCGTCGCCGAGAACGGCCGGCTGACCGCCGTCCGCGAGCTCGGCCTCGTCTCCCAGGTCTTCGACGAGCAGACGCTGCGCGGGCTGCGCGGCGAGATCGCGATCGGCCACACGCGCTACTCGACGACCGGCTCGACGCACTGGGTGAACGCGCAGCCGCTCGTCCACCACGGCCGGGCGCGGACGGTCGCGCTTGGGCACAACGGGAACCTGACGAACGCCGAGGAGGTGCGAGAGGAGCTCGCCGAGGCGGACGTCAACCTCCGCTCCACCTCCGACACCGAAGTGATCGCGGCGCTGATCGCAAACGCCGAGGCGCCGCTCGCGGAGGCCGTCGCCGGCGCGATGGCGAGGCTCGACGGCGCGTTCACCGTCACCGCGATCTCCGAGGGCAAGCTCATCGCCTTCCGCGACCCGCACGGCTTCCGCCCGCTCGCGCTCGCCTCGCTCGACGGCGACCCGGTCGTCGCCTCCGAAAGCTGCGCCTTCGACCTGGTCGGCGCCGACTTCGTCCGCGAGATCGCGCCCGGCGAGCTCGTCGTCATCGACGAGGACGGAGTCCATGCGCGGCAGGCCGTCGCACCCGCAGGCCCGGGCAAGTTCTGCATCTTCGAGTTCTTCTACCTCGCGCGGCCCGACTCGACCATCGACGGCGTCGAGATCCACGGCGCGCGCGTCCGCATGGGCGAGCAGCCTGGCGCGTCGAGGCCCCGGTCGAGGCCGACCTGGTGATGGCCATCCCGGACTCGGGCACGCCGGCGGCGATCGGCTACTCACGCCAGAGCGGCATCCCCTACAACGAGGGGCTGATCAAGAACCGCTACGTCGGGCGGACGTTCATCCAGCCCGAACAGGGGATGCGAGAGCAGGGGATCCGCGTCAAGTACAACCCGCTGACGGACGTGGCGGGTAAAGCGCGTCGTCGTCGTGGACGACTCGATCGTGCGCGGCAACACCACGCGCCAGATCGTCTCGATCCTCTTCGAGGCCGGCGCGACCGAGGTGCACGTCCGCATTTCCTCGCCGCCGATCGTCTCACCGTGCTTCTACGGCATCGACTTCGGCGACGCGGAGCAGCTGATCGCGTCCGACCGGTCGATCGAGGAGGTACGCCGCCAGATTGGCGCGACCTCGCTCGCCTATCTCTCGCTCGATGGGCTCCAGGAGTCGACGCAGCGGTCCGAGGACGCCTTCTGCCGCGCCTGCCTCACGCGCGAGTACCCGACCCGGATTCCCGAGGGCCGTACGCTCGCGAAGATGAGGTTCGAGCCCAGCCGCGCCTAGGCGAAGCTGGGCCCGACACCGTTACTGCTCGAGGACCTTCCCTGCCTTGGCGATGCCGCGGCTGATGATGTAGCCGAAGGTCAGCGCGGTGGTCATCGTCACCCACGTGAGGGTGTTGACCGAGTCCGCGATGATCCAGATCAGGGCGAAGACGATCTCGATGACCGCGTAGAGCAGGAACTCGGCATTGCCCGGAACGGGCATCCGAGCGACGTTCGGAGCGTTGTACCCGTACGCCGGGCGCGAGGACCCGCCGGCGGGAGGCTGCTCGGGAGGCATGGTGGACATGGTGCTCCTTTCCTTTAGGCCGCCTGCGCCGGGACGTGGACGACTTCCAGCTTCAACCCGTCCGGGTCGTAGAAGAAGACCGCGTAATAGCCCGGCATGTACCAGTACTCCTCTGGGCCGCTCTCGATCTCGGCGCCCTGGGTCGCGAGCCAATCGCTGCGCTCGTCGACGATCCCGCGGGACGAGGCTTCGAGCGCGAGATGGTGGAGGCCGACCCGATAGCGGTCGTACTCCCCCTCCGTCTGCGCCTCACGGAGCCCGATCGAGCTCCCCGGCCCCCAGAGGTACCAAATGGTCTCCCCGCGCTCGCCCTTCACCTCGCTCACCCCGTGCCAGCCGAGCGGGCCGAGGAGATCGCGGTAAAACGGGAGGCTGCGCTCGATCGACGAGACGACCAGGTCGACGTGATGGACTCCGCACGAGCGCATGGGTGACCGGCTAAGGGATTCCGCACGAGGCGCCGAGGTCCTGCCTTGTTAGGAGGGTTTGGCGCAATATGGACGGTGCCGCCGGAACGCGCCGCGCGGCCCGTGGCGCATGTTCTCGGACGCGCCCGTATTCCCGATACGACCGCGTCCTGCGTCCGTGGCCACGAACCACGCGGCGCGCCCCGACGACGCGCAACATTCCGCCAAACCCTCCTAGAGGACGTCGAGGAGCGGCCAGCGGTCGTCGGCGTCGATGCAGGCGCGCAGGTACAGCGCGAGCCCGAGATCGCCGCTCCAGAGCCCCCGCTCGCCCGTCCTCTGCTCGACCGCGTGCATCGCGAAGCGCCGCGCACGTCCAAGCCATTTTCGGTCTCGCGTCCGCCGGTTGAGCTTGAGAAACGCCCAGCCGTTGCCTGCGGTTCCATGGCAGAGACCTGCGTTGCCTCGTATCGGCCCCGCTTCCCAGACGAGCTCACCCGCTCCGAGCAGCAACGCGTCGAGCCTGGGCTGCGACGGGGCGCCGGCGAGGGCGCAGACGACCCCGGGAGCGCCATGGCACCACTGCACCCGGACCTCCTTCGCATCGGATCGCGGGTCCGGGAAGCCAGTTCACGAGCTTCCCTTCCCGCAGCGCCGTGCGCTCGAGCGCTTCGACGACGCGGTGCATCAGCTCGGCCTGGTGATCGAGTGTCTGGAACCGCGCCGCGCTCAGCATCGCGTACGCGTTTCCGACGAGGCCGTGCGCGAAGCCGAGGAACTGCTCGCTGCGGTCGTCCCACACGCTGCGTCCAGAGGCATGCGCGCGCCTTCGAATCGAAGGACCAGGTCGACCACAGGTGTCCGATCGCGGCGCGCGCGACGTCCTCCTCGCCGAGCAGCCGCGCCGCCACGAGCGCCCCTGCGGCTCCGAAGAGCAGCTCGTTCCACGGGTCGTCGATGCACGCGCGCGCCGCCGCGCGGAAGCGCTCGCGGTCGCCGGCAACGAGCGCGATCCCGACCTCACCCTCCCCGAACCCGAACACCCTCGCCGGCGCGGAGCGGCCAGTCGACGGGCTTGCCGAGCGTCCGCAGCGCGTAGACGGATCCCGCCACTCCCTCGTAGACGCCGGCCGACCACGGGCCCTCCTCGGGCGGCCCGGCGTCGACCGCCTCGTCGAGGATCTCCGTGATCGCGTGTCGCACGAGCCGCTCGTTCCACGGCTGACGCGTCATCGGCTCGTGCCTCTCCGGGTTGAAGATCACTCAGGCCCTAGCACGCCGGCGCGCCCGTATCTAACCGCCCGCTTGACCGCCCGCTCGTCCATCCCCTGTTCGAGCAGCCGCTGCCGGAGCTCGCTCTCCTGCGCCATCTTCAGGAAGAGCCACGCGAGGCGCCAAGCGTCACGATCGAGCCCTCGACCATCATTACCGCCCCGGCGATCTGCTGGTCGCCGACCGCCGAGATCCCCCACTTGTCCGTCGGGTGCTCGTAGAACGGGTAGAAGACCGTCCCCGACCAGATGAAGGCGTTGCCGAGAATCGCCTCGAGCACCCGGACGCCGGCGACGTAACCGAGCTTCGCTCCCGTGCCGAACCACTCCGGCCCCGGGAGCGTCTCGAGCACGGCCGCCCACATGATCGCTCCGAAGCCGAAGAAGCAGAAGTGCTCGAGGGCGTGGACGGCGCTGTGGTGAAGCGCGCCCTGGTACAGGAACGGGATGTGCCAGATGTAGAGGTTTGCCGCCCAGAGCGGGAGGGCGACCAGCGGATGGGTCAGGAAGCGGAGTCGCCAGACACCCGGGAGCGACAGCACGGGCCGCAGGATCGGGCCGGTCAGCCCGGCGACGAAGAGGAGCGGCGCGAGGTCGCCGAGCAGGATGTGCTGGACCATGTGCATGAACAGGAACTGCTCCTCGCCGAACTCGTCGATCGGCGAGACGAGCGCGACGAGAACGAGGAAGAGGCTCGAGCCGAAGCACCAGATGCGCCACGTGGAGACCGGCGTGCCCGCCGCGCGCAGCGTCCGGACCCGCCGCGCGTAGAGCAGTCCAATGAGCAGCGTGGGGACGACCTGGAGCGGCTCGAAGTTCCAGCTGGTCAGGAGCGAGGGCGCTTCCACCGATCGCAAGTCTAGGATCACCCTTCGTGGCGACTTACGAAGAAGCAGGGCGTCTCGATCGAGCGTGGGGACGCCGTCGTCGGCCGCCTGCGCGCCGCAGTCGAATCCACCGGCACGACGGGGTTCGGGGCGTTCGCGGGCCTGCACCCGCTCGACGACAAGCGGCTGCTCGCGGCGTCGATCGACTCGATCGGGACGAAGCCGATCGTTGCGCGCCCGCGCGGGAAGCTCCGCAACTGCGGCGCCGACATGGCCGCGCACTGCATCAACGACGTGATCACCTGCGGCGCCGACCCTCTCGTCCTCCTCGACTATGCGGCCGCCGCCTCGGTCGACCCCGAGCAGGTCGCAGAGCTGGTCGAAGGAGCGGCGGAGGTCTGCCGGCAGGCGGGAGTCGCCCTGATCGGCGGCGAGACGGCGGAGATGCCGGACGTGTACCGCGAGGACGAGCTCGACTTCGCCGCTTGCTGCGTCGGGACGGTCGAGCGCGACCGGCTGATCGACGGCTCCGCCGTGCGGCCCGGCGACGTGGTCGTCGGCTTCCCTTCCGTGCCGGCGTCCATGCCAACGGATTCACGCTCGTCCGCCGCGTCCTCGAGAAGGAGAACTACGAGGGCGACGATCTGCTGGCTCCGACGCGTCTCTACCTGGAGGACGTTCGGCGGCTGCGCGACCGCGCGCACGCCTTCGCGCACGTGACGGGCGGGGGCATCCTTGGCAACCTCTCGCGCGTCGTCCCGGACGGCCTGCGCGCCGAGCTCGATTGGGATTCGTGGGAGCGGCCTCCCGTCTTCGAGTGGCTCGCGCGACACGTTGACGAAGAGGAGCTGCGTCGCGTCTTCAATCTCGGGATCGGGTTCGTCGCCGTCGTCCCGGACCCGGGTGACGACCTCGTGATCGGGAGAATCGCTTGATCGGAGTCCTCGTCTCCGGGGAGGGGACCAACCTGCAGGCGCTGATCGACGAGGGGCTTCCCATCGCGGGTGTCATCTCCAGCAAGGCAGGCGCCCGCGCCCTCGAGCGCGCCGAGGCCGCGGGGATCGAGACGGCGGTGTTCGCGCCTGGACGACTTCCCGACGCGTGAGGAGCACGACGCGGCGATGGCGGACTGGCTCGAGGAGCGCGGCGTCCGGCTCGTCGTCTGCGCGGGGTACATGTGGCTTCTTCGCCCGACCTTTCTCGACCGCTACGGCGGCCGAATCGTCAACACGCACTCGGCGCCGCTGCCAGACTTTCCCGGCGCGCATCCGATCGAGGACGTGCTCGCGGCCGGCGTCCGCGAGACGGCGGCGACCGTGCACTACGTGGACGAGGGCGTCGACACCGGCCCGGTGATCGCGGCCGAGCGCGTCCCCGTGCTGCCCGACGACACGGCGGACACGCTCCGCGCCCGCGTCCAGGCGGCCGAGCACGCGCTGCTGCCGAAGGTGGTGAGAGAGCTGTGCGAGCGCTGATCTCGGTCTACGACCGCAATGGGCTCGAGGTCTTCGCGCGCGAGCTGGCCGATCTCGGCGTCGAGCTCGTCACGACGGGCGGCTCGACCGAGACGTTTCTGCGCGAGCTCGGCCTCGATCCCACGTCGATCGAGGTGCCGCAGATGCTGGGCGGACGCGTGAAGACGCTCCACCCGCGCGTCCACGCCGGGATCCTCGCGCGCCGCGACCGCGAGGAGGACGTGGCCACGCTGGCGGAGAGCGGGATCGAGCCGTTCGACCTCATCGTCGTCAACCTCTATCCGTTCACGAGCGACCCCGGCGTCGAGCTGATCGACGTCGGCGGGCCGGCGATGCTGCGGGCGGCGGCGAAGAACTTCGCCCACGTCGCGGCCGTCTGCGACCCGGACGACTACGAGACCGTGCTGGACGAGCTGCGCCTGGGCTCGGAGCTCTCCGAGGAGACTCGGCGCCGGCTCGCGGGCAAGGTCTTCGCGCACACCTCCGCCTACGACGGCGCGATCGCGCGCTGGCTCGCTGGAGACGAGCTCCTGCCCGAACGCCTCAACGCGTCCTTCGTCAAGAGAGCTCGACCTCGCCTACGGCGAGAACCCGCACCAGCGGGCGGCCTACTATCGCGGTCCGGGGCAGCATCTTCTGTCCGACGTGGAGAAGCTTCACGGCCGGGATCTCTCGTTCATCAACCTGTATGACCTCGCGGCGGCGGTTGGGCTGGTCGTCGAGCTCGGAGACGAGCCAGCCTGTGTGATCGTCAAGCACGCAAACCCGTGCGGGGTCGCAGTCGGGGGCTCGATCGAGGAGGCCTACGAGCGCGCCTACGCGGGCGACCCGCTCTCGGCGTTCGGGATGGTGATCGTCCTGAACCGGGCGGTCACGGCTGAGCTCGGCGAGTCGCTCGCGCAGCGGTTCATCGACGTGATCTACGCGCCGGGTTACGACGCCGCCGGTCTCGAAGCGCTCCAACGCAAGCCGGACACGAGGATCCTGCGTGGGCCGGTGGTGGACTGCGGCGGCCCGGACTTCAAGCGCGTGCCGGGCGGCATCCTCGTGCAGGAGGCCGACTTGCGGGTCGAGGAACGCGCCCAGATGGAGCTCGTCTGCGGCGTGCTCGACGAGGCGGGCTGGACGGATCTCCTGTTTGCCTGGACCGTCTGCAAGCACGTGACCTCGAACGCGATCGTCGTCGCGCGCAACCGGCAGGCGCTCGGGATCGGCGCCGGCCAGCAAAGCCGCGTGGACGCCGTGCGGCTCGCGGTCGAGAAGGCGCGCGAGCGGGGACACGATCTCACCGGCGCCGTCCTGGCGTCCGACGCGTTCTTCCCGTTCGCCGACGGTCCGCAGCTCGGTCTCGAGGCCGGGGTGCGCGCGGTCGTTCAGCCGGGCGGATCGAAGCGTGACTCAGAGGTGATCGCGGCCGTCGAGAAGGCCGGCGCGGCGATGGTGTTCACGCACCACAGGCACTTCCGACACTGAAACGTTTTCGGGGCTCGCCGGATATAGAGGTATGAAGAGCGACGCCGAGCTCGTTCGAGAGGCCCGCCGCGACCCCGATGCACTGGGCGAGCTGTACCGCCGCCACGTGCAACGTCTGCACTCGTGGCTGCAGTCGCAGGTCTCCCCGCAGATCGCCTGCGAGCTCACGGCCGAGACGTTCGCCCAGGCCGCGCTCTCCCTGCGGCGCTTCGAGGATCGCGGCGCGGGCTCGGCGTCGCCATGGCTGTTCGGCATCGCCAAGAACCTCCTCCGCCGCTACTACGAGCGCGAGCGGGTCGACCGCAGCGCGCGGCGGCGGCTGCGTATGCCGGAGCCCACCCACGATCTCGAGCTCGACCGCGTCGAAGAGCGCGACCGGGCCGAGCGGATGACCCCGACGCTGGTCGCCGCCCTGGCCACTCTTCCGTCGGGACAGCGGCGGGCGCTCGAGCTCCGTGTGATCGAGGAGCTGCCGTACGACGAAGTGGCCTCATCTCTCTCCTGTTCCGAGGGCGCGGCGCGCATCCGCGTGACGCGCGCGCTCGGATCGCTGTCCAAACGCCTGAAAGGAGCATCCACATGACCCAGCTCGCCCCCGAGCTCGAGACGATCGGACGCCAGCTTCACCTCGCCTATTCCGCGCGCCTGCGCCGGCGGCGCCGGCTCCGCCTCGGGACCGTCGCCGCCTGCGCCGTGCTCACCTTCGGAGGAGCCGCGTACGCGTCGGGCGTCGCCGGCGATCTCGGTCTCGATCCGACCAAGTGGGAGATCCTGAGCGGCGGGACCGTCGGAAGGAGGCAAGGCGTCCTGGGTGCGGGCGACGAGCATCGAGGACGGCCGTCCCTCGACGTTCATGGTCGAGCACGACGCCGGGATGGACCGCTACGACGCCTTCCTGCTTCACGAGCAGACGCTCGACGCGGCAGGCGGTTCGCCGGAGTCGGGCGCGCTGTGCACGCGCGAAGAGCTGGCGAGGATCGAGCAGCAGTCGCTCGACGCGCTCCGCGCCGGCACTGCAGCGGATCCGAGCGGGACCTGCCGGGGCCGCGCGTACGGCATCGAGATCGCTGAGCGAGTGTTCGCCGGCGTCGAGCCCACGAAGAACCTGATGCCGGGCGTCGAGTAGGTAGGAGTTACGCCGTCCAGAAGCGGTAGAAGACCGGGTCGCCGGCCGCCTGCCGCACCGCAAAGACGAACGGGAGAGCGTCCTCCAGCTTCCGCGCGTTCTCCAGCCCGCCGGCCGGCGCCGGCTCGTAGCCGGCATCGCGGATCAGTTGCTCCGTGACCTCGCGCGCCTCCTCGTCCCCCGCCCACGGCATCGACGGCCGCTCCTGCTGGTCGGGCAGCTTGTCGTAGCCCGCGGCGAAGTTGAGGTTGAACGACTTCGCGGTGGGGCCGCCGGCGACCGACTTCGCCTCGTGCGCGAGCGACTCGAACTGCTCGTCACGACCGCCGAGCGCGTTTGTCGCGTCGATGAGAACCTTGCCGTCGAGCCCGTCGACCTTCCCGAGCGCATCGCGAATGGCGTCCGATGGAACGGCCAGCAGCACCGCGTCGGAGTCGGACGCGTCGCCGCCGTCCTTGCCGAGCTCTTGGACGTCGTGGCCCGCCTCCCGCCACAGGCCCGCAAGCCCCCCGCCGACGTTTCCTCTCCCAACGACGGTGATCTTCATCGAACTGCACATTACTCTTCCACTGCGTGCCCCGGGAGTACCCGACCGTCCTCGAGCTCGTCGGCAACACGCCGCTCGTCCGGCTGCAGCAGATCGTCCCCGCCGGGGTCGCCACGGTCGTGGTCAAGCTCGAGTACCTGAACCCCGGCGGATCGATCAAGGACCGCATCGGGATCAAGATGATCGAGGCGGCCGAGCGGGAAGGGAAGCTCAGGCCCGGCGGGACGATCGTGGAGCCGACGTCCGGTAACACGGGCACCGGCCTCGCGATCGCGGCGGCGCTCAAGGGCTACCGCTGCATCTTCGTCATGCCCGACAAGATGAGCCAGGAGAAGATCTCGCTCCTGCGCGCGTACGGCGCCGAGGTGGTCATCTGTCCGTACGCGGTCGCGCCCGAGTCCCCCGAGAGCTACTACTCCGTCTCCGACCGGCTGGCCGAGGAGATTCCGGGCGCGTACAAGCCTGACCAGTACACGAATTCGGCCAACCCGGACGCGCACTACGAGACGACCGGGCCCGAGATCTGGGAGCAGACAGGTGGCGAGATCGACGCCCTCGTGATCGCCGTAGGGACGGGCGGAACGATCACCGGCACCGCGCGCTACCTGAAGGAGCAGAGCCCCGATGTGCTCGTCGTCGGCGCCGACCCCGAGGGTTCGATCTACACGTCCGGCGACAAGATGCACCCCTACCTGGTCGAGGGCGTCGGCGAGGACTTCTGGCCGAAGACGTTCGACCCGTCGGTCGTCGACCAGTGGGTGACCGTCAGCGACCGCGACTCATTCCTGACCGCGCGGCGGATGGCCCGCGAGGAGGGCCTGCTGATCGGCGGCTCCGGCGGAACGGCCGTGCACGCGGCGGTCGAGGTCGCGAAGCAGCTCGGGGAGGGCAAGACGGTGGTCACGCTCGTTCCGGACACCGGCCGCGCGTACCTCTCCAAGTTCTACGACGACAACTACATGATCGACCTCGGCTTCCTCGAGCGAACCGGGCAGATGCCCACCGTCGAGGAGGTACTGCGCTTCAAGCGCGTGGAGGAGCCGCAGATCCCCGCCCTGATCACGATCGAGTCGCACCAGAAGGTGGGCGAGGCGATCGACCTGATGCAGCGCTACTCGATCTCGCAGCTCCCGGTCGTCCGCAACGAGCCGACCGAGTCGCTCGCGGACGTGATCGGCTCGCTCCAGGAGCGCGGGCTGCTCGACCGGGTGTTCCGAAACCCGGATTCGCTGAACGACGATGTCGCTGCCGCGATGGGCCCGCCGCTCGGGGCGGTGGACGCGAGCGAGTCGATCGACCAGGTCTTCACCGACCTGAGCGGAGGAAGCGCGGCAGTCGTGGTTGCCCGAGCGGGCCGGCCGATGGGGATGCTGACGCGGGCGGACCTGCTCGAGTACCTGGCGCACCACCGCGACGGCGCACGACGGTAGAGCACAGGCCCTACAGCGAGCCCGGCGACCTGCGCGCGATGCAACGGCTCGCCGAGGACGTCTGGCGGCGCGACCCCGCGATCGCGCAGGAGACGGTCGGCGACCTCGCCTGGATGACCCGCCAGCACGCCGGCCACGAGGACGAATGGCGGCGGGAGGTCTGGGTCGACGGCGGCGTGGTCGCCTGGAGCTGGATCAAGCCACCGGCGCGACTGTTCTGGGAGGTCGACCCGCGGCGGCCGGAGCTCCTGGACGACGTTTTCGCCTGGTTCGAGGCGGAGGCCGCCGAGCGCCCGCTCGAGGTCGCAGTGCGGGCCGGCAATCACGCTGCGATCCTGGCGCTCGAGCGCCGTGGCTTCGCGCACGACCCGGACGCGCCGTGGATCCGGCACAACGCGCGCGGCCTCGAGCACCTCGACGCGCCGGCCGTCCCGCCGGGCTACCGGCTGGCGACGATGGCCGAGATTCCCGACGTCGCGGCGCGGGTCGCCGTCCACCGAAACGCCTTCCATCCGTCGCGCGTGACCGAGGAGAGCTACCGCAGGGTGATGGCGGAGTGGCCCTACCGGCCCGAGCTCGACTGCGTCGCGATCGCCCCGGACGGGTCGTTCGCCGCATTCGCGCTCGGCTGGATCGACGAGGCGAACGCCACGGGATTGCTCGAGCCCGTCGGGACGCATTCCGATCACCGGCGGCTCGGGCTCGCGCGCGCCGTCTCCCTGCTCGCCCTTCGGCAGCTCCGCTCCGCCGGGGCGACGACCGGCCTCGTCGGCAGCAGGGGCGACGCCGCCTACCCCGTCCCGAAGCTCCTGTACGAGTCGATCGGCTTTCGCGAGCTCACCCGCTCGCTGGCGTTCAGCAGCAACTAGAGGGTTCGGCGAAATATGGACGTGCCGCCGGAACGCGCCGCGCGGCCCGTGGCGCATGTCCCTCGGACGCGCCCGTATTCCCGATACGACCGCGTCCTGCGTCCGTGGCCACAACCACGCGGCCCCGACGACGCGCAACATTCCGCCAAACCCTCCTAGTCCGTCGAGACCTTCCCGTTCTGCGATGCGCGATCGCGCACCTCCTGCTCGAGCGCCAGCGTGTGGACGGCGTTCTCGAGCAGCTCGGCGAGCACGTGCATGCGCCGCGCCTCCGAGCGCTGCTCCAGAAGCTGCTGCTTCACCTCCGCGCCGAAGTCGACGCGGGCTGCGAGCTGAAACGACAGGAAGCCTGCGTCGGGCTCGGGATCGTCCACCTCCGACGACGTGAGCTCCTTGAGCTCGGCGAACTGCTGGAGAGCCCGCTCGAGGTCGGCTTCGTCGGGCGCGTCCTCGTCGTCGCCGACGCGCTCGACCTCGGCGGTCTGAAACGACCGGCCGGCGGTGAGCTCGACGAGGCGGAACCGCTCCCTCCCCTCGACGACGATGTTGAGCCGACCGTCCGGGAAGCGCTCGAGCACGTCGGCGACCGCGGCGAGCGTCCCGATCTCGCGGAGCCCGTGCTGGTCGGCGAAGACGAGCCCGAACTCGCCGTCGCGCGCCAGGCACTCCCCGATCAGCTCCTTGTAGCGATCCTCGAAGATGTGCAGCGGGACGCGCTCGGTCGGGAGCAGGACGAGCTCGAGCGGAAACAATCCGATCTCGGCCATTCCCCACAGACTACGATGGAGCGATGGGGCTGGACCGCATGGAAGAGTTGCTGCACGGCGCGTTTCCCGATGCGCGGGAGCTCTCCGTGGCCGACCGGACGGGCACCGGCGACCATTTCCAGGTGACGGTCGAGAGCGGCCGTTTCGAGGGCCTCTCGCTCGTCGACCAGCACCGGCTCGTCTACGACGCACTCGCCGAGCCGCTCGCGGACGGCACCATTCACGAGCTACGAATCAAAACGAAAGGACTCGCATGACCGAGCTTCGAGACCGGATCCAGACTGTCGTCTCCGACGAGCCCGTGGCGCTCTTCATGAAGGGAACGCCGGGCCTCATCATGTGCGGCAACTCGGATCGCGCGCTGCGCGCCCTCCGTGCCGCCGGCGCGCCCGTGACCGCGGTCAACATCCTCCCCGACCCGCGCATCCGGCAGGAGCTGTCGGACATTTCGGGCTGGCCGACGGTCCCGCAGGTCTTCATCCGCGGCGAGCTGGTCGGCGGCGCCGACATCGTCGAGGAGCTGGCGGCGAGCGGCGAGCTCGAGCAGAAGCTGGAGCAGGCACTCGGCCCGGACTACCGCCGGCCGCAGCCCGAAGAGCGCGTCGTCGACGTGCTCGGCAGCTGAACGGCGCCGCCCTCACCCTCGAGCAAGCCCGCCGGATCGCCGTCCGGGCACAACTGCTGGACGGATCGGCCACGTCCATCCTCGACACGGTCCGCCGCCTCGGCTTCCTGCAGATGGACCCGATCGCGACGATCGCGACGCCGCAGGAGCTCGTCCTCTGGAGCCGCCTCGGGCCCTACGACCGCGCGGAGCTCGACCGGCTGCTCTGGAAGGAAAAGAAGCTGTTCGAGTGGCAGGCGTTCATCTATCCGATCGAGGATCTGCCTCTTCTACGGGCACAGATGCGACGACCCTGGGGGCCGCTCAAGCGTCACCAGTGGGCGAAGCAGTTCATGCGCGATGAGTCGTCGCTGCGGAACTACGTCATCCGCGAATTGGAGAAGCGCGGCCCACTGCCCTCGCGCGAGCTGGAGCACCGTTCGACGCGCTATCGCGAGCCCACCACCTGGTGGGGCACGCGAGCGCAGCTGACCTGGATGCTGGAGCTTCTGGCGCTGCGCGGGCGGATCGCGGTCGCCGGGCGGGACCGCGGGCAGCGGCTCTGGGATCTCGCCGAGCGCGTCTGGCCGGAGACGCAGACGGTGCCGCTCCGAGACGCGGAGCGCCTGCTCGCCGAAAAGCGCAAGCGCTCGCTCGGCGTATGGCTCGAGCGCGGGGAGCTACGCGTTCACCCCGAAGCGAACGACGAGCCCGTCCCGAAGCGGACGATGCTCCTCTCTCCGTTCGACCGGCTGATTCACGACCGCGACCGTGCCGAGGCGCTCTGGGGGTTCTTCTATCGCCTCGAGATGTACGTCCCGAAGGCCAAGCGCCAGTACGGCTACTACGTCCTGCCGGTCCTGCACGGCGACCGCATCGTGGGACGCATCGACCCGGTCTTCGACCGCAAGGCACGTGTCTTGACGGTGAATGCTGTCTATCCGGAGGACGGCGTTCGCTTCCCGAAGACAGGCCTTCAGCGCGCGCTGAAGAGCTTGGCGCGCTTCCTCGACGCCGAGCAGATCGTCATCGCGCCGCGGCTCGGCTGAACAGATGAGTCGGGGCCCCCCGCGTGGGGGGCCCCGATGTATTTCACGAGAAGAGGATCTCCGAGCCGTCGACGAAGAGATGGACCAACGTGTGCGCTGCTTGGGAGACGCTGATGATGTTGTTCCCGGTGAGCGTGTTCACGTCGAGCCGGTCGTTCGCCGCCTCCGGATTGGTGACTGCGACCGTCGCGGCGAGGCCCCCGACCATGACGGCAGACGCCCCTCCGACCACCGAGATGTTGTCATCGCCGGTGGTGCCGTTCACGATTACGCGATCGACCGCGCCGTCCGCTACGCCGAGTTCCACGTTGACGTTGGTCACATTGGTTCCGGTGAGGTCGTCGATCGTGATCAGGTCTGCGCCGCCACGCACCAGCAGCTGGACGCTCTCCACGCCGTTGACGTCCATGACGATGTTGGCGATGTCACGAGTAAAGCGCAGCCGGCTTCCATTCGCCGACAGGTCGAACTTCTCGTTGATGTTTGCCCCGTTGAACTGCAAGGTGTCGGCCCCGTCCTGGCCCTCGACGGTGTCGCTCCCATCGCCGGGATTCCAGGAGAAGGTGTCGTCGTCGGCTCCGAGCAGCGCAACGTCGTCGCCACGACCGCCGACGACGGAGTCGTTACCGTCGCCGCCGAGCACCATGTCGGGTCCAGCGGACCCGAGGAGCGTGTCGCCCCCGGTGCCGCCGTCCAGCGTCAGTTTGATCACTCCGGCCTGGAGCGTGCTCGCCGAGACGGAGTCGCCGCCGTCCTGGGTGTTGACGACCAGTGCATCGTTGGCCCCTTCTGAGCCGGTGATGCCGACCTGGGTCGGCAGCCCGGCCACGAGGGCCGACGTCCCCGAACCTGAGATGGTGACGCTGTCATTGCCGGCGGTGCCGCTGATGATCATGGTGTCCGCCGCACCATCACCGACGCCGCTGCCAGGGACGCCGGCGAGGTCGGCGTTGAGGTTGGTCACGCCGGTGCCCGCGAGATTGTTGACGGTAATGAGGTCGGCCCCGCCCCTGGCATTCAGATCGACACGCTCGACGCCGTTGACGTCCATGACGATGTTGGCGATGTCACGAGTAAAGCGCAGCCGGCTTCCGTTCGCCGACAGCTCGAACTTCTCGCTGATGTTTGCCCCGTTGAACACCATCCGGTCGGCGCCGTCCTGGCCCTCGACGGTGTCGTTTCCGTCGCCGGGGTTCCACGAGAAGCTGTCGTCCCCGGCTCCGAGAAACGCGACGTCGTCGCCACGACCGCCGAGGACGGTGTCGCTGGCATCGCCGCCAAGCAGGGTGTCGGCTCCGTCGCCACCCGTGATCGTGTCGGCGCCGGCCCCGCCGTCGACAGTGAGCTTGATCAGCGTGGCCAGACCGTTGCTACCGGTGAACGTGTCGTCGCCCCCGTTCATGTTGAGCTTGAGATTCTCTGAGGTGCCGATGTCGATCGAGAACGGAGCCGGAGCTACCCGGTCGAAGCGCACGCGCGTGCCGTTCGGCGTGGCCGTGAACGTCTCTGCACCGTTGCCGCCGTTCACCTCGACGGTGTCGACTCCATCCCCGCCCTCGTTGAGGTCGGTGTCGTCGCCGGGGTTCCAGATCATGCGGTCGTCACCGCTCTCTCCGAAGACCTGATCGTCGGCGTCGCCGCCCGTCAGGGTGTCGTTGTCGGCCCCTCCGAACAGGAAATCGCTGCCGCCCTTCCCGAGCAGGGTGTCGTCGCCGGCCTGCCCGAAGAGCAGGTCGGCGCCGGAACCGCCGGTGAGCGTGTCGTTGCCGTCGCCTCCGAAGAGGTTCGCCTTCGGGAGCGCGCCGTTCGCCTCGTTCAACGCGATCGTGTCGTTACCACCCTGCCCGAACACCTGGATCAACGCGGTGTTGGCCACGGTCGGCTTGCCTCCTTGAACGACGATCGCCCCGCCGTTCACGAGGATCTGACCCGCGGCGTCGCGGCTGATGGTGATGCTGTTGCCGAGACTGTCGCCGAAGACCGTAAGGGTCTGGGTGGTCGGGGAGAACGTCGCGGTCACTGCCGCGTACGCGCGATCGGCGGCGTAGCCGAAGCCGATCGCCATCGCCACCGCCACCGCTATTCCGGCGGACGGCCGAAGAAGCCGCTGCGCGAGTGCGGATCTCCTTGATGACTCGAGCTGTTTCATTGCTCCCCCTCTTTGCGTCGTTGCATTCTTACGAACGTTTTGATGTTCCACCCTCTTCCATTCGATCGCACCGTGGAGACCCCCCTGTCTTTACACCATGGACCATCAAAGTGGAACCCTGTTCTTGCAAGCGCCGGCGCGCTAGGCTCGGGCGGCATGAGCAGGGGGGCGACCGCCGGGCCACCGCTGCTGGAACGAAGCGAGGAGCTCGCGCGGATCGAGAGGGAGCTTGCCCGAGCGCGCGACGGGCGCGGCTCACTCGTCGTGCTCGAGGGGCCGGCCGGAATCGGAAAGACAGCCGTGCTCGCGGCCACGCGTGCGGCCGCCGAAGCCCAGCACATGCGCACCCTCCGCTCGCGCGGCGCCGAGCTGGAACGCGAGTTCGCCTTCGGCGTCGTCAGACAGCTGTTCGAGCCGTACCTCGCAGAGGCCTCCGAGGAGGAGCGCGCCGATGTGCTTCACGGAGCCGCCGGAGTCGCCGCGAGCCTGCTCGGTCTGCCCGGCGCGCGCTCGGACGGCGGGCTCGATTCAAGCCCGGATCCGTCGTTCGCCGTCCTGCACGGCCTCTACTGGCTGTGCGCCAACGTTGCCTCGCAGCGTCCGCTCTGCCTCCTGGTCGACGATGCCCACTGGGCCGACGCACCGTCGCTGCGCTTCCTTGCATTCCTCATCCCGCGACTCGAGGAGCTGTGCGCCGCGCTCGTCGTCGCCAGCCGGCCGCCTGAAGCGGGAGACGAGTACGACCTGCTGGCCGCCGTCACGACGGACTCGTCAGCCGAGGTCGTCCGGCTTGCCCCGCTGACACGCGCGGCCGTGCATCAGTTCCTGTTCGAACGGCTCGAGGTTGAGCCCGATGCCGAGTTCGTGGACGCATGCCTGGGTGCGACCCGCGGAACTCCGTTCCTCATGCGCGAGCTCGTTGTTGCGCTGCAGGAGTACGGAATCGCGCCCAGCGCCGACTCGGCCGTCCACGTGGAGAGAATCGGCGCACGAACCGTTGGAAGGTCGATCCTGATCAGGCTTCGCCGCCTGCCCGACGCTGCCGGACGACTCGCGCGCGCCGTCGCAGTCCTCGAACGGGGCGATCTCCTGCAGGCGGCGAAACTCGCAGAACTTGGCCGGACCGAAGCGGCGCTTGCCGCCGACATGCTCGCAGAAGCCGGCATTCTCGAGCGTGGCCGGCCCCTGACATTCGTCCATCCGATCGTCCGCAACGGCATCTACGGCGAGCTTTCGAGCGTCGAACGCGCACGGGGTCACCGCGCCGCCGCGCGTTTGCTAGCCGAGCAGGAGGGGACGAACGAGCGCGTCGCCGAGCATCTGCTTGCGAGCGATCCGGCCGGCGATGGGTGGACAGTCGGCTGTCTTGTCGACGCGGCGCGCGGCGCCTCGCGCAGCGGCGCGCCCGAATCGACCGCGGTGTACCTGCGCCGCGCGCTGGACGAGCCTCCGGCGACGGAGGAGCGACCGCGCCTCCTCCTCGAGCTGGGAATGGCCGAGGCGAGCGCGGGCTTGCCCGGGTGGCGGACGCATCTGCAAAGAGCGGTGGAGAGTGCCACCGACGATCCTGCCCGTGTCGACTCCGCCCGCGTCCTCGCGCAGGCGCTCGCCCGCGCGCAGCATTCGAGCGACGCGATCAACGTGCTCGATCGCACCGCCGCGTTCCTAAACCCGTCGGCGGAGGACCTTGCCGTGCTCCTCGAGGCGGCGGCGGTCGGTGTCGGAATGATCGACGGCGCCACCGCGCCCGCAATCATGCGGCGACGGCAAGTGGCCCGCGAGCGGGCCGAGCACGATCCGGCCGCGCCGCCCGAGCTCCTCGCAGTCGCGGCGTTCACCGCCGTCCTGACGAACGAGCCGGCAGAGGCAGGCGCCGCTCTCGCGCGTCGTGCCATCGCGGCGGGCCGCGACGCGCTCCCAGACCGCACCGACCGTCCCTGGTTCTCGTACGCGACGTGGTTCTCGCAAACGACGGTTTCTCTGCTCTGGGCCGAGCAATACGACGACGTCCGGCCGCTCCTGGACGCGTCGATCGCCAAGGCGCGTGCCTCCGGCGACAGCGGACGCCTTTCCGTCGGACTCGCGCACCGCGGCTGGTTGTCGTTTCGCCGCGGCGATCTCGGCGCAGCCGAGGACGACTCACGCACGGCGCTCGGCGCAGTGGAGCTCCCCGCGCCGACGCTCTACCGTGTGTTGAACGGCGGCATCCTGGTCGCCACCCTCGTCGAGCAGGGCGAGCTCGACGAAGCCGCGGTGGCCCTCGCACCGATGGACGCGCAGGCCGAGAGCGGGTCCCTGACCGCAGCCGTCCTCCTCTTCTCTCGCGGCCGCCTGCGTGTCGCGCAGGGACGGACGGAGGAGGGTCTGGCCGATCTGCTCGCAGTCGGCGACCTGGCAAACCGGACGCGAGTCACCTGCCCCAGCTACCTCCCATGGCGGTCGGAAGCGGCGCTCGCCCAGCTCCTCCTTGGCCAGACCGAGCCCGCACAGCGGCTCGCGCACGAGGAGCTCGAGCTGGCGCGCGCCTTCGGGACCCCGCGCGCCCTTGGAGTCGCGCTCCGCGTCGCCGGCGTCGCGGAGCGCGGCCGCAAAGGAGAGGCACTCCTGCGCGAGGCTGTGGAAGTGCTCTCAGGTGCCGACGCCGTGCTTGAGCACGCTCGCGCGCAGACCGACCTCGGCGCGCTGCTGCGCCGGGCAAACCGCAGGACTGAGTCACGGGAGCTCCTGCGCGAAGCCCTCGACGTCGCACACCGCGCGGGAGCGAAGCCGCTCGCCGTGCGCGCCGAGACGGAGCTGCGCGCAACCGGGGCCCGACCTCGACGGGTCGTACTGACGGGCCTCGACTCGCTGACGGCAAGCGAGCGGCGCGTTGCGGAGCTCGCCAGCAGGGACCTGACGAACCGCGAGATCGCGCAGGAACTCTTCGTCACCGCCCGCACGGTCGAAGGCCACCTGACGAGCGTCTTCCGCAAGCTCGACGTCTCCTCCCGCGACGAGCTTCCGGCGGTGCTCGCGGCCGGGACCTCCGGCTAGCAGCCGAAAGTCAGGGGGTCGCAACGGTGCGAACGGCCGGGGACGCGCGCCAGCATGCGGCCTCGACGCAAGCCAAACTGGAGGAGAGAACGATGTATGCACAACTCGTACATGCCACTGCGAGGCCGGAGATGCGGAGAACCGCGGACGTGCTGCTGTCCCAGAAGCTGATTCCGGCATTGCGGGAAGAGCCTGGGTTCGCGGGCACGCTCAACCTCGTCGACTCAGAGACAGGCGACGGCATCACGATCGTCATGTGGGAGACCGCCGAGCAGGCAAGGCGCCCGCTTCAGGAGTACAGCCCCCGGCTTCGCCGGGCGCTCGGGGACATCTCCGCCGCTCTGGCGAGGTCCGCCGGTTCTCGATCTGGGAGGTGAGCGCCCGCGCGTAAGGCGCAGACGTCTGGCTCTAGCGTCCGACGTAGATGATGACCTGCGCCCAGCGCTTCGCCTGAGCGCCGGCTGCAGGTAGCTGCCCGACGACGACCCCCGGCTCCTCTCCGCTTCGGTAGACGGTGCGAACGGTGAAGATCTTCGACAGCGTGCGCCGTGCGGCTGCCTGATTCGCGCCCGTGACATCCGGGACGGCGATCGAGGGGCGGTCGCTACCAGTCGAGACGTTCAGGCGGACGATCGAACCGGCGTCGACGTTCGTCCCGGCCACCGGGTTCTGGGCGACGGCAGTCCCGCCTCCCTCGTCGGAGGCGACCGGATAGGAGTCGGCCAGGAGCCGTTGCCCGCACGCATCTGCGCGACGAGGATTTCGCCAGCGTCGAGCCGACGACGTCGGGGACTGACGCCTGCGCGGTCGTCGTCGTCGTTTGCGTTGCAGTTCGTGGCGGTCGTCGTGGTGGTGTGCGTTTTCGTGGTTGCGGTCGTGGCCGTCGTCGCCGTGGCCGTCGTCTGGGTCGTCGTCGTGACGGTCGTCGTCTGCGTCCGCCCCTTGGACACGTTCGAGACGGACGGTCGAGCCCGGGTCGACGCTCGTCCCGCCCGTCGGGTTCTGTGCGACCACCGTTCCCGCCCGTGCGTTCGACGGCACCTGGACGACGTCCGCCTCGAGGCCCGCGTCCGTGAGCTGCGCGACCGCGTCGGCCTCGGTCAGGCTGACGGTGTTCGGGACGGCAACGGCATGAGGGCCTTTCGGAAAACGCTCAGCGTCACGAGGCCGCCCGATTCGGGTCTCATTACCGAGCCTGGCGCCTGCGCGAAGACGATCCCGACGGGCTTCGAGCTGAACGCGTGGCCTGCCCTTGCGTGTCCAGCTTGAGGCCGTGAAGCTTCGTCTCTGCGGCCGCCTGCGTCATCCCGATCACTTTCGGGACCACGACCTTCTTCTCGTTCCCTCGAGTCGCGAAGTACGCGGCGAGGCCCGCGACAACCGCGAGGACGACGAACGCGAGAAGGAGCCACTGCCACCACTCCCTGGGCTCGCCCGGCGGGCCGGGCGGAGGCGGCCCGGGAGGCGGAACGGGGCCTTCCTCCCGGATGACCGTGGTCGGCGCCTGGTCCGGCGGGGCGGGCTGCGCGATAGGGACCGGCGAAATCCCATCCGGCTGGATGTATCCAAGATTGCGGCCTCGGAAACCGGGTATCGTGGTCGTTAACATGGTTAACGGCCCACGCACCGACACAAAGGCCCCGGACACCACCGAGCTCGCGCACCGCCTGCGGCCCGTTCTGCTCAAGCTTGCCAGAGAGCTCCGCAGGGAGGTTCATGCGCTCGGAGTGACGGGTGGCCAGGTCGCTCTCCTCATCCAGATTCGCAAGCACAAGGGCGTCGGCGCGCGCGAGCTCGCCGAGCTGGAGCGAATCTCGCCCGCGGCGATGTCGGGCTACATCGCGCGCCTGCAGAAGGCTGGACTGGTCACGCGCGTGCCGGACGAGCAGGACCGGCGCAGGCAGGTGCTCGCGCTGACCGACGAGGCGGAGGGCGTGCTCCGATCGGTTCGCTCGCGGCGCACCGCCTGGCTGGCCGAGCGCCTCGAACGGCTCGCTACGGACCAGCTCGCCGCCATCGACGCCGCGCTCGATCCACTTTCGCGCTTGCTGGAGGAGCCGAAGTGAGGCAGGCGTTCCTGAACGCGCGCACGTTCGCCAGCCTGCGCCGCCATCGCAACTACCGGCTGTACTTCGTCGGCCAGATCGTCTCGCTGAGCGGCACGTGGATGCAGAACGTCGCGCTCGCCTGGCTGATCGTCGAGCTGACGCACTCGCCGGTCGCCGTCGGGTTCCTCGCCTTCGTCCGCTTCGCGCCATTCGCGCTCTTCTCGCTTCCGGCCGGAGTGCTCGCCGACCGCCTCGACAACCGCAGGGTGATGATGGTCACCCAGGCCGTGTCGATGGTTGTCTCCGTGGTGCTCGCCGGCCTCCGTCCTCATCGGGAGCCCCGCCGCTCTGGGCCATCTACGTCCTCGCGCTGCTCGGGGGAGCGGGTTCCCGTCGTCGACGCCCCGACCGCCATGCGCTCACCTTCCAGCTCGTCGGCAGGGACGAATTGCCGAACGCAGTCGCGCTCAACGCGAGCCTCTTCAACGCCTCGCGCGTCGTCGGCCCCGCGATCGGCGGCGTCGTGATCGCGGCCGCCGGGGTCGGAGCGTGCTTCGCCGTCAACGCGGCGAGCTTTCTCGCCGTCCTGGCCGCGCTCGCGCTGATGCGGACGCGCGAGCTCTTCCCCCTCGCGCGCAGGAAGCGCCGCGGAGGTGCTCAAGGGCGTCCGCCAGGGCCTCGGCTATGCGTGGCGGACCCCCTCGATCCGGCTCGTCCTGCTCATGACCATCATCGTGCTGCTGACCGTAGCCTTCAACTTCCACGTGCTGGTGCCCGTGCTCGCGTCCAAGACGCTGCACGTCGGGGCCGAGGTCTTCGGCGCGCTTGGCGCGTCGTTCGGGCTTGGCGCTCTCGCCGGCGCGCTGCTGGCGGCGACGTTCGCGCGCGCGAGCTGGAAGGCGATGGTGCTCGGCTCGGCGGGTTTCAGCACGACACTGCTCGCGATCGCGCCCGAGGCCTCTGTCTGGCCGATCGCGATCCTGCTCTTCATGACCGGTGTCTTCTTCACGACGTGGACCGCGAACAGCCAGTCCATCATCCAGCTGACCGCGCCGGATCGCCTGCGTGGCCGCGTGCTCTCGGTCTACCTCTTCGCGTTCGGCGGCTTCGCGCCCCTCGGCGGCCTGCTCGCCGGCTGGCTGTCGGACGTTGGCGGCACGGAGGGACTGGCCTTCCTCGTCGCCGGGATCACGTGCATGGCGATGACGGCGTACACGTTCGTCGCATGGCCGCGGCCTGCCGCAGAGGAGTTGGAGGCCGACCGACCCGAGCAGCGGCTGGCGGCCTGAGCTACTCGATCGTCCAGGTGTCGCCGGAGCGCAGCAGGGAGGCGAGCTCGCCCCTCCCCGACTTCTCCGTCGCGGCGTCGATCTGAGCGGACATGAGCTCGTCGTAGACCGGCGGAGCTGGACGTCGCGGAAGACGCCGATCGGCGCCGCGCCGGCCGTCTCGCGCGTCAGCCGGCTGAGAGCGAATGCGATCGAGGGCTCGTCGGCGTGCGCATCGTGGACGAGGAGCGCATCCTCGCCCGCCGCGGCCACGTCGACAATCTCGGCGGAACCGTCCGCGCATAGCCGAACGCCCTTCTCGCTCTCGGCGCCGAAGCGGATGGGTTGGCCGTGCTCCAGCCGGATGCGGTTCTCCTTGTCCTCCCGGACGAAGTCGAACGCGCCGTCGTTGTAGACGTTGCAGTTCTGGTACACCTCGACGAAGGCGGTGCCTCTGTGCCCGGCGGCCGCACGCGCGGGACCTCGGTCAGGTGCTTGCGGTCGGTGTCGATCGAGCGAGCGACGAACGTCGCCTCCGCTCCGAGCGCGACCGAGAGCGGATTGAACGGGTTGTCGATCGAGCCCATCGGCGTCGACCCCGTCTTTTGCCCGACCGGGCTGGTCGGCGAGTACTGGCCTTTCGTGAGCCCGTACACCTGGTTGTTGAACAACAGTATGGTGATGTTCACGTTGCGCCGGAGCGCGTGGATGAGGTGATTGCCGCCGATCGAGAGTGCGTCCCCGTCGCCCGTGACGACCCACACGGACAGATCCGGCCTCGAGGAGGGGAGCCCGGTCGCGATCGCGGGCGCGCGTCCGTGGATCGAGTGCATCCCGTAGGTCTGCATGTAGTACGGAAAGCGCGCCGCGCACCCGATCCCCGAGACGAAGACGATGCGCTCACGCGGGATGCCGAGCTCGGGCATGAAGCCCTGGACGGCGGCGAGGATCGCGTAGTCGCCGCAGCCCGGGCACCAACGGACTTCCTGGTCGGTCTTGAAGTCCTTCGCGGTGAGCTGGATGAGCCCGTCTCCGTTGCCGCTCTGCGTCACAGCAGTCCCTCGATCGCTTCGGCGAGCTCGCCCGACGTGAACGGGAGCCCGCGAACCTTGTTGTAGCTGACCGTGTCGACGAGGTACTCGGCTCGGAGGACTCTCGACAGCTGGCCGAGATTCATCTCCGGGACGAACACCTTGTGGAAGCGGCGGAGCACGTCTTCGGTATTGCGCGGGAGCGGGTTGAGGTGCGTGAAGTGCGCGTGCGCGACCTTCTTCCCGTCCTTGCGGATCCGCCGGACGGCCGCCGCGATCGGCCCGTACGTCCCCCCCAGCCGGCCACGAGCACGTCGGCGTCCTCGTCTCCCTCGACCTGGAGCTCGGAATGTCGGCGGCGATGCCTGCGACCTTGCGCGCGCGGATCCGAACCATGTGGTCGTGGTTGTCGGGGTCGTAGGAGACGTTGCCGCTGCCGTCGGCCTTCTCGAGCCCGCCGATCCGGTGCTCGAGGCCCGGCGTTCCCGGAATCGCCCACGGGCGGGCGAGCGTCTCGGCGTCGCGCAGGTACGGGAGGAACTGGCCTTCGTGGTTGGGCTTGTCCGCGAACGACGTCGAGATGTCGGGAAGCGCCGACGCGTCGGGGATCGACCACGGCTCCGAGCCGTTGGCCAGGTACGCGTCCGAGAGGAGAAAGACCGGCGTCCGGTACTTGAGCGCGATCCGCGACGCCTCGAGCGCGGCGTCGAGCAACCGCCGGGGTCGAAGCGGCGACCACGGGCACCGGCGACTCGGCGTGCCGCCCGTAGAGCACGAGCATGAGGTCGGCCTGTTCGGGCTTGGTCGGCATCCCCGTCGCCGGGCCTGCGCGCTGGATGTCGAGGATGAGCAGCGGCAGCTCGAGAGCGACCGCGAGGCCGATCGTCTCCATCTTGAGGACGACGCCCGGACCGCTCGAGGTCGATACGCCGAGCGATCCACCGAAGGACGCCCCGAGCGCGGCGCCGACGGCGGCGATCTCGTCCTCCGCCTGGAAGGTGCGGATGCCGAAATGCTTGTAGCGGGAGAGCTCCTCCAGGATCCCCGAAGCCGGCGTGATCGGATACGCGCCGAGGAAGAGCGGTAGCCCGCTCTGAACGCTCGCCGCGACCAGCCCCATGGCGAGGGCCTGGTTCCCCGTCACGTTGCGGTAGGTCCCGGGCGGGAGCTTCGCCGGCTTGACCTCGTAGTCGCCGTGAACGCTTCTGAGGTCTCGCCGAATGCATAGCCGGCCTGGAAGGCGCGGATGTTCGCCTTCGCGATCTCCGGCTTCGACGCGAACTTCTTCTCGAGGAACGCGACCGTCCCCTCGGTCGGGCGGGGAACAGCCACGACATCAGCCCGAGCGCGAACATGTTCTTCGAGCGCTCGGCCTCGCGCTTGGTCACCTCGAACTCCTTGAGCGCCTCGATCGTCAGCGAGGTCAGCGGCACGGCGTGCACCTGGTACTCGTTTAGCGAGCCGTCCTCGAGCGGGTTGACGGTGTACCCGGCCTTCTCGAGGTTCCGCTCGGTGAACGCGTCGGCGTTGACGATCAGGGTCCCGCCGCGCGCGAGATCCTTGACGTTGGTGCGCAGCGCGGCCGGATTCATGGCGACGAGGACGTGCGGGTTGTCGCCCGGCGTGAGGATGTCGTGGTCGGAGAAGTGGATCTGGAAGCCGGAGACGCCCGGGAGCGAGCCGGCGGGAGCGCGGATCTCGGCCGGATAGTCCGGCAGCGTGGACAGGTCGTTGCCGAGGAGGGCAGTTTCGCTCGTGAAGCGGCCTCCGGTCAGCTGCATCCCGTCGCCGGAGTCGCCGGCGAAGCGGATCACCACCTGGTCGAGCTGCTCTACGGGCTTCGCCATCGCTACGCGGCTAGGTATAGCACTACGATCCCGCGGTGGCGGTGACGATCGACCCGGAGGGCCGCGAGCTCGAGGCGCTGGCGCAAGTGGTCGACTTCGAGGGCCTGCGCATGCTCGACGTCGGCTGCGGAGAGGGGCGGCTCGTCTGGCGCATCGCACCCGAGGCGGAGTCGGTCCTCGGTATCGACGTCGACGCCGAGCTGGTCGCGACCGCCAGGAGCGAGACCCCTCCGCCGCTACGGGGGAAGATCGAATTCCGCGAGTCCAGCATTGTCGAGCTGGACGAGCCTCCCGCCCGCTTCGATCTCGTCTTCTTCACCTGGTCGTTGTGATGACTCGAGCCGGAGAGCGTCGTGGACGCTCTACGGAACTGTCACCGGATGCTGACCTGTGAGGGGGTGTTGCTCGACCTGCACCCGATTCCGCCGAGCATGCACGCCTACGCCGAGGGGCCGATCTCGGCGTGGCCGACGAGCGCGAGTTCTCCGCGTCGTCCGGCGCACTGAAGGCGAGCTCGAGCGGACGGTGACCGAGGGGCTATTCGTGCTCGAGCAGGAGACCGAGCTCGAGGTGATCGAGCGCTTCGACACCCTCGAGGAGCTGTGGGAGACCGTCGACGAATGGGACGACATCCACTTCTCGAAACGGCTGCGAGCGCGGATCGCGCGTTCGGCGCCCCCGATCGACTTGCACGAGCGGCTGGTTCTGCGCCGCTATCGAGCGCTCAGGGCTCCCCGCTAGCGCGGTGCCGCCGCACACGGGCGCGGTTCCCGCACGTCCGTGAGTCGCACCAGTGCCGTGTTCGGCTCCGGCTCGCGTCGTAGAACACGTTCCCGCACGACTCGTCCGCGCAGACGCGTATCCGCGTCGGGTGCGAGCGCCGGAGCATCGAGGAGAACGAGCCCGCCAGCTCGCGCTCGACCCGGTCGATCCAGTCGCCACCGACGGGCGTGAAGTCGACCAGGTAGCGGCCGTCTTCGGCCAACTCGAGCTGCGCGCGAACCGCCGAGCGTCCGATCACCGCATTGATCGCCGCGAGCTGGCCCTCGGAGAGGAGACAGCCGGACGAGGCCGTCTCGGCCAGCTCTCGCAGAAGGGCTCGCAGCGCCTCGAGCCGGCGCTCCTCACCCGGCCGCCGCGGACGATCGAGCGGCTCGCCGGGAACGTCGACGGTTCCCGCGTTGAGGAAGCGGCGAGCGCGGCACTCTCCGACGTCCTGCGGCGGGACCGGCTGCGACCGGGAGCGGCACTGCGCTGCGAGGTGACACCGTCCGACGGAAAGCTATTTCGCGCCGGCGGCTCCGCTTCTGCCCGCGTCAGCTAGCGCGACGACGCCGCCAGAACGCCCACAAGGCCTGCGGGTTCGCGACGTCAACGCCTTCGCCGAGCGCGTCGCCGGCGGCACGCAGGTCGTCGGGCACGAGCAGCATCAGCTCGTCGGTCCCGGTCGATGCGAGCTCGCCCTCCTCCGACAGCCGCAGGGCATGCGCGTTCAGCGCCTGCTCGAACAGCGTGCGTGCGAACCGTGCGTTGCCGAAGCCCTCACCGCGGCGCGCGCCGTCGAAGATCTCGCGAAGCGCAGCGTCGGCGCCGTCGCCGAGGGTGTACTGGTGCTCGGAGACGAACCGGTGCGTGATCGCGATCAGCTCGTCCGTGGTGTAGTCCGGGAAGTCGATCTCGCGCGAGAAGCGCGAGCGCAGGCCGGGATTCGACTCGAGGAAGTCGTCCATCAGGCGCGGGTAGCCGGCGACGATGACGATCAGCCGCTCGCGGTAGTCCTCCATCCGCTTGAGCAGCGTCTCCACCGCCTCGGCGCCGAAGTCCCAGCGCGAGTCACGCGACGCAAGCGAGTACGCCTCGTCGACGAACGGCACGCCGTCGAGCGCCCTGCGGACGACGCGGTCCGTCTTTATCGCCGTCGTGCCGACGTACTGGCCGACGAGGCCTGCGCGGTCGACTTCGACCAGATGGCCGCGCCGCAGGAGCCCCATCGCGCGATACATCTGAGCGAGGAGGCGCGCGATCGTCGTCTTGCCCGTGCCGGGATTGCCGTGGAAGACGAGGTGTTGGCTCATCGCGACCTCCCGGAGGCCGCTCTCCTTACGCAGTGCCTGCACCTGCAGGAACGCGACGAGGGCGCGGACCTGCTCCTTCACCGTCCCGAGCCCGATCAGGCTGTCCAGCTCGGCCTGGAGCTCCTCGAGCGTCCGTGGCGGCGGCTCCGGCGCGAACCGGTCGTGGCCGCGCGGCGCGAACAGCTCCGACAGCCGCTCGACCTCGCCGACCGTCTCGCGCTTGAGCTCTTGCGCGACTTCCGCGATGCGCCTGCGAACGGCCTCGACCGGGCGCTCGCCCATTACCGCGCCTCGGCCAGCAGCGCGGCGACGTCGAGCGGCGCGGTGTACATCTCGTCGGGCCACTCCTCGCGCGCGCGGTCGCGATACAGCTCGATCCCGTTCTGGTCTGGGTCGCGGAGGTAGATCGCCTCGCTGACGCCGTGGTCGGATGCGCCGGTCAGCCGGACGCCCGCGTCGACGACCTGCTTGACCGCAACGGCCAGCGCCTTCCTGGACGGATACCGGATCGCCACGTGAAAGAGCCCGGTCGTCTCCGGCGGCGGCGGGTGCCCCCCTTTGCTCTCCCAGGTGTTCAGGCCGATGTGGTGGTGGTAGCCGCCTGCCGAAAGAAACGCTGCCTCGTCCCCGTAGCGGTGCATGACCTCGAAGCCGAGGACGTCGCGGTAGAAGCCAACCGAGCGCTCGAGGTCGGAGACCTTGAGGTGGACGTGGCCGATGTCGGCGCCCGGATCGATCGTTCCGGCCATCAAGGGCGCAGTCTAAGGTTCTTCGCCGTGACCGAGATCGCGGCGCGGCCGGTTCGCGCACTTCCCTTCGTCGCCCTCGGCCTCGGCCTTTTGCTTCTTGGGCAGGCGGTGGCCGACGTGACCGGCGCCGACGGCCGGGCGAACACGTTCTTCAACTACGGAGTGCACAACTTCCTCCTCGCGGCTGCCGCTGCCGCATGCCTCGTCCGCGCGTTCGTCGTCGACCGCGGACGGATGGCATGGTCGATGTTCGGCCTCTCGCTCGCCGCCTTCGCCGTCGGCGACATCACGTGGACCCTCCTGTACGAGGGCCAGACGCCGGTCCCATTTCCGACGGTGTCCGACGTGTTCTGGCTCGCGTACTACCCGTTCGTCGTCGCCGGCCTCGTGTTCCTGATCAGGGACCGGTTCGACGTCTTCGACCTGCACCGCTGGATCGACGGAATGGCCGCCGCGTTCATCATGACCACGCTCGGGTTGATCTTCGTCGTCGACCCGATCGTGAAGGAGTACAAGAACGGCAGCGAATTTGCGACGGCGCTCAAGTTCACGTACCCCGCCTGCGACGTACTCCTGCTCGGGGCGGTCGCAGGGATCTTCGCGCTGACGGCCTGGCGCCCCGGCAAGACCTGGCTCCTCCTCGGGCTCGGGCTGTTCCTGTTCACCGGGGCGGACTCGGTCTCGGCCGTTCAGGAAGTCAAGGGGACGTACAGCGGCAACTACTACGACTTCGTCTGGACAGCCGGAGCACTGTTGATCGCGTGGGCGGCCTGGCGGCCTTACCCGGCGCGCCAGAAACCGGCGCTGGTCGCCGGATGGAAGGCGGTGGCACTCCCCATCCTCTGCCAGATCCTGGCCGCGAGCATCCAGGTGCTCGCGCTCTTCCGCCACCTGCCGGAGAGCGAGCGCGTCCTGACGGTGTTCGTGCTCGCGATCGTCACGCTGCAGCTCTGGATCAGCCGGCCGCGAAAGCCCGAGTGAGCTACTTGCCGCCCGCCTCGCGCTTCTCGAACTCGAGCATGAGCTTCCGCAGCAGATTCGTGAGCTGCTGCTTCTCGCGGTCGGTCAGCGCCGAGGCGACGACGGCCTCCTTTTTCGCCTGAGCGGCGACCAGCTTCTCCCACGTGCGCTTGCCCTTTTCGGTCAACTCGACCTTGACGCCGCGCCGGTCGTCTGGGTCGCGAAGGCGGCGAATGTGTCCCGCCTCTTCGAGCCCGTCGAGCCTGTTCGTCATCGCGCCGGTCGAGAGCTCCTCGATCCGCGCAAGCTGGCCCGGTGAAAGCCGGTGCGGCGGGCCCGCCGCCACAGCGCCCCGAGCACTTTGTATTCACCGAAGTTGACGGCGAAGTCCTCGAGCGTCTCGTCCATTTCGCGGTGGAGGCGCCGATTCAGCCCGCCGATGCGGTCGACGATCCCTTCAACGACGAGATCGACGCCCGTTAGGCGCGAGCCGAAGCGCTCCAGGAAGCGGTCGATGTGGTCCTGCTCGGGCACGTCCGCACATATCTTGACATACATTCTCTTGACGTCAAGACTATTCGCGTGATAGTCTCTCGACGTCAAATACTTTACCTGAAGAAGGGAGGCGTCGAATGTTCGGATACGACCCGAAATTCACCGCAATCGCCGCGAAAGAGCGCGTCGAGGGCCTGCGTGAGAGCTATGCCGCCGGACGGGTCCCATATCGTTCGGACGATGGCGATCGAGACCGCGACGAGGCCGTGCGGCCCGTACTCGCTCCGGCTTTCGGCACGGCTCGCAACGGATGCGACGCGGACGTTTCGCCAAGGGCGGCTTGACGCCGTCCTCCCCGGCCACGAGCTCGCGAGCGCGTGGCAGCGGCCGGACGGAGTGGTCGTCCTCCGGGCCGAGAGCGAAGCCGGCGTCGAGCGCCTGCGCTTCGTCCTCGGGCTCGAGGACGACCACTCCGAGTTCCTCGAGCGCTTCGCCGACGACCCGGTCATCGGCCGCGCGACGCGCGTTCTCAAGGGTCTTCGCCCTCTGCGGGTGGCGACGGTTGCGCACGCGCTGCTGCGGGCGCTGGCCGGGCAGCTCGTCACCTGGCAGCACGCCAAGGAGATCGAGCGCGATGTGATCCGGCGCACGTCGCCGCGTCACGCCTGCGGCCGGTACGAGCCGCCCACCGGAGAGAGCCTCGGCCGTGTGGGGACGGCCGAATTGCGCAAGCTCGGCCTCCACGCCCGCCGCGCGGCCGCTCTCGTCCGGCTCTGCCGCTCGGTCGACCTCGAGCGGCTGCACGACCTTCCCACCTACTCCGTCGTCAAGCGGCTCGCCCGCGAGCCCGGCCTCGGCCCCTGGTCGGCGGGCGTCGTCTGCCTGCAGGGGCTCGGCCGCTCCGAGCACGGGCTCGTCGGCGACCTCGGACTGATCAAGATCTGCTCGCCGCGCGACGGCCGCCGGGTGGAGACGGCCGAGACGGCGGCGCTCCTCGAGACCTACGGCGAGTGGGCCGGGCTGGCGAGCGTCTACATGCTCGCGGGGCTCGGCCGCGGCCTGATCGCCTATCCCGCAGCGGCCTAGACTTCTTCCATGGAAGAGCGGCGCCTAGCCGTCCTCGGCGCGGGGACGATCGGCGAGTCCCTGATCGCAGGGCTGCTCAGCTCGGGCTGGCGCGAACCAAGTGAGATCGTCGCCACCGGGCGGCGGGACGAGCGGCTCGCGGAGCTCGCCGACCGGCACGGCATCCAGACGACGCTGTCGAACACCGAGGCCGTCGCGAATGCCGCGATCGTCGTGATCGCCGTCAAGCCGCAGGACTTCGCCGTTCTGCTCGGCGAGATCGGGCAGGTCCTCCAACCCGAGCAGACCGTCCTCTCGGTCGCCGCGGCCATCCCGACGGCGCTGATCGAGAGCCGGGTCACGGCCGGCGTCCCAGTCGTCCGCGCGATGCCGAACGCGCCCGCCGTCGTGCACGAGGGAATCGCCGGAGTCTGCGCCGGCGCACACGCCGACGACCGGCACCTCGAGCTGGCCGAGGAGGTGCTCGCCCATCTCGGCGCCGTCGTCCGCGTCCCCGAGAGCTACATGGACGCGGTAACCGCCGTCTCCGGCTCCGGCCCGGCCTACTTCGCGCTCCTGGCGGAGGCGATGATCGAGGCGGGGATCCTGCTCGGCCTCTCGCGCCAGGTCTCGACCGACCTCGTCGTCCAGACGATGCTCGGCACCGCCAAGCTTCTGCGGGACGAGAAGATGCACCCGGTGGAGTTGCGTGAGGCGGTCACCTCTCCCGGCGGGACGACGATCCGCGCGATTCGCGAGCTCGAGCGGGCCGGCGTCCGCGCCGCGTTCCTGAACGCGATCCAGGCGGCGATGGAGCGCTCGCGCGAGCTGGCGTCGGGGGACCTGTGAGCGTCCGCCTCGAAGTCGTCGCCGACGCCGACGCGGCCGCCCGCGCCGTGGCCGAGCGACTCGCCGAGGCTGCGCGCGCCGGCGGCCACATGGTCCTGACAGGCGGGGAGTCGCCCCGACGCGCGTACGAGCTCGCAGCCGCACTGGAGCCCGACTGGAGCAAGGTCGAGCTGTGGTGGGGCGACGAGCGTTGCGTCGCCCCGGACGATCCCTGGTCGAACTACCTGCTCGCCAAGGACTCCCTGCTCGACCGCGTAGAGCAAGGACCCGCCGCCGTGCATCGCATCCGGGGCGAGGACGACCCCGAGCAGGCCGCTGCTGCCTACGAGGAGGAAGTGCGCGGCGTCACCTTCGACCTGATCCTGAACGGGCTGGGGCCGGACGGCCACACGGCGTCGCTCTTTCCGAACGCGCCGACGCTCGAGATCCGCGACCGTCTGGTCGTTCCCGCCGACGCGGGCCACGAGCCGTACGTGAAGCGGATCACCATGACGATCCCCGCGCTCGGGAACTGCCGCGACATGATCTTCCTGGCAACCGGCGAGAGCAAGGTCGACGCCGCCCGCCGCGCCTTCGCCGAGGAGCCGAGCCCTGAGACGCCGGCCGGGCTGGTGCGCTCGAAGCTCGGCGAGACGCTCGCCGTGCTCGACCGGGATGCAGCCGCCGGACTAGCCGGGGGAGTAGCGCCGACTCGAGCTCGGCCGCCATGTCGCGCTGCGCGGCGAGCTTCTGGAGGACGATGACCGTGTCCGCGACCGGGATGTCCTCGAGGTGCTCCTCCCTCGTCTCGAACGACTCGAGCACCAACTCGACCGCCAGCACGTACCCGGCGACATCCTGCGCCGCGATCATCGCGAGCGAATCGGCGACATCCGTGGGAAAGCCCTCGTGCGTTCGCAGGTCGTCGGCGAGGACGCGCGCCTCGCGATCTCGCTCCAGGACGAGCAGCGCCAGACAGGCCGCGTATTTGCCGATCGGCGACTCCGCCTCTGCGGCGCCCTCGGCGAGCGCCCACTCGGCCGCAGCCTCCGCTCCCTCCCAGTCGCCGCCCATGAGCAGGCTCTTGATCGCGCCGATCGGGCGGCCCCAGCTGCCGGGCGGCGCGTCGGCGAAGCTCTCGCGGTAGCGCTCGGCCGCGAGCGAGAACCACTCGGTCGCCTCCCCGTTACGCCCTTCCATCAGCAGCGCGAGCCCGGCACCGCCGGCCGCGTTCCCCATGCGCGTCAGCTGCTTCTGGCGCGCGTCTGCATCGTCGATATCCGGCAGGCGCGCCTCCCCGTCGCGGTAGCGCTCCTGCTCGCGCGCGAGATGCTCCGCCCACTCCACGCCACAAGCCTAGACTCATTCCGATGGACATCTTCTTCGTCGACGGGGTGCGCACCGCGTTCGGCCGCGCAGGCCCGAAAGGGATTTTCTGGCGCACGCGCGCGGACGACATGGCGGTCAAGGTCGTGCGCGACGTGCTCCGCCGCAACCCGCAGCTCCCGCCGGAACGGATCGGCGATGTCGTCTTCGCGGCGACCGCGCAGGTGGGGGACCAGGGATTGACGATGGGACGGGACGTCGCGCTGCTCGCCGGGATTCCGCACACGGTGCCCGGCTTCGCTGTCGACCGCATGTGCGCGGGCGCGCTCACCGCGGTGACGGCCGGCGCCGGCGAGATCGGGCTCGGCGCAGCCGACGTCGTCCTGGCCGGCGGCGTCGAGCACATGGGCCACCACCCCATGGGCGAGGACGTCGATTTCAACCCGCGCTTCGTCGCCGAGCGGCTCGTCGACACCTCCGCGGTGACGATGGGCGCGACGGCCGAGAATCTGCACGACCGCTTCCCGCAGCTGACGAAGGAGGACGCAGATGCGTTCGCCGTCCGCTCGCAGCAGCGCGCCGCCGCCGCGTGGCAGAACGGGGTCATGCGCGAGACGGTCATATCGATGTCCGTCTTCTCGGACGAGGGCTGGAAGATGGCCGACCGCGACGAGTTCCTCCGGCCGGACACGTCGATGGAGGGCCTGGCGGACCTCCCGTCGCCCTTCCGTCCCGGCGGCCGTGTCACCGCCGGCAACTCCGCCGGGCTGACCGACGGGGCGACGGCGTGCATCCTCGCCTCGGGAAAGGCGGTCGAGGAGCTCGGCCTCGAGCCGAAGATGCGGCTCGCCGGCTTCGCCTACGCGGGCGTCGAGCCGGAGCTGATGGGGCTAGGCCCGGTCCCGGCGACCAAAGCGGTGCTCGAGCGAACCGGCCTCGGCATCGACGACATCGGCCTCTTCGAGCTGAACGAGCCGTTCGCCGTCCAGGTGCTGAGCTGGTGCGACGGGATGGGCGTCTCGCCCGAGGACGAGCGGCTCAACCCGTACGGCGGCGCGATCGCCTGCGGCCATCCACTTGCCGCAACGGGCGTCCGGCTGATCGCCCAACTCGCGTACGGCATGCGCGAGCGCGACGTCCGCTACGGCCTGACCGCCCTCTGCGTCGGCATGGGCATGGGCGCCGCGCTCGTCTGGGAGAACGCGCGTGCCTGACACGACCTTCTTCCTGAACCGCGTCGAGACCGAGGCCGGGCCGCTCGCGCTCGTGACGATGGACAACGGCGCGGACTGGACGAAGCCGACCGTGCTCAACCGGAGCGCGTTCGAATCGGCCGATCGCGTAATCGGCGAGCTCGAGTCCGGCGACTGGGTCGCGATGGTTTTGACCGGCAAGCCGTTCGTCTTCTGTGCCGGAGCGGACATCGACGAGTTCCCCAGGATCTCGTCGCGAGAGGAGGCGATCGAGGGAAGCCGCGCCGGACACGACCTTTTCGGACGCATCCGCGCGCTGCCGTTCCCGACCGTCGCCGCGATCAACGGAGCGTGCCTTGGAGGCGGCGTCGAGATCGCGCTCCACTGCGGCGCCCGCACGATCGCAAGCTCGGTCCGCCATTTCGCATTGCCCGAGTGCTTTCTCGGGATCATCCCCGGCTGGGGCGGGACGCAGCTCGTCCCGCGGCTCGTCGATCCCAAGACCGCCGTCCGCTTCGTCGTCCAGAACCCACTGCGGCAGAACCGGATGCTGAGCGGCCCCGAGGCCCTCGAGTACGGGCTTGCCGACCGCGTCCTCGAGCCGGTCGAGTTCCTCGACGAATCGATCGCGTTCGCGCTGGAGCTCGTGCACACCCCGCTCGAGCGGCAGCCGCCCGACACCGGCCGAGCTGGAGGAGACGATCCGCCGCGCCCGCTCGCAGCTCGACGACACCGTCCACGGCGCGGCGATCGCGCCGTACCGCGCGCTCGACCTGATCGCAGGGACGGCCAGCTGGACGGTCGAGGAGGGCTACCGCGAGGAGGAAGAGGCGGTCGCCGACCTGATCCTCAGCCGCCAGGCGCAGGCCTCGCTCTACGCGTTCGATCTCGTGGAGCGGCGCGCGAAGCGGAAGGTGGGCGTGCCCGACGCCGAGCCGCGCAGGATCAGGAAGGTGGGCATCCTCGGCGCGGGGCTGATGGCTCGCCAGCTCGCCGCGCTCTTCGTCCGCCGGCTCGAGCTACCGCTCGTCATCCGCGACCTCGACCAGGACGTCGTCGACTCCGCCATCGCCGACATCGGCGAGGAGCTCGACGACGCGGCCGCGCGCGGGCGGATGACCGAGGACAAGGCGCGCTTTCTGCGCTCGATCGTCACCGGCACGACCTCGTACGACGGGTTCGAGGACTGCGACTTCGTGCTCGAGGCGGTGTTCGAGGAGATGGGCGTGAAGAAGCAGGTCTTCGGCGAGCTCGAGGAGGTCGTCTCGCCGGAGTGCATCCTCGCCACCAACACGTCGTCGCTCTCGATCACCGAGATGGGCGCCGACCTCGAGCATCCCGAGCGGCTCGTCGGACTGCACTTCTTCAACCCCGTCAAGGTCCTGCCGCTGGTCGAGCTGATCCGGACGGACGAGACCGACGACGTCACCGTCGCGACGACCTACAAGGTCGCGACCGACCTGCGCAAGCGCCCGGTGCTCGCCAAGGACGCGCCCGGCTTCATCGTCAATCGCGTCCTCACCCGCATGACCGGCGTGCTGATGGACGCGGTCGAGCACGGCAACTCGGTCGAGGAGACGGACGAGGCCGTCCTCCGGCTCGGCCTGCCGATGGCGCCGTCGGTCCTGCTGCAGATGGTCGGGCCGCGCGTCGCGAACCACGTGCTCGAGACGATGAACGAGTCCTATCCCGACCGCTTCCCGCTCTCGCCGACGCTGGCGAACTACGCGGAGGGAAAGGACGAGATCGTCGTCGCCGGGGACCAACCCCGCAGCGTCGAGGAGATCACCGAGGCGGTGCTCGAGGCGATCGCGGACGAGGTGCGGCACATGCTGGACGAGGGCGTCGTCGCCGAGGCGGCCGACATCGATACCGCCCTCATCCTCGGCGCGGGCTGGCCCTTCTGGATGGGAGGCGTGACGAAGTACCTCGACCAGACGGGCGTCAGCGAGAGGGTCGCGGGGCGTCCGCTGGCCGAATACGCGGCCGCGATCCTGTAGCGGCTGAGCGTCCGCGGCCGCGCCGCCGGAGAGAGCGCCAACCGCTCCCGTGCAGAGATGCCTCAGCGCCGCCCCGATGGGGCGACTTGTGCAGGTGCCACCCGCTCCAACTCCAGCTAGCGCCCGTCCGGGTACGGATCCTCGCGGCTGTCGCCGCCGCTGACCGCCTCCCACTCGTTCGGCCCGTCGCAGCTCGGGCAGGGCGGCAGAGACTGCAGTGACTGAACCTGGATCTCGGAGCCGCAGTTCGTGCACCGGTAGGTGCCGGCCGAGACGTCACTTCCGATCGGCGCTGGATTCGCCATCCTTCTCCTCCTCCTTTTCGTCCTTTTCATTGGCTTTTGGAGGGGCTTGCAGATCGACCTCGGCTGGCTCTCCCTTGCGCAGCTCGCGGCTTCGCTCGGCCTCCGCGTTGATCTCGGCGCCCAGCAGCAGCGCGAGCCCGGTCAGCCAGAGCCACATGAGCATGATCACCACGCCCGCGAGCGTCCCCCAGGTCTTGTTGTACGAGCCGAAGTAGGTCACGTAGAGCGCGAAGAGCCCGGACGCGGCGAGCCAGATCAGCACCGAAACCGCGGAGCCGAGCGTCAGGAACTGGAACTTGGGGTGATCGACGTTCGGCCCGAGGTAGAGGATCCCCGCGAAGGCGAACATCAGCCCGCCGATCAGGATCGGCCACTGGGCGGCCCACCATAGATCGTTCACGAGACCCTCCTGGCCGGACGCGTTCCCGATCCAGCCGGCAAGCGCCGGGCCGAGGACGAGGAGGCCGAACGAGAGCGCGAAACCGAGGAGCGCGAAGAAGAGCATCCCCCAGGCGGTCAGCCGGCGGCGGACGAAGCCGCGGGTCTCCTCGCGCTCGTACGCGATGTTCAGCGCCCACATGACGTTCTGCATCGCACCACCGAGCGACCAGATGGCAAGGAGCGCTCCGAGGCCCAGGATCGTGATGCCGGTCGCATTGCTCTTGGTCAGGTTCGTGAGGCTCTGGCTGACCAGGTCGACCGCCTGCGCAGGCATGACCTTGGACAGCGCGTCCACGATCGAGTTGACCGCATCGGGACCGGCGAGGAGGCTGAACGACCCCGCCGCCAGCAGCAGCGCGGAGGGAATGGCGAGGAAGGCGTAGTAGGCCAGCGCGGCTGCGAGCGCCGGGAGGTTGTCGTCCATCGTCTCCTTGAAGGCACGCTTCATGATCGCGATGTAGTCCCGCTTGCTGAGCGACCCGAGCGTCGGATCCTGCTGCTTTGGCTCCTGGTGCTCGGGCTGCGGCTGCGGCGCCTTCGGGCGCTGCGTGGCCTCGGCCGTCATACCTCCGCCTCCTGCCGGACCTTCGCCGCGTCCTCCCTGGCTTTCTGCGCCGGAGGAGGAGGCTCGCCGGTCAGGCGGGTCCATAGCTTGGTCGCAAGCTGGCGCGCGGCGATCGCGGTGGCCGCGGCGAGCGCACCGGAGAAGATCGACCACATCTGCTCCTTGCGCTTCTGCTTCTTCGGGTCGTGGCGGAGCGCGGTCCAGAGGTCGCGCAGGTCCTGGCGGATCTCGCCCAGCTGCTCGGAGACGATCTCTTTCTTGGTCGGCATTGCCCGTTTATCCCCCGCAGCACGAAGCTCACACCTCCCTATAACGTCCCGCGCATGGCCCAGGACGACTGGCGGGTACGCATCGAGCTCGAGGAGGAACGGCACGCGACCGACTTCCTCGCGCGGATCGGCCTCGACCTGGGCTCGGAGGCGCGCGAGCTCGCAAAGGAGCTCGAGGATCACCGGCTCGCAGTCTCGAACGATGCGGACGTCGTCTTCGTCTACGCCGCCACCCGCGACGCCGCCCGGAAGGCCAAGGAGATCGTCGAGACGGAGCTGCGCGAGCTGGAGCTGAACGCGCAGGAGATTCGGATCGAGCACTGGCTCCACGACGAGGAGCGCTGGGACGACGAAGCGCCGGCGCCGGACATCGAGGAGGAGCTGCTCGAGGAGGGCTACGCCCCCTGGGAGGTGCGGATCGAGCGCAAATCGCTCGACGAGGCGCATGAGCTCGCCGACCAGCTCGAGAAGGAGGGCTACGGGGTGGTCCGCCGGGCCCACTACGTGATCGCCGGCACCGCGACGAAAGAAGATGCCGAGGCGCTCGCCTCTCGCCTGCACGGCGAGGTCGAGCCCGGCGGCGAGCTCGTCTACGAGGTCACGCCGCAGAACCCGTTCGCCATCTTCGGCGGCCTCGGCGGCTAACTCCCATCGGGTGATGCGCGCTCGCCCGTCCGGGCGCGAACGTCCACTCCCCAAACGAAAGGAGAAGTGGAGCGCATGAGCAGCACGGAGTCCCCGCGAGGCTCGAGCTACGACCTGGAGGAGAAGGGCGCCGGCTGGGTGTTCTTCGCGGCGAGCATGCTCGCCCTCGCCGGGATCGTCGGCCTGATCGACGGGATCGTCACCGCCACGAAGTCGTCGTTCTACGTCTCGAGCGCCCGCTACGTCTTCAGCGGGCCGCAGACCTGGGGCTGGATCATGATCATCGTCGGCGCGATCACGATCCTGGCCGCATTCGGCATCTTCAGGGGAGCGACGTGGGCGCGGCTCTTCGGGATCGGGATCGCCGGGCTGCAGGCGATCACGCAACTGCTCAGCATCCAGTCGTATCCCTTCTGGTCGCTCTGCGTCTTCGCGCTCGACATCCTCGTGATCTACGCCCTCGCGCGGTACGCGACGCGGCGGCTGGAGGTCTAGCGCGATGTGCCGCTGGCTCGCGTACTCCGGCTCGCCCGTCCTGATCGACCAACTCCTGTACAAGCCGAAGCACTCGCTCATCGACCAGAGCCTGCACTCGACGATGGGCGCCGAGACGACGAACGGCGACGGCTTCGGCGTCGGCTGGTACGACGAGACGCGGACGCCCGGCGTCTTCCACAGCATCGAGCCGGCCTGGAACGACCGAAACCTGCAGGAGCTCGCGCGGCATGTCCGCTCGCACATCGTCTTCGCCCACATCCGCGCATCGAGCGGCAGCCCGGTCCAGCAGACGAACTGCCATCCTTTCCGCCACGGCCGCTGGTTGTGGATGCACAACGGCGTGATCCACGACTTCCAGAAGATCAAGCGCGACCTGGTGCTGGCGATCGATCCCGAGCTCTACCCCTTCATCGAGGGGTCGACCGACTCGGAGACGCTGTTCTACCTGGCGAAGACCTTCGGCCTCGAGGACGACCCGCCGCAGGCGGTCGCGCGCGCGATCGGCCTCGTCGAGGCGGTCGGCCACGAACACGGCGTCGAGAATCCGATGCAGGGGACGATCGCGACCTCGGACGGCGACAAGCTCTGGGCCTTCCGCTACTCGAGCGAGCACGACTCGCGCACGCTCTTCTTCAGCACCGCGATCGACACGCTGCGCGAGCTCTACCCCGACAACATGATCTTCCAGGAGCTGGACGAGGACACGAGGCTGGTCGTGTCAGAGCCGCTCGGCGACCTGCCCGGCGCGTGGAACGAGGTGCCCGAGTCGAGCTACGGCGTCGTGCAATACGGGCGGGAGCGAGCTGCACGACTTCACGCCGATACCGCCGGACTGAACTCTAGGTCTCGTCGTAGGTTCGCGTCGCGCGGCGGTCGTAGATCCACGCGACGAGCAGCAGCGCTCCTCCGAGGACGAGGATTCCTCCGAAGCCGCCCCAGCGCGCCCACGCGGCTCCGACGAACCAGAAGAGGAGAAACCCGCCTATGCCGATCGCGAGGCAGACGCCCAGGACCGAAGCCCAGAACCGTCCACCGAGTGAGCCGTCGTTGTCCATCCGTCTCCTTTCGCAGGAACCGACAGCCTGAAGGGTAGAAGGGGGATCGGGCATCCCCCGGACCGGATGATGCGAGTCACCTCCTCCGAATAGCTCGGATCGGGTGATGCTTCGCGGCGGCCCTGGACGATCCTGAACGGGTGACCGCCGAGGCGACGTGGTTCCTCCTGAGCGGCGAGGAGGCCGTCGCGAAGCTCGGCACGGACAGAGAGCGCGGCCTCTCCGCCGGCGAAGCCGCGAAACGGCTCGAGGAGTACGGCCCCAACCGCTTCGCCGAGGCCAAGCAGGAGCCGCGCTGGCGCGCGTTCGTGCGCCAGTACCGCGATCCGATGCAGATCGTCCTGCTGGTCGCCGGCATCGGCAGCATCTACCCGATCAAGGAGTACGGGACGGGGATCCTGATCGTCTTCCTGACCCTGTTCAACGCCGTTCTCGGCCTCCGGCAGGAGGGCAAGGCGGCCGAGGCGGTCGCCGCGCTTCAGAAGATGATGATCATCAAGGCCCGCGTCCGCCGGGACGGGAACCTGGCCGAGGTTCCGGCGGAACAGCTCGTCCCCGGCGACACCGTCAGGCTCGAGGCCGGCGACGTCGTTCCGGCCGACGGGCGCCTCCTGTCCGCCGCCACGCTCGAGATCGACGAGTCGGCGCTGACCGGCGAGAGCCTGCCGGTCTCGAAGGGGGCCGACACGATCGCGACGCCGGACGCGCCGCTCGGCGACCGGACGGACATGGTCTACATGAACACGAACGTCACCCGCGGTGCGGGGGACTTCGTCGTCACCGCGACGGGCATGCAGACAGAGGTCGGGCACATCTCCGATCTCCTGCAGAGGGAGGACGACGCCAAGACGCCGCTCACGCGGCAGCTCGACAAGCTCACGAAGCAGATCCTCGTCCTCGCAGGCCTCTCCCTCGTCATTTCGGTCGCCCTGAACCTCTCGCGGGGAAACTCCTTCAACACGGTGTTCACGGCCGCGATCGCCTTCGCGATCGCCGCGATCCCGACCGGGCTTCCCGCCGTGGTCACGACGATCCTCTCGTACGGGACGCAGATGCTGGCGAAGGCGAACGCGATCGTGAAGCGGCTGCGCTCGACCGAGACGCTCGGCTCGACCTCCGCGATCAACTCCGACAAGACCGGGACGCTCACGCTGAACCAGATGACGGCGGTCGAGATGACGATCCCGGGCAGGCAGTACACGATCTCGGGCAGCGGCTACTCGACCGAGGGGACGATCAAGCGGGTCGCGGGTCAGGAGGACGTGTCGCTCGACCAGTTCCTGATGCCGATGGTGCTCGCGTCGGATGCCGTGGTCACCGGCGACGGCGAGATGATCGGCGACCCGACCGAGGGCGCGCTCGTCGTGCTCGCCGGGAAAGGCGGCTTCGACGCGGAGGCGACCCGCCGCGAGTACCCACGGGTCGCCGAGCTGCCGTTCGACACCGCGTACAAGCTGATGGCCACCTTCCACCGGATGAAGGACGAGTCAGGGCGCGACGTCGTCCGCGCCTTTGTGAAGGGCGCCCCCGACCAGCTGCTCGACAGGAGCACGCAGCGGCTCGATCCGGACCTCGAGCCGCGTTCGGTCGACGACGACTTCCGCCGGCGCTATCTCGACGAAAACCAGCGTCTTGGCCGCGCAGGGCCTGCGCGTGCTCGCGACCGCGCGCAAGGACTTCGAGCCGGACGCCTTCGACCCGAACGGGGACCTGCTCGAGCTGATGGACGACCTGACCGTCCTGACGCTGGTCGGGATCGTCGACCCGCCGAGGCCGGCGGCGAAGGCTTCGATCGCGCTGGCCAGGGACGCCGGAATCCAGGTACGCATGATCACCGGCGACCACGCGATCACGGCCGAGGCGATCGCGCGCAAGCTCGGGATCGAAGGCCGTGCGATCACCGGCGCCGAGTTCGCGGCGATGAGCGACGACCAGCTCGCGAACGAGATCGACGGAATCGGCGTGATCGCGCGCGTCACGCCCGAGGACAAGGTCCGACTGGTCGACACGCTCAAGAAGAAGGAGCTGATCGTCGCCATGACGGGCGACGGCGTCAACGACGCTCCGGCGCTCAAGCGGGCCGACATCGGCATCGCCATGGGGATCACCGGCACCGAGGTCTCGAAGGAGGCCGCCGCGATGATCCTGACCGACGACAACTTCTCGACCATCGTGAAGGCCGTCGAGCTCGGACGCGGGCTCTACGACAACCTGACCAAGTACATCCGCTTCCAGATGGGCGTCCTGGTCGGCATGGTGCTGACCTTCCTCAGCGCAAGCATCTTCAACATCGTCGGCGGCGTCCCGTTCCTCCCGCTGCAGACGCTGTGGCTGAACTTCACCACGCAGGTCTTCCAGGCCATCGGGCTCGGCTACGGCAAGCCGAGCGAGGGCCTGATGAAGCGCAAGCCGCGTGGGTCGAACGAGCCGCTTCTCCCGCGCTCACTGATGCTGTGGCTTGGGACCGCGGGGCTCGTGATGGCCCTCGGGACGCTCGCCCTCGCGTGGTGGGGAGGCGACGAGCATGGAACCGCCTTCGGCCGCACGATGGCCTTCACGACGTTCGCGCTCTTCAACCTGTTCTTCTCGTTCACGGCCCGGGACGAGCGGCGCTCGATCTTCAGCCTCGAGACCTTCGAGGACACCAAGTTCATGGTGGCGAGCGGCCTGTCCGTTCTCGCCATCGTCCTCGGCACCGAGCTCGATCTCTTCCAGCGCTTCCTGGACACGACCGGGCTCACGCTCGAGCAGTGGCTCCTCTGCATCGGAGTCGCCCTGACCATCGTCGCCGTCTCGGAGGTGCGCAAGCTGATCCTGCGCCGCAGAACCGAGCCTGCGGCCGCCGGAGAAAAGGCCCCGGCCGCCGTCGGCGATGGTCAGCGGCGCCTGATTTTCCGCCGGTTCGGCTATGCTTTTACGGAGGTCGCCCACCGGGAAGGTGCGGCGTACGAGTCTCCCTCACGATGCGGCGCACGAAGCGCTGCAGACATGCAGAGGACTAGCGATCATCCGACCATTGCGCCGGAGACCGCGGACGGCATTGCGGCCGCCGCGCTCCGAGCCGAAGCCTGGGCCGGTGAGCCGCTCCTCCGGGAAGGCGAAGATCCCGACCTCGTGCTGGCGCCGCAGACCGCGCGGCGGATCGCCCTCGACGCAGCACTGAGCGAGATCGAGGAGGGCCTCCAACGGCCGTCCTCGGAGTGGAGGACGCGCTTCGGCCTGATGCTCGGCCTCGAACGCGTACTGAGCGAGCGCCCGCCCCGGCTGGCCTCAGGAACGGACCTTCGCCGCCACCAGATCGACGCGCTCGCCGGGATGCTGACCGAGCTGATCGCCGCGAACCAGAAAGGCTTTCTGGAGGCCTCGAACGGAAACGGCGCGATCACCGCCGAGGAGCTCGACGGAGGTCGAGACTGAGGAAAACGGTGACGCGGTCGCCGAAGAGCTCGAGGTCGAGCCGGAGGAGGAGAACGGCGCCGCCCCGCACGCCGATCCTGGTGCGGCGCGCCGCTTCCGCTTCCGCCATCCGACCGCTTCCGGCAAGACGATCGCAGCGGCCGGTTTCATCGAAGCCGCACGCACGATCGGCGTCCTGATCCTCACGCACCGCCGCCTGCTCGTCACGCAGTTCAACCGCGAGCTCGGCGAGGAGGGCTACGGCGACCGAATCGTCCCGGCGATCGAGGGCGGCCAGACGCCGCCGAAGGACAACCCGGTCACGATCCAGACCTACGCCTGGTTCGCGCGCCACGTCGGCGAGCTGAGCCGCGAGGCGTACCAGCTCGTCATCTGCGACGAGGCGCACACCGCGCTCGGCGAGAAGACGAGCGCCGCGATCCGCAGCTTCCCCGAGCCGATCTTCATCGGGATGACGGCGACCGAGCAGCTCATCGCGAAGCAGGTCTCGGACGTCTTCCCCGCCTCGGTCGACGACCTGCCGCTCGCGGACGCCACTCGGCGCGGGCTCGTCGCTCCTTTGCGCTGCCTCCGTGTTCCACCGGTCGCCGCGATCCACTCGGTACCGATCGTCGGAGGGGACTTCGACGAGCGCGCCCTGGCCCAGGCACTCGACCACCAGGCGCTGAACCAGGCAGCCGCGAGCCTCTACCGCGACCGCTTCGACAACACGCCGGGGATCGTCTACGCGGCCGGCGTCGACCACGCGTACAACCTCGCGCAGGAATTCCGCGCCGCCGGGCTCAAGGCCGAGGCGGTCAGCGGCCGGACGCCGCCGGTCAAACTGGCCGAGACACTCGCCGCCTACGAGCGCGGCGAGATCAACGTCCTGATCAACGCCATGCTGCTCGCCGAGGGCTGGAACTCACCCCGCGCGACGATCGTCATGCACCTGGCGCCGACCGCATCGCGCCGCGTCTACCAGCAGCGGATCGGACGGATCATGCGCATCCATCCCCGCAAGGAAGCGGGCGTCGTAGTCGACTTCGTCCCGAAGAGCGCAACCCACAACGAGCGGGTCATCACGCTGCACAGCCTGCTCGACGCCGACTTCTACCGCGAGGGCGCGCGCGTCCTCCCCTCCCCGCGCCGCCGCTACCAGCGCCGCGCGCGCCGCAAGCTGACGCCGGCGCCGTGGCTGGTCCCGGTGACGCCGGACGTGCGCCGCCGCCTCAACGTGATCACGCGCGAGTGGCAGCGCATCGACCCCAAGTTCCTGGACGAGGACGAGCAGCGCTACTGGGCGACGATCGCGGGACGGCAGATCGGCTTCGACGAGCGCATCGAGTTCGCGAAGAAGCTCGCCGAGGGCCGCTCGAGCAAGGCGTGCCTCGAACAGTTCCTGTTCACCTGCGCCGCCGAGAACCCGAACCGGCGGCTGCGGCTCACCGCCTTGCAGGACCGCGCCTCGATGAAGGTTGAGCGCGCCGACTTCGACGACCTCGTCACGCTGGTGACCTCCGCGCCGACCTGGGAGAAGGACCGGCTGCCCGGCATCCGCATCATGCTCCGGGCGATCGGCGAGGAGAAAGCGGACGCGCCCGACCAGATCCTGTCCCGCTGGACGTGGAAGCTCGCGCGCGCCTCTCGCAAGGTGCAGGACCGCCGCGCGAGCGCCGAGTTTCCCGGAGGCGAAGCGCCTGCTAGGTGCTCTGGCGAACTCCCGCGGGCACCGGCACGAGGAGAACGCCGCCAAGCTCGTCTCGGCGTCGCTCGAGCAGCCTCTGAACGTCGGTGTCGCGCTGCTGGCTTCGGCCGAGGGCTACACGCCCCGCGCGAACCAGCTGATCGACGCCGCGCGCGAGCGGATCGGCTCACTTCCCGAGGTCGGCAACGCGCTCGCGGACAACCTTCCCGCTCCGAAGCTTTCCTCCGGCCGTTCGCGCCGGCGCCGCCGCCGCCGCCGCGCCCGCGCGCGCAACCAGCAGCAACCGCAGGCCGTGCAGAACGCCGACGCGCAACCAGAAGACAACGCGGCTGTAACAACCGAAGAGCCCTCCGAGACCGAATAGAGGTCAGATGGGCGCAGCGATCGGATTGGCCTTTGTCGCAGGGCTGATCACGGCGATCTCGCCGTGCGTGCTGCCCGTGCTCCCGATTGTGCTGGCCGGAGGGGCGAGCGGCGGCCGGCGCAGGCCCTACGCGATCATCGCCGGGCTCGCTGTCACCTTCCTCGTCTCGATCCTGTTCGCGACCTGGATCCTCGACCAGCTCGGCCTGCCCGACGATCTGCTGCGCAACATCTCGATCGCGTTGCTCTTCGTGATCGCAGCGACGCTGATCTTCCCCCAGGTCGGCGTCTGGATCGAGCGGCCGCTGTCCCGGCTCTCGCGCCGGCCGTCGAGCGACCTCGGCGGCGGCTTCCTGCTCGGCTGCGCGCTCGGCTTCGTCTTCGTGCCGTGCGGCGGGCCGGCGATCGCGTTCGTGACGTCGTCCGCCGCATCGACCGACTTCGGCTTCAAGACGTTCGCCGTCGCCCTCGCCTACACGGTCGGCGCCTGCATCGTCCTGCTGGCAATCGCGCTCGGCGGGCAGCGCGCCTCGCGGCGCATTCGCGCCGGCGTGGAGCGGTTCCGCGTCGCCTTCGGCATCATCATCGCGGCGGCGGCCTTCGCGCTCGTCTTCAATCTCGACACGAAGCTGCAGACCTGGCTGCCCGGATGGACGGACGTCCTGCAGCGGAACACCGAGGCGAGCTCGTCCGGCCGCGACGCGTTCGCGCGCGGCCAGAACCTGGCGACGCGGAAGGTCGCGCCGTCCACGGCGAGCGGCATCCCCGACTACGGGCCGGCGCCGGAGTTCAGCGGCGTCCAGCAGTGGATCAACTCCAAGCCCCAGACCCTGGCCGCGCTGCGTGGCAAGGTCGTCCTGATCGACTTCTGGACGTATTCCTGCATCAACTGCCTGCGCACGCTCCCGCACCTGAAGGCGTGGTGGGCCACGTACCACCCGAAGGGGCTCGTGATCGTCGGCGTGCATACGCCGGAGTTCGCGTTCGAGCACGACTCCGGGAACGTGAGCGAAGCCGTTCAGCGCCTCGGCGTGAAGTATCCGGTCGCGCTCGACGGCGACTACGGCACGTGGAACGCGTGGTCGAACCAGTACTGGCCGGCCGAGTATCTGATCGACCGGAACGGCCACGTCCGGCACGCGCATTTCGGCGAGGGTGAGTACGACAAGACCGAGCAGCTGATCCGGCGGCTCCTGTCAGTGCAGGGGAACAAAATGCCGGTCGCATCGCGCCTGTCCGATCCGACCCCGACCGAGCCGACCAGCCCGGAGAGCTACCTCGGCTTCCAGCGGCTCGAGCGCTATGCCGGATCGAAGATTACGCCCGGCGCCGAGACGGCGTACACCTTCCCGAAGTCACTGGGCCAGAACGAGCTCGCCTACGGCGGGCACTGGCGCGTGAACGCCGAGAACATCGTCAGCGGGAAGGGCGCCGCGCTGCGCTTCAACTTCGTCGCCAAGAACGTGTACCTGGTGCTCGGCGGCAAGGGCCGCGTTCAGGTGCTGGTGAACGGAAAGCGGGAGCGGGTCGTGCCCGTCTCGGGGCTCAGCCGGCTGTACACGCTGATCAGCGGCTCCAAGGTTCGCCACGGGATCCTCGAGCTCCGCTTCACGCCCGGGATCTCGGGCTATGCCTTTACATTCGGGTAGTCGTCGGAACCCGATGATCTACCAGCGGGTCGCCTCAAGGCCCTCGGTGCCGTCGGCCCGAAGAACTCCGGGCGGCGCTCGACCATCAGCTCTCCGGCTGCTCGCCCTCTTCCTCGCGCTTCCGCGCCTCGTGCTCCTGGAGGTAGCGCGTCAACTCCGCCGCCAGACTGTCGCCCGAGGGGATCTGCATCTCCTGCTCCTCGTCGGCCTCGTCGGCGCGGCGCTCCAGCTCCTCCACGTACGCGGCCGTCTCCGAGTCCGCCGCGACCGCTTCGCTGACCTGCTCCGCATAGGCCTCGGCCGCCTCGTCGAGATCGTCCACGTCGACTTCGGCCTCGAGCAGCTGTCCCAGGCGCTCGCAGAGCGCCTTCGCCGCGCGCGGGCTCGGCGTCAGCGAGACGTAGTGCGGCACCGCGGCCCACAGGCTCACCGACTGGATGCCGGCCTCGCGGCAGCCGTCGTGCAGGATGCCGACGATCCCGGTCGGGCCCTCGTAGCGTGACGTCGAGAGCCCGAGCTGCTCGACCAGCGCCTGGTCGGTCGCGCTCCCGGTGACGGGCGCGTCGCGCGTGTGCGGAACGTCGGCGAGGAGTGCGCCGAGCGAAACCATCATCTCCACGCCCTGATCCTTGGCCAGCTGGACGATCAGCTCCGAGAAGGCGCGCCAGCGCAGGTTCGGCTCGATCCCGAGGAGGAGGATCACATCGCGATCGGCTCCAGGGAGAGCGGCGTGGTAGAAGGCGTTCTCGGGCCAGTCGATCCGGCGCGTCAGCCCATCTATCAGCGACACGTGTGGCCGGGTCGACTGGAAGTCGAAGAAGCCCTCGGGATCTATCTCGGCGAAGCGTTCTGCGCCCCACGTCTTCGCCAGGTAGCCGCCCGCGAGCGAGGCGCCCTGGCCTCCGTCGTTCCAACCGCGGAAAGCGGCCACGAGGACCGGCCGCGTCAGCGCCGGCCGCTCGAGAACGCGGAGCTCGTCGGCCATTGGCGGAGTCTACGTGCGGACGAGCGAGGCAAGCGGCCGCTGGAAGAGGGCCGCGAGCGCGACAACTCCGGCCCAGACAGACACCGCGGTGGCGATGTGGATCAACACGAGCCACCAGGGCAAATGAGAGTGGTATTGGACCGCCCCGATCAGGATCTGAGCTCCCACGAGTGCCAACACGCCGAGGGCGAGCCAGAGCAATCGCGGCGCGACGGAGCGGCGCGAGACGAGGTAGCCGAGCATGAAGACGAAGCAGAGACCGAAGATCGCCGTCCCGACTGCGTGGGCGAAGACAGCTTCCTGGAGTCGCCAGAGACGGTGGATGGCCGGGTCGTCGTCCCCGGCGTGCGGGCCGGCCGCGGTCGCGACCGTCCCCGTCACCAGTAGCACGAGACATCCCGCGGCCGCACCGATGCCTGCGAACCGGAGCTCCCGGGGCACGGGCGACGGCACCGTCCCGCGCTCCGTTCCAAGTGCGACGACAACCAAGACAACCGCCGCTCCCAGAACCAACGCCGAGAGCAGGAAGTGCGAGATGACGAGGAACGGGTTCAGGTCGAAGCGGACGGTGAAGTAGCCGAGCGGGGCTTGTGCGAGCGACCCGACGAAGATCCCCACGGCGAGCCAGCGCGTGAACCGAGGCAGAGCGGGGACCCGGAACGCCGCCAGAGCCGTGATCAGGGTCGCGACGATGACGACACCTCCAACCAGCCGGTTGCCGAACTCGATGAAGGAGTGGATGTCGTTGGCGGGGAACGGCTGGCCCTGGTGGCAGCCTGGCCATGACTCGCATCCGAGGCCCGAAGACGTCAGCCGCACGGTCGCGCCGGTGACGACGATCAACCAGAGCGCAGTCGCGCTGGTGATCGCCAGCGTTCGGAAGAGCGAGGACGAGATTTCGAAGGTGCGGAGGCGGGTGGCGGCGTTCGTGACCATCTACAGCGGTTCAAGGATCTCCGGGTAGCCATCGGCGCCGTCGAAGGGCGTCGGGCGCGAGCCGAGGTAGAGCGGGCGGTCGGCCGCATTCAGGAGCACCGGCATCACGTCCGGCCCGCGCAGGTGGCCGAGGATCCCGGCGGCGCAGTCGAGCTCACCGAAGGCGCGCACGGCGTCGGCGCGGACAACGGGGCCTGCGACAACGAACGGTACCGGGTCGCCGGAGTGGATCACTTCAGGCGACGCGGGCGTGCAGTGGTCGCCGGTCACACAGACGATCGCGCGGTCGGTCGGGAGGTCGAGAAGCTCCGCGTCCAGCTCCTCGATCGTCCTCTGCTTGACGCGGGGGTCCTTCGTGTGGCCGGCCTCGTCTGTCGCCTTCAGGTGGACGAAGACGAAGGTGTCGCCGGCTTCGAGCCGTTCGTTCGCGAGCGTGAGGCGGCCGCGCAGGTCGGCCGCATGGTCGGGCGTCTCCGGCGCAGCGATCGTGTCGAGGCCGATCGCGGTGGCGAGCCCGCGGAGGAACGCGGACTCGGCGATGAACGTCCCGTGTAGGCCGTGCCTTTGGGCGAATGACGGGACGTCTTTCGCGCGCCCCCACCACTTGAGGGTGATCACGTTGAGCTTGGGGAGTCCCCGTTTCTCGCGCGCCGCGTTGACGGGATGCTCGTCGAGGATCTCCATCGTTCGACGTGTCCACGTCGCGGCGGCGGCGGCGGTCTGCTTCGCCTCCGGCGCCAGCGGCTGCGGGCGCAACACTGGGTAGCGGTCGCGGAAGAAGGCGTCCGAGTCGGTGACGCGCTCGTCGGCCGGGTCAGGGACGCGCAGGATCCCCTCCCCGCGGCGGACGTGCTCGAGGGCGAAGGTGAGGCCGTCGACCTCGAGATGGGCGCAGGCGTCGACGAGGGCTGCGGCGTCCTCCTCGTCCTCGCCGTAACGCGGCCGGCCGGTCAACCACAGCCCGTCCGCGCGCCGCTCCGCGGGTCGAAGGGCCGCGAAGGCGAACGCATACCCCGAGTTCACCTCCTGGCCGTGGCCGAGCGCCTCGAAGACCGCCCGCCCCGGGAACTCGTCGGGGCGGTAGCCGAGCATCGACCAGTGCGCGACCTCGCTCGAGGGAGCACGACCGGGCCCAACTGCGTAAAGGACGCCGCAAGAGCCCTCGAGCGCGAGCCGGTCGAGGTTGGGCGTCGTCGCGGCCTCGTTCCCCGTGCGACTGCCGAGCTCGGCGTGCACGCGGTCGCCCAGGCCGTCCAGCAGGATCACGAGGATCGGATACACGGTCTGAGGCTAACCGACCAGCGCGATCACGCTTTCGGCACCAAGCCGTCTCCCACGGGTCACAGATTTCGAATTAGGCTCGCGGCGGGTGGCGGGCTACGGCGGACCCACGACTTAAATGTGGGTTGCGACGACCGCGTCAGACGGAGGCCCGCTCCGACGACCTGATCACGCGCGCCACGCCCGGCGGCACCAGAGCCTCCCACTCGCCGCCGTCGCGCAAGAGCGTCCGCACCTCGACGCCCGAGACTTCCTTCTCCGAGCCCTCGTCCAGCACGACCACCTCGTACCCGGCCTCCCGCAGCCGGTCGAGCTTCGTCCCGCCCCAGTCCGAGAAGAGCCGGATGTACTGCGTCACCCCGGCCGGCACGTACGCGGCCCAGAGCTCCGGCTCGTTCACCGGGAACGGGATCGGATGGATACGCGCGAGATCGAGCCCGAGATCCTGAGCGGCCGCCTTGACCATCAGCATGCGTTCCGCGTACGACCACGGATTCGACTCCGGCAGGTGCCGCACCGGATCGCTGGCCTCGGGCACGACGCGAGACGGATCGGGATTGGTGATGCCGACAAAAACCTCGTCGGAACGAGCAGCGGCCCCCCGCAGATACTCGAGGTGCCCGTTGTGGAACGGCTGGAACCGCCCATGGATCATCCCCCGCCCGTTCACGCCCGCGAGGCTAGACGACGGTGACGCCGGCGCCGTCCTCGACCCGGCCGATCCGCCGGATAAAGAGCTTTCGCGCGGTGAACTCGGCCTCGAGCGCCGGGCCGCGCTCTGCCGGCAGCGACACGAGCAGCCCGCCTGCGGTCTGCGGATCGAACCCGAGCGCCTCGAGCGACTCGGCCAGCCCGTCCCGGGAAACGTGCGCCGCGGCGAAATCGCGATTCCGCGGATCGCCGCTCGTCCGCACGCCGCTCCGTGCCAGATCCAGCGCGCCGTCGATCGCGGGGAAGCGCTCCGACTCCAAGACGATCTGCACGCCACTGCGGTCGGCCATCTCGTGCGCGTGCCCGAAGAGCCCGAAACCGGTCACGTCCGTCACCGCATTCGGCGACAGCGGCCGCAGCACATCGGCGGCGCCGTTGTTCAGCGTCCGCATCCAGCGGACCGCGCGCGTCAGCTGCTGCGTCCCGGCCAGGCCACTCTTGTAGCCGCTCATGATCAGCCCGGTCCCGAGCGGTTTCGTCACGAACACCGCATCGCCGGGCTGTGCACCGTTCTTCGGCCAGATCCCGTCGGGATGAACCGTGCCGATCACCGCCAGTCCGTACTTTGGCTCCTGATCGCGGATCGTGTGCCCGCCCGCGAGCAATCCGCCCGCCGCGCGCACCTGCTGGTCGGCGGCGGCGAAGATCGCGGCCAGCATCTCCATGGGCAGCTCCTCCGGGAACGCCGCGATCGAAAGCGCGAGCAACGGCGTCCCGCCCATCGCGAACACGTCGTTCAGCGCATTGGTCGCGGCGATCGCGCCGTAGTCACCCGGGTCGTCGACGACGGGCGGGAAGAAGTCGAGTGTGAAGATCAGCGCGCGCTCGTCGTCGAGCCGGTAGACCGCGGCGTCGTCGGCCGGCGCGAGCCCGACGAGCAGGTTCTCGGCCTCGACGGGCACGAACCCCTGCAGCAGCTCCTCGAGCCGGGCGGCGGAGTACTTGGCTGCGCAGCCGCCGCAGGACGCAAGGTCGGTAAGACGGACTTTTCCGGTCTCGATATCCATGGATTTGCGGGAATGTACCCCTGGCCGCGTGGAACGTTTCAACGAATCGGCTTTCCTCAGCATTCCCATAGACGGCGACGGCGGCCCACAAAGGAGCCGCCGGCGCTCTCAGGAGAGGAAGGATTACCCGCCGACTATTCGACTGCCGAGCCGGCTTCCCTGCGGCGAGGCCGCGCCGATCTCGTCCTGCAACCGCGGGTTCCTGCCTTGACGAGCTTGCAGAAGGGGCCAGAATAGGACGGTAAGAGGGAGGAGATGCAAAGTGATCGACGCGTCGTCGGTCGTATCCGAACGGGCCGATCTGCTCGAGCGTTCCGAGCTGCTGAGCACGTTGTCCGAGGCGCTAACCGCGGTTGCGGAGCGCTCGCAGGGACGCCTTGTGTTCGTCTCGGGCGAAGCGGGTGCGGGAAAAACGGCGCTCTTGCAGTGCTTCGTCGAGGACCACTGCCGTTCGGCACACGTCCTCTGGGGCGCCGCTGACGCACTGCTCACGCCGCGACCCCTCGGTCCGTTCTTCGATATCGCACGGGCGGCCGGCAATGAACTGGAGCAAGTGGTGGAGGGAGATGCGAAACCGCACGACGTTGCGACGGCCGTGCTGAGGGACCTGCCCGGCGACGTGCCGACGGTGCTGGTGCTCGAGGACCTGCACTGGGCGGACGAGGCCACGCTCGACGTGCTGCGGCTGGTAGGACGGCGGGTCGAGTCTGTGCCTGCGCTGCTGGTCGCGAGCTACCGCGACGACGAGCTCGATCGCTCACATCCCCTCCGCACGGTGCTGGGCGAGCTTCCCGCGCGCGGGCCGGTCAGCCGGCTGCGGGTTCCGCCACTGTCTCTCGAGGCCGTGGCCGCCATGGCCGAGCCGTACGGCGTCGACGCTAACGAGCTCTATCGGCGGACTGACGGAAACCCGTTCTTCGTAACGGAGGTGCTGGCCGCCGGGATCCGGCAAGTTCCCGAGACGGTCCGCGACGCCGTGCTCGCGCGAACCGGCCGGCTCGGTCCGGCGGCGCGGGACCTTCTCGACGCAGTCGCGATCGAACCGCAGCGAATCGAGCTCTGGCTACTCGAGGAAATCGCCGGCGAGGTGCTCACGCACCTGGAGGAGTGCCGGGCCTCCGGAATGCTCCTCGCCCACGGCCACGCCGTCGCCTTCAGGCACGAGCTGGCGCGGCTCGTCGTCGAAGAATCGATGGACCCGCACCTTCGGATCGGCTTCCATCGCGCGGCTCTCCGAGCCTTGCAGGAGCCGCCGGACGGAGAACGGGATCTTGCGCGGCTCGCCCATCACGCGGAGGCGGTCGGCGACGCGGCGGCGGTGCTCGAATTCGCACCCGCCGCGGCCGAGCGTGCGGGCGCGGTCGGGGCACACCGTGAGGCGGCCGCACAGTACGCGCGGGCGCTTCGCTTCGGCGATCGCCTGCCTGCGGAAGTGCGTGCGGATCTGCTCGAGCGCCGAGCGCAGGAGTGCTACCTGACCGATCAGTACGACGAGGGAATCGCCGCCCTCGAACAGGCACTCGGATACAGGCGAGCGCTCGGAGACCGGCTCAAAGAGGGCGACGCCCTCCACCGGCTGTCCAATTTCCTTTGGTGCCCGGGCCGCACCGCGGAAGCCGAGCGTTCGGCGCGCCATGCCGTGATGCTCCTCCAAGAGCTGCCGCCGAGCCCCGAGCTGGCCTGGGCGTACGCCAACCTTGCGTTCATCTGCGGGAGCGCCATGCGCTCGGAAGAGGCGCTCGCATGGAACGAGCGCGCGCTCGCACTGGCTGAGAAGTTCGGCGATGCGGAGCTCTCGAACCATGCGCTCGCCGGGATCGCAGGCGTCCGGCACGACACCGAATTGCTGGAGCAGTGCCAGCAGCGCGCGCGACGGGCCGGCCGCGAGGGCCAGGTAGGCGGTCTCTTCATCACGCTCGCAGCGCTCACGGTCGAGAATCGCCGCGCGGCAAGCGCGAGCAGGTATTTGGAAGAGGGAATCGCCTTTTGCAGCGAGCGAGGCTTTGAGCTCTCCCGTCTCTACCTCCTTCCCCAGCGCGCGCGCCTCGAGCTTGACCAGGGGCGCTGGTCGGAGGCGGCAGAGACCGCGACAGTGGTGCTTCGGATTCCGCGAACCTCGACCACTCCACGCATCCTTGCGCTGGCCGTGCTCGCACTCGTACGTGCACGTCGCGGTGATCCTGAGGTGTGGCCACTGCTGGACAAGGCATGGGCCCTGGCCGAGCCGACGCGAGAATTGCCAAGACTGGGGCCGGTCGCCGCAGCGCGTGCGGAGGCAGCGTGGCTGGCCGGTCGGCCGGAGGACGTCGCCGCCGCGACGGAGGCTGCCTTCGACCTGGCCCGGGGACGCCGAGCGCCCTGGCTGGCAGGAGAGCTTGCCTGCTGGCGCCGCCGTGCGGGCGTCCGCGAACGGCCGGAAGCGGACGTGGCAGAGCCCTACGCGCTGGAGCTGGCGGGAGACCACGCGGCGGCCGCCGAAGCCTGGATGCGGCTGGGCTGTCCGTACGAGGCAGCGCTGGCGCTCGCCGAGGGAGACGGGGAGGAGCCTTTGCGGCAGGCACTCGAAGAGCTGCAGCAACTGGAGGCGCGGCCGGCGGCAGCGATCGTCGCCCGCCGGCTGCGCGAGCGCGGCGCGCGCGGGCTGCCAAGAGGTCCCAGGCCGACGACGCAGCGGAATCCCGCCAACCTGACTCGGCGAGAGGTCGAGGTGCTGCGCCTCGTCGCACAGGGTCTACAGAACGCCCAGATCGCCGAGCGTCTCGTTCTCTCCAAGAGCACCGTCGACCATCACGTCTCGGCGATCCTGCGTAAGCTCGAGGCCCGCACACGCGGCGAGGCGAGTGCGAAAGCTGTCCAGCTCGGGCTCGCCGGCCAAGATAGCTAGCGCTTTACGCCAACCTGGCTAGTTCGGCCGATGCGCTCTGGCACGTCCCTCCCTACCGTCGAGTCGAGCAATCCCGCAAGACGACAGGGGGGTTGGATGCCTCGCTACGTGGTGGAGCGGACGTTCCAGGAGGGACTCGACGTCCCGCCTGGACGGGACGGAATCGAGCGGTGCCTGGAAGTCATAGGTCGGAACGCCGACGTCGACGTCACCTGGTTGCACTCATACGTGAGCGACGACCATGGGAAGACGTTCTGCGTCTACGAGGCGCCCAGTCCAGAGGCAATCCGCAAGACCGCCGCGCGTAACGACCTCCCTGTCGACCGCATCACAGAGGTCCAGCTCCTCGATCCGTACTTCTACCGCTAAGGGGGACGCGCCAATGCGTCGTTTCTGGATAACCATGTTTGCAGTCGCGGCAACGATCGTCGTCGGAACGGCTTCAGCCGGGAAACCCGACACCGAAAAGGCGTACGCCGACGGCAACACCGTGACGATCGCCGCCATTCACTTCATCACCAGCCCGAGCCCGGCGCACCTCGCGTCGTCGAACTACCTGTATCTGGTTACGTATCCCGTCGATGCCGCGGCGACGGGCGGCGCACCCGTGACGCTCGCGTCGGGCTACCAGCCGAATTGCGACCCATGCTTCCATCCGGGACTGCCGGCCGCCTTCGTCTACCACGATCACGTGCTCAGTGGCGCACCGACGCTGGGTAACGCCTCGACGCCGCGGCACCTCGTGATCCTGCAGTACGTCGCGAGCGTGATGACCGATCCATCCTTCCAGCCACTCACGAGTGTGTCCGCAGTCAAGGCCGGCGAGGCAGCAGGGATCTTTCAGGCGATCGGCTCCGGTTCGAACCCGTACGAGGTGGACACCGGGCTCCTGGTCGTGACTCCGCCCGTTTCGCCGAACGCGTGAGGGAATCCGTGACCGACGTCGATCAGCAACCTTCACGCTACAACCGGCGAATCTTTCTCAAGCGTGCCGGAGTCGGCGCCGGCGCGGTGGCCTTGTCGGGCGTCGTCGGCGCGACGGCGAGGGCGGCGCGAAGCGCGACGGTGTCGACGAGCCCGACGACGTTCGGGCGCATCTTCCCGACGTTGCCGGCATTCGCACCCGCGACCGACGCGGTCCGAGCAGCGCTCGCCGACCTCGGCAAGCCGGGTGGGCTCCTCGATGCGAAGGACGATCTGAGCAAGGGGCCTGTGCTGTTGATCACCGATCCGAGCCTGAGCGCGAACAATCCCAACAACCCGACGCACACGGCAGGGACGACGTTCTTCGGCCAGTTCATCGACCACGACGTCACCTTCGACACGACCTCGAAGCTGGGAGTGACGACGGATCCGGCTGTCTCGCCTAACTCGCGCACGCCGTCGCTCGACCTCGACTCCGTCTACGGCGAGGGCCCGGACGACAGCCCGCGGCTCTACGACCTGGCAGACCGCGACAAGCTGCGGATCGGGTTCGGCGGTCTGTTCGAGGACCTGCCGCGGGATGACGTGACGAGCACGGCGATCATCCCCGATCCGCGGAACGACGAGAACCTGATGATCGCCGGCCTGCACTGCGCGTTCATCCTCTTTCACAACGCTGCGGTCGATTGGGCGCGTGAACACGGCTACCGCGGCGGCTCGACGTTTCGGCAGGCGCGGCAGCTGACGACGTGGCACTACCACTGGCTCGTCATCCACGAGTTCCTGCCGCAGATCGTCGGGCAGGCGATGGTGAACGACGTCCTGCAGAACGGGCGCCGTTTCTACAAGCCGCGAATGCGCGAAGGCTTCATTCCGGTCGAGTTCCAGACCGGCACATACCGCTTCGGGCACAGCATGGTGCGCCCCTCCTATCGCGCCAATCTGGCCGGCGACAATGGCAATCCATTCTTCGCGATGGTCTTCGATCCCGCCGGCGATGGCCAGCCGGATCCGGTCGACCTGCGCGGAGGCGCACGCGCGCCTCGGCGCTTCATCGGCTGGCAGACGTTCTTCGACTTCGGCGACGGCAACGTCAAGCCGAACAAGCGCATCGACACGAAAATCTCGACGCCTCTCTTCCTGCTTCCGTTCGGGGCGATCGCGAGCCATGACCAGCCGCAAGCCCTGCCGCAGCGGAACCTCCTGCGCCAGCTGACGTGGAGCCTGCCTTCGGGGCAATCGGTCGCAGAACTGATGGAGGTGACACCGCTTGCGGGCGCCGACCTGAGCGAGTTGCAGCCCTACGGCTTTCAGTCGAGCACGCCACTCTGGTACTACGTGCTGAAGGAAGCCGAGCTGGTCGAGGACGGCCTCCACCTCGGCCCGGTCGGCGGGCGGATCGTCACGGAGGTGCTGATCGGCCTGCTCCAGAGCGACGCTGCGTCCTACCTGGTGCAGAAACCGAGGTGGACGCCAACGCTGCCCTACGCCGGATCCTCGTTCCGAATGACCGACTTCTTGACGTTCGCAGGCGTCGATCCGGTGAGCCGTGGACAGTAGTCGCCGTTAGGTGCGGGCCGAGACGCGGCCGATCTCGTCGAGCGCCTCGGGATTCTCGACCGACGAGAGATCGCCGGGATCCTTGCCCAGCGCCCGCGCGCGCACCGCGCGGCGCACGATCTTGGCGCTGCGCGTCTTGGGGAGGGCCGGCACGAACAGCACGCGATCCGGCCGGAACGCCTTCCCGAGCTCCTCGCCGACCGCCTCCGAGACCTCCGCCGACAACTCGTCGGACGGCTCGGAGTCCCGCCCCGGCACGCAGAAGATCCACGCCACCTCGCCCTTGACGGGATGGGGGACGCCGACCGCGGCTGCCTCCAACACAGCCGGCATGCCCGACCGCGGCCGATTCGAGCTCGGCCGGGCCGATCCGCTTGCCGGCGATGTTCATCGTGTCGTCGGAGCGGCCGTGCAGGAACCAGTAGCCGTCCTCGTCCACCGAAGCCCAGTCCCCGTGCACCCAGATCCCGGGCAGCCGGCGCCAGTACGCGTCGAGGTAGCGCTCCGGATCGCGCCAGAACCCACGCGTCATCCCGGGGAAGGGCTTGCGACAGACGAGCTCACCGACCTCGCCGCGCACCGAGCGCCCCTCCGCATCGACGACATCCATGGCCATACCGAGCGCAGGCCCCCCGAGCGAGATCTCCTTGATCGGAATCGCCGGCGTCGGCGACAGGAAGCATGCGCCGACCTCCGTCCCGCCCGAGCAGTTGATGATCGGGCAGCGGCCGCCGCCGACGTGCTCGAACAGCCAGCGGTACGGGCCTGGATTCCAGGGCTCGCCCGTGGTCACGATCGTCCGCAGTGAGGACATATCCGCGTCGGGCTCACCGTTCGGGATCAGCGCCCGGATGAGCGTCGGCGAGCAGCCGAGGATGTTCACACGCTCCTCCTCGATCAGCTCCCACAGCCGGTCGTGCGGCCAGTCGGGTGCGCCCTCCATGAAGACGAGCGAGCAGCCCATCGCGCCGCCGCCGACCACCGTCCACGGGCCCATGATCCAGCCCATGTCGGTGGCGAAGAGAATGGAGTCGCCGGGATGGCCGTCCGCCTGGTAGGCGACCTCGCGCGCGATCGAGACGAGGAAGCCGCCCTGGACGTGGAGGACGCCCTTCGGCTTGCCGGTCGTCCCCGACGTGTAGGTCAGGAGATACGGATGCTCCGAGTCGACCTCGAGCTGGAGGCAGCTCGCCCGGCCCGAGCTCGACGTCCCACAGGCCGCTCGCGCGATCCCACTCGACGACGTGCTCGACCGACGGCGACTCGGCCACGGCCTCGTCGGCGATCGCGCGCATCGGCATTTCGCGCCCACGCCGGAAGGAGTGGCTCGCCGTCAGCAGCACCTTCGCCTCGGCGTCCTGCAGGCGCTGCGCGATCGCAGGCGCGGCGAAGCCGGAGAAGATCGGAACCTGCACGGCGCCGATGTGCGCGCACGCATGCGAGGCGACCGCCATCGCCGGCGCCATCGGCATGAAGATCGCGACGCGGTCGCCCGGCTCGACGCCGAGCGAGACGAGCGCCTCGGCGAAGCGCGTCACCTTCTGCGAGAGCTCGGCGTACGTCCACTCGCGCCGGTCCCCGTTCTCGCCGCGCAGGACGGCCGCCACCGCATCCGGCGTGCGCCGCGCCCAGTCGTGGACGCAGACGCGCGCGATATTCACCTTCCCGCCGACGAACCACGTCGTCCACTCCGGCCCGCGCGAGTCGTCGTAGACCCGCTCCCACGGCGCCGAGAACTCGATTCCCATGTCCTCGATCGCGGCCGGCCAGAACCACTCCGGCTCCTCCGACGAGCGCCGCACGAGCTCCCAGTAGTCCTCGACTCCGAGGCGGCGCATCAGGCGGACGACGTTCGCCCGCTCGAGCACCTCCGCAGTCGGCTCCCAGATCACGTCCACGTCAGGAATTATCGTCGCGGCGTGGAGCTCGAGCGTCTGGTCTTCTTCAGCGACGCCGTCATGGCGATCGCGATCACGCTGCTCGTGGTCGAGCTCAGCATCCCCGCCGCGACCGAGGACGTCGGGGACGCGCTCCTCGACCGCTGGCCGCAGATGCTCAGCTTCGTCCTCAGCTTCCTCGTCATCGGGATCTTCTGGATGGCGCATCACCGCATCTTCCGATACGTCGCGCGTCTCGATCAGCGCCTGATCTGGCTGAACCTGCTCTTCCTCATGTGCGTCGCCTTCCTGCCCTTCCCGACGGCGGTTCTCGGCGACCACGACGGCAGCCAGGGCGCGATCGTCTTCTACGCGTGCGCGGTGGGACTGACGGGAGCGGTGCTCGCGTCGATCTGGCAGTACCTCATCCACGCCGGACATCTGAACGAGCAGGCGGACCCGAAGATCGTCCGGTACCTGACCCGTCGATCGCTCGTCACCCCGGTCTCGTTCCTCGCCTCGGTCCCGCTCTCGTTCGTCAGCCTGCGGCTCGCCGAGGCCTGCTGGTTCGCGCCGTTTCGTCCTCATCGGCGTCCTCAACGTCCGCCATCACCAAAGTTAGCCTCTGCTAACTTGCGGGAGTGAGAGCGCGGCTCCTCGCTCCCGAGAACCGCAAGTGGTGGACGCTCGCGGCGGTCTCGTTCGGCCTGTTCATGATCATGCTCGACAACACGATCGTGAACGTCGCGCTGCCCTCGATCCAGCGCGACCTGCGACATCCGCCTCTCCGAGCTCGAGTGGATCGTGAACGGCTACGCGCTCACGTTCGCCGTGCTGATGCTGACGGGCGGCAAGCTCGCCGACATGCTCGGCCGGCGGAGGATCTTCATCGTCGGCCTCGCCATCTTCACGCTCGCCTCGCTCGCCTGCGGCTTCGCGCCCAGCGCGCACTTCCTGATCGGAGCGCGCGTCGTCCAGGGAGCGGGCGCGGCGCTGATGAACCCGGCCACGCTCTCGATCATCACCGCCACCTTCCCGCCGCGGCAGCGCGGGACGGCGATCGGGATCTGGGCCGGCACCTCGGCGATGGCGCTCGCGATCGGTCCGCTCGTCGGCGGCGTGATCACGCAGTACATCGACTGGAGCTGGATCTTCTTCATCAACGTCCCGATCGGCATCCTCGGGATCGTCGTCGCCCGGCTGGTGATCGACGAGTCGCGCGACACCTCACACGAGCAGCGGCTCGACCTGCCCGGCCTGGTCACGTCCGCGGTCGGGCTCTTCGGCCTCACCTATGGCCTGATCGAGGCGAACAAGTACGGCTGGACGTCGCCACGCATCCTCCTCTGCTTCGGCGATCGCGATCGTCGGGCTCGGACTCTTCGCCTTCCTCGAGCTGCGCCAGCGCCTGCCGATGCTCGACCTCCACCTGTTCAAGAACACCACCTTCCTCGGCGCGAACGTGACGATGATGCTGGTCGCGCTGGCCATGTTCGGCGTCTTCTTCTACGTCTCGCTCTACCTGCAGAACGTCCTGCAGTACTCGCCGACCAAGGCCGGCGCGAGCTTCCTGCCGATGACGATCCTGATCATCCTGATCGCGCCGTTCGCCGGCCGCTACTCGGACAAGATCGGCTCCCGCTGGCTGGTCGGGATCGGGATGCTGCTCGTGGCCGGCTCGCTCCTGATCTTCTCGCGCCTGGGCCTGGACAGCACGTGGTGGAACCTCTTCCCCGGACTGATCGTCGGCGGCGTCGGGATGGCGCTGACGATGACGCCGACGACCGCGGCGGCGATGGGATCGGTGGAGGTGGACAAGGCCGGCGTCGGCTCCGCCGTCCTGAACAGCATGCGCCAGGTCGGCGGCTCGCTCGGGATCGCGATCATGGGGGCGATCGTCGCCGCCTCGCTGCACGTGCCGCCGACCGATCCGCGGGCTCCGGCGCAGTTCGTCACCGGCTTCCAGCACGCACTCGAGGTCGCGGCCATCATCGCCTTTGCCGCGGCGCTGATCGCGATCGCCACCATCCGCCAGTACCGACACACCGAAGCAGTCGAAGCGCCGGCATGAGTGCGCGGATGACCGCCCCTGCGCGGCGGGAGGCGATGATCGAGATCGCCTGCGGCGTGTTCGCGCGCTCGAGCTACCGCGGGACGACGACCAAGGCCATCTGCTCGGAGGCCGGCGTGAGCGAGCCGATCCTCTACCGCCACTTCCCCTCCAAGTGCGACCTCTACCTGGCCTGCCTGGACGCTGCCTGGACGCGCGTGCAGGCGTTGTGGGCCAAGGCGCTCGACGAGGAGCCCGACCCGACCGCCTGGCTGCAGGCGATGGGCGCCGCCTACCTGACCGCCAAGGACAAGCGCGCCCGGCTCGTCGACCTCTGGATCCAGGCGCTCTCCGAGGCGAGCGACGACCCGCACATCCGCCGCTACCTGCGCCGCCAGATCCGCGAGGTGCACGACTACGTCGTCGAGGTCATCCGGCGCTCGCAGGCCGCGGGCGGGATCATCGCCGACCGCGATCCCTCCGCCGAGGCCTGGGTCTTCATCTCCATCGGCCTCCTCGGCACGATCGACCGCCGCCTGAGCATGCTGGACGGGGAGCTCGCCCGTATCGTCGCCGCCCGTCGCACGTGGATGACGGGCCGCCCGGGTTAGTCGTTCCCCCCGAGCGGCCCGTTAAAGACGGAGGCCCCGGCTGCGGCCCCGGGGCACTCCTGGTGAGGCTTGCTGCCACTCCCGAGGCGCCTGTCGCCCGGCTCTGGGTCTGCGGCCACCCAGCTCCGGACAAGTGACTGGCGCGGACTATGTGGCGCACCTCCTTGCTTCCCTATTGGGTCGCAAGCTTGTCTGGCGGGGACTATAGGGACCCCTGGCGAACTTGTCAAGTAGGAAAGTCAAGTTCTTTCTTCACGATTCGCTTGCATTCGTACGGTACTACTGATTGACTATGGGATCAATGGCGACTTCCGCTGTGCGCCTTGCTGGAAAGCCTGCGCCTTTTGGCGTCGCTGAACGCCTGCGTACGCTCCGCAAGCACGCCGGCCTGACCCAGACGGAGCTCGCCGGCGAGCGCTTCTCCAAGGAGTACGTCAGCCAGATCGAGCTCGGCAAGACCAAGCCGTCGGCCGAGGCGATCGAGTACCTGGCCAAGCAGCTCGACGTCGACCCGCTCTTCCTCGAGACCGGTGTCTCCTCGGACGAGCGCGGCCGGATCGAGGCGACGCTCGCGCGCGGCGAGGCGCTGATCGAGGACAAGCGCTACGCCGATGCCGCCGAGGAGTACGTCAAGGCGAGCGCCCTCGTCGCCGACCAGGCCGTGCCGGAGCTCGAGTTCCGCGCGCTGACCGGCGAGGCATGGGCGCAGATGCGTTTGGGAGAGGTCAAGCTGGCGATCACGCTGCTCGGCCGCGCACGCGACCTGGCCGAACGGCCGCGCTTCTCCGACATCGACCGCGCGGACGTTCTCTTCCGCATGGGCGTGTGCCGCTACGAGCTTTCGAGCCTCCAGACAGCGGTCGCGCTGTTCAGCGAGGCGCTGGAGCTCGCGAAGAAGTCGGATCTGCCTTGCGATCGCCTCAAGGCCGACATCTACGGCTGGCGCTCCCGCTGTTACCGCCGGCAGCGCGACTGGGAAGCCGCGCGCGAGGACGTCGAGCTCGCCCTGGAGCTCGCGGAGGGTATGGGCGACTCGCGCTCCATCGCCAACACGCTCTTCCAGGCTTCGCTCGTCGCCGAACGGAACGGCCACTGGGTGCTCGCGCGCACCTACGCCGAGCGCGCGAAGGACGAGTACGAGCGGCTCGCCGACAAGCTCAACTACGGCCGGATGATGAACAACCTCGGCGGGCTCAACTTCCTGCTGGGCAACCCAGAGGCGGCAGAGCGCTTTCTCAAGGACGCCTTCCGCGTCGCCCTCGACAACGACGACGACGTCAGACGCAGGCATACGCCATCAACTCGCTCGCGCGAGTCCATCTCGAGACGGGCCGGCCGGAGCAGGGCGAAGGGCAGGCACGCAAGGCGCTGGAACTGCTCGACGGACGCGAAGACCACCTCGACGAGATCGGGAACGCGCAGCTCGTTCTCGGACGCTCACTCATGGATCAGGATCGACTGGCCGAGGCCGACGAGTGGCTGCGGGCAGCCGACGCGAGCTTCGAGCAGATCGCGTCGCCCGGCCACCGCTCTGCAGCGCTCGTCGCCCGCGGTGATCTCGCGCTGAAGAACGCCAACCACGTGAGGCCGCGCGGCTGTACAAGATCGCAGCCGAGTTGCTCCAGGACGTCCGGTTCTAATTGGAGGTGAGGGTCGTGAAGGCGCGCATGTTCGCGTGAGTACCATCATCGCTCGCCGCCCTGCCGCTCGTCCTGGTTGCGTGGACAGTCGTAGGGCTGTTCACTCCCGATCTCGGGATGCACGACGGCAGACGGGCTAGACTGGCGAAGCCGCTGCAGAACTGCTACAACATCTGCGAAACTTGCAGTGAAGGAGGTGAACAAGACTTGAGAAATCTGCGGGCACGCGTTATGATCCTCTCTGTTTCGCTTGCGGTGTTCGTTGCAGCTGCGGCAGAGTTGCGCCCATGCCTACAAGGGTCAGGGGCATGCACGACGGCAGCGGCTAGGGTTCCCATGTGCGCGGCTGGCTGGTCCTCGTTGCAGCCCTGCTGCTGACTACCGGTTGCGCGGCATCCCACTCCTCTTCTGACAACCCCAACTCCGCCGCGAGCGAAGCGCGGCTCGCTCGACGTGCTGGCGAAGGGACATGGCTCAACGGTTGCGCTCGTCGCGGGCGCGTCCGACTTCGCGCCGGGCATGGTGCGGTATCCGTTTCTCGTGGTGGACGACAACGGCGCCTCCATCGAGCGTCCCACGGCACGAGTCTGGGTCGCCCACGGACGCAACGCGCAACCCTTCCAACGCCGGACGGCGCATCTTGAAGCAGGTTGGCATTCCAGGCGGCGGCGACGGGGACGCCTCACATCTCTACGTCGCCCACCTGACTATCCCAAAGCCAGGCAAGTACTGGGTTCTGGCGAAGCCGATCGGCGGGACGCCGATCCAAGGGCTTAGGAAACCTCATCGTCCGCAAGACGCACTTTCTCGCCCGCGGTCGGGTCGAAGGCGTATCCGTCGCAGGACGCCGACGCTCGCAAGCGCCGGCGGTAGCGCGTCAGCGATCACAACCCGCGTACCACCCGATCGTGCGCTTCTCCGTTACTCGATCGCCGAGAGCCTCGCCGCGCACAAACCCTTCGTCGTTGTGTTTGCGACGCCGAAGTTCTGCACGAGCCGGACATGTGGCCGGTAGTGGATGTCGTCGATGCAGTGCGCGAAGAGATTCTCGGCAACGGACATCCGCTTCATCCACGTCGAGATCTACAAGGACAACGATCCGGCGGCAGGGTTCAACCGGTGGGTACGGCAGTGGCGCTTGCCGACCGAGCCATGGGTCTTCCTGTCGGGCGAGACGGGCGAATCAAGGCGAAGTTCGAAGGATCGGTAGCGCAAGACGAGCTTGCAAGAGCGGTACGACGCACCCTC
>CAWEIM010000015.1:0-98170 GCA_963809075.1 uncultured Actinomycetes bacterium | reverse complement strand
CGGAGTGGATCCGGAAGTACAAGCTGGACGGCTTCCGGGTCGACACCGCCAAGCACGTGAATGCCGCCTTCTTCCGGCTGTGGGCGCCGAGGGTCCTCGCCGCCGCGCGCGCCGCCGGCGTGAACGACTTCAAGATCTTCGGCGAGGTGACGATCAACGACGCGATCGAGCTTTCGTCGTTCGTCCGCGACCGTGGGCTGCCGAACGTCCTCGACTTTCCCTTCCAGGCCGTCGCCGCCGGCTTCGCCGCCGGCCGGACGGCACCGACCGCGCTCGTCGACCGGATCCAGGACGACGACTACTTCCACTACACGCCGAACGTCGTGCCGACGCCGGTCACCTTCCTCGGCAACCACGACATGGGGCGCGCCGCCTTCCAGCTTCTGGGGCACGGCGCGTCGGAGGAGCAGCTCCTCCCGCGGCTCCTCCTCGGCTACGACGTCCTCTACCTGCTGCGCGGCGCGCCGACCGTCTACTACGGGGACGAGGTTGGGATGATCGGGACGGGCGGCGACAAGGAGGCCAGGCAGGACATGTTCCCGACGCAGGTCGACGAGTGGAAGACGGAGCCGCGCGTCGGCTCGCCGCCGATCGGGAACGGTTCCTCGTTCGACGTGACCGAAATCCGATCGAGCTGCGGCTGAAGGAGCTCGGCGCGCTCAAGGATGCGCATCCGGCGCTCTCGACCGGCGCGATGATCGTGCGGCGCGCGCAGAGCGGCGTGCTGGTCGTCAGCCGGATCGACTGGGCGGCGAAGCGCGAGTACGTCGTCGCGCTGAATTCGGGGCGGCGGCCGCCGCAGGTCTCCATCCAAACCGCCACCCCGTTGATCACGTGGACCGGCCTGGCCGAGCGGTGAGCCCTGTGTCGAGCGGCGCCAACGGCATCCTGCCCTTCTCGGTTCCTGCCATGGGCGCATCCGTGTACGAGGCCGACGTCCGTATCCCGCCGTCCGGCCCCGTGACGCCGACGCTGAAGGTCGCCAAGGACGACTTCAGCTCGCTCTGGCGGGCGTCCGCGACCGTTCCGGGGGCGGGTCACCCGTCACCGTCTCCTTCGCGATCAAGCGCAAGCCTTCGACCGGCTGCAGCCGCCAGCGGCCGACGACTCTCCCCCGTTCCGTGGCTTCCTCGACCGCAAGAAGTTCGCGAAGAAGCAGAGGGTCTATCTCGTCGCGATCGCGCGCACGCTCGACGGCCAGACCGCCGTCTCGAAAGTCGTCGGCCTGGTGCCGCGGCCGCGCTAGGAGGTGGAGGGGGGTTCCCTCCTAGCGCCGGAGCTCCGCGAGCACGTGGCGCTCGTCGCCTTCGGCCAGCGTGTCGAGGAGCGTCTTTCCACCGCCCATGCCGGCGCGGCGGTTGAGGATTTGAGTCAGCCGCTCCGGCCCGATTCCCGCCTCGCGAGCCGCGGCGAGCGCGCGCGCCACCTCGGGCTTTACGTTCCCGTCGTCCTCGAACTGCCAGCCGGGATAGAGCCATTCCGCCGAGCCGGCCTCGCGGTACGCGCAGGACCTCGAGCGCGCGCCGGCGGACGTCGAGCGCGACCGGATCGATCGCCCAGCGGGAGCCGATCCACGAAGCGGTGAGGGCGGATTGCTGCGGCACGGACGCCGGCGAATGTAACAGGAGGCGGGACCGCAAGACGGTTCGCTCGAAGCCGACCGGAAAGAACGTCGAGCTCAGGTCGGTTCCTTCGACGGGCTTCCGTCAACCGTGGCCGGCTTGGCATTGAGCTGATGTCGGGATTCATCTCCCGGGGCTTTAGGGGCCGTCGCCGCGACGGGGGCGCCGAGGGCCGCGTCCCGCCCGGCCAGTACCTGACCGACGACTTCCCGGTCCTCTCAGCCGGGCCGACGCCGCACACGCCGCTCGAGGAGTGGACGTTCGAGATCCGCGGCGGCGCCGAGCCGGTCAGCTGGACGTGGGACGAGTTCCGCGCGCTTCCCAGCGAGACGGTCACCGTCGACATCCACTGCGTTACCAATTGGTCGAAGCTGGACACGACCTGGGAGGGCGTCCCGTCGAGACACTCCTCGAGCAGGTCGAGCACGACGCCGCGTACCTGCTCGCATTCTGCGACGGCGGCTACACGACCAACCTGCCGGTCGAGGACGTGGTGGACGGCAAGGCCTGGGTCGCGTTCGGTTACGGCGGCGAGCCGCTCGACCCCGAGCACGGCGGCCCGGCAAGACTGCTTGTCCCGCACCTCTACTTCTGGAAGAGCGCGAAGTGGGTGCGCGGCTTCGAGCTGCGCGACGACGACGAGCCTGGCTTCTGGGAGCAGAACGGCTACCACCTCTATGGCGACCCATGGCAGGAACAGCGGTACTGGGGCGACTGACCTGGCAGGTCGCCCAGGTCGCGGACACCAGACTGGAGACTCCCCGGGTCCGCACGATCGCGCTCGAACCGCCGAGCTGGCCGGACCATCGCGCGGGGCAACACGTGGACGTGCGGCTGACGGCCGAGGACGGGTACCAGGCGCAGCGCAGCTACTCGATCGCGTCTGCGCCGGGGCAGGGCCTCGAGCTGACGGTCGAGCAGCTGGACGACGGCGAGGTGTCGCCGTACCTCGTGGACGAGCTGCGGCCGGGTGACGGCCTCGAGCTGCGCGGCCCGATCGGCGGGTACTTCGTCTGGGACGCGGACGATCCGCGGCCCGTCTTCCTGGTCGCGGGCGGCTCGGGGATCGTTCCGCTGATGGCGATGATCCGGCATCGAATCGCGACGGGCGCGACCGCGCCGATGCGGCTGCTCTACTCCTCGCGCACGATCGAGGACGTGATCTACCGCACCGAGCTCGACGAGATCGCCGCCGACGGCGATGGCGTGGAGATCGTCCACACGCTCACGCGGGCGCAGCCGGAGGATGGGCCGGCTATTCACGCCGGATCGACCCGGAGCTGCTGCGCGAGGTCGCATTGCCGCCTGCCGACGGGGCCGCAGTATTCGTCTGCGGCGCCACGAGCTTCGTCGAGGCGGTTGCGGATGGCCTCGTCGGCCTGGGCTACGACTCCCGGTCGGTCAAGACCGAGCGATACGGGGGAATTGGAGGTTGAGATGAGGACCGATGAGATGAAGCTGGACGGGAACGCGCTCGGCGGGATGATGCTCGAGCTGTTCGGGCGAGAGATGACGGCGGCCAGCGCGACCTGCGGCTCGTGCGGCGCGGTCGAGCAGATGGCGTGCGTCGATGTCTACCTGCAAGCGCCGGGGATTGTCGTCCGCTGCCGCCATTGCGAGAGCGTCCTGATGAAGGTCGTCCGGAGTCCCGAGCGAACCTGGCTCGACCTGAGCGGGATCCGGCTGATCGAGGTGCCTAGGAGCGGTTCCAGCCGCGGAAGGCGTGGAGGAGGGCCTCTTCGGCCTCGGGCGAGAGCTCGTCCGGCGTCAACGCCCCCGTCAGCTTGACCGTCGCGCGGATCTGCTCGAGGTAGATCTCGCAATTGCCGCACTCGGCCAGGTGCTCCTCGAAGCGCGCGTGCTCGGCAGGCGGAAGCGCACCCTCGAGGTAGTCCGTGACGAGCTCCGTGAGCTCCTGACAGCTGAGTGCTTCCGCCGTGCTCACTTCAGGTAGTCCTCCAATGCCTCTCTGACCTTCGATCGCGCCCGATGCAAAAGCACGCGTTGATTGGTCTCGCTCAGCCCGAGAGCGTTACAGACCTCCTCCGCGCTCCAGCCCTCGAGGTCACGGAGGCTGATGACCGCGCGCTGGCTGCCGGGTAGCGCATCGATCGCCGCGGCCAGCTTCTCCCGCGTCTCGGTCGCGACGAGCCTGTCCTCCGGCCAGGCGACCGGAGGGACGGCCCAGTGGCCCGGCCAGCGCGGATCATCCGAGTCGCGGAAGCGGTCGGCGCCGAGCGCCGGCTCCTGGATCCGCTCAGGCTCGAACGCCGACAGCGGCAGCGTCCGCCGCTCGCGGACGGCCCGCGTCTTCGCCCGGTTCGCGAGGATCCGGAAGATCCAGGTCTTGAGCGACGAGCGTCCCTCGAACCGGTCGAGGCCTTCGAGCACGGCGAGCCACGTCTCCCCCACGACCTCCTCGGCGAGCACCTGGGTGGGGACGTAGATGCGCGCCACCCGCAGGAGCGACGAGTTGTACGTCCGGACAAGCTCGCGGAACGCGTCCTCGTCTCCTGCGCGAAGCGCCTCGACGAGCTTCGTCTCGTCCGGCGAAACGACTTGCTGCACGGCGCGACTTTAACCACGAGACTTGCTCGCTGAAGGAGGAGAACATGCCCGAAGAGCTCGACCTGATCGTGATCGGAGCCGGCTCGGCCGCCCGCGACGGCGCCATGAAGGCCCGGAGGCAATACGACGCGCGGGTCGCCATGGTGGAACGCACGCGCTGGGGCGGCAGCTGCCCGAACGTCGCGTGCAAGCCGACCAAGGCGTATCTGGTCGTCGCCGACCTGCTCCACGACATCAATCATCTGGCCGGCAAGCTCGGGATCGAGGTCGGCCCCGCGCGCGCGAACCTGGCCAGGATCAAGGCGCGCAAGGACACGCTGCTGAAGCCCCAGGAGCAGTGGATCGCGGACCTGGGGGCGGCCGGGATCGAGACCTTTCCTGGAGAGGCGGCTCTCGTCGACGCGCACACCGTCCGGGTGGGCGAGACCGAGCTTCGCGCGGACCGCATCCTGATCGCGACCGGCTCACGGACGGCGATCCCGCCGATCGAGGGCATCGAGGACGTCGAATGGGTCGACCACATCAGCGCGCTCGAGCTGACCGAGCTCCCGGAGTCGCTGCTCGTCGTCGGAGGCGGCGCGGTCGGGCTCGAATTCGGGCAGGCGTTCTCGCGCTTCGGCTCGAGGGTGACCATGGTGGACGCCATGAAGCACCTCGGCCCGCGGTCCGATCCTGACGCCGCCGCTGAGCTCGAAGCGGTCCTGACCGAAGAGGGGATCGAGCTGGTCACGGACACGTTCGTGTCGAGCGTCAGGCAGGACGGGGGTGAGGTCGAGGCGGTGCTCGCGCCGCGCGACGGCGGCTCGGAGCGCACTCTCCGCGTCAGTACTGTCCTCCTCGCTTCCGGACGAGCCCCGAACATCGAGGAGCTCGGCCTCGAGCAGATCGGGATCGAGACGACGAAGGTCGGGATCGCCGTCGACGAGCACCTGCGCACGACGGTGGACGGGATCTGGGCCGCGGGCGACGTAACCGCCGTCGCCCAATTCACGCCGGTGGCCCAGTACCAGGCTCGGGTCGCGATCGAGGACATGTTCGGAGGTGGGGCGACAGCCGACTACTCCATCCTGCCGACCGCGGTCTTCACCGACCCGGAGCTCGCGCAGCTGGGGCTGACCGAGGCCGAGGCCCGCGAGCACGGCTTCGACGCCCAAACCGTCCGTCACGAGCTCAAGCACGTCCAGAGAGCGGCGTACACGGACACGAAGCACGGTCTCTTCAAGCTCGTCTACGACGGGCAGACGAGGCGCCTGCTCGGAGTCCACGTCGTCGCGCGGGGCGCCAGCGACATCGTCCAGGGCCTCGCGGTCGCGATGAAGCTCGGCGCCACCATCGACGACCTCGCGCACGTCCATCATGCGTTCCCGACGCTGGCGGAGGGGATCAAGGCAGCCGCCGAGCAAGCCGCCTAGCCCGCCTGCCCCTCGTCGCAGGCGAACTACGATTCGCGGGTGGACGAGGACTCTCGCATGAATCGCCGGCTTGCACGTCGGCGCACTCAGGTGCGTCGCCGGCTCACGGCCCTCGCTGTCGTCGCACTCGTCCTCGTCGGCGTCGCGGTGCCGGTGGCCTGGACGAGTCTCGGCACGAGCTCACCGGAGAGCGTTGCCGACACGACGACCACTCCGGGGGTGCCCAACCCACAGGTGGAGCAGATTCCGAAGAAGCCGCTCACGATTCAGTGGGTCGGCGACACAGTGCTCGCCTCCGCCTACGGCACTCCGCCGAACGGCGGCCGCGACTCGCTGGACGGCGTCGCCCACAGCCTCCGCCTCGCCGACCTGACCTGGGGCAACTTCGAGGAGACGTTCTCCGTCGGCGGCGACTCGAAGTGCGGGTCGAGCTCGACGAACTGCTTCGCGTTCCAGGCCCCACCGTCGTACGCGCGCAACCTGACCGCGACCGGCTTCGACCTGGTCAATCTCGCGAACAACCACGCCTACGACTTCGGCGCTTCGGGATTCGCGCAGACGCACGCGGCTCTGCGGAAGGCGCACCTGCGCTGGGCGGGAGGACGCGGCCAGATCACGATCCTGCGCAGAAAGGGCCTCCGCGTCGCGTTCCTCGGATTCGCGCCGTATCCCTGGGCATCCGACCTGCTCGACATTCCCAGCGCCCGTCGCCTGGTCAAGAAGGCGGCCGCCCGCGCCGATCTCGTCGTGGTCGCAATCCACGCGGGAGCCGAAGGCTCGGACCAGATCCACGTGCCGCATGGGGCGGAGTACTTCCTCGGGGAGAATCGCGGCAACTCCCGGGCCTTCACCCATGCCGCGATCGACGCAGGCGCCGATCTCGTCGTCGGGTCCGGGCCACACGTGATCCGCGGCGTCGAGTGGTACCACCACCGGCTGATCGCGTACTCGACCGGCAACTTCGCCGGGTACCACAACTTCAGCCTGGGCGGGACGCTCAGCCTGAGCGCGATCTTCCGGGTGACACTGAAGCCCGACGGGACCTTCGTGAGAGGACGCTGGATCTCCATCCGCCTGGCCGATCCAGGGCTCCCGCGGCTCGACTACTCGAAGTCGAGCCTGCACCTCGTCTCGTCGCTCTCACGGCAGGATTTCGGCAAGCACGGCGCGCGCTTCAGCGCCGACGGTGCAATCCGCGGCTGACGCGGCCCTCGATCGCGCCTCCGACGGCGGCGAAGCGGGTGAACGTCCCGTGCGGAATCCGCGGCGCAGGCGGTCGCCGACGAAGACGGCCGCCACGATCACGCCGACGAACGCGAGGATCGAGTCGGCACGGAAGGCCCAGTCGAAGCCGGTCACGAACGCCTCGCGGACGAAGCGCTCGAGCTCCGCGGCGACGTCGGGGAACTGGTTCTGGACCTGCAGGCCTGACTTCGTACCCGCCAGGATCCCATGGGCCGCGTCGCTCTGTGCGTCGGTCAACGGGATGCCCGCCTGTGTATCTGCGAGTCGAGCTTGCGGGCGGACAGTGCGGTGAAGATGGTCGTCGTCAGGCCGAGGCCGACGGAGCCGCCGCCGATCTGGGCCATGTATGCGATCCCGCCCGCCAGGCTGGAACGGGATTCGTCGAGCGCGGTAATCCCCGCTGTCGTGGCCGGGCCGTAGAAGAGCCCGAACCCGATGCCCATCACGACCATGCCGGGGATGAGAGCCGTATAGCCCGAGCCCTCTTGCAGGAACGTGAGCATCAGCGCGCCGACGGCGATGAAGAATGCGCCTGTCGTGACCACGATCTTTCCTCCCACACGGTCGTAGATCGGCCCCGCCGACGAACGACAGCACGGCGAAGCCGAGCATGATCGGGAGCATCGCCACGCCGGCGCGGACGGGTGAGTAGTCGAGGATCTTCTGCAGGAACTGCGGCAGGTAGAGCATCGAGGCGATGAAGGCGGCGGACGATCAGCAGGATGGCGATGCACGCGCCCGCGAATCATGGGTTGCGGATCACTTCGCCGGGAATGAGCGCGCTCTCCCCCGCCCGGCGCTCGATGAAGGGGAAGGTCACGATCAGCACCACAGCGACGCCGAGCGCGGCGCTGATGCGCCAGTCCGTCCAGCCCCAGTCGGTGGCCTGGTCCAGAGCGAACAGCAAGGCGAGCAGGCCGAGGGAGAGCGCCGCGATCCCGGCGTAGTCGATGCGCTCCCGCTTGCCGGCCTCGCGCGGCTGGTGGACCTCCCGCCAGGTGACGAACATCGCGATCAGGCCGATCGGGACGTTGATGAAGAGCGTCCAGCGCCAGCTCAGGTACTGGGTCAGAAGCCCGCCCGAGATCGGACCGATCGCCTGGCCGATCCCGGCACAGCCAAGGATGAGCCCGCCCGCCAGCCCGGCCTTCTCCTTCGGCAGGGCGGCAAAGGTCATGCCGAGGATGGCCGGGAACATCAGCGCGGCGCCGACGCCCATCGCTCCGCGGGCGGCGATCAGCCAGTACTCGTTCTGCGCCGCGCCGCCGAGCACGGACATGACCATGAAGATCGTCGTGCCGATGAAGAACACGCGGCGACGGCCGAACAGGTCGGCGAGGCGGCCGCCCGTGACGATCAACATTCCGAAGACGAGCGCGTAGGCGTTGATCACCCATTGCACGGTCGAGACGTTGCTGTCGAAGGCCTTCTCGATCGACGGGAGCGCGACGTTGAGCGCGGTGAAGTCCTGGGCGAGGATGAGGATGGTGAGCCCCATCGCGACGAGCGCGAGCACGGTGCCGCGACTCATCGCCGTCGCACCGCCAGAAGCGTGACCAGCAGCACCGCGAACATCGTAAGGTGCACGCGTGTCGACGGCTCCCGAGACGCCCGCCGATTCGCCGCTGACGATGTCCGACGTGCTCGCCTCGCCGGTCTACCGCGATCTGATGAGGCCGAAGCTGCGTCCGGGCGATCCGGCCTACCGCTTCGAGCTGCCGCGGGACACGGGCGAGATCGTCCGGCTCGCGGACTACGCCGGCCGTATGCCGGTCGCGCTCGTCTTCGGCTCGTACACCTGACCGCCCTTTCGCCGCCAGTTGGGCGAGCTCGAGGAGATGGCGGAGCGCTATGAGGGCCGCGCCGCCTTCCTCGTGGTCTACATCAAGGAGGCGCATCCCGAGGACGGCTGGGTGCTGGCGTCTAACCGGGACGAGGGCATCACGATCGACGATCCCTCGTCGCTGCCCGAGCGGTCCGCATGCGCGGTGCGGCTCGAGATCCGCATGCCGGTGCTGATCGACGGGATCGACAACGAGACCGCGAGGCAGTACGGGGGGTGGCCTGACCGGCTGTACCTCATCGGCAGAGACGGCCGGGTCGCCTTCCAGGGCGAGGAGGGCCCGTCCGGGTTCAAGCCAGCCGAGCTCGAGCGCGCGATTGAGGAATACTTGCGTCGTGGCTGAGCTGGTCCTGCACATCGTGGAGAGCCCGCACGAGGGGGAGAGCGAGATCGCCGTCGCCGGCCGCACCGTCGAGCTGGGCGGGGCCGAAGGGCTCACGCTCACTCTGCGCGACGCGCACGTCGCCGAGCGACATGCGCGCATCACTCAGTCTGACGACGCGCTCGTGCTCGAGGACCTCGGCTCCGAAAGCGGCACGTACGTGAACGAGCAGCCGATCCACGGGCCGCGGGTGCTCCTGCCGGGCGATCGGATCAGACTCGGGTTGACGGTCCTCGAGCTCCGGCCCGCCGATCAGCCTCCCATGCGGACGGAGACGCCCCACGCCCCGGACGCCGCCGACGTCCTCCACCACGTCCCCGAGCACGCGCTGTCAACTCCTCCGCCACCGTTTCGCGTGGGCGAGACGCCCGCCGCGTTCGTTCCGGAGCAGATCGACGAAACGCTCGGCTCGCCGGGCAGTCCGCTGCTGAAAGCCTGGCGGGATGCGCACGTGAGGGCGCAGACGCAGGTAGCCGCGTTCGCCCTGCTGGCCGTCACCGGCGTCGGTGTCGGCCTCTGGCTCGGCTTCCACTAAGAGGGTTTGGCGGAATGTTGCTCGTCGCCGGGGCGCGCCGCGTGGCTCGTGGCCACGGACGCAGGGAGCGGGCGTAGGCTGGCCTACGGCCGCGACTGAGGACATGCGCCACGGGCGGCGCGGCGCGTTCCGGCGGCACAGTCCATATTTCGCCAAACCCTCTTAAGTGACGGCGAAGTAGTAGGCCTCGGCCGCGAACGTCGCGGCCACGAGCGCGTACGAGTAGACGATCATCAGCTCCCGCCTGGCCGCCGATCCACGACGCCTGCGCGGCCCCTCCGGCTGGAACGGGACAGTCCGCGACCCGAGCGCGCCGGTCGTCTCGAGCTCCCGCTGAATCGCGGCGGGGACGGCCTCCGGTTCGGGAACCTCGCCGCGCGGACCTGCGTCACCGCCCGTCGCCGGCCGCGGCGTCGGCTCAGGCCCAGCCGCGGGTGGCGACCCGACGCCGGACGCCGCCGCGATAATCGGCAGCGGCTCCTGTTGCGGCGGGATCGACCATTCGGGCCGGCGGAACTCGCCCGACGACTCGAGGTAGGTGAGCGACAGAAGGGGGAGAACGACGATCTTCGTCCAGATCGCGAGGATCCACGAGACCCAATAGACGACGATCGTCTCCCACAGCGAGAGGTCGATGTCGTTGAGGACGACCGTGAGGAGGTACAGAAGCCCGAACTCCGCTACCGCCAGCACGAAGGTCATCCCCGGCGGCTGGTAGCGGAAGAGCCACGAGTACACGAAGATGTCGAGGGCGATTCCGAGCAGGAGGTAAAGGCCGATGAGCGCGATCCAGCTCGGGCGCCACTGAACCAGCGAGATGATCGTGGCGAAGATCGCCGGCAGCGTGATCGTCGCCACGCGGGTCTCGATCCGGCCGAGGACTGTCGGGCACATCTAGGCCAGCTGCCTCGAGCGTTGGACGTGGCGGATCGTGTGGATGGTCTTGCGCGCCAGGCCGATCTGCATCGCGAACCGCCCGAGAAGCGAGCGCTGGCGCAGGCGTTCGGCCCGGACGACGTCCCCGACGAACCGGCGCGCGACGTACTTCGTGCCGGCGATGGTGTCGCCGTTCGGGACGACCGTGTTCGCGAGCAGGCCGTTCAGACAGAGCCGTGAGTCGGGACGGTCGAGCGGTGGGACGCCGCAATTCGTCTTCAGGCGGATGTGCTCGCGCGTCACGGGGATCGAGTACATCTGGATCAACCTCCGCAGCAGGGGGATCGCGAGGTGCGACTTGACGAACCCCGTCCCGCAGACGATGCCGGCGGCGTCGATCCAGCCAGCGTCGCTTCCGTCATGGTTCCGCAAGTGCACGCGCAACCCCGCCGGCCCGGGCTCGATCTCGACCACCTCGCCGATGGCCTCCTGAAAGCGTCCTTCCTTTTGGGCCTCCTTGAGCTCCTTGGCCCACGTCCGGCGCTCGGGCGTCGTCCCGCGCAGCACGACCTCGAGGAAGTCGAGCCGCTCCTCGAACGAGAGCGCCTCGAAGGCGTCGATGCCGCTGCCGTCGAACAGGCAGCGCGGAACGTTCAGGTCCTGCTCGTCGGGCTGGGGATTGCGGCGCAGCGCGATGCAGCTAGCGCCGGCCTGGACGGCGTTCACCCATTCGTTGGTCGAGGCGATTCCGGAGCCGATGACGATGTACTGCGCGCCGGGCTGGTACTGCTTGGGCTCGTACGACTGTACGACACGGTCGGCGGTAGCAGGATCGTGCCGCGCCCTCCCGTAGACGCCGGGGAAGGAAAGCGGGCCATGGCCGACCGCGATCATCGCGTGCTTGCAGCGCCCGAGCAGGACCGCATCCTCGTCGTAGAGGGCGAAATGCGGCGGTGGCCCCGGCTCGCGTACGACCCAGCCCACCTTGCGCCCGCCGATCAGCCGGCCCTTGTACCCGAGGGTGGTCGCGACGACTTCCGCCTGGGCGAGGATCTCGGGGACGCCGGGATTGAACTTGCGAAGGGAGGAGCGGAAGAGCGCCCTAGGATCGAACCGCGCGTACGCATCCATCTGCGAGAACGTCGGCCAGTCTGCCGGCATGAAATGCGACTCGGACTCGGAGCGCAGAATCGTCTGCCCGAGGTTCCAGGCGTACTGCTGGTACGTGTGGACGGGGTTCGTCTGCGGCCCGAAGATGCCGATTTGCTCCGGCCGGAAGCCGAGGTAGACCGCGGTCGAATAGACGTGGAGGGCGCTGAAGCCGTCCCCCACTACCCCAATGACGACGTCCTGCGGAGAGGCGGGATCCCGGATCAAGGCGCGAAACCCTAGCAACGCCGGCGCCGACGGTCTTAGATTCTCATCTCATGATCGGTGTCGACGCCGAGTCGTTCCTCGTCATCGTCTCCGCGGCGGCCGTCGCGGCGATCATCTCGGCGTTCGTCGCGCCGCGGCTCGTCCTCCCGGTCGTCGTCGTCGAGCTGCTGCTCGGGATCCTGATCGGCCCGCAGATCGCAGGCCTCGCCCAGGTCGACGCCGCGACGAGTTTCTTCTCGAACCTCGGCCTCGGCATGCTGTTCTTCTTCGCCGGCTACGAGATCGACTTCCAACGGATCAAGGGGAGGCCGCTCGCGCTCGGCGCGGGCGGCTGGATCGTCTCGCTCGCCCTCGCGTACGGCCTCGCCGGCCTCCTCTTCGTGGGGAACGTCGTCGACTCCGACCTGTACACGGGCTCGGCGATCGCGACGACGGCGATCGGGACGCTGATCCCGATCCTGCACGACAGCGGCGAGCTCCGCACCCGCTTCGGCACGCTGCTGCTGGGCGCCGGAGCGATGGGCGAGTTCGGCCCGATCCTGCTCGTCAGCCTCGTCCTGACCTCACGGCATCCGGCCCACGAGGCTCTGATCCTGATCGCGTTCGTCGCCCTCGCCGTCTTCACCGGGATCGTCGCTGTGCGGTCGACGCCGCGGGGATGGGCAGCACTGGAGCGCACCTTCGAGTCGTCGAGCCAGCTCGCCGTGCGCCTCGCGGTCGTCCTCATCTTCGGACTGGTCGCCCTCGCGACCGAGCTCGGCCTCGACCTGCTGCTCGGCGGCTTCGTCGCCGGAATGATCACCAGGCTTGCATTGCGCGGCCGCGAGGTCGCGATCTTCGAGTCGAAGCTGACCGCGATCGGCTACGGCTTCCTGATTCCGTTCTTCTTCGTGGTCAGCGGGATGGGCTTCGACGCGAAGGGACTGGTCACGAGCCCCGGAGCGCTCGCCAAGCTGCCGCTGTTCGCCGCGATGTTCCTCGTCGTGCGCGGCGTGCCCGCGCTGCTCTTCTACCGCCGCGAGCTCGGCCTGCGCGACCGGTTCGCGCTCGGCTTCTTCTGCGCCACGGAGCTGCCCCTCGTCGTCGCGATCACGACGATCGCGCGCGCGCACCACGACATGCGCGCGTCCACGGCGACGGCGCTCGTCGGCGCGGCGATCATCTCGACGCTCCTCTATCCCCTGATCGCGCTGCGGCTGAGGCGGGACCGCGTACCCGCGCAGGCGGCGATACTAGACGCCCAGTGAGCCTCGACGGCTACCTCCCGATCGCCGACCACGGCCTCATCGGAAACCACCACACGGTCGCGCTCGTCGGCGTAGACGGGACGATCGACTGGTACTGCTGCCCGCGCTTCGACTCGCCCAGCGTTTTCGGAGCGATCGTCGACAAGGACAAGGGCGGCTACTTCCGCATCTCTTCCGGCGACGAGAACGCCAGGAGGAAGCAGTTCTACTTCCCCGACACGAACGTCCTGATCACGCGCTTCTTCACTCCCGACGGAGTGGGCGAGGTCACCGACTTCATGCCCGTCGACGAGCCCGGGGAGCTGTCCGGACGCCACCGGCTGATTCGCTGGGTTCACGCCGTGCGCGGCGACATGACGTTCGACGTCGAGATCGAACCGCGCTTCGACTACGGACGAGCGCGCCATGTGACGCACACGGAGAAGAACGGCATCGTCTTCGAAACGCCCGAGCTCACGATTGCGGTCTCGACGACCACGGCCTTCGAGCGGACCCGCGCCGGCGTCCGGACGAGCCTGACGCTCTCGGCCGGAGAGACGGCGACCTTCGTCGTCGAGCCCGTGGAGGAAGCCGAGGTCCCCCGGCCCTGCAGCCCGCGCCAGACCGAGGAGCTGGTACGCGAGACCGTGGCGTACTGGCGCGCCTGGCTCGCCCAGTCCAATTACCGCGGCCGCTGGCGCGAGATGGTGCAGCGATCGGCGCTCACGTTGAAGCTGCTGACGTACAAGCCGACCGGAGCAATCGTCGCCGCGCCCACGACGAGCCTGCCCGAGCAGCTCGGCGGACCGCGCAACTGGGATTACCGGTACACGTGGCTGCGCGACTCCGCCTTCTCGCTGCACGCCCTCCTCCTGCTCGGGTTCAAGGATGCGGCCGAGCAGTTCATCGACTGGCTGACGGACCGCTTCCAGGAGGTCAAGTCCGGAGAGGTCGACCGGCTCCGTGTCATGTACCGCGTGGACGGGAGCTCCGAGCTCGAGGAGGAGGAGCTCGACCACTTCGAGGGCTACTGCGGCTCAGGCCCTGTCCGCGTCGGCAACGACGCCGCCACCCAGCTCCAGCTCGACATCTACGGCGAGCTGATCGACGCGATCTACGTCTACAACAAATACGGCGGGCCGATCTACTACGACGCCTGGGACGGAATCCGCGACGGTGTCGACCGGCTGTGCGAGGACTGGAACCAGCCGGACGAAGGCATCTGGGAGACGCGCGGCGGGCGCAAGGACTTCGTGTTCTCGCGGCTGCAGTCGTGGGTGGGAATCGACCGCGCGGCGAGGATGGCCGTCGAGCGCAGCCTTCCCGCCGACGTCTATCACTGGCGCGCCGTTCGCGACCGCATCCATGCGCAGATCCACGAGCGCGGGTGGAGCGAGCAGAAGAAGGCCTTCGTCCAGCACTACGGATCCGACGTGCTCGATGCCTCGCTGCTGATGATGCCGCTGGTCAAGTTCGTCGCACCGACCGACCCACGGTGGACTTCGACGCTCGACGCGATCACGAAGGAGCTCGTGACCGACAGCCTCGTCCACCGGTACAACCCCGAGGCCTCGCCCGACGGGCTGGCCGGGACGGAGGGGACGTTCTCGATGTGCTCGTTCTGGCTGGTCGAGGCGATGTCGCGGGCGGGGCGTGTGGACGACGCCCGGCTCATGTTCGAGAAGATGCTCACGTACGCGAACCACGTCGGCCTGTACTCCGAGCAGATCGGGCCGACCGGTGAGGCCCTCGGCAACTTCCCGCAGGCGTTCACGCACCTCGCGCTGATCAGCGCCGCGTTCGACCTCGACCGCAAGCTCGGTTAGCGCTCAGACTGAGCGCTGTTAAGCTCCCGCGCCGTGCTGCACCTGCCGCACTCGTTCCGCTTCGCGCGCTTTCGCGGACCCGGGGGCAGGGAGGCGGCAAGTGGACGGTGCTGATCGCGATGGCGATCTCGAGCGGGGTCACGTCGATCCCGACCTCGGCCGTCGCCGTCGCAGTCCCCGTCATCCACAAGGAGTTCAACGCCTCGATCGGCGAGCTCCAGTGGACGCTGGTCGGCTTCAGCCTCGCCTACTCGGCCCTCCTCGTGCTGGCCGGCCGCCTGGCCGACGTGTACGGACGCAAGGTCTTCTTCCTCGGCGGCACGGTCATCTACACGCTGGGAGCGCTCGGAGCCTCAGTCGCTCCGGATCCGATCGTCCTGATCATCTCCGTCGTGATCATGGGCGTCGGCGCGGCCGTCCTTACGCCGGCGTCCCTCTCGATCATCACGGACGCATTCGAGCCCGCGCAACGCGGCACGGCCATCGGCATCTGGGCGGCCGCCTCCGCGCTCGTGAGCGGCCTCGGCCCCGCGCTCGGCGGGATTCTCGCCGAGTGGGACTGGCGGTCGGTCTTCTGGATCAACATCCCGTTCGCTGTCGTCTTCTTCGTCATGACCCTCCTCGCCGGGCGCGAGTCTCGCGATCCGAACGCGGACCGGCACGTCGACATGGCGGGCCTCGGCACGCTCGCCGGCGGCCTGACCGCGCTGACGCTCGTTCTCAACGAGGGAGAAGCGTGGGGCTGGACGTCGCCCAAGTCGATCATCCTCTTCGTCTCGGCAGGCGTCCTGCTCGTCCTCTTCTTCGTCCTCGAGCCCCGGGCGCGGAACCCGCTCGTCGACTTCGGTTTCTTCCGGAAGCGCAACTACCTGGGTGGCAACGCGGCGCTCCTCGCGGTCAACTTCGCGCTCGCGGCCGTCCTGTTCTTCATCCCGCTGTACATGCAGGAGGTGCTGGGCTACTCGGTGGTCAGGGCCGGCGCACTGCTCTTGCCGCTGAGCGCCACCCTGGTCATCGCGCTGCCGGCCGGCGGGCCGATCTCAACGCGTCTCGGGCCGCGCATCCCGATCGTCCTCGGACTGATCCTCACCGCCCTCGGCTGTTACCTGCTGACGCGGCATCGACGCCGACTCGGGCTACAACGAGCTCTGGCCGGGGCTGCTCGTGGCGGGCGGCGGTGTCGGCCTCGCGCTCACGCCGCTCAACACCGCGGCGATGAACGCGATCCGCCGGATCGAGCACGGAGCCGCCGCCGGGGTGCTCGTGACCATGAGCGGCATCGGCGCGACCTTCGGCGTCGCCCTCTCCGGCTCGTTCTTCCAGAGCGTCACGGAGAGCAAGTCCGAGGAGCTGCTGAGCAAGCTCGGCATCGGGCTGACCGAGGCCCAGGAACAGACGCTCAGCGGCCTCCTCGCCGGGAACGCGGAAGCGATCGCCGAGCTGCGCACGTTCCCGCCCGGGGCAGCAGGTGGCGATCAAGCACGCGCTCGAGCAGGGTTTCACCGACGGCCTGGGCGTGGTCATGTGGCTGTCCCTGGGCGTCGCCGTCGCCGGGATGATCCTGGTAGCGATCGTCATGCAGCGCTCGGCCCCGATTCCGGATGAGGACGAGGAGCTGGCGCTCGAGGCGGCAGAAGCGCACGCCTAGCTAACGTTCAAGCCGTGAACGGCGGAGGGACCTTCGCCACCACCTTCCTCGCCTCGGTCGTCGAGGCGATCGAGATGGTGGCCATCGTCATCGGCGTCGGCCTCATTCGCGGCTGGCGGGCATCGCTGATCGGCGCAGGGGTCGGCCTGCTCGTGCTGGTGGTGCTCGGCGTCGGGCTCGGGACGGCGCTGACGTCCATCCCGATCGACACGCTGCGCCTGATCATCGGCGCGCTGCTGCTCGCCTTCGGGCTGGGCTGGCTGCGCAAGGGCGTGACGCGCGTGGCGGCGAAAGGCTTCGCCGGCGACGAAGAGGTCGTCGAGGACACCGGCAGCCACGAACAGCGACTTGGGCATGGACTGGACCGGGTTCGTCCTGTCGTTCAAGGGCGTGCTGCTCGAGGGGCTCGAGATCGCGTTCATCGTGGTGACGTTCGGGGCGACCGCGAACCAGCTCACGATCGCGGCGATCGGCGGCGCTTCGGCCGTCGTCCTCGTCGGGGTGCTGGGAGTCACCTTCCACCGCTCGCTGCGGGAGATCCCGCGCAGCGTCCTCATTCTCAGCGTCGGGCTGATGCTGACCACGTTCGGCACCTTCTGGGCGGCCGAGGGCCTCGGTGTCCACTGGCCCGGGGACGAGATCGCGCTGCCCGTGATCCTCGCCTTCTACTGCCTGGCCGCCGCAGGCCTGATCGCGCTGCAGCGCCGCCGGCTGCTCGGAGGCGCACGCGAGGCGTACTCGTGAACCGGCTCTGGGGCTGGACCAAGGCCTTCGGCCGCTTCTGGTACCACTTCCTCGTCGGCGACGACTGGACGATCGCCGCCGGCGTCGTAGTCGCGCTGCTCGCCACGTGGGGGCTCGTCGAGGCCGGCGTCTCTGCCTGGTGGCTGCTGCCTTTCGGGGCGGTCGCTGTGCTCGTCCTCAGCGTCGTCAGAGAAAATCGACGGGTCTAGAGGACTCCCCCGTTATATGCTCGGACCGTGACGCAGCTGCGGGAGATCATGACCGAGGACGTGCTGACCGTCGCGCCGGAGGACACGCTCGGGGAAGTCGCAACGCGGATGGTCGAGCGGAACGTCGGCTCGGTCGTCGTCTTCGACTTCGGCCGGCTGATCGGCGTCCTGACCGAGCGAGACATCATGCACGCCGTCGCCGCCCGTACGCACTCGAGCGACGCCCGCGTCCGCGAGTGGATGACTGCCGACCCGATCACGGCCACGGCCGACATGTCGATCGAAGACGCGGCCAAGACGATGTTCGACCACGGCTTCCGCCATCTGCCGATCGTCGACGGCGAGCGCGCGGTCGGGATCGTCTCGATTCGCGACGTGGCCGAGTGGGGCATCGCACGCGCGGTCGAGGATTGACGATCCCGCGTCCAAACCCGTGCTAGGGTCACAGCGTTCGCTCGTTCTCGACCGAAAGGAGGAGTCCATGACCGACCAATTCCAGTCGCCGGCCCTCCCGTTCGGTTCGCGCGCGCACTAGTCGGCGCGCACTTCACCCCAGACGTCCTTCCGAACGGGTGCGGCTCGGCGCCGTTCACTCATACGAAAGGACGCTCTGTTGAGGAAAGCTCGTCGTAGGACCCAAACCGCCCCTCGCCCGAGGGTGACGGCACGCATCAACGATCAGATTCACGCACGCCAGGTTCGACTCGTCGACGAAGCAGGCGAACAGGTCGGCGTCATGCGCGGTGGGGCCAGCACTCGAATACGCGCAGAGTCGCGAGCTCGACCTGGTCGAGGTCGCCCCGGAAGCCGACCCACCCGTCTGCCGCGTGCTCGAGTACAGCAAGTGGCGCTACGAGGAGGAACGCAGCCGGCGCGCCAGCCTCCGGAACCAGACCACGTCTCGTCGAAAGAGATTCGCGTGCGCCCGCGCATCGGAGACCACGACTACCGGTGGAAGCGCGATCGAGCGGCCCAGTTCCTACAGGATCGCTCCAAGGTCCGGGTCGTCGTGTCCTTCCGCGGGCGGGAGCGCGAGCATGTCGACGCGGGGCGACGACTTGCTCGAGCGGTTCGCGGCCGATGTGCAGGAGTGCGGCCACGTCGAAGCGCGGCATCACCTCCGAAGGTCGAAGCCTCACGATGCTGCTCGCGCCGAACGGAGCGCGGTCGTGAGTCGAAGGAGCCACATCCATGCGATCGCCGAGCTCGTCGTCGCGAGGCTCGACGCTTCCCAGCCGCAGCTCAGCCGCCGCCTGCTCCGCCCTCGGGTGAGGTGGGTCGCACAGGAGCTCGACGAGGGCGTGGCCCGGCAGCTCGGAGTGATCGACCTCGTCGAGCGATGTCGGGACGAGCACCTGGCGAGACTCGATGCCGACCAGGGCCTCGCCGCGCTGACCGTTTCGTGGCCGGAGGTGGTTCTCCGCGCCGAGGGAATGCTCGCGACACGCCGGCGCAGCAGGTGCTCGAGATGCGGTGCCCGGGTACGTCGAGCGTGGGCACCGGTGTGGCCGCTGCGGGCTCGTCGCTCCCCGACCGCCTAACCGGCCCTGAACGGGAGCTTGCTCGCGACTATCCGTTGCCCGCCGCGGCGGTACACGATGTCGACCGAGTCGTTCTGGCGGTACGTGCCTGCGATTCCGAGGAAGAGGGAAAGCCAGCGCCAGAAGCCGAGGCGGCCCTCTTCGGCCAGCGGTCGTTCGAAAACGAGCATGTGTCCTTCCACCTTGAAGTCCCGTCCTTCACGCTGTGGAACGCCGTTTAGGAAGACTTCGAAAGGGAGACCGACCTCCGGTGGCAAGTCGACGACGGAGCGTTCGGCCATCGCTTCGTAGAATGCCACCCGTGCGCGCCAGGCTCCTCGTCCTCGCCGGTCTGCTCATCGCCGGACTCGCGCTGTCTGGCGTCGCGCTCGGCGACAACGGAGGCTTCGCTCCCGCGGGACCGGACTCGCCGAACGGCGCCCGGATCGAGACGGTCTACTGGTTCGTCATGGGCTTCGCCGTCTTCATCTTCCTCGTCGTCGAAGTCGCCCTCGTGTTCTTCATCGTCAAGTACCGACGGGGGCGCCGGGCGAGGGACGCCGAGGGCCCGCAGATCCGCGGCCACCTGAATCTGGAGCTTGCCTGGACGGCGGTACCCGTCCTGATCCTGATCGCGATCGCGATCTTCACCTTCTACGAGCTCCCGGGCATCAAGGACGTTCCCGCAGCCGGAGCCGCCGGCTCGGAGCTGCGGATGAACGTCGAGGGCAAGCAGTTCTACTGGCAGATCACGTACCCGAACGGCGTGATCGCGATCGACACGATGCGCGCGCCGGTCAACCGCCCGGTACGCGTCGAGGTGACCGCGCCCGAGAACGACGTGATCCACAGCTGGTGGATCCCCGCGCTGGGCGGGAAGATCGACGCGATCCCGGGCCATCCGAACCACACCTGGTACGAAGTCGAGAAGCTGGGGACGTACAAGGGCCAGTGCGCCGAGTTCTGCGGGATCCAGCACGCGGCGATGACCGCGACCGTCCAGGCGGTTCCCGCCCGCGAATTCGACAGCTGGCTGTCCGCTCAGGCGCGCGCGCAGGAAGCCGGGACCGTCCGACCTCGGCGCGCAGGAGTTCAACGGCGTCTGCGCCAAGTGCCACGGCGACCTGGGCCAGGGCGGGATCGGCCCGAACATCGCCAACAGCGCGATCATCCAGAACAAGGACAGCCTCGAGACGATCGTGCGGAACGGCAGGAACCTGATGCCCGCGGTCGGGAGCGACTGGAGCGACCGGCAGGTGGACGCGCTCTTCACCTACCTGAAGAGGAGGTTCGGCAGTGGCGGTTAACGTCGAGCCCTATCCCGCCCGGGTGCCGTGGACCCGCGGCCGCTTCGCCAGCTGGCTGGTCACGACCGACCACAAGCGGATCGGGATCCTCTACATCGCCACGAGCCTGTTCTTCTTCGTGGCCGGAGGCATCCTCGCGCTGCTCATCCGCGCGCAGCTCGCGACGCCGAACGAGCACTTCATCACCAAGGACTCCTACAACGAGCTGTTCACGATGCACGGGACGACGATGGTCTTCCTCGTCGTCGTTCCGATCCTCGCCGGCTTCGGCAACTACCTGGTCCCGCTGATGATCGGCGCGCGCGACGTCGCCTTCCCGCGCCTGAACGCGCTCTCGTACTGGCTCTTCCTGCTCGGCGGAATCGTCCTGTACGGGAGCTGGTTCGCCTCGGGCGGAGCGCCGAAGGCCGGCTGGACGAGCTACGTGCCGCTGTCGGAGAAGACACCGGGGACGGGTCAGGACCTGTGGATCCTGTCGCTCCACATCCTTTCGATCGCGTCGCTGATCGGCGCGATCAACTTCCTCGTGACGATCTGGCGGATGCGCACGCCCGGCATGACTCGGATGCGGATGCCGCTCTTCGTCTGGGCGATCGAGGCGTACTCCGCCCTGCTCGTGCTCGTCCTCCCCGCGCTCTCGGCCGGGCTCACCCTGCTGCTCCTCGACCGGCAGGTGGGGACGCACTTCTTCATTCCGGACAAGGGGGGAAGCGCGCTGCTCTGGCAGCACGTCTTCTGGTTCTTCGGCCACCCCGAGGTCTACGTGATGATCCTGCCCGCCATGGGGATCATCTCCGAGGTCATCCCCGTCTTCGCCCGCAAGCCCGTGTTCGGCTACACGGCGATCGCGCTGGCCACCGCGGGGATCGCGGTCATCTCTCTGTTCGTCTGGGCGCACCACATGTTCGCGACGGGGATCCCGATCGGGCTGCAGGCCTTCTTCATGATCTCGACGATGCTCGTCGCCGTGCCGACGGGCGTGAAGATCTTCAACTGGCTCGCGACGACCTGGCGCGGCAACCTCATCTTCGACACGCCGATGCTGTACGCGCTCGGGTTCATCGCAGTCTTCACGCTCGGCGGGCTGTCGGGCGTCTTCCTCGCCGTCTTCCCGTTCGACTGGGACGTCAACGACACCTACTACGTGGTCGCGCACCTGCACTACGTCCTCTTCGGCGGGTCGATCCTCGGGATCTTCGCGGGCCTCTACTACTGGTGGCCGAAGATGTTCGGACGCGTCCTCGACGAGAAGATCGGGAAGTGGCAGTTCTGGTTCACGTTCATCGGCTTCAACATCACGTTCTTCCCGCAGCACATGCTCGGGCTGCTCGGCATGCCGCGTCGCATCTACACGTACGACCGCGGCGGGCTGTGGGAGGGCTACAACCTCGCGTCGAGCATCGGCTCCGGGATCATGGCGATCGGCATCCTGCTCTTCTTCGTCAACGTGATCGTCACGCGCCGGCGCGGCGAGCGGGCCTCGAACGACCCCTGGCTGGCAGATACGCTCGAGTGGTACACGAGTTCGCCGCCGCCGCCCGAGAACTTCGATGCACCGGTTCCGTACGTGACGAGCCCCCGCCCCCTGAGGGACATCCGTCGCAGGCTGAAGGAGCAGCGCCATCTCTAGCGTGACTCCTGGCCCGTGGCTCCGGCTGACGGCGGTCGGAGCGGCCGTTGCGACCGGCCTCGCGGTCGTCAGCGGCGCGACCGGTGCCGGGAGTGGCGCACGAGGCGCTCTCGGCAGTCGCGGTGCCGCCGCTCGTCGTCCTCGTACTTGCCGCGTGGTTCGAGTACCGGCACCTGCTGGCGCCCACCGCTGACGGCTCTGGTGCTGTTCGGTGTTGCCGCGCTCGTCACGGGCCATGTCGCGCACGTCGTGCTCGCGGCCCTCGCCTTCGCGGCCTCGCTCGTCTCGGCGGCGCTGGTCCTGCGCGAGCGCTGGGTGCCCGCGGGCTCCTGGCGCGACTACGTGGCGCTGACCAAGCCTCGAATCATGAGCCTGCTGTTGCTGACGGGGCTGTGCGGGATGATCGTCGGCGCCGGCGGCTGGCCGGCGACGTGGCTGGTGGCGTGACGATGCTCGGGCTCGCGCTTGCCTGCGGTGGCGCGAGCGCGCTCAACCATGTCCTCGACCGCGACATCGACCGGGCGATGCGGCGTACCTCGGGGCGGCCGGTCGCCGCCGACCGCATCCCGGCCGAGTACGCGCTGGAGTTCGGGCTCGCGCTCTCGGCTCTCTCGTTCGTCCTGCTCGCGAGCTTCGTCAACGTCCTGACCGCCGTGCTCGCGCTCGTCGGGAACCTGTTCTACGTGCTCGTGTACACGCGCTGGCTGAAGCGCTCGACGCCGCAGAACATCGTCATCGGCGGTGCTGCCGGAGCGGTGCCGCCGCTGGTCGGCTGGGCCGCCGCGACCGGGAATCTGACCGTGCCGGCGCTCTTCCTCTTCCTGATCGTCTTCTTCTGGACGCCGCCGCACTTCTGGGCCCTCGCGCTGCTGATCCGGCGCGACTACGAGGCGGCGCGGATCCCGATGCTGCCGGTCGTGCGGGGTGAGCGCGCGACGACGCGGCAGATCCTCTTGTACTCCGCTGCGCTCGTGCCGATCACGCTGCTGCCGTTCTTCTGGGACACCGTCGGCGTGCTCTACCTCGTCTGCGCCCTCGCGCTCGGCGGAGCCTTCATCTGGCTGGCGTGGCGGCTCGCGCGGCAGACGTCGCCGGCGCGCGCGCGGCTGCTGTTCCACTTCTCGCTCGCGTACCTTGCGCTCCTGTTCGTGGCGATGGCCCTCGACCCGCTGGTGGCGTGACCGAGGACGACCGCGAGCTCGAGCGCGGCAACGCCCTTCTGGGTTGGGCGCTGTTCGGCGTCTTCGTCGTGCTCTTCATCGCCACGGTGATCGTGGCATTGATCTATCTGCAACTAGACTGAGGACATGCTCGCCAGTCTGAAGCGCTGGTACCACAAGACGTTTCGCCGGCCAGTCGAGGGCGATGCGCAGCGCGCCGGCCAGAACGTCGACGCCCAGAGCGCGGCGACCGGAACCGGAAGTTCGCAGGGCGGCTGGATCTCGGAGTCGGCAGGAATACCGACTCACGGCAACATCCCGCCGAACTACGTGCCGCCCGCCGACGAAGGCCGCCCGCGCCACTGAGCCCGCCTGGGGCCCTGGCCTCCGGGGCCACCAGCCTCCTCCCCACTGCGACCCTAACGAGAAATTCCGCACCCGTGGGAAACGGGTCCGTGCCGGCTGTGTGACGTTCAGTCCCCGGCCAGCGGGCCGCGAAGGACGATGGTGGACATGCTGGGCTCCGGGCGAAACCCGAGCCTCTCGTTCAGCCGCCGCATCGGCTCGTTCTCGTGCTGGCTCTCGGTCAGCAGCCGCGGAAAGCCGCGCGTCTTCGCAGCCTCGATCTGCGACCGCTTGAGCGCCGCGCCAACGCCGCGTCCACGCCAATCTCGCGCGACAGCCGTCAGGCCGTGGAAGACGTCGTCCGGGAACACGTCGAGCGATGCGAAGCCGACCACCCTCCCGCCGGCGAGCGCGATGAAGCACAGCTCCGGGTCGCGGCTCGGACGCTCGATCTCGAACGCGGCCCACGATTCGAAGCTGGGATCGTTCCCGCCGTCGAGCCCAGGTATGTCCCGGGCTGCCTCCACGCCGACGTCGTACATCTCGCGCGTCAGGTCCGGCCGTGCTGCGCGCGTCACGAGCTCGATCCCCTCGGGCGGCGTCACTTCCGCAGGCTCGTGCGCCGTGAGGTCGAGCGCGAGCGCCTCCTGCCGCTCGATCTCGGTGAAACCGCGCCGCTCGACCCACGCCAGGGAATCAGAATCCGACTGGAGCACCTCGAGGAGCAAGCCGTCCAGGCCACGCTCGCGCGCCACGTCAGACAAGCCCTCGTACAGCGCGCTGCCGGCGCCCTGCCGCCGCGATTCCGGCACGACGCCGAACCCGCACCAGAGGCCTGACTGCTGAACCGGCCCCGTCCAGCCGATCCCCGCCGGCGAGCCGTCCACCAACGACAGCAGATTGACCGACCCCCAGGTTCGCTCCCTGTGTCGAAAGCCCTCGAGCGTCGGCGTGCCCGGAAAGATCTTCGGGCCGGTCTTCAGGAACGTCGCGATCTCGTCGTCGGAAATAGCGCGACGGACCTCGATCACGAGGCCCATCCGGACTCGAGCAAAGACCGCACCTCCGCCACGCCCGCCTCCCAGACGCGCATCACTTCCTCGTCGGAGCGCTGGTATGTCCCCCCGAACGATCCGTCTCCGAGCAGCGCGCGCACGGCAGCCGGCCCGCGCGCACGCAACGCGGCGAGATCGAGCGACGCTTTCGGCTCGGCGGGCAGCTCGACGCCTGCCAGCCGCGTCCAGGGGAAGTTCTCCATCCACGAGGCGTGCGCAGCGGGCTCGATCTCGCGAACCGCGGCGGCTGCCTCCGGCCCGATCCACCAGTCGTGGAAGATCGCCTGCGCCCCCTCGTTCGCGGCCATCCACTCGTTCGCCGCCTGCCGGGCCGGCATGTTGCCGCCGTGCCCGTTGACGAGCAGGACGCGCCGGAAGCCCTGCACGAAGAGCGAGTCGAGCAGCTCGTGCACCACGCGCAGGTACGTCTCGGCGCTCAGGCTCGGGCTGCCGGGATACGTCGCGAAGAGCGGCGTGATCCCGTAGGCGAGCACGGGCAGCACCGGGACGCCGAGCGGCTCGGCGGCCTCGACCGAGACACGCTCGGCCAGGATGTTGTCCGTCTCGAGCGACAGGTACGCGTGCTGCTCGGTCGAGCCGAGCGGGAGGACGATTCGGTCGTCGCCTTCCAGATAGTCCTCGAGCTGCATCCAGTTAAGGTCGCGGACACGCATGCCTGCAAGCATGACCGACGGGATATTCCTCGCGCGGCCCGAGCAGCCCGCCGCGGGCATCTCGCTCGCCGTCAAGGACCTGTTCGACACCGCCGGGCTGACCACGACCTACGGCTCCGCGCTCTTCGCCGACCACGTGCCGGCCCGAACGGCCGAGGCCGTGCGCCTGCTCGAGGAGGCCGGCTACGCGAACATCGGGAAGACCAACCTGCACGAGTTCGCCTACGGGGTCACGTCGGAGAACCCGCACTTCGGCACGGTTCCGAACCCATTGCGGGATGGGAGGATCGCCGGCGGCTCGAGCGGTGGGTCCGCGGCCGCCCTCGCAGCCGGGCTCGCCGACACCGCGCTCGGAACCGATTCGGGCGGCTCGATCCGCATTCCCGCGGCCTGCTGCGGGATCGTCGGCTTCAAGCCAACGTACGGCCTCGTCTCGCTCGAGGGCTGCTTTCCGCTCGCTCCGAGCTGGGATCACGTCGGCCCGATGGCGAAGACGGTGGCGGACTGCGTCGCGATGATGGAGGTGCTGGCGCCCGGGTTCCGCCCCACCGAGGTATCGCGCTCGACGACGTAAGCATCGGAGTCGCGTGGCTCGACGGATGTGACCCACTCGTCCGCGAGCGCATCCAGGAGACCGCCGGACGTTTCCCGCATCGGGGCGAGATCGACTTCCCCGTTCCGCACGGCGTCTTTCCGGGCTTCATGGCGGAGGTCGCCGACGTTCACGGTGAGCTCTTCGCGGAGAACCGCGACCTGTACGGAGCGGACGTCGCCGACAAGGTCGAGGACTGCCTCGCGGTCACAGCGGAGCGCGCGCGAGCAGGCAGCCGCCACGCGCGAGCTCTACCGTGAGCAGGCGCTTCGAGGCGCTAGGCGACCTCGACCTCCTGATCGTCCCCACCCTCCCCTTCGTCGCTCCCGAGGTCGGGGCGACCTGGAACGAGCCGGTGCGCACCCGTATGACTCACTTCACCCGCGCCTTCAACGACACGGGCTGGCCCGCGCTCGCGCTGCCATGCGGCCCGGCCGAGGACGGGCTCCCCGCCTCGCTGCAGCTGGTCGGCCGTCCCGGCGACGACGCGCGGGTGCTCGCAGCCGGGATCAGTCTGTACGGGCGATGAAGTTGACCGCGCCGACGAGCGCGCAGAAGGCGGCGAGGAGGAGGAAGGACAGCCTTCCGTAGCCGTGCTCGAGCGCGGCACCGACGAGCGGCACGACCACGATCGCCGAGAAGTTGACGCCCTGGAGCCCGACGGCGAGCCCGAGCTCCGGATTCCCCTCGATCAGGTCCTCGATTCGCTGGTAGGCGATCGCGTAGGGAAGGCCGAAGCCGAAACCGAGGGCGATGATCCCGACCGCCGCCACACCCTCGGTCCGATCCAGCGCGAGCGCGAGGAGCCCGCCGGCGGCGAGCGCCGGCCCCACGGTCGAAAGCAGGATGCGGCGATGGCGCGAGGTGGCGAGCTTCCCGCTGAGCGGCCTCCCGATCGCCTGGACGCCGAAGAGCACGAAGCCGAGCGCGCCGGCGATGCCGGGCCCGATCCCGTGGTGGATCGTGAGGTAATGGAGCAGCCACGCGCCGACAATGACCGGCACCGCGTTGACGAAGACGAACAGTGCGTCGGCCCACCAGAAGCGCCACCCGAGCAGGAGCTTCTTCACCCCTGCGGCGCCCACGCGGCGCATGTGCTGGACGGCGGGCATGTCGCCAAACAGGAACGGGAGCGCGGCGATTCCGATCGCCGCCGAGATCCCGAAGTTCACGCGCCAGTCGACGCCTGCCTCGGCGAGCTCACCGCCCACGAAGAGCGATGCAGCGAGTCCGATCATGATTCCGCCCCCGTACACGCCGAGCAGCAGCACGCTCCCGAGCGCTCGTGCGACGACAGGGCAGGCGATGAGCGCGATTCCGGTGCCCAGCCCGGCGAAGGCGCGGCCGACAAGCAGGACGGCGAACGCCGGCGCAATCGCGCCGATGAGGCCGCCAAGCCCCATGCAGATCGAGGCCAAGCGCGCGCTCCAAGGGATCCCCAGCCGCTCCTCGGCCGCGGAACCGACGAGCGAGAACGCAGCGATCGCTATGAAGAAGACGGACGTCATCAGCCCCGCTTCGGTCAGAGACACGTCGAACTCCTTGGCGACGGAAGCCGCAGCCGGCCCGACGACGCCAGCGCCGTAGCCGAAGCTCGCACCCAGCAGGATGACGCCGATTCCGACGCGGGACGTCGCAGGCCCGGCCACGGCCGGACGATATAGCGCTATCAGGCGGGGATGGATCGGAGCGCCTTCGCGAGCCGGAGCGCCCGTGTGCGATCGAGCTCGAAGCTGCGGCTCCCCGTAATCAGGGCGAGAAAACGCTTAACGGCTGAGATCGGCCGTCGGGACGCGGCCGTCCGGGTCGGCCAGCGGGGCGAGCATCAGGCCGTGGACCGGCCCCATCGGCGCCTCGTGAACCTTTGCCCGCGCCGGCGGCTTCACCGCCGCCCCTCGGCGAAGGTCGATGCCGGCGAAGATCCCGCCGCCTACGGCCGCGAGGGCAACGACGGCGGCGACCTTCGCCGAGGACGTCATCCCGTCGCGCGCACGGCCGCTTCGTAGATCGGATCGCGGCCGAACTGGTCGAGCTCGGCGGACAGGAGCTGGCTCGCGTCGGGAGGGTCTCCACGCGGCATGCCGACCGAGTCGCCGTCGACCGTGACCTCGCGCAGCTCGTCCGACTCCTCGTGCTCGAGCGCGATCTTGCGGTCGAGACGGGAGCGCAGCCAGCCCGCGATCAGGAGCGCATCGGCCTCCGGCCCCTTCACGCCGATCTCGTTAACATCGGCGATCGTCGGCCACAGCTCGGCCAAGAGCACGCGCCAGTGGAGGGAGCGGCGGTAGGCGATGTCCGAGATGGCGGTGTGGTCGAAGCGGTCCGCCAGCTCGCCGTAGCCCGCGGGCAGGTCGTCCCACTCGCTCGAATCGACGATCAGCCGGTCGACCACGTGCACCATCTCGTCGAGCACGCGACTCCCGAACGGAGGGCGCCCGCGCCAGCGCGAGAAGACCGGCAGATCGGAGATCAGCAGGGGCTCGACCACGCTGGCCGGAGACTCGGCCCGCGAGCCGCAGAGGTGGAGCTCGACCACCTCGGAACAGACGTGCCGCGTCTCACTCTCGAGGTTGAAGCAGAACACCGAGACGCTTGCGTCGATCGCGTCTCGTTCGGCGTCGGGATCGGGAACGAGCAGGATCGTTCGCGATGGATGGGCCTCCGACAGGCCCGCGAGCGTGCCCCGTGCCGCCTCCAGCCAGCTCTTCGGTACCCACGCCGTGTGGGTCATCACGCTCGTCCGCAGGTCGGAGTGGCCGTTCGCCGCCGAGGTCCGCATCTGGCCAAGCCGCGCCTGCACCTCGGACAGCGACACGTCCTCGCCGTGCCACTCGTCGACGTGCGTCGTCTCGGCGGCCATCGTCAGTAGCGGCGCCAGGTGCGACCGTCGCGCCGGATCAGATCGTCCGACGCGAGCGGGCCCCACGTCCCGGCCGCGTAGTTCGGGAAGACGGGCTTGTCGCGCCGCCAGAAAGCGACGATCGCGTCCACGAGCGACCACTCCTCGTTCACCTCGTCCGCGCGCGTGAACAGCGTCTGGTCGCCGAGCATGACGTCGAGGATCAGGCGCTCGTACGCCTCCGGAATCCCGGTGCGGAAGGTACCGCCGTAGAGGAAGTCCATGTGCACAGGCCGGATGGTCATCCCCGCGCCCGGCACCTTGGCGCCGATCGACAGAGACACGCCCTCGTCCGGCTGGATGTGGACGACGAGGACGTTCGGCCGCAGCCCCTCGCCGGCGATCGCCTCGAAGGGCGGGTGCGGCGCGCGCTGGAACTGGATCGCGATCGTGGTCTCGCGGCGCGCGAGCCGCTTTCCCGCGCGGACGTAGAAGGGCGTGTCCGCCCAGCGCCAGTTGTCGACGAAGAGCTTCGCGGCGATGAAGGTGTCGGTGATCGAGTCGGGCGCGACGTCCGCCTCGTCGCGGTAGCCCGGCACCTCCTCGCCCTCGATCCAGCCGTTCCCGTACTGGCCACGAACGACGTGCTTGGGACCGGCGTGTGCAACGAGCGCAGCACCTTGACCTTCTCGTTGCGGACCGATTCCGCGCTGAAGTCGATCGGCGGCTCCATCGCGGTCAGCGCGACCAGCTGCAGCAGGTGGTTCTGGAAGACGTCGCGGATGACGCCCGCCTGCTCGTAGTACGCGGCGCGGTTCTCGATCCCGATCGACTCGGCGACGGTGATCTGGACGTGGTCGATGAACTGGCGGTTCCAGACCGGCTCGAAGATGCCGTTCGCGAACCGCAGCGCCAGCATGTTCTGGACGGTCTCCTTGCCGAGGTAGTGGTCGATGCGGAAGACCTCGGACTCGTCGAACTCCTTGGCGAGCAGGGCGTTCAGCTCCTGGGCCGACTCGAGGTCATGGCCGAACGGCTTCTCGATCACGAGCCGGTTCCAGCCGTCCTTCGCGCGCCGGTTGCCGATCTCCTCGACGAGCGTGCCGATCACCGACGGCGGGACGGCGAAGTAGTAGACGCGGTTGCCGCCCGTCCCGAGGTTCTTGTCCATGTCCGCGAGCGTCCTCGTGACCTTGGTCCAGCTCGCGTCGTCGGCGAAGTCCATGTCGAGGTAGCGCATCGCTTCGGCCAGGGTCTCCCAGATGTCCTCGCGGAACGGATCGCGCCCGTGCTCCTGGACGGCCGCCTTCATGTCCTCGCGGAATTCCTCGTCGCTGCCCTCCGTGCGAGCGACGCCGAGCACGGCGAAATTGCGCGGGAGGCAGCTGGCGGAACGCGAGCGAGTAGAGCGCCGGGAAGAGCTTCTTGTGCGTCAGGTCGCCGGAGGCGCCGAAGATGACGAGCGCGCAGGACTCCGGCGTCCGTGCGAGGCCGAGCCCCTCGAGGAGGGGGTTCTCTCCAGCTCCTGCGCGGGCGCGAGCGTCATGCCTGCTTCTCGAGGTGGCCGCCGAAGGCGTGCCGCATGGCGGACAGGAGCCTGTTGGCGAACTCGGCCTCGCCGCGCGAGTCGAAGCGCTCGTACAGGGCCGCCGAGAGCACCGGAGCGGGCACGGACTCGTCGATCGCGGCGTGGAGCGTCCAGCGGCCCTCGCCCGAGTCGGAGACGCGGCCCGCGAAGCCGTCCAGGGTCGGGCTATCGACGAGCGCGGCGGCGGTCAGGTCGAGCAGCCAGGACGAGATCACGCTTCCGCGCCGCCATACCTCCGTCACGGCAGCCAGGTCGAGGTCGTAGCGGTAGTGGTCGGGATCGCGGAGCGGAGCGGTCTCGGCGTCCGCCTCCTGCTGCGTGTTGCCGACGTTCGCGTGCTTGAGGACGTTCAGCCCTTCCGCGTAGGCCTGCATGATCCCGTACTCGATCCCGTTGTGGACCATCTTGACGAAGTGCCCTGCGCCGCTCGGGCCGCAGTGGAGCCAGCCCTTCTCCGGCTGCGCTGGGATCGCCTTCACGTCCCGGTGTCCGCTCGGCGGCGTCGATGCCCGGCGCGAGGTCGTCGAGGACGGGCTCGAGCCGCTCGACCGCCTCCTCGTCGCCGCCGACCATCATGCAGAAGCCGCGCTCCAGCCCCCAGACGCCGCCGGAGACGCCGATGTCGAGGTAGTGCAGTCCCTTCCCGGAGAGCTCGCCGGAGCGCCGGAGATCGTCGATGTAGTACGAGTTGCCGCCGTCGATGATCGTGTCGCCCTCCTCCAGATGCGGCGCGAGGTCGGCGATGATCCCGTCCACGATCGCGGCCGGCACCATCATCCAGACCGAGCGCGGCTTGTCGAGCTGCTGGACGAGCTCCTCGAGCGAGCCCGCCGTCGACTCGACGTTCGGGTCGTAGGTCTTCAGGTCGTGCCCGCGCTCGCGCAGGCGGTCGGTCATGCCCGCGCCCATGCGCCCCAGCCCCACCATTCCGAGTTGCATCTAGATGTCCTCCAATCTGATTCGAACGATGGGACGGCCGCGCTCCTGCAGCGAGGCGAAGTCGCCGGCCGCCTGGGCGCAGATCAGCTTGCCGAAGCCGAAGTCCTTGCCGGGGATCGGGATCTCGTCGCCGATGTCGTCGACGACCTGGACGAAGCGGCCGATCGGAGGGCCGCCCTTGTGCAGCTGACCGGTGGAGTGCAGGTAGCGCGGCCCGAAGCCGTGCGTCGTCACGCAGCCCGTGCGGCCCGCGGATGCGTCTGCACGAGCTCCATGATCCGCGCCTCGTTCTCGTCGGTCGGATCGACGAAGGCCTGGACGCAGACGTAGTCGCGCTCCTCCGCCCCGTCCAGCAGTTCGTCCAGCGAGCCCGTCGGCGCGACGTCGGGATCCTCGCCGCGCGCCGAGGATCTGGTTCGTCCGGTCCTTGGCGGACTGGACGTCCGGCTGGTTGAAGGCGTTGATCCCGAGGATCGAGCCGGCGACCGCGGTCGCGAACTCCCAGCGGAAGAACTCGGCGCCGAGGTCGTACGGGTCGCCGAGCCGCACCTCGGCTCGCTGCCGGTCGGGCCCGGCCGGCGACTCGCCAGGAGCTGGGACGAGCCCCTTGCCCTCCTTGCCGGTGGATTCCGCGATCAGCTGCTCGGCCCACAGGCCGAATCCGCCGGGCGTGTCCTCGATGCAGATCTTGTCGCGTCCGTCCTGCCAGCCGTTCGCCGAACTGGAGCACCGAGCTGGAGGCCCGGGTTGTCCTGCTCGGCGCGGCACGCCTGCGCCATCTCGCGCGCGCGCGTCGCGGATGCGGTCGACGTCGGCGCCGATCAGCGCGGCCGCGACGAGCCCGAAGGCCGAGAGCGCCGAGTAACGGCCGCCGATCGACGGCTCGCCGTGGAAGACCGCGTGGAAGCTCTCGCTCCTGCGCGAGCGCCTCGAGCTCGGAGCCGGGATCGGTGACGACGGCGAACTGCTCCGGGTTCTGGCCCGGCCAGCTCCCAGAAGTGCTCGAGATGCGAGCGCGTCTCCAGCGTCGTGCCCGACTTGGAGGAGGCGACGAAGAAGGTGCGCGCGACGTCGATCGACTCCTGCAGCCGCCGGATCGCCTTGGGATGCGTCGTGTCGAGGACGTGGAAGTTGGCCGCGTCGAAGCTGCGCCGGAAGACCTCCGGCGCCAGGCTCGAGCCGCCCATTCCGAGCAGGACGTAGTGCTCGTACTCGCCGACCGGCGCGGCGGACAGGTCGAGCTCCCGGAACGGCTCGTCCAGCCAACCGAGCCACTGATCCTCGTCCGAGCCGGTCCAGACGGAGGTGTCGCGCGCCCAGATCCGCTCGACGAGCCCCTGCCCGTCGCTCATGCGGAGACGAGCTCGCCGCGTTTGGACTTGATCCCCTCCATCAGCTCCGCGAACGAGTCGGAGAACTTCTCGACGCCCTCCTTCTCCAGCGTGGCGCTGACGTCGTCGTAGTCGACGCCGACCGCGGCCAGCTCGTCGAAGACCTGTTTGGCCTCGTCGATTCCCTGGGTCAGGGTCTCGGCCACTTCCCCGTGATCCTGGAACGCCTGGATCGTCTCCTCGGGCATCGTGTCCACGGTCTCGGGGCCGATCAGCTCCTCGACGTACAGCACGTCGCGGTACTCGGGATTCTTGGTCGAGGTGGACGCCCACAGGCAGCGCTGACGGGTCGCGCCCTTCGCCTCGAGCGCCTTCCAGCGGTCGCTCGAGAACGCCTCCAGGTAGTTCTGGTACGCGAGCTTCGCATTCGCGATGGCGAGCTTGCCGCGCAGAGCGAGCGCTTCTTCCGTCCCGATCGCCTCCAGGCGCTTGTCCCCCTCCGTGTCCACGCGCGAGACGAAGTAGCTTGCGACCGACGCGACGCGGCTCGGGTCGCCACCGTCCTCGATCAGACGCTCGATCCCTCGCTGGTAGGCCTCGATGACCTCCTTGTGGCGCGAGAGGGAGAAGAGCAGCGTGATGTTGATCGAGCGGCCGGCGGCAATCGAGTCCTCGATCGCGCCGATACCCGGCTCCGTCCCGGGGATCTTGACGAACAGATTCGGCTTGTCGATCGTCTCGTGCAGCTCTTTCGCCTGCTGGAACGTCGCCTCGCGGTCGTACGCGAGGTTCGGGTCGACTTCGATCGACACGTAGCCGTCCCCGCCCGCGGTCTCCTCCCACACGCCGCGCAGGAGGTCACACGCGTCGCTGACGTCTCTCTCGGCGAGGCGGAAGAACGCGTCGACGATCTCGCAATGCTCCTCCATGAGCTCTCGCAGCTGCTCGTCGTACGCGTTGCCCTGCGAGATCGCCTTCTGGAAGATGGTCGGATTCGACGTGACGCCGACGACGGAGTCCTCTCGCATCATGCGCTCGAGCTCCCCCTGGTGGATCAGGTCCCGCGAGAGGTAGTCGATCCAGACGCTCTGTCCCAGCTCTGATAGTCCGTGCAACCGGCTCTTAGCCATTTGCTGTCATCTCCTCGAATTCATGGGGGAACCCATGGTTCCCCCATGAGCCCCCTCCTTCACAGTTCGCTCGTGCCGACACTGACTTGGGCTGCGCTCCGGCAAAGCCGGGCTCCGCCCCCGCCGCACGGCCTTTCATTCCAACGACGTTCATTCCGTACCCTCCGCGAGATTCAGCTCTCCCCGCTCAATGGCGGCGACCTTCTCCAGGCGGCGCTCGTAGCGGCCGCCTCCGATGAATTCGGCCCCGAGAAACGCCTTGATCAGGTCGGCGGCAAGCTCCGGCCCGACCACTTCCGATCCGAGGCAGAGAACGTTCATGTCGTCGTGCTCTACGCCCTGGTGCGCCGAATAGATGTCGTGGCAGATCGCTGCGCGAATTCCCGGGATCTTCGCGGCCGCGACGGAGGCGCCCACGCCTGATCCGCAGATCAGGATGCCTCGCTCGGCGTCGCCGTCGAGGATCGCGCGGCCGAGCTCGAGCGCCTTGTCCGGATAGTCGATCCGCGGCTCGGGCTGGTCGGTTCCGAGGTCGACCGCTTCGTGGCCGAGCGCGGCGAGATCCTCGAGCACGCGCTCCCGCAGCTTCACTCCTCGATGGTCGAACCCGACGGCGACCCTCACACCAGCAACTTACCGCGCCGTAAGATGCGGCGCGAGAGGACGAGCGAAGGAGGCGGGATGACCGAAGTGGACAGCTGGCGAGAGCTCGGACAACAGTTGCGCGTGGATTCGATCCGCGCGGCGAACGTGACGAAATCGGGGCACCCGACCTCGTCGATGTCCGCGGCCGACCTGATGGCCGTCCTGATGTCGAAGTACCTGCACTACGACTACGACCAGCCGGAGAACCCGAACAACGACCACCTGATCTTCTCCAAGGGACACGCGTCCCCCCTCGTCTACTCGATGTTCAAGGCCGCCGGCGCGATCACGGACGACGAGCTCCTTACGTTTCGCGTCTTCGGCAGCCGCATGGAAGGTCACCCGACCCCCGAGATTCCCTGGGTCGACGTCGCCACCGGCTCACTCGGCCAGGGGCTGCCGATCTCGGTCGGCGTCGCCCTCGCAGGCAAGAACCTCGACCGGCTTCCGTACCGGGTCTGGTGCCTGTGCGGCGACAGCGAGATGGCGGAGGGCTCGATGTGGGAGGCCTTCGAGCACGCCGCGTTCTACGAGCTCGAGAACCTGACCGCAATCATCGACGTGAACCGGCTCGGGCAGCGCGGCGAGACGATGCACGGCTGGGATCTGAATTCGTACGCGAAGCGGGCCGAGGCCTTCGGCTGGAAGGCGATCGAGATCGACGGGCACGACCTCGAGGAGATCGACCGCGCCTACCAGGAGGCGCTCCACACCCACGGCCAACCCACCGTGATCGTGGCGCACACGCTCAAGGGCAAGGGCGTCAAGGAGGTCGAGAATCAGCTGAACTGGCACGGAAAGGCGCTCGACCATCCCGACGAGGCGATCGAGGAGCTGGGCGGGATCCGCAACATCGTCGTCGACGTCCCCAAGCCCGAATCGTCTGGCGAGCCGCACCGCTTCGAAGTGCCGGGCGGGGAGCTGCCGACCTACGAGATGGGCGGCAAGGACGTCGCGACCCGGACGGCCTACGGAGAGGCGCTGCGCGCGCTCGGCGACATGCGCGGCGACGTCGTCGCCGTCGACGGCGAGGTGTCGAACTCGACCTACGCCGAGTTCTTCCGCGACGCGCATCCGGACCGCTACTTCGAGATGTACATCGCCGAGCAGCAGATGGTCGCCACGGCCGTCGGCCTCCAGGTGCGCAAGTGGCACCCGTTCGGTTCCACCTTCGCGGCCTTCCTCTCGCGGGCGTACGACTTCGTCCGCATGGCGGCGATCAGCCGCGCCAACTTCAGCCTGTGCGGATCGCACGCCGGCGTCTCGATTGGCGAGGACGGGCCGTCGCAGATGGCGCTCGAGGATCTCGCGGAGTTCCGCGCGATCCACTCGAGCACCGTCCTCTATCCGTCCGATGCGAACCAGACCGCGCAGCTGGTCGAGCAGATGGCCGACCTCCCCGGCATCAAGTACATGCGCACGACCCGCGCGGCCACGCCGGTGATCTACGAGCCCGGAGAGGAGTTCCCGGTCGGCGGCAGCCGCGTCGTCCGCTCGTCCGACGAAGACGACGTGACGATCGTCGGGGCGGGGATCACGCTGCACGAGGCGCTCAAGGCCGCCGACTCGCTGGCCGAGGAGGGGATCAACGCGCGCGTTGATCGACCTCTACTCGATCAAGCCGGTCGACGTCGAGGGACTGCGTGCCGCGGCGGAGGCAACCGACGGGCGCATCGTCACCGTCGAGGACCACTGGCCCGAGGGCGGGCTCGGCGAGACCGTTCTCACTGCCTTCGCGGACGCCGAGGAGAAGCCAACCGTGGTCATGCTCGCAGTCGAGGGAATGCCCGGTTCCGGCAAGCCGGCCGAGCTGCTCTCCGCGGCGGGAATCGACGCCGAGCACATCGCCGGCGCAGCCAAGCGCCTCGTCGGCGCGCGCGCCGTTGCCTGATCGCCGCCGCGAGGAGCAGTTCGACTGGCCGATCCGGCTCGTCCTCGGCTTCGGCGCGAACCTGCTCGCGCTCTGGCTGGCGAGCAGGTGGATCGACAGCGTCGGCTACGAGGAGTTCTCCGACCTCCTGATCGCGACCGCAATCCTCTGCGTCGTCAACCTGATCATCAAGCCGATCCTGACCATCGTCAGCTGCCTGCTGATCGTCGTGACACTCGGTCTCTTCCTGTTCCTGATCAACATGGGGATGGTCGCGCTGACCGCGTGGCTCGTCCCAGGCTTCGACGTCGGCGGCTTCTGGTCGGTCGCGGGGACCGCGGTCATCGTCTGGGCCGCGAACGTGCTCGTGAACGCGATCGCGCAGCAAACGAAAAGACGGAGCGACAGGCCGATCTCGTAACGCCGCCTACGCTTAGCGTCATGGCGGTCGTCATCGGAACCAACCTCCGCAAGGAGATCGCAGGGTCGCTGCTGTTCGACGGCGTCTCGTTCAAGGTCGAGCGGCGCGACCGGCTGTCCCTGTCCGGACCCAACGGGGCCGGGAAGACGACCCTGCTCCGGATCCTGGCCGGCAGAAACAGACCTGCACGGCGGCGAGCTCGCCTTCGAGAAGGGCGCGCGGATCGCGCTGCACGACCAGCGCCCGCCGCTCGAGCGCGGGCTTTCCCTGCGCGAGTACGCGCTCTCCGGCGCGGGAGACCTGATCGCGACGGAGCAGGAGCTCGCTCGCCTCGAGGCCGCGATGGCCGGCGGAGAGCACGATCCCGCGACGCTCCGCCGCTATTCAGAGGCGCAGGCACGGCTGGAGCACGCCGGCGGCTACGCGTGGCGGGAACGGGTCGACGCGGCCCTCCGCGGGCTCGGCTTTGCGGACGACGACCTCGACCGAGAGCTGGATACGTTCTCGGGCGGCGAGCTGACCCGGGCGTCGCTCGCGCGCGCGCTCGGCGGCGATCCCGACCTGCTCCTTCTGGACGAGCCGACCAACCACCTCGACGTCAACAACATCGAGTGGCTCGAGCAGACGCTCCAGTCGACCGACGCAGCCGTGATCCTGGTCGCGCACGACCGCTGGTTCCTGGAGGCGACGACGACCGCCGTCCTCGAGCTGGAGGCCGGCCGCTCGACGTACTTCGCCGGGCCGTGGCACGAGTGGCGCCGCGAGAAGGCCGCGCGCCTGCACGCGGCGTCGAAGGCCGCCGACCGCGTCGGCCGCGACATCGCGCGCCTGGAGCGCTTCGTCGAGCGCTTCCGCGCCTCGAGCCCGAAGATGGCGCGCAAGGCGCAGGCCAAGATGACCCACATCGCGCGGCTCGAGAAGGAGCAGGCGAAGGCGCAGAGCGAGATCCAGCTCTTGACGCGCAAGGGACGGCGCCTCGGCTTCGAGTTCCTCAACCCGGCGCGCAGTGGGCGTACGGTCGTGGAGGCGGAGGAGCTCGATGTCTCCGTCGAGGGTCGCCGCTCTCCTCGCCGCGACCTTCGCGCTCGAGCGCGCAGAGCACGTCGCCCTCGTCGGCCCGAACGGCTCCGGCAAGACGACGCTCCTCGAGACCATGCTCGGCCGGCGCGACCACGACGGCGGCAAGGTGCGCCTCGGTCACGGCGTCGAGGTCGCGTACTTCTCCCAGCAGGAGGTGGAGCTCGACGAGCGCGGATCGGTGCTCGAATGCGCCCAGGGGGCGACCGGGCTGCGGCGACCGGACGCGCAGAACCTCCTCGGCCGCTTCCTCTTCTCGGGCTGGGAGGAGCAGCAGAAGGCGGTCGCGGTGCTCTCCGGCGGTGAGCGACGTCGGCTCGCCCTTGCGCTCGTCGTCGCGTCGGGGGCCAACTTCCTCGTCCTGGACGAGCCTACGAACCACCTCGACCTGGAGAGCCGCGAGGCGCTCGAGGCCGCGCTCGAAGCCTTTCCCGGGACGATCCTGCTCGTCTCCCACGACCGCGCTTTGCTGGATGCCGTCGCCGAGCGCACGCTGGCAATCGAAGACGGCAGGCTGGGCTCGTACGACGGCGGCTGGGCCGATTACGTCCGGCGGCGCGCCGAGCTGGACGCCCCTCCGGAGCGGGTCGAGCCGAAGCCCGTGAAGGCGAAGGCAAAGCCGTCGCCGAAGCCGAAGCCGCGGCAGCCGAGCGAGCTGGAGCGGATCGAGACCGAGATCGAGGTGCGGGAGCGGACGGTCGCGGAGCTCGAGCAGAAGCTCTCGGACGACTGGACGGACGTCGAGACGCTCGCCGCGCATCGCCGTGCCCGAGAGGAGCTCCAGTCCCTGATCTCGCGCTGGGAGGAAGTCTTCGAGCGACGGTGATGGCGCCCAAGCGAGAGGAGTCGATGCAGGAGCGCTTCATGCGCGCGGGCGAGCCGATCCATCCCGAGCAGCGCGAACGCCGGAGATCCCTTCGCTGGCTCCTGTCCGGGTTGGGCCGCCTCCTGGCCTGGATGGCCGTGGTCTCCGCGATCTGCATCGGGCTGGGTCTGCTCATCGGCCACTACAAGCACAGCGACCCGTCGCGGTCGGTGCCTGTCGCTCTCTACATCGGCGGGGCGACCTTGATGGTCGTCAGCTCCGGTAGCGCGCTCGGCGGCCGCAACATCTACCGCGGGGTGTGGGACAGCACCTCCGTGCACGACGAGATGGTGCGCCGCTATCAGACGGGCCGGGGTGGGTACATCGTCGTCGGTTTCCTTGTCATCGCCCTCGGGGTCTTCTTCGACTGGCTGCTGTGAAGAGCTCGAGCCAGCCCTCGAGGCCGGCAGGCTGCCGGCCGCGGCCGAAGCTCCGCCGCAGGAACGCGCGGTAGGGCCGAGCCTGCGCGGCCGGAAGCAGCGGCTCCAGCCGTCGCGAGACGACGACGATCCCGGCGTCGACCGACGGCCGCGGGCGAAAGACGGCGGCGGGCAGCTGCCGAACGAGCCGGATCTCCCACCACGGCGCCCAGCCGAGCCCGAGCAGTGTGTCGGCGCGAGCCCGCTTGCGCGCCACCTCCCATTGCACGATCAGCGCCGCTCGCTCGAGCGCGCCGCGTGGATCGTCGAGCAGCAGCCGGAAGAGCCGCGTCGTCTCGTGGAACGGGACGTTCGAGACGGCGCGGAAGGGAAGTCGCGGGACTGGCTGTGCGAAGGCGTCGCCCTCGACGACGAGGACGGACGAGAGCGGCCCGAAGCGCTCGCGGAGACCGGCCGCGAGCAGCGGGTCGATCTCGTGGGCGATGACGTAGGCGGCACGTTGCGCGAGCGTGGACGTGATCGCGCCGTCGCCGGCGCCGATCTCGAGCACGAGGTCGCCGCGGGTGATGCCCGCCAGCGCCGTCAGCTCCTCGGCGACGCTCCTATCGCGAAGGAAGTGCTGCGAGCGCGCCGGCCGGCGCGCCTGTCTGGCGCGCTGGACGGCCACGGAAGACCACCATCGTCATCGGGGCGAAGGCTACCCCTTCTCGAGCGGCGCCATGGTCAGGCCGTGACCCTTCAGCTGGTTCCAGTACAGCTCGGCCGCCTCCTGATGCCCCGACCAGACGATCGCCTGACCGGTGTCGTGGATCCGGTTGGCCAGCTCCATGCCTCGCTCGTAGCTCGTCGACGGCAGCACGCTGGCGAGCGCGAAGGCGACGCCCTGAAACGTGTTGTGATCGTCGTTCAGCACGATCACGCGCCACGCGTCCGCCCGCGCCCTCTCCGGGCCGCCTGGGTGCGCGGCCTACGGGCCGGAGCCTGGGTTGCCATCCCCGGCCGAGCGGAAGTAGGCGCGTTCCGCCTTGCGGTTGCGGTACCAGATGAAGCCGCCGACCATCAGCGGGATCAGGATGGCCAGCCCGAGAATGCCGATCGGCAGCGCCCACCAGGCGCCACGCGCAAGCGGCTGGTCCCCGATCGGCGCGCTCGCCTGCTCCTTCGCCTTGGCTCTTCGCCGCCGCCTTCGCCTTCCGGGCGTGCCGCTCGCGCAGCTTCTGCGCGGTGGTCTTCACCTTGGCGGCGTGCGCGACGGCCGGCGGCCCGTGGAACTTCTTCGGCATCCAGTAGTCGACGAGCCAGCGTCCCTTCGGCTTGTGCACGACCTCGACGTCGGCGGTCATCGCCGACCAACCTGACTTGGGCTTCGGGAAGAGGAAGACCTCGAGCCCCACGGTGTGCTTCTTCGCCTCCGTATACGAGTACTGGACGAAGCTCCAGTTCCCCCAGCCCCGGTCGAGGGCCGGATAGGGGATCACCGGTAGGGCGCCCTTGTCCCATTCCTTGCGCTGAAACGCCTTCCTTGAGCGTCGGGCCGGCGATGTCCCATGCCCTGGACACGTTGTGGCGGACGACCGCGGTCGAGATGAACCGCTTCAGCACCTTGTGCACCTGTTGCCGCTGCGGGGCCGTGAACGGCACGTCCTTCGTCACCGCGTAGTCGGCCACGGTCGGGACCATTCGCGTTCTCGGGATTGCCCGGATCGGAATAGCGGACGCCAAGCCAGATCAGCGGTACGGCGACGCCGACCGCGACCGCGATGAACGCGATCCGCCGACGCCAGCGATACGAGTGGAGGATGGACATCGCGCTCTCATTCTGCCCACCGCGCTCAACCCGCGAACGTGGCAAGCACCGCCTCGGCCACGACCTGCATCGGGCGGCCCGAGACCTGACTCGCCTTGCGCAGCCGCGCGAACGCCTCTTCCTCCGTCAGGCCTTCCCTTTCCATGAGCAGCCCCTTCGCCCGTTCGATCGTCTTGCGCGCGGCCAGGGCGGCCGCCAGCGACTCGGTCTCCTCGCGCAGCTCGACCAGCTCGCGGTGGCGCGCGCGCGCGGCATGGATCGCCGGGAGCAGATCGGATTCGCGGAAGGGCTTGACCAGGTAGCCGAAGACGCCGGCCTCGACCGCGCGGGCAACGAGCTCGTCCTGCCCGTAGGCGGTCAGCATCACGATCGGGATCGGGCGCTCGTCGAGGATCACCCGCGCGGCCTCGATCCCGTCCAGCTTCGGCATCTTCACGTCGAGCACGGCGAGATCGGGCTCCGCGCTCCGCGCGAGCTCGACCGCCTCCGCCCCGTCCTTGGCCTCCGCGCAGACCTCGAACCCGGCATCCTCGAGCAGCTGCTTGAGGTCGAGACGGATGATCGTCTCGTCCTCCGCGATCAAGATCCGAATGAGACCGCTCCCTTCTTGGTGAACCAGTTGAAGACCTCGACCGCCATCCGGCCGGCCCGGACAGAGGGATCGGACTCCGCCAGCCGCCGCGCCTCATCGAGCTCGACCGTGTAGAGGCAGAACCCGCGCCACGTCTCGTCCGGCTGCTCGCTGAACGGCCCGGCGACTGCCATCGCGCCGCGCTCCTTCATCGCGTCCAGATGGGCAAGGTGGGCGGCCTGCAGGCGGTCCAGCTGCTCCTCCGAGAGCTCCTGCGCGTGGGGGCCTCGCCGCAGCAGCACAAAGCTGTAGCGCTCGAGCTCCATCAGCTCGGGAACACGACCTCGGCGCGTAGCCCGCCCTTGTCGGCGAGCCGGAGCGAGCCGTGCAGCTCGTCCCGCACCAGCGCCCGCACGATCGAGAGCCCCGTGCCGTCGCGGCCGCCGTCCAGCCCGCCCCCGTCGTCGGAGATGGCGAGCAGGACGTCGCCGTTCCGCCGCGCGAGCTCGATGCGGACGGTTGCCCCGCCGTGCTCGAGAGCGTTCTGGAAGAGCTCGCTGAAGACGAGGGCGAGCGCGGTGGCGCGGTTGCCGGCCAGCGAGACCGGCTCCAGCTCGATCTCGACCTCCTTCGCCGTTCCGAGGCCCTGCACGAGCATCGCCCGCAGCCGGTCGACCAGCTCCGCGAGCTCGACGTCGTCCTCGCGATGCTCGGTGAGAACCTCGTGCACGGCCGCGATCGCGAGGATGCGGTTGACGGAGTCGTCCAGCGCCTTGCGCGGATTGACCGAGTCGGCGCTCCGCGCCTGCAGCCGCAGGAGCGACGCAACCGTCTGCAGGTTGTTCTTGACGCGGTGGTGGATCTCCTGGGCGAGCACGCCGCGCATGACCGCGCGGCCGTGCTCGAGCGCCACCGCAGCGTGGTGCGCGATCGACGCGAGGAGCGCGCGCTCTTCCCCGCTGAACGGCGTGTCGCGGTCGCAGACCAGCTCCCCGATCTGGCGGCGCTTCCAGCGGAGTGGCAGCCGGACGGCGTACTCCCCTGCGCGGCCCTCGGGCCAGGCGATGTTCCCGTCCTCCAGCACGAGCGCCGCTCCGGTCGCGCCGACCGCGTCCATCGTCGTCTTGACGATCGCCTCCAGCGACTCCTCCAGGTAGAGCGATTCCGAGACCGCCTCCGAGATCCGCGCGAGCGCCTCGAGCTCGCCGACACGGCGGCGCGCCTCGCGATAGAGCTTCGCATGCTCGATCGTCTGCGCCACCTGCGCGGCAATCGCGAGCAGAAGGTCGACCTCGGCGGGCGAGAAGGCCCGCGGCGTCCGGGTGCGGACGTTGAGCGCGCCGGCAAGCTTCTCCCGGGCCAGGATGGGGACGGCGAGGATCGACTCGTACTCGTCCTCGGGCAGGTTCTGGAACGCCTTGAAGCGCGGGTCGAGATGCGCCTTCTCGGCGATCATCACCGGCTCGCGACCGGCGGCGGCCGTGCCGGTGATCCCCTCGCCGGGCCGCATCCGCGGGCGTGCGCGTCATCTCCTCGACCCGCGTGCCGTGCGTTGCCCGGAGGACGAGCTCGTCGGCGCGCTCGTCGTACAGGTAGACGAAGCAGGCATCGGCCTCGAGCGCGGCCGCGACCTTGCTCGCGACCAGGGAGAGCACCTCGTCGAGGTCGAGCGTCGAATTGACCGCCTCGATCGTCTCCGTCAGGAGCCGGAGGTGGCGTTCGGTGGCGTCCATCTCACCGATTATCGTCCCGGGCTACATGACGCACCTACGACTGGCTCCTGTTCCTGCACGTCACCGGCGCTTTCCTGCTCGTCGGGTGGAGCCGTGGTCGCAGGGTCCTGAACCTTGCCGCGCAATCCCGCGAGCGGCCGAGCGAGATCGCGCTCCTGCTCGGCCTGACGCGCTTCGCCGTCGTCGCGATCGGCGTCGGAGCATCTCATGACGCTCGGCTTCGGGCTGTGGCTCGTGGACGAGGCGCCGTGGGGGTACGGCTACGGCCAGGCCTGGGTCATCGCCGCCATCGTGCTCTGGGTCGTGGGACCGCGATGGGCGCTCGGGGCGGAAACCGCGAGAAGGCGACGCAGGAGCTGGCCTCCCGGCTCGCGGCGGAGGGAGACGCCCCGAGCGTCGAGCTCAGGGCGCGTTTGCGTGACCCACTCACACTCTTCCTCAGCTACGGGAGCGCCGTGGCGATCCTCGCGGTGCTCGTGATCATGGTCTGGAAGCCGGGCGCATGATCGTCGCGTCGTACTGCGGCCCAACGTGCGGCACCCAGTTCTTCGTCCACGTCGTCGGCGCGATCGTCCTGTTCGGCAGCGTGCTGGCGGTGACGATCCTGGCGTACGCCGCGCTCCGTCTCGCGCCCGAGCTCGCGCAGGTTCGCGCCGTGTCGGGTTCTGGACGACGCTCGGCCTCATGGTCCCGGCGTGGATCGCGATGTACGCGGGCGGCTACTGGGTCCTCGGCCACGAGGGGCTGGACAAAGACGACGCCGGACTGGGTCGACCGCCGGGGCGAGGATCGCCGACGCCGGGCAGTCGCTCGTCATCCTCCTGCTGGTGAGCGGGTGGCTCTCGATCAGGAGACCCAGGCTCGGCCCCTGGGTCGCCGCGATCGCCACGCTCTACCTCGTCGCGCTCGCGGTCGCCTGGTTCTTCATGTCCGGCAAGCCCTAGCGTGGGGGAACCCATGGTTCCCCACGAGCCCCTCCTTCACGCCAGCCGAGGTCTGACTCAAAGTGACTGTGCCGAGCAAAGCCCGGCACAGTCGTACATCTCTTCTCTGAACCCAGCCCTAGAGAACGGCGAGGTAGCGGTCCATCTCCCACTGGGTGAGCTGCACCCGGTACTCGTCCCACTCCTTCCGCTTCAGCTCGACGTAGCGGTCGAAGATGTGCGGGCCGAGTGCCTTGCGGGCCAGCTGTGACTGCGCGAGCGCGTCGACCGCTTCGCCGAGCGTCTCCGGGAGCGAGACGATCCCCCGCTCGCGCCGCTGCTCGGCGGTCAGGTGGTACAGGTTCGTCTCCATCGGATCCGGCAGCTCGTAGCCCTGCTCGATCCCGTCGAGGCCCGCGTGCAGGAGGCACGCGAAGGTCAGGTACGGGTTGCAGGCGGGATCCGGACAGCGGATCTCGGCGCGCGTCGCCTGCTCCGATCCCGGCTTGTACAGCGGGATGCGGATCAGCGCCGAGCGGTTCCGCTGCGACCAGGCGACGTACACCGGGGCCTCGTAGCCGGGCACGAGCCGCTTGTACGAGTTGACCCACTGGGCGAAGACCGCGGAGATCTCGCGCGCGTGGCGGAGCTGGCCGGCGATGAAGGCCTTGCCCGCCGCGGAAAGGTGCCACTTGTCGTCCTCGTCGAAGAAGGCGTTACGTCCGTCGGTGAAGAGCGACTGGTGCGTGTGCATCCCCGACCCGTTCTCGCCGAACAGCGGCTTCGGCATGAACGTCGCGTGGTAGCCGTGCTGCTTGGCGACCTCCTTGACCACGAGGCGGTACGTGAGCATGTAGTCGGCCATGTCGAGCGCGTTCGCGTAGCGGATGTCGATCTCGTGCTGGGACGGGCCCACCTCGTGGTGGTGGTACTCGACCGGGATACCCATCGACTCGAGCGCGCGGATCGTGTCGCGGCGGATGCTGGTGGCCGCGTCCATCGTCGTCTGCGCGAAGTAGCCGCCCTCGTCCAGCGTCTCCGTGCCCTTCTCGTCCTGAAAGAGGAAGTACTCGGCCTCGGGGCCTACGTTGAACGTGTCGAAGCCGAGCGACTCCATGCGCTCCAGCGCGCGGCGGAGGACGTAGCGCGGGTCGCCGTCGTACGGCTCTCCGTCCGGCGTGACGACGTCGCAGATCATCCGGCCGGTCTTGCCGTCGGGAAGGACGCGGTAGGTCTCGGGATCGGGGATCGCGACCATGTCGGATTCCTCGATCGCGTTGAAGCCGGTGATAGACGAGCCGTCGAAGCCCATCCCGTCGTCCAGCGCGCCTTCGACCTCGCCGATCGTGATCGAGAAGCTCTTCAGATGCCCCTCGAGGTCGGTGAACCACAGCAGCAGGTCGTCGATCCCCTGCTCCTTGATCTGAGCGAGGACGTCCTTACGGGATTCCTCGCTCGACGTTGCCCTGCTCCTGCTCTCGACCACGCTCATTCCGCCTCCTTAAATGGAAAAAGCCCCGGGGGAGTCGCCCCGAGGCTACGTCGCCTACGAACAGGCACACCTTAGCATCCTTGCCGTGAGGCCAAGGCGCCGTGGGGGTCGACGTCGCCGCGACGCGCGTGGAGTTCCGCGGCCGGGCGCGCAGAGCGCGCTCCTCGCCGCCCGCATCGAGCGCGGCCGTGAGCTCGGGCTCGAACGACTCGTCACCGAGACCGGAGCGCCCGAGGGCGGTCAGCCCGGGGCCTTCGCACCGGAACATCCTGAGAGCCGGCTTCGAGCCGGCCTCGTCCGCCCGACCTACACGGCCTCGGGCGCCGGCAGCTCGTCGAGCTCCGGCTCGCGCCCGTGATGGGCGATCGCACGTCCGTAGAGCGCGAGCACCGGCGCGATCACGACCGCGCCCGCGGCGAAGGCGGCGCGGATGCCCCAGACGTTCCCGATCACGCCTAGCACCGGACCGCCGCCGGCCTGCCCGATCGCGTTCGCCTGGCCGCTGATCGACATCACCGTCGCGCGGACGCTCGAGTTGGTGATCTGCATGTTCAGCCATGTGTCGTAGAGCGGCCAGGCGAAGTCCCGCGCGAAGAAGATCCCGAGCAGGGCAGCGATCGCGAGCCAGACGGACCCGCTGAGCGCAAAGACCAGCATCGCGGCCATCTCCAGGAGCGTGAAGCCGAACAGGGCGCGCGCGACGACGCGCTGGCCGCCTCGCTCCACCCACTTGATCATCGGTCCCATCGCCGCGAAGCCGATCGCCATCCCTGCGAGCGAGAAGATCCCGAACCAGACGACCGGGTCTAGATGACCGATCGCGGGTAGTCCGACGTCGCGGAGGAAGTGCGCCTCCTTCAGCCGGTCGAACGCCTCGCTCGACATCCCCATGAAGAGCTCGGCGACGATCAGGAGGAGGACGATCGGGGCAGCCCAGGCATAGCGCGCGCCGGCCGACGCCGTCTTGCGCAGCTCTTTGAAGGCAGATCCACGCTCGGATCGCGGCCGCCGCACGAAGGCGGTCTCGGGCATCAGGAAGATGCACGCGAGCCCGCAGCCGATCGTGACCGCGCCGCCCGCGATGATCCCCGCGCGCAGCGACCAGACGCCGAGCGCGACCTGCACGGCCAGCCCGACGACCGCGCCGACGTACCCGAGCCTCTTCCCCCGCAGGAAGAGGGAGCCGAGGTTCTCACGGCCGACCTCGTCGGTGATCCACGCCTGGTACGCGCCACTCGTGAACGTGTAGGAGATGCCCCAGAGAGCCCACAGGGCGATCACGGCCCATGGCTCGGAGACGATCGCCACCAGCGTCCAGGACGCGCCGATCCCGAGGTAGCCGATGATCAGAGAAAGGCGCCGGCTGTACGTGTCGGCGACGACGCCGGTCGGAATCTCGAAGAGGAAGACCGAGGCCTCCATCACCGTCCCCATCAGCACGAGCTGGAGGGGGGTGAAGTGCAGCTCCCGAACGAGGTAGACGGCCATCACGACCCAGGTCGGGAAGCGGAGGAAGAACTCGAGCCCGTAGTAGACGGTTCGCGCCGGGAGGCGCGTCACGACGCCTTCTCCCAGACGGACACGTGCTTCCGGCTCTCACTCCTGAACGGCTCGCGGTTCCAGCCGGCCCAGCGCTCGCGCAGCGTCATCCCGGCGAGCCGGGCCATCAGGTCGAGCTCGGCCGGCCAGACCGCGCGGAACGGCACCGACAGACGCTCCCAGCGACCGTCGAGCAGCGTGAAGTGATGCGAGACGAGCCGCTGCGTGTCGGCGTCGTACTCGTCGATGCCGGCGTGTGTGTCGCTCAGGTCGAAGACGGTCAGCGGCTTCCCCGGAGGCACGCCGACCTCGACGACGAAGCACCCGCCCGGTTCCAGATGTGCCGCCGCGTTCCGGAAGCACGCGGCCTGCGCCTCCTGCGTAACCAGGTTGTTGATCGTGTTCCAGACGACGTAGACCAGTGCGAACGTGCCTTCGACCCTCGTGGTCGCGATGTCGCCAACCGTCACCTCGATGTCCTCCGCGCCGGGCTTCGCCCGCAGCTGCGCGACCATGTCGGGCGAGAGGTCGATACCGGCGATCCGGATGCCGCGACGCGCGAGCGGCAGCGCGACACGTCCGGTGCCGATTCCGAGCTCGAGCGCCGGACCGCGGCCGGCGAGCTCGGCCAGGAAGTCGACCGCCGGGTCGAGAACATCGGGCGCGAACATGTCCTGCGACGTCTCGTCGTAGCGCTCGGCGACGCGCCCGGCGAAGTGATCGGTCGTCACGGCTCGAGCGGGAGGTAGAACCAGCGCCGGCCCTCGTCCGGCTGCGTGGTGAACCCGAACTGGTCGTACAGCGCGGCGCTCTCGGGGGTCGTTCCGAAGACGGCGAGCTCGCAACCGAGGCGGCGGGCCTCGTGGAGCCGGGCCAGCGCAAGCGCCGTGCCGATTCCCCCACGGCGCTCTTCCTCGGCGACCTCCACGTGCTCGAGCAGAACGGTGTTGCTCGTGAAGAAGGCGCTCGCGTCGCCTACGCGGCGTTCGTCCCGCCGCGCGACCCAGTGCCGGATCGGCAGCGGCCGCGGCTCGTCGTCCTCCTCGATCGAGACGCCGGGCGGAAGCGTGAGCGAGGGCAGATCGCCGAGAACGGCCCCCGTCGTGACCCCGGTCGTCTCCTCGCGCAGGCCGAGCCCCGCGAGGCGCTCGCGCAGCTCGTCGGGAGCATCGAACCCCGAGCAGATGAGCGACGCAGGCTCGCCGAACCAGTCGATGAGCCCTTCGACGTCCGCGTCCTTGCGCTCGAGGACGATGCCGTTGTCGACGTTCGAGTCCGTGCCGGTACGGACGGCGAGCACGCCGGGCCGGCGGAGGAACGCGGCGCCGGAACCGGCGAGGTAGCGGAACCGCTCGGCGTGCGCCTCCGCGTAGACGACCTCCCAGCGCGGAGGAGCGATGACACTCACACCGGCCCTCGCACCAGGATCGGCCCCGCTTCTTCGAGGTACCCGAGCTTCGCCTTCTGGCGACGTAAGCCGGTGTTCGTCACGCCCGTGGTCGTGAAGAGCTCCTCGTAGCCGCCAGCGGCGGCCCATGCGATCTGCGCCTCGCCGAGCGCGGTCGCGATGCCGCGCCGCCGGCACTCGGGCAGGACGCCGGTGAACCCGTGCTCGAGGCGCGTGGGGTCGTCGCCGAGCGACTGCAGCGTCGCGTAGCCCGTGACCCGCCCGTCTTCCAGCGCGACAAAGGCCACCGCTGCGTCGTCGAGCTCCTGCTCGACCCAGTCCTCGTAGGGCCGGGCTTCCGCCTGGCCGGCCGTGACCATGTCGGGGATTGCGGCCACCGCGACCGCATACGCGCCCGCCCGGTGCTCCTCCTCGAGCTGAACGATCGCGACTCCTGTGCGTCCCTCCCCGGGCGACAGCCGCCGCGTCAGCTTGACGTCGCGGCCGACTTCGAGGAATCCGCGCGACTCCGCAAATCGAAGCGAGGCCTGATCGTCGGCACCGACCACTCCCCACGCCGATTCCTTCCCGAGCGCCGCGCGCGGCATCCGTCGCGGCGGTCGCGAGCTCCGAGCCGATTCCCTGACCTCGCTCACTCGGGAGGACACGCACCATCGCGTACGCGCTCCCGGCGACGCTCGAATCGTTGACGAAGGCGTAGCCGTGGTCGCTCTCGTGGACGAGGAGGCGCTCCTGCACCGGTCGCAGCTGGTCGATCGAGAGCTGGACGCCTTCGACGGCAGCGAGAACCCGAACGCAGAGCTCGAGGTCGGAGTCGCCGGCGGCGGGACGGATCATCCCGACCTCTTCAGCTTCCCGTGCTTCTTGGCGTGCCGCTCGCCCGCGCGGAAGACCGCCAGCCCCAGCGGGACGGCGACGACCCCGATCACCATCAGCGGCCAGATGTCGTGCCACAGGTCGCTGAGCCCCTTCCCGTGCAGGATCGACTCGCCGCGCCGCATCGAGCGCGTAGGTCGCCGGCGAGATCTTCGCGATCCACTGCATCCACTCCGGCAGGACGCTGATCGGGTAGTAGACGCCCGAGACGACCAGCAGGATGCCCTGGGCGACGAAGCCGAGCTGCATCCCCTTCTCCGGCGAGATCAGCGGCAGGACGGCCGTCATCATCCCGATCCCGATGAACGAGATCGAGGCGATCATCAGCACGACGAGCGCGGCGACGTAGTTCGCATCCGGGCAGGTCGAGGTTGAAGAACAGCGCGACCACGCCGAAGAGCAGCACCGCGCGGATGACGCCGTACACGACCGAGAACAGCCCCATTCCGAACAGGTGGACGGGGCGCGACAGCGGCGCCATGAACGTGTACTCGATCGTCCCTTCCCAGCGCTCCCACGCGACCGTCTCGGTGACGATCTCGAAGATGATCCCGAGGTACGCCCAGACGACCGCGCCGATCAGCAGCACGGTGGTCAGGTGGTTCACCTCGGCGGGCGTGAGGCTGGGGATGCCCTTGGAGATGAAGACGATCGTCAGCGTGTTCGCGACCGTCCAGATGAAGAACGCGACGTCCCACCAGATGTAGCGCTTGATCAGGTAGACGTTGCGCTCGATCACGCCGGCGAGGCCGATCATCTCGTGGCGGATGCGTTGCGGCGGCGCCCTGCATCAGTCGTCCTCCCTTCTTGCTCGTCCTCGTCGTCGCCCTCTTCCTCGAACGACTTGCCGGTCGCCGCGAAGAACGCTTCCTCGAGCGTGGCGGCGCCGTACCGAGCCTTGAGCTGATCGGCCGGCTCGAGCACCAGCAGCTCGCCGCGGTCGAGGATCCCGACGCGGTCGGCGAGAGCCTCGGCCTCGTCGAGGTCGTGCGTGCAGAGGAGGATCGTCGAGTCGTGCGTCTGTCGGATCTCGCGGATGAAATCCTGGACCTCGAGCTTCGAGCGAGGATCGAGACCCGTCGTCGGCTCGTCCAGGAGCAGCATCACCGGGCGAGGTCAGCAGGGCGCGCGCCAGCGCGACCTTCTGCTGCATCCCGCGGGACAGGTTCTCCATCGGCTCTCGCCGGCGGTCCTCGGGGAAGCCGACCCGCGTCAGGATCTCCGGGATCTTGTCCTTCGTCTCGCTCCCGCGCATCCCGTAGAAGCGCGCGGCGTAGCTCAGGTTCTCGACGGCGGACATCTTCTTGAAGAAGGAGGCCTCCACCGAGACCCGGTTGACGAGCCGGCGAACCTGGCGCTGGTCCTTGAAGACGTCGTGACCGAAGATCTCGGCGGTTCCGCCGTCGTGCAGCAGCAGCGTCGAGAGGAGCCGGACCAGGGTCGACTTGCCCGAGCCGTTCTGGCCCAGGATCGCGAGCGTCTCACCGCGCTCCATCGTGAAGGAGACGCCCTTCAGCGCGGGAACGCGCCGGCGCTTGCGGCGCCAGCCCTGACGCTTGCCCCCGTCGCGGCGGATGAACTCCTTCCGCAGGTCGCGGACCTCGAGCGCCGGCACGGCTGCAGGCTCAGACGGCGAGGCCATCTCGAGGCTGGACGTGTGTTCGGCTGTTTGGATCATCGGCGTGCTCCTGGAGGTCGGCGAGTACGAGAACGGGCGCGCTCGGCGAAGACCCAGCCGGGCGCGCGGGCGCGAATATGGGTACTCAGCCGAGGAACATGCCGAGAGCCACCCTACCAGCCGCGTCGGCGCGAAATCAAATCGCTTTCGGCACAGCTTGGCTTTCCGTCCGGCGGCCGCGGTTAGGGTCGATCTCGCGTGGGCCGGGAAGGTCTGCGCGGAGGCAATGGGGCCTCAGAGCTTTCCGGCTCTGGGGCCTTCCGCATTTAAGGGAGGAGGAGAGGTGGAGGAACAGACCAAGCACTACCTGGCGAACGGGGGCGCGGAGAAGCCCGCTCCCGCCGAGGCGCTCGAATGGGCGGGTCAGACGCAGGCGACGATGGTCGACCTCAAGTTCTGCGACCTGCTCGGCTCGTGGCAGCACATGACGCTGCCGCTCACGTCCTTCGACGAATCGTGCTTCGACGAGGGGCTCGGGTTCGACGGCTCGTCCATCCGCGGCTGGCAGGGCATCGCCGAGTCGGACATGCTGCTCATGCCGGACCCGTCGAGCGCGATCCTCGATCCGTTCACCGAGGCGCCGACGCTGTCGCTCATCTGCGAGATCGTCGACCCGATCACGCACGAGCCGTACGCGAAGGATCCGCGCCGCGTGGCCAAGCGCGCGGAGGAGTACCTGCGCGCGACCAACATCGCCGACACGTGCTACGTCGGCCCCGAGTGCGAGTTCTTCGTGCTCGACTCGGTCAGCTACGAGATCGCCGACCACAAGGCGCACTACGCGATCGACTCGGCGGAGGGCCACTGGAACTCGGGCGAGCCCGGGCTCGGCTACACCGTGCGCCAGAAGGAGGGGTACTTCCCGCCCGCGCCGCACGACACGCTCCACGACCTCCGCACCCGCATGGTGCTGACGCTCGAGAAGCTCGGCATCCCGTGCGAGTTCCACCACCACGAGGTCGCCTCGGGCGGCCAGTGCGAGATCGACCTCCGCTTCCAGTCGCTGCTGCGCATGGCCGATCAGGTCATGACCTACAAGTACGTGGTCAAGAACGTCGCCCACGCGGCGGGGAAGACCGCGACGTTCATGCCGAAGCCGCTCTTCGGCGACAACGGCTCGGGGATGCACTGCCACCAGTCCCTCTGGAAGGAGGGCACGCCGCTGATGGCGGACAAGTCCGGCTACGCGGGCCTCTCGCAGCTTGCCCGCTGCTACGTCGGCGGACTGCTCACGCACGCACCGGCGCTGCTCGCGTTCTGCGCGCCGACGACGAACTCGTACCGCCGGCTCGTGCCCGGCTACGAGGCGCCGGTCAACCTCGTCTACTCGCAGCGCAACCGCTCGGCCTGCATCCGCATCCCGATGTACTCCGAGTCGCCCAAGGCGAAGCGCGTCGAGTTCCGCTGCCCGGACGCGGCGGCGAACCCGTACCTCGCCTTCTCGGCGATGCTCATGGCGGGGCTGGACGGAGTCGAGCAGGGGCTCGATCCCGGCAAGCCGGCCGACTTCGACCTCTTCGAGGAGGCGGCGGACGTCCCGCAGGTACCGGGCTCGCTCGCCGAGGCGCTCGACGCGCTCGAGACAGACCACGAGTTCCTGACGAGAGGCGGCGTCTTCTCGGAGGAGCTGATCGAGACCTGGATCGCGTACAAGCGCGAGACCGAGGTGGACGCGATCCGGCTCCGGCCCCACCCGGCCGAGTTCGCCCTCTATTACGACTGCTGAAGCCGTGCAGAAGGTCGAGGCGGTGGTCATCCGCGAGCGCGTCGAGACGGTGATCGACGCGGTGGAGGAGCAGACGGGACACGTGGGCGTGACCGTCGTCGAGGCGGTCGGCCACGGCCGCGAGCGCGGCATCACGCACGAGTACCGCGGCCGCGTGTTCGAGTCCCGTTTCCTCCCGAAGGCCCTCCTGACCTTCGTCGTCGAGGACAGCGCCGTGCGGGCGGTGGTCGACGCGATCGTCGACGCCGCCCGCAGCGGCAACGAGGCGGGGGACGGCCTCGTCTGGTCGTGCCCCGTCTCGAACGTCACCCACAACCGGACCGGGAGGCAGATGTGAGCAAGACCGACATCCTCATCGCCGTCAACACCGTCTGGGTGGTCGTGGCGGCCGTCCTCGTCATGTTCATGCAGGCCGGGTTCGCCTTCCTCGAGGCCGGGCTGACGCGGATGAAGAACGCGGCGCACATCGCCGGCAAGAACGTCCTCATCTTCGGCGTCTGCTCGCTGGTCTACTGGGCGGTCGGGTTCGGGATCGCCTTCAGCAAGGGGAACGCCGTCTTCGGCACCGACGGGTTCTTCCCGTCCGTCGACTCGCTGCTCGAGGTCGGAAAGGCGCCGTTCGAGTTCTTCACCACGATCCCGGGCGCCGCGGGGTACCTCTTCGAGGTCGTCTTCGCCGGCGTGTCGCTGGCGATCGTCTGGGGCGCGATGGCCGAGCGCGCGAAGCTCTGGGTCTACTTCGCGTTCGGTGTCGCCTTCACCGTCATCTACTCGGTCACCTCACACTGGATCTGGGGCGGCGGCTGGCTCTTCGGCCTGGGGATGCAGGACTTCGCCGGCTCGACCGTCGTCCACTACCAGGGCGCGCTCGCCGCGCTGGCCGGCGCGATCCTGCTCGGCCCGCGCATCGGGAAGTTCGCCGGCGGCCGCGGCAACCCGATCCCCGGGCACAACATCCCGTACGCCGTGCTCGGGACGATCATCCTCTGGTTCGGCTGGTTCGGCTTCAACCCCGGCTCCACCCTCGCCGTCGTCACCGGCGACAAGCTCGGCTACTTCGGCTACGTCGCACTGACGACCAACCTCGCTGCCGCAGCCGGCGCTTGCAGCGGTGCGCTGACTGCGCGTCTGGTCCTCAAGAAGGCCGACATCTCGATGATGCTGAACGGCGTCCTCGCCGCGCTGGTCGCGGTCACGGCGGCATCGGGCTTCGTGGCGCCGTGGGCAGCGGTCGTGATCGGCCTCGTCTCCGGCGTGATCGCGGTGCTCGGCGTGCTCTGGGTCGAGCGGATCGGGATCGACGACCCGATCGGCGCGGTCGCCGTGCATGGGATGTCAGGGGTCTGGGGGACGCTCGCAACGGGGCTGTTCGCGGTTCCGGCTCTTGCCGCCACGCTCAAGACCGGAACCGGCGGCCTCGTCTACACCGGTTCCTTCCACCAGATCTGGGTGCAGCTGCTCGGGCTGCTCGCGGTCGGCACCTTCACCTTCTCAGCGTCCTTTGGCTGCCTCTGGGTGATGCACAAGCTCTGGGGAATCCGAGTCGAGGAGCATGTGGAGACCGCGGGGCTCGACGTCTCCGAGCACGGCATGTGGGGCTATCCCGAGTTCTACATCCCAGTCCCCGGCGGCTACGGAACGGAGTCGCACAGCCATCTCCTCGCCCACAAGCACGAGCTTCCGCCGGCCGAGGACGAGGAGGAGATCGCCGAAGCGGCCTAACCTGGAGCCGTGCGTTACCAGTTCGTCGACTGCCGCTGGACGCTCGGCGAGCCGGGAGCAGGGCGCGAGCTCTACCTCGCCGGGCACATTCCCGGCGCGAGCTACCTGGACGTCGACGCCGACCTGTCCGCGCCACCCGGAGCCGGAGGGCGGCACCCGCTGCCGTCGGCGGACGCGTTCAGGCAGGCCGCGAGCCGAGCGGGCATCGGCGACGGCGTCTTCGTCGTCGCCTACGGGAACATGGGCGGCGCGGAACGGCTCTGGTGGCTGCTCCGACACTTCGGCCACGACGACTGCGCGGTGATCGACTTCGAGGAGCTGGCGCGGGCCGCTGGCGTCGGGCGAGGAGGAGATCGATGCCGGCCGAGCTTCGTGCCGCGCGAGCGCGACGACGACACCATCACGGCGGCGGAGCTCGCCGCCCGCGTGAACGATCCGCGACTGCTCGTCCTCGACGCGCGACTGCCGGAGCGCTACCGCGGCGAGCCGAACCCGGTCGACCGCATCCCAGGCCGCATTCCGGGCGCGAGGAACGCGCCCTACACCGGCGCGCTCCCGAAGGAAGCCCTCGAGGCCGAGGAGGTGGCCGTCTACTGCGGTTCGGGCGTGACCGCGACGGTCCAGCTCCTCAACCTCGTCCGCGCGGGGAGGTCTGACGCAACGCTGTATCCCGGCTCGTGGAGCGAGTGGGAGCAGCTCGACCTCCCTGTCGAAAAGGGCTAGGCAATTGCGTACGTAACGGTGACGGTCGCCTCGATGTCCTGCGTCCCCGCCTGGATCGGGGCTTCCGGGCTCGCCATCGCGAGGTCGTAGGCAACCGGGTAGGAGGGCTCAGAACCTTCCGCGATCGAAACGACTGCGCCGACGTCAACGCCGGCGGCATCCGCGAGAACTCCCGCGCGCGACCGAGCGTCGGCCACGGCGGCGCGGAGCGCGTCGTCGTAGAGCTTGTCGGAGTCGGCCTTCGTCAGGTTCGGGCCGTCGACGCGGTCGGCTCCGGCCTTCAGAGCCGCTTCGGCGACTGATCCTGCGTCCGCGACGCTCGTCGTCGCACAGACCGAGTTCGTTGCGACGTACCCGGTTACCTTCGAACCGGCGTCGTTGTAGATGGGCGAGACCGAGACCTGGACGGTCTGCATGTCCCGGTCGGCGACTCCGGCGCGGCGTAGGGCGGCAATGACGCTGCGCATGGCATCGGCGTTGGCGTTCGACGCCGCCTCGGCCGTGTCCGCATGGTCCTCCACGTCGAAGCAGAACTGGGCCTCGTCCGGGACGGCCGTGGAAGTGCCGCTCCCGTTGACGGTGATCGTGTGTCCGGGCTGATCGGCCGAACCTTTCGCTCCCTCGGGGAGCCCGACGCCGATGAACGCCGCGACGGCGGCGACGGCGGCGACGAGCACTGCGATTCGTGCGACCCTCATCGTCTTCTCCTTGTTGGCGGTCACTACACCGCCTATACGCCGCCGCGGCGGCAGACATCACGGAGAAGGTTGAGGGTGCGCTAGTCAGCTCCCGACGACTGGAGGTGCTTGCGGGGCCGGCTGCGGAACCTTGTCCATGTTCTTTCCCTCGATATCGAGGTGCGGAAGGATCTTGTCCATCCACTGCGGGACCCACCAGCTTGCCTTCGAGCCGAGTACGAGCAGCGCCGGCGAAAGCAGCAGGACGTTCGTCGCGGCCAACAGCACGCCGACCGCGAGGCCTACGCCGAACTGCTTCACTGTCGGGTCGCCGTCGAGGATGAAGCTCCCGAACACGGAGATCATGATCAGCGCAGCCGCCGCGATCACCTTCGAGCTCGCGGCCAGGCCGTTCTGGACCGACTCGCGCGTTCCCTCCCCCTGCGCGCGATGGTGCTCGACCTGGCTGAGCAGGAACACCTGGTAATCCATGGAGAGACCGAACAGCACGGCGAACATCATGAGCGGGACGTAGCTCGCGATCGGGTCGGTGCCACTCGGCACGTCAAGGCCGATGACGCCGAGCCCCCACCCCCACTGGAAGAAGGCAGTGAGCACGCCGAACGCCGCCGATACCGAGAGCACGTTGACGAGCGCCGCTTGCGCGCCGACGATCACCGACCGGTACGCCATGAGCAGGATGATGAAGCTGAGGAGAACGACGGCCAGGATCACGAGAACGAGCCGCGACGAGATCCCGGCGGCGAGGTCGACATTGGATGCGGTGCTTCCGCCCACATACGCGCGCTCGCCTTTGGTCGTGATCGCGCCGGGAATGATGTCGTCGCGCAGCCGATTCACGAGCTTGGCGGTTGCGGGCAACGCTGGATCGGTGGTGGGGACGGCCGAGAAGACCACCGCGTCCCCGGACTTGTTGATGTTGGGCGGCGAAACGACCTGGACGCCCTTGGTGCTCGAAAGCGCGTTCTGCAGCTTGACGAGGCGGGGATCCGTTCCGCGTTCGTCGCCGCCGGCCTTGGTCAACTCGTTCGTCAGCTGGGTCTGTAGCTGCTCGGCCTGCTGTTGCTGCTGCTTGGCCTGCTTCTGCTGCGCCTGGAGCTGGACCTTCTGCGTCTTCAGGTTTGCCGCCTGCGTCTGCGTGTTCGCGGCGGAGACCTGGACGTTCGCGGCCTGCTGGGTCAGCGTGATGTCCTGCTGGTTGATCGCGTACGCCTGCTTGCCCAGCTCCACGGCCTGATCCGCGAGCGAGACCGTCGACTGCGCAAGATCCTTCTGCTTTTGGGCAACCTCCTGCGACTCGTTCAGGAGCTGCTCGAGCTGGCCCCGCAGCTGCGCTTGCTGCTTCTGAGCCGCCGTCAAGGCGTCCTGCTGTTGTTGCTCGGTCTGGAGCAGCTGATCGAGCTGCGCCTCGAGGTTCTTCTGCTTCTCGGGATTGTTGGTCTTCGCCAGCTTCTTCTCGACGGCGCGGATATTCGCCTCGGTCTTGGCGAGCGCTTCTGCGTCCTGCGCAGCTTTCTTCCCGGCCGTCGCCGCCTGTGAGCTCAGCGACTTCGCCTGCGTCTCGAGGTCCTTCGATTGCTTCAGGAGCGCGTTCTGTTCCTTGGTGATGCTGTTCTTCTGAGCGACGAGCTGTTTCTGCTCGGCCTGCAGCTGGTCGGCATCCGACTCCAACTGCTTCTGCTGCGCCTCCAGCTGCTTCTGCTGTTTCTCGAGTGACGCCTGCGACTGCTCCACGCTCTGCTGCCCTTGTTGGAGCTGCTTCTTCTGCTTGTTCCCGCTCTTCTGCTCGCTCTTCAGCTGGGTCTGGAGGTTCTCCGCCTGCTTCTTCTTCGTGAAGAACGTGTTGCTCGTCTTCGCCTTCGGATGCAGTGAGACCGCCACCAGCAGCGGCCCGTTGTAGCCCGCGCCGAAGCCCCGGGCCATGAGGTCGTACGCCTGGCGCTCCTGGGTTTTCTTGGGCGTGGCGGCGATGTCCTCCTGCCCGAGCTGGAGCGACGTCAGAGGGATGATCAGGGGTACGAGGATGAGCGTGGCCGCACCCATCGCCATCCATGGGTGCCCAGTGACGAAGCGCGCCCAGGCGGCCCAGAATCCGTGCCCCGGCTCCTTCGGCTTTGGCCGCATGAACGACGGCATGCGCGCTGACTCGATGTGGTCTCCGAGAAGCGAGAGCACCGCCGGGAGGAACGTCAGCGCAGCGAAAACGGCCGTGATCACCGCGAACGCAGAGGTGTACCCGAGCGTCGTCACGAGCGGGATGCCGGTGATGAGCAGCGTGACCAGGGCGACGACGACAGTTCCGCCGGCGAAGCAGATCGCGCTTCCCGCGGTCGCGACGGCGCGCGCGATGGCCTCGTCTAACTCCATGCCGTCCTTTCGGTTCGCGCGGTAGCGCGACACCATGAAGAGCGCGTAGTCGATCCCGACGCCGAGCCCGATCATCGTTGCGAGCGTCGGAACGATCGTCGGCACGGTCACCACGTGACCGAGGAGCCCGATGATGGCGAGCCCGCAGATGAGACCGAAGATGGCCGACAGGATCGGCATCCCCATCGCGACGAACGTGCCGAAGGTGAAGGCGAGGATGATCATCGCGGCGACGAGACCGATGATCGTGCTGCTCTCGGTATGCGGCTCGGAGAGCTCCGACCCGATCGGGCCGCCCACCGCGACCTGCATCCCCGCGGCCTTGCCCGGTGCCGCCGCGTCCAGGACGGAGTTCGCGATTTCGTCGGTCAGATTCGCCGAGCCGACGCTCAGGATGACGGAGATAAAGGCTGTGTGCTTGTCCTTGCTGATTTCCGAGGCTTCGCCCGCCTGGCTGAAGGGGCTCGTCGCGCTATAGACGTGCGGCAGCTTCTTGATCGCCTTGTACGAGGTGACGATCGCCTGCTTGTTCTGCTTCGCGCTGACCTTGCTCGACTTCGCGTAGAAGACGACCGGGCTCGAGCCGTTCTGCTGCGGCGGGAACTTTTTCGTGAGCAGGTCGGTCGCCTTCTGGCTGTCCGTGCCCGGAAGCCGCAGGTTGTTGCTCGTGTTGCTCCCAATGACCTTGAACACCAGCACGGCACCGACGACCGCGACGAGCCAGATGCTGAGGACCACCCACTTGTGGCGCGCGGTCGCGAGTCCGAGCCGGTACAGAAAACGGGCCACCGGTCAGCTGAGGCTACGCATTCGCGACAAGACGCGCAATAGGCCGAGCGGCCTATTCTCGTCCAGCCGGCGCTACGAGGTCAGGCCGCGGCGCCGAAGGCGGCCAGGTACGGCTGCCAGCCGTCCGGGATCTTGGGCGAGGCGAGCCGGATGAAGAGCACCGGGGTCGGAGCCTTCGGCACGTGCGGTAGCTCCATTGCGATCTCCTCGGGCAGCCGGTTGCCCTTTTTCAGGTTGCAGGGCGCGCAGGAGGTGACCACGTTCTCCCACACCGAGTCACCACCGCGGCTCCGCGGCACCACGTGATCGAGCGTCAGCCGGCCGGCCGACGTGCCGCAGTAGACGCAGCGCCAATTGTCGCGGGCGAACAGCGCGCGCCGGGAGATCTTCCGCTGGACGGCCCGCGGGACGCGGACGTACGTGACGAGCCGGATGACGTGCGGCCACTGAAAGGTGTCGCTCGCCGAACGAAGCGGCTGCTTCAGCTCCTCCAGCACTTCGGCCTTGCCCTTGAAGACGAGCACGTGCGCACGACGCACCGTAGTGACGTTCAGAGGCTCATAACTCGCATTCAGGACGAGAACCTGCTGCATGGCCGAGCAAAATCTAGCGCAGGGACCGGCCCGGGATAGCAGCCCCGAGAGCGCTCTGGGACGTCGCTCGCAAAGGAGGCGGGCGGGCGGCGCGCAGGACAGTGCAGCTAGCACGGACAAGCGCCGCCCGCGAAGCATCCTGCGGCGAGCGGCGTCAGGCGGCCCGGAGCCCGGCTTCGCCGGGCGGAGGCCGCCGGCCAGAGCGCTATCGGGCCATTGCCCGCTCGACCGCCTCCATCTCCTCCGGAGACAGCGCGACCGAGGCGCGGCCGCGGTCGAGCTCCTTCATGTAGATCCGGGCGTAGTCCCGCCCCTGGATCGCACTGACCACGATTCCGCTGCGGCCGCCGTCGAGCAGGGCAAGCGAGGCGGACTGGTGGCCGCCCGTGTCCTTGTAGGCGTCGTAGCGGACGATCGAGGTCTTGCCGATCGAGCCGTCGATCCGCTGGTCGACCCGGGTCAGTCCGGCTGCGACGTCGTCGACGGCGCGGTGGAGATCGTCGATCCGTCCCTGGAGCGAGACGGCGAAGTCGACCAGGTCGGACTTGCCGCCGCCGAGGAGCACCTGCTGCGCGGTCCGCATCCGGCGCATTCGGAGCAAGCCCCAGATCACCAGCGCGAGCGCGGCGAGCGCAACGCAGGCGGCCCCGATCGCGATCCACGCCGCGGTCGTGCTGGACAGGCTCACGGCGAGCTCAGGGTGAAGATGACCGGGTACTCGTAGCTGTTGTTGGAGGTGTTCTCCTCACCCGGAACCGGGATGACGTCCACCTTCACCGTCGTCCGCTCGAACGGCGGGGAGCCGAGATCGCGGAAGACGATGGTCTTCGTCTCACCCGGTATTGATCAGCGGGATGGTCTCCGTCTTCTTGATCGGCGTGGGCGTGCGCTGGATGGTCAGGTCGACCTGGACCTGCACCTCCTCGGAGTCACCGGTGTCCTTGACGGTGACTTCGAAGGCGAGATCCTGCGTGACCGTGATGGTCGTGTCGGTGTCCTGCGAGAGCTGCTGGCCCGCCGGCAGCACCTTGACCGACTCGATCCCCATCCCGTGGACGCCGGTCGGATTGCCGCCCGACGATGCGCCCTGCAGCCGCTCCCAGATCGACTTCATCGCGGCCGCGCTGGCGAAGTCCGGCGAGATGAGAAACTTGGACGACGGGACGTTGATGCCGGTCACGCCTTCGCTCTTCAGCACCCCGCTCGTGGGATCCTTGAAGAGGTCGTCCCAGATGACGTCGCTCGTCAACAGGCGCTGCGCCTGCGCCGCGAGGAGCGTCGAGGCCTCGTCCGAGCTGGTGAGGTCGGCCGTCCGCCGGAACGCGCCCTCGAGCCCCTGCAGGCCGCTGACCCGGAACTGCATGGCCTCGACCGCGGCCCGCTGCTCGTCGCGGAGCTGGCCGGGCGGGCTGATCGCCTGCGTGCTCGCGACGATCTGCTGCTGGCGCTGCGCGTAGCCGTTCAGCTTCGACTCGAGCTCCTTCTCCTCCACGCCGGGCTGGGCGAGCAGCTTGCTGAAGTCCTGGCCGATCGCGGAGGAGGACGAGGCGACGTCCGAGATCTGGCTCATGTAGTCCTCGAACGAGCTGCGCTTGCTCGAGCCGCGGCAGCTCTGCACCCAGAAGACGAGCAGCACGACGATCAGGATCGCGACCGCGATCAGGCCGACGAGCCGAAGGAGCGGCGTTATGCCGGCAGGCGGGCGCGGCGGCGTCGGCGGCCGGGGGACGCGCCGCATGATGCGCGGCTGCGTCGAGGCGGCCTCCTGCGTCGCAGGCTCGTCATCGAAGAACTCGAAATCGAGGTCGTCGTCACGTTCGGTCATGGCGGTTTGAGCCCGTTCGGGCCAAATCACTGTAACCCTTCGTCCGGCCCGTAAAGGACATTGAACGTGCATGTCCAAACCGGAGGAGCAGATGCAGCGAGCGACCGGCGCCCTCTCCTCCAGCGAGCTGATCCTCGGTCGCTACCGGCCGATCAGGCCCCTCGGGGGCGGAAGCTCCGGCTCGGTCTGGCTCGCACGCGACGAGCGCAACGGCCTCGACGTCGCGCTCAAGATCGTCCCGCGCGAGGGGAAGACCGGCGCGCGCGCCGAGCGGGAGGCAGGCGCGGCCGCGAAGCTCCGCCATCCGCGCTGCCAGCGGATCTACGCGCAGGCGAGCGACGGCAGCCACGTCTACATCGCGTACGAGTACGTCGCCGGCTCGACCATGCGCGAGGCAACGCGGAACGGAAAGCTCACGGACGCCGGCGCGGTCGAGGCGGCCGCGCAGATCCTCGAAGGCCTGGCCCACGCGCACGGGAAGGGAATCGTCCACCGCGACGTCAAGCCGGCCAACGTCCTGCTCGAGGACGGCCCGGAGACGTCGATTCGCTTGCTCGACTTCGGCCTCGCCCGCTTCGCCGAGGCGGACACGCTGACGGCGGTCGGCGACGTGCCCGGGACCCTCGCGTACATCTCGCCGGAGCGGCTGCGCGGCGAGGCGGCGTCTCCGGCCAGCGACGTCTGGTCGGTCGGGGTGATGCTCTGGGAAGCACTCGCGGGCCGGCATCCGTTCTGGGCGCCGTCACTTCTCGCCACCTCGAAGAAGATCGAGGCGGGAGCACCGCCGCTTCAGAGGGCGCGGCCCGACCTGCCGAAGCCCCTCGTCGCGGCGGTCGCGCGCGCGCTCCATCCCGACCCGATGCAGCGTCCGGGCGCCGCGGAGCTCGCGAAGACGCTGCGGCTCGCGCGCCGAAAGCGGACCTCGACATCTACGGCGCCTGCGCCCCGTCCCGTCGCGCCTCCGCCGCTCGCCCGTGCGGTGCCCGCCGTCCTCGCCGCGCTCTTCGCCGGATGGGCGGCAGTCGCGCTTCCCTTCTATCCGACAGGCGGGCCGGTCGCGCTGGCGGTGCTCGCCGGGGTGCTCACCTATTTCAGCCCGCGAGGCGGGCTCGCCCTCGCGCTGCTCGTGCCGGTCTTTCCGCTCGGGAACACGGCCCTCGGGCTCGCGCTCCTCTACGGCCTGGCGGCCGCGATCTGGTTCGTGCTTCATTTGCGCGAGCCTCGGGCCGCATTCGCGTTCGTCCTCGGCCCGCTGCTCGCTCCTCTCTCTCTGCTCGGATTGCTTCCGCTCGTCCTCCAGCCCGTCAGGTCGACCTGGCGCCGCGCGCTGCACGCCGCAACTGCGGTATTGACTGCGGCCCTCGTCGCCGGGCTGACCGGCGAGGGCCTTCCCTTCTCGGCCGGCCGGATCGGCTCACTGGGCCTGGCCGAGGAGCGCAGCCCCGTGAACGCCTTCTCCGCCGTCCGCCACGCCGTCGCCGCGCACCCGGCGATCGCCGTCGAGGCGCTGGCCCTCGCCGCGGCCGCAGCCATCCTGCCCTTCGCTCGCCGGAAGGGGATCTGGGGGATCGCGCTCTATGGCGGAGGAGCGATCGCCGCAACCGTGCTGGCCGCGCCGCACGCGAACCCCGTTCCCGCCGTCCTCACGACCTGGGCGACGTGCGCCGCACTCGTCCTCTGGCAGACTCGGGCACGGTGGATTCCGCGCGCCCGGCCGCTGGTTCCGCGACCTCAGACACTAGACTGACGCCTCCGGAGCACCACTCCGAGGCGAGGTCCAGTTGACCGTTCTGCGCGCAATCGAGCAAAAGATCGAGGGCCTGTTCGAGGGTGTCTTCGGGCGGGCGTTCCGCGCCCATGTCCAGCCCGTCGAGCTCGCGCGCAAGCTGGCCAAGGAGATGGACGACCACCGCACCGTCTCCGTCTCGCGCGTCTACGTCCCGAACGAGTACACGATCTACCTCGCACCGCCCGACCGCGAGCAGTTCGAGGGGTACGAGGACGCGCTGCTCGGAGAGCTGCAGGACTACCTGGGCCAGCACGCGCGACGCGAGGAGTACGAGCTGCTCTCCCCGCCGACGGTGTCGATGGAGACCGACGCGGATCTCTCGATCGGCGAGTTCGGCATCGCCACGCGGATGGTCCAGCGCGAGCCGCGTCAGGCAGAGCCGGGCGAGCCGAAGTCGCAGCCCCAGCCGGGCGCGACGATGATCTACCGCCCCGACCCGAGCCAGAGGCCGTCGCGGTCGCCGCGGCGGCCGTGCCGGAGCCCGTCCCGGCTGCGCCGCCGGCCCTGATTCGGGTGGGCGCGGCCGAATACCCGCTCGAGCGCGGCCGGCTCGTCATCGGACGCTCGCGCGAGTGCGACGTGCGGCTGACCGACCCGAACGTCTCGCGGAAGCACGCCGAGATCCGGCAGGAGGGCACCAACTTCTACGTCGTCGATCTCGATTCGACGAATGGGGCCGAGGTCAACGGACGGAGGGTGCGGCGGGCCCGCCTGGCCGACGGAGACACCATCCTCCTCGGTTCCACGGAGCTCGTCTTCGAACTTCCGTGATCGGGGCGGGCTCCGTCCAGATCGAAGAGGTCCTGCTCGCCCTCAAGATTGCGTTCCTCGTGCTCCTCTACCTGTTCATCTGGCGCATCGTCCGGCTCGCTCGCCGGGAAGTGCAGGAGCCGCAGATCGCCGCGGACGACAGCATGCTGCTGACCCCCGAGCAGGCGCGTGAGCTGCAGGCTCGCCGCGGCGAAGAAGATCGGCCACCTGGTGGTCGTGAAGAGCCCCGCGCTCGACCGGGAGAGCGAGGTTCCGCTGGGCTCGGAGCCGCTCACGGTGGGACGCGACGGCGAGAACGACGTCCCGCTCCCGGGCGACACGTTCGCCTCCGCGACGCATGCGCGGTTCGAGCCGCGCGGGGACGGGGTATGGCTCGAAGACGTAGGCTCGACCAACGGGACCTACGTGAACGGGGTGAAGCTGAAACGGCCGAAACGCCTCGAGCCGGGAGACATTGTCAAAATCGGCGAAAGCGATTTCAGGTTCGAACGATGACGCTGCGCCAGTTCGTCACCAAGACAGATCCCGGCCGCCGCAGGCGGAACAACGAGGACGTCTTCGTCTGCGAACCGCCCCTCTTCGCGATCGCGGACGGGATGGGCGGAGCGCAGGCCGGAGAAGTGGCCTCGGGGCTCGCCGCGGAGGCGCTCAAGGAGGGCGAGGACGGGAAGGGAACGAGCGAGGAGCGCGTCAAGGCGCTGATCCAGTCCGCGAACCGCCGCGTCTACGAGAAGGCGCAGCAGGACATGGCGCTGGCCGGCATGGGGACGACCCTGACGCTCGCGCTCGTCGACGAGGGCACGGTCACGTTCGGCCACGTCGGCGACTCGCGCGCGTACCGCCTCCGTGACGACAAGCTCGAGCAGATCACCGACGACCACTCTCTCGTCGCCGAGCTGACGCGCGCCGGAAAGCTGTCCGAGGAGGAGGCCGAGACGCACCCGCAGCGCTCCGTGATCACCAGGGCGCTCGGAACCGACCCGGACGTGGACGGCGACGTCTTCCAGATCGAGACCGAGGAAGGCGACGTCTTCCTCCTTTGCTCCGACGGGCTCAGCGACATGGTCGACGACGGAACGATCGAGGAAACGCTCCAGCGGCACCGCGCCAACCTCAAGAAGGCCGCGCAGGAGCTGGTCAAGGCAGCCAACAAGGGCGGCGGCGAGGACAACATCACCGTCCTCCTGTTCGAGGTCGGCGCGGCCGCCGACCGCACCGAGGAGGCCGTCCCCGTCGACCAGGACGACGACGAGGACACGCTCTCGGAGCTCGACGGCGTCCCGGTCATCGCCGCGAAGCCCGACGAGTGGTCGTCGCAGGACGGCGACGTCCCCGAGCCGGTCGTCGACCATCCTCCGCCGCGCAAGAGCCGAGCCAGGCTCTACTGGATCATCGCGCTCGCCATCCTCCTCGCGATCATCGGGCTCGGGCTCTTCGGCCTCTCGCAGTCGCACTTCGTCGGCGCCGAGAAGGACGGCCACGTCGCCGTCTACCAGGGCCTCCCCTACGACATCGCCGGGATCGACCTCTACCGCCGCGTCTACGTGAGCCGTTTGTTGGCCGCGCAGCTGACCCAGCCCGAACGGCAACATCTGTTCGACCACGATTTGCGTGGCTTCGGTTCCGCCAAGGGTGCCATCCGCCGTTATGAAGAGGAGATCCCGCCATAAGAAGTCGTAATCGGGAGCTCGTGACCCTGATCGGGGTCGGGGCTCTCACCGCGGTCGGGTTCGCGAGCGTCTACATCGCCAGGCAGTCGGTCATCTCGGCCGCCTCGCTGTCGTACGCAGGCGTCTTCCTCGGCCTCTACCTGCTCGCGCACCTCGTTGCGCGAGCGACCGTACCCCACGCGGACCCGTACCTGCTGCCCATCGCGGGGCTGCTGACCGCGGTCGGCATCACGGAGATCTACCGGCTCGACCCGACCGACGCCTTCCGCCAGGGCCTGTGGGTCGTGATCGGAGTCGCGCTGTTCGCGCTGACGCTCTTCTTCCTGCGCGGCGACTACAGGCGGCTGGAGAACTACCGCTACCTCTTCGGCGTCGGCGCGGTCTTTCTGCTCGCGCTGCCGGCGCTGCCGGGAATCGGCGAGACCATCAACGGCGCGCGACTCTGGGTCAAGCTCGGGCCGCTGCAGTTCCAGCCGGGCGAGATCGCGAAGATCTGCCTGATCATCTTCCTGGCCGGCTACCTGCGGCGAGAAACGGGAGGTGCTGGCGCAGGGGCGGCTGAAGGACTTCGGGCCGCTGCTCGTGATCTGGGGCGGGGCGATGCTCGTCCTCGTCGAGACGAAGGACCTCGGCAGCGCCCTCCTCTTCTTCGGGATCTTCCTGGTCATGCTGTACGTCGCGACGTCGCGGCTCCTGTTCGTCGGGATCGGCGCGCGGGCTCTTCCTCGCGGGCGCGGTCGTCGCCTACGAGACGGTCTCGCGCGTGCGCGAGCGCGTGACCATCTGGCTCCATCCCTGGACGGAGCAGGCGGTCTACTGCGCCGCGAACGGCCGGATGGAGCTCCGCCAGAACTGCGCCAGCTACCAGCTGACCAAGTCGCTGTACTCGATCGCGAACGGCGGCTACACCGGAACGGGCCCGGGCAAGGGCACGTTCTCGACGACAGGGCGGCGATGCGCTCATCCCGTTCCTGAACACCGACTTCATCTACTCGGCGCTGGCCCAGGAGCTCGGCCTGATCGGCGTCTCGGCGCTCGTCCTCGTCTTCATGCTCTTCGTCATGCGCGGCTTCCGGATCTCGCTGCTTGCGAGTGACGGGTTCTCGAAGCTCCTCGCCGTCGGGCTGACCTTCGGCTTCGCCCTGCAGACCTTCATCATCGTCGGCGGCATCCTGCGGATCATCCCGCTCACCGGGATCACGCTTCCCTTCGTCTCGTATGGGGGATCGAGCGTGGTCGCCAACTTCCTCATGCTCGCGCTGCTCATGCTCGTCTCGAACCGGGCCAACGCGCTCAGGGGGATCGAGTGAACCGCAGCATCACGCGCGTCGCGACTGTCGCGCTCGTCCTGCTGGTGCGCTGATCGTCGGCACGACCTACTGGCAGGTCTGGGCGTCGAGCAGCCTGGCCGCGAAGCAGGACAACGCCATTCAGCGCGTCGCGCAATTCACGGTCAGGCGCGGAAAGATCGAGGGCTCGGCCGGGAAGACGATCTACGCGACCAACCTGCGGCGCAAGGTCAAGGGCCAGACCTTCTACTTCCGCAAGTACCCGAACCTCGGGATGCTCGCGCAGACGGTCGGCTACTCGACGCAGGAGCGCTCCCGCACCGGCCTGGAGTCGTCGCTGAACGACTACCTGACCGGGACGAACTCGAACCTGAACACCGTCCTGAAAACGAACCTCGACCGGCTGCAGGGCATCACGGTCACCGGCAACAACGTGTTCCTGACCGTCGACCCGCGCGGCCAGCGGATCGCTCAGGGCGCGCTCGGCACGCAGTGCGGTGCCGTCTTCGCGCTCGATCCGTCCACGGGCAAGGTGCTCGTGGCCGCGTCGAGCCCCACGTTCGACCTCAACCTGGCCGACAAGCCGAACTTCATCCCCAACGTCAGCAAGATCCACGCGAACTGCCGGCCCGCCTCGCCGCTCCTCAACCGTGGGACGAACGCGCTCTTCCCGCCGGGCTCGAGCTTCAAGGTGGTGACCGCGGCCGCGGCGCTCGACACCGGCCTCTACACGCCGCAGTCGAGCTTCTACGACCCCGGCTACTGCGTCGAGTACGGGAAGAAGGTGCGGAACGCGGGCGATCCCGAGAGCCCCGAGCAGTTCGGCACGCTCAGCCTCGCCACCGCGCTCGAGCACTCGGTCAACTCCGTCTTCTGCAAGATCGGCATCCGGCTCGGGGCCAAGAGGATCCTCGACTACTCGAAGCGCTTCGGCTTCTACTCGCTCCCGCCGCTCGAGACGCCGGAGAACGAGCGCATCGCGAGCGGCCTGTACTCCAAGGGGCAGCTCTACTACCCGTCGAACAACTCCCAGGTCGACCCGGGCCGGCTCGCGTTCGGGCAGGAGCGGATGATCGTGACGCCGATTCAGATGGCGATGGTCGCCGCCGGCGTCGCCAACCGGGGCGTCGTCATGCGTCCCTACGTCGTCGACCGGATCGAGCAGCCGAACGGCTCCCTGGTCACGCGGACGACGCCGAAGATGCTGAGCCGCGCGATCAAGCCGCAGACCGCCCAGGAGCTGAACCTGATGATGCAGTCGGTCGTGACCGGCGGCACCGGAACGGCGGCGCAGATCCCGGGCGTCCCGGTGGCCGGCAAGACGGGAACGGCGGAGACGGGGAACAGCGGGATCAACACGACCTGGTTCATCGCGTTCGCCCCCGCCGACCATCCGAGGGTCGCGATCGCGGTCGTCCTCCAGAACCAGACCGGCTTCGGCGGCACGACGGCCGCACCGATCGCGAAAACGGTCATGGAGGCCCTCCTGGAGAGGCCCTAACCTGTAGGCGACAGCGTGGCCATAACCGACACCCTGATCGACACCCTGTTCGACGGGCGGTATCGCATCGTCCGCAAGCTGGGGACGGGCGGGATGGCCAACGTCTACCTCGCCGAGGACCAGGAGCTCGGCCGCAGCGTCGCGATCAAGATCCTCGACGACCGGCACGCCGCCGACGAGCAGTTCGTCGAGCGCTTCCGGCGCGAGGCGAAGAACGCCGCCTCGCTCTCCCATCCCAACATCGTCGCCGTCTACGACCGCGGCGAGGCCGAGGGCACCTACTACATCGCGATGGAGTACCTGGACGGGCGCACGCTCAAGGAGCTGCTCGTCCGCTTCGGGACGCCGCCGGTCAAGATCGCGATCGGCTACACGCGCCAGGTCCTGTCCGCGCTCGCCTTCGCGCACAAGTACGGGCTCGTCCACCGCGACATCAAGCCGCACAACGTGCTCGTCGACTCCGGGGGGCACGTCAAGGTGACGGACTTCGGGATCGCGCGCTCGGAGGCGAGCCAGATGACCGAGGCCGGGTCGATCATCGGCACCGCGCAGTACCTCTCGCCCGAGCAGGCGCGCGGGGCACCCGTCGACCAGCGCTCGGACATCTACTCCGTCGGCGTCCTGCTGTACGAGCTGCTCACCGGCGCGGTGCCCTTTACCGGCGACACGCCGGTCGAGATCGCGATGAAGCACCTTTCGGCCGTCCCGGAGCCGCCCTCGAAGAAGCGACCCGATGTCCCGCGCGGGCTCGACCTCGCGGTCGTTCGCGCGCTGGCCAAGGACCCGGAAGACCGCTTCCAGAGCGCCGAGGAGATGGACGCGGAGCTGGCGCGGATCGAGCAGGGCTTCCGCGTCAGCGACGAGACGGCGGACGCCGCCACGGCCGTGCTCGCCGGAGCCGGCATCGACTCGACCGCCGTTCGGAAGGCGCCGGTGGTGACGACCGGCGCGTACCGTCCTCCTCCCGGCCGCTTCCCGCCCCCGGTGCGGAGACGGCCGAAATGGCCGTGGCTGGTCGCGCTACTCGCGCTGGCGGGGATCGCGGCGCTGGTCTGGTTCCTGGTGCGGCCCGCGGTATCGGACCACGGCCCGACGTTCGTGCGTGTCCCGTTCGTCGAGGGGATCGTGAAGCCGCTTGCGATCCAGAGGCTCGACAAGGTCGGCCTCGGCCACAAGATCGTGCCTCGCGCGAGCACTGACGTTCCCAAGGGGAAGGTCATTCAGCAGAGCCCCGGGCCGGGCGAACAGATACCGAAGGGAAACAAGGTCACGCTCGTCATCTCCGAAGGCCCACCGCAGGTGGCGGTGCCCAATGTGGTCGGGATGTCCGAGTCGGAGGCGGAGGCGTTACTCAGCTCCAAGGGCTTACAGGCCGACGCGCATACGGTCCCGAGCGACCAGACCGAGGGGACGGTGGTTGCCCAGAGCCCGCCTGCCGACGAGCTGGTCGACACCCAGACCGTGGTCCGGATCAACATCGCGACCGGCCCGCAACCGGTCGGCGTACCCGACGTGGTCGGCACGTCGTACTCCGACGCGCTCTCGACGCTCCAGGGCCTCGGCTTCGCCGTGCGCCGCGTCAGACGTCCAGTCGAACGAACCGGCGGAGACCGTCCTCGACCAGGCGCCCTCGGCGAACAGCGCGGCGCCGAAGGGATCGACGGTCACGCTCAAGGTCTCGGAAGGGCCGACGACGACTGCCGTCCCCGACGTCATGCGACCTCGACCAGGACACGGCGACGGCGACGCTGCGTTCCGCCGGCTTCCAGGTGGTCGTGCAGCAGCGGGACACGACCGACCCGGCGCAGGACGGCGTCGTCCTGACGCAGTCGCCGCGCGGGGGCAAGCAGGGGACGATCGGCTCGACCGTGACGATCGTCGTCGGAGTGCTGATCACCCCCACGACCACCGAGACGACCACGACGACGCCGACGACCTCGACCGACACGACGACCACGGTGACCCCGTGAGCTCGCCGAACGGACGCGTCCGCGTCGCCGTCGTCATGGGCGGCCGCTCGAGCGAGCACGAGATCTCGGTCGCCTCCGCGCGCTCCGTGCTGGCGTCGCTCGACCCGGAGAAGTACGAGACGATCACGGTCGAGATCGACCGCGAAGGACAGTGGCAGCTCGGGAGCGGCGATCAGCGCGCGCTTCCGCCAGGCCGTGCCGCCGAGACGCTGCCCGTCCCGACCGGCTCCGTTCCGGCCACCCTGGCCGATGTGGACGTGGTCTTCCCCATCCTGCACGGTCCGTTCGGCGAGGACGGCACGGTGCAGGGACTGCTCGAACTTGCAGGAGTGCCGTACGTCGGCGCCGGCGTGGCCGCCTCCGCGCTCTGCATGGACAAGGACCTGTTCAAGTCGGTCATGCGCGACAACGGGGTCCCGGTCGCGCGCAATGTCACGCTGCGCGAGGGCAACCCGATCGAGAACCCGTTCGGCTACCCCGTCTTCGTCAAACCGGCGCGGCTCGGCTCCTCGGTTGGAATCTCGAAGGCGTTCTCACCGGAGGAGCTCGAAGCCGCGGTCGCGCTCGCGTTCCAGCACGACGAGAAGGTGCTGGTCGAGGAGTTCGTGCCCGGCGTCGAGGTCGAGTGCAGCGTCCTCGGAAACCGCGATCCGATCGCGTCGATCCCGGGCGAGATCGAGTCCCACGGGTTCGAGGGCGCCGACTGGTACGACTACTCGGCCAAGTACGACGAGGGCGGCATGGACCTCGTCATCCCGCCGCGGATCTCGCCGCAGGCGATCGCGCGCGTGCAGGAGCTGGCCGTCCGCTCGTTCGTCGCGAGCGAGTGCGAGGGGATGGCGCGCGTCGACTTCTTCGTGCGGGAGAGCGGCGACGTGGTCGTGAACGAGCTCAACACGATTCCGGGCTTCACCGCCACGAGCGTGTACGCGAAGCTGTTCGAGGCTTCGGGCATCCCGTATGCCGAGCTGCTCGACCGGCTCGTCCAGCTTGCGCTCGAGCGGCACGAGCGCCGGGCGCGCCTCCGCTTCTGAGCCGTTTCGAAAGCTGGCTGGAGCGAAGCAGGCTGAACCCGATCGGCCTTCTGCGCATGCGCCGGCCCCGGATCTCGGCCGACGAGGCGGAGCGATTCGACCGCGTGCTCGCGGAGACCCCCGAAGGCGGGGAGATCGCATACGACCTGCCGCAGCCGAAGTGGGTCTTCCTCCACCACCTGCTCGGACGCGGCTACCTGCTGCACGGCTCGAACGAGAGCGCGATCGACGAGTTCCGCACCCGCGCGACGGGGGACGCGCACGGAAAGCCGATCGACGCTGTCTTCGCCACCGACGACGCGATCTGGCCGCTGTACTTCGCGGTCGTCCGGCGCGAGGGGCTCGAGCACGGCTACATCAACTGGTGCGTCCACGTCCGCGACGAGTCGCGCTACCTGTTCTCGATCGGGCGCGACCCGAGGAGCGCCGAGGCGTGGACGGAGGGGACGATCTACGTGCTGCCCGGCGACACGTTCCGGCCGACGCCCGAGAGCCGGGAGCTGGTCAGCCTCGTGCCGGTGCGGCCCCGGGCGTGGCTACGGGTCGAGCCGGACGACTTCCCGTTCCGGCGGCGGACGATGGGTCACGGGCAGGGCGCGACGCCGTCGACCGTGACCCGCCGGGCCGCGCTCAGGCGGCACCGCTGAGCAGGGCGTTCAGCGGGCCTTCACCTCGTAGACGAGGGCGCGTCCGATCACCTGCGTGATCCAGAGCATGTAGTAGCGCGCCGGCACTCCCCTGACGATCTCGAAGGTCGCGCGGCCGTCGATAGTGAGAGTCTGCGACGCGAAATGGGTGGCGGTCGTCGGCAGACGAGCCGGTCTGAATGCGCGCCCTCAGGCCCGTTCCCGAAGCACGCACAATGATCTCCTTCGGCGAAACGGAACGTCCCGCGTCGAAGACGATCCCGACGCCCGGCTTCAGCGCGTGCAGGTCGCCGTATTCCTCGGTCTCCCAGTACGTCGTCGGATTGCCGTCGGTCGCGTTTCCGATCATGTCGTCGTGCTCGGTGCCGTCGCCGTACGGGTCATACGTGGCGACGGCGCGCAGCTTGATCGGGCCGCCGCCCGTGTCCTTGCCGCTGCTGGTGACGTCGCCGAACAGGAACAGCCCGGCGGCGATTGCGCCGAGCGCCAGCCCGGTGAGAACGAGCACGAGCGGCCACATCGAGCGGCGGCGCGGCTCAGGCTCCGGACGCCGAATGACCGTCTGGTCTTCGGTGACGACAGGGCCTCGGATGATCTGCGTTGCCTGATCCTCGCCACCGGTCGCGAGCTGCTCGCGGCACGCCTCGAGCTCGTCCATGAAGTCGGACATGGTCGGGAACCGTTTCGCCGGATCCTTCTCGAGCGCGCGCTCGACCGCGGCCACGAGACGGAGCGGCAGCTCGGGCCTCTTTTCGAGCAGGCTCGGCACCGGGTCGTTGATGTGCCGCATCGCGACGGTGACGAAGTTGTCGCCGGGGAACGGCACCTGCCCGCTCAGCAGCTCGTACAGGACGGCGCCGAGCCCGTACACGTCGCTCTGCGCGTCCGCCCTCTCCCCCTTCGCCTGCTCGGGCGAGATGTAGTGGCTCGTCCCGACGATCGAACCTGTCGTACCGTCGACGTCGACCATGCGCGCGATGCCGAAGTCGGTCACCTTCGCGCGCCCGTCCCCGTTGAGGAGGACGTTCTGCGGCTTGACGTCGCGGTGGATCAGCCCGCGCTCGTGGGCGAAGGAGAGCGCCCGGCCGGTCTGGAGCGCGAGCTCGAGCGCGAGATCGAGCGGGAGCGGCCCCTCGCGATCGATCAGGTGCTTGAGCGTCTCACCCGGGACGTGCTCGAAGACGATGAACTGGTGCCCGTCCTGCTCGCCGCGATCGATGACCGTGACGATCCCGGGATGGCTGAGGCGCGCGGCGGAGCGTGCCTCACGGCGGAAGCGCTCCACGTACTCCTCGTCGTCCGAGTAGCGGTCGTGGAGGATCTTGAGCGCGACCATGCGCTCCAGCAGCCGGTCGTGGGCGCGGTAGACGTTCGACATACCGCCGACCCCGACCAGCTCCTCGAGCTCGTATCGTCCAGCAATGACTTCGCCGATCACGGCGAGGGACATTTTTCCTGTTGCTGGCTAAGAAAGCACGGTTGAGAGCGCGTCTTCCCAGACGTCGAGCGCTTCGTCGAGCTCTGCGTCGGCGATCACGAGCGGCGCGAGGACGCGAATGCAGTTCGAGTAGATGCCCGACTTGAGCAGAAGCAGGCCGCGCTCCGCGGCCGCTTCGACGATGGCCGTCGCGGCGTCAGCGTCCGGCTCCTTGGTCACGGGATCCTTGACGAGCTCGATTGCGAGCATCATCCCGAGGCCTCGCACGTCGCCGACCGCCGGATACTGCTCCTGCCAGGACTCCATCCGCGAGCGAATCTGCTCGCCGAGCGCGGCGCCGCGCTCGACCAGGCCCTCGTCGACGAAGACGTCGAGAACAGCCACTGCGGCCGCCTGCGCGACGGGGTTGCCGACGTAGGTGCCGCCGATCGCCGAGTCGGGCGGAGCGTCCATGATCTCCTGGCGGCCGATGACGGCCGAGAGCGGAAGGCCCGCGGCGATCGACTTCGCCATCGTCATCAGGTCGGGCTCGACGCCTGCGTGCTCGATCGCCCACATCTTCCCGGTGCGGCCGAAGCCGGTCTGCACCTCGTCCACGACGAACACGATCCCGTGCTCGTCGCAGAGCCGCCGCACACCCTGGAGGAACTCCGGCGGCGCGACCACGAACCCGCCCTCTCCGAGCACCGGCTCGATCACGATCGCCGCCACGTTCTCCGGCGCGACCTGAGTGAGGAGCGAGCGCTCGAGCGCGGCCAGCGCGGTCTCGACGTCCGGCCCGCGGTACGAGTGCGGGAACGGCACGCGGTAGACCTCTGGCGCGAACGGGCCGAGACCGGCCTTGTACGGGTGCGTCTTCGAGGTCATCGTCATCGAGAGGAGCGTCCGGCCGTGGAACGCGCCCTCGAAGCAGATGACGGCCTGGCGCTTCGTGTACGAGCGGGCGAACTTGATCGCGTTCTCGACTGCCTCGGTCCCGGCGTTGAAGAACGCGGCGCGCTTCTCGCCGGAGATCGGCGTCAGCGCGATCAGCCGCTCGGCGAGCTCGACGTAGACCTCGTACGGGACGATCGTGAAGTCGGTGTGGCTGAACTTCGTCAGCTGCTCCTGCGCGGCGGCGACCACGCGTGGGTGGGAGTGGCCGACGTTGAGGCAGCCGACGCCGCCCGTGAAATCGATGAAGGTGTTGCCGTCGACATCGGTGATCGTTGCGCCGTGTCCCTCGGCGATCACGACCCGAAGGTAGATCGAAAGCGGCTCGGCGACCACCTGCTCCTTCCGGTCGAGGATCTCCTTCGAGCGGGGCCCAGGGATGTCGGTGCGGATGTCGATCGTGCGCGTGACGGCCATGGGCGTCACGATATCGCACGTGACGGAGGCCCAACCGCTCAACGAAGGCGACCTCGCCGGCGACCCCTTCGAGCAGTTCGCCGCCTGGTTCGAGGAGGCGGGAAAGGTCGTCGACGCGCCGGAGGTGATGACGATCGCGACGGCGACGGCGGACGGGCGGCCGTCGGCGCGCATGCTCTTGCTGAAGGATCACGGGCCGGACGGATTCGTCTTCTTCACCGGCTACGAGGGCCGCAAGGGACGCGAGCTGGCCGAGAATCCGCGCGCCGCGCTCGTCTTCTACTGGCGCCCCCTGGGACGGCAGGTGCGAATCGAGGGAAAGGTCGAGCGGCTCGCCACCGCCGACTCCGAGGCCTACTTCGACACCCGCCCGCTGCAGAGCCGCCACGCCGCCTGGGCCTCGCGGCAGAGCGAGGTCCTCCCCGATCGCGAGTCGCTCGACCGGCGCTTCGAGGAAGCCGCCGCCCGCTACGGCGAGGACGTCCCGCTACCCGGCCACTGGGGCGGTTTTCGCCTCCGCCCGGAGGTGATCGAGTTCTGGCAGCACCGCGAGAACCGGCTGCACGACCGCTTCCGCTTCAGGCGCGAAGGCGAAGGTTGGATCGTCGAGAGGCTCTCGCCCTAGGAGGGCTCGGCGGAACGTTGCTCGTCGCCGGGGCGCGCCGCGTGGTTCGTGGCCACGGACGCAGGGAGCCGGCGTAGGTTGACCTACGGCCGCGACTGAGGACATGCGCCACGGGCCGCGCGGCGCGTTCCGGCGGCACCGGCCATGTTTCGCCGAGCCCTCCTCAATACCCGCGGAGCGGCCGGAGCGCGTTCTTGGTGTAGTTCCCCTCCGGGTTCCAGAGGAGGAAGCCGGCGGTGCTCATGTTCCTGGACGCGTCCACCTGTGCTTTCACGTCCGCGAACGTGTACGTCCGGCCGAGCGAGAAGTCCTGGAGCCAGGGGACGAGGACGGCCTTGCGGCCGCGCACCGAGCGGTGGAAGTCCTTGAGCGTGTTGAAGACGGTCGGGCCCGGGGCCGCGTCCGGGTTCGGGATGTCGTACTCGCCCGGCGTGTAGTGGGACGGGTACGCCATCGGGTAGATCGTGTCGACGTAGCGGCCGATCTTGTGTGGGACCTGGCCGATGCCGAGATTGCCGTGCGCGGCCAGCCCGAAGAGGTCGGCGCCCACGAGGGTGCCCGCGCGGTGCAGCCGGTTGGCTGCGTACCTGGCGAAGCGGCCGATCGTCTCGCCCTTCTTCTCGCTCACTTTGCGCGGATAGACGATGTTCCAGACATCCCCGTCGCTCGGGAAGCGCATGTAGTCGAACTGGATCTCGTCGAAGCCCGCCTTCGCGGCTGCCAGGCCGAGGTCGGTCACGTACTTCCAGACCCGCGTGTCGTACATGTTCACCCAGCCGAGGCCCGCGGACGTGTGCCAGACCGAGCCGTCGGGGTTTTTCAGCGCGTAGCCCGGCATCCGCTCCGACAGGATCGGATCCTGGAACACGACGATGCGTCCGATCAGGTACACGTGCTTCGCGTGCGCCTGGCGCGCGACTTCGTACGGGTCGTAGTACGACTGGGCAGCGCCGATCCGGCGGGCGAGCGGGACGGACGGCGTCTTGAAAGCGACCTGGCCGCTTTCGTCCTTGACGTCGACCTCGACCGTGTTCAGGCCCTGCCGGCGCATGCGCACGTACTGGCCGAGCTTGCCGGCGGAGACGAGGGACATGGTCACGTGGACGCCGCGGATCTCCTTCGGCCGCTTCGGGAAGACGGACGCCTTCTTGTGATGCTGGACCGCAGCCGCGATGCCGCGCGGCTCCGACGTTCCGCCGGCCAGCGCAGCGACCATCGAGGAGATCGCCGCGGCTACCACGATCAGGATCCCGAGTGCGGCTAAACGTCGCCGTCGTACGATCTTGCGGCGGCGCTCTCGTCGCGCCCTCAAAGCCCGGCGAGCCTCGTAAGAGAGCTCGTCCCTCATAGGGACCGGGAAGTATGCCTGCCGGGGCTAGCCGGGGTCGATCCGCGAACTGTGAGGACATGCAGACAATCGCGAAACGCCTCATAGAATCGGAGAAATGATCCTGATCACCGGGGGGACGGGCTTCGTCGGATCGAGGATCGTTCACGCACTGCGCACCGAGGGCCGACCCGTTCGCTGCCTGGTGCGCCGACCGGAGCGGGCCGCGCAGCTCGACGCCTGGGGCTGCGAGCTCGTGCAGGGCGACGTGACCGACCCGCAAAGCCTCGCGCGCGCCGTCGACGGCATCGACGCGATCGTCCATCTGGTCGCGATCATCACTGGCAAGCCCGAGGAGTTCGAGCGCGTGATGACGCGCGGGACGGAGTCGCTCGTGGCCGCCTCCGAGCAGGCCGGCATCCGGCGGTTCGTGCTCATGAGCGCACTCGGGACGAGCGAGGCGACGCACGAGCTGACGCCGTACTTCCGCGCCAAATGGGCGATGGAGCAGATGGTGCAGGCCGCGCCGTTCGAGCACACGATCTTTCGTCCCAGCTTCGTCTTCGGCCGGGACGGCGGCGTGCTGCCCACGTTCTTCCGTCTCGTCCGGTACGCGCCGGTCACACCGGTCGTCGGGCCAGGCACGCAGCGGATCCAGCCGATCTGGGTCGACGACGTCGCTGCCTACTTCGCGAAGTCGATCGACCTCGTCGGCGCGGGCGGCCGGACGTTCGAGATCGGCGGCCCGGACGTCGTCACATGGGACGGCCTCTACTCGCGAATCGCGTCCATCCTCGGCAAGCGGCGGGCGAAGCTGCACCTGCCCTTCGGCCTCATGCGGGCGCAGGCGCGGGTGATCGAGGCGCTACCGGGGCCGAGCCCGATCACGCGGGACCAGGTGAAGATGCTCGAGGCCGGCGACAACGTCGTCACGAACGACGACGCGCAACAGACGTTCGAGCTGCCGCTCGTCCCCCTCGACGAGCAGCTCCGGCGCGCGGCGTGAAGATCGTCGCGCACGGCGGCGGGTCCTGGGCCTACGAAGACGGGCGGAAGCTGGCCGAGCTCGCGCGCGAGGTGGCAGGAAAGGCGCAGCCCCGCGTCAGCTTCGTTCCTACCGCCGTCGGCGACGCATCCGAGTCGATCGTCCGCTTCTACGAGGTCTGGGGCGGCCTCGGGGAGCTCTCGCACCTGAAGTTCTTCCCCTGGCCGCCGACCGACCTGCGCGACTTCGCGCTTTCGCAGGACGTGATCGTGGTCAGCGGCGGCAATACGGCGAACATGCTGGCGATCTGGCGGCTGCACGGCTTCGACCGGGTGCTGCGGGAAGCCTGGGAGGCGGGAATCGTGCTGACTGGCGGAAGCGCCGGCCTCGTCTGCTGGTTCGAGGCCTGCATCACCGACTCGTTCGGGCCGCAGCTGCAGGGAATGCGCGACGGCCTTGGGTTCCTGCCCGGGAGCGCGTGCCCGCACTACGACGGCGAGGAGCTACGCCGGCCCACGTACCGTCGCCTGATCGACGAAGGCTTTCCGGCTGGTGTCGCCGCGGACGAGTGCGTCGCGCTCCACTACGAGGGGACGGAGCTGGTCGAAGTGGTCAGCCCGCGCGAGGGCTCTCGCGCCTACCGGGTCGAGCCCGGCTCCGAGACGCCGCTCGAGCCACGACTCATCTGAGAGAGCAGGATCCGTAGTCGCACGTCCTGCCGTTTATGTCGGACGTGGGCGGTGCCGGACGGCGGAGCCGGGCTTCGCCCGCGCGCAGCCTCGTAATTGCTGGAGGCGAGCTGGTGTGAAGGAGGGGGCCAACGGGGGAACCCTGGGTTCCCCCGTTTATAAAGACAGGGGCCGCCCGAAGGCGGCCCCTGATCCGGTTACCAGCGCGTATTGGTAAGGACGCTTCCTGCCGATGTCCTAGGCCACCGGCGGCGCTTACAGCGAGTCCCCTACGCTGGCTAGACGATTCCCCGTAGGTCCTGGGGACACGTCCTTACCCGCTGGTACCTCCACTGCCCGTACTGGAATCTGTCAAGCCGGACCACCTCCTTTCCGCGGTTAGTCCCACTCTAGCGAAGGAGGACGCTGACCTCGAGGCCTCGATCGAGCGGTAGGGTCACCGACTCGAGCGTCGCATCCGCCTGACGCGCCTGCGAGTACGCGCCGAGCGGGTCGACATGCGACAGAACGTTGTCGGCGATGACGACGGCGCCGGGCTCGAGCTTGGTGCGCGCGATGCCGAACAACGCCTCGTATTGCTCCTTCTCCGCGTCGAGGAAGACGACGTCGAACACGTCGTCGATCTCCGGCAGCGTCTCGAACGCGTCGCCCTCGATCAGGTCGACCGTGTCGTCGAGTCCAGCCTCTGCGATGTTCCGCCGCCAGACCTCGCACTTGGCCGGATCGTGCTCGAGGGAGAGCACGCGGCCGGCGAGGTGCCGCACTCCGGAGGCAAGCCAGATCGTCGAATACCCGCGCGAGCCGCCGATCTCGAGCACCTCACAGTCCGCCTGCGGCGCGACGAAGGAGAAGAGGAACTGGCCGGTCGAGCGCGCCACCTGCCGCGACCGCTGGGCCGAGGGAATCCCTGCCTCACGCTCGGCCCGGTCCTCCTCTTCGAGCCGGGCGAGCACGGCTCTAACACGTTCGTCGAGCATCTCTAGCCGCGCCAGCTTTCTGCGTTCTCGTCGGCCCTGTTCCGGGAGAAGTTACGGACGTGTGACCCGTCCGCGTTCATGACGAAGACCTGCCCACGCTCGCTTTGCGCGAGATTGGTGATCCGCGTGAAGAGGACGTGACGGCGATCGGGAGACCAGTCGGCGGCGAGCCGGTAGCCCCGCCCCTTGGTCAGTCGCCGCGCCGAGCTGCCGTCGGCCTTCATCGCCCATACGTCCGCCTGCTGCGTCGTCCGGGAGATGCGCGTGAACAGGATCCGCTTGCCGTCGTCGGACCACGCCGACGGGTAGTCGTCGTCGCGGCTGCGGTAGAACGGCCGCGCCCCGGTTCCGTCCGCATGCATGACGTAGATGTCCTGTCCCCGAGCCGCCGGTCGCGAGAACAAGAGCTTGTTCCCGTCGGCCGACCAGACCGGAGACGAGCCGGCCGCGAGCCGGCGAGGGATTCCGCCCGAGGGCCTCACGGTCCAGATCGACGGTGAACCGAGGTCGCTGCGCTGCCGCTGAAACACGATCGTCTTCCCGTCTGGCGACCAGCGCGGCTCGAGATCGCGCGCAGGCCCGTTGGTCAACCGCTTTCGGCCGCGGCCGTCGACGCCTATGACCTGTATGTCGAAGTCGAACACATCGCCCTGCGACGGCTGGCCGTCGAAGGTGAGCATGCTGCCGTTCGGAGAGAAATCGCCGCGCTTGGCCCGGCTGCGGGCGCCGGTGAGCAGCCGCCGTCCCGTCCCGTCGGATTTCATCACCCACACGCCTGGCAGCCCGGCGCGATCGCTCCAGAACGCGATCAGCGCGGGGCGATTGGAGGCCGAGCCGCTCGCGGCCCCCGTCGCGCACGACAGCAGGAGGAGGAGGAACAGCGGACGCTTCACAGCGCGATCCGCTCCCGTTCGACCTCCTCGCGCACGAAACAATCGGCGCGGTGGTCGTTGACGACCCCCATCGCCTGCATCGCCGCGTACACGGTCGTCGGGCCGACGAAACGGAACCCGGCCTTGCGGAGGCGCTTCGACAGCTCGACCGAGTCGGGCGTCTGCGCGAACCACTCGCCCGCAACAGGGTCGTCGCGGCGGTACTCCCAGACCAGCTCGTGCAGTGGCGTCGACTCGCGCAATGCCACCGTCGCGCGCGCGTTCGCGATCGCCGCCTCGATCTTGCCGCGGTGGCGGACGATCCCGGCGTCGCCGAGCAACCGCTCGACGTCGCGCTCGTCGAAGGCCGCGACCTTCACGGGATCGAAGCCGGCGAAGGCGGTCCGGAAGTTCTCCCGCTTGCGCAGGATCGTCAGCCAGGAGAGCCCCGACTGGAAGCCCTCGAGGCAGAGCCGCTCGAAGATGCCGACTTCGTCGGTGACGGGGCGGCCCCACTCAAGGTCGTGGTACTCGTTGTACGAAGGGTCGGCGCTTTCCCAGCAGCGCTTCGGAGGGGTCAGGTCTTGCATTGCAACATTCCCTCGGCAGGTTTGCGCGATTGCAAGACCTGACCCCGCCTCATTGCGTCCTACACCTCGACCTTGACGATCCCGTCCTCGACGCGCACGGGGAAGGTGTCCACCGGCTCCCAGGCCGGGAGCGACAGTGGCTCGCCCGTCCGCAGGTCGAAGTTGGAGCCGTGCCGCGGACACACGACGGTGCGTTCTTCCGGATCCCAGTCGCCCTCGCATAGCGGCCCGTCGTCGTGCGAGCAGCGGTCCTCGATCGCGTAGTACTCGCCGTTGACGTGGTAGACGCCGAGCGCGAGCTGTCCCGCGCGGACGATCTTGACCGAGCCCGGCGGCAGCTCATCCACCGGGCAGACGTCGATCGTCGCCACTATCTTAGCTCGAGCTCGTCCAGGCCGGCCCATTCCTCGGGAAGCGGCGTCCCCTTGGCACGGTGTAGCGCGACCTTGAGCACGCCCAGCCCGAGTAGCGCGCACTTGAGCCGGACCGGGGTGAGTGGGATGCCGAGCTCCTCGAGCAGGTCGTCCTTTGGAAGCTTGGCGACTTCGGCCGCGGTCTTGCCCTTGACCATCTCCATCAGCATCGAGGTCGACGCCTGGCTGATCGCGCAGCCGCGGCCTTCGAACATGACGGCGCGGATCGTCTCCCCGTCGTCGTCGAAGGCGACCGAGATCGTCACCTCGTCGCCGCACAGTGGGTTGACCCCCTCGGCCTTCGTGTCGGGGTCTTCGAGAACCCCGTGGCCGCGCGGGTTCTTGTAGTGATCGAGGATCACCTCGCGATACATCTGGTCGAAGCTCACGACTTAAGGCTAGCCGTCGAGCCTCAACCGAGGATCTTGTGCACCTTGTGGAGACCCTCCACGAGCCGGTCGATCTCCTCGGTCAACGTGTACAAGTAGAAGCTCGCGCGGTTCGTCGCGGCCACGCCGAGCTTGCGCATCAACGGCTGGCAGCAGTGATGGCCGGCGCGGATCGCGATCGCGTCCATGTCGAGGATCTGCGCGACGTCGTGCGGGTGGAAGTCGCCGACGTTGAAGCTCACGATGCCGGCGCGGTGGTCGGCGGGCGGGCCGTACAGGACGATGCCCGGCACCTCGGCCAACCGCTCGAGCGCGTACGCGGCAAGCTCGTGCTCGTAGGCCGCGATCGCGTCGAGCCCGATCGCCTCGAGGTAGTCGATGGCGGCGCCGAGACCGACCGCTTCCGCGGATGGCGCCGATCCGGCCTCGAACTTGTGCGGCAGCTCCCCCCAGGTCGTCTGCTCGTACGCGACCTTGCGGATCATGTGGCCGCCCATCAGGAAGGGTTCCATCCGCTCGAGCAGCTCCGCGCGTCCCCACAGGAAGCCGATCCCACTCGGCCCGCACATCTTGTGGCCGGAGACGGCCACGAAGTCGGCGCCGAGCGCCTGGACGTCGACGCGACGGTGCGGCGCTGCCTGCGCGGCGTCGCACACGTAGATCGCGCCGTGCTCGTGTGCCCAGGCCGCGAGCGTGGCGACATCGCTGATCGTCCCCAGCGAGTTCGAGACGAGATTCGACGCAACGACCTTCACGGTGCCGCCGGCGGCGATCTCGTCCAGCGCATCCAGCCGGACCTCGCCGTTGTCGTCCAGGGGAAGCATGCGGAAGTCCGCGCCCATCCTCTTGGCCATGTACTGCCAGGGGACGTAGTTCGAATGGTGCTCGAGCTCGGTGACGATCACGAGATCGCCGGGACCGAGGTTGTTCAGGCCCCAGGAGTAGGCGACGAGGTTGATCGCCTCGGTCGCGTTGCGGAGGAAGATGATCTCGCGAGCAGAGGGCGCGTTCACGAATGCGCGCGCTTTCTCGCGGGCGCCCTCGTACGCCGCCGTCGCGCGCTCGCTGAGCGCATAGACGCCGCGGTGGACGTTCGTGTACGAGGTCTCGTAGAAGCTGTCCATCGCCTGCAGCACCTGGCGAGGCTTCTGGGAGGCGACCGCGGAGTCCAGGTACGCGAGCGGCTTACCGTGGAAGTGCTGCTCGAAGATGGGGAAGTCAGCCCGCAGCTTGTGCGCGTCGATAGCCGGCTTCGTGGGCGTTACCGCCACGGAACTATCGTACTAGGGCGGGTCGCTGCGACGGGACGGCCGGCTGGGCGCCTGCGAGAGCTTCGCTGAGCAGGAGTGGAAGCAGTACGCCCGGCACGATTACGAGTGAAACGGCCACCCGCTCCGCCGACGTGTTGAGCCAGAAGTCGAGCGGGATGGAGCCGATCCAGTACAGGAAGGCCAACCCGAGGAAGGCGAGAGCGAAGAAGACAGTCGGGAGGAGCGCCAGCGCCGGGCGGCGGCGGGCCAGGAGCGCCGCCGTCGCGAAGACGAGCGGCACCGTCAGCAACCACCGGGACGGGGCGAGGACGTACTGCGGGAGATCGGTCAGCGCCGTCCCAAGCCGGTCGGCGCGGCCGACGAGCCGTCCGGGGTGCAGGAGGTATGACCAGGAGTAGTAGTCGGACGACGTCGGTTGGCCGTGCGAGGCCAGCCAGATCTTCCACGGGACGATCGCAAGAAGCGGAACACACGCGAGCGCGAGAATCGGCCTCCAGCGCTTGCCGCCCTCCACCAAAACGCCGACGCCGAGGGCGGCGACGAGAACGAGCCCGAAGAGCAGTCCCTCGTTTTTCAGCAGAGCCGCAGCCGCGAGGAAGATGCCGCAGAGGACGAGCCACGGACGGCCGTCCTCGAGCAGCCACAGCGCGCCGCACACGGCGGCCAGCGACAGCATGATCGCAACCGGCTGGTCCGCGATCGAGGACAGGAGGTTGCTGCTGAAGCGCGGCGTGAGAGCGAGCGCGGCAAGCACCGGCCAGACGAAACCTGACGGGACTCGCCTGATCAGAAGAGCTCCTGCGGCTCCGACGAACGAGGCACCGAGGACCCATTCCTGAACCGGCAGCACGGACGGATGCGCTCCGCCCATGAAGTGGAAGGCAGTCGCGTCGAAGCCCGGGAGGAGGGGCGGATAGTCGCGGCTTGCGAAATGGGTGAAGCCGCCCGGACCGGTGTCCAGCCCTCCGAAGTAGTAGATCGCCTTCGCCTTCGGCAGCCAGAAGGCCCAACCGTCCCAAAACTCTTCCGCCGGAGAGACGAAAGCCCGCACCAGGAAGGCGGCGAAGTAGAGGGCCAACAGCGCGGCGGCGGCAATGCCGACCCAGCGCAACCACGGCGGGCCTGCACTCTCTGCCCGAGGTGTGGGCGCGGCCGGGACTCGCCGGCCGATCAGCAGCGCGGCTGCCGTGATGAGGACACATAGTGCGATCGTCTGGACAGCGGTCAGGCTGAGGCCGACGATGAGCGCGAGTGATGCGAGGACGCCGTAGCAGGCCCACCCGGCGACGAAGGACAGTCCGGCCAACCGAAGAGCGCCTCTGGAATCGCGAACGAGCCCGGTCGCGTACAGGACGCACGTGCCCGTGGCGAGGAGCAGGAGGTCGAGAGCCAGCAGCCCTCCGTAGGCACGTGTCATCGGCGCACCTTCGCGACCACCACGGTCCGCTCGAGGTGCCAGATCCTCGAGTAGTGCAGACCGAGCTGCCGAAAGCCTCCGTTGAAGGAGAGGATCCAGCGCGCAGGCCCGATGTCGTTTGTGTAGCGCCGCGGGAAGAGCCAGTAGAACGAGAGCGGGCGATATGCGAGCCAAGAAGAGTTCGGCACCACCGGGCCCGGCGCGACGTGGTAGATCGCATGCGGCGGGATCAGGCGCTGGGCACCGAGGAGGATCCTGGGGTCGATTCGGACCGAACGTGCTGGCGCCAGCTCCCGTTGCCGCGCGTCGCTTCCCGCCCACTTGGAAATGGCGTGAGCCGTGTCGCGGAACGCGAAGGGCGATGCGACGACCGCCGAGCCGGCGGCGACGAGGAAAACGACGATGGCCAGCCGCGCCCGCGTGATCACGAGGCAGGAAACTATCCGCGACGCGTTAGAGACCGGTAAACGGGACCCCTTCAGCTTCAATATCCCGGTGCGCGCAGCCCGCGTAATCCCGCTGCTCGCGGTCACGGCAGCTTTTAGCCGGCTGCGGCGGCGGAGGCTCGAAGACCACTACCAGCGGCTCCGGGTCGACCTCGTCCGGCAAACAGGTCTTCGCCGACGCCAGCTGCGGGAACTGTCACACGCTCCAGGCAGCCGGGTCGACAGGAACGCTCGGACCGAACCTCGACACGCTGAAGCCGACGCGGGATCAGGTCGTCCAGCAGGTCAAGTCGGGCGGCGGCGGGATGCCGTCGTTCGCGGGCCAGCTCTCGAGCTCCGAGATCGACGCCGTCGCCGCCTTTGTCTCCGGCTCCGCCACGAGCAACACGATGCCTGCGCCGCAGGGCTTCAAGCCGAGCAAGCTCCTGCTCGCGAACTGCAAGACCGCCGATTCCGCCTGTTACCTTCAGGCGTTCGGCAACGTCTCGTACCACGAGGGGCCCGCGAAAGCGCTCGCCGAGCTCCGCCGGAAGATGGCGACCGATTCCGCGATCGAAACGACGTGCCATCCGATCGCGCACACGATCGGCGCCGGCGCGCTGCTGCGCTTCCACGGGAACGTCGGCAAGGCCTTCGGCGAGGGCGACCCGACCTGCGGCTCCGGCTACTACCACGGCCTCCTGCAGTGGAAGCTCGCCGGCGTCACCCCGGACAAGGTCGCGAGCGTCGCACGCAACGTCTGCTCCGAGCCGTCGATCCGCGCGAATGCGTACGACTACTACCAGTGCGTCCACGGTCTCGGCCACGGCCTGATGCTGTACACGCGCTACGAGCTGCCGAAGGCGCTCGACCTCTGCCACCAGCTCGCGACCTCGTACGACTCGGTGTCCTGCACGGGCGGCGTGTTCATGGAGAACCAGCAGTCTTCCTACGGCATCCGCTCGAAGTACCTGAAGAAGGATGACCTGCTCTACCCCTGTGACGTCGTGAAGGTCGAGGACAAGCTCTACTGCTATCTGCTCGTCACGTCCTACATCCTTCCGCAGGTCGGTTACGACTGGAAGAAGGCGGCGGACTGGTGCCGCAAGAGCGACGCGAATTTCGTGCAGTACTGCTTCCAGTCGTACGGGCGCGACGCCTCCGGGACGGCGCGCGAGGATCCCGACGGGATCATCCAGAACTGCTCGAACGCGGGAAGCGGCGAGCGCGAGTGCCTCTTCGGCGCCGTCCGCGACATCCTGAACAACAACCCAAGCGACGTCCGCTCGAAAGAGCTGTGCCAGAAGGTCAAGTCCGAGTTCCGCTCGTATTGCACCTACGGGATCGGCTCGATCGTCGGCACCTACTACTCGACCTCGGCGCAGCAGCACGACGCCTGCGTCAAGTTCTCGCCGCGCGGCGAGCTCTCCGAGTGCCTGAGCGGGGCCGGCTCGGCTACGAAGCCTTCGAAATGACCACCTCGGCGTGCGTCTCCGGGTCGAGGTGGTTGTGGTAGCCGTAACGCCCGACGCGGCTGAAGGTGAAGTCCCAGGACTCGCCCGGAAGAATCGTCTTCTGCGCGTCGAAACCCGGGTAGTCGGTGTGGATCGGGTGCGGGTCTGACGCGGGCCAATAATCCTCGGCGCTGTCGTTGACGAACTCGACCGTCTGACCCTGCTTGATCTCGAGGACCTTGGGCGAGTAGCCGTCCTTCGTCATGTGCACCGTCGCGCTCGGCTTGCCGGTGACTTCGCTCTTCTGTTCCTTCTGCGTCGCGTTCGGAACCTTGATCTGCGCGACCGGAAGCTGTCCCTGCGTGATCCCACCGATGCAGTCGGCCTGGTGCGAGGAGAGCTCGTTGCAGCGCGCCTTGGCCACCGCCGCGTCCGTCGTCCGCCGGATGAGGTTGACGCCGATCTCGCGATAGCACGTCTTCTGCAGCCGACCGGTCAAGGCGCAGAAGCCGTCCGAGCGCTTCACGTTCAACTGGTCGAAGTTGGCGAGGTTGTCGACACCGCCCAGCACGCAGTCGCGCTGGAGCTTCGCGGGGAAACGGGAGCAGAGATCCCAGGCGATCTGCTCGAACGAGGCGCCCTTGGCGGGGCCGTAGAAGGGGAGCTGCCAGCTCGGGTTCGTGACCATCAGCCCAATGCTCTGCGCGCAGGCGGAGACGTACTTCCCGGCGTCCAGGCAGTAGCGAGAAGCCTTGCCGATGTCGTCGTTGGACAGATGCGCGAGCCAGCCCGCCTGGTTGATGAAGCACTCCTGCTTGTAGGCGCTGAGCACGCGCGTGCACGGGCGCAGGGGGTGCGCCGGCGAGAACACGCCCGGCCGCGCCTGGTCGCGGAAGACCGCGTTGATGTTCTCCATGAACACGCCCTGCCAGCAGCCGTCGGCCGCGCTCCCGCTTCCGAGCGAGTCGCAGACGTCGAGCGACGCCCGGAGGTCGTTTCCGCGCGCCATCATCACGCCGTGGCCGACCCCGTGCCAGCAGTTGAAGGTCGGGACGAGCGGCCCTTGCCCGCCCGAGTCGCAAATCGTCCTCGCGGCCTTCGTGGGCGATGCGCTGCGGCCGAGCACGTAGATGAAGAACCCGTGGACGCATCCGTAGTTGAAGGTCTGCGGACACAGGCCGAACGCCTGCTTGTTCGCACCGAACCGCCTCGCGGTCGCCTCTCCGACCAGGTGCGCGAGCTGGTGCGTGTCGAACGCCGGATCGATGTCGCCCCCGCGCTCGACCGCGTCCAACACCCCGAGTGAGGCCTGTGGCCCGTACTTCGTCGTCAGCTTCCGCAGGTACGAGATCGCACAGTGCTCGTTCTCCTTGCCGCATGGATACTGCTGCTCCTCGAGCTGGGGCAGTGAGTAGGACGCCGGCGCCCGGAAGCTCGTGTCCAGACCCTCCGATTGACCGTTCGAGCCGCTGCTGCCGCAGCCGGCCAGCAGGGCGAGGATGGGCAGCAGCGCAGCCGCCCGGGCGATCCGCTTCATCGCGAACAGGTTAGCCGCGCCGCGCGAAGGAATACTTTCTGTGAGGTGCCCGAACGCCGTCGTTCACTCACTCCGCTCGAGTCCGAGCTGAGGATCCCGCACGTACCGCCCCCGGCGAGGAAGCCGGGGCGGTTCGAGGGTTTCCGCCGGCGCGAGCGACGGCCGCCCACTACGGCGCGCGGCGCGGTGGCGCGCGGGCTGCTCCGGCTGGGGATCGCCGTCGGCGCTGCCTCGGGCGTCGCCCTCCTCATCGACCGCTTCACGGGCCGCGGCACGCCGTTCGGTTTCTACGTCACGGGCGCCGCCCTGTTGGGCATCGCCTTCTTCACCTCGGCGAGCCCCATGGGCACCCGCTACTACTCCTCCTCGCGCGGCGAACGCGAGCAGCGGATCAATTGGAGCTTCGCGTACATGCTCGCCGGCGCGCTCGTGGTTGCAATCGGCGTCGCGATCGACCTGCTTTAGCCGTCAGGTCGATGAAACGTCTGTGGCGTACCGCCGAAAGCCGGCCATCCGCCAGACCCTGCCCTCATGCTCGAAATCGAGCGCGAGCCCGTGGCGAGGCGGGACCGCCAATAATGCAGCTATGGGATGCACGTACGCGCGAAAGCTCCGCCGCCGGACGCGCTGCACGAGGTTGAGCGCCCACACGACGACCCGCCACCACCACTTCTCGCGCGGGAAACTGAACACGAGCGCTGATCGGGCATGGTCCGAAGCCTCGCTGAGCAGCGTCTCGTAATCCGGGTAGCAGCAGACGACTCGATGCATCGCGACGACGCTCGCCGGCGGGACTCCGTCTCGCGTGAAGTCGCCGACGCGCCGTTCGACCCGCTCGTCCAGTCCCGCCTCTCGCGCAAGTGCCTTGGCCTCCGTGTCATAGGCCGGAGACAGCTCGACGGTCGTCGAGTGGCGCGCCCCGCGCTTCAAGAACTCGAGCCCGATCGCCCCGACACCGCCACCGACCTCGAGGACGGTCGCGCCGTCGACATCGCCCAAGCGCTCCACCATCAGCTCTGCGGTCGGATCGAGCCCCTTCCGACGGTAGCGCCGTGCATCTCGGCGAGCCTGCTTTTCGCTGAACATCTCGCCGTAGCTTCCTGGCGAGCAGCAGCTCGACATCAGCCGCGCGGAATACGCGCTTCGAGCGCTTCCCCGAGCGCCTCGCGCACGGCTCGAGCTCGATCCGGTCGAGCAGGTCGGTGAAGAAGCCGCGCACGATCAGCCGCTCGGCCTCGCCACGCGAAAGGCCGCGCGCCATCAGGTAGAAGAGCTGGTCGCGGTCGACCTGGCCGACGGTCGCACCGTGGGTGCAGCGAACGTCGTTGGCCTCGATCTCGAGGCCGGGGATGGAGTCGGCGTGCGCTTTGTCCGAGAGGAGGAGATTGCGGTTCTCCTGGTACGCGTTCGTCCGCTGCGCGTCCTTCTCCACCTTGATCATCCCGCGCCAGACGACCGAGGCGTCGTCGCGCAACGCGCCCTTGAAGGCGAAGTCGGACGTCGTGTTCGGCGCGATGTGCTCCTGGAAGGTGTCGAAGTCGAGGTGCTGCTCGCCGTCGGCGAAGTACGCGCCGGTCACGCGCGAGGTCGCGCCCTCGCCGGCGAGGTCGTTCTCGATCCGGACCTTGCCGCGCTTCGTGCCGAAGCCGGCGGCGACCCAGTCGAGCTCGGCATCGCGGCCGACGCGCGCGCGATGTGAGGCGAAGTGCCACGTCTCGCGGGACAGGTTCTGGACGGAGACGTAATCGACCTTGGCGGCCTGCCCGACGAAGAGCTCCACGACCGCGTTCGAGTAGACCTCCAGGGCCGGGTCCGCGGACGCGTACTCCTCGATCACGGTGAAGCGGCTCTCGGGCTCGGCGATCACGAGCATGCGCCAGAAGAGGGCAGCGCCGGGCGTCGAGCTCACGACGCGGACGTAGAGCGGCTCCTCGAGCACGACTCCCTTCGGCACGTGAACAAGCAGCCCGTGCTTCCACTCGGCCGCGTTGTGGGCAGCGAACTTCTCCGTGTCGTCGATCAGCTCGCCGAGCCGCGGATGCTCGCCCAGCGGCTCGAAGGTGATCCCATCGGGCGCGTTCTCGATCTCAATCCCGTGGTCGGTAACGAGCGCCCTCGCGGAACTGGCGATATCTACCAACCCTCGACCACCCTCAAGGGTGCCTGGCACCGTTGAGGCTCCGTTTACCGAAAAGGCGTCCGGGTCGAAGCCGGTGAGATCGGTGAAGCGCCAGGCCTCCTCGGAGGTCGTCGGGAGAGGGAGCGCGCGGTAGCGCTCGAGAGCTTCGGTTCTGCTCACGGTGCGTACCTACGGTGCAGCATGAGCGCGTTCCCGTCGGGATCGTGGAAGAAGGCCATGTGGCAGACGCCGGTGTCGACCGTTTCGCCATCGAATTCGACGCCCTTCGACTCGAGCTCCGACCGCGCCACTGCGACATCCGGCACACGGAGCGCGAGCCCTGCGGGGCTTGGCGCAAACGGCTGGCCGACCGACGAGGGATCGAAGATGTCGAGCGTTACCTGCCCGGCTCGGAATTCCATGTCGTGCTCCCCTTCGGTCTCGATCTCTAACCCGAGCGTCTCGGAGTAGAACGCCTTGGCACGCGCGATGTCCTGCGTCAGAAACGACACGAAGTCGACCTTCTCAACCTGCATCAGTCTCGCGCGGCGTAGCGGCGGTGGAGCATCAGCGAGTTGCCGTCCGGATCGTTGAAGAACGCCATGTGGCACACGCCGGTGTCGAAGATGTCCCCCTGAAACTCGATCCCTCGACTTTCCAGCTCCTTGCGCGTCTGCTCCACGTCCGGTACTCGTAGAGCGACATAGGACGTATGGGGGGCCGTGAACTCCTGGCCGACATTGGTCGGGTCGATCAGGTAAAGGCTGACGTTCTCACCTAGCTGGAACTCCGGCCAGCCGCCCGTCCCGATCTGTTCGAGCCCGAGCGTGTCGCGGTACCAGACCGTGGATTTCTCGAGATCGCTGACGGGAACCGAGATGAAGTCGACGCGCTCGACGTTCATGGAGTGGTGCCATCGGGGTAGGGGGCATAACGGCGATGGAGCAGCAGCCCGTTGCCGTCCGGGTCGGTGAACGCGGCGCCGTTGCAGACGCCCGAATCCCAAGTCTCACCTGCAAGCTCTACGCCCGCTTCGGAGAGCGCCTTCTTCGCCGCCTCGACGTCGGGAACGCGAATGGCGATCGCGCCGAAGGGCAGCGGAGTGAATGGGATGCCCATCGCTTCCGGCGTGACGAGCGCGAGGGTGACGTTTCCGGTCTCGAACTCCACCCAGTTCTCGGTCGAGTTCGGATTCTTCGCGAGCCCGAGTGTCTCCGAGTAGAAACGCTCCGCCTTCGCCCGGTCTCTTGTCGGCACGGCGACGAAGTCGACGCGCTGCGCTCCGATCAACCGACAGACCCCTCCATCTGGAGCTGGATCAGGCGGTTCAGCTCAACTGCGTACTCGAGCGGCAGCTCCTTCGTGATCGGCTCGACGAAGCCGGAGACGATCATGGCCGACGCCTCGGCCTCCGAGAGGCCGCGCGACATCAGGTAGAAGAGCTGCTCCTCGCCGATCTTCGAGACCGTGGCCTCGTGCTCGGCGGAGACGTCGTTCTCGTCGATGCGGATGTACGGATACGTGTCGGAGCGCGACTCGTCGTCGAGGATCAGCGCGTCGCAGACGACCTTGGACTTGGCGCCGTGCGCGCCCTCGGCGATCTCCAGCAGCCCGCGATAGCCGGCGCGGCCGCCGTTCTTGGAGATCGACTTGGACGTGATGACCGAGGAGGTCTTCGGCGCGACGTGGACGGCCTTCCCGCCGGCGTCCTGGTGCTGCCCCTTCCCGGCGAACGCAATCGAGAGCACCTCGCCGTGCGCGCCCTCGCCCATCAGCCAGATCGCCGGATACTTCATCGTCAGCTTCGAGCCGAGATTGCCGTCGACCCACTCCATCGTCGCCTGCTCGTGCGCGACCGCCCGCTTCGTGACGAGGTTGTAGACGTTGTTCGACCAGTTCTGGATCGTGGTGTACCGGCAGCGCGCACCCTTCTCAACGATGATCTCGACGACCGCCGAGTGCAACGAATCGACTGGAGTAGATCGGCGCGGTGCAGCCCTCGACGTAGTGCACGTAGGCGCCCTCGTCGACGATGATCAGCGTGCGCTCGAACTGGCCCATGTTCTCCGCGTTGATGCGGAAGTAGGCCTGGAGCGGCATCTCGATCTTGACGCCCGGCGGCACGTAGATGAAGGAGCCGCCCGACCAGACGGCCGAGTTCAGTGCGGCGAACTTGTTGTCGTTCGGAGGGATGATCTTGCCGAAGTACTTCCTGACGATGTCCTCGTGCTCGCGCAGGCCCGAGTCCATGTCGAGGAAGAGCACGCCCTGCTTGGTCAGCTCGTCCTGGAGCTTGTGGTAGACGACCTCCGACTCGTACTGGGCGCCGACCCCGGCGAGGTACTTCTTCTCGGCCTCTGGGATGCCGAGCTTGTCCCAGGTGTCCTTGATGTCGGCGGGGAGATCCTCCCAGGCATCGGCCTGGCCCTCGGTCGGCTTGATGTAGTAGAAGATGTTGTCGAAGTCGATGCCCGCGACGTTGCCGCCCCAGCGCGGGAGCGGGCGCGCGTTGAAGTACTCGAGCGCCTTGTGCCGGAACTTCCGCATCCAGTCCGGCTCGTCCTTGTGGCTGGAGATGGCGTCGACCAGCTCGTGCGAGAGCCCGCGGCCCGACTTGAAGAAGTAGTCCTCGGGAACGTGGAAGCCGTACTTGACCTCGTAATCCGACCCTATGCCCTTGACGATCTCGCTCTCGGTAACGGCCACTACTCGCCTCCCACGGATGCCGGCATGAACGCCTCGTACCCTTCCGCCTCGAGCTTGTGCGCCAGCTCTGGGCCTCCTTCTTCCACGATACCCCCGCCCACGAAGACGTGCACGTAATCGGGCGTGATGTAGTTGAGGATGCGCTGGTAGTGGGTGATCACCACGGCGCCCATCTGCGGTCCGACGAGAGACTGGACCCCCTCGGCCACGACCTTGAGCGCGTCGATGTCCAGCCCGGAGTCGGTCTCGTCGAGGATCGCCATCCGCGGCTTCAACATCGCCATCTGCAAGATCTCGACGCGCTTCTTCTCTCCGCCCGAGAACCCGTCGTTGATGTAGCGCTGTGCGAGCTCGCGCGGCACTTTGAGCTGGTCCATCGCGGCGAGCACGTCCTTGCGGAACTCCGGTACCGGCACCGGATCGTCCTGCCCGCCGGCGCGAGCCTTGCGGACGGCGTTGATCGCTGAGCGCAGGAAGCTCGTGACCGTCACGCCGGGGATGGCGTGCGGATACTGAAACGCGAGGAAGAGGCCACGCTGGGCGCGCTCGTCGGGGCCCATCTCGACCAGGTTCTCGCCGTCGAAAAGGATTTCGCCCTCGGTGATCTCGTACCCGGGATGACCCATGAGCGCGTACGCGAGCGTGGACTTGCCCGAGCCGTTCGGGCCCATGATCGCGTGTACCTCGTTCGGGTCCACGGAGAGGTCGACGCCCTTGACGATCTCGGTTCCGTCCTCGAGCGCGACGTGCAGATTTTTGATTTCGAGCAGTGCCACTTTGTGCGGTCCTTGTAACCGATGGTAGCGGTCGCCCTTTCGCCAGGGCTCAAACGCGCTACCCTTGCTGCAATGAACGGCTGGTTCGGCCCGTGGGAGCTCCTGATCGTCCTCGCCGTCGTGCTCCTGATCTTCGGCCCGAAGCGCTTGCCCTCGCTCGGGCGCTCACTGGGGCAAGGGGCGCGCTCGTTCAAGGAGGCGATCACCGGCCGGCACAAGGAGGCCGAGGACGAGATCGACGAGCCGGCGCAGCTTCCGGCCGCGCCCGAGCCCGCGCCGCCCGCTCCCGAGCGCGAGACCGAGAAGGTCTCCTAGCCATGCCAGGTTGGATCGGCCCCTGGGAAATCCTCATCCTCCTGGTCGTGATCCTCCTCGTCTTCGGCCCGAAGCGCCTGCCTGAATTCGGCAAGTCGCTCGGCAAGGGCATGCGTGAGTTCAAGAACTCGGTGCGTGAAGTCACCGAGGACCACGAGCCCGAAGAGCTCCCGCCGCCTCCGCCCAAGCCATGAGGTTCGTGCCACGCCGCCTCGGCTACGGCGAGGAGGCGACGCTCGTCGAGCACCTCGGTGAGCTCCGCAGCCGGCTGACGCTCTCGCTGCTCGCGCTGGCGGTCTCCTTCGGTGTCGCCTTTGCGTTCCACAACCAGCTGATCCACTGGTTGAACCTCGCGCTCCCGCCGAACCGGCGGCATCCGATCACGCTGGGCGTCGCGGAACCGTTCCTCACCTCGATCATGGTCAGCATCTACGCCGGCTTCCTCGTCGCGCTCCCGATCATCCTCTGGCAGGTCTGGAGCTTCTTCGCGCCGGCGCTGCAGGAGCACACGCAGCGCGTCGTCGCCGCCTTCGTGCTGATGGCGGCGGTGCTACTCGCGGCCGGAGTCGCCTTCGGCTACTGGATCGCGCTGCCGGCCGCCGTCCACTTCCTCACCAACTACGACACCCAGCTCTACAACATCCAGATCCGCGCCAAGGACTACTACTCGTTCGCCGCGCTGGTACTCCTGGCGATGGCCGTCGTCTTCGAGTTGCCGATCTTCATCCTCGGGCTGGTGCGCCTGCGGATCGTCACCGCCAAGAAGCTGCGAACGTCGTGGCGGATCGGGATCGTCGCCGTGACGGCGCTTGCCGTCGCGCTGCCGGGGGTGGATCCGGTCACGACGCTGATCGAGCTCGGGCCCGCTTCTCGTCCTCTACTTCCTCACGGTTGCTTTCGCGGCGGTCTTCGAGAAGCGCTGGCGACCGCAGCCGGATCCGTTAGAGGTCTCGGCGGGCGAAGCCGGTTAGCGCGAGGGCAGCGACGACGACCGCGTAAGCGGCGACCCACGGGCCAAGCCATGGGCCGGCAGCGTTCGCTCCGCCGAACGGGCCGAGCCGGAGGATGAATCCGGCGAAGGCGGTGTTCTCGGTGATCGCGTGCAGGCCATCCTGGTAGAGCGCCTCGAACGGCAGCGCCCACGAGACCGCGTGGGCGGCCGTCTTGAGCGTCCCCGATCCGAGTGCCTGCCCGATCGAGCCGAGAAGGCCTGCGACGAGGCCGGACCCGAAGACCATGAAGACGGCGATCCCGTTCGCGGTCGCCGAGAGGAAGACCGACCCGAGCAGGGACACGGCGGCGATGATCGAGACGCCGACTGCGAGCTCGATGCCTGGCAGCGCGATCCGGTCCGGCCACCAGTCGCCGATCAGACCGGTCACGAGCATCAGCGCGGTGTAGACGCAGGCGACATAGACCGTGCAGACGGCTGCGGCGGCCAGGAGGCGGCCGAGCAGGAGTTGCGATCTGCTGAGTGGCCGGACGAGCAGGGGCTGCAGGAGCCCGCGCTCGGCGTCCCCTCTGACGACGCCCATCGTGAGAAAGACGCCCAGGACGACGCCGAGGAACATCGTCGCGAACATCGAGAGGCCGAAGATGGTCGCGCCGGCGAAGGGGCGCGGCTCGATGCCCCCGGGGGGATGGATGTCGTTCAGGCGCCGGAAGACCTGCCAGACGGCCAGTCCGTAGAGGGCGACGAAGGCGGCCGTCAGGCCGAGGACGACCGTGAAGACGCGCCGCCTGATCGCTTCCTGAATCGCGTAGCCGGCGATGACGAGCGCCTGACTCACTCGTCCGTCTCCTCCACGACTTCGAGGTAGGACTCCTCGAGGGTGGTCCGGAGAAGGCGAACCTCGTAGACGCTCTCGCCCTTCTGGACGAGGTCGGCGACGAGGCGGGGTGCGTCCTCTCTCGTCGCCTCCGCATAGACGTGACGGCCGGCGCCCGTCTCGATCTCGACGCCTCGGGCTCGAGTGAGGTCGTGAGGCGCGCCCTCGGCGACCAGGCGGCCGCCGGAGATGATCGCGACGCGGTCGCACACGAGCTCGACCTCGCTCAGGAGGTGTGAGTTGAGGAGGACGGCGACGCCGCGCTGTCTCAGCTCCTCGAGCAGCTGGCGGACGGTGCGCCGGCCGGCCGGGTCGAGCGCGCTGGTCGGCTCGTCGAGGAGCAGGAGATCCGGCGTGCCGATCAGCGCCTGGGCAAGACCGAGCCGCTGCTGCATGCCCTTGGACATCGTGTCGATCGCGCGCTTGGCCGCGTCCTCCAGGCCGACGAGGCGGAGGAGCTCTTGCCGTTCCGCCGCGCCGCCGTCGGAGCGGGCGAGGTGCTGGTGGAGCACGAGGAGCTCGTCTGCCGAGTACCAGCCGGGGAAGCGGAAGAGCTCGGCCAGGTACCCGAGCGAGCGGCGCGCCTTCGAGGAGGACGGCAGGTCGCCGTTGATCGCCGCTTCGCCGGTCGTGGGACGGACGAGGCCGCAGGCGATCTTGACGAGCGTCGATTTGCCGGCGCCGTTCGGCCCGAGCAGGCCGACGAGCTCGCCCTTGTTGACGTGAAGGTCGACGCCCTTCAGCGCCTCGACCGCGCCGTACCGCTTCGCAAGGCCCCGCACGGAAAGGGCCGGAGCGGGGGCGAGCGCCATGCGGCGAGTGTACGGAGGGCCGCCGCGCAGAAGTCGCCCCACAGGCGGCACAGACGCGTCACGACTTCCGCGATATGCTCGCAGTGGGGAGGAGGATGGTGGCCCCCGCGGGGCGGCGGCACTCGATCGGACTGACGACGTGACCTATCCGAAGATCGAGCTACACGTCCACCTCGAAGGAACCGTGCGTCCGGCGACGCTGCTCGAGATCGCGCGCCGCAACGACTACGCCCTGCCGGTCGACACCGATCACGAGCTCGCATCCCTCTATGACTTCCGCGACTTCAGGCACTTCATCGAGATCTGGGTGCTCACGACCAATGCGCTTCAGCGCGACCAGGACTTCCGCCAGGTCGTCGTCGACTACGCGCGCGAGGCGGCCTCGCACGGCGCCGTCTATGTCGAGGGCATCTTCTCTCCGGCCGAACGCGCCCGCCGCGGCGTCGACTGGGACGAGATCTACGCCGGCTACTGCGACGGGGCGGACGAGGCCCGTGAGCTGCACGGGGTCGAAATACGGCTGACGCCCGACATCATCCGCGGCTTCACGTTGGAGGAGGCGATGGAGACGGTGCGCTACGCGGCCAAGTACCGCGACCGCGGCGTGCTCGGCGTCGGGCTCGGGGGAATGGAAGCGGAGTACCCGCCGGAGCCCTACGAGCCCGCATTCACGCTCGCTCGCGATCTCGGGCTCGCGTCGGTGCCCCATGCCGGCGAGGTCGCCGGGCCTCCATCGGTCCGCGGTGCGTTGGAGGCGCTCGGTGCCGACCGGCTCCGCCACGGAATCCGCGCGACGGAGGATCCAGGCTTGCTGAGCGAGATCGCCGCGCGCCGCATCGTCCTTGACGTCTGCCCGATCTCGAACGTCCGCACGAAGGTGGTCTCGAACCTCGAGGACCACCCGCTTCCTCAGCTCGTCGCGGCCGGAGCGGTCTGCTCGATCTCGACCGACGACCCCGCCATGTTCGGGACCGACCTCTCCCGCGACTACGACGCGGCGGTCTCGCTCGGCCTCGACCCTCGCACCATCTACGAGGCCGGTCTCGAGGGCGCGCTCTGCGACGAGCCGTGCCGCGAACGACTGCGCGTCATCGGGGAGCGTCAAGACTGGGAGGCGCTACCCTAGGTCTTCGAATGGCCCGCGGAGCCGCTCAAGCGAGACGGAAGCGCACGAAGGCGGAAGCCGCGCGGCGTCGTCGCCGTGCGCAGTCGGCAACCCCAACTCGTACCGCCGAGAAGACGATGTTCTTTCCCAAGCTTCGCCGGCAGGCGAAGTGGGTCTTCCTCGCGCTGGCGCTCATCTTCGCCGTCGGCTTCGTCGTCTTCGGCGTCGGCTCCGGCGGTGGCCTCGGCTTCCTCGACATCTTCAACAACAACGGGGGCTCGAGCAGCTCGCCATCGGAGTCGAAGGCGCGCGACCGGATCAAGAAGAACCCGAACGACGCTCAGGCGTATCAGGATCTGGCCAACGCGCTCCAGACAAAGGGCGACCTGCGCGGCGCGGTAGCGGCGCTCGCGACGTACACCAGGCTGCGCCCCAAGAACGCCGAGGCGCTCACGTCGCTGGCCGGCCTCTATACCGCGCTGGGAACGCGGCTGCAGAACAACATCACCACCGCGCAGCTGCAGGCCCAAGACAGCTCGTTCCCGACGCTCGTCGACACCAGCCTCCAGGCGCAGAAGCAGTCGGTCGTCGGCCAGAACGTCATCTTCTCGAGCCTGTCCGGCCTCTCCAACACCAAGCTGAACGAGCTCTACCAAAAGCAACAGGGCGACTACAACAACGCCGAGAAGATCAACCTCCGGATCGTCAAGCTGAACCCGAGGGATGC
>CAWEIM010000014.1:0-55110 GCA_963809075.1 uncultured Actinomycetes bacterium | reverse complement strand
CATGCCCAGGAGTCGCCGGCCGCGATTTGTACGCCGCGCGTGACGACCGGCATCGACGCCGTCGACCAGTGCTCCGATGCAGGGACGCTGGCCGCGGCGAACGAGGCCGGAGGGTTCAGCTCGATCTACACGTTCTCCGCCGCTGTTGGCGGGTCGCTGAGCCAGATCCCCTCGTATGGCCCGTTCGACCCGACGCGGGCCGGCCAGACCTACCTGGCTGACGGCAAGATCGACGCGGGTGACGCGCCGATGCCGTCGGCTCGGATCGACTTCACGATCGGTGCCAATACCGGTGGTCCGACGGACATCTCCGGTGTGGGTACGTTCACGAAGGTCGATAAGGGTCTGTGTCCGGGCCAGTCGGCTCTGAACGACGCTGGCGGTGAGCCTGCTGCTCCGTTCGGTTGCACGAACTCGATCTATGTGCGCCCGGGCGCGACCACGCCTCACCACCTGTACGCGCCGTTCTACCGTGAGTGGCTGCCCGCGACGAAGGCACCCGCCGATCCGTTCTCGAGCGGCATCGACGGTGGCTTCGCGAATAACTTCAACGGGTTCCTGAACCTGAACGGCAACGCACTCGCGAATCCGACCGGTCTGTACGACTACTGGGATATCGCCGAGGTGCTTCGCACCGCGGTCGCGGCTCCGACGAACTGTCTGTTCCGCACCGTTGGTGGCGTCCCGGTCTTCCAGACCACTCCTGGTACCGGCCCGCAGTCCGTGGTTACCTACTCGGACGAGCATGGCGAGGCACGGACGGGCTTCCTGCCCGGCACCGGGTTCTTCTTCAATAACTTCGGCATCCTGAACGCGAACCTCGGGTGTGACCTGGCCGGCATCTCCCCGCTGGGGACGGCCAACATCACCGCGACGGCCCGCTATCCGTATGAGCCGGTCACGGCAGCGCCGCTGACCTCGAACACGGTGGCGAAGTCGGTTGCGTCCCTGTTCGTGAAGCTGATCCAGTGCTTCCCGAAGGGCCCGTCGGCGTTCGATCACCAGACCGCTGTTTGTGTCGCCCACGCCCAGGACATCACGGGCGCACGCGATCACCGGCGAGCGCGTCTGCTTCTTCTCCGGCGGCGAGGGCATGTTCCTGCCCGCTATCTCGCCGATCACGATCCCGAACCAGACGACGTTCCCGGCGATCGCGATCCTGCCGGCCCCGCCGCTTAACGGCCCGAACAACGTCTGTGCGTTCACGGACGTGAACGGGAACACGGCGGTGGAGGTGTTCGAGTCCGATGCTGAGACGATCAACATCGGTGCGTTCTTCGTCGACGAGGGCCTGATTCGCTCCGTCCACGTGACCTTCCCGATCACGGCCCCGACGGCCGCGGTCACCGGTCCCGTGGCGGCCTCGGCGACGCCGGCAACCAGACCACGAACACCCAGGTCCCGGTGAACACCGGTGTGGCCACCCCGACGACCGTCGGCAACCACACGGTCGACACGACCGTCAAGGTCCGGTACCGGATCACCCTTGCCAAGCTGTCCGGCAAGGTGCTGAAGATCAAGCTGGCCGGGCCCGCCGGTAACGCCAACGTCTCCGATCGGCTACCTGGCTAAGAACAAGCAGATAGGCAACGCTGGTCAAGCTCGTTCCGGCGAACAAGGTCGTCAAGCTGAAGCTGAACGTCCCCAAGGGCGTGCAGAGGCTCCGGCTGTCGGTGATGCCGAGCTAGACACCACCCTCGAAAGGGAGTGACTGCAAGGGGGCCCCGCAAGGGGCCCCCTTCTTTGTCCCGGAAAGTGCTGCGCACTTTCCGGGAGGGAAGGCTTGCCCCGCTCACGCTCGGACCACATGGTGGGCTGCGCTCGGGCAAAGCCCGGCTCCGCCCACGCGACACCGGTCATGGCGTACGACGCTTCCGCCGTCGCGTTGTGCGATGCGGAGTGATCGAGAGAGGCCTCCGTTTGTGAGCAAAAGCGGCCGGAGCGCTTGATCGTCGTTCATACGGCCGGCCGCTGCGGCTTGTAGGGTTCCTGCCCTCGGTGTCTAACAACACCCGACAGCCGCATGGCGCAACCATCAATCACTCCCAAGGAGGGGTCTCTTATGGACGTCGGCAGACGCCTTAAGCTCGGACTCCTGGCAATGGTGGCGTTGATCGGCGCGACAATGGCTTTGGCCACGGTCGCGCAGGCACGCACCGTCCCGGATCCGATGCTTGCAGATATTCCGTATCTCGCCTGGAGAGGCGAGGCGGTACGCCTGGTTAAGTGCGCACCGCCTTCGGCTTTCCCGGCGGGCTACATCCCCAGTGCTCTGGACGCGGGCTTCACGCTCGTGGACTGGAGTGGTGACCCGCATCTGGCTACGCCGCAGACGGTCACTTCGGCACCTGGCTTCAACAGCGCGATGTTCTCTGTTCGCGCGTTTGACGGTGCGTACTGCTGGGGGATGAGCTTCATCTCACAGAAGGCTGGGATCGCAGATATCAAGATGACTGTGCGGGCCGGAACCGCCGGCCCGGTCGTTTTGGTTCATGACTTCCTGGTCGGCTGGATGAACCTCAACTCGATCGTTCTGTGCAACAACCCGGCCGCGGGGCCGTGCACTGGCCCGACGACTGGTGTCATCAGTGACACGGCCGGCGCCACGACGCCGAATATCCTCGAGGCGAACGTGACGGGGAACATCCCGTTGCTGCAGGACTACAACGAGCTGGGTATTGGTCACCCGGTCACGCTGCCGGACGGTTCGTCCGTCAACGGCGTGGTGCTGCCGGACGACTGGGCGACGCTGGCTTCTTCTCGGCTGGCGACGGTTCAGGGTCCGCAGGGCGACCCGACCTCGTTCTGGGATACGCACGACGACACGGCAGCGACTGAGGGCCATGCCCAGGAGTCGCCGGCCGCGATTTGTACGCCGCGCGTGACGACCGGCATCGACGCTGTCGACCAGTGCTCCGATGCTGGGACGCTGGCCGCGGCGAACGAGGCCGGAGGGTTCAGCTCGATCTACACGTTCTCCGCCGCTGTTGGCGGGTCGCTGAGCCAGATCCCGTCGTATGGCCCGTTCGACCCGACGCGGGCCGGCCAGACCTACCTGGCTGACGGCAAGATCGACGCGGGTGACGCGCCGATGCCGTCGGCTCGGATCGACTTCACGATCGGTGCCAATACCGGTGGTCCGACGGACATCTCCGGTGTGGGTACGTTCACGAAGGTCGATAAGGGTCTGTGTCCGGGCCAGTCGGCTCTGAACGACGCTGGCGGTGAGCCTGCTGCTCCGTTCGGTTGCACGAACTCGATCTATGTGCGCCCGGGCGCGACCACGCCTCACCACCTGTACGCGCCGTTCTACCGTGAGTGGCTGCCCGCGACGAAGGCACCCGCCGATCCGTTCTCGAGCGGCATCGATGGTGGCTTCGCGAATAACTTCAACGGGTTCCTGAACCTGAACGGGCAACGCACTCGCGAATCCGACCGGTCTGTACGACTACTGGGATATCGCCGAGGTGCTTCGCACCGCGGTCGCGGCTCCGACGAACTGTCTGTTCCGCACCGTTGGTGGCGTCCCGGTCTTCCAGACCACTCCTGGTACCGGCCCGCAGTCCGTGGTTACCTACTCGGACGAGCATGGCGAGGCACGGACGGGCTTCCTGCCCGGCACCGGGTTCTTCTTCAATAACTTCGGCATCCTGAACGCGAACCTCGGGTGTGACCTGGCCGGCATCTCCCCGCTGGGGACGGCCAACATCACCGCGACGGCCCGCTATCCGTATGAGCCGGTCACGGCAGCGCCGCTGACCTCGAACACGGTGGCGAAGTCGGTTGCGTCCCTGTTCGTGAAGCTGATCCAGTGCTTCCCGAAGGGCCCGTCGGCGTTCGATCACCAGACCGCTGTCTGTGTCGCCCACGCCCAGGACATCACGGGCGCGCGCGATCACCGGCGAGCGCGTCTGCTTCTTCTCCGGCGGCGAGGGCATGTTCCTGCCCGCTATCACGCCGATCACGATCCCGAACCAGACCACGTTCCCGGCGATCGCGATCCTGCCGGCCCCGCCGCTCAACGGCCCGAACAACGTCTGTGCGTTCACGGACGTGAACGGGAACACGGCGGTGGAGGTGTTCGAGTCCGATGCTGAAACGATCAACATCGGTGCGTTCTTCGTCGACGAGGGCCTGATGCGCTCCGTCCACGTGACCTTCCCGATCACGGCCCCGACGGCCGCGGTCACCGGTCCCGTGGCGGCCTCGACGACGCCGGGCACGACGCACGACCACGAACACGCAGGTCCCGGTGAACACCGGTGTGGCCACCCCGACGACCGTCGGCAACCACACGGTCGACACGACCGTCAAGGTCCGGTACCAGATCACCCTTGCCAAGCTGACCGGCAAGGTGCTGAAGATCAGGCTGGCCGGGCCCGCCGGTAACGCCAACGTCGCCGATCGGCTACCTGACCAAGAACAAGCAGGTAGGCGACGATGGTCAAGCTCGTTCCGGCGAACAAGGTCGTCAAGCTGAAGCTGGCCGTCCCCAAGGGCGTGCAGAGGCTCCGGCTGTCGGTGATGCCGAGCTAGACACCACCCTCGAAAGGGAGTGACGGAAGGGGGCCCCGCACGGGGCCCCCTTCCATAACGGGGGAACCCCAGGGTTCCCCCGTTGGCCCCCTCCTTAACGCCCCACACGCTCCGACACATGGGGGCTGCGCTCGGGCAAAGCCCGGCTCCGCCCTACGGGCACCGAGAACGCCGTGCGCCGGAGGAAACAAAAGCTCGGTTTCTAGACGAGCTCGAGCTGGCGGTGTGGCTGCAAGCCTGAGACGGCCACGCCGACGAGGCGGAGTGCGCCCGGGCGGTCGTCGAGCGCGCGGTCGAGGTTCTCGGCGGCGAGCTCGCCGATCCGATCGGGGTCGTCGGTCGCGGCCGGCAGTGTCGTCGAGCGGCTGCGGATGGAGAAGTCGGGATAGCGGAGCTTGGTGGTGACGGTGCGCGCGAAGAGGCCGGAGTCGGCGAGGTGCCGCGAGAGGCTGTCGGCCATCCTGCGCAGCTCGGCCTTCAGCTGCCCCCGGTCGGCCACGTCCGCGTCGAAGGTCTCCTCGTGGCTGATCGAGACGGTCTCGCTCGACGTCTCGAGCCCGCGCGGGTCGATCCCGCGCGCACGGTCGTGGAGGAGGGCGCCGACCTTCCCCGGCAGGAGGCGCCGCACCTCCGCCTCCGGTAGCGCCGCCAGCGCGCCGATCGTCTCGATCCCCGCGGCGTGCAGGCGCTCCTCGGCGCGCGGCCCGATTCCCGGGAGCCGGCGGATCGGAAACGGTGCCAGGAACGCGGCCTCACGGCCGGGCGGCACGACCGTCAGGCCTCCGGGCTTCCGCCGGTCGCTCGCCACCTTGGCGACGACCTTGCAGGCGGCGACCCCGAGCGACGCGGACAGGCTCGTCGCCGCCGCGCACGGAGGCCTGGACGGCCTCAGCGACGGCTCGGGCAGCGAGGAAATCCTCGGCCAGCTCGCCGAGGTCGAGGTAGCCCTCGTCCATCCCCGTCCGCTCGACGGTCGGCACGACCTCGCGGATGGCGTCCCAGACGGCGCTCGAGTACTCGCGGTAGAGGCTCTTGCGCGGACGCATGAAGACCGCGTGCGGGCAGCGGCGGAGGGCTTCGGCGCAGCTCATCGCCGAGTGAATTCCGAACTGCCGCGCGACGTAGTTTGCGGTCGCCACGACGCCGCGGCCGCGCGGGTCGCCGCCCACGACGAGCGGCTTCGAGCGGAGGGTTGGATCCTCCAGCTCCTCGACGGCGGCGTAGAACGCGTCGAGGTCGAGGTGGGCGAGAATCATTTGCATTCTCGTATCACACTCGTGCGTCGTTGCCGGTTAGCGTGGGCGGCATGACGAACACGAAGACATCTGCGACCCCGTGGGGCAAGGCGACCGTGGTCGAAGAGGTGACCGTGGCGCAGCGCGCCGGCGACAAGCGCTTCGCGTCGAGCGTCGAGCTGCTCGAGGCGAAGGGAGGCGAGCGGCTCGTCCGCTTCTCCTACTCGACCAGCGGCTCCAAGCGGCGCGGGCCGGTCACGCTGCGGGCACGCGACCTCGAGCGGCTGCGGGAGGCGCTCGGGCAGCACCCCGAGCTCTCGGCCGCGCTCGGGCTCTAGGCGGACGCCAGCCGGTCTCTGCAGGGACGGCCGCGCGCTCGCGGACGGCGTCGAGCATCGACTCGAGGATGAGGGCGCCGTCGGCTGAGCCGAGGAGCGGGTCGACCGCATGCTCAGGATGGGGCATGAGCCCCATGACGTTGCCCTCGCGGTTGATCACGCCGGCGACCCCGGCGAGCGAGCCGTTCGGGTTGTCCCCGTCGTAGCGGAGGAGGATCTGGCCATTCTCCTCGAGCTCGGCCAGGAGCTCCTCGTCCGCGTACCAGCAGCCCTCGCCGTGCTTGACCGGGATGACGAGCCGCTGCTCCGGCCGAGCAGCGCGAGGTGAAGGCGGTGTCCGTCCGCTCGACGCGGATCGGGATGTCCCGGCAGACGAACGAGAGCGAGACGTTGCCCCGCAGCACCTCCGGGTAGGAGCCCCGCCTCGCAAAGGATCTGGAAGCCGTTGCAGATCCCGAGCACCAGTCCGCCGTCGGCGGCGAACCGGGCGACTGCCTCCATCGCCGGCGAGAAGCGCGCGAGCGCCCCCGCCCGCAGGTAGTCGCCGTAGGAGAAGCCGCCGGGCAGCACGACCGCGCCGACGTCCGGCAGCTCCTCCGAGGCGTGCCACACGGGCACGACCTGCGCGCCGAGGTTGGCGAGGGCGAGCGCCGCGTCCCGGTCGTCCTGCGACCCCGGGAAGGTGATGACCGCGACCTTTGCGGCCGCGGCGGCGAGCACCGCGGTCTCCCCAGCCGGCTGCAAACCGGCGCTGGCCGGCGTCCTCAGTCGCCCGCGTACTGATCCAGTACGCGGGCTCCCTGCGTCCTTGGCCAGCTTGGTTTTCACCGGCTGGGAAGGAGCATGCTCACCGCCGCGGCCGCTAGGCGTCATGCAGCTCGATCTCGTAGCTCTCGATCAGCGGGTTGGCGAGGAGCTTGTGGCACATCTCGTCGACCTTCGTGCGCGCCTCGTCGGCGCTGCCGCTCTCGACGTCGAGATCGATCACGCGCCCGACGCGTGCCTCGCTGACCTCGAAGCCGAGCTTGCGGAGCGACCCTTCGACCGCCGTCCCCTGCGGATCGAGGATGCCCTGCTTCGGGCGGACGAGGACGGAGACCTTCACTTGAGGACCACCTGCGGGTCGGCCGCGTAGCTCGAGAAGGGGATCCCGGTCAGGCGCTCGAACGCCTCCAGGTAGCGCCGGCGCGTCCCGGTGACGACCTTGTCCGGCAGCTCGGGGCCCGGGTCCGTCTTGTCCCAGCCCAGCGACTCCGCGTAGTCGCGGACGTACTGCTTGTCGAACGACGGCTGTGACCGGCCCGGCTGGAAGCCGTTCGCCGGCCAGAAGCGGGACGAGTCGGGCGTGAAGATCTCGTCCGCCAGCACGATCGTGCCGTCCTCGTCGACGCCGAACTCGAGCTTGGTGTCGGCGAGGATGATCCCGCGTTCGGCCGCGTAGTCCGAGACGAACTGGTAGAGCTCGATCGACGTCTTCTTCAGCGCCTCGAAGCGCTCCTCGCCCACGAGCGCGACCGCTCCTTCTCGATCGAGCGGCTCGTCGTGCCCGGTGTGCGCCTTCGTGGTCGGCGTGAAGATCGGCTCGGGCAGCTGCTGCGACTCCTTCAGATCGGCGGGAAGCTCGACGCCGCAGACCTGCCCGGTCGCCTTGTAGTCCTTCCAGCCGGAGCCGGTGATGTAGCCGCGGACGACGCACTCGATCGGCAGCATCTCGAGCCGCTTGCATTCGGTCGAGCGACCGTCCTCGCGGAGCGCGAAGAGGTGGTTCGGGACGATGTCCTGCGTCCGCGCGAACCAGAAGCCGGAGAGGCCGGTGAGCACGCGGCCCTTGTCGGGGATCTCCGTCGGAAGGACGACGTCGAAGACCGAGATGCGGTCGCTGGCGACGAGCAGCAACCGGTCGTCGTCGAGCTCGTACAGCTCGCGGACCTTGCCGCTTGCGACGTGGACTGTTGCCTCAGACATGAACGGGCGCCTCCTTAGGCTCGAGATCGCGGAGCCGCTCGAAGACGGCGTCCACGTGACGGACGGTGGAATCCAGGTCGAAGACCGCGTCCAGGTCGACGCGGCCCGAGATCGTGCTGTCGGAGCGGACGAGCTCCTCGAAGTTCTGCTCCTCCTCCCACGCCCGCATCGCGTGGGCCTGGACGAGACGGTAGGCCTCGTCGCGCGCCATGCCCGACTCGACGAGCGCGAGCAGCAGCTGGTGGCTGAAGACGAGGCCGTGGCTCGCCTCGAGGTTGCGGCGCATGCGCTCCGGATAGACGACGAGCCCCTCGACGATCCAGCAGAAGCGGTCGAGCATGTAGTCGAGCGCGAGGAACGCGTCCGGGATGACGACTCGCTCGGCCGAGGACTGGGAGATGTCCCGTTCGTGCCAGAGCGGGACGTTCTCGAAACCGACGATCGCGGCGGCGCGGACGATGCGGGCGAGGCCGCAGATGCGCTCGGCGACCTTGGGGTTGCGCTTGTGCGGCATCGCCGACGAGCCCTTCATCCCCTTGCCGAACGGCTCCTCGACCTCGCGCACCTCCGTGCGCGCGAGGTGGCGGATCTCGAGGGCGAAGCGTTCCAGCGAGGTTGCGGCGAGCGCCAGCGCCGCGAGCAGCGCGGCATGCCGGTCGCGGGCGATCACCTGCGTCGAGAGCGGGTCCGGCTCGAGGCCGAGCCGTTCGCACGCGATGCGCTCGACCTCGGGCTCGAGCTGCGCATACGTGCCGACGGTGCCGGAAAGCTGCCCGACGCGGTTCTCTTCGAGCGCCCGCGTGACCCGGGCGCGCGCTCGGTCGAGTTCGAAGGCCCAGCCGGCGAGCTTCCAGCCGAACGTGATCGGCTCGGCGTGGATTCCGTGGGAGCGCCCGATCATGACGGTGTGGCGGTGCTCGTTCGCGCGCTTCAGGACGGCGGCAAGAGCGCGGTCGATCCCCTCGAGGATGAGCGCGCCGGCCTCGTGGATCTGCAGGGCGAGGCCGGTGTCGACTACGTCGGAGGACGTCAGCCCGAAGTGGACCCAGCGTCCTTCCGGCCCGAGCTGCTCGGCCACCGCGTCGACGAAGGCGGCGGTGTCGTGGTCGGTGACCTTTTCGATCTCGGCGACCCGCTCCGGCGTGGGCACGATCGCGCCCTCGCGGATCGCGCGAACGTCGTCCTCCGGGATCTGGCCGATTTGCGCCCAGCCCTCCAGCGCCGCCAGCTCGACGTCGAGCCAGCGCCGGAGCTTGTTCTCCTCCGACCAGATCCCCGCCATAGCAGGTCGGGAGTAGCGAGGAATCACTGTTGCGATTCTAGATTGAGGGGCGGCGGCACCGGGTACGCGCGAGGCATGAACAAGGTCGAGCGTGAGCTCGAGCAGGTCGCGCGAGGGGCGCGACGAGTCGACGCCGTTCAAGGCGCTGGCAGGCGTCGGGCTGGTCATCGCCGTCGTCGTGGTGTTGTTCCTCATCGTGGTCGGCCTGGTCATGTGGATCGTTCTGCGCTAGCCACAGAAGTCGTCGGCGACCGCGAGCAGCACCTCGACGCACCGTTCGACCGAGGCCAGGTCGACCCATTCGACCGCTGCGTGCGCGCCCTCCCCGTGCGGGCCGAAGACGACCGTCGGGACGCCGGAGGCGGCGACGAGCGCTGCGTCCGTCCAGAACGGGACGCCGATCAGCTCGGTCCCGGCGTGGCCGTGCACCAGCCGGACGATCTCCTCGTCCGCCGCCACCTCGAACGGCTGCCTCGACACGCCGAGCCGGTGCTCCCAGTCGCCGGCGAGCTCGTCTAGCTCGCGCTCGACGTCCGCGAGTGACTCGCCGGGCAGGGTGCGCCGCTCGCCGGTGAGGAGGCAGCGCTCGGGATAGCTCGAGAACTCCTGCCCGCCCTCGATCAGCGAGCCGTGGATCGAGCCGCTGCCGAGGAGCGGGTGCGCCTGGTTGGCAAGTAGACGCGCCGAGAGCTCGTCGAGGCGGACGAGGACGGGGCCCATGCGCACGATCGCGTCCTCGCCGAGATCGGGACGGGAACCGTGTGCGGCGCGGCCGCGCGTCTCGATCTCGAAGCCCGGCGAAACCTTTGTGCGCGATTGCGACGTCGAGCTCGGTGGGCTCGGCCACGACTGCCGCGTCGAACCGGCGGCCGGAGGCGACCAGCGACTCGGTGCCGATGCTCGCGACCTCCTCATCGGCCACCGCCGCGACCACGACGTCGCCGCGCAGGCCTCGCTTCTTCGCCTCGACGGCGACGGTCAGGATCGCGGCGAGACTGCCCTTCATGTCGTAGGAGCCGCGCCCGTACAGGCGGCCGTCCTCCACGCGCGCGTCGAAGGGAGTCTCCATCGTGTCGACGCCGACCGTGTCCATGTGGGCGTTCAGGAGAAGCGTGCGGCCGCCGCCGGAGCCGCGCGCGGTCGCGATCACGTTCGGCCGGCCCGGCGCCGCCTCCTCGATCACGGCCTCGAGGCCTTCGCGCTCGCTCCATTCGGCGACGTACCGCGCGATCTCCGCCTCCCCGGCCGCACCGGGGATGAGATCCGGATTGATGGAATCGATCTCGACGAGCCCGCGGAGGAGCTCGACGAGGTCGCTCACGCGCCGAGGATGCGCGCGGCGAGCACCGCCGCGTTCTTCGCGTTGTCCACGCCCACGCAGGCGACCGGGACGCCCGGCGGCATCTGCACGATCGAGAGCAGGGCGTCGAGGCCGTCGAGCACGCTCTTCGAGGAGCGGAGCGGGACGCCGATGACGGGCAGATCGGTGTGCGCGGCGGCGACACCAGGGAGCGCGGCGGCCAGGCCCGCTCCGGCGATGATCACCTTGAGCCCGCGGTCACGCGCGCCGCGGCAGTACTCGGCGACCGCGTCGGGCGTGCGGTGCGCGGAGCGCACCTCCAGCTCGTGCGCGATCCCGCGCGACTCGAGCTCGTCGAGCGCAGGCTGCATCCGCTCGATGTCGGATTCCGAGCCGACGAGGATCCCGACCAGCACGCCGTCAGCCAACGCGCGCTTCTTCCTCGACGCCGAGAGCGATGTCCGTCCGATAGCGGCAGCCGTCGAAGTGGATGCGCTCGACGCCCGCGTACGCGCGGTCGCGCGCCTCCGCGATCGAGTCGGCGACAGCGGTGACGTTCAGGACACGGCCTCCGTTCGTGACGAGCCGGCCGTCGCGGAGGGCGGTGCCGGCGTGGAAGACGATCGCGCCGCCCGCCTCGGCCTCGTCCACGCCCTCGATCGGCGTCCCGGTGTCGCCGCTCTCCGGATACGAGCCGGCGGCGAGCGCGACCGTCACGGCCGCGCCGTCGCTCTCCGAGACCGTGACGCCGGCGAGGTCGCCCGCGGCCGCGGCCGCGAGGGCGGGCAGGAGGTCGCCGTCGACCCGCGGGAGGATGACCTGCGTCTCGGGGTCGCCGAAGCGGCAGTTGAACTCGAAGACCAGCGGCCCGTCGTCGGTGAGGAAGATCCCGGCGTAGAGAACGCCGACAAACGGGGTTCCCCGCCGCGCGAGCTCGGCGATGACCGGACGATGCACCATCTCGACGATCTCGGCGACGCGCTCGGAGACTCCCGGGAAGGGCGAGTAGCAGCCCATCCCGCCCGTATTCGGGCCGGTGTCGCCGTCGCCCACGCGCTTGTAGTCCTGCGCGGCGGGCAGCGGGACGACCTCCTGCCCGTCGCTGAGCGCGAAGATCGAGATCTCCTGCGCGTCGATCAGCTCCTCGATCACGATCGATTCGCCGAGGTCGCGTGCGCGGGCGATCGCCTGGTCGACCTCCTCCTGCGTGCGGCAGACGAAGGCGCCCTTGCCGGCGGCCAGGCCGTCGGCCTTGATCACGCACGGCGGACGGGCGATCGGCAGTGTCGGCGTCGACGGGACTCCCGCGGCGGCCATGACCTCCTTCGCGAAGGCCTTCGAGCCTTCGATCCGGGCGGCCTCACGTCCGGGGCCGAAGACGGCGACGCCGGCGCGGCGGAGGTGATCGGCGAGGCCGGCGACGAGCGGCGCCTCGGGCCCGACGACGACGAGGTCGAGCTCGAGCTCGCGGGCCAGTCCGAGCAGCCCTTCTCCGTCCTCGGCGCGGACAGGATGGCAGTCGCCGAGCGTCGCCATACCGGGGTTTCCGGGGGCGCAGTGAAGCGCCTCGAGCTCCGGGCTCTGGGCGATCTTCCAGGCGAGCGCGTGCTCGCGTCCGCCCGATCCGACGACGAGGACCTTCATGCCTCGGACTCTAACGGTGTTTGAGAGAACTGCCTTTCGCGCATGAATGGCCCATGGTCATGGAGACGCCCGAGCCGGGCCTCGACCGTCACGAGTGGGAGAGCGAGCTCGCCTCGATCGAGGACGACCTGCGCGATTCGCCGATCGAATCGCTGCCGCAGCTGGCCGGCCTCGTCGGGCGGATGCTCGAGGAGCGAGGCTACGACCTCGGCGATCCCGTCGTCCGCGAGGGCGACGAGCGCGAGGTGGTGGCCGAGTACCAGGCCGCGCGCGAGGTCGCCGGATCGGGTCGACCTCGACGAGGACGTCGATCCCGGGGACGTCGCGGACGCGATCCAGGGCCTGCTGGCGCTTTTCCAGCACGTGGTCGCCGAGCGCGACTCGCCTCTAGGACGCGACTGCTTCGACGTCGCGCGCGGAGAGCACCTGCGCCCGCTCGGCGCCGGTGCCGATCAGCGAAACCTCCACGTCCAGCTGACGCTCCACGAACGAAACGTATTCGCGGGCGCGGGCGGGTAGGTCGGCGAGCTCCTCGACCCCGTCCAGCGGCTCCTCCCAACCCAGCAGCGTCTCGTACACGGGACGGCAGTGGTGGAAGTCGCTCTGGTGGGCCGGGAACTCCTCGCTCTCGGTTCCGTCCGGAAGCAGGTACCGGACGCAGACCGGCAGCTCTGCGAACGCGGACAGGACGTCGAGCTTGGTCAGCGCGAGCGACGTGATCCCGTTCAGCCGCACGGCGTAGCGCAGGCCTACGAGATCGAGCCAGCCGCAGCGGCGCTCGCGGCCCGTGACCGTGCCGAACTCGCCTCCGAGCTCGCGCAGCCGGTCCTGGTCCGGCCCTTCGATCTCGGTCGGGAACGGGCCCTCGCCGACGCGTGTCAGGTACGCCTTGGCGACGCCGATGACCGAGTCGATGCGGGTCGGGCCGATTCCGGTCCCGACCGCCGCGCCGCCGGCGACGGTCGGCGACGACGTCACGAAGGGGTATGTCCCGTGATCGAGGTCGAGGAGCGTGCCGTGCGCGCCGTCGAAGAGAACGCGCTTGCCGTCCTTGAGCGCGCGGTCGACGAGCAGCGATGTGTCGGCGATCATCGGCCGCAGGCGCTCGGCATAGCCTTCGTAGGGCTCGAGCAGCCCCTCCAGCTCGAGCGGCTCGACGCCGTAGACGCGCTCGAGCCAGACGTTCTTCTCGGCCAGCGCGACCTCGATCTTCTGGGCGAGGATCTTGGGGTCGAGCAGATCCTGGACGCGGATCCCGAGCCGGTAGGCCTTGTCCGCGTACGTCGGGCCGATGCCGCGATGCGTCGTTCCGATCTTCAGCTTGCCCAGCCGGCGCTCGCTCGCGCGGTCGATCAGCGGATGCCACGGCATGACGAGATGCGCGTTCCCCGACAGGCGGACGAGGTCGGTCGAGATCCCGCGCGACTCGAGGTCGTCGAGCTCCTCGATCATCACCTGCGGGTCGACGACGCAGCCGGCGCCGATGACGCACTCCTTGCCGCGGATGACACCTGACGGAATGTGCTTGAGCTTGTACGTCTCGCCGTCGGCGACGATCGTATGGCCCGCGTTGGGGCCGCCGTTGTAGCGGCAGACGAGGTCGGAGTGCTGCGCAAGCAGGTCGACGATCTTCCCCTTGCCTTCGTCGCCCCACTGCGCGCCGACGATCACGGTCGCTGGCACGTACCCCAGTGTGCCTTATGGGGAGGTCAGGCTGCAGTGCGGCCGACGCGGCGCACCGAGATGCGATGCCCGCGGTGGCAACGGGTGAAGCCGACGTCGGCCTCGGGGCGCAGGTGTCCGGCGACCTTCGCCGCGCGGTACGCAAACGTCCCGACCTGGGGCTCGGGCTCCGGCGAGGCATTCGTCGCAGAGGCAGGTGAAGCTGGTAACTCCGGCGCGGACCCAGATCACCTGGCGTTCGATCACGACATCGGCGCCAGGTCGGCGAACTTCGTATAGCGGCGGAGGAACGAGAGCTTGACCGAGTCGGTCGGCCCGTTGCGGTGCTTCGCGAGGTGAATCTCCGCCAGGCCCTGCTGGTCGGACTCGTCGTTGTAGTACTCGTCGCGATAGATGAACATGACGAGGTCGGCGTCCTGCTCGATGCTGCCGCTTTCCCTCAGGTCTGAGAGGATCGGCCGCTTGTCGTGGCGCTGCTCGACGGCGCGCGAAAGCTGCGACATGGCGAGGACCGGCACATCGAGGTCGCGCGCGAGGATCTTGAGCGAGCGCGAGATCTGCGAGACCTCCTGGACGCGGTTCTCGACCGACGACCCTGAGGTCATCAGCTGCATGTAGTCGACGACGATCAGCCCGAGGTTCGGCTCCTTCGACTTCAAGCGGCGCGCCTTCGAGCGGATCTCCATCATCGTGATCGAGCCCGCGTCGTCCACGTAGATCGGCGCCTTCATCAGCGTGTCGCAGGCGGCCGTCAGCCGCGGCCAGTCGTCCGGGGCGAGCTTGCCCGAGCGCAGGCGGTTCGACTCGACCTTCGCCTCGCTGCACATGAGGCGCTGCGTCACCTCCGCCTTCGACATCTCGAGGGTGAACAGCGCGACCGGCCGCTCGTGCCGGACGGCGAGGTTCGCCGCGATGCACAGCCCGAAAGCGGACTTCCCCATGCTCGGGCGCGCGGCGATGATGACGAGGTTCCCCGGCTGGAAGCCGGAGGTCAGGCGATCCAGGTCACGGAAGCCCGACGGGACCCCTGTGACGTCCTCGCCGGCCTCGTACAGCTTGGTGATCCGCTCGAAGCTCTCCTTCAGAAGGCTCTCGATGTGGCTGAACTCGGTGGAGACGCGCTGCTGCGAGAGGTCGAAGATGATCTGCTCGGCGCGGTCGACGAGATCTGACGTTTCGCCCGGGCGTTCCCATCCGAGCTGGGCGATGTGGCTGCCTGCCCGGATCAGGCCGCGCAGCGTCGCGACCTCGTGGACGATCCGCGCGTAGTGCGCCACGTTGGCCGTCGCCGGGACGAGCGACGCCAGCTCCTGGACGCGGGGGCGTCCGCCCGACCTCCTCGAGCTGCCCGCGTTCCTCGAGCGCATCGACGAGCGTGATCGCGTCGACCGGCTCGCTGTGGCCGTACAGATCGAGCGCCGCCCGGTAGATCTTGCCGTGGCTCTCGCGGTAGAAGTCGCCCGCGTCGAGGATCTCGCTGACCGCGCCGATCGCCCCCGGCGAGAGCATCATCGCTCCGAGAACGGATTCCTCGGCCTCGAGATTCTGCGGGGGGACAGGCGCGGAGTCCCGCACCGGGGCGACCTGGGCCATCGGCGCACCTAACTCCATTGCGGCCACCGATGCAACCGTCCGGCTGGCGGCGCCTCTGTGCAGGGGAAAGGAAACATATGTTCGGGAGAGTATCCACAGGCGAGCGGACGACTGTCCCCAGCCACCCGCAACGCGAAATTCGCAAAATGCGAAAACTTCGTCTCGCCTCTCCACAGGCCTGTGGAGAGTGTTGTGGAAGGCCTACGCGGGCTCGGCCGGAGCCTCTTCGGGCTCCTCGACGGCGGCTTCGGCGGCGGCCGGTGCGGCCTCCGGCTCCTCCGCGGGCGCTTCTGCCGGCGTCTCGCCAGCGGGCGCCTCTGCCGCGGTCTCCTCGGCAGCGGGTGCCTCTGCCGGCTCCTCCGCGGCGGGGGGCTCCTCGCCCGCAGCGGTCTCGTCTTCTGCGGAGGTCGCCTCGCCGGCCGCCGCCTCTTCGGCAGCCTGCAGCTCTTCCTCCGGCGGAAGCTCGCCGCCCTCGGGCACGACCAGCACGCGCACGTCGACCGAGACGTCCGTGAACAGCTCGAGCGGGATGTCGTAGCGGCCGATGCGCTTGAGCGCGTCCGGCAGGTCGATCTTGCGCCGGTCGACACGGATTCGCCGGCCGTTCCACAGCTCGTCGGCGATGTCCGTCGCCGTCACCGAGCCGAACAGCGAGCCGGTCGGCCCTGCCTTGCGATCGAACCGCAGCTCGACGCCTTCGAGCGCCGTTCGCGGTGTCCTGCGCCTGCTCGACCGTCTGGGCTTCGTGCCGCGCACGCAGCTGCTGGTGGCGTTCCAGTTCCGCCAGCCGGCCCGGCGTCGCGGGCTCGGCCAGCCGGCGCGGCAGCAGGTAGTTCCGCGCGTAGCCTCGCGCGACGTTGACGACGTCGCCCTTGAGGCCGACCTTCTCGACGTCCTTCAGGAGGATGACGTCCATCTATCTAGCCCGAGACGTAGGGGAGCAGGGCCATCTCACGCGCCCGCTTGATCGCCACGGCGACCTGGCGCTGGTGGCGCCGGCACGCTCCGGTCGTCCGCCGCGAGCGGATCTTGCCCTTCTCGGACAGATAGCGGCGGAGCTGGTTGTAGTTCTTGTAGTCGACTTCCTCGACGCCCTCGCGGCAGAAGAAGCAGTTCCGGCGCCGGCCGGCGAACTCTCGCTGCTGGCTTCCGCGCCTCCCGCGCTGCTGCCGCTGCTCTCCTCGTTTCTCCGCCATCAGAAGGGGATGTCGTCGTCTGCGGGGCCGCTCGGGAAATCACCGGTCTGGGCGCCGGCCTGGACGAACTGCGGCTCGTCGCCGCCCGTCTCGCCGCGGCCGCCGAGAAACTGGACGGAGTCGGCGATGATCTCCACTGCCTGCCGCTTCGTTCCGTCCTGGGCCTCCCACTCGCGCCACTCGAGTCGGCCGTCAACGCCCACGGGGCGTCCCTTGGACAGGTACTGCGCGCAGTTCTCGCCCTGGTTGCCCCAGACGGTGACGTCGAAGTAGTTCGGCTTCTCGCCCCACTCGCCGGTCGCGGCGTCCTTGCGCCGCGTGTTCACCGCGAGGCGGAGGCTGCAGACCGCCGTTCCGCTCGGCGTGTGCCGGAGCTCGGGGTCGCGCGTCAGGTTGCCGACGAGGACGACGCGGTTGATGTTGGCTGCCATTTCCGTGCTCCCTTCCTAGAACGTGTGTTCGATCATGCTAGCCCGCTTCCTGGACGACTTCGGGCTCGGCGTCTGGCTCGGCGGTGGGCTCAGCTTGGGGTCTCCGCCTCGGGCTCGGCGGCGGGTTCCGTCGTGGCCTCTGCCTCGGGCTCCTCCGCCCTGGCGCGGCGCGGCCTGCGGCTCCGCCGCGCTGCTGGTCTTCAGTCGGCGCACGGCCAGGTGCCGGAGGACGCCGTCCGTGATCCGCAGCACGCGCGTGATCTCGTCCAGCGTCTCGGCCGAGCTCGAGAGCAAAAGCAGGTGGTAGAAGCCCTCAGGCTTGTGGTCGATCTCGTACGCCAGCTTGCGCCTGCCCCAGACGTCGTGGCGGTCCCAGCTTCCGTCGCGCTCGACGGTCTCGCGGATGCGCGTGACGATCTCGGTCTGCCGTTCCTCGGACAGGTCCGGGTCGAGCAGCAGCAGAATTTCGTACTCGGTCAAGGTTCCCGATCAGCTCCCTTCGGTCTGGTCGGCCCCGCCTGGTCGTCGCCGCTCGGGTGCACGGCGCGTGGCGGGACAGGAAGTCGAGCCATAGTAGCATCGGCTTCATGCGACGCCGGAAGCTCCTGATCGGGGGCGGAATCGCCGTTGCGAGCGGTGCTGTCTACCGCAAGCTACGGCGAAAGAAGCCTCCTCCCGGGCCCGATCCTGCCGCGGAACTGCGCCGAAAGCTCGACGAATCGCGCGCCACCGTGGAGGAAAGAGACGAGTTCGAGTCAGGTGAGGTCACGGTCGATCAGGCCGAGCCCGGCCTCGACGAACGCAGGCGCGACGTGCACCGCCGCGCGCAGGAGTCGATCGACGAGATGAAGAACTCCCCGGGCGAGTAGGTCCTTTCGCGCTACCGAATGGGCCGTACGGCCCATTGAAGGATTCGTAAGACGTTGTTAGAAAGCGATGGGGTCTTCTCTTGAACACTCGTCTACCCATGCGCTCGATCGTCCTCGCTGTCGCGACGGGTTGCTGCATGCTCGCCTGGGCCGGCCCCGCCGCCGCGAAGAACGACCGCGTGATGGTCAAGGGAACGGTGCGGGTCAAGCACGCGGATGTCTTCCGCAAGAACCTCGCCGAGTACTGGTACACGCTGAAGACCGCGCACGGCCCGGTGAAGCTCTCGTTCCGCGGTCAGGGCCCGACGTATCTGGGCGGCGCCCGCGTCGTCGTCCACGGCACGCGGAAGGGCGGGATGGCTCCACGTCTCCGCCGGCGGCGTCCGCGTCCTCTCGGCTCACAAGCACGGCCGCGCAGACGAACGCTGTGGGAGCAGCAGAGGCTCGCCGTCTTCCTGCTCAACTTCACGAACAACACGACCAGCCCTGGACGACCGACTTCGTCCGGCAGAAATACTTCACCTCGCCGGATTCGATGGCCGCGTACTACAAGGAGCAGTCGTTCGGCAAGACGACGATCGTCGGCGACGTGCTCGGGCTGGTACACGCTCCCGACGACGAACGAGCTCTGCGACCCGAACGGCTTCACGACCATGGCGAACGCCGCGGCACGGGCCGCCGGCGTCAACCTGAGCCAGTACACGCAGTACCAGTACGTGATCGGCCCCGGCGCCCCGTGCGGGTGGGCCGGACTCGCCTACGTCCCCGGGACGACATCCTGGGTCAACGGGACGATCGGGCTGCGCGTGATCGCGCACGAGTACGGCCACAACCTCGGCGTCCACCACGCGAGCTCGCTGGACTGCCGCAACCAGAACGGCCAGCGGGTCGCCCTGTCTGTGAACAACCTCTGCGGAGCCAGCGAGTACGGCGATCCGTATGACGTGATGGGCACCGGGATGACGAACCACATGAACAACTTCCACAAGGGCCAGCTCGGGTGGTACGACGCGGGCAACATGCTCACGGTCACGCAGCCCGGGAACTACACGCTGGCGCCTGTGGAGGGGCAGAACGGGGGCGTGCAGCTGATCCGGATCCTGCGGAACGCAGCGCCGCTTCCCTACTACTTCTATCTGGAGTACCGGCGCCCGTTCTCGATCTTCGACACCTTCCTCCCGACCGATCCGGAGGTGAACGGCGTCGGCGTCCGCATCGCGCCGGACCTCGGGAACATCAGCCAGTCGTACCTGATCGACACGCACGCCCTGGACGTTCTCCTACGGGGACTCAGCGCTCGCGCCGAGCGAGTCCGTGATCGATCCGGTCAGCGGCATCACGATCAAGACGGTGAGCGTGTCGTCCACCAGCGCGACGGTGAACGTCCAGTTCGGCGGGACGCCTCCGCCGCCTCCGCCTCCGCCGCCTCCGCCGCCACCTCCTCCGCCTCCGCCGCCTCCGCCGCCGCCTCCGCCTCCGCCACCTCCGCCGCCTCCGCCACCGCCGCCTCCGCCTCCGCCTCCGCCTCCGCCACCGCCTCCTCCGCCTCCGGGGAACCCGCCGAGCGCGCCGACCCTCGCGGGAACGGCGCTGACCAACCCGCTGCGGGCGTCCCTGACCTGGAGCGCTTCCACCAGCAGCGCGGGGATCGCGGGCTACCGCATCTACCGTGACGGCGTCCTGCAGGCGACCGTCCAGACGCTGAGCTACACGGACATCATGGTCGGCAACGGGTCGTACCAGTACTTCCTGCGCGCGATCGACATGCAGGGTCGCCAGTCGATCGAGTCGAACACGGTCACGGTCGCCTTCGGCTCGACGCCTCCGCCGCCCCCGCCCCCGCCGCCCCGCCCGCCTCCGCCGCCTCCGCCGCCTCCGCCGCCGCCTCCGCCGCCGCCGCCTCCGCCTCCGCCGCCTCCGCCGCCCCCGCCACCTCCGCCGCCTCCGCCGCCGCCCCCGGGAGGCACGACCCGCACGCCCTCATCGGTCAGCGTGCTGACGGGATCCTTCAAGTCGGGCAACCTGGCCAGCCTGTCCGCGGACGACGGGAGCTACTACGTCCTCTCGACGCTCAGCTCGAGCGCCCAGTGGGCGGCGATCTTCACCGGCCTGCCCTCGAGCATCTCATCGCTGAACGTGACCTACAAGGGCCACGCCGGGACGTCCTGCACGCAGAACGTCAACCTGTGGAACTGGTACTACAACGCGTGGGTCTCGATCGCCCACACCACCGCGGCAACGAGCGACACGACGCTGTCCATAGCGGCGCCGGGCCAGCTGTCCGACTACATCTTCCTGGGTGAGCTGCGCGTGAGCGTCCAGTGCTTCCGCACCGACGCCGCGGCCTTCGATCTCAGCAGCAACCTCGTCAAGATCCAGTTCTCGTAGGCGCTACACCCGAACCGGATCGTCGAAGGTCATCATCCGCTTGAACTCCGCGAAGCGTGCGGACACCTCGTCGTCCGTGAGCCGCTGGACGCGCTCGGTGCCGAAGTCCTCGACCGCGAACGATGCCAGCACCGAGCCATACACGGCCGCGGCACGGAACGCATCGTCTGACGGATCCGCGTCGCCGAGCGAGTCCAGGTAGCCGAAGCAGCCGCCCGCGAAGGAGTCGCCGGCGCCGGTCGGATCGATCACCGTCTCGAGCGGATAGGCGGGGATGGAGAAGTAGCCCTCGCTCGTGAACATGCACGCGCCGTACGGGCCCTGCTTGATCAGGGCGACGCGCGGCCCGAGCTCGAGCAGCTTGCGCGCCGCTCGGGCGAGGTTCGGCTCGCCGGTCAGCATGCGCAGCTCGGCGTCGTTCAGGGTCACGACGTCGACCTCGCGCATCGTCTCGATCAGGGACTCGCGCGCGGACTCGATCCAGTAGTTCATCGAGTCGAGGCCCGACGAGCGTCGCGTCGGGGCACTGGCGGCGGACGCGCCGCTGGAGGTCGGGAAGGATGTTCGCCAGGAACAGGGTGGACGCCCCGGCCGCGTCCGGCGAGAGCTTCGGATCGAAGTCGGCGAAGACGTTGAGCTGCGTGTCGAGCGTGTGCGCGACCGTCATGTCGTCCTCGTAGCGGCCGGACCAGTGGAACGACTGCGCGCCCGGCACGCGCTCCAGGTCGTCGACGTTGATCTCGCGGGCGGCGAAGACCGCGAGCTCCTCGTCCCCGAAGTCGTCGCCGACGACGCCCACCACCGAGACGTCGGTGAAGAAGCTCGCCGCGAGCGAGAAGTGGGTCGCCGCTCCGCCGAGCACCCGTTCGCGCTGTCCGAACGGGGTCTCGAGCGAGTCGAAGGCGACGGATCCGACGACGGTGACGGACATGCGGTGGCGGATACTAGTGCTCCGGCCGGTGAGAGCGGTGATGCTCCGCCGCGCGAAAACCGCCGCAGGGCAAGGCCGCAGACGCGGTCGTATGCGGCAATACGGGCGCGGCTTGCGGCCGCCGCCCTGCCGCTTGCAGCCGCGCGGAGCGCGCCGTGCTCGCCGGCGGTGCACTATGTGGCGTTGGGAGAGCCGCAGACCTGGCACTACGGCGTGATCGCCCGCTACTGGGCCGAGTTCAACACCGAAGGTCCGGAGATCGAGTACTTCCAGCGCTTCGTCGAGCGCGGCCAGCCCGCGCTGGATGTCGCGTGCGGCACGGGCCGCTTGCTCATCCCGTGGCTGAAGGCCGGTCTCGATGTCGAGGGTGTGGACGTCTCGGAGGACATGCTCGCGCTCTGCCGCGAGCGAGGCGAGCGCGAGGGCGTGTCCCCGAAGCTCTACGCGCAGTCGATGCACGAGCTGGACCTGCCGCGCCGCTACCGGACGATCGTGGTTTGCGGCGGCCTTGGCGTCGGGGCCAACCGCGCGAACGACCAGCAGGCTCTGGAGCGCTTCCACGCGCACCTCGAGCCTGGTGGCACGCTCGTCTTCGACAACGAGGTGCCGTACGCGAGCGCGCGCCTGTGGCCGTTCTGGACAGCCGAAGGCCGCGCCGACCTGCCGGAAAAGCCGCGACCGCCGAGCGGTCGCCGTACCGCCTCGGATGGTGCCGAGTACGAGCTCACCTCGCGCTGCCTAGCCTTCGATCCCCTGGCGCAGTCGGGAACGCTCGAGATGCAGGCGCGCATGTGGCGCGACGGGGAGATCGTCGCCGAGGAGGCGCACCCGATCGACCTCATGTTCTATTTCAAGGACGAGCTCGTGCTGATGCTCGAGCGCGCGGGATTCCGCGAAGTGGAGGTGCGCGGCGGCTACGACGGCAGGGCGCCCACGCTGGAGCACGAGTTCCTCGTCTTCAGCGCGCGGACGTAGCGGCGGCGACGACTGCGTCCAGGTCCGCGCCGCGGCCGACGGCTACACCGGCGAGATAGGTCAACAGCGGCGCATTGACGCGCTCGCCGCTCTCGTGGGCGGCGAAGCGGGCGAGGTTCGAGCAGCTCCCGCGCGTGCTCCTCGCCGATCTCGAGGTCTGCGGCAGGAATGCCGGTCGCCGCCGCTACGGCGTCCCGAACCTGGGTCAACCATGCGTCCATGGCCGCGAATTGTACGATTGAGCGGAACCGGGGAGCCCCTGCCGAGGGGCTGAGAGAGCGCTTCCTAGCGCGTACCCGTCGAACCTGATCCGGGTCATGCCGGCGAAGGGAGGGCAGTGGAAGCAGTCGCAGAACGCAGGGCCGTTACGACCGGCGGGGTCTCCCTCGCGGGCGTCGTGCGCATCCTCGGCGGCAAGCGGGTCCTGGACGGCGTCGATCTCGACGTCGCGCCGCACGAGCGGCTGGGGATCGTCGGGCGCAGCGGAACCGGCAAATCCACCCTGCTCTCGCTCGTCGCCGGGTTGGACGAGCCCGACCGCGGCTTGATCGCCGTCGCCGGCGAGACGGCGGCAGGCGCCCGCCTCGAGCGCTGCGCGCTGATGCCGCAGGGCGACTCGCTCCTGCCGTGGAGGACAGCGCTCGACAACGCAGGCATCGCGCTCGAGAACGCGGGGCTGAGCCGAGCGGAAGCGCGCGACCAGGCACGGCCGCTCTTCGCCCGCTTCGGTCTCGAAGGCGCCGAGCGGCTGCGGCCGGCGCGGCTGTCCGCCGGCATGCGCCAGCGCGTCGCCTTCGTGCGGACGCTCCTCGCTCGCAAGGACGTCCTGCTGCTCGACGAGCCGTTCGGCGCGTTGGACGCGATCACGCGCGGCGAGCTGCAGGAGTGGCTCGCCGATGCGCTCGCGGACGAGCCGCAGACCGTCCTGCTCGTCACGCACGACATCGAGGAGGCGCTGCTCCTGTGCGACCGCGTCGCTGTGCGTCGCGCATGGCCGCATCGCGACCATCCTCGAGCGTCGACGTCGAGCGCGACGTCGGAGATCCGGCCTTCGTCGAGCTGAGGAAGCGGGCGCTCGAGGCGATCGCGTGAAGAAGTGGCTTCCACCCCTCGCGCTGCTCGTCGGCCTCATCGCCCTCTGGGAGCTGATCGTCCGTGTCGCTGACGTGCCGGACTACCTCTTTCCCGCGCCGTCGGCCGTTGCCGCGGCGCTGCGCGACGACGCCGGCACGCTCGGCGACGCGACGCTCGTCACCGCCCGCGAGATGCTGCTCGGGTACCTCCTTGCGGTCGGCGGTGGGGCTCGGGCTCGCGGTTGCGCTTCACTTCTCGACCGTCCTGCGTCGCGCGCTGCTCCCGCTTCTCGTGCTCTCGCAGACGGTGCCGACGGTGGTGCTCGCGCCGGTGCTCGCCATCCTGCTCGGCTACGGCATCGGACCGAAGCTCGTCGTGGTCGCGATCGTCTGCTTCTTCCCGATCGTCGTCAACGCGGTGGACGGGCTCCGCGCGACCGACCCGGAGCTGATCCGCATGATGCGGACGCTGCGCGGGACGCGCTGGAGCATCTTCCGGCGGGTCGAGCTCCCCGGCGCGCTGCCGATGATCTTCTCGGGCGCGCGAATCGCTGCGACCTACGCCGCGGTCGGCGCGGTCTTCGGCGAGTGGGCGGGGTCGTCGGAGGGCCTCGGGTTCGTGATGCTCCAGTCGCAGCCCTCGCTCGACACGGAGCTGATCTTCGCCTCCGTCCTCATCCTCTCCCTGCTCGCGCTCGGTCTGTACGGCGCGGTCACTCTGCTCGAGCGCGTGCTCGTCCCCTGGAAGTTGGAGCCGGCGCATGCGTAGGGCGGCGCTCGCTCTCCTCGTTCTGTTCCTGGCCGCGTGCGGCGGAGGCGGCGGCTCGCGACCGCGAGGCCACGCTCACGCTCGACTGGACGCCGAACCCGGATCACGTCGGCTTCTACTACGCGCGCGACGTCGGGCCTCTTCCGTAAGGACGGGCTCGACGTCTCGATCCGCGCACCGTCCGATCCCGCCGCGCCGCTCAAGCTCGTCGCGGCCGGGCGCAGCGATCTGGCGGTCTCCTACGAGCAGGAGGTCTTCTTCGCCGCGGCCAAGAAGCTGCCGGTGGTCGCGGTCGCGTCGGTGATCGGCCAGCCGCTCAACTCGTTCATGTCGATCGACCCCTCGATCCGCTCGCTCGCCGATCTCAAGGGGCACTCGGTCGGCATCACGGGCGTTCCCGCCGACTATGCGGCGCTCGCGTCCGCCGGGTCTGTCCCAGGACGTCAAGGTCGTGAACGTCGGCTACAGCCTGCTGCCGGCGCTGCTCTCGCACAAGGTGGACGCCGTGCTCGGCGTGTACCGGAACGTCGAGGGCATCGAGCTCGAGCAGCGTGGCCACACGCCGACCGTCATCCCGCTCGACCGCGCGGGCGTGCCTACCTACGACGAGCTCGTCCTCGTCGCGAACTCCGACCGGCTGCGCTCGAGCAAGGCCTACGCGGACACGGTCGGGAAGTTCGTGGGCACGTTCCTCCAGGGCTCCGCGGAAGCCAGGGCGCACCCCGAGCGCTCGCTCGCGATCCTCGCGAAGGTGACCGCCGCGAAGCGTTCCTTCCTCGCCGCCTCGACGCCGGCGACGCTGGAGCTGCTCGGCGACGGCTGCCTGAGCGAGCCGGCGTGGGCGGGCTTCGGCGCGTGGATGCACGAGCGCGGCCTGCTGAAGGATCCCGTCCCCGCGCAGGACGTGATGACGACGCGGTATCTAGGGTCGCACTGCGAGCAGTAGCCCGCGCTCCAGCGAGATGCGCGCCTCGCGCGCGGCGAAGACGTTGGAGATTCCGCGGCTCGAGCCGGGGACGAGCGTCTCGCCCGCGCAACGGATAGACGAGACCCTCCGTTTCGATTCCCATAGCCGGGGCGTTGAGAGCGAAGAGCGAGATCAGCTCCCCTTCGCTCCCGCTCAGCACCCGCTCGCCGCGGATCACGTGGACGAGGGCCTCGCCGAGAACGGCGTCGACCTGGATGCCGGCGAGCTCGTCGGCGCCGAGGACGAGCAGCTCCCCGAAGCAGATGGTCGAGCCGTCCCTCGATTCCGCCCACGACGAGGATGCGCCGCGGCTGCCAGGCGAGCGCGGCGCGGAGCGCGAGCTCGAGGTCGGTCGCGTCCTTGTCGACCGGATGACGCTCGGCGCGCCGGGCGGCTTCGAGCGCCTCTTGCGTCGCGGAGTCGAAGTCACCGATCGCGAGGTCGACCTCGAGGCCGAGGGCGAGGGCGTGGTCTGCGCCGCCGTCGGCTGCGACGACCGGCGCGCCGGCGGGAATCGCCTCGAGCGCGCGACTGCTGGGAGGAGAGCCTCCGGCGACGACCACGACGGTGTCGGCCACGCCCGGGAGTCTTACTTGACGCGCAGCTTTCCGGTCAGCGGGCGGCCGTCGGTGCCGTACCGGTACGTCCCGGCCGCAAGCCGGAGGCTCCAGCTCGTCGAGCCGCGGAACTTCATTCCGGTGCGCTTGTTCACGCCCTTCCCGGCCAGGTGGAAGTTGGCCGTCCTCGAGCGGTCGGTGACAGTGACGCGGACACGACCGGCCGGCACCGACGACCGGCTCAGGTGCACGCTCCCGCCGGCGGAGACCGAGGCGGCCAGCTTCGTGACCGGCGGCGGGGGCGGCGGCGGGGGTGGAGGCGGCGCCTCGGGGGTGTCCGTGACCAGGAACGAGCCGTTCATCGTCTGCCAGTGCGGCTCGCAGGCGTACGCGTACACCGTGTGGTTCCGGAAGATCACGGTGAAGGTCTCCGTCCCGACGAAGTCGAGACCGGTCTTGAAGTCGACGGTCGCGTCGCTGTTGCTGGCGAGGTGGAAGTTGTGGATCGACGAGTGGTCTTCGACGACGATCGTGTACGTCCCCGGCGCGATGCGGGAGACCTTCTTGCCGCTCGCGTCGTTCAGGGTGATGTTGAAGCCGTCGTTCAGGCCGACGACCGCGGTGAGCGTGGTCTCGTCGCCCAGCGCGGAGCCGGGGAGGAGGGCGACGGCGAGGACAGCGAACGTAATGCTCTCGGCTTCCTCCGCCCGCTGGGACCACCGCGGCGAGCGCGACGAGGCACTGCTCGAAGACGCGCACGTGCGTGAGCACGTCACCCGGCGTGCCGACTACTACGGCGCCGACCCGGAGCTGGCCGACCTGGTCTTCGAGGCGCCGCTCGAGCTACTGCGGCGCTTCGTCTGCCTCCTCCGCGGCTACTGGGCAGCGGCCTTCGAGCAGGAATGGGAGGCGCTCGAGCCGCAGCTCGCGGCGACAGTCTCGGCCGCGGGCCGGCAAATCGCGGGCGACGGCGTTTACGCGTACCTGACGGCGCTGTCGCCGCAGCTCCTGATCGATCCCGTCGCGCACGAGATTCGCCGCGATCTGCCGCACGAGCACACGGTCGAGATCAGGCCGGCGGCGCCGCTCGTGCTCGTCCCGAGCACCTTCGTCTGGCCCCACGTCAGGCTGAACTGCGATCCGCCGTGGCCGGCGACGATCGTCTATCCCGCTCCGTTCGCCCTGGCCGAGGGGCGGGCGACGCTCCCGCCGGACGAGGTGGTCCACGTCCTCCGCGCGCTCGCGGACGACACGAGGCTGCGCGCGCTCAAGCTGATCGCGGCCGGCGACCGCTCGACGCAGGAGCTCGCGCCGCTGATCGGGATCAGCGAGGCCGGCCTGTCCAAACATCTCGGGCTGCTGGCCCGCGCGGGGCTCGTCGAGCGCCGCCGCCAGGGCTACTACGTCCTCTACACGCTCGCCGACGAGCGGATCGCAACGCTCTCCGACGCGGTCCTCGCCTTCCTTGGCCGGGCGACGTGATCCCTATACTTCCGCCTAGCGTCAGCGACCAAGGAGCGATCTCGTGCGCGCACCTGCACTCCAAACGACAAGGGCCTTTGTGACCGAATCGGGAGGTACGCAGGATGCTTCGACGGACGCTCAACTTGGGAATCCTGGCGCATGTAGACGCCGGTAAGACAACGCTCACCGAGCGGCTGCTGCATGCCGCCGGCGTGATCCACGAGCTCGGCAGCGTGGACAAGGGCACCACGCAGACCGACACGCTCGCGCTCGAGCAGCAGCGCGGAATCACGATCAAGACCGCGGTCGCGACGTTCGCGATCGGGGACGTCACCGTCAACCTGATCGACACGCCCGGCCACCCGGACTTCATCGCCGAGGTCGAGCGCGTCCTCGCGGTGCTGGACGGAGCGGTGCTGGTCGTCTCGGCGGTAGAGGGAGTGCAGGCGCAGACGCCGCTCCTCTGGCGTGCGCTCGAACGGCTGCGCGTGCCGACGCTCTTCTTCGTCAACAAGATCGACCGCGAAGGGGCCGATCCGGAGCGGGTGGTCGCCGCGATCAAGGAGCGGCTGACACCGGCCGTCGTCGCGGTCGACGGCGACCTCCTGCCCGCGCTCGCGGAGAACGACGAGGAGCTCCTGGCCGCGTACGTGGAGGGGCGCGGCGTGGAAGAGGAGCAGCTTCGGCGCGCGCTGGCCGCGCAGGCGCGAAGCGGGGTCGTCGCATCCCGCCTTTGCGGGCTCGGCACTGCGCGGGCTCGGCCTCGAGGAGCTGATGGCGGGTATCCCGGAGCTGCTGCCGTCCCAGGCCGGGGACGAGGACGGGCCGCTCTCCGGAACGGTGTTCAAGATCGAGCGCGACGACGCCGGCCACAAGATCGCGTACGCGCGACTCTTCTCCGGCGCGATCCGCGTGCGCGACCGACTCGGAGACGAGAAGGTGACGGCGCTGGCCGGATTCGAGGGCGGGTCCGTCGTGCAGCGCAAGATCGTCGGCCCCGGGGAGATCGCCAAGGTCTGGGGACTGCGCGACGTGCGGATCGGCGATCCGCTCGGGATCCCGCGCGTGACCGGTACCGGCGATTTCCCGCCGCCGACGCTCGAGACGGCCGTCCGGCCGGTGCAGGAGGCGGACAAGGCGGTGCTCCATCTCGCGCTGACGCAGCTGGCCGAGCAGGATCCGCTCATCGACGTTCGGCAGGACGACGAGCGCCAGGAGTTCGCGCTGTCGCTCTACGGGGAGGTGCAGAAGGAGGTGATCGCGGCAACCCTCGAGGCGGACTACGGCGTTGCGGTCACCTTCGGGGACACGACCCCGCTCTGCGTCGAGCGGCCCCGCGGCATCGGCGAAGCGGTCGAGGTGCTGAACACCGAGCCCAATCCGTTTCCCGCGACGCTCGCCCTGCGGATCGAGCCGGCGCCGGACGCCGCCGGGGAGACGTTCCGGCTGGAGGCCTCCTCGCAGACGTTTCCGCTCTACGCCTACAAGACCGTCGACCGCTTCGAGGAGCAAATGGGCGAGTATGTCCGGCTGGCCACGCAGAAGGGGCCGGCCGGCTGGCGGGTCGTCGACTGGGTCGTCTCCCTGACCGAATTCGAGTACGCGGGCTCCGACGGCCCGCCGTCGAAGCGCGGGCCGCTCATCAAGCCCTCGGAGATCCGCGATCTGACCGCCCTCGTCCTCGCGCAGGCGGTGGAGAGGGCCGGGACGGTTGTGTGCGAGCCCGTCCACCGCTTCGAGCTCGGGTTCCCCGCGGACACGCTCGGGAACGTCTACCCCGCGCTCAGCCGCCTCGGGGCCGTCGTGAAGGCGCCGGAGGTCAAAGGCTCGTGGGGGACAGCGGCCGGTGCGATCACTGCCGGGCGGCTGCTCGAGCTCCAGCAGCAGCTTCGTGGCCTCACGCGCGGCGAGGGGGTTCTGGAGTCCGAGTTCGAACGTTACGAGCCGGTGGGAGCCGTGCTTGCGCATTCCTAGGAGGCATGCAGACGAGATCGAGACCGACGTCGCGCTCGTCCGTCGTCTGCTCCTCGAGCAGTTCCCGGAGTGGGCCTCGCTGCCACTGGAGCCGGTTGCGGAGTCCGGGACGGTCAACGCGCTCTACCGGCTCGGCGCACGAGCTCGTCGTGCGCATCCCGCGCAACCGCCCAGAGCTCTGGTCCGACCTCGACGACGAGCTCACCTGGCTCCCGCGACTCGCACCGCTGCTCCCGGTGCGCGTGCCGGTGCCCGTCGTACGCGGGAGGCCGACGGCGGAGTATCCACACGAGTGGGCGATCTTCGAGTGGCTGCCGGGGAGAACCCGACGCCGGGCGAGGTGCCCGAGTCGCTGGCCGAGGAGCTGGCCGGATTCATTGCCGCGCTGCACGCGGTCGACCTTTCCGGCGGCCCCGACTCCGTGCGCGGCGAGCGACCTGGCGCGCTTCGACGAGTTCACGCGCGCGAACCTGAAGGTGCTCGAGGGCGAGCTGGACACCGCGACCGCGGAGGCGCTCTGGGACGAGGCGCTGGGTCTCCCGCCGTGGCCGCACGCACCGGTCTGGATCCACGCCGACCTCATGCCGGGAAACCTCCTGCTCGACGAGCGGCCGCTTGAGCGCCGTCATCGACTGGGGCGGCTCGGGCATGGGCGACCCGGCCGTCGACCTGATGGTGGCGTGGAACGTGCTGGACACGCGCGGCCGCGCGGTCTTCCGCGAGGCCGCCGGCTACGACGACGACGCATGGGCACGTGGGCGCGGCTGGGCGCTCTGGGGCGGGCTCGGCGGTATTCCCTACTACAGGGAGACGTTCCCGGAGTTCGCGGCCAACGCGCGCCGCACCGTCGACGAGATCGTCGAGGAGGCTGCGTGACCGTCATCCTGGTCGAAGGCGTGAGCGATCAGCTCGCGCTCGAGGCGCTCGCGCAGCGGCGCGAGTCGCAACCTCGATGCCGAAGGCGTGTCGATCTTGCCGCTGGGAGGCGCCCAGGCGATCGGCCGCGAGGTGCGGCGGCTGCATCCTCAACACGGCGGCTCGCCGGCCTCTGCGACTCGGGTGAGGAAGCGGTACTTCCGGCGGGCATTCGAGGGCGTGGGCCTCCAGGACGGCTTCTTCGTCTGCCACCGGGACCTCGAGGACGAGCTGATCCGCGCGCTCGGCGTCGACGTGGTCGAGGAAGTGCTCGCGGCGCGGCGCGAGCTCGGACTCTTCCGCAGCTTCCAGCAGCAGCCGGCGTGGCGCGGACGGCAGCCGGAGGAGCAGCTTCGCCGCTTTCTGGGTACATACAGCCGGCCGGAAGATTCAAACTGGCGCAATGCTCGTGAACGCACTCGACCTCGACAGGGTTCCGGATCCGCTCGACCGCGTCCTCGACCACGTGCGGCCGCGATGAAGCCGCTGATCGGGATCACGACGTACGCCGAGCCGCTGGCCAGCTGGGGCCACTGGACGCTGCCCGCGGCCCTGATCCCGCTGGCGTACGTGCGCGCCGTCGATCGGGCCGGCGGCCGGCCGCTGCTCGTCCCGCCGTCGGACGACGGTGCTGCCGAGACGCTCGACGTCCTCGACGGGATCGTGTTCTCGGGTGGCTCCGATCTCGATCCAGACACCTACGGCGAGGAGCCGCACCCCGAGACGCGCGACCTTCGCCCCGAGCGCGACGGCGCCGAGCTCGAGCTGATGCGGGCCGCGCTCGAGCGTGACATGCCGTTGCTCGCCATCTGCCGCGGCTCCCAGCTGCTGAACGTCGCGCGCGGCGGCGATCTCGTCCAGCACCTTCCGGAGATCGTCGGCGACGACAAGCACAAGGTCACGCCGGGGGTCTTCGCGGTGCATGACGTGGCGGTCGAGCCGGAGAGCCGGCTCGGCTCGATGATCGGCACGGCGGCGCGCGTCGAGTCGCACCACCACCAGGGGATCGGGGAGGTCGGGGACGGCCTCGAGGTCGTCGCGTATGCCGACGACGGGACGGCCGAGGCGGTCGAGGACCGCGAGCGGCGGTTCACCGTCGGCGTCCTCTGGCATCCCGAGGAGGGAGAGGACACCCGCCTCTTCCAGGCGCTGGTCGAGCAGGCGAAGGCCTACCGGGAGGCGCGCGCCTGATGGGCCGCCTCGACGGGAAGTCTGTGCGTGATCACCGGCGCCGGCGGCGGGATGGGCCGCGTCGCCGCGGAGGTCTTTACCGCCGAGGGCGCGCGTGTCTGCGTCGGCGACGTGGATCTCGCGGCCGCCGAGGAGACGGTCGGCCTCTGCGCCGAGAGCTCGGCCTTCGCAGTCGGGGTGGACGTCGCCGACGAGAGCCAGGTCGCGGGGATGATGCGGGCCGCGGCGGAGCGATTCGGCGGAATCGATGTCCTCTACAACAACGCCGGCATCTCGCCCAGCGACGACGCCTCCGTCGTCGACACATCCGTCGAGGTCTGGCAGCGCGTCCAGGACGTGAACACGAAGGGCGTGTTCCTCTGCTGCAAGCACGGGATCCCGTACCTGCTCGAGCGAGGCGGCGGATCGGTGATCAACGTCTCGTCCCTGGTCGCGCTGGTCGGAGCCGCGACCTCGCAGATCTCCTACACGGCCTCGAAGGGCGCGGTGCTGTCGATGAGCCGGGAGCTGGCGGTCCAGTTCGCGCGGCAGGGCGTGCGCGTGAACGCTCTCTGCCCCGGCCCGGTCGAGACGCCGCTCCTCATGAACCTCTACGGGAACGACCCGGCCGCGCTCGACCGCCGGCGCGCGCACTGGCCGCAAGGACGTCTGGCCCAGCCCCGCGAGGTCGTGAACGCGGCGCTCTTCCTCGCGAGCGACGAATCGAGCCACGTGACCGGCTCGACCTTCACGGTCGACGGCGGGATCACGGCGGCGTACGTGACGCCGGAGTAAGAGGCGGGGCCGGAGCCCCGCCTCCTCCCCTTACGACTGCTGCGACTGCTGCGATCTGCCGACTCGAGCTCGACGTCGGGCTCGAAGACGATCTCCGGGCCCTCCTCGTCCGACCCGGTGACGTCCCGCGTCTTCACCTGCAGGCTCTCGGTGAGCTCCTGCGCGTGCGACTGGCCCTCTTCCTTGACCGTCTCGGTCGCGCTCTGCGCCGCCGCCTGAGCGACCTGCTTCCCGTGTTCGACCGCCTCCTGCGCGGTCTCCTTCGCGGAGTCCTTGACCTGGTCGGACACCTCGCCGATCCGCTCGTCCTCCACCCTCGTGGAGGGCATGAAGAGGCCGGCGATGAACCCGATCGCGGCGCCGCCGATGGCGAGCCCGATCGGGTTGCTCTCGGCGATCGACTTCGCCCGGCCGGCGCCCTGCTTGAGCTGGGCCCCGTCGGGTGTCTTGTCCGCCACCGTCGAGGCCGCGCCGCCCACGGCGCCGGTCACGGCGTCCTTGGCGCCGGTGACCTTGTCCACGACCGCATCCTTCTTGTCGCCGACCCACCCCTTCATGCGTCCGGGGACATCGGCCTTGTGGCTGAGGGCGTCGACGGTGTCACCCATCTCCTCCCTCGTCTGCTCAATTCGCTGCTCTATCTCCTGTTGCCTTTCAGCCATTCGACGTCCTCCTTGACGCTCTCAGCGGTTTGCTCGGGAATGGGTGCTCCGACTTCTTTGACCTTCTCGCGCCCCTGAAGGGCCAGCACGCCTGCCACTGCCCCCCAGATGACGGTCACGACCAGCGCGGCTGCCCAGGCGGGAATCGCCTGGTAAAGGACGAGGATCAGGAAGGCGGTCAGCGAGCCGAGCCCCAGCAGTGCAGCGACACCCGCGCCGCCGAACATGCCGAGCCCGACGCCGGCCTTCTTCCCCTTGTCCGCCATCTCGACCTTGGCCAGCTCGACCTCCTGGCGGACCAGAGCCGACACCTGCGACGAGAGTTGCTTGACCAGGTCGCCGGTCGAGTGATCGCGCAGCTCCTCCTGCGACTGCGACGGCTGTTGCTCCCGCGTGGCCATTACATCGCTCCCGGCGGCGTGCCGGTCGAGAGCTCGCGCGTGCTGTACATCCCGCTCGCGCCGAGACTGCCGCCGTTGCTCGACGAGAGCTGCTCGTAGCGGCGGCTGCTCGAGGCTTTGAGGAACCGGGATGCGGCGAAGCCGACAAGGGCGCCGGCGGCGGCGGCGACCCAGGGGCGGCTGCGCGCCCAGCTCTCGACGTCGCTCAAAATCCGGTCGGAATTCGAGTCGCGCAGGTACGAGCCGACGCGGTCGACCCGTTGCGCGGCGCCGTCGATCAGCTTCGCCGGCGTGTCATGGCCCTCGTTCCGCAGCTGCTCGCCGCTCGAACGAAGCGCCTGGCTCACCGCCCCGACCTGCTCTCCCGCCTGCGACGAGCGCTCGTCGACCTGCTCGCGCAGGCGCTCGCCGGCCTGCGATTTCAGCTCGCCCGCCTTCTCCTGGACCTGCTGTCCGGCCTGTGAGACGACGGACGTCTCCTGCTGTTCCGTTGTCATTTGCTCCCTCCCGTTCGTGGTGTGGAACAGCCGTGCTACCCGGGGTACGACCACGAAACGCCCAGCGACGGATGAGCCAGAAGCAGAGGACCGCGAGCGGCAGCTCCCCGAGCGCGGCGGCCAGGATCGCCCAGTCGAGCTCGTCGCCCGTCCTCGCCGTGAAGATGTCGAACCAGGCGTCCACGAGCAGGAGGGTGGCCGCAGCGGTGGCCGCGAAGGGCGCAATCGGCGAGCGCTTCCACAGCGCTATCCCGGTGGTCGCGATCATCGCCGTCAGCACGACGTCGAACCCGACCCAGGCTATGTCCCAGTGCCGCGAGACGTGGCGCGACGGAAGGCGCAGCGCCAGCCAGGCCGTCCAGGGGATGAGAAGCACCGCAGCCACCGCGAGGACGAGCCCAAGGCGGCGCGGCCAGACTGGTCCTTTTGCCGAAGTAGCGCTACCCTTGGGCAACTTGCGTGTCGTCGTCACCTCCGAAAAAGTACTCGCCGTCGCGACAGCTCTCGTCGCCGGCGTCAGCATCGCGTCGTCGCTGACTCCGGCCCTCGCCTCGCGCTCGGAGGTCATCAGCGGAGCCCTTCCGGAAGGGGCGATGCACTTCGCCGGAGCGGTGACGCTCGCTTTCGGGATCGCATTGCTTTGGCTTTCCCTCGCACTGGCGCGGAGAAAACGCCGCGCCTGGCAGCTCGCCGTCGTGCTCATGGCCGGGACGGCCGTCTCGCACCTGATCAAGGGACTCGACGTCGAGGAGGCCACGGCGAGCCTGGCCGTGCTGGCTGCCCTGCTCGCCTACAGGCGGAGGTTCACGGTCGAGGGATGCCGCGAGTCGGTCCGGCCAATGGTCTACACGCTCCTGGCGCTCGGCGCGGTCGTCGGAGTTCTGTCGGCCGACGCAGCGGGGGCGATCAACCTGCCCGAGCGCGTCGGAGACGCATTCGGGATCCTCCTCGGCGCGCTCATCTTCAGCGCCCTCTACTTCTGGCTTCGCCCCATCGCCGCGCAGCTGCAGGACGAGGCCAGGGCGCGCGCCGAGGCCGGGCGCATCGTCGGCGATTCCGGCTGCGACACGCTGTCGTTCTTCGCGCTCCGCGACGACAAGAGCTACTTCTTCTCGCCCACCGGGCGCTCGTTCCTCGCGTACCGCGTCCTGCATGGAGTCGCGCTGGTCAGCGGCGACCCGATCGGAGACGCGGCCGAAGCGGGCGAGCTCGTGGCGGAGTTCCGGCGGGTCGCCCAGGCCCGCGGCTGGCGAACGGCCATCCTCGCGTCGTGCGAGGGGCTGCTTCCGCTCTACACGTCCATGGGCCTCAAGCCGATCTACCTCGGGGACGAGGCGGTCGTCGTGCCGCGCGACTTCTCGCTCGAGGGACGGCCGATCCGCAAGGTGCGGCAGTCCGTCACGCGGCTCGAGCGCGAGGGCTATCGCGCGCGCGTGGTCGAGGTTCGGGACATCAAGCCGAGGCTTGCGGACGACCTTCGCGCGGTCTCGGAGGAGTGGCGCGGCCGCTGGCCCGAACGCGGCTTCACGATGGCGATGGACTGCCTCTTCGCGCATCCCGAGGCGCTAATCGCGGTTGCCGAGCGCGAGGACGGCCACGTCGGCGGCTTCATCCATCTCGTCCCGGTTCCCGGCACCGGCGGGCTCTCGCTGGCCTCGATGCGCCGGCGGGACGGCGAGCCGAACGGGCTGATGGAGTTCTTGCTCGCGCGGACGATCGAGTGGGCGCGCGAGCGCGACGTCCCCGAGTTCTCGCTCAACTTCTCCGTGTTCGCCCAGCTGATCCTGAACCCGAGCCGGAAATCGCAGTCGGCTGTGCGTTTCGCTCTCCTCCGCCTCGACCGGCTGTTCCAGATCGATCGCCTGCTCCGCTTCAACCGCAAGTTCTTCCCGGAATGGCGCCCGCGCTACGTCTGCCTCGAGAGCCGGCTCGACTTCCCGTTCGTCGGCCTTGCCTACCTGCGCGCGGAGTCCCTGCTCACGCCGCCGGGGCCGTGGGTGCGCGCACCCGATCTGTCCGCACGCTAACCGCCTCGCTTCTCGAGCTTCTTCCGCTTGCGCTCCGCCCGCATCTCGGCGCTCTTCTCCTTGGCCTGCTGGTAGGAATCGCCGACCAGCTGCTTGCCGCCCGCCCAGCCGAACACGACCACGACCAGGACGATCGCGACGATCTGGTTCCAGGCGGTTACCACGAGCTGCTGCGCCGTCGAGTAATCGATGGCCTGCGATTTGGCGACGTGGCAGCAGGTCTTGAGCGCCAGCGCGTTCGTCGCCTGCGTGACCCCGACAGCGCCGGGAGTGAACGAGGCGACGTTCGCCAGCGAGCCCGAGCCGGTGACCCACATGACCGACTCGAACGTCACCGGAATCGCGAACGCGGCGAGAAAGACGGCTGTCACGATCCGTCCACATGTCCAGCTGAGGAAGGAGGGCAAGAACGCGCGCGTCATGTAGCGACGCGGTTGGGAGAGGATCGCGCCGCCCTGTTTGGCCTTCTGCCACAGTTTCTTGACCTCCCGCCAGAAGACCCGGGCGAGGACGACGATGACCGCAATCGCACCGAGGACGATCGTCGTGGTGACCCAGGGATGCGAGGTCACGTTCCCGAAGCTGAGATCGAACGACCCTGGAACGCTCAGGAACATGTACAGGTAGACGAACGTCCCGGCCAGCGTGAAGAAAATCTTCTGGACGAGGTACGCCGCGATGGACCCGGCAAAGGTGCAGCGGGGGATCACCGCGACGAACATCAACAGGGTGACGAACGTGCCGATGTTGGCCGGAAGGAAGTTGTTCATCGCCACGCCCACGGCGTACGCGGCGATGACGGGCCACAGCGCCACGCTGCCGGGATAGGCCGCGTTCAGGATCCCGTAGTACGAAAGGCCGGCGAAGAAGGTAGCGCCCGTTTGCGCGATCAGCGCCCCGACGAGGTAGCCGGCGGGAATCGCCTTGATCTGGTCCCACAGATTCCGAATCCAGCCGCTGACGTCGACGCCGAGTAACTGCAGCACGAACCAGAAAAGCGCGACGCCGGCGAGCCAGAGGCCGACCTTGATCATCCGGCGCCGCCGGGAGCCTCGCGGTTCGACGGTGGGCTCGGCCGCGACCGTCATTGGCGCAGCCTACGCCGTTTCACCCCACTCGGGCGATGAATCTGCGTCCTCTCGTCACGTATATCTGGAGCCTCGGAACGACAGAGAAGGAGACGTGTGCCTAGACAGACGATCCTCGTGGGCTACGACGACAAGGAGCCGGCGAAGCGGGCGCTCCAGCATGCGGTCGAGGAGGCCAAGCGTGGGGGTGCGCGCCTCGTCGTCCTCGTCGTCGCCGAGATGCCGCTCAACCCCCAGGGGATCCAGAACTACGGGACGCTCGACGACAGCGGGCCGGTGATGATGCCGGTCGAGCCTCCGCCGGACGTCGAGGCTGCGCTCGACAACGCCCAGGAGACGGTGCGGGCCGCCGGGCTCGAGGCCGAGTTCGCGTGGTCGGCCGGCGACCCGAGCGCGGAGATCGTCGGGGCCGCACGCGACCAGGGCGCCGATCTGGTCGTGCTCGGCGAGCATCACCACAGCGGCCTCGGGCGATTGTTCGGATCGGACACCGCGGCCGAGGTCGAAGGCGAGCTCGGCGCGAACGTGGTCGTCGTGGAGTAGATCGAGGAAAGGAGGCAGCCCTGTCGTTCCTTGCGTACGAATGGACCTTCCTGAAGGTGTTCTGGGGGATGCTCGTGTTCTTCGCCTGACTGATCTTCATCTGGCTCGATCGTGATGATGCTGTACGACAACTTCGCGCAGGCACGACCACTCCGGCTTGGCGAAGGCCGGCTGGACGATCCTCGTCATCTTCGTCCCCTTCATCGGCGTGCTGATCTACATGATCGCCCGGCCCGCGACCGCCGACCGTGCCTGGTCCGGAGGCGGCGTCTGAGCCGAACGAGAGACTCGACGTGACAGGAGCGTCATCGGCCCCCTCCTCGACCAGGCGGTCGCGCAGCCGCGAACGGGTGACCCGTCTACGGGCGAGTCACTCGTATCGGTACGTGCTGGTCATGATCGTCGTCGTGTTCGCCTTCGCGGCGACCGCGCCCGATACGGACTGGGCGCGGAGCGTGATCGTCTTCTTTCAGTCCGCAACGCTCGTCATCGCTCTGTGGACGTCGGGCCTGACGAAGTACGCGCGGGCGAGCCTCATCATCGTCGGGGTCGCAAGCGCGCTTGCGGTCCTGCTCGTCCTGCGTCCCGGCGACACGCTGACCGGGATCGTCGGGATCTTCGAGCTGGTCTTGACGCTGGCCGTCGCAGCGATCGTCGCGTTCGGCATCGTCGACCAAGGCGAGATCAACGAACAGTCCGTAATGGGCGCGATCTGCGTCTACCTCCTGCTGGGGCTGATGTTCACGTTCTTCTACGGCGCCGTCGCGTCGCTGGACTCGGAACCCTTGTTCACGCAAGGAACGGACGGAACAGTCGCGATACGGCTCTACTACAGCTACATCACATTAACGACCGTCGGCTACGGCGACTATTCTCCCGCCACGAATCTCGGGCACTTGCTCGCCGTTATCGAAGCGCTTACGGGGCAGCTCTACCTCGTCACCGTCGTCGCAGTGCTCGTATCCCGGATGAAGCCAAAGAGAAGAGAGGAGTAACCGCCATGGCGGACCCGACGACCGAGTTCTTCGCCGAGCTGGAGCGGCGAGGTCACGAACAGCTCCTGGAGAAGGTCAAGGCGACCATTCGCTTCGACATCGTCCAGGGGAAGAAGACGGGCCGGTGGCTGGTGACCATCGATCGTGGGGATATCACCGTGTCGCGCAGAAACGCGTCTGCCGACTCGAGCGTCCGAGTCGAGCGGGCGTTGTTCGACAGGCTGGTCACCGGCCACGCCAACGCGACAGCAGAGGTGCTACGCGGCAGGCTCGGGGTCACGGGCGAGCTCGAGCCCTTGATCCTGCTCCAGCGCGTCTTTCCCGGGCCGCCGCTCGCGGAGGGGAAATGAGCGACGAGATCAAGATCCTCGACGGCAACACATTCGTCGTCAGCGATGCCAGCGGAGACATCGAGGCCTCGGCGACCGACCCTACCGGCCTGTTCTCCTTTGACACGCGCTACCTCTCGAAGTGGGTGCTGACGGTCAACGGGGAGCGGCTGACCGCTCTCTCGACCGACGATTTGCAGTACTTCGAGACGCGGTTCTTCCTCATCCCGGGTGCGGCACCGTCTACTCAGAACTCGAAGCAGTCGGTTATCCGCACGCGGGCCGTGGCCGACGGCTTCCACGAGCGAGATCACGGTCCTGAACCACGACGACAAGCCGGTCGACCTCACAGTCCGGATCGACGCAGCAAATGACTTCGCCGATCTGTTCGAGGTGAAGGACGCGCTGGAGAAGAAGGGGATGTACGCGGCCCAGGTCGAGGGCGATCGCGCTCGTGCTCGGGTACCGAGCGCGAGACGTACGCGCGGGCAACCGTGATCACCGCGAGCGGCCCGGCGAAGTTCGACCGGAACGGACTGGCGTTCAAGGTCGCGGATCGAGCCGCAAGGCGAGTGGTCGACGGATGTGGAGGTGACGATCCCGCTCCTCGGCGGACTCGGCGGCGAGCGCCGGCGGGCGAAGCGCGACCTGTCGGCCGGGCTCGACCGCTGGATGCGCGACACTCCTCGCCTCGAGTGCGACTGGGAGCCGCTCAGGAACACGTACAGGCGCAGCCTCGTCGATCTCGCCGCGCTCCGGTTCTCCCCGCTGACGCGCCGGTCGGAGCAGCCTGCCCGCCGCGGGCCTGCCGTGGTTCATGACCATGTTCGGCCGCGACAGCATCTTCACGAGCCTGCAGGCGCTTCCGTTCACGCCCGAGCTGGCGGCGACGACGCTGCGCGAGCTCGGCTCGCGACAGGGGACGCGCATCGACGACTTCCGCGACGAGGATCCCGGACGGATCCTCCACGAGATGCGCTACGGCGAGCTGACCGCGTTCGAGGAGCGCCCGCACTCGCCGTACTACGGCTCTGCCGACGCGACACCGCTGTATGTCGTCTTGCTCGACGAGTACGAGCGCTGGACCGGCGACCGCAAGCTCGTCCGCGACTTCGAGTTCGAGGCGCGGGCGGCGCTCGCTGGATCGACGATACGCCAATCTCCAGGACAACGGCTACATCGCCTACCAGCGGCGGAACGAGGAGACCGGCCTCGAGAACCAGTGCTGGAAGGACTCCTGGGACTCGATCTCGTACCGGGACGGGCGGCTGCCGGGCTTCCCCGCGCGACGTGCGAGCTCCAGGGATATGCCTACGACGCAAAGGTGCGCGGCGCTCGTCTGGCGCGGGAGATCTGGAAGGACCCGAAGTCGCGAACAAGCTCGAGAAGCAGGCCGCCGACCTCAAGCGCCGGTTCAACCGCGACTTCTGGCTCGCCGATCGCGGCTACTTCGCCGTGGCCCTGGACGCCGACGGCGGCAAGGTCGACACGCTCACCTCGAACAACGGGCATCTGCTCTGGAGCGGAATCGTGGACAAGTCGAAGGCCGGCTCGGTTGCAAAGCACCTGATGGGCCAGCGACTCTTCTCGGGTGGGGCGTGAGGACGATGGCGAGGGCGAGGCGCGCTACAACCCGATCGGCTACCACTCGGCACGATCTGGCCGTTCGACAACTCCTTCATCGCGTGGGGACTGCGCCGCTACGGGTTCAAGGAAGAGGCGGCGCGGATAGCGGCGGGCATCCTCGACGCGGCCGAGTTCTTCGACGGGCGCCTGCCCGAGGCGTTCGGCGGCTACCCGCGCTCGGCGACGAAGTACCCGGTGCAGTATCCGACGGCCTGTAGCCCGCAAGCGTGGTCGACCGGCGCGCCGCTCCTCCTCCTGAGGACGATGCTCGGCCTCGAGCCGCTCGGTGACCATCTCGTCGTGGATCCCGCCCTTCCAGCGGAATCGGCCACCTCGAGCTGCTGGACATCCCGGGACGCTGGGGGCGCATCGACGCCTTCGGCCGGGGGCGCGTGTCGACGCGCGACGACCGCTCGTTACGCCAGCAGCTGGGGTGAACGAGCCGCCCACGCACCGGCGCACGGGTCGGCACCACGTCGCGCGTGTCGCCCTCGGCCACGGACACGAGGTGGCCGGCGTCGTGTACGGCACGATCGTGGCCATGGCGACGATCACCGCCGCTTACACGACGGTGCGCGACCCGTGGCGGGTCGCGGTGGTCGTCTGGACCACCCTCTTCGTCCTCTGGGTTGCCCACATCTACTCGCACGGCCTGGGTGAGAGCATCGTGCGAGGCCACCGTCTCGATCGTCCCGAGCTGAAGTCGATCTCGCGCCGCGAGCTCGGAATCCTCTTTGCAGCCGTGCTGCCGAGCGCGGCGCTCGTTCTCGGGGCCGTCGGCGTCCTGCGTGAGAACACGTCGGTCTGGCTCGCGCTCGGGATCGGTCTCGGGACCCTGGCGGTCGAGGGGCTCCGCTACGCGCGGCTCGAGAAGCTCAGCGGGTGGGGGACGCTCGCCGTTACGGCGGCGAACCTCGGTCTCGGGATGTTCGTGGTCCTCCTAAAGGTCGCCGTCAGCCACTGACCGGAGGCGATCGTCCCGGCTGTCGGCGCGGGATGAGCTGGGCGAGGAAGAGGGCAACGACCACGAGGATGGCGAGGATCGCAAGCGCGGATTTGAGCCCGTCGATCCGCGCGTCTTGGTAGGCAGCCAGCGCGGCGTCGCTCGTCTGCTCGCTGACGTTCTGCTCTTTCAACGCCACCTCGAGGTCGGCGTCGGACACGAATGGGACGCCGCTCTCGAGCTTGACCTGGGCCTGCGACGTGACACTTGCGGGGATATCGGGATTGTCGGTGATGTTCGACTGGAAGGACGAAGTGAGCGCGATGATCAGGATCGAGCCGGCGATCGCCGTCCCGAGCGAGGCGCCGAGATTCGTCATCGTGTTCTGGACTCCACCGACCTCCGGGGCCTGATCGTCCGGAACCGCGGAGACTGTGACGGCGCCGAGCTGGGAGGCGAGCGCGCCAATTCCAAGTCCCACCAGGAGCAGGGGGATCAATACCACCTCAGCGCCGGCCGCCGGGTCGAGCGCGCCGAGGAGGACGAGCGAGCCGGCGAGCATGCACAAGAGCCCCCCGCGGACAACGAGGCGCGGGGAGACGTTGGGCAGGAAACGCGGGATTGCCAGCGCCGCAGCGAGCAGGGAGATCGACAGCGGCAGCAGCCGGGCGCCCGTTGCGAGCGCGGACAGGCCGAGGGCGATCGACAGGAAGAGCGGGAGAACGAAGAAGAAGCCGGCCTGGAAGAGAAACTGGAAGAAGAACATCGTCAAGCCGCCGTCCAGCTGGCGGTTGCGAAGCATGCCCGGGCGGATGAGGGGCTCCTTGCCTGCTTTCTCGCGATGTGCTTCCCAGCGGAAGAAGCACCAGACCACGAACAAGCCGGCGATCACAAGCCAGACGGTCGGCGAGAGCCCCGCCCAAGAGGGCTGGCCGGACTTGGGCAGGATCCAGCCCCATTCGCCTGAGCGAAGCACGCCGAAGACGATCAGTCCGAGACCCGCAGCGGAGAGCACTGATCCGACCAGGTCGAGCTTCGGCTTCTTGTCGACGGGTGCATCGGCGATCCGCCTGGTGAGCAAGAGGATTACGAGCACGACGACCACCTCGCCGGCGAAAACCCACCGCCAGGAGAAGTACGTCGTGCAGAAGCCGCCGACCAGCGGGCCGACCGCAACCGCGATCGCGCCTGCGGCGGCGACCATGCCGTAGGCGGCGGGCCGCTTGGCCTGTGGGAAGTTCCCGGCCACGAGCGCCACGATCGCCGGGAGGATCAGCGCGGCGCCCACGCCTTCGAGGAAGACCACCCGAAGAGCAGCACCGGCAGGTTGGGCGCGAGCGAGGTCGTGAACGAGCCGCAGCCGTAGATGATGCAGCCGATCGCGAAGGCGCGCTTGCGCCCGATGATCGCGCCGATCTTGCCGCCTGTGATCATCAGGCACGCCATTACGAGCGTGTAGGCCGTGATCGCGCCCTGGATGCCGGTGACCGTCGTCCCCACGTCCTTGGCGACTTCTCGATCGACACGTTCATCACGGACGTGTCCAGGGTCATCAGGAACTGGCCGGCCGCCAGCGTGAGCAGGACGATCTGGCTGCCCGTCTTGGCGGTGGACGCGGGAACCGTCGCCTCGCTCAAAGCGCCGCCAGTATCCCTCGAACGAGCAGGTAGATCCCGAGACCGAATGCGATGTAGCCGCCGAGGTGCCTGCCGTGCCGGTGGAGCCACGTGTTGAACCTGTTCACACGCTCGCGGTCCAGTCGCGAGCGACGAGGTAGCCGAGGAGAGGAGCCTCGACGAAGGAGAACATGATCAGGTTGAAGAGCACAAGGGCCACGACCTTCTCCGCGGCGGTCCAGTCTGCGAGACCGATGTCCTTGAGGGCGATCAGGTACCAGACGCCCGGCATGTTCAGGACGATCCCCAGCACGAAGACCAGCCAGCTGTTGTCCTTCGTCAACACCCGCTGAGTCATCGAGGGCTTCCCGTTCTCCTTCGGCTTTTTCGGCTTCGGCGGCCTCCAGAGCAGATAGGCGCCGGCCGAGATGGCAAGCGCTCCGAGCGCGATGTAGATCGCGGCGTTGAAGGTCCCGCGGCTCGACGAATCGAGCCCGGCTCCTTCTAGGACGAAGACTGCGACCAGCCCGATGGTCAGGCTCGCGAGCCAGGCGCCCGCCAGAAAGAAGGTCAGCGACCGTTTCGGATGCGGCCGGCCCAGGAAGATGATCACCACGGCGAGGAGGGCCGGGTAGAACGCCGCCGCGATCGCGAGCAGCAGGAGCTCGACAGGAGTGCTCAAACGCTGAGCATTTCAGGTCCTCCGGCCGTCCGGAATCCTCCCCTGCGGGTGAGTACGGCTGCGACCCTCAGCCCGGAGAATGGAGGGCGTGAGCGGCGCCCGGCAGAGGCTCAAGTTCGAGAAGACGCGCCGCCGAGCCGACTCGGTGTGGCGAAAGGCCGACTCGAAGTGGCAGGGCAGCGCTGCGAGCGACGTCTGGGACCGGCTCTCCAGCGTCGACTTCATGAACCAGGCCCTGTTGCTGGCTGCGGTCATGCTCCTCTGGCTCTTCCCCAACCTGATCTTCCTGGCGGCCGTGACGGGTCGGGATTTCGCCGCCAGCATCAGCGAGCACATGGGCCTGAACTCCCAGGCGACCGACAGCGTCGAGAGTCTGTTCAAGGCGTCGTCCCAGTCGACGCCGGCGACCGTGGGCGCAGTCTTGTTCCTCGTCTTCGCAATCACCGCGACGGTTGCCGTGATCCAGAACCTCTGGAAGACGATTTGGGGGGTTGAAAAGCACGGCTACTGGCACGAGACCTGGCAGCAGGTCGTATGGGGTTTCAGCTTCATCGGCGTGTCGGTCGCGCTGAGTTACATGGACAGCGAGCTCAACGACGTGCATCCGGTCCTCTCGGCGATCGCAAGCTTTGCGCTGATGGCCCTCTTCTTCTGGCTAGGCATGCACCTGCTCCTGGCCGGGCGCGTGCCGTACCGGCAGCTGATCGTGCCGGCCGTCGTCACGTCGCTCTTCTTCGTCGGGTTGGGCGCGTTCTCGGCCGCGTTCCTCTCCGACGGCGTCATCTCCAATGACAGGGAGTACGGCCCGATCGGCGTCGTCTTCATCATGATGACCTGGCTGCTCGCGGTCGGCGTCGTCTTCATTCTGGGACCGGTGGTCGGGGTGGCGCTCCAGGAGCGCTGGGCCCGACGCCGTGCACGTACGTCGTGAGCGCGCGTGAGAAGCGGACGGGGATCGCCGGCGCGGCGAGACGGGCGGCGCTCTATCCCGCGCTCGCGCTGCGGCGCGGGGCGGGGGACATATAGAATCAGCCGCCGACGACGTGCTCGAGGCACCCGAGACGGCGCGCATCCTCGACCAGGCGCTTGCGGGCTCGCTCCCGGAGAAGCTGGCCCAGTCGCTCGTCCGCCACCACGTGCTCGAGCGCATCGCCGCTGAGCTCGCCGCCAGCGGCGAGCTCGACCGGCTGGTCCACCAGGCGCTCGAGAGCGCCCGCAGTTGAAGGTGTGAGAGCGACGAGATGCGACGACGCCATTCGGACGGTCGCCGCGAGCCCGGAGGTACGGCAGCGATCGCACGCCAGTCCGCCGGGCTGGTCGAGGAGGTCGTGGGAGGTGCCCGGTCGGCCGCGGTTCGCGCCTGACGGCCGGTTCGGACGATCCGCCGCGCCCGCCTACGCGGGGATCGCGTCCCGCGCGATCGCGCTCGGGGTCGACGCGCTGATCATCGTCGCTCTTCCTCGCTGCCGTCATTGGCATCGTCGCGCTGATCGGCTCGCTCGTCGACGGAATCCGTCCCCACTGGCTGGTCGGCGCGCTGCTCGGGGCGGGCGGTATCTCGCGGCCGCCGCGTACTTCTCCCTCTTCTGGAGCGCGGCGGGCCAGACGCCAGGAATGCGCCTGATGCGCCTGCGCGTGCGTCGGGCAAACGGGAGTGGGGTCTCGGTGCCGCGCGCGCTCGTCCGCGTCGCCGGCCTGGCGATCGCGATCATCCCCTTCTTCGCAGGCTTCATTCCGGTGCTCTTCGACGGCCGGCGGCGCGGCCTACCGGACTACGTCGCCGGAACGGTCGTCGTGTATGACACCGTTGCGGAGCTGTGAACGGCCCGGCGATCGGGCTCGCGCTCTTCGGCGGCTTCCTGTTCGCGTTCGGCTCGGTGCTCCAGCAGAAGGGGGCGATGGAGGAGCCGGAGGCCTCGGCTCTGCGGGCAGGCTTCCTGCTGCGCTTGCTGCGGCGGCCGATCTGGCTGGTGGGCCTGATCGTGGACGCGGCCGGCTACGTCGCGCAGGCGGCCGCGCTCGGTCTGGGGAAGCTCGTCGTCGTCCAGCCGTTGCTCGTCTCGAGTGTCATCTTCGCCCTTCCTCTCGGCGTCTGGCTGACGCACCAGCGGGTCGGCCGCCGCGAGATTGGCGGGGCTCTTGCGGTGGTCGCCGGACTCACCGCGTTCATGGTGGTCGCCAACCCGAGTGGAGGTCGCGCGGACGCGCCCGGCCTGCAGTGGGCGATCGCCGGAGCCGTCTCCGGCGCAGCGGCCGTTGTCCTGGCGGCGATCGGCTGGCGCCGCCGGCCCGGCCTGAAGGCAGCCCTGACCGGCAGCGCTGCGGGAATCCTCTTCGGCTTCGTGGCCGCACTGACGAAGGCCACGGTCCTTCGCTTCGACGACGGCGCCGCCGCGGTCTTCCTTGACTGGCACATCTACGCGCTTGCCGGGGCAAGCCTCGTGGGCTTCACGCTCGTGCAGGTGTCGCTGCAGACGGGCGCGCTCGCGCCGGCGATCACGACCACGATGGTCTTCGAGACCGTCGTCGGGGTCGTCGTCGGGCTGACGCTGCTCGACGAGGAGCTGCACACTCAGACGTGGGGCCTAGCCGTGGCGGCTTTCGGCCTTGCGCTGATGGTCGGCGGCCTCCTCGCCCTCGCGCGCTCTCAGGGCGCCGGGGAGGCGCATCCACGCGGGCAGAAACCCGGCGTCATACTCCCCGCGTGAACGTCCGGGCCGCGGGATCACCGAGATCCTGTCGCTTCTCGCTACGGCGCGCGGACGTTCGCTAGCGCTCGGCCCGCGAGTCGTCCACCCGCCGCACCTCGACGAGCTCGAGGCCGAGGGACTCGATCTGCCCGAGGATGCCGTGGAGCGCCGACTGATCCTGGATCGGGCCTCGTAGCACGCTCTCGGCGGGCTCGACCTCCACGTCGAAGCCCTGGAACCTGGCGGCGATCTTCTCACCGAGCCGGCCTCTCACCCGAATCTCATACCGGCTCGCTGTCATCATCAGCGATGCTCCGCCGGGCGAGGGTGACCGAGCCTCACCCCGAACGAAGGAACGCCTGACTGTTAGCGTTCTTTGACATTGGCTCGGTGCGCATCTACGTTCTTCGTTGACCCGAAGGAGCCCCTCCTTGGCCACCGTATCGTCCGCCACCCGCCGGGCCGTCCCGCGGCGGGGACCACCGTCCAGGCTCGTGGCGACACCGGATCTCCTGGTGCCGCGGCCGCCGCGTCCCGCCATGCGCCGCGTGCGGCTCTTCGATGCGCTCGACGCCGGGAGCGAAGGGCGCCTCGTCCTCATCTCGGCGCCCGCCGGCGCAGGGAAGACAGCTCTCCTTTCGACCTGGCTCGCCGAGCGGCGGCGCAAGCGCGTCGGGTGGATGTCGCTGCGGCCGCGCCGTGGGGAAAGTGCATTCTGGGCGCAGTTCCTCGACGCCCTCCGGCGCGTCGCTCCGGCGAGCACCGGCCTGGCTCGCCTGGCCGCACCGCGCGCGGGTACTCCGGCAGGATTCGTCGACCGGCTCCTGAATGCCGTCGCGGAGCTGCGGTCTCCGGTGACGCTCGTCATCGACGACTTCCACAACCTTCCCCGCACCGGAGTCGCCAACGGGATCGAGCAGCTCCTACGGGCCGAGACCCCGAAGCTGCGGCTGATCATCTCCACGCGCCACGATCCCGACCTGCCCGTCCACGTCTTCCGGGCGAGCGGGGAGCTGGTCGAGCTTCGTGCCGCCGATCTCGCCTTCACCGCTGACGAGACGCGCGCGTTCCTCGACGCACTCGAGGTCGAGCTCCCACCGGCCGTCTTCCAGGTTCTGCTCGACCGGACCGAAGGATGGGCCGCAGGACTGCGGCTGTTCACCCTGTCGCTCCGCGGGTCGCCCACGGGATCGGTGGACGCACTGCTCGACGACAGCGCCGCCGTGGACTACCTCGTGCAGGAGGCGCTTCGCTCGCAGCCCGAGGAGACACGGCGTTTCCTGCTGCAGACTTCGATCGTCGACCGGCTCACGCCCGAGCTCGCCGAGGCGCTGACCGGCATGGAGTCCGCCGGCATGCTCGAGGACCTCGTCAACCAGAACCTCTTCATCGAGCGCGTCGGCTCGCGGTCGGCGTGGTACCGCTATCACCATCTCTTCGCCGAGATTCTGCGCACGGAGCTCGTCCAGGATGCGCCCGCGGAGGTTCAGGAGCTACACGCCCGAGCGGCGCGCTGGTATCTCGACAAGGGGGAGAACCTCGACGCCGTCCAGCACGCATTCGCCGCCGGCGATCTCGAGCTTGCGTCGTCGTGCCTCGTCGAGTCGTGGTTCGACCTGCTGAGCGAGGCGGATCTGACGGTGCAGGCGGCGCTGATCGACGCGCTTCGGCCCGAGCAGCTGCGCGGGTCGATCCCCCTGACCACCGCAGCGGCGACCCTGGCGCTGATGAACGGGGAGGTACGGCGCGGTGCTCAATGGCTCGACGCAGCCCGCCCGGACGACCTGGACGACCTCGACGAGCGAGTGCGGGTGATGTTCATGTTCGCTTCGGTCCTCCGCTACCGATTGGACGGCCGGTGCTCGCAGGCGGCCGAAACCGCGGAGGCCCTGCTCGAGCTGGCCGATGCGGGGTTACTCAGGGGTCGAACGGCGGACCGCGTCCGTGCGCTCACCCTTGCTCCGCTCGGCATCTGCGAGCTCTGGCTAGAGCGCCCATCGGCGCACCGTCACCTCCATGAAGCCCTTCATCTCGCCAGGACCGTCGACGTCTCGCCGCCCGAGATCGCCAGTCTCGGCGGCCTCGCGCTGCTCGAGCTAGGTCAAGGGCGTCTCCGTCATGCGGAACACCTGGCGCGGGCCGCCGCCGACGCCGCGGAGGGACGCGGGCTAGAGCGGACGCCGCAGGCTTCCATGGGGTACGCGGCTCTTGCGCTGATCGACTACGAATGGAACGACCTGGATGCAGCCGAAGCCCACGCGAGCATGCTGGGCGAGATCGGGGCCAGGTCGGGTGACCGGATCGCGCGGGCGCTGTCGGCCTGCGTGGACGCGGCGCTCTGCCTCGCGCGCGGAGACGGTGAGATCGAGATCGGGCTCCAGCGGCTGGAAGGAGTGGCGGGCGAGTGGTCCACCGTGGAGGCGCCACCGCTGCGCGCGATGTGCGTGAGCCTCCATTCCCGTCTCGCCGCCGCCACGGGCGATCACGTAGCAGCCCGGGTGATGCTCGAGCAGGCGCTCGACGAGATGCCGGACGACTCCGAAGTCCCCCTCGCTCTGGCGCGCCTCCGGCTCTCTGCCGGTCAGCCGGACGAGGCGTTGGCGCTGCTCGACGCCGACGGTCACGACGAGACGGTCGACATGATCGAACGCGCCGTCCTCAGCGCCGTCGCCCATCGGACGCTCGGCAACGTGGCCGAGTCGCGCGCCGCGACCGGGCGGGCGCTGGCGCTGGGCGAGGCCGAGAGCATCCGCCGGCCCCTGCTCGACGCCGGCCCGTCGCTGCGAGAGCTGCTCATCGACCACCTCCGGCACTCGACCGCGCATCGCTGGTTCGCGTCGGATCTGCTCTCCACGCTGAACGGCAACGAGGACGGTGGGCCTGCCCCGGCCGAGCTGCTCGAACCGCTGACCGCGCGCGAAGCGGACGTGCTCCGCTACCTGCCGACGATGATGTCCAACGCGGACATCGCGGCGGAGCTCTTCGTCTCGGTGAACACGATCAAGTCACACGTCAAGAGCATCTACCGCAAGCTCGGCGCAACGCAGCGGCGGGACGCGGTTCGCCGCGCGCGACAGCTCCATCTCCTCTGACGCGGCGTCACCCCGAGGGAGTGAGGGACCTCACCTCTTCCGGCGGGAAAATCGGCCGGCGTGAGCGTCAAGCGCAAGATCCTCGTCTGGGGCCTCGTCGCGGTCGCGACGCTGCTCCTGCTCATCACGTCCTTGACCGTCTGGACGAAGCGCCAGCTGCTGAACACCGACGGCTGGACGAACACGTCGGGGCAGCTGCTCGCGAACGACACCGTGCGCGGCGCCGTCTCGGCCAAGCTGGTCGACGCGTTGTTCCAGCGGGTGGACGTCGCCGAGGAGCTGAAGCGGCAGCTGCCGGACCAGCTGCAGGCAGCGGCGCCGGTCCTGGCCGGCGCAGTCGAGAACCTCGCGCCGCGCGCCGCGAACGCCATCCTCGGCACCGACGCGGCGCAGGCGCTCTGGGAGCAGGCGAACCGCCACATGCACGAGCAGCTCAGGGCGGTGCTCAGGGGAGAGACGATCAGGAACGTGTCGACGGCGAACGGCGACGTGACGCTCGACCTCAGGCCGCTCGTGCGCTCGCTCGCCGACCGGCTCGGCATCGCCAACAGGCTGAAGGCCAACGCTCCACCGAACGCGGCGTGATCGTGATCATGCATGCGAATCAGCTGGAGGCCGCGCAGAAAGCCGTGCGTGTCATCAAGGCGCTGACGATCTTCCTGCTGATTGCCGTGCTCGCGCTCTACGCGCTCGCGCTCTGGCTGGCCCGGCCGAGCCGGCGCAAGGTGCTCGGCGGGATCGGCGGCTGCGTCTTCGGCGTGGGGCTGTTGCTCCTCATCTTCCAGCGGCTGCTCGGGAATGTGATCACCGACTCGTTGGTGAAGGTCAACGCGAACAAGCCTGCCGGCCATGAGATCTGGCAGATCGTGACGAGCGAGCTGCGCGATATCGGCATCGCGCTCGTCGTCTACGGCCTCGTCGCGATCGCGGGCGCGGTGCTCGCCGGGCCGAATCGCGTCGGCACCACGGTGCGCCGCTGGCTCGCGCCAGGCTTCCGGCGGAGCGTCGTGGTCGTCTACGCCGTCGTGGTCGCGATCCTCCTCATCCTCGTCGCCTGGGCTCCCCTCGCCCAGGACCGCCGTCTGCTCGGGACGCTCGTGCTCTTCGCGCTCATCCTGTGGGGCGTGGAGCTCCTGCGTCGGCAGTCGCTGCGCGAATTCCCGGGGACCACGGCAGTTGTCCCGCCGGCGGTCGCTGCGCCTGAGTCGCCGGCCGCGCCGCGTCCTTCGTAGGGATCTGGCGTGCTCATCCTCGTCGCCGTCGTCCTGTTGCTCGTCCTCCCCGGGCCGTGGAACATCGTCGGCTTCGTGGTCGTCACGCTGCTCTGGTTCGGCGAGCTCTTCCTCTGGAGCCGGACGGTCAAGCGGAAGCGCCGCGTCGTCGGAGCCGAGACCCTGATCGGCCAGATCGCGATCGTGACCGAGGCCTGCCGCCCCCTTGGACAGGTCCGGCTGGACGGAGAGACGTGGGAGGCGAACTGTCAGGCCGGCGCGAATCGCGACGACCGCGTGCGCGTCATCGGGCGAGACGAGCTGACGCTGATCGTCGAGCCCGCCTAGCTGTTCTGAAGCGACTGGCAGTTGGACGCGTCGTTGAACGCGTCCTTGAGCGAGCCGTTGTCGGCGTTGATCGCCTTCAGCTGGCTGAGGGTGTTGTTGACCTGGTTCTGCAGGTTCAACAACGTTGTGCTGATGGCGCTCGCGGCTGCGACGAGCTCGCCTGCCGTCGAAACGTCCGACAGCGCATTCGCGATCGTGTCGGAGTCCGCCTTGATCTGATCGGCCAGCGTGTTCACGGCCGACTTCGCCTCGTCCCCGCCGGAGATGTCGGGCTTGCCGAGGGCCTTCAGGTCGTCCGAGAGCGTCTCGTTCGCGTCCTTGATGTCGTCGCCGGCGGACTGCAGGTTGTCCTTGGTCGGGTTGCTCTGCAGGCTCTGGCCGATCGGCTTGAGCGAGTTCGCCCAGTCCTTGAACGCACCGCAGAACCCGTTGGCCCAGTCGCCCGCCGAGGCGGTCGACTCGGTCGATGTGGCCGTCGTCGTGCTCGAGCTCGTCGAGCTCGAATCGCCTCCGCCTCCGCAGCCGGCGACGAACGGCACGGCAACTCCGAGCGCGGCGACGAGGGCGGCTACATGCGAACGGGTCATTGCGCGGGAGCCTAGCGGTTCGGGCTCCCCCGCTTCGGATGATGTGCGAGGAGCCCGCGAAGCGGCACCCTCCCCGTATGACCGTGGAGGCCGCCGCCGTGGTGCCGGAGCGAGCACAGGGCGGGACGAAGCTCGCGGTGCTCCTGGCGATGGCGATGTTCGTCCTCGTCTTCGACACGTCGTTGATGAACGTCTCGATCTCGGCAGTCGTCAAGGATCTCCATACGACCGCGAGCGGGGTACAGTCGGCGATCGCGCTCGAAGCGCTCGTCTCGGCGGCGTTCATCCTCATAGGCAGCAAGATCGGCGACCTGATCGGGCGCAAGCGCGCCTACATCGTCGGCCTGTTGGGCTACGCGGTGGGCGCACTCGCGATGACTCTGGCCCAGAGCCTCCTCCCGATCATCATCTGCTGGGCGATCATCGGCGGTCTCGGAGCCTCGCTCCTCCTGCCCGCGATGCAGTCGCTCGTTCACGGCAACTTCGAGGGACCGATGCAGCGCAAGGCCTACGCGCTCGTCGGCGCCTCGGCCGCGATCGCCGCCGCCGTCGGCCCCTTGCTCGGCGGCCTGATCACCACCTATCTCTCCTGGCGCGTCGGCTTCCTCGGCGAGCTCGTGATCATCGGGATCGTCCTGCTCGGCATGCGGCTCGTCCATGACGTCCCCTACACCGGCTCTAGGAAGGTGGACGTCGTCGGCGCGATCCTCTCCGCGGTCGGCATGGGCGGGATCGTGCTCGGGATCCTCGTCTGGGAAGACGGAGGAGGAGCGGTCGGTGCGCTGATGGGCGCCGGCGCGGTCGCTCTGGTGTCGCTGGGATGGTGGCTGACGCGCCGCAAGCGCCAGGGCAAGGCCGCCCTGATCGACCCGGGCCTCTTCAAGTCCAAGTACTTCCGGCTCGGCATCTCGTCGCAGACGCTGCAACAGATCGCGCTCGGCGGACTGATGATCGCGCTTCCGCTCTTCCTGCAGATGGTGCTCGAGTACAACGCGCTCGAGGCGGGCCTCTCGATCGCGCCGCTCTCGCTCAGCATGTTCGCGGTCGCGCTGGTCGCCGGGAAGCGGGCCGGGAAGCGCAGCCCGAGCAGGATCATCCTCATCGGCTTCGTCCTGCTCAGCATCGGCGTGGGCATCCTGATCCCGATCGTTCCCCATGCCGACACGGGCTGGGACCTGTTCGGGCCGCTGCTGGTCGCGGGGGCCGGCCTCGGGCCTCCTGGTCTCCCAGCTGAACAACTACACGCTGGCCCCGATCGAGGAGGAGCGCGTCAGCGAGGCGGCCGGCGTGAACTCGGCCGGCGGCTCGTTCGGGCTCTCGTTCGGCCTCGCCTTCGCCGGCGCGATCATGCTCGCGTCGCTGTCGCTCATCTTCACGAACAAGGCGGACTCGAGCGCGGTGCTCTCGCCGGCCGAGAAGGACCGCGTCGCCGCAGGCCTCGAAGAGAATGCCGAGGTGATGACGAACGCCCATCTCGAGAGCCTGCTCGTCGGTCAGCCTGCGGACGTCAAGGCCGAGATCGTCCGCATCAACACCGAGGCGAGGCCGATCGCGCTGCAGATCGCGCTCGATCGTGCCCCTGGTCGCCGGGCTCCTCGGCCTCATCAACGGCTTCCGCATGACCCGCCTTCCCGACATCAAGCCGTCGGAGGCAGCCGAAGCGACACTGGTCGGCTGAGCCGTGCGCTTTGCCGTGCTCGGCACGGGGCACTGGGCTGACACCGTTCACGCCGCGGGCCTCGCGGCGCACCCCGAGGTCGATCTCGTCGCGGTCTGGGGTCGCGACCCCGTCAAGGCCGAGGCGATCGCCGGGCGACACGGTGCAGCGGCCGAGCCCGACCTCGACACGGTCCTCGACATGGTGGACGCGGTCGCGATCGCCGTGCCGCCTGACGTCCAGGTCGACCTCGCGCGCCGGGCGGCCGAACGGGGCTGCCACCTCTTGCTCGAAAAGCCGCTCGCGCTCTCCGCCGAGGGCGCCGATCGGGTCGTCGAGGCGGCGGATCGCGCCGGCGTCCAGTCGGTCGTCTTCTTCGTCAGGCGCTTCGCCGAGCCCTCCGCGACCTGGTTCGACGAGGTCGTCGTCCCCGTGCGAGTGGCATGGCGGGAGCGTTACCTGGATCGCCTCGATCTTCGGCGGCGGCAACCCGTTCGGCGAGTCACCGTGGCGGAAGCAGCACGGCGCGCTCTGGGATCTCGGGCCACATGCGCTGGCCGCGCTGCTGCCCGCGCTCGGCCCCGTCGAGGACGTCGTAGCCGTGCGTGGACACGGCGACGAGGTTCACCTGGCGTTCAGGCACGAAGGCGGAAGGGCGAGCTCCGCGATGCTGGCGCTGACTGCGCCCGCAGCGGCCGAACACACGTCCGTGAGGTTCTGGGGCCCGGCGGGTATCGCCGAAGCTCCCCCCGGCGAGCCGGACTCGGCGACCGACGCCTTGATGCGTGCGGTCTCGGAGCTGCTCGCGGCCGTCGAGACCGGAGCGGCGCATCGATGCGACGTCCATTTCGCGCGGGACATCGTCCAGCGTGCTCGCGGACGCCGAGCACTTTCCGAGTTCGGTAGCGCCATCTACCCTTTCCCCCGGAGCGGCATGGGCCCGGTGGCCCAGCCGGTCTTCAAAACCGGTGCGGTCGTGTAACCCACGGCTCGGTAGGTTCGACTCCTGCGCCGCTCCGCTGAGCCCAAGAGTTATGTCGTCACGACCGAACACGACAACGAAAACTCGCGCTTCTACGGGACGTTTCTACCGGTCAGGCGGAATCCGGCATCCACCTGCGACCGGCATTACCGACGGACCATCAGCGATCGCCGCACCAGCTCCTCGAGCCGTCGCGGTCGATCATCTGGATCCGATAGCCACGAACCTCGCCGCGGCGCGTTCCCGTCGTGTTGCGGTACCCCGCTCCCGCGACGCGCCTTGTGCAGGCACGATCGTCCGGGTGATCCGCAGGTACTTTCCCGCCTGCCGGCGGTAGATCTGGAAGCCCAGCATGTTCGCCTCGGAAGCCGTCCTCCAGTGCAGCGGCGCGGCCTCGCTTCGTCGACTTCGCGCTCGACGAGGCGAATGTCGCCGCCGTCACCGAGGAGCCGGTGAGTGAGAAAGCCTCGTTGAACGTCCCGCTGCCGACGATGTCAGTGCCGACCCGGAGCCAGTCGGGATCCAGAGCCGCATTCCGGATCCACTCTTGCAGGTCAGGACAGCACGGTGTTCCGGGCGCGACTATCTGGCTCGGGGCGGACAGCCAGAGGAGTCTGTTGGCGCTGGCAGGCAAGACCTGTGGCACGAAGAAACAGCGATCGGCGGGTAGGTCGAGCGGGGTCGTGAACGTCACGTTGAGTTGAACTTCCTCCCCGGTTACTGGTCACGCCGCCGGTCGTTTGATTGGCGTCGGCCGAATCCCGGCATCGACACTGTTATTCGCCGTGAAGCTGCTATTGAGCAATCCCGGCGTGAATGTCAAATCGCCAGCCGTTGAATCTCGATCAACGAACTCGACGTCCGAAGGGGAGTTGACTCGCGTAGGCACCTGTGAAGTACTGAAAGCCGGCGGCCCGGATGTGCGACCCACATCCGAGTCCAGTGGGAAGACTCGATAAATCTCGACTCGAACTTGACTAATGCCGTTCATCAAACTAACTGGCGTAGTAAAAAGTCCGGTAAACGTGGCCGAAGTCAGAGACGTTTGAGCGGTCAAGATGAAATCGTCCGCAGATTCTGTCTC
>CAWEIM010000013.1:0-34871 GCA_963809075.1 uncultured Actinomycetes bacterium | reverse complement strand
GAAGGAGAACATGATCACGTTGAAACACCCAGGAGGAGGAGGACCTTCGCGGCGGCTGTCCGAGTACTACGGAGAGGCCGATGTCCTTGAGCGCTATCAGGTACCAGACCCCCTGGCAGATTGAGCACGATGCCGAGGACGAAGACGAGCCAGCTGGAATCCCTCGTGAGGACGCGCTGCGTCATCGACGGCTTTTTCTCCTTGGGCTGCTTCGGCTTCGGCGTCGATCGCAGGGAAGTACAGACGCCGGCCAATAGGGCCGAGAGATGCAGAGGGCCGATGTCGAACGGCCGGCGCCGAACGAATTTCTCGCCTCGACGAGCCGAAGTCGGCTCCGTCCAGGGCGAAGACCGCGAGCAGGCCGACGCTGATGCTCGCCAGCCAGTGCCGCAGCGAGGAAGAAGAGGCAGCAATCTCTTCGGCCGCGGCCGGCCGAGGAAGATGATCACGACCGCGAGCAGCGCCGGGTAGAACGCGGCAGCGATCGCCAGCAGCAGGAGCTCGACGGGAGGCTCAAGCCCTGACCCCCCCCCCCCCCCCATTTCCGTAATCCTCCCCTGCGGGTGACTACGTTTGCAACTCGTAGCCCGGAGAATGGCTATCCGTGAGCGACGCCGGAGCAGAAGTCAAGTTCGAAAAAACGCGCCGGCGGGCGGATTCAGCCTGGCGCAAGGCCGACTCGGCCTGGCACGACAGCACCGCCGGCGACGTGTGGGACCGGCTCTCGATAGCGTCGACTCCATGAACCAGGCGCTGCTGCTGGCCGCGGTCATGCTGCTGTGGCTCTTCCCGAACCTGATCTTCCTGGCTGCGGTAACCGGCCGGGATTTTGCCCACAGCATCAGCCACGCACATGGGCCTGAACGACGAGGCGACCGAGAGCGTGGACAATCTCTTCAAGGCGTCGTCGAAGTCCGCGCCGCCACCGTTGGAGCGATCGTCTTCCTCGTGTTCGCAGTGACGGCGACCGTCGCCGTGATTCAGAAGCTCTGGCAGACGATCTGGGGCCTCGAGCGGCTCGGGTACTGGCACGAGACGTGGGAGCAGGTCCTCTGGGGCTTCGGCGCGCTGGCCGTCTCGGTCGCCCTCAGCTACATGCAGCACGAGCTCAACAAGGTGCACCCCTTCCTGGCCGCGCTCGCGAGCTTCGCCTTGCTTGCCGCCTTCCTCTGGATCGGCATGCACCTGCTGCTTGCCGGCCGCGTGCCATACCGGCAGCTGATCGTGCCTTCGATGGTCACGGCGCCTTCTTCTTCGGGTTCGCGGCTTTCTCAGCAGCCTTCCTGTCGGATGCGATCATCTCCAACAACAAGGAGTACGGGCCGATCGGAGTGGTCTTCATCATGATGACGTGGCTGCTCGCGGTCGGCGTCGTGTTCATCCTCGGACCTGTGGTGGGCGTGGCGCTCCAGGAGCGCTGGGCGCGCCGGCAGGCGCGGCGCGCGTGAGGCGGCCCGGGATCATCGGCGCGGCCCGACGGGCGGCGCTCTACCCCGCGCGCGTCGCTGCGCGTGCGTCGCGGGGGCGTATAGAAGACGCCGCCGACGACGTGCTCGAGGCGCCTGAGACGGCTCGGATCCTCGATCAGGCGCTGGCGGGATCGCTGCCGGAGAAGCTCGCGCAGTCGATCGTCCGGCACCACGTGCTCGAACGCATGGCCGCCCAGCTGGCCGCGAGTGGGGAGCTGGACAAGCTGGTGAACCAGGCGCTCCAGAGCCCGCAGATGCGCGACGCCTTGCGCACGGTCGCCTCGAGCCCGGAGGTGCGTGCAGCGATCGCACGCCAGTCCGCCGGCCTGGCCGAGGAGGTCGTGGGCGAGGCTCGCTCGGCCGCGGCGCGATTGGACGGCCGGTTCGGAAGGATGCCGGTCGCGCCCGCCTATGCCGGCCTTGTCTCCCGGGCGATCGCGCTCGGGGTCGACGCCCTATTCGTCGTCGTCCTTTTCGCCGGGGGGGTTGGGATCGTCGCGCTGATCGGCTCGCTGGTGGTGGGATCCGGCCCCACTGGCTGGTCGGCGCGCTGCTCGGCGCCGGGCTGTATCTCGCGGCTGCCGCGTACTTCGCCCTCTTCTGGAGCGCGGTCGGCCACACGCCAGGCATGCGCCTGATGCGCCTGCGCGTCCGCCGGGCGGACGGGAGCCGGATCTCGGTGCTGCGCGCGCTCGTCCGCGTCGCCGGCCTGGCGATCGCGATCATCCCCTTCTTCGCAGGCTTTATTCCGGTGCTCTTCGACGGCCGCCGGCGCGGCCTACCGGACTACGTCGCCGGAACGGTCGTCGTGTATGACACCGTTGCGGAGCTGTGAACGGCCCGGCGATCGGGCTCGCGCTCTTCGGCGGCTTCCTGTTTGCGTTCGGCTCGGTGCTCCAGCAGAAGGGAGCCATGGAAGAGCCTGACGCGTCGGCTCTGCGGGCAGGCTTCCTGCTGCGCTTGCTGCGGCGGCCGATCTGGCTGGTGGGCCTGATCGTGGACGCGGCCGGCTACGTCGCGCAGGCGGCCGCGCTCGGTCTGGGGAAGCTCGTCGTCGTCCAGCCGTTGCTCGTCTCGAGTGTCATCTTCGCCCTTCCTCTCGGCGTCTGGCTGACGCACCAGCGGGTCGGCCGCCGCGAGATTGGCGGGGCTCTTGCGGTGGTCGCCGGACTCACCGCGTTCATGGTGGTCGCCAACCCGAGTGGAGGTCGCGCGGACGCGCCCGGCCTGCAGTGGGCGATCGCCGGAGCCGTCTCCGGCGCAGCGGCCGTTGTCCTGGCGGCGATCGGCTGGCGCCGCCGGCCCGGCCTGAAGGCAGCCCTGACCGGCAGCGCGGCGGGAATCCTCTTCGGCTTCGTGGCCGCACTGACGAAGGCCACGGTCCTTCGCTTCGACGACGGCGCCGCCGCGGTCTTCCTGGACTGGCACATCTACGCGCTTGCCGGGGCAAGCCTCGTGGGCTTCACGCTCGTGCAGGTGTCGCTGCAGACGGGCGCGCTCGCGCCGGCGATCACGACCACGATGGTCTTCGAGACCGTCGTCGGGGTCGTCGTCGGGCTGACGCTGCTCGACGAGGAGCTGCACACGCAGACGTGGGGCCTGGCCGTGGCGGCTTTCGGCCTTGCGCTGATGGTCGGCGGCCTCCTCGCCCTCGCGCGCTCTCAGGGCGCCGGGGAGGCGCATCCACGCGGGCAGAAACCCGGCGTCATACTCCCCGCGTGAACGTCCGGGCCGCGGGATCGCCGAGATCCTGTCGCTTCTCGCTACGGCGCGCGGACGTTCGCTAGCGCTCGGCCCGCGAGTCGTCCACCCGCCGCACCTCGACGAGCTCGAGGCCGAGGGACTCGATCTGCCCGAGGATGCCGTGGAGTGCCGACTGATCCTGGATCGGGCCTCGTAGCACGCTCTCGGCGGGCTCGACCTCCACGTCGAAGCCCTGGAACCTGGCGGCGATCTTCTCACCGAGCCGGCCTCTCACCCGAATCTCATACCGGCTCGCTGTCATCATCAGCGATGCTCCGCCTGGCAAGGGTGACCGAGCCTCACCCCGAACGAAGGAACGCCTGATTGTGAGCGTTCTTTGACATTGGCTCGGTGCGCATCTACGTTCTTCGTTGACCCGAAGGAGCCCCTCCTTGGCCACCGTATCGTCCGCCACCCGCCGGGCCGTCCCGCGGCGGGGACCACCGTCCAGGCTCGTGGCGACACCGGATCTCCTGGTGCCGCGGCCGCCGCGTCCCGCCATGCGCCGCGTGCGGCTCTTCGATGCGCTCGACGCCGGGAGCGAAGGGCGCCTCGTCCTCATCTCGGCGCCCGCCGGCGCAGGGAAGACAGCTCTCCTTTCGACCTGGCTCGCGGAGCGGCGGCGCAAGCGCGTCGGGTGGATGTCGCTGCGGCCGCGCCGTGGGGAAAGTGCATTCTGGGCGCAGTTCCTCGACGCCCTCCGGCGCGTCGCTCCGGCGAGCACCGGCCTGGCTCGCCTGGCCGCACCGCGCGCGGGTACTCCGGCAGGATTCGTCGACCGGCTTCTGAATGCCGTCGCGGAGCTGCGGTCTCCGGTGACGCTCGTCATCGACGACTTCCACAACCTTCCCCGCACCGGAGTCGCCAACGGGATCGAGCAGCTCCTACGGGCCGAAACCCCGAAGCTGCGGCTGATCATCTCCACGCGCCACGATCCCGACCTGCCCGTCCACGTCTTCCGGGCGAGCGGGGAGCTGGTCGAGCTTCGTGCCGCCGATCTCGCCTTCACCGCTGACGAGACGCGCGCGTTCCTCGACGCACTCGAGGTCGAGCTCCCACCGGCCGTCTTCCAGGTTCTGCTCGACCGGACGGAAGGATGGGCCGCAGGACTGCGGCTGTTCACCCTGTCGCTCCGCGGGTCGCCCACGGGATCGGTCGACGCCCTGCTCGACGACAGCGCCGCCGTGGACTACCTCGTGCAGGAGGCGCTTCGTTCGCAGCCCGAGGAGACACGGCGTTTCCTGCTGCAGACTTCGATCGTCGACCGGCTCACGCCCGAGCTCGCCGAGGCGCTGACCGGCATGGAGTCCGCCGGCATGCTCGAGGACCTCGTCAACCAGAACCTCTTCATCGAGCGCGTTGGCTCGCGGTCGGCGTGGTACCGCTATCACCATCTCTTCGCCGAGATTCTGCGCACGGAGCTCGTCCAGGATGCGCCCGCGGAGGTTCAGGAGCTACACGCCCGAGCGGCGCGCTGGTATCTCGACAAGGGGGAGAACCTCGACGCCGTCCAGCACGCATTCGCCGCCGGCGATCTCGAGCTTGCGTCGTCGTGCCTTGTCGAGTCGTGGTTCGACCTGCTGAGCGAGGCGGATCTGACGGTGCAGGCGGCGCTGATCGACGCGCTTCGGCCCGAGCAGCTGCACGGCTCGATCCCCCTGACCACCGCAGCGGCGACTCTGGCGCTGATGAACGGGGAGGTCCGGCGCGGCGCTCAATGGCTCGACGCAGCCTGCCCGGACGACCTGGACGAGCTCGACGAGCGAGTGCGGGCGATGTTCATGTTCGCCTCGGTCCTCCGCTACCGATTGGACGGCCGGTGCTCGCAGGCGGTCGAAACCGCGGAGGCCCTGCTCGAGCTGGCCGATGCGGGGTTTCTCAGGGGTCGAACGGCGGACCGCGTCCGCGCCCTCACCCTTGCTCCGCTCGGCATCTGCGAGCTCTGGCTAGAGCGCCCGTCGGCGCACCGTCACCTCCACGAAGCCCTTCATCTCGCGAGGGCCGTCGACGTCTCGCCGCCCGAGATCGCCAGTCTCGGCGGCCTCGCGCTGCTCGAGCTGGGGCAAGGACGTCTCCGCCATGCTGAACACCTGGCGCGGGCCGCCGCCGACGCCGCGGAGAGCCGCGGCCTCGAGCGGACGCCGCAGGCGTCGATGGGGTACGCGGCCCTGGCCCTGATCGACTACGAATGGAACGACCTGGACGCGGCGGAAGCCCATGCGAGCATGCTGGGCGAGATCGGGGCCAGGTCGGGTGACCGGATCGCGCGGGCGCTGTCGGCTTGCGTGGACGCGGCGCTCTGCCTCGCGCGCGGAGACGGTCAGATCGAGATCGGGCTCCAGCGGCTGGAAGGAGTGGCGAGCGACTGGTCCACCGTGGAGGCGCCCCCGCTGCGCGCGATGTCCGTGAGCCTCCATTCCCGGCTCGCCGCCGCCACGGGTGATCACGCAGCAGCCCGGGAGATGCTCGAGCAGGCCCTCGACGAGACGCCGGACGACTCCGACGTCCCCCTCGCTCTGGCGCGCCTCCGTCTCTCCGCCGGTCAGCCCGACGAGGCGTTGGCGCTGCTCGATGCGGACGGTCACGACGAGACGGTCGACATGATCGAACGCGCCGTGCTCAGCGCCGTCGCCCATCGGACGCTCGGCAACGTGGCCGAGTCGCGCGCCGCGACCGGGCGGGCGCTGGCGCTCGGCGAGGCCGAGAGCATCCGCCGCCCCCTGCTCGACGCCGGCCCGTCGCTGCGAGAGCTGCTCACGGACCACCTGCGGCACTCGACCGCGCATCGCTGGTTCGCGTCGGATCTCCTCTCCACGCTGAACGGGCACGAGGACGGCGGGCCGGCCCCGGCCGAGCTCCTCGAACCGCTGACCGCGCGCGAGGCCGACGTTCTCCGCTACCTGCCGACGATGATGTCCAACGCGGACATCGCGGCGGAGCTCTTCGTCTCGGTGAACACGATCAAGTCACACGTCAAGAGCATCTACCGCAAGCTCGGCGCAACGCAGCGGCGGGACGCGGTTCGCCGCGCCAGGCAGCTCCACCTCCTCTGACGCGGCGTCACCCCGACGGAGTGAGGGGACCTCACCTCTTATCGCGCGAGAATCGGCCGGCGTGAGCCTCAAGCGCAAGATCCTCGTCTGGAGCCTCGTCGGCGTCGCGACGCTGCTCCTGCTGATCAGCTCGGTGACCGTCTGGACGAAGCGCCAGCTGTTGAACACGGACGGCTGGACGAGCACGTCAGGGCAGCTGCTCGCGAACGACACCGTCCGCACTGCCGTCTCGGCCAAGCTGGTCGACGCGCTGTTCCAGCGTGTCGACGTGGCCGAAAAGCTGAAGCAGCAGCTGCCGGACCAGCTGCAGGCAGCGGCGCCGGTGCTGGCCGGTGCAGTCGAGAACCTCGCTCCTCGCGCCGCGAACGCCGTCCTCGGCACAGACGCCGCGCAGGCACTCTGGGAGAACGCGAACCGCCATATGCACGAGCAGCTCCGGGCGGTGCTCAAGGGCGAGAAGATCAGGAACGTGTCGACGGCGAACGGCGACGTTACCCTCGATCTCAGGCCGCTGGTCCACGCGCTCGCCGACCGGCTCGGGATCGCCGACGAGGTCAAGGCGAACGCTCCACCGAATGCCGGCGTGATCCTGATCATGCGCGCGAACAAGCTCGAGGCCGCGCAGAAGGCCGTACGCGTCATCAAGGCGCTGACGATCTTCCTGATCATCGTGGTGCTCGCGCTCTACGCGCTCGCGCTCTGGCTGGCCCGGCCGAGCCGGCGCAAGGTGCTCGGCGGGATCGGCGGCTGCATCTTCGGCGTGGGGCTGTTGCTCCTCATCTTCCAGCGGCTGCTCGGGAATGTGATCACCGACTCGTTGGTGAAGGTCGACGCGAACAAGCCTGCCGGCCATGAGATCTGGCAGATCGTGACGAGCGAGCTGCGCGATATCGGCATCGCGCTCGTCGTCTACGGCCTCGTCGCGATCGCGGGCGCGGTGCTCGCCGGGCCGAATCGCGTCGGCACCACGGTGCGCCGCTGGCTCGCGCCAGGCTTCCGGCGGAACGTCGTTGTCGTCTACGCCGTCGTGGTCGCGATCCTCCTCATCCTCGTCGCCTGGGCTCCCCTCGCCCAGGACCGCCGTCTGCTGGGGACGCTCGTGCTCTTCGCGCTCATCCTGTGGGGCGTGGAGCTCCTGCGTCGGCAGTCGCTACGCGAATTCCCGGGGACCACGGCAGTTGTCCCGCCGGCGGTCGCCGCGCCTGAGTCGCCGGCCGCGCCGCGTCCTTCGTAGGGATCTGCCGTGCTCATCCTCGTCGCCGTCGTCCTGTTGCTCGTCCTCCCCGGGCCGTGGAACATCGTCGGCTTCGTGGTCGTCACGCTGCTCTGGTTCGGCGAGCTCTTCCTCTGGAGCCGGACGGTCAAGCGGAAGCGCCGCGTCGTCGGAGCCGAGACCCTGATCGGCCAGATCGCCGATAGTGACCGAGGCGTGCCGCCCCGCTCGGACAGGTCCGGCTGGACGGAGAGACGTGGGAGGCGAACTGTCAGGCCGGCGCGAATCGCGACGACCGCGTGCGCGTCATCGGGCGAGACGAGCTGACGCTGATCGTCGAGCCCGCCTAGCTGTTCTGAAGCGACTGGCAGTTGGACGCGCCGTTGAACGCGTCCTTGAGCGAGCCGTTGTCGGCGTTGATCGCCTTCAGCTGGCTGAGGGTGTTGTTGACCTGGTTCTGCAGGTTCAACAACGTTGTGCTGATGGCGCTCGCGGCTGCGACGAGCTCGCCTGCCGTCGAAACGTCCGACAGCGCATTCGTGATCGTGTCGGAGTCCGCCTTGATCTGATCGGCCAGCGTGTTCACGGCCGACTTCGCCTCGTCCCCGCCGGAGATATCGGGCTTGCCGAGGCCCTTCAGGTCGTCCGAGAGCGTCTCGTTCGCGCCCTTGATGTCGTCGGCGGCGGACTGCAGGTTGTCCTTGGTCGGGTTGCTCTGCAGGCTCTGGCCGATCGGCTTGAGCGAGTTCGCCCAGTCCTTGAACGCACCGCAGAACCCGTTGGCCCAGTCGCCCGCCGAGGCGGTCGACTCGGTCGATGTGGCCGTCGTCGTGCTCGAGCTCGTCGAGCTCGAATCGCCTCCGCCTCCGCAGCCGGCGACGAACGGCACGGCAACTCCGAGCGCGGCGACGAGGGCGGCTACATGCGAACGGGTCATTGCGCGGGAGCCTAGCGGTTCGGGCTCCCCCGCTTCGGATGATGTGCGAGGAGCCCGCGAAGCGGCACCCTCCTCGTATGAGCGTGGAGGCGGCCGCCGTCGTGCCGGAGCGAGCAAGCGGGGGGACGAAGCTCGCGGTGCTCCTGGCGATGGCGATGTTCGTGCTCGTCTTCGACACGTCGTTGATGAACGTCTCGATCTCGGCAGTCGTCAAGGATCTCCACACGACCGCGAGCGGGGTGCAGTCGGCGATCGCGCTCGAGGCGCTCGTCTCGGCGGCGTTCATCCTCATCGGCAGCAAGATCGGCGACCTGATCGGGCGCAAGCGCGCCTACATCGTCGGCCTGCTCGGCTACGCGGTGGGCGCACTCGCGATGACTCTGGCCCAGAGCCTCCTCCCGATCATCATCTGCTGGGCGATCATCGGCGGTCTCGGAGCCTCGCTCCTCCTGCCCGCGATGCAGTCGCTCGTTCACGGCAACTTCGAGGGACCGATGCAGCGCAAGGCCTACGCGCTCGTCGGCGCCTCGGCCGCGATCGCCGCCGCCGTCGGCCCCTTGCTCGGCGGCCTGATCACCACCTATCTCTCCTGGCGCGTCGGCTTCCTCGGCGAGCTCGTGATCATCGGGATCGTCCTGCTCGGCATGCGGCTCGTCCACGACGTTCCCTACACCGGCTCGAGGAAGGTGGACGTCGTCGGCGCGATCCTCTCCGCGGTCGGCATGGGCGGGATCGTGCTCGGGATCCTCGTCTGGGAAGACGGAGGAGGAGCGGTCGGTGCGCTGATGGGCGCCGGCGCGGTCGCTCTAGTGTCGCTGGGATGGTGGCTGACGCGCCGCAAGCGCCAGGGCAAGGCCGCCCTGATCGACCCGGGCCTCTTCAAGTCCAAGTACTTCCGGCTCGGCATCTCGTCGCAGACGCTGCAACAGATCGCGCTCGGCGGACTGATGATCGCGCTTCCGCTCTTCCTGCAGATGGTGCTCGAGTACAACGCGCTCGAGGCGGGTCTCTCGATCGCGCCGCTCTCGCTCAGCATGTTCGCGGTCGCGCTGCTCGCCGGGAAGCGGGCCGGCAAGCGCAGCCCGAGCAAGATCATCCTCATCGGCTTCGTCCTGCTCAGCATCGGCGTGGGCATCCTGATCCCGATCGTCCCCCATGCCGACACCGGCTGGGACCTGTTCGGGCCGCTCCTGGTCGCGGGGGCCGGCCTCGGGCCTCCTCGTCTCCCAGCTGAACAACTACACGCTGGCCCCAATCGAGGAGGAGCGCGTCAGCGAGGCGGCCGGCGTGAACTCGGCCGGCGGCTCGTTCGGGCTCTCGTTCGGCCTGGCCTTCGCCGGCGCGATCATGCTCGCCTCGCTGTCGCTCATCTTCACGAACGAGGCCAACTCGAGCGCGGTGCTCTCGCCGGCCGAGAAGGACCGCGTCGCCGCAGGCCTCGAAGAGAATGCCGAGGTGATGACGAACGCCCATCTCGAGAGCCTGCTCGTCGGTCAGCCTGCGGACGTCAAGGCCGAGATCGTCCGCATCAACACGGAGGCGAGGCCGATCGCGCTGCAGATCGCGCTCATCGTGCCGCTGGTCGCCGGTCTTCTCGGCCTCATCAACGGTTTCCGCATGACCCGCCTTCCCGACATCAAGCCGTCGGAGGCAGCCGAAGCGACGCTGGTCGGCTGAGCGGTGCGCTTTGCCGTGCTCGGTACGGGGCACTGGGCTGACACCGTTCACGCCGCGGGTCTCGCGGCGCACCCCGAGGTCGATCTCGTCGCGGTCTGGGGTCGCGACCCCGTCAAGGCCGAGGCGGTGGCCGGGCGACGCGGTGCAGCGGCCGAGCCCGACCTCGACACGGCCCTCGACATGGTGGACGCGGTCGCGATCGCCGTGCCTCCGGACGTCCAGGTCGACCTGGCGTGCCGGGCGGCCGAACGGGGCTGCCACCTCTTGCTCGAAAAGCCGCTCGCGCTCTCCGTCGAGGGCGCCGATCGGGTCGTCGAGGCGGCGGATCGCGCCGGCGTCCAGTCGGTCGTCTTCTTCGTCAGGCGCTTCGCCGAGCCCTCCGCGACCTGGTTCGACGAGGTCGTCGTCCCCGTGGAGTGGCACGGCGGGAGCGTGACCTGGATCGCCTCGATCTTCGGCGGCGGCAGTCCGTTCGGCGAGTCACCGTGGCGGAAGCAGCACGGCGCGCTCTGGGATCTCGGGCCACACGCGCTGGCCGCGCTGCTCCCCGCGCTCGGCCCCGTCGAGGACGTCGTAGCCGTGCGTGGACACGGCGACGAGGTTCACCTGGCTTTCCGGCACGAAGGCGGAAGGGCGAGCTCCGCGATGCTGGCGCTGACTGCGCCCGCGGCGGCCGAACACACGTCCATGAGGTTCTGGGGCCCGGCGGGTATCGCCGAAGTTCCCCCCGGCGAGCCGGACTCTGCGACCGACGCCTTGATGCGCGCGGTCTCCGAGCTGCTCGCGGCCGTCGAGACCGGAGCTGCGCACCCGTGCGACGTCCATTTCGCGCGCGACATCGTCAGCGTGCTTGCGGACGCCGAGCATTTTCTGGTTCGGTAGCGCCGTCTACCCTTTCCCCCGGAGCGGCATGGGCCCGGTGGCCCAGCTGGTCTTCAAAACCGGTGCGGTCGTGTAACCCACGGCTCGGTAGGTTCGACTCCTGCGCCGCTCCGCTGAGCCCAAGAGTTATGTCGTCACGACCGAACACGACAACGAAAACTCGCGTTTCTACGGGACGTTTCTACCGGTCAGGCGGAATCCAGCATCCACCTGCGACCGGCGTTACCGACGGACGAGGAGCGGTCGCCCGAACCAGCTCCGCGAGCCGTTGCGGTCGATCATCTGGATCCGATAGCGCAGGAACCCTCGCCGCGGCGCGTTCCGGTCGACGTAGCGGTACCCCGCTCCGGCGACCGCGCCTTGTGCAGGCACGATCGTCCGGGTGATCCGCAGGTACTTTCCCGCCTGCCGGCGGTAGATCTGGAAGCCCAGCATGTCCGCCTCGGAAGCCGTCCTCCAGTGCAGCAGCACGCCTCGCTTCGTCGACTTCGCGCTCGACGAGGCGAATGTCGCCGCCGTCACCGAGGAGCCGGTGAGTGAGAAAGCCTCGTTGAACGTCCCGCTGCCGACGATGTCAGTGCCAACCCGGAGCCAGTCGGGATCCAGAGCCGCATTCCGGATCCACTCTTGCAGGTCAGGAGAAAACGGTGTTCCGGGCGCGACGATCGGCCGCGGGCGGACAGCCAGAGAAAATGATTGTTGGCGCTGGCAGGCAAGACCTGTGGCACGAAGAAATAGTGATCGGCGGGTAGGTCGAGCGGGGTCGTGAACGTCACGTTGAGTTGAACTTCCTCCCCGGTTACTGCTCCGTCGCCGCCGGTCGTTTGATTCGGCGTCGGCTGAATCCCGGTATCGACACTGTTATTCGCCGTGAAGCTGCTATTGAGCAATCCCGGCGTGAATGTCAAATTGCCAGCCGTTGAATCTCGATCAACGAACTCGACGTCCGAAGGGGAGTTGACTCGCGTAGGCACCTGTGAAGTACTGAAAGTCGGCGGCCCGGATGTGCGACCCACATCCGAGTCCAGCGGGAAGACTCGATAAATCTCGACTCGAACTTGACTAATGCCGTTCATCAAACTAACTGGCGTAGTAAAAAGTCCGGTAAACGTGGCCGAAGTCAGAGACGTTTGAGCGGTCAAGATGAAATCGTCCGCAGATTCTGTCTCCTCCAAGCCATTGCCGGCTGGTCGAGACGCTGTTGCCATCAGCCCATTCGGATTGCCGGTTGAGAAGAAGAAGGCTTGAGCTGAGGCGTGAGATGCCAACACGCACGCGCCCACGCTAACCAGCACAGTGAGTCTGAAAGCTTTGCTCGCCGTCACATCGCCTCGCCCCCGGCTCGTGAGCATGGAATATCTCAAACGGTCGACCGACCGTCAAGGGCGCCCCCGCCGAGTTCGCCCCAGAAGTCGACCCGCCGGCCAGAGCAAGATCAAGACTTAGCAAACTTTCTACCGACCTGAGCGCACCTCAGCGCACCTGACCGCACCTCATCGGACGCAACCGTGCCGGTTTGCACCCGACCGGACCTGGATCAGCAGACCTTCAAAACCGGTGCGGTCGTGTAACCCACGGCTCGGTAGGTTCGACTCCTGCGCCGCTCCGCTGAGCCGAAGTGCTTGCTACGAGCCGACTCTGACGATTGGGCAGTTGTGAGCCTGATCGATGTCGAGTGCTCGGTTAGACCAGCTTGCCTCTCCCGGCTCAGAGCCGAAGACGGCGAGCTGTCCGGTATGGCTACTGGGTGCCCCGCGGGGTGTGGAATCTCCCGCTCTTTGGAACGATTTCTACATGGATCTCCTGGCTGCCGTCGTTCTCGGCATCTTCGTCTTCCTGACCACCGTCCTGGTCATCGGTCTGTTCGTCTGGGGGGCAATCAAGGACGGACAGGAAGACAGAGCCGTGCAGGCGCGTCTCGGCATCCGTCGACGGACGAGACTGGGCCGCTAAAGCGGACCGGCGAGAGTGCGGGGCGCCCGGACCGGGGGCCACCCTGAGAGGCGGAAACGACAGTGCCACCGGCCTTCGCCAACGGCGGCCCCTCCTCTCCTCCGCCACTGCCGCCTGTCGGACCGTCGTCGGTCAGCGGCTCGCAACATTCCGTTCGAATGAGGGTTTGAACATTCCGTAAGGCCAAGCCGCCAGACGAATCCGCCCGCGCCTGCACCGCGTACGGAAGAAGCGAAGGAGGAAATGGTTATGCCAATCGCAAGACACGCGGACGGTGGGCCGGACAAGTCAACCAAGCCTCGGAGCAAGGCCCGTGTGCTCACTCTTCTGCCGCTAATGGTGGCGCTCGGAGTGGGCGGGTTCCTCGCCGCCGGCTCGATCGCGCAAAGCACGACCGGTACGGGGGCGACCGTATCCCTCGGGAAGACGAAGCTAGGCCGAGTGCTGGTCAACTCGAAGGGACATACGCTCTATCTCTTCAAGAAGGACGAGCACGGTAAGAGCGCCTGCCTTGGGAGTTGCGCGAAGTTCTGGCCTCCGTTGCTCGTACATGGGAAGGCGAGCCTCGGTCCGGGCGTGAAGAGGTCGATGCTCGGTACGACGAGGCGCAGCGATGGGAGCCGCCAGTTGACCTACAACCATCATCCGCTCTACACCTTCGCGCTCGACAAGCACTCCGGACAGACAAACGGCCAGGGCCTGTTCGAGTTCGGTGCGAAGTGGTACGCCGTCTCCGCCGGCGGGAATGCGGTCGTCAGGGCCGCACCGCCTTCAACGACGACCACGGGGACCACGACGACGAACACCTGTCCCTACCCGCCCTGCTAGCAGCCTGACTGCTTCATGTCCCTCGCCGCGCTGCGGCGCGGCGAGGGCCACGCATAGGCGGCGGGTGAAACAAGCGCCCCACTCAACCGTTGCGGACTCTGCGTAGCTGAGCGGGTCAGAGCGGGTGGTGCTGGGCTCGAACGCTCTTGAAGCTTCTACCGAACTTTCTACCGACCTGAGCGCATCTCAGCGCACCTAACCGGACCTCAGCGGACGCAACCGTGCGGATTGCACCTAACCGGACCTGGATCGGCAGACCTTCAAAACCGGTGCGGTCGTGTAACCCACGGCTCGGTAGGTTCGACTCCTGCGCCGCTCCGTTGATGCGGAAGCGCGCGAATCCGCGACTCCGATGAGACTCCTCCCTTGCTACCCCGCGAAGAGGGGTTCGGGCAAGCCGCTTACGCCTGGTCGCACGGCGAACACGCTGCCCGACAGCGGGTAGCGCGCGAGCTGCTCGGGGGTCATGTTCTGCCTCGAAGTGGTGATGTAGAGGACGTCCAGGTCCCGCCCGCCGAAGATGCAGCTCGTCGGCTGGGGAAGCGCCACGTCGACCTCGTGCGTGATGCCGCCGTCCGGGGCGTAGCGAACCACTCGGCCGGCGCCGTTTTGCACGCTCCAGACGCCCCCCTCGGCATCCACCGTCAGCCCGTCCGGGAACGCCCCGCTGCTCTGGTCGACGGTCGCGAATACTCGGCGATCCGAAATGGCGCCCGCGTCGGGTTCGAAGTCGTAAGCGAAGATCGCATAGCGGAAGCTCTCGCCGAAGTAGAAGGTGCCGCCGTCGGGGCTCCAGCCGAGACCGTTGGCACAGATCACCGCACCTTGTCGTCGGCTTAGCTCGAGATCCGCGCCGAGGCGGTAGAGCGAGCCGGAGGGCTCGTCCCAGTCGATGTCGTTCATCGTGCCGGCCCACCACCGGCCGCTGCGGTCGACCTTCCCGTCGTTGAACCGGTTACGCGGCTTGTCGTGCTCGACGTCCATGAGCGGCTCGAGCTCGCCTCCAGGCTCGTAGAAGGCGAGTTGCTTGGCGAGCGCGAGGACGAGTCCACCGCTCTTCCGTAGGCCGATAGCCATCACGTTCTGGCCCAGCTGAAAGTTCCGTTCGCTCCCGCTCTCAGGCTCCAGGGAGTGGATCACCCCGCCGAGGTTGTCGGTCCAGTAGAGCGCCTGCTCGCGTACGGACCACATCGGCGACTCCCCACAGGTGGCCGCGATCCGCTGGACACAATCGCAGTCGCTCGCCGCTATTCGCGTTCGCTTCATTGGCTCTGGTACAGCGTGCCCGACGCGCACCTGATCTGCCAACTCCGGCCTTCCTCATCACCGCGGGAAACGTTCGCGTTTTGTAAAAGGGCGTTCCGTCTTGCGGCTGCCGGGGCAGAAACTCCCCGAGAAGCCAAGGGGGTCACACACATGCGCACACGCGTCATCGGCGCCGGAATATCGCTCTTCCTGCTCACCGCGTCGCCGGCAGCTGCACAGACGTACCAGGTGAAAATCGTCAAGGGCGGCGGCTTTCGTCCCGCATCGCTCACCGTCAAGCTCGGCGATTCGGTTCGGTGGACGAACAACGCGGGCGAGAAGCGCCAGATCGTTTCCAACACGGGTGCGTTCGCCTCACCCATCCTCGAGTCGGGGAAGAACTGGACGTTCACCTTCAGCGCCGCGGGCACATATCGGTACCACGACGGTCTGCGGCCCACGCTCAAGGGAGTAGTGCGCGTCCAAGGGCCGCCTCCTTCCGTCACGCTGAGCGCGTCGCTTCCCGTTGCGACCTTCGGCGCGCAAGTCACGCTCTCGGGAGTGGTTTCGTCGAAGAAGGAGGGACAGACGGTCACCGTCCTGGCGCAGCCCTATCCGCAACCCGTGCCGACCGGGCTCGCATCCGTCACGACCACCGCCGGCGGTGCCTGGGCATTCACCACCACCCCCACGATCCAGACGACATACCAGGCTCGATACCGCGGCTCCAGCAGCCAACCCGCCACCGTTGGCGTTCGCCCGAAGGTCACGTTCAGCTACGCGCATCGGTACATGTCGACCCGGATCAGCGCGGCATCCTCCTTCGCTGGCCGGTTCGTCTACCTGCAGCGGCGCTCGCGGTTCGGCCAGTGGGTCGTCGTCCGGAAGCTCAAGCTTGGCCCCCATTCGGGGAGGATCTTCCGCCCTCCGAACACACGGGGCAAGTCGACGTATCGAATCTTCCTGACTTTGAACCAGGCCGGCCCCGGATACCAAGCGAGCCACAGCGGCACCCAGCGGGTGCGCGGACGCTAGCGCGTCGGCGGCTTTTCGCCTCCGGCTGCTCGACATGCGATCCTCCGGCAGCGCACGCATGAGATCAATACCCGTGAGAACTGGAGGCCCAGCTGACTGACGAGTCGCTATCAACGGTCCCGGCGGCTCCTCTCCGCCGCGCGGCCGGGTCGGCGCGGAGACTGATCCTCCCGCTCGCCCTCGCCCAGTTCATCTGCAGCTTCGCGGGGTCGAACATGAACGTGATGATCACGGACATCAGCGATGACCTCGACACGACCGTGAAGGGCGTGCAGACCGCGATCACGCTGTTTCTCTTGATCATGGCGATCCTGATGATCCCGTGCAGCAAGCTGACCGACCGTTGGGGTCGCAAGCGGTGCTTCCTCATCGGTCTCACGCTGTATGGAATCGGTGCACTGCTGAGCGCCGTCGCTCCGAATCTCGGCGTGCTGATCCTCGGCAACTCGGTCTTCGAGGGCGTTGGCACTGCGCTTCTGATCCCGCCGGTCTACATCCTCGCGACCTTGTGGTTCAGCGACCTCACCTCGCGTGCCTGGGCCTTTGGAGCGATCAGCGGACTGGGTGGGATCGGTGCTGCGGCGGGTCCGCTCATCGGTGGGGTGATCACCACGCTGATCAGTTGGCGAGCGGCGTTCGTCTTCCAGGCGCTGGTCGTCGGCGTGATCGTTCTCCTCAGCCGCCGCATGGTCGATCCCCTCGCGGCCGATCCGACGCGGCCGTTCGACGCCGTCGGGGCGATCCTGTCCGCAGTCGGGATGTTCTGCATCGTCTTCGGGATCCTGCAGGCGGGTAGCAACAACACGTTGCTCGTCATCTTCCTCGCGATCGGAGCCGTGTTCCTGGCCTGGTTCTTCGTCTATATCCGCCGCCGGGAGCGGTCGGGCAAGGAGCCGTTGCTCTCCACAGGACTGTTCAAGAATCGGACCTGCAACCTGGCCCTCGTCACGCAGAACATCCAGTGGCTGGTGTTGCTGGGAACGTCCTTCGTCGTCTCGGTGTTCCTGCAGGAGGTACGCGGCTACAGCGCGATCAAGACCGGAGTCATCTTCACGGCTGCGACCCTCGGCATCCTGGCCTCGTCGCTTGCCGCCGAGAAGCTCGCCAGGCGCTTCTCGCAGAAGACGTTGATCGTCACCGGCTTCGTCGTCACCCTTGCCGGAATCGCGCTCCTGCTGGGCTTGGTACGGGCGTCGGACAGCATCTGGGCCTTCGTGCCCGGCTTGGCGCTCATCGGCCTCGGTGTGGGCGGAATGCTCACGCCTTCGGTCAACCTGGTCCAGTCGAGTTTTCCCGAAGAGCTACAGGGCGAGATCTCGGGGCTGTCGCGAAGCGTCTCCAACCTCGGCTCATCCTTCGGGACCGCGATCGCAGGCACGATTCTCGTCTCGGTCGTCGCCACCGGGAATCGCGCCTACGCGTGGGCGATGGTCACCCTCATCCTGTTCGGCCTCGTTGGGCTCCTCGCCGCTCTGCGTCTTCCCGCCAAGGTCGAGCGTGCTACGGAAATGTCTTGAAGAACAAGAGGAGAGGATCAGGTTGGGAGACGCCGCGCCGACCAGGTGGCGCGCAGGGTCGAGGCGTCCACCGGCTGGTGCGTGTACTCCTCGCCGACGACGATCGCCGTGAAGCCGGCGTCTTCCAGGGAGGCGCGGACCTCGGCATCCGTGTGGAAGTACTGCCGATGCTGCTCGCAAAAAGCGTCACCCTCAAGGGGCTTCGTGAGCTCGATCGTCGTGTCGCATGTGCGGACGCCAGGATCCACGACGCTGCTGATCACGAACTCGTTCCCGGCCGATTCACCGGCCACGACGGGGTTTGAGATCGTGAAGTCCATCATCACGTCGGTGTGGAGATCGAAGACGAGCCACCCAGCAGGCCTGAGGTGCAGGGCGACCGCGGCCATTGTCAGGCGCAGCTCCTCGGGAGTCAGGTAGTTGAAGCCGTCGAACGTGGAGACCGCGGCGTCGAAGACGCCTTCGACATGCAGATCCGGGAGTGTCATCTGCGCCAACACCACCTGTGAGCCAAGGCGCTCGCTCGCGCGGGCCAGCATCGCATCCGAGGCGTCGACGCCGACTACGCGGTAGCCTCGGGCAGTCAGCTCCGTCGCTAGAAGGCCTGTTCCGCAGCCGAGATCGAGCACGGAGCGAACGCCCCCGGGATCGGCACTCCAAAGCTCGTCGAGGAACGAAGCCCAGCGGTCATGACAGGGGTCGATGACGATCTCGTCGTAGACCCCTGCCAGCCGTGAATACGCCGCGACGTTCCTCATGGGGCCGCGGATGTGTCCGTCAGAGTCCGAGAATCTTGGCCTTGGCGGCCGCGAACTCCTCATCCGTGAGCACACCTTGGGTATGAAGCGCCGCCAACTTCTGGAGCTGTGCAGTCTCGTCCTCTTCCGCTGCCTGGGGCGGAGGCGCCTGCTGTGCGTACTGCTCCTCATCCTCCTGCGCGTACCTCGCGGCCTGGCGGCGCTGCACGCGGCCGGACACGGCGGTAGCGGTTCCCGCAACGACGGCGGTGCGGGCTGCCATACGTAGAAGTCCCATGTCGTTTCCTTTCGCTCTGAAGTTGACGGGTCTAGGCCGGGTCGAGCGCGGCTGCCACGACCTCGGCCGGAATCCGGATCGAGTCGATCAGCACGGCGTCCGCGGCCTGCAGGGCGTCGACGACCTTGACGGCCCAGAGATTCTCGAATGCGATCAGCAGGGCCGAGCTGTCAGCCGGGAGGTCTTCGCTGACCTCTTCGGCATCCTCGTCACCCAGCGCGCCTGGCTGCGCGGCGTCGATGGAGAGGTACGCCGCTCCGTCCTCACCGATGTCAGCTGCCGCGAGGGTCGTCACGGTGCCGTCCGCATCCTTCATGCACGAAGAGCAGATCGAGCACTCGAATCGTGCCGTTCTCGACGAGCTCCATGATCGCCGGCGCGATGCGCCCGCTGAACTTGTTGCCGGGAAAACCAATGATGTAAACGTCCACAGGGCCTACGGCCATGGATGCCTCCTTGTTGAGCGTGAAGAGAGATACTCGCACCGATCGCGAGCACTGTGACCACCTGCACTGGGTGATCCCGACAACCGGCTCGGTGGATCCGACTCGGCGACTGTTGCGATCATCGGCGGATGAGCTCGACGCTCGAAGGTCAAGCCTCCTATGGCGAGAGGCCTCTCTGGCGGCCCGAGCGGCCGCGGATTCATCCTTGGCAGCTGCTCGTCCGCTGGATTTGCGCAGCCGCTGCGCTCCTGATTGCCGCCGAGCTCATGCCCGGCGTCTCTGTCGAGGGCTTCGCCGGCGGCGTGGTGGTCGTTCTGCTGATCACGATCCTGAACGCGGTCCTGGCGCCGTTGCTTGCGGCCCTCCGACTGCCCTACACGGCGCTGGTCGGGTTCGTGCTCGTGCTCTTCCTCGATGCCTGGCTGCTCCAACTCGCAGCCGGGATCGCGCCCGGCGCGATCAGCGTCGATTCGTTCGGATCGGCTCTCCTCGCCGTGCTCGTGTCGTCGGGGGTGGACGTCGCGCTCATCGTCTTCTTCGGCGTGAACGACGACGACGTCTTCGCACTACGCGTCGTGGAGCGAGTCGCGCGCCGCTCCGGCGACCAGGTGCGGACGGATGTCCCGGGGTTGCTGTTCCTCGAGATCGACGGGCTCGCGGCTCCGGTCCTTCGCCGATCGATGCGCGATGGCAGCACGCCCGAGATGGCTCGGTGGGTGGCCGAAGGGACACACCGGCTGCTCGAGTGGGAGACGGATTTTTCGTCCCAGACCGGCTCGAGCCAGGCCGGCATTCTCCTCGGCTCGAACGACGACATCCCAGCCTTCCGCTGGGTCGAGAAAGAGACCGGGACGGTGATGACGTGCTCGGAGCCGGACGCTTGCGCCGAAATCGAGCGGCGCCGCTCGAACGGTAAGGGGCTGCTCGCCGGGGGCGGCGCCAGCCGCGGGAACCTCCTTTCCGGCGATGCTGACCATCAAATCCTCACGGTGAGCCGGATCGAGGCGGAGAAGCGGGCGAACCCGGGCTACCGCGCTTTCTTCGCGAACGGCTTCAACGTCACCCGATCGCTCGTCCTCTTCTTCTGGGAAGTCATGCTCGAATGGACGGCGGCGATTCGCGCGATTCGCCGTGACGTGCGTCCGCGTGGTCAGCGGGGCGGCCGCTATCCGCTCCTCCGCGCCACGGTGTGCGTCGTCATTCGCGACCTGATCGTGTTCGGTGTGCTCAGCGACATGATGAAAGGCCGCCCCGTCGTCTACGCGACTTTCTCGAGCTATGACGAGGTCGCGCACCACTCCGGCCTCGAACGGGCAGACACGCTGGAGGCTTTGCGGAAGCTCGACCAGCAATTGGGACGGATCGCACGCGCCCGCCGTCACGCGCCCCGCCCGTACGAGATCGTCATCCTCTCCGACCACGGGCAGACACAGGGCGCGACGTTCAAGCAACGGAACGGCTACAGCCTCGACGAGCTCGTCGAGCGCGCGCTGGGGGCGGGAGGCGTGGCCCGTTTTGCCGGTGGCGACGAGCAGCACGCGATGGTGCGAAACGCGGTCGGGGAGGCCACCGGCGCCGGAAGCAAGCCGGAAGAATCCAAGAAGAACGTCTCGGATCGCGACGTCGTCGTGCTCGGCTCCGGCAACCTCGGGCTGGTCTATTTGATGGAGGAGAAGCGGAGGTTCTCGCTCGAGGAAATCGTCGAGCGCCATCCGAACCTGATACCGACGCTCCGCGAGCATCCGCATATCGGATTCATCCTCGTGCGTTCGACCGAGCACGGACCACTCGCCCTCGGCCCGCGTGGGATTCACTACCTCGCCGACGGGCGTGTCCAGGGCACCGATCCGCTGGCCGGGTTCTCCGCGAACGCACCGGCGCATCTTCGGAGAAGCGACTCGTTCGCCCACGTCGCGGATCTGATGATCAACAGCTTCTACGATTCCCAGCTCGACGACGCCTGTGCATTCGAGGAGCTCATTTCGTTTCACGGCGGCATGGGCGGTTCGCAGACGCGGCCATTCGTGCTTTACCCGACGAGCTTGCCCGACCCCGATGCAGAGATCGTCGGCGCAGAAGCCTTGCATCGGATCTTCGTCGAATGGCGCACACGCCTGCAGGGCGCCGTGCCGATCGAGGCGAGCGGCTAGATCGCGAGCCGCTCGCCCGGCCGAAGCAGTCTCGTCTCGACCTCCGGCGCCTGCTCGGCTGCGGCACGCAGGAACGCTTCGCCGGGCTCGTCCAGGAATGCGGGTCGGCCTCGCAGGGCAAGGTAGGCCGGGCAATACGTGCCCCAGTGAATGGGCACCGCGACCTTTGGCTGCAGGCGGCGTATCGCTTCGCCCGCGCCTCTCGGGTCGAGGTGCTTTCCGCGGCCCAGCGTTCGTCCCCACCCCCAGATCGGTACGAGAGCCACGTCGAGGTCCGGAACGAGGCCGTTCATTCCGGGAAAGAGACCGGTGTCGCCGGCGAAGAAGATGCGCCGCGAGCCCAGGACCGCGTAGCTCAGGGCTGCCGCTTCCGGCCCGAGCGTCCGGCGCCCGTCGTGCTCGGCGTGAGTCGCGCGAATTACGACGTTTCCGATACTGACCTCGTCGCCCTCGACGACCTCCGTCACGTGTGCGAAGCGACGGACCTCACCCGCCGAGTCCCCGCGGCACGACGATGTGCACCTCGTCGTCGAGCATGCGCAGTGAGCCGAGGTCGAGATGATCGTGGTGCCCGTGCGAGATCAGAACGGCGTCGACTCTGGCCACGGCCTCGCCGGGCATGGGAACGGCGCGAACGAGATGAGCCACTCGTCGCCGCAACAGTGGATCGGTCAGGAGGCGGCTGCCGTCGAGGTCGACGAGGACGGTCGCGTGCCCGACGTATTCGACTGCGTTCTTCGATTGGGCTCGCTCCACGACGCCACGGTAATGAGCCCGACGTGCTCTTCACATTTCCGCTGGACGGTGTTAGGGTCGGCGCGTGACGCGCCTCGGGGTTCTCGCCGTCGCAGCCGGGTTCGTTTCAGTGCTGCTCTTCGCCGCGCCGGCAGTGGCGGCGCAGCCGTTCCCGCTCAATTACAAGACGTTCGACCTGAGCGGCGGGACGCCGAGCGGCGTCACCTACTCGGGTGGCTCGCTGAAGCTCGCCGCGAGCGACCTCGGCTCGTATCAGTACACCGACCCGTTCTCGGCAGTCACCGTCCTCGGGCAGTCCGTCGACGGGTCGGGCACGTATGACTCCGGCACGTGGACGTCCGACTGGACGCCGCTCGACTTCCCCTTCACCGAGCTCGTGTCGTCCTGGAATTCGAAGACGCCGTCCGGAACGTGGATCCAGTCGGAGGTGCAGCCCAAGCTGGACAACGGCGTCGAAGCCAAGTGGTACAAGCTCGGACGCTGGTCGTACGGGGACTCCGATTTCCACCGAACCTCGGTCGGCGGCCAGGGCGACGCGGACGGATTCGTCTCGATCGACACCTTCTTCACGAAGGACCATCCTGCGACCGCATACCGCCTGCGCCTGACGCTGTTCCGGCGCGCCGGCTCGACCGCGACGCCGGCGGTCAGCCGCTACAGCGCGGTCGCCTCGGACCTCCGCAACCGGAAGAGCACGTTCCCGAGCGCGACCACGATGGGCGGCATCGCGAAGGATCTCGTCCTGCAGCCGTACTCGCAGGAGATCCACCACGGCCACTACCCGGAGTTCGACAACGGCGGGGAAGCCTGGTGCAGCCCGACGTCGACGGCGATGGTCGTCAAGTACTGGGGATCGGCATATGCACCGACGGCGACGGAGACGGCGTGGGTCGATCCGCCCGTCGATCCCGAGGTCGACTACACCGCGCGCTTCGTCTACGACTACCACTACCAGGGCGCAGGCAACTGGCCGTTCAACGCCGCGTACGCGTCCGAGCGCGGGCTGGTCGCCGACGTCACGCAACTGCACAACCTGCGTGAGGCCGAGCCGTTCATCAAGGCCGGCATCCCGCTCGTCGCGTCGGTCGCGTGGGAGTCGAACAAACTCACCGGCGCGATCAAGAGCACGAACGGCCACCTCCTGGTCATCGGCGGCTTCACCGGGAACGGCGACGTGATCGCCTACGACCCCGCGCATGACACGGACGACGAGGTTCGCGCCGTGTACAACCGCGAGGAGTTCGAGCGCGCGTGGATTCCGGCATCCGGCGGGATCGTCTACGTCATCCGGCCGGCAGTGGGCCAGACGACTCCTTCGCTCACGGCGAACAACTCGTAACTTCTGGCTCGATCCGGCCGCCTGCCTCCCTCGTAGGAGTAACGAGAGAGGGAGGAGGTGAGATCGTGGCAACGTTTCATGAAGAGCCTCAGAAGACCGGCTGGAGCCGCAAGACCTGGCTCCTCCTCATCGGCGCCGGGATCGCTATAGCGGTTGCCGTCGTCCTCGTGATCATGCTCGCGGGTGGCGGCGGTGGAGGCGGCGGAACCGGCGGCTACTAGCCGTCTAGGCAACGTGGAGCCGGCGTGCGATGCTGCGCGCCCATGACTCCCCTCCTCGGCTTCACCCGAGCCGTGTTCGTCGCGGGCGTCTGCCTGACGATCGGCACGGGCGTCGGCCTCTACGTTCTCCCGGATCGCACCGTCGACTACTGGGCGTGGACGATCAAGTCTCCGTTGACGGCGGCGTTCTTCGGCGCGGGCTACCTCAGCGCCGCGGTTGCGCTCGGCTTTGCCGCCCGCGCCCCGAGCTGGGAGCGCGCGCGCATAGTGGCGGTCGCCGCGTTCACGCTGACGACGCTCGCGCTCATCGCCACGCTGCTCGAATGGGACACGTTCGCCTTCGGGGCGGGAGGATTGACCGAGGCGGTCGCCTGGATCTGGTTCGCGGTCTACGTCGCGTTGCCTCCCGCGGTGCTGCTCGCGTTCGTCCGCCAGGAACGCCGGCGGCGACATGACGTGGGCGACCCTGCCGCGCTGCCGGCCTCGCGGCTCGTCTGCGCAGTTGCCGGAGCCGGGCTCGCACTCGTCGGCATCGGTCTCTTCGCCGACTGGAGCTGGCTCGTCGCGCGGTGGCCCTGGCCGCTGCCGCCGCTTCCCGCGCGCGTCGTCGGCGCCTGGCTCTGCACCTATGCGGCCGTGCTCCTCTGGTTCGCGCTCCGCGAAAGGAGCTGGGTGCGCGGCCGTTTGGCCGTCCTGTCGGCGGTTGTCGCTCTCGCGCTCGACATCGGTGGAGCCATCCGCTTCTCGAGCGACCTCGACCACGACGCCTCGACGGTCGTCTACCTCGTGGCCGTCAGCGGATTGCTCGTGATCCTGCTCGGGATCTGGTGTCTCGAGGAGTGGCGCCTGTCCTCGCCGCGGGCGCGCGGGGCTACCGTTAGCGCGTGATCCAGGACGCACTGGGGCGCCTTCTCGACGGACGGGACCTGTCCCGGCCCGAGGCGCGCGAGGCGATGGGCGAGATCATGCGCGGCGAGGCGACGCCGGCGCAGATCGGCGGCTTCCTCGTCGCGCTTCGGCTGAAAGGCGAGACCGTGGACGAGATCGCCGGCTGCGCCGAGGCGATGCGCGAGCACGTCCTCCCGGTCGAGCCGACGCGTGCTGACCTGGTCGACACGGCCGGGACGGGCGGGGACGGCGCGCACACGCTCAACATCTCGACAGCAGCCGCGCTCGTGGCCGCCGCGGCGGGAGCGGGTGTGGCGAAGCACGGAAACCGCGCCGTTTCCTCGGCCTCGGGGTCGGCCGACGTCCTCGAGGCGCTTGGCTTCCGGCTCGAGCTCGAGCCCGCCCGGATCGCCCGGTCGATCGACGAGCTCGGCTTCGGCTTCATGTTCGCGCCCACCCACCATCCGGCGATGCGGCACGCGGCGCCGGTACGGCGGGAGCTTGCGGCGCGGACGATCTTCAACGTCCTCGGCCCGTTGACGAATCCCGCCCGCGCCCGCGCGCAGATCGTCGGCGTCTATTCACCCGAGCTGGTGCCCACGATCGCGGGAGTCCTCGCCAGCCTTGGCGCGCACCGCGCCTTCGTCGTGCACGGCGCGGGAGGGATCGACGAGCTCTCACCCGCCGGGCCGAACCTCGTCTGCGAGGTCGTGGGCGGCGAGGTCGTCCGGCGCGAGATCGACCCGCTCGAGCTCGGGATCGAGCGCTGCGCCGAGAGCGAGCTGCGCGGCGGCACTCCCGAGGAGAACGCGGCCGCGATCCGCGCCGTCTTCGCGGGGGAGAGCGGAGCCCGCCGCGACGCGATCCTGCTCAACGCAGCCGGTGCGATCGCCGCAGCGGGTCATGCCGAGGATCTGCGCGAGGGGCTCGAGCGCGCGCGCGAGGCGGTCGACTCGGCTGCGGCGGCCGCACGGCTCGACGAACTGATCGCGTTCTCCCGGTCCGAGCCGGTGGAGGCGTAGTGGGGAGGTTCAGGGACGCGCTCGCCGCTCCGGGGCTCACCGCGATCGCGGAGGTTAAGCGGCGCTCGCCTTCCGCCGGCGACCTGCGGCCGGACGCCGATCCGGCGACGCTTGCCGCAGCGTTCGAGCAGGCAGGCGCGTCCGCCGTCTCGATCCTCGTGGACGACCGCTTCGGCGGATCGATCGACGATCTGCGGGCGGCGCGTGCTTCGGCGGGGCTGCCTCTCCTGGCCAAGGGGTTCTTCCGCGAGGAAGAGGAGCTCGCGCGCTTGCGAGATGCCGGCGCGGACGCCGTGCTCCTGCTCCTGCGTGACCTCGACGACGACCAGGTCGCGGCACTGACGGCCCGCGCGCGTGAGCTCGGCCTCGACACGCTGGTCGAGGCGCACGACACGGACGAGCTCGAGCGCGCCGTACGCCTCGATGCCGACCCGATCGGCATCAACGCGCGCGATCTCGGCACGTTCCGGATCGACCGGGCAGCCCAGCTCGAGCTGGTCGGCCAGGCCCCGCGCGACCGCGTCATCGTCGCCGAGAGCGGGATCGCCTCCCGCGCCCAGGGGGCGGCCGCCGAGCTGGCCGGGGCGGACGCCATCCTCGTCGGCTCGACGCTGATGCGAGCTCCCGATCCAGCAGCCAAGCTCGCAGAGCTGATCTCACGGCCGCTCGTCAAGGTCTGCGGCCTGACGCGCGAGGAGGACGTCGCGGCCGCTGTCGAGGCGGGCGCCGACCTGACCGGCTTCATCCTGGCGAAGGAGAGCCCGCGGCGCGCGGCGGACGTTCTTCCCGTTCCCGACACGGTGTTGTCGGTCGCCGTCTACGTCGGCGAGGCCGGCGACGCTCACTCCGACCTCGTCCAGCTCTATCCGCGCCAGGACGACCACCGCGGCCGCGACGCCGTCCTCCTTCGCGACGGCGACGAGGTCGCGCGCGTCGTCGACCTGCCCTGGCTCGAAGGCGACCCGACGCATCTCGATCGCGCGCGCGCAACCGACGGCCGAGTGATGCTCGCGGGCGGCCTCGGCCCCGAGAACGTGCGCGCGGCGATCGAGGAAGTGCGCCCGTGGGCCGTCGACGCGAGCTCGCGCCTTGAGACGGAGCCGGGCGTCAAGGACCACGAGCGCGTCCGCGCATACGTGGCCGCGGCGCGATGACGACCGGGCTGTACGGGCCCTACGGAGGCCGCTACGTCCCGGAGACGCTCGTTCCCGCCCTGGACGAGCTCGAGGCCGGCTGGCGCGAGGCATGGGCAGACGATGCATTCCGGGGCGAGCTCGACGAGCTCGGCCGCGAGTACGCCGGCCGGCCGACGCCGCTGACGCTTGCCGAGCGCTTCGCTCCCGGCAAGCGGCTGTATCTGAAGCGCGAGGACCTCCTCCACACCGGCGCGCACAAGCTGAACAACGCGCTCGGGCAGGCTGTGCTCGCGCGGCGGCTCGGCAAGCAGCGGATCGTCGCCGAGACGGGCGCCGGCCAGCACGGGGTCGCGACGGCCACCGTCTGCGCCCGCTTCGGGTTCGACTGCGTCGTGTACATGGGCTCCGAGGACATGCGCCGCCAGCACCCGAACGTCGAGCGGATGGAGCTGCTCGGCGCCGAGGTGCGGCCGGTCGAGTTCGGCACGCGCACGCTGAAAGAGGCGACGAGCGAGGCGATCCGCGACTGGATCACGAACGTCGAGACGACGCACTACCTGATCGGCTCCTGCGTCGGGCCTCATCCTTATCCGGAGATCGTCCGTGAATTGCAATCCGTTATAGGACTCGAGGCGCGCGAGCAGTTCCTCGTCGCAGAAAGCCGCCTGCCGGAGGCGGTTATCGCCTGCGTCGGAGGAGGATCGAACGCGATCGGGATCTTCGCCGGCTTCGTCGACGACGCGGATGTGCGCCTCATCGGAGTCGAGGCGCACGACGCGGCCAGCCTCGGCACCGGCCGCCCGGGCGTGCTCCACGGCGCCCGCTCGTCCCTGCTTGCGGACGAGGACGGCCAGGTGCTCGATGCGCACTCGATCTCGGCTGGTCTCGACTACCCCGGCGTCGGTCCTGAGCACGCGTTCCTTCGGGACAGCGGCCGCGCGACCTATGTGAGCGCCACGGACGACGAGGCGGTGGCCGCATTCAAACGGCTCGCGGCGACGGAGGGAATCGTCCCCGCGCTCGAGCCGGCGCACGCGCTCGCGCGGGCGGCCGACCTGGACGCCGAGCTCGTCCTCGTGTGTCTGTCCGGTCGCGGCGACAAGGACCTGGACGAGGTTCTCGGCCGCTGAAGCAGCTCGCGATCTACCTGATGGCCGGGGCCGAGACGCCCGAGCTCGCCCAAAGCGCGGTCGAGGGCGGCGCCGACCTGATCGAGATCGGCTTTCCCTTCTCCGATCCGCTGGCGGACGGGCCGGTCATTCGCGCGGCGGCCGAGCGGGCGCTCGCGGCCGGGATGCGGACCGAGCGCTGCCTCGAGTGCCTGGCGGCAACGCGGGCGCTGGTCGACGTCCCGCTCGTCCCGATGACGTACTCCTCGCTGCTCGAGGCGCACGGCTATGTGCGCTTCGAGGAAGAGGCGCGGAGCGCCGGAGCGACCACCCTCATCGTCGCCGACCTTCCGATCGAGGCCGAGCCGGAGCTCCGCCGCGTCCAGCTGGTCGCACCGACCACGCCGGCGGAGCGGCTGCGGCTGGCCGCCGAGCGAACCGACGGCTGGCTCTACCTCGTCTCCGTGACAGGCACCACAGGCCCGCGCGACGCGCTTTCGTCCCAGGCGGTCGACCTCGTCGCGCGCGCCCGCGAAGTCACTGACGTCCCGCTCTTCCTCGGCTTCGGCATCTCGACTCCCGAGCAGGCGGCCCAGGCGGCGGCGCACGCGGACGGCGTGGTGGTCGGCAGCCGCGCGGTGCAAGTGGCGGAGGACGGGCCGGCAGCGCTGCGCGACTACGTCCGCTCACTCCGGGCCGCCATCGACGCGCAGTGAGCGAGCTCGAGAAACGGCTCCGAGTCGGTCGCGAAGCTCCGCGCCGGCCCGATCCTCAGCCGGTGAGGGCGTCCGCGACGACCTCTCCGAGGAGCCGGTAGCCCTCGACCGAAGGGTGGTCGCCGTCGGACGTCCACTCCTCGCGCATCCGGCCGGGCCGGTCGGGGTCCTCGAGCGTGTCGTGGAAGGGCAGCACGGGCACGTCGAGCTCGCGGATCAATGCGTTCAGGCGCCGGATCGGCTCCTCGGCGGCCGGATAACCGTTGTTCCAGGGCAGGACGTCTGCGATCAGCACGCGCAGCCCCAGCGCGCGGCCGCGTTCGACCATCGCCCGGATGGTCTCCGCCGCGGGCTCCACCGGGCGCCGCTGCGCGATGTCGTTGATCCCGCCCTGCACGATCAGGACGTCGGCGCCGGCAGCGCACGCCTCAAGGCGCTGCGCGATTTCATCGGTCCGCTGCCCGTAGATCCCGCAGTTGCGGAAGCTGAGCCGTTCGTCCCGCACGGCGGCCCAGTGCTCGTACTGGCTCGCAGGATCGGGATCGTGGATCTGCGCCCGTACCGCGGGGTCGGGATCCCAGCCGGGCGAGCCGGCCGTGATCGAGTCGCCTAGCGCTGCGACGAGCACTCGCGCAGCGTAAAGTCCCGCTCCCCGCGACCAAGGAGCTGCGATGAAATTCGACATCAAGTACGGGCCGGCATATGCGCTGGCGGACGTCTCGATGGACACTGGCGACTCGGTTCAGGCCGTGACCGGAGCGATGGTCAGCATGACCGACGGCGTCCAGATCGCCACCGAGATGAAGGGCGGCCTGGTGGCCGGCCTGAAGCGCTCGGTTCTCGGCGGCGAAAGCCTGTTCATCAACACGTTCAACGCGGCGCAGCAGGGCCAGATCACGCTCGCGCCGGCGCTTCCGGGCGACATCTTCACGATCGACCTGACCGGGACCCTGCTGCTCCAGTCGGGCGCCCTCCTCGGCGCGACCGCCGAGGTCGCGTTCGACACGAAGTGGGGCGGCGCGAAGACGTTCTTCTCGGGCGAGGGCCTCTTCCTCGTCCGGTGCACCGGCAGCGGCACGGTGCTTGCATCCAGCTACGGCGCGATCGAGGAGCGCTCGCTGGGGGCGGACGAGGCGTACACGATCGACTCCGGCCACGTCGTCGGCTTCGAGGAGGGCATCCGCTACGAGGTCAAGAAGGCAGGCAGCTGGAAGACGACGATCCTCGGCGGCGAAGGGCTGGTCGCGCGCCTGACCGGGCCCGGCCGGATCTGGATGCAGACCCGCAGCCCAGACGAGTTCCTCGGCTGGCTGCTGCCGAAGCTGCCGAAGCAGGAGGGCGGCGGCTTCCGCGTCGGCTAGCTACGGAGCGAATTGAGCGCTGTTCGGAGCTGCGCGGCGACGTAGTCGCATTGCTCGGGCAGGAGGGTGTCGACCGCGACGATCAGCGTGTCGTCCCAACGGTGTACGGCGATGCGCGGGTTTGCGTCCCACAGGGCTCGCTCGGCCTCGGCCGCGCGCCCGGAATGCACGACGAGGCAGTTGACCGGCTCAGTCCTCGAGCGTCTCGACCATCGTGAAGAATCTGCGTTCGGTGCGCACGCCGGGCAGGTCCGCGACCGCCGCCTCCAGCCGATCGACGAGCTCGGCATAGGAGCGCCAGCGGGCTTCGTGGTCGGCGGCGAACCACTCCTCGACCGCGAGCGTCGTCCCCACCACCGTGTGCAGGTCGAGCTTGAACGGCCGGCCGTACTTGGCCCACCGTCCCGGTTTCGAAATTGGTGAAGTCGACGGCGGCGACCGCGTCGACCAGTTCGGTACGTCCGACGACGAATCCGCCGGTGTTCGGGCCGTAGAAGTACTTCGCGCTGAAGCAAACGAGATCCGCTCCCTCGGCAGTGAAGCGGCGCATGCTCTCCGGCGGGTAATTGAGGAAGGCCGCATCGGCGAGGGTCGGGATGCCACGCTCGCGCGCGAGCGCCGCCACCTCGCGGAGCGGGACGGCTCCCGGCAGCTCGTCCAGGTGCGCAGGGACGAAGGCGGCGGCCACGCGGGCTGGGTCGAGCGCGTGCTCCAGCTCGTCGCGTGAGTCGACCAGGGTGAGTTGCGCGCCCGGCAGGACGATTACCCGCGCGTACTTGTAGTGCGGGAGCTGGACGCGCTGGAACACGATCTCGTTCAGCAGGCCGGCGGCGTCGGGAAGCCGTTCGGCCGCCTCTCCGTCGCCGCGGGTCATGCAGGCCGCGGTTCCGAGCGCGATCGCCGCCGCGGCGCCGGGAACGACGCGCGCGGCTTCGGCGCCGAGCAGATCGGCGAGCCGGCGACCTGTCGCCTCGAGCAGCTCGCTCATCGAGGCGGCCGTCCCGTTCGCCTCGCTCATCGCCGCCCACACCGTCTCGCCGACGATCGCGCCGCCGAGCTCGCTGTACACGCCGCGGCAATTGACCACCGGCCGCGCGCCGAGCAGTTCGTAGACCGTCATGGGCGTAGTATCGACGCGTGGCCTATCTCCGGCTGGTGGACGAGGACGAGGCGTCGGGGCTGCTCAAGGACGAGTACGAAGCGGCCGTGGCGCGCGCCGGAAAGGTGTTCAACATCGTCAAGGCGATGAGCCTGCGGCCGGCCGTCCTCCGGCGCTCGATGGAGCTCTACCGGGAGGCGATGCACGGACGCTCGGGGCTGAGCCGGATCGAGCGCGAGCTCCTCGCCGTTGTCGTCTCGCGGGCGAACGACTGTCACTACTGAATCCAGGCGCATGCCGACGACCTCCGTGCCGAGGGCGCCCCAGACGAGCTCGTGGAGACCGCCGTCCGCGGCGATTTTCCTGAGGATCCACGCCTGCGCGCTCTCTGCGCCTTTGCGGTCAAGCTGACGCGTGAGCCTGCGTCCGTCGGGCGCGACGACATCGAAGCGCTACGTCCGCATGGGCTGGACGACGCCGCGATCCATGACGCGATCCAGGTGATCGCCTACTTCAACTACATCAACCGCGTGGCGGACGCGGTCGGGATCGAGGACGAGCCCGAGTGGGCCGACGACCGAGCTCGCCGGCCCCGGGCTTGGTGAAGCGGTCTAGCTCGCTGTCGAGTTGCTGATGTCCGGCCAGGTAGCACTCGCCGGCCTGGCGCTGGGTGAGGAGGACACGCACGGTTCGGTGGGTGCGGATCCCCGAACGGAAGGTTTTGCCGGACACGACGGTTCCGTTGCCCGAGCCGAGCTCGACGAGGACGACGCTCTTGACCGTCTTCCAGCCCGTCGAGGTGTGCCTCTGGAAGAGCGCGATCTTGCCGCCGAAGGACTGCGCGGCTGTGATCCGCGTCCGGAACCTGTGCGAGGCGACCTTCGCCAGCGTCACTGCCGGACGAACCTGGACGGTCAGCGCGGGGCTGTCGGTGCTCTTCGCCTTTGCCTGGTACACGGTCTTCGACGCCGGCGTCACGGTCGCGCTCCACGCGCCCTGCGCCGTGGACGTAACCGTCAGACGCGACTGCTGTGTCTGCGCCTTGGCGCACGCCTGGCCGGAGACCTGCACCTTCATCGCTTTCGCGGGTGAGAGGGCGCCCGCGAGCTTCACGCTCGACCCGTAGGTGACGACCATGGGGTCGGCTCCGATCGTCACCGAGGTCGGCGACGGTGCTGCGAGAGCCGCAGCCGGCGTGAGCGCCAGCGCGGCCAGGATGAATGTCTTTCTGCCCATGCTCCTCGGGTACCCGGCCGGGGAACGGATGGAGCCGCGGGCTGCGAATCCTTACGAAATCTTGACGGCGGGTTCCGGCACCCAGTCCCGGGTCAGAAACAGCCAGAACGCAAGGCCTGCATAGGGTCCGTAGCGGCGAAAACGACGGACGATCGTGGCGTCCGCGACTTTCTTCTTGCCGACGAGGCGTGCGTACTTCGGCCTCGTCCACGAGTCGAGCACGAGGCTCGAGTAGCGGCCGAGCAGCATCATCACGTGGGCGGCCGCATACGGCCCGACGCCGGGGAGCGCGAGCAGGCGCTCGGCTACGTCCGCGTCCTCGAGCTCGGGGTCGAGGAGCCGCTCGAGGTCGAGCTCGCCGGCCGCGACCGCGGCTGCGATCGTCCGGAGATAGGCGCCGCGATAGCCCGCGCGCACGACGTCCCGGTAGAACGCGTCGCCCGCCTCGGCCATCGCCGCGGGCTGCGGGAAGGCTCGGCCGCGATCTCCCGCCGAGGGCTCGCCCAGGTGTTCGACGAGCGCCGTCGTCATTCGCACCGTCGCCGACCAGGCGCAGTTGGTCGTGCAGATCGTCTTGATCACTTCCTCGAACACAGTCGGGCTCCGCAGCATCCGGCCCGCTCCCCGCGAGGCCCAGGCGAGCTCCGGATCCTCCGCCGCCACCGCGTAGAAGCCGGACAGGTCCTCGTCCAGGTTCAGGACTCGTCGCAAGACGCCGTGCAGCCTCTTCTCCGCCTGACTTCCGAGCCGAGGCCCAAGAACCTCGATGCGCGCCGACCGCTTCCCCTCGCGCACGACGAGGTCCGCGGCTTCACGCCGGGGACAGGAAGCGTCGCCGTGAGCGTCCGTTCCTCCTCGTCCACGCGCATCGGCGGCAGGTCGGCCACGCCGTGCGACATCAGCGTCCGCCAGAGGTCGACCGGCTCTCCGGCGGGGCCTGCGAGAGGAATGGTCAGCAGCATGGACAGAATCTGCCACGTGGTGATCCTGGAGATCGATGTGGGCGCGACCAGTCGGATATCTCGGGCACGCCGGCGGGTGGATCAAAGGCAGGTCCCGGTTCCCGGTGCGTCGATGAAGAAGGTGATGCGGCCTAGGAGCGCCTTCCTCGACCGTCCCACCATTGAGGACGACCGACCACCGCCGGTTCCGGACGCCTTGAAAATCGCCTGTGCTTCTCCCTGCGTCACCCGAGGAGGAGTCGCTGCGCGCTCGCCCGGAAGCGCACTACCGGCGACAACACCTGCGAGAAAGGCACAATTTCGACGTCATTGCATCTCCTTTCGGGACGAGATCGCCTCCACGACTCGGAGGGGCTCGAGCCGGGCTCGCTGCGCTGCCAGAGCAGCCTCGCGGCCCGACGGAGCGTCGAAGACGAAGAAGCAGATCTCGTCCTCGGGAACGTGGATCAAGCGGTCGAAACGGACGCGCGTTCCCTCCCGCGTCAGCTCCTCTGCGGCCGAGCGTGCTCGCCGCTCGCGTGTGGTGCGCTCTCCCGCACCACCGCGAGCAAGGTACGTCTCGACGAGGTAGCTCGGCATGCGTCCGCGGCGTCCAGGCTAGAAGCCACAGTAGGGGCCAGGCGCGTCGAGATTGGTCCGGAACGTATCCTCCCACCGGCGCGGTGATCACGCTTATGTCCTGGGCGGGTTGGTCGCTCTCGTTGCGTACGACGTGTCCGCCCCCATCGTCGACGAACGCATTGTTCGGCGAGTCCGCCGACACGACATGTGGCGTGCAGGTCGGGTCGTCGCGCTCGTAGTAGGTGAGCGTTCCTTGCGTGACCGTGATGAACACGGGCCCGGGGTGGCTGTGCCATCCAGTCGTGGAGTGCGCGTTGTAGTCGTGCTGGCGCACGATGATGTCGATCGCTGAGGTCGAATGTGCCCGGAAGTCAGCGATCGACCCGCGAGGATCCGACCTCACGTTGAAGCTGTCGTAGTGTCCACGCGCGAGGATCTTTGGCAGTTACACCGCTGGCATTCTCTGCATTCGTAATGGCGACAAACGCAGCAAGCGCGACGAGTGCCATCGCGGCGGCGAGAGTCGCCAGGCGGGTTAGGCGTCGCTTCATAGCTCCTCCTTTTCGATAGGTCTCGACGAGAAAGCTCGGCATAGCTCGACGCTACGGATCGGGCGAAGCGTTGGAAACGTCAGAACGTCGGAACTTTGCTCGGCCCTTGCGGCCTGGTCAGGCGAGCAGGCGGGCGAGCTCCGTCCGGGAACGGATGCCGAGCTTGGCGTAGATATGCGTCAGGTGGCTCGCGATCGTTCGCTCGGTGAGGAAGAGCGCCGCTGCGACCTCCCGGTTCGTGTGGCCCTCGGCGACGAGCACCGCGACCCGGTGCTCGGCGGCGCTCAGCCCCTCCTGGCGCGTCCGCCCACCGATCCGCCCGAGCTCGCTGCGCGCCTTCTCGACCCAGGTCGCGGCCCCGAGCTGCTCGAAGCCGGCGAGCGCAGCCTCGATCGCCTCGCGGGCGCCGCGCTTCTGCCGTGCGCGTCTCAGGACGATGCCGAGAGCAAGAAGCGCTCGAGCCCGTCCGAACGGATCTCCGACCTCCTCGTGCTGGTCGACGGCCCGCTGGAGGAGGAGAGCGGCACGGTCACCGTTCCCCTGGGCAGCGGCGACAAGACCGCGGCACCGCGTCACATGCGCAAGCACCCACGCTCGGCCGAGCCGCGTTGCGTCCGCCTCCCATCGGTCGAGGACTTGGGTCGCGTCGTCGATCCGGCCGAGCTCGAGCAGCGCCTCGACGTAGTCGGCGCTCCATGGTCGCGCGTCCGGCGCTCCCCACCCGAGTACAG
>CAWEIM010000012.1:0-136550 GCA_963809075.1 uncultured Actinomycetes bacterium | reverse complement strand
ACTCGCTCCGTGGGTGCAATCGCGGAGCTCGACGCCGACCGAACGGTCGAGGGCGTCTTCGCGGTCGCACGCAAGCAGCGCCTGCGCACACGCGCCGGCACGCCCTACCTCGCGCTGGAGCTGGTGGACGCGAGCGGCAGGATCGAAGCTCGGGTCTGGAACGACGTCGAACTGCTCGATGCCCGCTTCGCCGAGGGCGACGCGATCAGGGTGCTCGGCCGTGTCGAGCGCTTCCGCGACAAGCTCCAGCTCGGGATCCGCTCACTCGAAGCGGCGCCTGAGGCAGACCCTGCAGAGCTCTCGCCCGCGCTGAGACGCGATCCCGAGGAGCTCGACGGCTTCCTCGAGTTCCTGGCTGGTGAGCTTCACCATCCGGGGATCGCCGCAACCGTTCAGGGATTCGCCGGCGACACGGAGATCCGCGCGGCGCTCCGCTCGCTCCCCGCCGCGCCGGACGGTCACCACGGCTACGCCGGCGGGCTGCTCGAGCACACGGTAGGGGTCGCGACGCTCTGCCGCGAGGTGGCGCAGCTCCATCCGCGCCTGCGCGCCGACCTGCTCCTAGGAGCGGCCCTCCTCCACGATCTCGGCCGCACCGTGGAGCTGGGTCCCGGGCCGACCTACCGGCAGACGCCGGAGGGACAGCTGCTCGGCCACGTCCACCTCGGGCTGCGCATGATCGAGGAGCGCGCGACGGAGCTGGACGTCCAGACGAAAGCCGAGCTGCTCCACGCCGTCGCTGTCCACCACGAGCTGCGCAGCGCGCGGACGGCGGAGGCCGCCGTGCTGTACCACGCGAACCAGCTGGACGCGCTGGCCGCCACGCGGCCGGTTTCCTAAGCGCGTCTCGCCCCCCGGCAACGATGAGAGGCCGGAACGCCGGAGGAACGTCCGAGAGCCCGCGAAGAATGACGGTTCGATGAGCGCCTCAGCGGACCCCGGAAGCCCTCCGGCGAAAACGCGCGTCCGCGACCGACTTCCCTCAGAGGCCACGAGGAGAATCGCGGCCGCGAGCGCGCTGATCGTCATCCTCATCGCAGGCGCGATCGGCGTCACACTGTGGAGATACGAGAGCGCGCTCGACCGCTACCAGCACGACGCCCTCGCCGCACGATCGAATGCAGAGACCATCGAGAAGGCGATGTCGGCCTTCTGGCAGGAGCAGACGGCGATCTACAGCTACGTCGCCCAGCAGAGCAACGTTTCACTCGCGAACCTCGAGCTCGCCCGTACGAGGTTCGTGTCCCTGCTGAAGACCCTGCACACGAAGACCGCGGGAGAAGACGCGCTCCGCGTGCAGGCGCTGGGCGCGAACCGCAAGGCGTACGTGAACTTCATAAAGGAGGGTTCGCCCTGCCCTGACCGGCAGGTCCGGGAATCTCGTCGCCGCGCTCGAGCAGCAGAAGCGACTCGGGACCAGCGTCATTCCTCCGCTGAACGGGCTCACCGAATTCGAGAGCACGCAGGCCGATCTGGCAGTCTCCGACGCTCAGGACGCCGGGAACGAGGCGCTGATCGCCGGCCTGATCGCCGGCGCCATCATCCTCCTCGCTGCGCTCGGTTTCGTCCTCTATGCCCGCCGGCTGATCGGTGAGATCGCTGACCGTGAACGTCGACTCAACAGCGCAATCGCGAAAGTCTCGGACCGAGAGCGGACGCTCGAGCACCTGCTCGACCGTGTGCGAGCGACGACTGGGGTTCTCTCCGACGTCGTGAACGAGCTACGGGCGGCAGCGCGAGAGACGGTGTCGGCGACCAGCGAGCAGTCCGCCGCGGTCGCGGAGAGCTCGGCAACGATCGAAGAGCTGGCCGCAACGGCGACGTCTCTCTCCGACAACATGCGGCGCGTCTCGAAAGTCGCCGAGCGAACCGGCGAGACAATGCAGGACATGCGCGCCCAGGTCGAGGCGATTGCCGAGCGCTCTCTTCGCTCGGCGAGCGCTCGCAAGAGATCGGTGAGATTCTGGAGCTGATCAACGACATCGCCGATCAAACCAATTTGCTGGCGCTCAACGCCGCCATCGAGGCGGCGCGCGCGGGTGACGCCGGCCGTGGATTCGCCGTCGTCGCGAGCGAGGTCCGCAAGCTGGCCGAGCGCTCGATCCGCTCGACCGACTCGATCCGCGAGATCATCGTGGCGGTGCGAAACGAGACGAACGCGACCATCATGGCGACCGAGCAGGGCACGAGGCAGGCGCGCGAGGTGGGCGAGCTGATGACGTCGACCGCCGAGATGCTCGAGGAGTCAATCCTGGCGACGCAGCAGCAGAAGTCCGCGGCCGACCAGGTCGCCGCCGCGATGGTGCAGGTCCGGCAGGCGGCCGACCGGCTCGCCGCCGAGCAAGCAGAGCGGGTGGTCACGGCCGAACGGGTGGACGAGCTGGTGGCCGAGCTGGACCGCACGCTCGCCGGCCACGGCCTGCGCGCGGACGGACGGCCGGCCGATCGACCAGAAGGCTGAGCAATGAGCATCCACGTCCGCTTCCGTGTTGGCGACGAGAGCTTCGCCCTGCCGGTCGGGCAGGTCCTCGAGGTCGCCGAGCTCGGGTCGCTCGCGCCGGTCCCGGGTGCGCCTCCGTCCGTCCTCGGCGTCCGCAACCTGCGCGGGCAGGTGCTTCCTGTGATCGACCTCGCCGGCGTCCTCGGCACCGCGCATGCCCACGGGGCGCAGAAGCTCGTGATCACCGAGGAGGCGGGGCGGCGGGCCGGACTGGCCATCGATGAGGTGACCGACGTCGCGGAGCTCACGGGACCGATGCAGGACACCCACTCGCCCTTCCTGTCCGGATCGACGCTCGTCGAGGGCGACCTCGTCGGGATCGTCGACGTCGAAGAGGTCTTCTCGGCCGTCGAGCGGGGGGCGAGATGAGCGACGCCGAGTTTCTCGGCATCTTCCGAGACGAGGCGACCCAGCGCCTCGACCACATGGTCGAGACGCTGCTCGCGGTCGAGTCCGGCCGCGCGGCTCCCGACGCGGTCGACTCGCTCTTCCGCGACGCGCACACGATCAAGGGGGCCGCGGGGATGCTCGGGCTCGACGAGATCCATGTGCTCGCGCACGCCGTGGAGGAGATCCTGGACGGGTTGCGCGGATCCGGCGAGTTCCCGTCGGAGTTGATCGACCCCCTGCTGCGTGCGGCCGACTCGCTGCGCCGGCACGTCGAGGGAGCCGGCGAGGCCGACGGCGACCTCCTCGATGAGCTCTCGGCCAGCCGCGCACAGATCGGGCAGATGCCCGCTCCACGTCCCGCCCCTCCTCCCGAGTCCGTACCCGCCGAGCTGGAGCGACGGTCGATTCGCGTCCCCGCCGAGAAGCTCGACCGGCTGCTCGACCTCGTCGGCGAGACCGTGCTCCACCGCAGGCGCCTCGAGCATGCGATCGGCGCCGACCGGCTGCAGGAGGCCGAGTCGCTCTCGGACGAGCTCGATTTCGGCGAGCGCCTGCTCGGCGACCTTCAGGAAACGGCAATCGAGATGCGCACGCTTCCGCTCGCGTCGATCACCGGCACGTTCCCGCGCGCCGTCCGGGACATCGCCGCGGCCAGGGGAACCGAGGTCGAGCTCGTCGTCACCGGCGCCGAAACCGAGCTCGACCGTGTGATCCTGGAAGGGATCAGCGAGCCGATCGTCCACATCCTCCGCAACTCGGTCGCGCACGGCATCGAAACTCCGGACAGAGCGGGAACGCGTGGGCAAGCGCAGGCTCGGCCGAGTTGAGCTCAAGACCGAGCAGCGCGGCCGGATGGTCGCGATCACGATCTCGGACGACGGCGAGGGATTGCCACCGGAGGTATTCCGCGCGGCGCAGGAACCCGGCGAGTCGCTCGTCGACCTGCTCACGAGCGCGGGCTTCTCGACTGCGGGAGAGGTGAGCGGCCTCTCCGGCCGCGGAGTCGGGCTGCACGTCGTCAAGACGGTCGTAGAGTCGTTCGGCGGCAGCATGACCATCGAGAGCCAGCCCGGCCTCGGGACGACGACGACACTCCTCCTACCGCTCACGCTGGCGCTCCTCGATGTGCTCCTGCTCGAGCGTGGAGGCCAGGTCTTCGGCGTCCCTCTGGCGGTGATCGAAGAGGTGATCGTGGTCGATCAGACGCTCTCGCTCGCCGGGCGTCCGAGCGTCGAGCGCCACGGGCAGTCGCTGCCGCTCTTCGACCTCGCCGACATCGTCGGCGCAACCCCCGGTGAGCCGCCGCCGCGACACGCACCCGCGCTGATCATCGCCGCCTCCGGGCACCGTATCGCGGCGATGTGCGATCTCCTGATCGGGGAAGAGGAGGTCGTGGTCAAGAGCCTCGGCCCGCTGCTCGCCCCGGTTCCCGGCTACCACGGCGCGTCGATCCTCGGCGACGGACGGATCGCTCTGCTCCTCGACCCCGTCATGCTCGTGCGCGGTCCGGAGGCGAGGCGGGACGCGGCGAGGAATCACCCCCTGAGGTGGGCCGGAGTAGGACAGAATGGACTGGATGAGCGGAAAAACGGTGCTCGTCATCGACGACAGCGAGACCATTCGCGCGACGGTCAGCGACCGGCTCGAGCGCGGCGGCTACACGGTCGCGAGCGCCCAGAACGGCCGCGAAGGGCTGCGCCGCCTGTACGAGATCAAGCCCGACGTCGTCCTTCTGGACGTGGTCATGCCGGAGCTGGACGGGTGGAAGACGCTCGAGCTCATCCGTGACGTCTCGAATGTCCCGGTGATCATGCTGACGTCCCGCGACAGCGAGCTCGAGCGCGTGCGCGGACTGCGGGGCGGCGCGGACGACTACGTGGGAAAGCCTTTCAGCCCGGCCGAGCTGTCCGCGCGCATCGAAGCTGTCCTGCGGCGCTCGGGCGAGAAGGTTGACGCAAAGGAGCTGTACGACGACGGAACCATCTCCATCGATTTCGCCGCGCGCGCCGTGACCGTGCGCGGCGAGACGGTCTCGCTCACGCCGCTCGAGTTTCGGCTCCTCGCCGCCCTGACCGAGCATGCGGGACAGGTGCTCTCGCGGCAGCAGCTGATCGACCTCGTCTGGAGTCGCGCCTATGAGTCGAGCGGCGATCCGGTCAAGATCTACATCGGCTACCTGCGCAAGAAAATCGAGGAGGATCCCGGCTCGCCGCGGCTGGTCGAGACGGTTCGCGGCTTCGGCTACCGCTACGTCAGGCCCGCGGCGGACTGAAACGAATGTTCAAGACATCGCCGTCCTGGACGACGTAGGTCTTCCCCTCGAGTCGCTGAACACCCCGGCGCACTGCCTCCGCCCGAGAGCCGGCGGAGACGAACTCGTCCCAGGGAATGACCTCGCAGCGGATGAACCCGCGTGCGATGTCGGTGTGGATCTGCTCGGCTGCGTCGAGTGCCGACTCGCCACGTTTCAGCGTCCACGCACGCGCTTCGGTATCGCCGGCGGTGAAGTACGAGATCAGGTCGAGCTGCTCGAACAGCTCTCGGAGGACGCGCTCGAGCGCCGGTGGGCCGTCGCGGAACTCCGCCGCCTCCTCGGGCGGGAGCCCGGCCAGCTCGAGCTCGAGCTTGGCGTCGATCCCCGCCGGGCCGTTCTCGACCACGATCAACGGCTTCGACGTCAGCGGGTCGAGCGCCTCGGGCACGCCGCCGGGAAGCTCGCGCAGCGGACGGTCCTCGGCCAGGAGCTCGAGAGCCGCCTCCAGCTGCGCCACCTCGTCCCGCAGCGCCGGGTCGCCGGACTTCGCCTCCTTCCGCACACGCTCGAGCCGGCGCTCCACGTGCTCCTGGTCGGCGACGAGCAGCTCGAGATGGAGCGACGAAAGGTCCGCTTCGGGATCCGAGCCGCCCGAGAAGGCGTCGACCACGGCGACGAGCGCATCTGCGCGCCGGAGCGTCCCGAGCTGCGCCGCGCTCGTTCCCGCCGCGTCGAGAATGCGTAGAGCGGCCGGCGTGACCTTGGCGGAGCTCTCGATACGGGCGACCTGCCCGAGCCGGTCGTCCGGAATCTGCGCCATGCCCAGGTTCGGCTTCCCCGTCCCGAGCTGCGGCTCGACGCCCGTCAACGCCTGGAACAGCGTGGTCTTCCCGGAGCCGGGAAGCCCGACGATCCCGACTTCCATACGGGTCTAGGCGTTGCCGAAGCCGACGCGGCTCTCGCGCGCGAACCGCTTCACGTAGACCACGCGCTTCAGCGCCACCGTGTAGTAGCCGTCCTCGGCCTCGAGCTTGAACGCCTCGTTGCTCCCCGACTCGAGCGCCCGCTCCAGCGCGTCCGCGCTGGCCCCGGAGACGAGGACGCCGATCGCCGCGCCGCCTTCGAAGGCGATCTCGATCCTGGTGCGGTCCTCAACCATTGCTGACCAGCTCCACGAGCACGCCCTGAACGGAGTCGGGGTGGACGAAAGCAACCTGCATGCCGTACAGGCCCCGGTGCGGCTCGCTGTCGATCAGCTCCCCGCCTGCGGCCGCGACGACGTCGAGCGCCGCGGGGAGGTCCTCGGTCTCGAAGGCGACGTGATGCATTCCCGGGCCGCGCTTGGCCAGGAACTTGCCCACAGGCGTGTCCTCGCCGAGCGCCGCCAGCAGCTCGACGCGGCCGTCGCCCATCAGCATCGCCGCTGCCTCCACGCCCTGCTCGGGCACCGTCTCACGGCGCTCGAGCGAGGCGCCGAAGAGGCGCTCGTAGGTCTCGACCGCGCCGTCGAGATCCGAGACGGCGACGCCGAGGTGGTGGATGCCGCTTGTCTGCATCGAGGCGATCCTAGACTAGGCCCGTGCCCCTGCCGCAGCATTTCCGGCCCGAGCGGGTCGGCGAGGTCTGGCGCGTCGACTACGAGGAGCGGGCGAACGAAGCGGAGGCGTGGGCGCGTGAGCACGGGATCGGCCCGGCCGCGGAGGACCGGTTCCGCATCTGCCTCGTCGCCGTCGATATCCAGAACACGTTCTGCACGCCGGGGTTCGAGCTGTTCGTCCCGGGCGCCGTCGAGGACAGCCGGCGACTGTGCGAGTTCGTATACCGCAACCTTGCGGTACTTACGGAGATCGTCCCGACACTGGACACGCACCAGGCGATCCAGATCTTCCACGCCGCGTTCCTCGTCGACGCGGAGGGACAGCGGCCGGCGCCGTACACGCTGATCTCGACCGAGGACGTGGAGAGCGGCCGCTGGACGATCGACCCGAAGATCGGGGTCGATCCGGCCCACCTCCTGCGCTACACGCGGGCGCTCGAGGCCGGCGGACGCTACCGGCTCACGGTCTGGCCGTACCACGCGATGCTCGGCGGGATCGGGCACGCACTCGTCTCGGCGGTCGAGGAGGCCTTCTTCTTCCACGCGATCGCGCGCCGCGCCCGGCCCGAATTCGAGATCAAGGGCTTCGACCCGATGACCGAGCACTACTCCGTGCTCGGGCCGGAGGTCTTCGGCGAGAAGAACGAGGCTCTGATCCGTCGCCTGCTGTCGTTCGACGCCGTCGTGTTCGCGGGTCAGGCGAAGAGCCACTGCGTCGCGTGGACGATCGACGACCTGCTCAGCCACCCGGACGCGGAGGAGCAGGAGCTCGCGCGCCGCATGTACCTGCTCGAGGACTGCACGTCACCGGTCGTCGTGCCGGGCGTCGTCGACTACACCGAAGAGGCGGACGCGGCGGTCGAGCGCTTCCGCGACGCCGGGATGCACGTCGTCCGCTCGACCGACCCGATCGAGAGCTGGCCCGGTGTCACGGCCGCAAGATCGTGAGCTGGCCGGAAGCCGGCCAGAATCGGCGCTGCCGCAGTCATCCTCGACCGGAGCGGGCCAGCATCCTGCTCGTCCAGCACATTCCCTGACCGGCAGGTTTGCGCGATTGCAGGACCTGACACTTCAGCGGACACGACCTCCGTCGGCAGGTTTGCGCGATTGCAAGACCTGACCCCTCGAGCGGACCGACCTGACGGCGGTTCGCGCGATCAGATCCCTGAGGGCATTGCTAACATTTCCTCGGCAGGTTTGCGCGATTGCAAGACCTGACCCCTGAGGGACACGACCTCCTCGACCGTCGCAACGAGGCGCCCGACGAGCGCGCTACGCACGTTCCCGCCTCACGACGGCCCGCTTCGAGCTCTCGCGCACCGGCTCGAAGCCGTGCGCTCGGAAGAGCTCGATGTGCCCCATGTAGTCGCCGCGCTTCTCGAGGTGCGGGTACGCCTCGATCGCCTTCGCCCCGCGGGCGAACGCGTGCTCGACCGCGGCCGCGAGCAGCGCCTCGTGCACGCCACGCCCGCGCGCGCCTTTGTCCACCGTGAAGCAGACGATCGACCAGATCCCCTCCTCGTCCTCGCGCGGCCGGTACTGCGGCGACCGAAGCAGCGCGTCGTAGGTCTCCCGTGGCGCGATCGAGACCCAGCCCACCGCCGTTCCGTCGTCGTAGGCGACCAGGCCGGGCTCTTCGCCGCCCTCGACGATGCCCTGCATCGCCCGCTTCTTGGGCTCGCCGTGCCCGACCGTCCGGTCGCGCCAGTACATGCACCAGCATCCGTACGCGGGCGCGTTCTGATAGCCGCCGCGCGGGCCGCGGCGCTCGAACAGCTCGACGAAGTCGCCCCAGCGCCCGGGCGTCAGCGGATGGACCTCGAGCGTCACTCCACGAGCTCGAGCCGCGGGTTCGGCCGGAACTCCGCGGCCGACCTTGGCCGAGAGGCGGCCGTCGGTGAGGACGACGTCCGCAGTGAAGTCGTTGTCGCCGCGGATAAGCGACGAGCCGACGCCGTAGGAGTCGACCGGCACGCCCGGCCCGTTCGAACGCAGAGATCCGCTCGACGTCGAACCCGCCCGAGACGACGATCTTCACGCGCTCGAAGCCGTCCGCGTCCAGCGCCTCGCGCACCTTCCACACCAGGCGCTCGTTCACGCCGCGCGGATCGAAGCCGCCCATCTCCTCCCAGAGCGAGCGGTCGACGAGCTGGCGCGACGTGTCGAGCCGGACGCCCCAGAGTTGCGGCCCGAGCGCGCGCGCCACTTCCAGCGACGTCCGCACCGAGTCGTTCTCGAAGTCCACCAGCACGACGATGTTCTGGTCGGGATCCGCGTGCTCGGCGAACTTCGTCGCCGCGAGCACGGTGTTCCCACCGTAGGCGGAGATGAGCGCGTGCGGCACCGTCCCGAAGCCGCGCCCGCCCCACCAGGACGCCTGCGCGTCCGTGGAGACGCCGATCGCGCCGGCGACATGGGCCGCGTAGCCGTCTCCGGTCTGGACGCGGTGGTGGTCGTGCCGCGCCGGAAAGAACAGGATCGGCTTGCCGTTCGCGGCGTCGACCACCCGACGTACGTTCGTCGAGATGAGCGTCCGCCGCGCGAGCACGCCGAGGTAGCACGTCTCCAGGTGCGCGAAGAGCGTGAAGTCGCCTTCGATCGTCAGCACCGTCTCCCAGGGCGAAATCTGGTCGCCGTCGTAGAGCGCGTGGACGGTCAGCGCGTCCCAGTCGTGCGAGCAGAGCTTGAGGATCGCGATCGCCTCGTCCATCCCGCCGAGCACCGCGTGCTTGCGCTGGAAGACCTGCATGACCACACGTGGGTGACGCCCGTCGGCGAGCAGCGTGTCGCGCGCGAAGTTGAAGTAGACGTCGCTGTAGTAGCCCTCCCGCATCTTCTCGACCGGGAGGTCGAAGATCTCCGGAGGCAGGCGCCTAGTTCGTGTCCGCTGCATGCTCCAGGCGGAGGCACTCGCGGAGAGCGGCGTCGGCCACCTCGAGCTGCTCAGGCGTCGGGTCGCTCGTGGCGAGCCGGTGCTGGAGCTCGTGGCCGGGCTTGGCCAGCGCACGGGAGACGGCGGCGTCGGGATGCCGCAGCATCCAGCCGAAGATCTCGGTGGAGGCCGCCAGCGCGCCCAGGCCCGCGATCGTGCGAGCAGCGCCGCGGAGGTGGATCGGCGCACGCGCCGCGAGGATGTTCCCGATCGCGGTCGTCACCAGCAGCGGACCGACGAGATGGGAGCCGCAGCGCTCGTGCTCCTTTCCGCGCTCCTCGCCGTGCTCGTACGTCCCGATCGAGATGTGCTCGGCGCCGTGATAGGACGAGAGCTCGGAGCTGCGGAGCGCGATGACCGCGGGGAGGAAGGCCAGGAGCCCGCTGAGGACCTCGCGCGTCCCGGCGCCGAGCCGCGACGAGCTGCGAACGAGCCGGACGATGAGCGCGCTGGCGCCCATGGCGCCGGCGACGGCGGGCAGCTCGAACGGCATCTTCGCCTCCGGCAGGCGACGCTTCATCGCCGGCAGGACGGCGAACGCCTCGACGAGGCGCGCCGGCCCGCGCAACAGCGGTTGCTTTACCTCCGCCGCGCGGATCTTCTTGTACGCCGACTCCACGCGCAGCTCACCGTCCGGCAGGCGGGCAGCGCAGGCCCACGATGTCGGCCCGTGCACGAGGACGCCGTTTGCGAGCGCCATTCCACCGAGGCGAATCTTGTTTTCGGGCATGCCCCCAGGATAGTCCGGGTCAGTAGCCCGACGACTTCCCAGGCGTGAGCATTCCCGTCATTCCACGGTCGCGGTGGTACTTGCAGTAGAAGGTGAGCGTCCCGGACTTCGGCATCGTGACCGTGACCTCGCCTTCCTCACCCGCCTCGACGTCCTTGCTCACGCCCTGCTCCGTCAGGGTGAAGTTGTGCTCGGTCGAGCTGTCGTTCACCAGCTCGAGCGTGATCTTCTTCCCGGCGGGCGCTTTGACCGACCCGGGATCGAAGAAGTAGTTGTCCATGTCCAGCTCGGTCTTCCCCGAGCCGGAATTGGAGCTCGACCCTCCGCCGCAGCCGGCTGCTCCAACCGCAACCGCACCGAGGACGAGAGCGATGATGACTGCTCGCATAGGCAGCCCCCTTTCTCGGGGGATGTTACGGGGAGGTCGCGTCGCCGGTTTGGGTCGTGGGCACGAAGGCGTGCACGAGGCAGAGAAGGAAGAGCGCGACGGAGCAGATAGTCGCCAGCCAGATCCCCCATGAAGCCGACGCTCCCGGCGCTCCCTGGACGAAGTTCGCGATGTCGGCGAGCCGGTACAAGCAGATGGTCGTGGCGATCGCCGCGGGGATTGCGGCGACGATCGAAAGCCACCGCCGGCCGGTGCGGGTGGCGATCAGCAGGAGGACAGCGGAGACCACGGCGGCAACGATGGTCGACTTGCCGGCGTTCGCGTCGGTGCCGCTGAACGACACGCCGCGCACGGTCGCCCACGGCGCGAGACAGCCGACCACGACGAGAACGGCCGCGAGCGCACCGACGAGCGCGAGAGTGGCGCGCGCCGACCTTGCGGACATCGCTACGCCTGCGACCCGATCGTCACGGCCGCGTGCCGCAGGAAATCGAGGCCGAGCTCGACGTCCTCCACCGCGACCCGTTCGTCCGCCGAGTGGATCAACCGGGCCGCGAGCTCGGGATCCATCGCGCGCATCGGGAAAAAGCCGTACGCGATCGTCCCGAACTTCTGGCGCACCCAGTGGCTGTCGGTGAAGCCGGCGACACACACCGGCACCGCCTTGGCACCCGGCTCGGATGCCTCGACCCAGGAGCTGACGGCGTCCCAGAGCGGCGTCTTCAGCTCGGAGCGCGTGCCGCCGTACGGCTGGCCCCAGGTGAGGTCGTAGTCTCCGTCGCCGAGCGTCTCGCGGATCAGCGGCTCGGCGTCTTGCGGCGTCTGCCCCGGAAGGAGGCGGCAGTCCACGGTGATCTCGCAGGTCCCGGGAATGACGTTCCGCTTGTCCGAGGCGGTGATCATCGTCGGCGAAACGGTCATCGACAGGAGCGGCTCGACCATCTCGGCCACGCCGGGATGCAGCGCCTGGGCCAGCTCGATCACCTGCCCGAGCGGCGGCACCTCCCCGAGGACGGTCATGAGGAGCGCCTCGACCTCCGGCCCGAGCTCCGGCTCGGCGCGGAATCCCCCGAGCTGCTCGATCAGCGGCGCGGCCTTGACCAGCGCGTTGTCCGCGATCCCCGGCATCGAGCCGTGGCCGCTCCGGCCGCGGACGGTGATCGTGAACGGCGCCGACATCTTCTCGGCCGTCGAGCAGAAGTAGAAGGGGCTCCCGCCGATCTCGATCCGGTCGCCGGCACCCTCGTTCACCGAGTACTCGGCCTCGACCGCCTGCGGGTGCGCCTCGACCAGCCAAGGCATGCCGAACTGCTCGCCCTCGCCCACTTCCTCGTCGGCGGCCGCGACGAAGATCAGGTCGCCGGCCGGCTCGAAGCCCTCGCGCGCCAGCGACGCGATCGCGACCGCGCTCGCCGCGACCTGGCCCTTCATGTCGAGCGCGCCGCGCCCCCACAGCTGGCCGTCCTTGACCTCGCCAGACCAGGGATCGACCGACCACTCGGCCGGGTCGGCGAGCACCGTGTCGGTGTGGGACATGAGCAGGAGTCGAGGGCCGCCGCCGCGTCCGGGGATGCGCGCGACCAGGTTCGCGCGCTCGGGCACCTTCGCGTACAGCTCGCAGGCGACGCCGTTGTCCCCGAGGTACTCGCGGAGCAGCTCGGCGGCCCGAGTCTCGTTGCCGGGCGGGTTGACGGTGTCGACCTGGACGAGCCGCCGGAGGAGGTCGGCGACCTCGCTCATCGCTTCGTCCCGAGGACGAGGAGGTAGCGGCGCGGGAAGCGGACCCGGTCACCCTCACGGAACCGCTCGCAGAGCGTCGATGTAGGCCTCGCGAAACGCGACGCGCCGGTCTCCCGCGAGCCCGGCGATCATCGCCCGGAACGGCGGCGCTGAGCGCGACCAGAGATCCCAGAGCTCCGCGCCGTCCCTCCCTTCGAGGATCCACACGTCCTCGTCGAACGCGAGGTCGAACGAGGTCCCGAGCAGCTCCTCCACGTGGTCTTGCCGCCCCCACAGGAAGGGATGACGTCCCTCCGGCGCGTCGAGCTCGAACGAGTCGTAGAGCTCCTTCAGCTCCGGGTGCGGCAGCCAGGCGATGAAGCCGAGCCGGCCGCTGCACACGCGCGCGAGCTCGCGGGCCGCAGCCTCGTGGTCCGGCGCGAAGATGAACCCAAGACAAGAGCTGACCACGTCGAACGATGCATCCTCGTACGGCAGCGCCTCGGCGTCGCCGAGGTCGAACCGGATCTCGGGCGCCTTGGCGCGAGCGACCTCGAGCATCCCGGGCGCGATGTCCACGCCGGTCACCTGCGCACCCGCGGCAGCGGCCCGGATGGCCACGCCGCCGGTTCCGGTGGCTACGTCGAGCCAGCGTTCTCCCGGCCGCGGCTCGAGGCGCGCCACCAGTTGGTCGTGCACGGGCGCGTAGCGCTGCGCCATCTCTTCGTACTCCGCCAGGCTCCAGAGCTCGGCGGCCCGCTCTGTGCTCAGTCGTGCTCCTTCGCCAGCGTCGTCAGCTCGTTGCGCGCGCGCCAGAGCTCCGGATACATCTCGTGCTTGATCAGCTTCCCGAGCAGCTCGACCGGCGTCCCCTGCGTGCCGACCACCTCGTCGCCGATCACGCGCGCCACTACCTTGTAGTGCCGCGCGCGCCAGACGGCGACGCGCTCGTCCCATTCGATCAGCAGCTCCGCCAGCTGGTAGAGCTGCTCGAACTCGCGCCCGCGCTGGTAGAGCTCCACGACCGACAGCCCCTCCGCGCGCCGCAGCTTGTGGAAGGCCTCGCCGAGGCTCGGCGACACGCGACGGATGTTCCGGAACCCGGGTGAGTCGAAGCCGCTGCCGTGACCGAGGACGGGACGGATGTGGCGCGTGTACTCCCACGGCGACATCTGCTCCAGCATGTCGAGGAGCGAGTTGACGATTCGCATGCACTCGACGGAGCGGCGGAGCAGGCGGATCGCCGCGTTCGTGTCGCCCTCCTCGAGCAGCCGCGTCGCCTCCTCGACCTCCGTCCAGCCCAGCTTCAGCCAGAGCTCGGAGGACTGATGCACCGTCTGGAAGAGGAGCTCGTCGCGGTGCGCCCATTCCTCCGGCGTCTTCTGCAGGGAGAGCAGCTCGTCGGTGCGCAGGTAGCGCTCGTAGTCGCTCGGCGCGTCGCCCTCGAGGATCGGCTCGGAGTAGTCCTCTTCGACCGTCATCTCGGTGGCTCGAAGAGGTAGAGCCGGTAGCCGTCGGGATCTTCGATGCGTACGGCGGCGCCCCAGTCGTCGCGCATCGTCTCCTCGACGGCGACGCCGGCGGCGCTGAGCCGCTCGGCCGCTGCGTCGACGTCGTCCACCTCGAGGTTCAGGTGAATCGTTCCCGCCGAGAGCTCGCCGATCCCCTCATGCGCGTGGTGGAGCGCGAAGCGAGTTCCGCCGAGCGAGGCTTCCTGCCAGTCGTCGTCGCCCTCGAGCGGGATACCGAGCAGGTCGCGGTAGAAGGCCGCCGAGCGCGCCATGTCGCTGACGTAGAGGTAGACGACATTGACCTTCCTGACGAGCGGCGCGGCTGCCGTGGCCATCGAGCGGAGCATACTTTCTCGGTCATGGGAGACCTCTTCGCCGATGCCATGCGCGAGCGGCTGCCGGAGGTGGCGCCGCTGGCGATGCGCCTGCGCCCGCGGACGCTCGACGAGTTCGTCGGCCAGCAGCACATCCTCGGCCCGCACTCGGCGCTGCGACTGGCGATCGAGGCCGACCGGGTCGGCTCGATGATCCTGTACGGGCCGCCGGGCACGGGGAAGACGACGCTCGCCCGGATCGTGGCCGAGACGACGGGGGCGGAGTTCGAGGAGCTGTCCGCCGTCTCCGCCTCGGTCGGCGACGTCCGCGGCGTGATGACGCGGGCGCGCGACCGGCTCGGGGGAACCGGTGGGCGCACGATCCTCTTCCTGGACGAGATCCACCGCTTCAACAAGGCGCAGCAGGACGCGCTGCTGCCGGCGGTCGAGGAGGGGCTGATCACGCTGATCGGCTCGACGACCGAGAACCCGTACTTCGAGGTGAACGCGGCGCTCCTGTCGCGCTGCCAGGTGTACGAGCTCGAGCCGCTCTCGGACGACGATCTCGCCGAGATCGTGCGGCGCGGCGCAGCCGAGCTCGGAGCCGAGCTGGAGGACGAGCTCGTCGGGCGGATCGCCGAGCGCGCCGGCGGCGACGCACGCACGGCGCTGAACATCCTCGAGCTGTCCGCGCAGACGGCAGAGGCGGAAGGGACGGCGATCACCGAGCAGCAGGTCGAGGACGCGTCCCGCAAGCGGCCGCTCGTGTACGACCGCGCCGGCGACGCGCACTACGACTTCATCTCGGCCTTCATCAAGTCGATGCGCGGCTCGGATCCGGACGCGTCCGTCTACTACCTGGCGGCCATGCTCGAGTCGGGCGAGGACGCGCGCTTCATCGCGCGGCGGATGATCGTGCTCGCCTCCGAGGACATCGGCAACGCCGACCCGCGCGCGCTGCTGGTCGCGGTCGCGGCGGCGCAGGCGGTCGAGCACGTCGGGCTGCCCGGAGGCGCGCCTGAATCTCGCGCAGGCGGCCATCTACCTCGCGCGCGCCCCGAAGTCGAACGCGAGCTACAAGGCGCTCGGCGCGGCGACTCGCGACGTCCGCGAGGGCGGGAACCTCAAGCCGCCGAAGGCGCTGCAGAGCGCCGGCCATCCGCTGGCGAAGAAGCGGCTCGGGAAGGGGCAGGGCTACATCTACCCGCACGACGATCCCGCCGGCTTCGAGGTCGACTACCTGCCGGACGAGCTCAAGGGCACGACCTACTACACGCCGAGCGGCTCGGGCGAAGAAGAAGAGGCCTAGTCCGAGCCCTGGCGGATGCGCTTGGCCGCCATCTCGCCGAACGGTGAGCCAAGCTCCTCGTAGGCTGCGGCCGCCTTCTCGAAGTCGTACTCGACCCGGCGCAGCTCGAACGCGCGGCCGCCGTGCCAGAGCGCGTAGGCAGCGCCGACGTCGCCGTCGAGCGGCATGCCGACGCTGCCGGGATTGACGAGGTATGTCCCCGAAGGGCCCTCGCGCTGGAACTGGACGTGGCTGTGGCCGAAGACGATCGTGCGGTTGTGGATGCCCGCCAGCAGCTCCAGGTCTCGCGGGCCCGGCTCCTTGGCGAAGCTGTCGTCGTCGCGAAGGGGACTGCCGTGAACGAAGAGGACGCCGTCCAGCTCGACGCGTTCCTGGAGCGAGTACAGCCAGCCCTCGTCGTTTCCGTAGCCCGATTCGTAGTTCTCGAGCTCCCTGGCGACGTCCGGACGATCCCACGGAAGCTCCCGTGGCCAGCGCTCGCCGTTGCCGCGGATCCAGGTCGTGTCCGGCAGCGTGTGCAGCAGCGCGATCGTCTCCTGCGGCCACGGCGACCACGCTCCGTAGTCCCCACCGAGAAGCCAGCGGTCGGCGCCGGCTTCGCGCGCATCCGCGATCACGGCCTCGAGCGCCGGCAGGTTGCCATGGATGTCGTAGAGCGTCGCGAGCATGCCTTAGTAGGCTGCCAAAGGTGAAGATCGTTTGCCTCCTCAAGCAAGTGCCCGAGCCGACGGCGATCGAGTTCGACGAGGAGACGAAGACCCTCAAGCGCGAGGGCGTGCCGCTCATCCTGAACCCGTTCGACCGCGCCGCCGTCGCCGAAGCCGTGCGGCTGCGCGACGGCGAAGGCGGCGAGGTGGTCGCGATGTCGATGGGGCCGCCGCAGGCGGAAGAGGCGCTGCGCGAGGCGATCGGGATGGGCGCCGACCGCGCGATCCTGCTCTCCGACCGGGTCTTCGCCGTCGCGGACACGCTGGGCACCTCGCGGACGCTCGCGCTGGCGCTACAGAAGGAAGGCTTCGACCTCGTGCTCTGCGGCCGCAAGACGGTCGACTCGGAGACGTGGCAGGTGCCGCCCGAGGTGGCCGCGTTCCTCGGCGTCCCCCACCTGACGAACGTCGGCCTCGATCGACGCGGGCCGCGCCGTCCGCGAGACGGACACGGGAGAGGCGGTCTACGAGCTGCCGCTACCCGCGGTCGTCTCGATCGCGCATGCCCTGACGGACACCGCGCCGCAAACAGGCTCGGTCGAGACGTGGACCTCCAGCGACCTGGTCGACGACGTCCAGGAGGACGACAAGCGCTTCGGCCAGACGGGCTCGCCGACGCGCGTCCTCGCCGTCCGCGACGTGACGCCGGAGCGCGCCGGCCTGTCCCATTCCGACGCCGGTGAGGCACGCGCCGCGATCGAGGCGCTGCTGGCGGAGCGGCCCGCGCCGGAAGCCTCCTGGGAGAAGCCCGAGGACATCGCTGAGAAGCCTGCGGCCCGGTACGACTCGTGGACGCTGGTCGAGCTCGACCACGGGCGGCCGACACGCCACTCGCTCGAGCTGCTCGGGCGCAGCCGCACGCTGGCGGGCAAGCTCGGCGGCCGCAACGTTGCGCTTGTCCTCGGCCGCGGGCTCGACGATGCGACCCGCGAGCTCGTGCGGCATGGCGCGGAGGTCGTCGTGCAGGTGGACGACGAGCGGCTCGACGCGTACCAGCCGGATGTCTGGGCGCATGCCGTGAAGCAAGTGGTCGCGAGCGAACGGCCGCACGTGCTCCTCATCCCGGCCAGCGCGTTCGGCCGCGACCTCGGACCGCGCGTCGCCGGCGACCTCGAGCTCGGGATGACCGGCGACTGTGTCGCCGTGGACATCGCCAAGGCCGGACGGCTGCTGCAGACGAAGCCCGCGTACGGCGGGAACATCGTCTCGGTGATCATGGGCTCCACGACGCCGCAGCTCGCGACCGTGAGAGCGCGGATGTACGAGCCGCTCGAGCCGCGCGACGACGCCAAGGCCGAGATCCGCGCCCTCTCCGTCAGCGGCCTGCCGGCTGCAAAGACGCAGGTCGTTGAGGAGCGCCGCGACGAACAGACGGGCCTCGACCTCGATGCGGCCGACGTGATCGTCTTCGCCGGGCCACGCGCGAACCTCAGCGAGCTCGACGGCGTGATCGTCGGAGGCTCGCATCCCGACCTCCCCGCGCCGCGACGGATCGGGCTCTACGGCCGGCCGGTCGCGCCGCGCGTCCTGATCGGCGTCGGCCTGGACGGCACGCCCGAGGAGCTCGCCGGGTTCGTCAAGGCCGCCGTCACCGTCTCCGTCGGGCCCGCAGCCGGCGGACTGGGCCGACATCGCCTTCGACGGCGACTGGCGCGAGCTCGTCTAGGTCCTACTAGAGAATCGTCGCGCCGAGCGCGCTCGCGACCAGCTCCACCGCGAGCTCGGCCGTCGCGTTCTCACGGTCGAGGATCGGATTGACCTCGACGACCTCGAGCGACCCCGCGAGGCCGGACTCCGCGACGAGCTCCATCGCGAGGTGCGCCTCCCGGTAGGACAACCCGCCGCGTGCCGGAGTGCCGACGCCCGGCGCGATCTCGGGGTCGAGCGCGTCCATGTCGAGGCTGACGTGGACGAACCCGGGGCCGGCGATGATCTCGAGCGCTTCGCGGATCGCGCGCTCCATCCCGATCCGGTCGATCTCGCTCATCGTGAAGACGCGTACGCCGAGCCCGTCGAGCAGGGAACGCTCGCCGTCGTCGAGCGCGCGAGCGCCGACGATCGCCACCCGCTCCGCAACGAGGGCGGGAAGCGGCCAGGCCGAGCTCTCGAACTCCGCGCCGGCCAGGCCCGAGCGCGGCCGCAAGCGGCATGCCGTGGACGTTGCCGCTCGGCGTCGTCTGCGGGCGGTTGAGGTCGCCGTGGGCGTCGATCCAGAGGACGCCGCCGGGGCCGCTCCGCGCCGCGAGGCCGCCGAGCGTCCCGAGCGCGACCGAGTGGTCGCCCCCGAGGACGAGCGGGAGACAGCCCTGCTCGACGGCGCGGGCGACGAGAGCGGCGACCTGCTCGCAGGCGGCGATGATCTCGGGAAGGAAGCGGACGCGATCGTCGCCGACGGTCGCGGCCTCGGCCACCGCGGTCTGGACGTTCCCCCAGTCCGAGACGGAGCGGCCGAGCTCGGCCAGTCTCGCCTCGAGCCCCGCGTAGCGGATCGCGGACGGCCCCATGTCGACGCCGCGGCGTCCGGCGCCGAGATCGAGCGCCGCTCCGATGACGGCGACTGGCGCGCTCACGTCCATCCCAGGTCGCGGCCGAGCAGCTCGTACAGGCGACGGTTCGGCTCCGCGTAGTAGGCCGACAGCCGGGAGCGCGTCTCGGGCTTCATCTCGTCGTAGTCCCGGGCGAAGATGCGCGGATAGTCGCCGAGCTCATGCGCTGGAGCGCGGACGTGCGAGAGAACGCGCGCGTAGGTCTCGGCCGGCCGCGCCCCGAGGTCCTCGTTCGGGACGATCAGCAGCTGCTCCTCCGGAAAGACCGCAAGCCAGCGCTCGAGCTGCTCGGCGTACAGGCCGCGGCCGAGATACGTGTAGTTCCACCACGCGTGGCTGAAGTACGCCGGGTCGGCCAGCATGCGCTCGAGCTCGCCCTGCATCCGCTCGTCCTCGGCGTCGATCGCGTCCTCGAACGAGAGCGGTTCCCGGCCGAGCGCGACCTCGTGCTGGTAGTGCGAGTACGCGCGCGAGACGGGATCGCGGACGAGCGCGATGAGACGAGCGTCCGGGAGGAGCGCCTTCGCCCGCTCGGGCGCGAGCGGATGGAAGAGGTACCCCGTGCTCGCCTCGGCGACGACGGTCGCGCCCCGCGCCCTGGGAAAGTTGCCCCGGTACCAGCGCTCGCCCTTCGCATAGCGGCGGTCGAAGTAGTTGACCTCCTTCCAGGACGGCCCGACGACAGCGGGGTGCCGCCGCAGCCAGGCATAGAGCGCCGTCGTCCCCGCCTTCTGCGCCCCGATGATCAGCGCGGTCGGAAGCGGACGGAGCGAGGAGGTGAGCCGTCCGTACGTCCAGATCGCCGAGCGCGGCAACGCGCGCACGGGCTCGGGCAGCTTCGGGATCAGCTCGGCGATCTGGCTCGGCACGGCGGCTCCAACCTATCCTCTCCTTATGAATCGCTGGACGCGGATGCTGGTCGGTGCGCTGTTCGGCATCGGGTGCGTCGCAGTCGTCACCGGGATCGTCTTCGGCCTCCGCGAGGTCGCGCCGGTGCTGAGCCTCGGCGTCCTCTACCTCTTCGCCGTCCTGCCCGTCGCTGTCCTCTTCGGGCTCGGCTATGCGGCGGCCGTCTCGGTGCTGAGCATGCTCGCGTTCAACTTCTTCTTCCTGCCGCCGACCCACACGCTGTCGCTACACGATTCCGAGAACTGGGTCGCGCTGGCCGTCTACCTGCTGACCGCGATCCTGGTCAGCGAGCTCGCGGCCCGGGCGCGCCGGCGGGCGGCGGAGGCCGAACAGCGGGAGCGCGAGGCGAACGTGCTCGCGCGCGCATCGGCCGCGCTGCTGCTGGACCAGGACGTCCAGAGCCGGCTCGGCGTCATCGCCGACGACGCGGCCCGGGCAATCGGAGCTGCCGGCGGCCGGATCGAGCTCGACTCACGCCGCCGGCCCGGTCCAGAAGAGGCTGCTCGAGACCTGCAGGCAGGAAACAGACACGTCGGCCGCCTCTTCCTCACAGCCGATGCCGACACCGACCCCGAGGCCGAGGCGCGCCTCCTGCCCGCGCTGGCCTCACTGCTCGCGGTCGCGATCGATCGAGAGCGGCTGCGCGGGAAGGCGCTCGAGGCAGAGGCATTCAAGCGGAGCGACGCAACCAAGACCGCCGTCCTCCGCTCGGTCAGCCACGACCTGCGCTCGCCGCTCACGGCCATCCGTGCGGCAGCTGAGGGGCTGCAGAGCAGCGCGCTCGAGCTTTCCGACGCCGACCGGCAGGAACTGCTGGAGACGATCCGGATCGAGACGAAGCGCCTCGATCGCCTCGTCGCGAACCTCCTCGACCTCTCGCTCCTCGAGAGCGGCGGAGCCCTGGCCGAACCCGCTCTGTGGACGCTGGACGACCTGGTCGGGCGCTCGCTGGAGATGGTCGGGCGCGAGTCCGACCGCGTCGTCGTTTCCCTACCGCCGCAGACGCTCGTCGTCCAGGTGGACGCGGCGCAGATCGAGCGCGTGCTGGCCAACGTGATCGAGAACGCAATCAAGTTCTCCCCACCTGGCGAGCCGGTCGAGCTGGCGGCGGAACACCGCGAGCGCGAAGTGGTCGTGCGCGTGAGCGACAGCGGGCCGGGAATCCCACCGGGCGACCTGGAGCGCATCTTCGAGCCGTTCTCCAGGGGCCGTAGCGGAGGCAGCGGGCTCGGCCTCGCCATCGTCCGCGGCTTCACCGAGGTCAACGGGGGCCGCGTCTGGGTCGAGCCGCGTACCGGCGGCACGACGATCGCCCTCTCGCTTCCCACGGCGCGCGTTCCGGCATCAGCGAGGTGAGCGCACTCCGCATCCTCGTCGTCGACGACGAGCCGCAGATCCTGCGCGCGCTGCAGACCAGCCTGCGCGCGGCCGGATACGTGGTGGAGTCCGCCGGCGATGCGGCCGGAGCGCTGGCCGCGGCCGCCGCTCATCCACCAGACGCGATCATCCTCGACCTCGTCCTTCCAGACGGAACCGGAACCGAGGTCGCCCGGCGGCTGCGCGAATGGACGAACGTCCCGATCCTCCTCCTCTCCGTCGTCGGCGACGACCACGAGAAAGTGGCCGCGCTCGACGCCGGCGCCGACGACTACGTCACCAAGCCGTTCAGCGTCGACGAGCTCCTGGCGCGGCTGCGGGCCGCGCTGCGACGCTCGAGCCCGTCGGCCGAGCCCGTGCTCGAGGTTGGCGAGCTACGCATGGACCTCGAGAAGAGAGCGGTCTGGTTCTCCGGGAAGCCGGTCTCCCTCACGCGCACCGAATACGACCTGCTGCGCGTTCTCGCCCAGAGCCCGGGCAAGCTCTTCACGCACCCTGCTCTCCTGCGCGAGGTCTGGGGACCGGCGTACGCGCGGGAGTCGCACTACCTCCACGTCTACGTCTCGCAGCTCCGCCGCAAGATCGAGCCGGATCCGGCGCGGCCGCGCTACCTGCTGACGGAGCCCGGGGCCGGTTACCGGCTGGTGGACGCTACAGCAGCTGGTACGGAACGCTCGTGAGGATCACGCGCGGCTCGAACAGGAGCAGCCGCTTCAGGTAGAGCGCGCGCTGGTTGTGCAGGAGACGATCGGTGCCGCGCACGACCAGCTCCGGCATGACGACGTTGACGACCGTTCCGGGGTCGGCGGTGCTCGCGCGGAGGTACTCGAGGAAGGGCTCGCCGAGATCGCGGTACGGCGCGTCGATCACCTCCAGCGGGATGTCGAGCCCGAGGCGGCCCCAGCCGGCCTCGAGGTCGAGCGAGTCCCCTTCCTCGAACGAGAAGAAGACCGCCCTCGTCCGCTCGAGGCCGAGGCCCTTCGCATAGACGAGCGCCCGCGCGGACACGGCGCTGAGGCCCGAGACCGGGACGACGCACTCCGCCCGCACCGGCACGAAGCCGCGATCGAGGCCGCTTACCTGAGCCACGTCGGTGACGACGACGCCAGGCTCCCGCAGCAGCCGGAGCTTGAGCAGGAACGTCGACCGGCGCATCACCGCGGACACGAGCGACGACTTGCGGAAGAGCTCGGGGATGACCATCGACACGAAGTCGCCCTCGCCTTGCGGGAAGCCCCAGATGTACTCGAACACCGCGTCCAGCGGCTCATCCTCGGGCTCGAGGATCTCGAGGTGCGGGCTCCCTTCGGCCAGCTCGAAGAAGCGCGGCCTGATCCCAGCGTCGCTACCGGGGAACGGGACATGAATCGCGCGCAGGTTGCCGTTCGCGATCGTCCGCGCGTACCAGAGCGCCTCGCGCGTGGCCTCGTCCAGCCGCTCGACGTAGAGGACGACGGTGTTGTTCGGCTCCGGCCGGGCGAGCACCGCGGGCATCTTGGCGCGCAGGCGCCTGCCGATCGAGCGATAGTGCCGGCGGACGGCGTAGAAGAGGACGATCAGAAGCGGGATGGCGATGATCACCATCCACGCGCCGTCCGCGAACTTCGTCGCGATCACGATCGCCGTCACGAGCGCGGTCACCGCCGCGCCGACGCCGTTGAGGGTCGCCTTCAGCCTCCACCTTCCGTCGCGGTGGCGGAACCAGTGGCGAACCATCCCGGCCTGCGCCAGCGTGAAGGCGGTGAAGACCCCGATCACGTACAGGTGGATGAGCGAGTTGACGTTGGCGCGGAAGGCGAGGATCAGGAGCATCGAGAAGCCGGACAGGATCACGATCCCGTTCGAGTAGACGAGCCGGTCGCCGAGGTTGCCGAACTGCCTCGGCACGAACTTGTCCCTGGCGAGCAGCGCGGCGAGGCGCGGGAAGCCCTGGTACGAGGTGTTGGCGGCGAGGACGAGGATGGCCAGCGTGAACGCCTGGAGCAGGTAGTAGACGATCGATCCGGACGAGTGCGCCGGGAAGATGGCACGCCCGATCTGTGAGAGCACCGAATCGGTCGAGCTCGGCAGCGCGTGCATCTTCACCGTCAGCCACGAGACGCCGAGGAAGAGCGAGACCGCGATCGTCACCATGATCAGCAGCGTCCGCGCCGCGTTCTGCGACTGCGGATGCTTGAACGCCGTCACGCCGTTCGAGATCGACTCCGTCCCGGTCAGGGCGGCCGAGCCGGAGGCGAACGCCTTGAGCAGAACGAAGACGCCGAGCCCGCCGGCCGTCGTCGCAAGGGGGTGCGCCACGGTGGCGTGCGGGCACGTCCCGACTGCGCACCTCCCGATTCCGACGGCGAGCGTCCCGTACAGGACGAGGATGAACCCGTACGTCGGAAACGCGAAGAGGAACCCCGACTCACGGACGCCGCGCAGGTTGCCCAGCGTGATCAACACGATGCACGCGAGCGAGAGCGCGACCCGGTGGGACTCGAGCCCGGGCACGGCCGAGGTCAGCGCAAAGACGCCGGCGGCCACCGAGACGGCCACGGTCAGCACGTAGTCCACCATCAGCGACGCGCCAGCCACCAGCCCGGGCAGAGTCCCGAGGTTCTCCTTCGCGAAGACGTATGAGCCGCCGCTTGACGCGTAGGCCTTGACCCCCTGAACGTACGAGAGGACGACGATGACCATGAAGATCGAGATCGCGATCGAGAGCGGGAAGACGAGGTGCGCGCTCGACAACGAGCTCGCGACCAGCACCGCCAGAGCCGCTTCGGTCGCATACGCGACGGAGGAGATCGGGTCGGACGAGAAAACCGGCAGCGCGAGGAACTTCGGCAGGAGCGTGTGCTCGAGGTCGCGCGTCGGGCCGCGGGCGCCCGATCAGGAGCCGCTTCGGGCGCGCGAGCTCGATCATGGCCTCGAGAAGAGAACGCGGCAGCGCGCGTGCTTCAGCACGTAGCGAGCCGTCCTGTCCAGCGGCCGGCGTAGCACGATCAGCTCCGAGTCGAGCTCATCGGCCGCTTCGACGATCGCCTCCTCCGCCCGCCGGGCGTGGACGACGGCGCGCTCGACGCGCACGCCGTGCTGGTCGCCGATCGCCTCGGCGACCGCGAGCATCTCTCTCGCCTCGTCCTCCGGCATGTGCGCCTCGAGCGGCAGAGCCGCCGGCACCTCGATCACCGCGAGCGCGCTGACCGCGGCTCCATGCTCGGAGGCGAGTGCGCACGCGGCCACGACGGCTGCCCTGCTTCGGGCCGTCGATCGGCACGAGGATGCGGCGGCACGCGATGAACGCGGGAGCTGCAGCGCGCTGCCGGGCGACCGTCGCCATGACATCGACGCTAGGCCGGTCTCGCTCAAGCGGCTCTCAGGGGTCCTGCCGAGCGCCTCAAGAAAGGCTCAAAACGTCCGGTAAGCACCCTAGTTTCAGAGTGTGATCGTCGACTGCGCCTACTACGAGCACGGGGAACGCCGGCCGGAGAAGTTGACGCTCGAGGAGGCCGCCGCCCGCCCCCGCCATGGCGGGAGCTTCGTCTGGATCGAGCTCGACGACCCCTCCCCCGAGCTGATGCTCGACGTCAGCAAGCACTTCGGACTGCACGAGCTCGCCGTCGAGGACGCCGCACACGCACATCAGCGGCCGAAGGTCGAGGCGTACGACGACTTCCACTTCATCGTCTACCGCACCGCGAAGTACGACGCCGAGCACCGGCAGGTGATCTTCGGCGAGCTCGACCTCTTCCTCGGCGTCGGCTTCGTGATCGCCGTCCGCCACGACGAGGCAGGCGACTACGAGCGCGCCCGCCAGCATCTGGAGCGCTATCCGAATCTCGCCCGCACGGGGCCGGCCGCCGCGGTCTGGGCAATCCTCGACGTGGTCGTCGACGACTACCAGCCCGTGGTCGACGGCCTGGAGAATGACATCGAGGACACCGAGCGCGCGATCTTCGCCGGCCGCGAGGACCTGACCGAGCGGATCTACGAGCTGAAGCAGGAGATCACCGACTTCTACCGCGCCGTCCATCCGCTCCTCCCTCCCCTCGACGCGCTCGAACGAGGCCTGTTCGCACCGATCGACCGACGTCTTCTCCGCTACTTCCGTGACCTGAACGACCACGTCCGGCGGATCGACGAGGAGCTGCTCGGCCAGCGCGACCAGCTGACGACGGTGCTGGAGGCACACCTGTCGCTGATCAACATCCGGCAGAATCAGATCTCTGCCCGGCAGAACGACATCGTCCGCCGGCTGACGATCGTCGCGAGCGTCTTCCTGCCGCTGACCTTCGTCACGGGCTTCTTCGGACAGAACTTCCGCTGGCTGGTGGACGAGATCGACACGGCTACGGCGTTCTGGGCCGTGGGCATCGGCTCGCTCTTCGCCTCCTGCCTGCTGCTGCTGATCTGGTTCAAGCGCAGCAGATATCTCTAGAGTTTTCTCATGCGTTCTCTTCGTCCTTGCGCTCGTGCTGTCCGCCGTCCTGCTCCCGCTCGGCGAAGCCGCCGCCGGGAAGAGCGGGCGGACGAACGGCCTCGTCTCGTTCGGCACCTGCTGTGGCGACGGGACGACGGGGATCTACACGATCCGGCCCGACGGGACGGCGCAACGGCACATCTACAAGCAGAAGTTCGACGACGCCTCACTCATCTCGGCGTGGTCGCCGAGCGGCAACGCGCATCGCGTACGTCGCGCCCGGCGGGCTGTGGACGATGTCGCGGCCGGGACGCAGGGCAAGCGGCTGGCGAAGGGAAAGGGCGACACTCTGGCGCCGAACTGGTCAGCGGACGGAAAGCAGATCGTGTTCGTCGACCTCGCCGCGAAGCACGGGAGAACTACGCGATCTACGTAATCGGTACAAACGGGCAGGGGCTCAAGAGGATCGTCGCGTGGGGCCAAGTACCAGAACAACCCTGCGTGGTCGCCTTCGGGGAAGCTGATCATGTTCGAGCGTGCGAACGCGCTCTGGACGGTGAAGCCGAACGGCCGCGGCCAGAAACGGATCGCGACCGGAACGTCCCCGTCGTGGTCACCGGACGGCCAGAGCGTCGCCTTCGACCGAAACGGCGATCTCTGGACGATGAACGCGAACGGAACGGGCGCGCAGCTCGTGATCGAGGTCCCGAGCTCCACCGCCGGAATCGCGTGGTCTCCGGACAGTCGCTGGATCGCCTACGCGACTGCCGACAGGGGTGACGTCATGCTCGTTCATCCGCGACGGACGGCGGCAAGCCCCTGACAGACGAGCCGGATCTCTTCCACTCCGAGCCCGCCTGGCAGCCGAAGCCGTAAGGTCGGCTCTCCTGCGAGCGCGAGTGGCGAGGGCCGGAATCGAACCGGCGACACCACGGTTTTCAGCCGTGTGCTCTACCAACTGAGCTACCTCGCCAAGCGGGTCGAGTGTACCGAGGCATCTGAGCCTGTTCACGCTTCCTCGCCAAAGCTGGCGCTGCCCGGTCCCAGTCCTCCCCCCAACTCCCCAGGCGGGGTGCGGTGCGAACCACCACGAGCAGCTCGCTCACAGCGAGCTCATCGAACGCGGCCAACCGAGAGCACGACGAGTGTCGCGAGGGCCGGAGATCGAACCGGCGACACCACGGTTTTCAGCCGTGTGCTCTACCAACTGAGCTACCTCGCCAAGCGGGTCGAGTGTACCGAGGCATCTGAGCCTGTCCGCCTTCCCTCGCCGAAAAGCGCCAGCTTTTCGGCGACTCAGACACCACGGTTTTCAGCCGTGTGCTCTACCAACTGAGCTACCTCGCCAAGCGGCTCGGCCAGTCTAGCCACGCCCGATCCTCTGCTCCGTCCGGCCCAGAGCTAATTCTTCCGCCGTGTACGCGCTCCTGAACCGGCGCTTCCACTTCGCCGCCAACGGGACGACGCTCAGACGCGACACCCTCGCCGGCGCGACGACGTTCGTCGTCATGTCGTACATCATCTTCGTCAACCCCGCGATCCTCAGCTTCCTCGGGGTCAAGGGCCTCGAAGGCAAGGGCCTACCTTTCGACGGCGTTCTCGCCTCGACCTGTCTCGTCGCCGGAGTGATGACGATCCTCATGGGCCTGTACACGAACCGGGCCTACGCGCTCGCGCCGGGGCTCGGAATCAACGCGATCGTCGCCTTCTCGCTCGTCGCCACGGTCGGGCTCTCCTTCCCGCAGGCGATGGGGATCATCGTCATGGAAGGAATCGCGGTCACCGTCCTCGTCCTCACCGGACTGCGCGAGAAGGTGATGAACGCGATCCCGCTCGAGCTCAAGAAGGCGATCGCGATCGGCATCGGGCTCTTCATCGCGTTCATCGGCTTCTACGACTCCGGACTCGTCGTCAAGGCGCCGAGCGACGCGGTGCCGGTGACGCTCGGCGACTTCACGAGCTGGCCGGTTTTCGTCACGCTCTTCGGGCTCGTCCTCACGATCGCGCTCCGTGCCTTCGGCTTCCCGGGCGACCTGCTGGTCGGGATCATCGCGACAACAGTCCTCGCGACGATCGTGAACTGGGGAACCGACTACACCGCATTCACGACACCCGGCGTCGCACGGCTCCCCGACCACGTCGTCGAGCACCCCGACTTCTCGCTGCTCGGGAACTTCGACTTCGGCTCCTTCGCCGAGATCGGGGTGATCTCGACGCTGATCTGGGTCTTCTCGCTGTTCCTGTCGGACTTCTTCGACACGATGGGGACGCTGATCGGCGTCGGCAAGCAGGCCGGCTACCTCGACAAGAAGGGCGACCTCCCTGAGATCCGTAAGCCGCTCCTCGTCGACTCGGTCGCGGCGATGGCGGGAGGCGCCGCGTCTGCCTCGTCGGCGACGACCTACATCGAGTCGGCGTCGGGAGTCGGCGTCGGCGGGCGCACCGGCTGGGTCTCGGTCGTCACGGGGCTCCTGTTCTTTCCCTTCCTCTTCCTCGCGCCGATCATCGGGATCGTCCCGACGCAGGCGACCGCGCCGGCGCTGATCATCGTCGGCTGGCTGATGATGAGCACGCTGGCCGAGTCGGAGGAGGAGGCGGAGCCCGGCCGGCGGCGTCGGACGATCAAGCTCGCCGGGATCGACTTCGGCGACCTGGCGCTCGGCCTCTCGGCCGCGCTCACGATCATGGTCATCCCGTTCACGTGGTCGATCACGAACGGGATCGGCTTCGGCTTCATCGCCTACGTCGTGATCAGGGTCGCCCAGCGGCGGTGGCGGGACGTACACCCGCTGATGTACGTGATCGCGCTGGCTTTCGTCCTCTACTTCCTGGTCCCGCTGATCCAGCAGGAATTCAACGTCTAAAGGACTGGGCGCCCCGTGAGGCGCCCAGTGCTAAGGGTCCGGGCCGGTGCGTCCGCGCCGCGAACTCCTTGGTGATCCGACCCTAAGCGCGGCCGGCCTTGCGGGCAACCATGGAGGTCCCGTTGCCCGCCGCAAAATCCGCAAATTCCGCAAAACCTCGCTGCGCCAGCTCGGCGCGCAGGCGCTCCGGCGGGACGTAGATCGGCGTCCCCGCTCCGCCCGAAAACGAGAACAGCACGGCGCCTCCGGGGGCGGTCACCCGTGCGAGCTCGTCGAAGAACGGGATCATGTTCATGTGCGCGACGAGGGCGAAGCTCCCGTCGGAATACGGAAGCCGCGAGGCATCGGCGACCTCGAAGCGGACACGACCCTCGAGCTCCGGCGGGATCTTGCGACGGGCCTCGTCGATCATCCGGTCCGAGAGATCCGCGCCGACCACTTCCGCCTCCGGAAAATGCCGGGCGATCGCGAACGCTCCGACTCCGGTTCCCGTCCCGAGATCGAGCGCGCGTGCCGGAGGATCGAGGGCGGCGAGCGCGGCTTCGTACGGGGCCAGGTGCTCGGGGCTGACGATCTGCTCCCAGCGCGGCGCGAGCGCGTCGAACTGCGCGCCGATCAACCCGCGGAAGACCGGCCACAGCGCGGGAACCCGCGTCACCACGTTGGTCGCGAGCCGCGCGAAGCGGCGACCGGCTGCCACCCGAAGGTCTTCCCAGTTCACAGGACGCGCTTCAGGGAGATCCGGTCGCCGGCGCGCGCCGCCAGCATCTCCGCCGCGTCCCCGCCGTTGATGGCGATCGCGATGTTCCGGTAGGAGTCCTCGTACAACAGGATGTCGCCCGGTCGCGCGTCCGCGAAGGTGCGCGCAGCCACGGCGTAGTAGCGCTCTCCCTTGCAGTCGAGCTCGACCCTCGTTCCCGGCGAGATCTCCACCTGCTCCATGTCCTCGCGGTCGAGGTTCAGCTGCACGTTGCCGTAGCGGTCGACGTACAGGACGGCCGCCCGCGCCTCTCCCTCGCCGATCTCCGGCTGCGGGATGTCCAGCCGTGCGAGCGTCTCCGCCGCGACCGGCGGGCCCAGCTCGCCGAGCTCGACCCCGTTCGCGAGATGCGCGGCGGCGGGCGCGAACAGGTCGCGGCCGTGGAAGGTGCGCGAGACCGGCTGGAGCGCGTAGTCCGAGTTGGCGAGCTCGTGGGCCTCGGCGACGCCGCCGAACCGCTCCGCCGCCGGCAGGAGCAGCCCGTTGTCCGGCCCGACGTACAAGCGTCCTTCCCCATCCCGCAGCGCAAGCGGCCGCCGCGACCCGCCGACTCCGGGATCGATCACGGCGAGGTGGACGCCGACCGGCATGTACGCGAGCGTGTTGCGCAGGACGAGGGCGCCCTGGAGGACGCGCTGGCGCGGGATGCCGTGCGTGATGTCGATCACCTCCGCCTCCGGGGCGATCCGCTTGATCACGCCGTGGCAGGTTCCGACGAAGTCGTCCTGCAGGCCGAAATCGGTGAGGAAGGTGATGATCACGACGCTGGGACGATACGACGAACCGCCTCTACGAGGCCGTCGAGGTCGTGCGACTCCGCCTCCGCGACGATCTCGACTCCGGTCGCGGCAGCGGTCGTCTGCGGTCCGATCGTGATCGCCGGAGCCGTGGTTTCGAGCGCTGCATAGGCGCGCGCCGCGGACGCCGAGGCGAGGACGACGAGGTCGACCTCCGGGAACGCGTCGGGGCGAAGCTCCTTCGTCCGGTAGAGCGGAACGAAATCGGCGCCGAGCTCGTCTGTGAGCAGGCGGCGCGCTCCCTCCGCCCCGGCGAAGAGGACTCGGCCTGCGGGGCGCGGCAGCTCGGCGACCAGGCCTTCCTGCGTGGAGACCTGCGGAACGAGATCGACGCGAGGCAGCTCTTCGGCCGTTCCCGGCCCGATGGCGGCAATGCGTCCGGGAGAGCCGCGCATACGCCGCATGAGCTCGCGGGCGCCGTTCCGGCTCGTGACGACGACCCAGTCGTATCCGGAGACATCGACCTCGTCCGGTCCCAGCAGCTCGATCTCGACGAGTGGGCAGATCTCGACCTCGTGGCCGAGCGCCTCGAGGCGCCGCGCGAGCTCGGCGCGGTCGGTCCCGGTGACGGCGATCCTCACGCCGAGAGCGCGGCCAGCGCGGCCGCTAGCGCGGCCGGATCGTCTCCGCTGCGCCGCTCGATCCAGCTGCCGTCCTCGGCGGCGACGAGCGCGGTGAGCGTCTCCCCGTCGTGGTGCGCCGCGACCGGAGCGAGGCAGCCGCCGCCGATTGCGAACACGCACGCGCGCTCGGCCTCGACCCGGCGGCGAGTCTCAGGATGATCGACCGCGCCGACGAGCTCCTGCTCCCCGGCACGAACCTGCAGCGCGAGCGCGCCCTGGCCCGCCTCCGGAAGCATCTGCTCAGGCGTGAACCGGTGCCCGATCTCGGCGGACAGCCCCAGCCGATCGAGGCCGCACGCGGCGAGAACGACCGCATCGAGGCCCCGCTCACCACGCTTGCGCAGCCGCGTGTCGATGTTGCCGCGCAGCGGCTCGATCGACAGCGACGGCTCGAGCGCAAGGAGCTGCGCGCGCCGGCGGATCGAGGCCGTGCCGATCCGCATTCCCGGCCGCACCTCGTCCGCGCCGCACAGGGCGTCACGGGGATCTTCCCGCTCGAGGTAGGCGCCGACGACGAGCCCCTCCGCGTCCGAGGAGGTCATGTCCTTGGCGGAGTGAACGGCGACGTCGATCCGCCGCTCGAGCAGCGCCTCCTCGATCTCCTTGACGAAGACGCCGCGCGCGCCGATCTCGCCGAAGGGCTTCGTTCGGTCGCGGTCGCCGGCGGTCGTGATCGGCACCAGGGCGATCTCCACACCCGGCCCGCGCAGCCGCGACGCGGCGAGCTCGGCCTGGATGAGCGCGAGCCTACTCCCGCGGGAGCCGATTCGAACCAGCATCGTCCTCGAGCCCGAAGAGGTCGCGGACGACGTCCGCGTACACGCCGCCCTCAGCACCGGCCGCCGCCTCCTTCATCCGCACGGTCGGCAGGTGGAGCAGCTTGCTGACGATCTGAGCGGTGAGCGACTCGACGGCCCGGCGATCGTGCTCCGACAGCCCGCTCAATCGGGCGCGCGCGAGCTCGTTGGCGCGGATCTCCTCCGCCCGGGCGCGCAGCGACGCGATCGCGGGGACGACGTCGAGGGAGGCCTGCCAGGCGCGGAACCGCTCGGCCTCGGCCGCGACGATCTCCTCCGCGCGCGCGGCCTCGCTCCGGCGACCGGCCAGGCTCTCCGACACGACCGCCTGCAGGTCGTCGATGTCGTACAAGTAACAGCCCGGGAGCTCGTGGATGGCGGGGTCGAGGTCGCGGGGGACGGCGAGGTCGATCAGGAAGAGCGGCCGCCCGCGCCGGGCACTGAGCGTCGCCTGGACGCCCGCCTGCTCGAGGACGAAGCCGTCCGCACTGGTCGAGGAAACGACGACGTCCGCCTCGCCCAGCTCCTCCTGCGCCTGGTCGAGCGAGACCGCGCGCGCGTTGAACCGACCCGACAGCTCTTCAGCACGCGCCACGCTGCGGTTGGCCACCGCCGAGATCGCCGCGCCGCGGGAGACCAGGTTCCGCGCGGCCTGCTCGCTGATCTTGCCCGCGCCGATGACGAGGATCTTGCGACCCGCCAGGTCGCCGAACACCTGCTGCGCCAGGGCGGCGGCCGCCGAGGAGATGGAGGCGGGGCTCTCCGAGATCGCGGTCTGCGAGCGAACCTTGCGTCCCGCGTGGACGGCATCGCGGAAGAGCCGCTCGAGCAGGGGGCCGGGCGCGCCGAGCTCCGCCGCCCTTCGCACCTGGCCGAGAATCTCACCCTCGCCGGGGACGAGCGAATCGAGGCCCGCGGCGACGCGGAAGAGATGGAGCGCGGCGGCGTGGTCGTAGAGCCGGTAGAGGGCCGGAAGCTCGAGCAGAACCGATGCGGCGCGCTGCTCGGCCGCCTCGGCGTCTTCAGCCGCCAGATAGAGCTCGGTGCGGTTGCAGGTCGAGAGGCAGACGGCTTCCCAGCCGTCGGCCGCCGAGCGAGCGCGCGACCTCGGCGGCTTCCTTCTCGCCGTACGCGACCCGCTCGCGCACCTCCACAGGCGCGAGACGATGCGACGTGCCGACGAGGACGAGGGTCACGAAAAATGCACCGTCGGGAGACCGAGCCGAACCGCGATCACGAGCGCGAACCCGGCGAGCAGCAGGTACGCGGCCTTGCGCCCGTGCCAGCCCGCCTCGTAGCGCAGAAGCAGAAAGACCCCGTAGACCGCCCAGGTCACGATCGTCACCGCCATCAGCGCGTCGAAGCCGCCGCCGTGGGAGCCGAGCCGGACGAGGCCGGCGACGATCCCCAGCGTGAGCGCCGGCAGCGCGAACGCGATCGTCCGTCCAGCGAGGTCGTCCAGCGTGACCAGCGCCGGCACGCGGACGCGCAGGATCCGCGCCTCGTGCCGCTTCAGGCGCCGCTCCTGCCAGAGGTAGAGCGCGGACAGCCCGGCGGCCAGCGTGAAGCCTGCGAACGCGGCGAGGACGAGGCCGACGTGGAGGACGAGGAAGAGGCTCGAGTAACCGCTCGTCTCACCGGTCGTCCCGCCGCCGGCGTACGAGACGGCGAGCAAGACGGTCGCAAGCGGCATGACCGCCAGCCCGAGCAGGCGGTAGCGAGGCTTGCAGCCCCAGATCAGATACGCGCCGACGACGAGCCAGACGAAGAGGTTGAGCGACCCCGACCAGCTCGCCCACGGAAAGCCGTCCGCCTGCGCCACCTGCACTCCCAGGAGCGCGGTCTGCGCGAGCCAGCCGAGCCGAACGCCCCACGTTGCGACCCGCCCGAGCCGAAGGTACGCGACCGACGCGACCAGATACCCGGCCAGCGCGACCCAGAAGAGCGCCTCAGCCAACCTCCGCAGCCTGCCGGCGTCGCGACCTCGTGCTCCGCGGCCCGCGCCTTGCCTGTGCGAGCGCCGCCAGCTCCGCGAGCTCGCGCTGGAGCCGCTGGAGCTTCAGCTGCATGATCACCAAGTAGACCAGCACCGCCACGAAGACGACCAGGTACGCGGCGGCGACGTACTTCTCCCCGGAGCTCACTCCAGCGCCTCCCGCAGCCGCTTCATCGTCGCGTCCAGCCGCTTGCCCGCGAGCTCGAGCCTGTAGAGCGCGAGCCGCGAGCGCGATCATCGCCGCCAGCGACGACGCAGAAGGTGAAGAACATCGAATCGGCCATCTGTGGGCCGGCGGAGTTGAAGACAACCGGATGGATGAAGTCGTTCGCCAGGCGGATGGCGAGGAAGCTGACGGGGATGAGGACAACGCCGAAGAGCGCATACACGGCCGAGATGTTGGCGCGCGCCGGACCGGGATCGACCGAGAAGCGCAACATGAAGTACGCGGAGTAGAAGAGGAAGAGGACGAGGAACAGGACGAGCTGCTGCGAGCTCCAGGTCCACCACACGCCCCAGGAGGCCTTGGCCCAGATCGAGCCGGTGACCAGCGTCAACGCGCCGAAGATCACCCCGAGGTGGATGGCGACGTAGCTCTGCAGGTCGGCCTCGGGCGGCCGCTTCCAGAGGTGCATGAACGCCTTGAAAGCGCCCCAGCCGAAGCAGGCGTACGCGGTGACCGCGATCGGGACGTGGAAGTAGAAGATCTTCTGCGAGAAACCCTGGTCGGCATCCTCGGGCACCCAGAAGAAGATCAGCCCGATCGCGGCGCACACGAGCGTCGCGGCCAGCACGGCCGACGCGGCACCCGCGTTATTCCGTAACCACGTACTCAAAGGAAGCCCAGCAAATGATCGCAAAGATGGCGTCGTAGACCGCCAGCAGGCCCAGGTAACGGCCCGCGTCGTCGACCACGCCGGCGCCGACGCCGCCGACCACGATCGGAATCGCAAGCGGGAGGAAGAGGAGCGGGAGCAGCAGCTCGCGCGCGCGGCTCGCGGCCGCCATGGCGGCGAGCAGTGTCCCGACGGCGCAGATCCCGAGGTCGGCGAGCGCGACTCCGGCCACCGTCGTCCAGCCGATCCCGTGGAAGAAGATCGCGAAGGCCGGCAGAGCGACGATCTCGGCGAGGACGAGGAACCCGAGCATCGCGAGCGCCTTCGCCAGCCAGATCGCGGAGCGGTCGCAGGGCGCGAGAACGAGGCCGTCCAGCAGGCCCTGGTCGCGCTCGGCCGAGAACGAGCGGACGAGACCGAGCAGCGCCGTAAAGAGGAGCGCGACCCAGAGCAGGCCGTAGGCGGCCAGGTCGGAGCTCGCGGACGGCAGCGCGAAGTGGAAGACGACGAGCGCCGCAACGACGAACAGCAGCATCGCCGGCACCGTGTCGCGGGCGCGCAGCTCGAGCAGAAGGTCCTTGCGCGCCAGCGTGGCGACGTCGCGGAAGTAGTTCATGCGAGGACGAGCCTGGCGGTGGCGAGGCCGGCCAGTCGCGCGGGATCATGCGTGGCGACGAGAAAGGTGCGGCGGCCCCTGAGCTCCTCGAGCTCGCGGGCCAACAGCTCGGTGCCCTCGGCGTCGAGCGCGTTGAAGGGCTCGTCCAGGAGAAGGAGGTCGGGCTCGTGCAGGAGCGACCGGCAAAGCGCGAGCCGCTGCAGCATCCCGCGCGAGAACGACCCGGCCCGCTCGTTGCGCACGTCCCACAGACCGAAGCGCTCGAGCAGCATCCCCGTCCGCTCGCGACGCTCCGGGAATCCGGTAGAGCCGGCCGTACAGGTCGAGGTTCTCCATTGCAGTCAGCTCGCGGTAGACCAGCGGCTCGTGCGCGAGGAAGCCGATCCCGGCGCGGTCGGTCTCGACGCGAAGCTCGCCGCCGGTCGGCGCGAGCAGTCCGGCGCAGAGCCGGAGGAGCGTCGTCTTACCGGAGCCGTTCGGCCCGGTGACGACGGGAAGCCGCCGTCCTCGAGATCGAGGTCGAGCTGCTCGACGACGCGCTTCTGCCCGAAGCGGCGCGAGAGGCCGCGAGCCCGGATCACAGCGAGTCCCCGAGCACGAAGAGGAAGAACGTCACGCTGATCACGCCGTTCACGGTGAAGAACGCCGCGTCGAGCCGGCGCAGATCGCCGGGACGGACGAGCGAGTGCTCGTACGCGAGCAGCGCCGCGACGACCCCGACCCCGATCCAGTAGAGAACGCCGACCGGCAGCCCGAGCCCGGTGACCACCAGCAGGACGACCGTGGCCAGGTGCAGGATCCGCGCGCCCAAGAAGGCGCCTTCGACGCCGAAGCGCGTCGTGACCGAGTTCAGCCCCTCGCGCCGGTCGACGTCGACGTCGAGCAGGCTGTAGAAGAAGTCGAAGCCGGCGACCCACGCGGCGACGGCCGCGCCGAGCACCCAGGACTGCCAGGGCAGCTTTCCGGTGATCGCCACCCAGGCGCCGACCGGCGCGAGCCCGTCGACGGCGCCGAGCCACAGGTGCGAGATCCACGTCCAGCGCTTCAAGTACGGGTAGATCACGAACCCGATCACCGGGATCGGCCACAGCCAGCGCACGATCGGGTCGAGCTGCCAGACGGCGATCAGGAAGAGGGCGAGCGAGGCGAGGCAGAAGAGCGCGACGTGCCAGGGACGGAGCAGGCCGGCCGGAAGCTCGCGGCCCGCCGTGCGCGGGTTGCGCGCGTCGATCCCGGCGTCGATCAGGCGGTTGAGCCCCATCGCGAGCGAACGAGCGCCGACCATCGCGAGCGTGATCCAGACGAGGTCGTGCGCGGTCGGGACGCCGTCCACCGCCAGGAACGCGCCCACGTACGCGAACGGGAGGGCGAAGACCGTGTGCTCGATCTTGACGAGGGACGCGAAGCGCCGGGGATAGGTGGTGGCGCCGGCGATCACGTCTGCCGGTGCGCGGAGGCCTCGCCCGCGAGCAATTCGAGGGCATGGCGAAGCGCCGGCTGCAGGACGGCGAAGCCGTCGCGGCATCCGCCCGTGGAACCGGGCAGGTTGACGATCAGCGCACGGCCGCGGACGCCGGCGACGCCGCGGGACAGGAGTCCGTGAGGGGTCTTGGCGATCGAGTCGGCGCGAAGCGCTTCGGAGATCCCGGGAGCATCGCGCTCGATCACGCCGCGGGTCGCCTCGGGCGTCACGTCCCGTGGGCCGAGGCCGGTGCCGCCGGTCGAGAGGACGAGCTGCGCCTCCTCGGCCGAGCTCCGCGAGCGCGTCGGCGATCACTTCGGCGTCGTCCGGCACGATCGCGCCGCTCGACCTCGTACCCATCGGCGGCGAGCAGCTCCGCGAGCAGGTCGCCGCTTCCGTCCTCGCGCTCGCCGGCGGAGACGCCGTCCGAGACCGTCAGCACGGCGGCCCTCACACCGGCGCCTTGGTCTTCTCGACGAGGCGAACCTCGGAGACGGTCATCCCCTTGTCGATCGCCTTTGCCATGTCGTAGATGGTCAACGCCGCGACCGTAGCCGCAACGAGCGCCTCCATCTCGACGCCGGTCTGCGCAGTCGTCTCGGCCGACGCGGTGATCTCGACCCGGTCTGCCCCGACCTCGAGATGCACGTCGACAACCGAGAGCGGGAGCGGATGGCAGAGCGGAATCAGCTCCGACGTGCGCTTCGCGGCCATGATCCCGGCGACCTGCGCGGTCGCGAGCGCGTCCCCCTTCGGCAGCTCACGCAGCTGCCGTGCCGTCTCGGGCGCCATGGTCACGGTCGCGACCGCGGTCGCGCGCCGGCGCGACACCGGCTTCGAGCCGACGTCGACCATGTGGATGTCGCCCGATTCGTCAACGTGCGAGAGATTGGACATGCGCAAGCCGGATATACCATCTTTGCGTGGTCGAGCAGCTCGAAGCGCAGCCCGGCACGGAGCGCGAGCTCGCGCTCGAGACGCCCCTGCTGAGCGTCATCATCCCCGTCTACAACGAGGAGCACCATGTTGCCGAGGTGATCCGGCGCGTCCGCGACGTGCCGATCCCGAAGGAGATCATCGTCGTCGACGACGGCTCCACCGACCGGACGGTGGACGAGCTCGAGCAGGAGCGGAAACAGGGCGGCGACCTGGTTCGCGTCCACCAGGCGATGATCAACATGGGCAAGGGCACCGCCGTCCGCATCGGCCTCAAGTACGCGCGCGGCGACATCATCCTCATCCAGGACTCCGACCTCGAGTACGACCCGGCCGACTACCCGGCGCTGATCGAGCCGATCCAGAACAGCGGTGAGGCGGACGTCGTCTACGGAAACCGCTTCCATCGGCGCATTCCCGGCATGGGCTTCAAGTACCGCCTCGCGAACACGATCCTGGCCACGACTGCATCCGCGCTGTACAGGCAGCGGATCCGCGACGAGGCGACCGCGTACAAGGTCTTCCGGCGCGACGTCATACTCGACCTCGACCTGCACGCGTCACGGTTCGAGCTCTGCCCGGAAGTGACCGCGAAGGTCCGCAAGCGTGGCTACAGGATCCACCACGTCCCGATCAGCTACACGCCGCGGACGGTCGAGCAGGGCAAGAAGGTCGCGCCTCCGGGACGCGTTCCACGCGATGTGGGTGCTGTTCTGGTTCCGCTTCGTCGACTAGGAGGGCTTCGGCATCGGTCTGCCGCAGCGTCCGCGTCGGACGGCGCCTGCGCGCCACGGCCCAGACGGACAGCCCGACCCCGACGTCCACCTTGTCGAGGACACGGAGCGCCGGAAGCAGCTTGTCGTAGAGCTTGAGCGGCCCCTCCGGCACATGCTCGCGCTTGAGCACGCGGCTGGAGACGAACCAGCCCGCCGCGCCAAGAGGATTCACGAGGCGCAGCTCGGTGACCTCGAAGCCTGCCTCCCGCAGCCGGTCACGGAGGCCGTTCTTCGTGTACCGCCGCTCGTGCTCGACCGTGCGATCGATCGAGCCGTACAGAAAGGGATGGGCCGGGACGAGCAGGAGCAACTTGCCGCCGGGCTCGAGCAGCTCGTGGAAACGCCGCAGCGCGCCGAGGTCGTCCGGGATGTGCTCCAGGACGTTCAGGCAGACGATCGCGTCGAACGTTCCGCCGACATCCTCGACCGTGCCTTCGACGATCCGGACGTCCTCGCGTCCTTCGAACCGGCTGCGCAGGCGCGGTAGCAGCGCAGGGTCGGGCTCGACGGCGACCACCTCACGCCCGTCTGCGGCCAGGCCCGTGAACGTTCCGACGCCGGCGCCCGCGTCCAGTACGCGCCGGCCGAGATGGGGCCGCGCACGTTCGAAGAGCCACGCGTTGTAGGCCCCGGCGCCCTCCATCCGCCGCAGCGCCTCACCCTGCGGATCAGCCAAGGTAGCGCCGGCCTAGCGCGTAAAGACCACGCCGATGCTTCCACGCCGCCGCAGCGCGCTGCCCGATCCCGCTGCCGTACAGAACGCCGGCGAGCCCCCGAAACCCGTCGAGCACGTCCTCGCCGTACGGATACCACCACGGGACGGGGACGCGTCCCGAATCCCAGTCGACGAACTTCATCTGCGTGCATTCGTAGAGCCCGTGCTTCGAGTGTGTACGACCGAAGCCGGAGTCCTTGTATCCACCCCAGGGCGCCTGGCCGGACGCGTAGGAGTACTGCAGGTCGTTCGTCCAGACCGAGCCCGCGTGCAGCCCGGAAGCGACCCGGGCGGCGCGCTCACGATCGCGCGTCCAGACGCTCGCGCTGAGCCCGAAGGGCGAGTCGTTCGTCAGCTGGACCGCCTCTCGCTCGTCGCCGAACGGCTGGACGGCAACGACCGGCCCGAAGATCTCCTCGCGTGCCAGCGCCGCGTCCCCGCCGACTCCGGTCAGCACGGTCGGCTCGTAGAACCAGCCCGGGAGACCGACGTCGGGGCGGCCGCCGCCCGTCGCCGCGCTCGCTCCCCCGTCGACAGCTTCGGTGACGAGCCGCTCGACCTTCGCCCGCTGCTGCTCCGAGATCAGCGGCCCGAGCTCGGTGCGGAAGTCGCTGCCCGGCCCGATCCGGAGGCGGGCGGCGCGGCGACCCAGCTCCTCGACGAAGGGCTGATAGAGGTCGCGCGCCACGTAGATCCGCTCGACGCTGGCGCAGGTCTGCCCGCAGTTCGAAAAGGAGCCCCAGAGCGCTCCATCGACGGCGCGATCGAGATCTGCGTCCTCGAAGACGAGCATCGCGTCCTTGCCGCCGAGCTCGAGCGAGACCGGGCACAAGCGCTCGCCCGCCGCGAGCGCAACCTTGCGACCCACGCCTGTCGACCCCGTGAAGAAGACCTTCGCGATCCCGTGCGCGCGAACGAGCTCCTCGCCGGTCGAGCCGTCACCCTGGGCGACGCGGACGAGCCCCGGAGGCGCGCCGGCGGCCTCGAACGCGCGCTCGACCCACGCGCCCGACAGCGGCCCGAGCTCGGACGGCTTGACGATGACGGCATTCCCCGCCGCGACCGCGGCAATCGTCTGTGTGAACGGGATGCCGAATGGGAAGTTCCACGGTGCGATCACCGCGACGGCGCCGTAGGGCTCGTAGAGCAGGCGCCCGCGCTTGTGGCGCAGGTACGGCTGGGTAAAGCGCACGCGCTCTCCCCCGACGACTCGTTCCGCGTTCGCCGCCGTCCAGCGGAGCTGCTCGAGCGCGAGGAAGAGCTCGGCCGTATACGCCTCGAGCACAGGCTTCCCCGTCTCGGCCGTGATCGTCGCGGCGAGGTCGTCGGCCGAGTCGAGCAGGAAGTGGGCGACGCGGACGAGCAGCGCCCGGCGCTCGTCGTGTGCCGAGTCCGCCCACCGCCGCTGGGCCAGCCGAGCCTCCGCGACGATTTCCGGGATCGCCTCCGGGGGCGTCACCTCGACCGTCCCGACAGGCTCGAGCGTGGCCGGGTCGACGGGCGTGAGCGCCTTCGCTGCCGCGACGGTCACGAACGCACCGCGCGGGCCGCCCAGCGGTCCAGGTCGGAGAGCTGCGCGCCGATCCAGGCAGTCAGGTCGTGCTCGCGGACGTGGGAGCGAATCGCCTCGATCCGTGCCCGCCGCTCAGACGCAGGCATCTCCAGCGCCTCGTGGATCGCCTCGGCCTGCTCCGAGACGTCGAAGGGGTTGACCGTGATCGCCCAGCGGTGGAGCTCCTCGTGCGCGCCGGTGTTCTCGGACAGGATCGAGAACTCCGTCGCGCTCGTTGACGAGCGGCGCCTCCTTGGCGACGAGGTTGAGCCCGTCGAAGATCGCGTTCACGAGCAAAACGTCGTACTGCTTGTACGCGGCCACCGAGCGGGCGAAGTCGTCCTCGACGTGCAGCTCGATCGGGATCCAGCCCTCGGACTGGAAGCGATCGTTCACGGAGCGGGCGGCGCGCTGAATCGCGGCCAGGTACTCGGCGTAGTTGGGGATGTCCTGGCGCGACGGGTCGAGGTGCGCCAGCATCGTCACCCGCCCGTGCATCTCGGGATGTCCGGAGAGGTAGGCCTCGAAGGCGCGGAACCCACGGACGATGTTCTTCGAGAGGTCGGTGCGGTCGACGCGCAGGATCAATTTCTCCGGACGGTGGGCAACCAGCTCCCGCTCGGCGGCGCAAACCTCCTCGGAGACGGCGAGCTCGTCGAACTCGGCCGGGTCGATCGAGATCGGATGCGTCTGCACGAGGACGCGCCGGTCGCCGTAGACGAGCGAGCTCCTCCTCGCGGTCGACGTCGACGCCGACGAAGTCGGCGCACGACCGCACGAAGTTCCGCGACCAGCGACCCGCGTGGAAGGAGACGATGTCGTTCCCGAGCAGCCCCTCGTGGACCGCCCGGCGAATCGGTTCCGGCAGCACGCGCCACATGTCCTGTTGCGGCCAGGGGATGTGGATGAAGTGCGCCAGCAAAGCGTCCGGTGCCTCCTTCCGGACGAAGTACGGCACCAGGTAGAGGTGGTAGTCGTGCAAGAAGACGGTCGCCTCGGGCTCGCGTTCGAGCTCGGACAGGATTGCGTTGGCGAACGCCTGGTTGACGGGGACGTAGCCCTCCTCCCAGGCGTGGTGCAGCCCCTTGTCGAAAATGGGCTCGTACGCGAGATCCCACAGGTAGTGCTGGATGAACCAGAGCGTCGGATTGGAAACGACGTTGTAGTGCCAGTCGTACGCGGCCGGATCGCTGACGACGAAGCGCAGGCGGTAGGGAGAGCCGTCGCGCGCCGTCTCCTCGAGCGCCTTCCCGCTCCCCTCGGCCGCGGCGACCCGGTCCTCCTCGGTCATCGCGCTCGCGATCCAGGTCACGTCGTGCTGGGAGACGAGGCTGCGGAGGGCGGTCACGAGACCGCCTCCCCCGCGACGCGCCACCCGGCGGCCGTCCTCGAGCCGATACGAAACCGGCGCCCTGTTCGACGCGACGATCAGCTTTCGGCGTTCGGTCATACCGGCGCGGCAACGGTCGCGATCTCCGCGCCGGCGGTGTCGTTTCCGAGCAGCCGGTTGAAGAGCACGAGCCAGTCTCGCAGCAAGCGTGGGGTGAGGAAGTTCCGGCGGACGTGCTCCTTCCCGCGGAGCGCCTGCGCGCGCGCGGCGGCCGGGTCGCGAAGAATCGACATGCACGCCTCGGCGCACTCCAGCGAGGAGTCGACGAGCCAGCCGGTGACGCCGTCCTCGATCTGGTCGACGATCCCGCCGACGCGGCCGGCAACCGTTGGCCGCGCCTTCCAGAGCGCCTCGCTGACCGTCAGCCCGAAGCCTTCGCGGATCGACTTCTGCAGCACCGCGGCCGAGTGAACCTGGAAGGCGTTGACCTCGACGGCCCCGATGTTGTTCAGGTTGGACAGGATGTAGACGTCCGGGTCTCCGGCCGCGTAGCTGACGGTCTGGTTGTAGAAGTCCCAGCCCTCGGGGTCGTCGTGCGCCATCGACCCGACGAGCGCCAGCTGGATTTCGGGGTACTGCTCCTTGACCACGCGATAGGCGTCGATCACGCCCAGCGGGTCCTTCCAGGGGTCGAAGCGGGAAACTTGCGTGATCAGGGGGCGTGTGACGTCGATGCCGAACTGGTCGACGATGTAGCTCGCGTCCTCCGCCGAGAGGGCCATGTTCTTCGGCGCGAGCGGGTCGATCGCCGGCGGCCAGATCGCCGCCATCGGCAGGTCGGCCGCCTGCGGGACGTACTCGCGCCGGTGGAAGACGGCTGCGTCGTAGCGTGCGAGCGACGGCAGGAGGAAGTCGAGCACCTGCTCGTTCGGCGTGGACAGGTCGATGTGGCAGCGCCAGATCCAGCGCGTGTCGGAGCTCGGGAAGTCGTCGCGCACCGCCACCGGCTGCGGGTCGTGGACGATGATGAAGTCGTATTCGCCTTCGATCTGCGCGGCGTTCAGCGCGTTGTACTGCCGGAAAACCTCCTGCTGCTGGTCGCTCAGGCCCTGCGGGTTGCCCTGGAGCGCGTTGTGGATCGTCTTCGTCACCTCGAAGAACTCGTCCGCACCGTGGATGATCCGCCACTCGGTGTCGAGCCCGGCGTCGGACATGAGCGGGATGAGCGTGTAGTTGATCTCGGCGACGCCGCCGCCGAAAGCGGTCGCGGACAGATGCAGCACCCGCTTGCCGGCCAACGGCTCGGACAGACTGCGGATCTGCTCCATCAGCCCGCGCGTGGCCAGCGTCGCGTAGTCGCGAAGCGACTTGTGCCCGACGTTGACCTGCTGGAGCACTGGTGCTAAGCCGCGGCTCCGAGATGCTTGACGAAGCGGAGCCGCGAGCCGCGGCCCTCGCCCGGGCTCGATCTCCAGCTCGTCGGCGAGCGAGCGGATGATTGCGATGCCGAGGCCGCTCTCGCTCATCCGGTCGGTCTCGGACGCCTCGTCCAGCACGAATCCCTCACCCTCGTCGATCACCTCGATCGAGATGTCCTCCTCGCCGAGCTCGTACACGATCTGGACGTTGCCCTCGTTCCCCGCCTCGTACGCGTGGCGAACGGAGTTCGTGCACGCCTCGGTGAGCGCGAGCTTCAGGTCGTGCAGCGTCTCGTCGCCGATCTCGCGCAGATGCGAGATGCCCGCGAGGGCGAGGCGGCAGAGCGTGATGTACTCCGCCTTCGCGGGGATGGTCAGTCGCACGATGCTGGCTTCGGTCGTCACCGTGTGAACGCTATCGCAGCGCTGCGGTCAGCAGCCGGCCGCGGGCTGAGCCGGCCTCTGGCCAAGCTTGACCGCGACCTGCCTCCGGTCGCTGCCGCGCAGGACGATGAACGTCGCCTTCTGCCCGGGGTCGAGTCGCTGGCCGACCAGGCGCACCACGTCGCTCCCGCTGCGGACGGTGCGGCCGTCGATCGAGAGGATGACGTCTCCTCCGCCGGTGACCTGCGCGCCCTCGAAGCTGAGCTGCTTGGTGCCGGCGTGGAGGCCGGCCCGCTCGCCGGGGCTGTCCGGCTTGACGCAGGTGATGAGCGCGCCGGTCGACACGGGCACGTGCAGGAAGCGGGCCAGGGCGGGAGTGAGGTCGTCGGTCGTGATCCCGACGTACGCGTACTTCACTTCGCCGTGGGTGAGCAGTTGGTGCATCGACCGGCGGACGGTGTCGACGGGCACCGCGAAGCCGACACCCTCCCCAGCGCCGGTGTTGCTGCGGATCTGCGCGTTGATCCCGATCACGCGGCCCCGCCCGTCGAGGAGCGGGCCGCCGGAGTTGCCGTGGTTGATCGCAGCATCCGTCTGAATCGCATCCGTGAGCTCGTACTCGGACGTCACGGACGAGATCGAACGCCTCGTGCCCGAGACGACGCCGACCGAGAGCGAGTTCTCGTTTCCGAACGGGCTGCCGATTGCCGCCACCGGCTCGCCCACGACAACGTTCGACGAGTCGCCGAGCGGCAGCGCCGTGAGCCGGCGGGCGGGGGGGTCGACTTTGATGACGCCGACGTCGGAGAAGAGGTCGTAGCCGATGATGTCGCCGTCCACGCGGTCGCCGTTCGAGAACTCGACGTACACGCTGGAGGCGGGCTCAACCGGCTGGTTCGGCGCAGTCGTGATCACATGCGCGTTGGTGAGGACGTAGCCGTCGCGAGTGACGACGAAGCCCGACCCCTGTCCCTGCTCGCCCGTCGGGAACGTGCTGAAGATGGTGACCACGCCGGGCGAGCGCTTGGCGTAGATCGCCTGCGCGTCGAACGAGGTGGGAAGCGGCGAGGGCTGGGGTTGGACGGCCGCCTGCTCCTGTGGCGACTGGCGGTTGTCGACGACAACCGTCGTCGTCTTCGAGTCGATCCAGCCGGATGCCTTGCCGATCCCGAGCACCAGCGCCGCACCCGCTGCGGCACTGGCGAGCGAGACGAGCGCGTAGACGAGAGCTCGCGGCACGTGCTGAATGTAGCTGTGCGTTCTGGGAGCAGGCCATGCCGTCCGGTTCGTTGTCTATCGTGACAACGATGTTCCACGTGGAAACTTCTGCGAGCGCTTCGCCTCCTGCTTCGTCCGCCTTGTCCTCCTCTGGCGTCGGCAGCGTCAGCGAGAAGACCGTCCGGCCCGGCTTCGAGTCGACCTCGATCGTTCCGCCCATCAGCACGGCGAGCTCGCGCGCGATCGCAAGCCCGAGACCGCTTCCGGACGTTCGCCCGCCCTCCGCCCGGTAGAAGCGCTCGAATACCTGCTCGGAGTGACCTTCCGGGATGCCGGGCCCCTCGTCCTCCACCGTCAGCACCGCGCGTCCGTCTCCGTCCTGGACGCGCAGCCGGACAGGAGTGCCGGGCGGTGTATGGACGATGGCGTTCTCGACCAGCAGTCGGCCGATCTGCAGGACGCGTTCGGGATCGCCGACCGCCTGCGCGCCGCCGTTACCCGGAGCCACCTCGAGCGAGTGGTCGTTCGCGAGCGCCACCGGGCTGAACTCCTCGGCGACCGTTCGCGCGAGCGGCTCGAGCTCGAAGACCTGGCTCTCGAGGCGGATCCGGCCGGCGTCGAGCCGCGAGAGGTCGAGCAGGTCCGTGGCCAGCCTGGTCAGGCGGGCGACCTGCTCGCGCATCGCCGCCAGGAACTCGCGGCGCGTGTCCTCGTCGAGGTCCTCGTCGTCCATCAGCTCGAGGAAGCCGCCGAGCGAGAAGAGGGGCGTCCGCAGCTCGTGGGACGCGTTGGCGATGAACTCCTTCCGGGCATCGTCGAGCTGGGCGAGGCGCAGCCGCATGCGGTCGAAGGCGCGGGCAAGCTCGCCGAGCTCGTCCAGGCTGTGATCGACCACGGGCGCGTCGAACCGTCCCGACGAGATGCGGTCCGCGGCGCGCTCCAGGCGCTTGATCCGGCGCGCGAAGGCCCATGCGCCGCCGTAGCCGACGCCGAGCGCCACCAGCAAGCCGACGAGGCCGGCGATCAGGAGGCGGCGCTTGACGACGTGGATCGTCGCGTACTGCGAGGCGAGAGGATCGATGAGCAGGATTACGGTGCCGGCAGAGCCAATCGGAATGGCGACCTCGCGCGTACGGCTGCCCGTCGCGGAAAACGGAGTCGCGCTCGACCTGGCTCGAGGCCTGCGCGCGCAACGCGACCGGATCGTTCGCAGAGCTCCGGGGCCTTCTCTTCGCCGAGCGAGTAGTCCTCGAGGACGAGGAAGTCGTTGGTCGAGTACGTCTCAACGTGGCGACGCGTCGCATCCGTGCGCGCCGCCGCGGAATGACGAATCTGTCCGGGGACGTTCGTGTTCTGGAAGTCGGCCCGCAGGCGAGTCGCATTGCCTTCGAGCTGCTTCAGCCTGGTGTCGATGAGTCGGTGCTGCAGCGACGGGACGACCATGAAGTAGACGATCAGGAGCGCGCCGACGATGACGATCGAGAGCGCGATCGAGAGCAGTGCGCCGACGCTTCGAAACGGGTTCATCGCTCGCGGAAGCGGTAGCCGACGCCACGGACCGTCTGGATGAACTTCGGGTCTCGCGAATCCGCCTCGAGCTTCTCCCGCAGGTGCCGGATGTGGACGTCGATCGTGCGCGGATCGCGATAGCTGGCGTCACCCCAGAGCTGTTCGAGGAGCATGTGACGGCTGAAGACGCGCCCGGGGCGGGCCATCATCGTCCGCAGGATCTCGAATTCCACGTAGGTCAGCTGGATCGACTCTCCCTCGACCTCCACCGTGCGCCGGCCGAGGTCGACGACGAGGCCGTCCGCCGAGATCGTCTCGCTCTCGAGATCGGCGCGGAGGTGAGACCGCGGCCCGGCGCAGCAGCGCCCGTACGCGGCTCCGGAACTCGCGGATCGAGAACGGCTTCGTGATGTAGTCGTCCGCGCCGAGCTCGAGCCCGACCACCTTGTCCAGCTCGTCGTCGCGGGCCGTCAGCATGATGATCGGCACCTGGCTCGTCGCACGGAGCCGCTTGCAGACCTCGAGACCGTCGAGCTTCGGCAGCATGATGTCCAGGACGACGAGATCGACGCGCTCCCGCGCGAACTGCTCGAGCGCCTCTTCGCCGTCCCTCGCAGGCACGACGCGGTAGCCGTCGCGTTCGAGTGGATAGGTGAGGAGCTTCTGAACGGCGTCCTCGTCGTCGACGAGGAGAATGGTCGCTGAGTCGGGCATGAGCTGACGGCGCGCGGACGTCTCGCTTCCCACCTACTATAGCCCCGCATGGCGTCGCCCCCGCCTCGACCCGTGCGGCGACGCGCGCGTCGCGGTTCCCTCGAGCGTCCCATCAACGCCCGCTCGTACCGCGGCACGTGGCTGCTCGTCGCGATCCCGCTGTTGATCGCGGCGTTCAGCGTCAAGAAGGCGCCGACGCTCCCTCCGCCGAGCCTTCCGCCGGCCTTCGATACGACGGCCGCGCTCGACCTTGCCGACGAGCTCGCGGGCTCCATCCCGAGCCGTAAGCCCGGAACACCGGGCGGCCACCGCGCCGCGCGATGGGTCGCGTCCAAGTTCGAGCTCGAAGGGTTCACGCCGACGGTCGACCGTTTCAGCGCCGATATCCCCGGGATGGGCACGACGCAGCTCGAAAACGTCGTAGCAATCGCGCCTGGACGCTCACCGCAGGCGATCGTGCTGATGGCGCATCGCGACGACACCGGCATCGGGCCCGGCGCAAACGACAACGCCTCGGGCACGGGAGCGATGCTCGAGCTGGCACGCGTCTACGCGAGTCTGGGAGCGGGAAGCAGAGCCTCGCCCGGCACGGGGCCTGCGCACAACATCATCTTCCTTTCCACCGACGGCGGCGACTACGGCGCGCTGGGCGCGCATCGGTTCGCGTCGCATTCCCCGTACCGAAACCGCGTCCTCGCCGTCGTCGACATCGACGCGCTGGCAGGCAAGGACACGCCTGCGATCCAGTTCGCGGCGGACGCCCCGCGCTCACCGCCGGCGACGCTCGTTCAGACCGCCGCCGCGCGGCTGAAGGAGCAGAGCTCGGTTGCGCCGCGCCATCCAGGCGCTCTCGGCCAGATGATCGATCTCGGTTTCCCGTTCAACCTGTACGAACAGGCGCCGATCGTCGGACGCGGAATCGCCGCCGTCACCCTCACGTCCGGCGGTGACAGGCATGCCGATTCGGCCGCGGACACGCCCGATCGCCTCAATGTCCGCCGGCTCGGCGAGATGGGACGCGCCACCCAGGTGCTGCTCGGATCGCTCGATCAGGGGCTCGAGCTGACCGCCGGCTCCTCGAGCTACGTGTTTCTCGGCTCCCGCTTCCTGCCCGGCTGGGCGCTCGCGCTCGTTCTGATAGCGGCTCTGGTGCCGTTTTTGACGGCAACCGTCGATCTGTTCGCCTACTGCCGGCGGCGGCGGATCCGCCTGATCGGCTCGATCCGCAGCTACGTCCGGCGCCTTGCGTTCTGGGCCTGGGTGGGGCTGGCGTTCCTCTTCCTGAGCCTGGTCGGAGCCTGGCCGCGCGGAATCGCCCTACCTCCCAACCTGAGCAGCACCGCCGCAGACCGATGGCCGACGCTCGGCCTGGTCGGCCTCCTCCTGCTCGCGTGCGTGGGCTGGCTGGTCGCGCGCGAGCGCCTTCTGCCGCGACGGCCCATCCAGCGGGAGGAGCGGCTGGCCGGCTACTGCGGCGCGCTCCTCGCGCTCGCCGTCCTTGCGCTGCTGACAGCCGCCTCGAACCCCTTCGCGCTCATCTTCATCCTTCCGTCCGTCCACACCTGGCTCTGGCTTCCACAGGTGCGCGATCGACCGCCGTGGGTACGGCTTCTGCTACTCGCAGCCGGCTTCGTCGGCCCGTTCCTGCTGATCGGCTCGATGGCCTGGCGCTTCGGCCTCGGGCTGGACGCCCCCTGGTACCTGATGGAGCTGACCGCGATCGGGTATGTGCCGCTCCCCGCGGTTGCGATCTTCCTTGCCTGGCTCGCGGTCGCCGGACAGCTGATCGCGCTCGAGTCCTACCGCTACGCGCCGTATCCGACCGCAGCCGAGCGCCGGGGCCGCGGCCCGTTCCGCACGGGCGTGCGTCGCCTGACGAACAACCGCCGCCGCTACCCCGAGGACGAGCTGGCGCCGCGGCGGGCCGCCCGCGGCGGCCACTGAGCGCCGCTCAGCTGAGCGGAAGAAAGCGAACGCCGGCCCCGGCGGGGATCTCGCCCTCGCCGCGTGGGACGTGAACGAGGACGTCGGCGGAGGCCGCGCGCGCGATCATGTGCGACTCCTGGCCGCTCAGAGGCGTGATTCGTGGCAATCCGGCACCGTCAGGCTCCCGATTTCCACGTAGAAACTGGTCCCGATCGCCGTTTCGGCGCACGGCGGCCGCGAGCGTCCCGGACTCGAGCCGGGGTCGTGGCTCCGCCGCGCCCTGAAGCGCCTCCACCGCCGGACGCACGAAGAGCTCGAAGCCGACGAGCGACGACACTGGGTTTCCGGGCAGGCCGAACACGAGCGTCCCGTCACGAACGCCGAAGCTGAGCGGCTTTCCCGGCTTGACGGCCACGCCCCAGAAGACCTCGCGGACACCCAACTCGCCCTCGATCCGACGCACGAGGTCGTGTGGCCCGACCGACACGCCACCTGACGTCACGACCACGTCGGCCTCGAGCGCACGCTCGAGCGCGCGACGGTGGACCTCGTCGTCGTCGGCGACCGCGGGCAGAACCTCTGCCAGCGCACCCGCCGAGGCAAGCTGCGCAGCGAGCATCACTCCGTTGGCCTCGTAGACCTCGCCGGGCCGAAGCGGCTCGCCCGGGGCGCGGAGCTCAGTCCCGGTCGTCAGGACGGCGGCGCGCGGACGGCGGCGCGCAGGCACCGTCGGAAGCCCCGCTGCCGCCAGGCCGCCGAGCTGGGCGGCGGACACACGCGCACCCGCGCGAGCGACGACGTCGCCCGCGCGCACGTCCCCGCCACGAGGGCGGACGTTGGCACCGGAGGCAACGGAATCAGGGATCTCCACTTCGTTGTCATGATCGACAACATACTCGATGGGGATGACGGCATCGGCGCCCTCGGGCACGACGCCGCCCGTCGCGATTCCCATGGCCTCGCCGGCGGCGAGCGGGCGGTCAGCCGGTCGGCCGGCTGCGATCCGGAAGACGACAGGCAGCGAGCCGGGCGTGTCCGCCGAGCGAACGGCGAATCCGTCCATCGCCGAGCTCGGGAAGGGCGGCAGGTCGACCTGCGCGACTGCGTCCTCGGCCAGGTATCTGCCGCGCGCCTCACCCAGCGAAACAGGCTCCGTCTCGAGGGGCCGCACCTCGGCCAGAATCAGCTCGAGCGCATCGTCGATGTTCAGCAGCCGAGACATGGGCGCCGCATAAGCTACTGCCGTGACAGCCGCAGGCGAACCCCTGGGCGCGGGCTCGATCTCGGTCGTCGTCCCTGTCCACGACGAGGAACGGAGCCTCGCGCTCCTCTTCGAGGAGCTGCAGGCCGCCCTCGAGCCGCTCGGCCGGCCCTGGGAGGTCATCTTCGTCGACGACGGCTCGACCGACGGCTCCTTCGCCGCGCTCACCAGGCTCCACGCGGCCCACGACGAGGTCAGCGTCGTCCGCCTCCGCCGCAACTTCGGCAAGGCCGCAGCCCTCCAGGCCGGCTTCCTCCAGGCTCGCGGCGAGGTCGTGGTCACGATCGACGGGGACCTTCAGGACGACCCTGCCGAGATCCCGCGCCTGCTGGCCAAGCTCGAGGAAGGCTTCGATCTCGTCTCCGGCTGGAAGACCAAGCGCCAGGATCCGTGGCGGCGGCGCTTCCTGTCGAAGATCTTCAACTTCACGACCGGCCGCATGTCGGGCCTGCACCTCCACGACATGAACTGCGGCTTCAAGGCCTATCGCGCCGAGGTGGTCAAGGGCCTCAGGCTGTACGGCGAGCTGCACCGCTTCATCCCGGTGCTGGCGCACTACCGCGGCTACCGCATCGCCGAGCTCCCGGTCAACCACCGGCCGCGCAGCCACGGCCGCTCCCGCTACGGGGTCGAGCGTTACCTGCGTGGGTTCTTCGATCTCCTGTCCGTCTCGTTCCTCGGCCGCTACGGCCACCGCCCGCTCCACCTGTTCGGCGGCCTCGGGCTGCTGCTCGGCCTGAGCGGAACCGGGATCCTGATCTACCTGACCGGCGTGAAGATCGCCGGCGGGGCGATCGGAAAGCGCCCGCTGCTCATCCTCGGTGTGCTGCTCGTGGTCGTCGGCATCCAGCTCTTCTCGCTCGGGCTCATGAGCGAGATGATCATCAGCCACCACGAGGAGCGTGCGGACGAGCGCGGACGCGTGGAGCTCCGCGTCGAGGAGATCCTGCAGTAGCCGCTTCACTCCGCGTCCTCTATTTCGGGACGTACGAGCGCACGTATCCGCGAAACGCCCAGGTGATCTCGTGCCTCCGCCGTGCCGGCGTCGACGTGTGCGAGCGGCACGCCTCGGTCTGGGAGGAGGACGAGCACAAGTGGAAGGCGGGCGGAGGGGCGCTCGCGCGGCTCGCCGCCGCCGAGCTGAAGCTGCTTCTCCGGCGAAGACGAGGATTTCGACGTCCTCGTCGTCGGCTATCCCGGCCAGCTCGACCTACCGGCCGCCAGATGGGCGGCCCGGGGAAAGCCGATCGTCTTCAACCCGCTGGTCTCGCTCTGGGACACGTGGGTATCCGACCGCGCGCGCTTCTCGTCCGGGAGCGCGGCGGGACGCACGCTCGCCCGGATCGATCGCGCCGCGTTCCGATCCGCCGACCTGACGGTGGCCGATACGGACCAGAGCGCTGGATTCTTCGCCGACCTCGCCCGCCTGCCGCGCGAGCGCTTCGCCGTCTGCCTGGTCGGCGCGGAGGAGCGGATCTTCCATCCGCCCTGGAGCCCGAGCGGGAGCTTCCTGTTCGTCGGCAAGCTGATCCCGCTGCACGGGCTCGAGACGATCCTCGCCGCGGCCAGGCTTGTCCCGGAGCTCACCATCACCGTCGCCGGCGGCGGACAACTCGACTCGCTCCTCGAGGCGCGCCCGCCGAACGTGGAGTGGGTCCCCTGGATCGAGTACGAGCTTCTCGGTGACTGCTACCGGGCAGCGCGCTGCGCGCTCGGGATCTTCGGCACGTCTCCGAAAGCCGCCCGCGTCATCCCGAACAAGGTCTTCCAGGCGATCGCCTGCGGCACGCCGGTGATCACCGCGGACACGCCGGCGGCGCGGGAGCTCCTGACCGACGGAGAGAGTGCGCTGCTCGTCCCTCCCGGCGACCCCGAGGCACTCGCGGCAGCCCTGAGGCGAGCCGCCGAGGACCGCGAGCTCCTCACGCGCATCGCTGCCGGCGGCCGGGAGGCCTACGAGCGGCGCGCAAGCGAGGACGTGCTCGGCCACCGCTGGCGCGAGGTCCTCGAGGGAGTGGGATGAAGCTCAGGCTCCCCCCGCCCAAGGTACTGGTCTGGGTCGGGATGGTCGCGTTTGCGGCGGTGTTCACCTCGCTCTCGGTCCTTCGCCATCGCGCGTTCAACACTGGGCGCTTCGACCTCGGCAACATCGTCCAGGCGATCTGGACGACGGCGCATGGCCACGGCTTCCTCCAGCAGACCAACCTCCACGGCGAGCAGATCTCGCGGCTCGGATCGCACTTCGAGCCGATCCTGGCCGTGTTCGCGCCTCTCTGGCTCATCTGGCCGAGCCCGGACATGCTCGTAACCGTGCAGGCGCTCGCTCTCGCGAGCGGGGCGCTCCCCGTCTTCTGGCTCGGCCGCAAGTACCTCCGCTCCGAGCGGGCCGCGTTCGGGCTCGCACTCGTCTACCTGATCTATCCGCCCCTGCAATGGCTTGCGCTCGACGAGTTCCACCCCGGCGCACTCGCCTGTCCGCTGCTGCTCTACGCGTTCTGGTTCCTGGACGAAGACCGACTCGTGCTGTTCGGCGTCTTTGCTCTCATCGCGTGCACGACGCGCGAGGAGATGCCGCTGATCGTCGCCGGGATGGGGCTCTGGTACGCGCTCCGGCGACGGAACTACAAGTTCGGGCTCGGCGTCGCGGCGACCGGGTTGCTGCTGACCGCCGTGATCGTCACCTTCGTGACGCCGCACTTCCGGCACGGCGCGCCGCTGAGCTTCTACGGCCGCTACAAGGATGTCGGCGGCTCGCCCTCGGAGGCGGTGAAGATGATCTTCTCGCACCCGATCCACGTCCTGCAGATCGCGTTCGACCACCGCGGCATCCGCTACCTGTTCGATCTGCTGCTGCCGCTGGCCGGGTATCTGTCTGCTTGCGCCGCTCGCGCTGATCCCCGCCGTGCCGCTGCTCGCGATCAACCTGCTTTCGAGCGCGCATCGGGCAGACCTCGATCCACTTCCACTACACCGCCGGCGAGATCCCCATCCTCCTGGCCGCGACGGTGCTGGGGACGGCGTGGCTGGCGGGCAAACGGCATCATCTGGCCATCTGGATCACCGGAGGCGTCCTCACCGCCGCGATCATCGGCAATTACGCGCTCGGCCCGCTCCCGCTGTGGCGGCACGTCCCCGGCGGGGAAACGCTGGGCGCCGACCGCTCCGACGTCTCCGCGCACGACCACGTCGCCGCCCAGGCTCTCGAGCTCATCCCGGCGAACGCGGTCGTGAGCGCGACGAACAACCTCGGCGCGCACCTGTCGGCCCGGCCGCGCTTCCTCAGCTTCCCCGTGATCAAGGACGCGACGTGGGTCGCCTACGACGGCAAGCATCCGAGCTTCGCCGACCGGCTGGTCACCGGAGAGGAGGCGCGCAGTCAGTTCCTGTTCCTCAAGCACGCGCTCGACTGGAAGCTCGTCTTCGACCGGGACAAGATCTACGTGTTCAGGCGCGTCGCCGCCCGCGTAGCCGCTACAGCGGAATGGTCTGCCGCAGCATGTAGGCGCAAAGGACGAGCGCCAGGCCCTGGGCTGCCCGATCCTCCTCTGCAGCCGCGAGCGGAACGACCCAGACGGCGTACCAGGGGACGAGATACGGCGTAGCGAGCAGCAGGAGCCCGGCCGCGAGGCCGAGCCGCGCTCGCCCGCGCCAGGCCTCGCGCAGCAGCCACGCGTACGCAATCGCGAAGGCGGCGGCCACGAGGGCGAGCGCGAGCCAGTCGGGAAAGCCGATCTGCTCGAGCCGGTGGGGGATGGCGAATCGCGTCTCCTCGTGCGCGTTCCGCACCAGCGGCCCGAGCGCGCCGAGCCAGTGGCTGCCGAACTGCCAGGTCGAGACGGCGACGAGGACGGCTGCGGCCGCCGCGAACCCCAGGTGCCCGACCCTGCGTCTGTTCGCGCGCGCCTCAACGATGCGCAGCGGCAGCAGGACGAGCGGGATCCACTTGATCAGCACCGCGGCGACCCAGGACACTCCCGCCCACTGCCGCCGACCTGTCGCGCCGAGAGCGAGCGCACCCATGACGAAGCCTGCCATCCACACGTCGTTGTGCCCGCCGCCCGCGAAATGCAGGGCGAGGAGGGGATTCCATCCGACGAACGCGAACGCGAAGGCGCGGCGTCCGCGCGCGAGGAACGCGGCGAGCCCTGCCGCCCCAAGCAAGAGAACAGCCGCGATCGTCTTGTAGGTCCACGCGGCCGCGTCGGCAGACTCGCCGTCGGCCAGGGCGAGCGGCTCGGAGGCGAGCGTGAAGGCCGGCCCGTACACCGAGGTCGTGTCGACCCACTTCTCGCCGACGTACGGGAACGCCGGGTCGTTCGGGAAGTCAGAGGGCGCCTGGACGTACGGGTTCGCGTCGTGGACGGCGGCGATCCGGCCGTAGTCCCAGTACGTCCACGCGTCCGTCGAGAGCAGGAGCGGCGCGCCCAGCGGCGCGAGCTGGATCGCGGCGGCAAGGATGGCGACCACGACCAGGCGCAAGCCGAAACGTCGGATGAGGTAGACGCCGCCGACGTATGCGGCGAACGCGCCGATCAGGCAGCCGAGAAAGATCCACGACCACGTGGTGTCGCCTGTTGTCGCGCCTCCTTTCTGAGCCGCAACCGGCGAGTCGCCCGGCCACGCGACGGCTGCGCAAACCGCGACGAGCGCGAGGGTAAGTGCTCCGGCGGCGGCGGCCGCGCGGCTCAGGGCGGCGGCGGGGGCGGAGGTGGCGGCGGGGGAGGCGGCGGTGGTGGAGGAGGCGGAGGCTCGACCGGCGGTGGCGGTGGCGGGGGCTCAGCCGGGGGAGGCGGTGGCGGAGGAGGCGGCGGTCCTGCGGTCGGCGGAGGAGGCGGGGGCGTCGCCGGATGTCCAGGCTTCGGCTTCGGCTTACTCTTCGTCGGCGGCGGCGGCGGAGGCGGCGCGAACTGGATCGCATACGGGCCGCGGGTGAACGGCTTCCACACCGGCGCGACCTTCGGGGCGGGGAAGTCGACCGCGGGCGTATTGCCGATCGCCGATTCCATGAACAGCTTCCAGATCTGCGTCGGGAAGGTGGGGCCCGAGACCGTGATTCCGTGCACGTCGAGCATCGGGATCTCGCCGTTCGCGTATCCGATCCAGACCGAGGTCGCGAGCGTCGGCGTGTACCCGCAGAACCACGCGTCGGCGTTGTTCTCGGTCGTGCCAGTTTTGCCCGCCGAAGGTCGCCCGAAGTAGGCGCCGACTCCCGTCCCGCTGGTGATGTTCTCGCCCAGGATGCGGGTCACCTCGGCGGCGACCCCGTCCGGGATCACTCGTGTGCGCTCCGGCTTCCCCAGGCGCGAGTCGCTGTCGCCGTTCGGCAGGACGACGCGCCTGATCGCCAACGGCTTCGAGTAGATCCCACCCGCGGCTAGCGTCGCGTAGGCGGAGGCCATCTCGAGCGGCGAGACCGCGATCGACCCGAGCCCGATCGAAGGAACGGCCGGCAGCGGCGTCCGCACTCCGAGCTTGTGCGCCATGCTCGCCACGTTCTGCGCGCCGACCTGGATGGTCAGCTGGGCGTAGACGGTGTTGTCTGAGCGCAGCGTCGCGTTCTCGACGGTGATGTCGCCGGAGTAGCTGTGGTCGTATGTCGAGACGTCCCAGGCGGGGATGGACGAGTTCGGCTCATAGTGGAAGGGCGCCGAGACGAACGAGGCCGAGGAGGGATCGATTCCCTGCGACACGGCCGTCGTGAGCACGAATGTCTTGAAGGTCGAGCCGGCCTGCCGCCGGGCCTGCGCGGCCAGGTTGAACTCGTTCTTCGCCTTGCCCGGGATGACGCCCGTCATGGCCTTGATCGCCCCGGTCGCGGGGTCGATCGCGACCAGGGCGGAGGCCGGGTCGGTGCGGTAGTAGAGCGTGTCCCTGATCGCCTTCACCGCCGCCGCCTGGTAGCGCGGGACGATGGTCGTGTAGACCCTCAGCCCACCCGAGCGGACCGTGTTCGCGCCGTACCTGTCGATCAGCTGGTCGCGGACGTAGCTGAAGAAATAGGGCTCGCGGATGCGCGTATAGAGCTCGCCGGGCTTGAGTCGTAAGCCCTGGCTGGCGGCCCAGTCGTACGCGCCCCGGTTGATGTCGTGGTTGTCGAGCATCGCGCGCAGGACCTCGTTCCGGCGCGCCAGCGCGACTCTCGAGCGGTAGAACGGGTCGTAGGAGGTGGGTGCCTGCGGCAACCCTGCGATCAGCGCGGCCTGCGGCAGGGTCAGCTCGCGCGCACGCTTGGAGTAGTAGGTCTCCGCTGCGGCCTCGACGCCGTAGGCGTGGTTCCCGTAGTAGACCTGGTTCATGTAGGTCTTCAGGATCCGCTGCTTCGGCCACGCGTCACCGAGCTTCATCGCCAGGCAGACCTCCTTCAGCTTGCGGCTGAAGGTGCGGTTGCGCCCGATGTAGAGGTTGCGGACGAGCTGCTGCGTGATCGTCGAACCGCCCTCGACGATGCTCCAGTTCCTGAGGTCCTTCCACGCGGCGCGCGCGATGCCCTCGTAGTCGATGCCGCCGTGCTTCCAGAAGCGGTGGTCCTCGATCGCAACCGTCGCCTTCTTCATCCAGGGGCTGACCTTGGAGTACTCGACCGGCTGGCGGTTGCGCTCGGCCGGAATCGAGCCGAGCAGCGACCCGTCCGCCGCGTACACGAACGAGTTCTGGCCGATGCGCACCGGACGCAAAGAGTCGAGGCTGCATGTGCGCTTGAAGATCTGGACGCTGCCGAAACCGACTGCCGCCACCACGCAGGCGAGGACGATCGGAATGGAGACGATCAGTGGAATGGCGCGCGTCTTGCGAGAGGCGCGTCTCCGCGGGCCGCTGCGGCGCCGGTCCGAAGAAGGCGGGCTCACGCCAGCATCCCGGCTTCGAGCAGTGCCCGGTGTGCGCGCAGGCGCAGGTCGCTCTCGAGGCGGCGCGCTTCATGCTCGTCGGCGGCGCGGGCGCGGACCGCGACAGTCACCTTGTCGCCCAGCCCGGTCACTTCCACGTCGGGATCACGTTCGTCCCGCACCTGTTCCCGTAGCACGCCGACAACCGCGTCGAGATCTTGGGTGAGCGGTACCTGCACGGTTACTTCGGCGACCGTGGTGCGATCGACGATCGTCGTATTCCGAATCGTATCCGAGGCCAGTCGCTCGTTCGGGATGACCAGACGCGCGTTGTCGTCGGTCCTGACGAAGGTGTAGGTCAGCCCGATCTCCTCGACCGTGCCGGTGTCCTCGCCCAGGACGACCTCGTCGCCGAGCCGGACCGGCTGAGTGAATGCGATCAGAACCCCCGCGACGAAGTTCCCAAGCGTCGTGCGGGCCGCGAAGCCGATGATGAGGCCGATGACCGCCGACGACGCAAGGAGGCCACCGGCGACGGCGCGGACCTGCGGGATGATGAGAAGAGCGGAAAGGATGCCGACCGCGAAGATCGCGGTCATGATCGTTCGCCGCAGCACGCGGTAGCGCGTCTTCGCAGCGGGATCGAGCTCGCGCTTCGCGATCGCGTGGTCGATCAGCTTGGCGACAACGGCCGTGGCCGCGAGCACGGCGACGGCGATCGCGCTCCGTTCCCAGACGGGCATCCCGCCCTATTCGACGGTTCAGAGCGGTTTCCGGCCCGCGAAGCCCTCTTCCAGGCCGTGCCAGTGGTCGATCTGGTCCTCGCCGAGCCTCCAGCAGAGCAGGACGTCCTCGCCTTCGCGGCTGGCGAGGAAGTCGACCAGTCCTTCGCCGACGTCCTTGACCATCCCGCCGAGCTCCTGGATTCCCTCGACGCAGCGCGCGATGCCGCCCGCCTCGCGCTCGACCGCCTCGTGCGCTTCGGCCAGCTCGGCCGGCGGGAGGCCGCCACCGTTGCCCGCGATCTTCTCCAGATAGCCGCCGAGCCTGGCCTGGGCCTGCTCTAGCCCGGCGCGGTAGGCGACCATCCGCTCCGCGAGCGTTCGCACCGCCGGCAGGAGTGCATTCGCCTCGTCGCGCGTGAAGTACCGCCCCTGCTCCATCGCGTGACAGTACTTAGGATTGGCGCCGTGGTGCGCCGGTCGAACATCGCCGTCGCGGCGGCGTTCGTCGTTGCGGCTCTTCTCCTGCTGACAGGGTGCGGCCAGCGCTCCGAGCCGACCGGCGCCAAGGTCGACCTCTACCCCGTCACGGTCGACCAGCCGTCGGGTTCCCCCATCGTGCTCGCGCACAAGCCGGCCTCGGTGGCCGCCCTGACACCGCAGGCGGCGACGCTGCTCAGCTCCGTCCTCGGACCAGACCGTCGAGCCAGAGCGGTCGCCGGGAAAGGCGGAGCTCGTCGTGATCACACCGGAGAGCCTGAACAAGCGCACTCCGCGTGTGTACGTCGCGCCGGACGAGTCGATCTCGGACGTGGAGCGCGCGCTGACGGAGCTCGGCCTCCTGCTCGACCGCCCGATCCGCGCCCGGCAGGTCGTCGCGGACATCGAGTCCAAGCGGAAGTCCGTCCGCGCGCACCTGCGCGGCGTCGACCCGGTGTCGGTCTTCGTCGACGCGGGCTTCTTCACCACCGCCTCGACGAACAGCCTGCTCGGCGACCTGATCAAGGAGGCCGGCGGAAAGAACATCGCCGGCGCCGCGCCGCAGCCGGGCCCCTTCCCGGTACGCAGGCTGCGGAAGCTGAACCCCGATTACTACCTGGCCACCTCTGACAGCGGCACCACCCTCGCCGACCTGCGCCGCGATCCGCGCACGCGGGGGCTCGATGCCGTTCGGCGCGACGGCCACTTCGCGATCCTCGCCGCCAAGGTCGTGCAGCCCGGGGGCGAGATCGGGACCGAGCTGCTCGCGATCGCGAAGTACCTCCACCCGGATGCGTTTCGCTGAGCTCGACGCGGTCACGATCGACGCGTTCGGAACCCTGATCGAGCTGGTCGACCCGATTCCTTTCCTCGCCGAAACTCTCCGCAGCCGCGGAGTCGCGCGGACGGACAAGCAGATAGCCGATGCCTTCGCGGCGGAGGGCAGGTACTACCGCGCGCACATCCACGAGGGAGCCGATGAGGAGGGGCTGCGCGATCTGCACACCCGCTGCGCCGGAGTCTTCCTCGAGGCCGTCGGTGCCGAGCTCGATCCGGGGGCGTTCGCGACGGAATACGTCGGCTGTCTCCACTTCAGGACGATCGAGGGAGTCGTGCCGGCGCTCGAGTCCCTCAGGTCCCGCGGGCTCGCGCTCGCAGTCGTCGGCAACTGGGACCTGACTGTCCACCGCTGGCTGGCCGAGCTCGGGCTCTCGCACTATTTCTCGGTCGTCCTGCACGCGGCGCGCAAGCCTGATCCCTCGGGCCTGACGCGGGCGCTCGACGAGTTGGTGGTGCGCCCCGAGCGCGCCGTCCACATCGGCGACGAGCGGGCCGACGAAGAGGCCGCGGCCGCCACGGGGATGCACTACCTGCCGGCGCCGCTCGCGGCAGCCGTCGCCGGGATCGCGTGAACGATCGCGGCAAGCTCTACGGCTGGCTCACCTTCGTCGGCATCTTCGCCGCGCTGAACTACGCGACCCGCTTCATCCCGAACAAGCCTGACCGCAACGTCCTCTACACATGGAGCGCGGCGATCGGGGGGCTCGTCCAGATGGGGATCATCCTCGCGATCGTCCTCGCCATCGCGCGCGACCGGCCGAAGGACGAGTACCTGGGCTTGCGCCGGCCGAGCTCCTGGGGACTGGCGGCGGGCCTGATGGTGCTCGTCCTGATCGGCGTCTTCGTCCTCAGCGCGATTCTGTCGCCGCTGCTGCATCCGGGGGAGGAGCAGGGCCTCGTCCCGAAGGTTTGGCATCCGGACGAGGCCGCGCCGTTCGTCGCGAATTTCATCGTCGTCTGCCTGGTTGCACCGGTGGTCGAGGAACTGACCTTTCGCGGGCTCGGCTACCGCCTGCTCGAGCCATTCGGCCGCTGGACGGCGATCGTGCTCGTCGGCCTCCTCTTCGGCTTCGCGCACGGCCTCGTCGAGGCCCTCCCGATCCTGGCTGCCTTCGGCGCCGGGCTCGCTTACGTGCGAATGCGCACCGGCAGCGTCTACCCTGGGATGATCGTGCACGCCGCCTTCAACAGCCTCGTTCTCATCGTCGCCGTCGCAAGCTGAGCGAAGGAACATGCGCGTGCTCGCCGAACGTCGGATTCCCATGCGTAGGATCGCGCTGATCTGTGTCATCGCCCTCGCGGTCTGGGCGAAGTCGGCACATGCCGGTACCACAGGCGTAACGCTTCAGGCCACGCCCACCTCCGGGCCCATCCCGCTCGCCGTCACCTTCACCGCGTCCGGCGACGGCGTCGCCTATCACTGGGTCTTCGGCGACGGGACAGAGGGAGACGGCGCAACAGCCCAGCACACGTACACGACTGCGGGCCGGTACACGGCGGTCGTCACCAGCACGAGCTTCGGCGGCGGGTCAACCGGACAGGCCTCGGTGGACCTCACGGCGTACGCCCTCTCGCTGCGCGCGCCGAGCCCCATCGGCTTCGGCAAGCCGGCCGTCTTCAGCGGCACGCTCATTCCGGCGACCGCGCACGCACCGATCCTCCTGCAGCGGAACGGCAAGACGGTCGCGCACGCTCGGACGAACGCGCACGGCGTCTTCCGGCTGAAGACGCGCGTCCGCGCCCCCGGAGAGTTCCAGGCCGTCTACGGCCAGGTTCTGTCCAACACCCGCGCGGTCCGTGTGCGGCCGAAGCTCACGGCGCGGTTCGCCGGCTCACCGCTGGTCGGCAGCTCGCTCGCGCTCGTCGCGCGGGTCAAGCCGGCGTCCGCCGGACGCCTGCACGTCGTCATCCGCAAGGGGAACGCGAAGATCTTCGACGGTCGCGCCTCCGGCACGGCGCACGTCCGCCTGAAGACGCCCGGGCCAGTGGTCTACCGCGTCAGCGTTCGGGTCGAGGCCGCCGACGGCTTCGCACCGACCGCGCTCGGGCTCCGGACGACGGTGGTCATGCCGCAGCTCTCGTACGGCGCGAAAGGCGCATCGGTGCGGATCCTCGAGCAGCGGCTCTCACAGCTTCACTACGCGCTCGCGGGGATCGACGGGTACTACGGCCAGGACGACTTCGACTCCGTGATCGCGTTCGAGAAGGTGAACGGCATGTCGCGGGACGGCGTCGTCGGTCCCGCGGTCTGGCACCGGCTGAGCACGGCGACAATCCCGCTCCCCCGGTACCGGTCCGGCACGCACATCGAGGTCGACAAGACTCGGCAGGTGCTGTTCGACGTCCAGGACGGCAAGGTCGCGCGCGTCCTCCCGGTTTCGACGGGAGCGACGGGCAACACGCCGACCGGAACGTTCCACGTGTACAGCAAGGAGGCCGGCTACAACCAGAAGCTCATGTACTTCTCGATGTACTTCCTCGGCAACTTCGCCGTGCACGGGTACCCGGAGGTGCCGACGTATCCGGCGAGCCACGGCTGCGTGCGCATCCCGATCTGGGCGGCCGTCCCCATGTACGACACGCACGGGTACGGCGCGACCGTGATCCTCTACTACTAGCTAGGAGGGTCTAGTCGTCTTCGGGCTCGGCCGCGGCGAACTGGTCGGGCGTGACGTTCTCGAGGAACTCCTTGAACTGCTCCTCGACCTGGGCCCGCTGCTCGTCCGACATGGCGGAGACGTTCTCCGGCGGCCCCTCGTCACCCTCGAACTCGATCGCGGACTCCTCGATCACCTCGTCGGCGGCGAAGATCGGCGCGTCAGAGCGAACAGCCAGCGCGATCGCGTCGGACGGCCGCGAGTCGACCTCGATCTCCGACCCGTTCATCTGGACGGTGATGCTGGCGTAGAACGTGTTGTCGCGCAGCTCGGTGACAGTGACGGCGACGACCTCGGCGTCGAGCTTGCCGATGATGTCGCTGAGGAGGTCGTGGGTCATCGGCCGCGGCGTGGACGCGCCCTGGATCCGCATCAGGATCGCGGCCGCTTCGGCGTGGCCGATCCAGATCGGAAGGAACCGGTTTCCCTCGGCCGTCTTGAGGAGGACGATCGGCTGTTTCCCCACCAGATCGAACGAGACCCCGTAGATGTCCATCCGCTGCATGGCCTTCCGGTGATGATAGCCCAGGCGTCTCCCGGCAAAACGGCTCGACCATGTGGGTGGCTGGGGGAACCTTCCGGTTCCCCCAGACCCCCTCCACCGGTCCGCGCTTCGCGCGGACGAACGCTGCGCGTTGGGCGATCGTGGATTCGAACCACGGACCTCCGCCTTATCAGAGCGGCGCTCTAACCGACTGAGCTAATCGCCCGCGAGGCCTCGATCCTAGCTAAGGCAAAACGCGCATTTGGCATTCCGCGAAGAATCCCTCACCCGCGAAAAATGCGGAGCGTCAGCGCAGCCCTTCTCGCGGATAAACCGGCTGAGCTAATCCCCCACGGTGGACGATGGTAGTGATGCTCGTTCGAGCGCTTCGGCCAGCTCGGCCAGCTCTTTGTCGTCCGCGTAGGGGATCTCAACGCGGGTCGCGGTGACTTTCGGCCGGAACCCCGTTATCCGCTGGATGGCACGTGCCGCCCGCTCCGCCAGCGCCGGGTCGACCGAGCGGTGGCGCGACTTGTACGTCCGCGCGCCCATCGCCCGCGCCGCCCGCTCGGTCGCGCGAACGGACAGCCCTTCCTTGACCACGCGTTTCGCCAATCGGCGGCGCTCCGCCTGCCCCGGCGCCGACAGCACGGCCTTCGCATGGCCCTTCGGTCAGCTCGCCGCGCGCGATCATCCACAGGACGTCGTCCGGAAGCTCGAGCAGGCGCAGCCGGTTCGACACAGCCGGCGTCGAGCGGCCGACGCGGTCGCCGATCTCGCCGACCGCCAGCCCGAACTCGTCGACGAGAATCGCGTAGGCGCGCGCCTCCTCGACCGCAGACAGCTGCTCGCGGGCGACGTTTTCGACGAGCGAGAGGAGCAGCGACTGCTGGTCGTCGGCCTCGCGGACGAGCGCCGGCACCTTCGCCACTCCCGCTTCCCTGGCGGCACGCCAGCGCCGCTCGCCCGCGATCAGCTCGTAGCCGCCGGCGGGCCGTGGGCGCACGACGACCGGCTGAAGGAGCCCCTGCGCCTCGATCGACTTGGCGAGGGCGGACCCCGCCTCCGGCTCGAACCGCCGCCGCGGCTGCCGCGGATTCGGATGGATCTGGTCCACGGCGAGCTGCGCAAGCTCCGGCCCGTCGCCGAGCCCACCGACCAGGACTTCGAGGCCGCGGCCAAGGCCGCGTCTCTTTTCAGGAACGCTCGACAAGCTCCATCGCCACCTTCCAGTAGGCCTCGGCGCCCGCCGAGTGCCGGTCGTATCGGATCGCAGGCATCCCATAGCTCGGCGCCTCTGCCAGGCGAACCGAGCGGGGGACGGTCGTCTTGAACACGAGCGGGCCGAAGTGACGTCGTACCTCTTCGGTGACCTCCGCCGAGAGGTTCGTCCGGCCGTCGACCATCGTCAGCAGCACGCCGCCGATCTGCAGGCGTGGGTTCAGCCGCGCGCGGATCAGCTCGACCGACTGGACGAGCTGGGACAGACCCTCGAGCGCGTAGTACTCGGCCTGGACGGGGACGAGCACGCGGTCGGCCGCCGCGAGTGCGTTCACGGTCAGCGGGCCGAGCGACGGCGGGCAGTCGATGAAGACGAACCCGTACTCGTTCCGGCCGGCGTCGAGCGCCTCGCGCAGGTAAGTCTCGCCGTCCTCGCGCCCGGCGAGCTCGACCGCGGCGCCGGCCAGCTCCGGCCGGGACGGAACGAGATGCAGGCCGGGGAACGCCGTCTCCTTCGCCAGCCGCGAAAGGGGCTCGCCGTCGAGGAGATCGTAGGTAGACGTGCCGTTAGCCCGCGCGCCGAGCCCCGAGGTCGCGTTTGCCTGCGGATCGAGGTCGACGATCAGCGCCTGCTCGCCGGCCTCGGCCAGGCAGGCGGCCAGGTTGACCGCGGTGGTCGTCTTGCCGACGCCGCCCTTCTGGTTGGCGACGGCGTAGATCGTCGCGGGCATGGGCCAATTCTCGTTACGCGAGCGGACGTTTCGCGGCCATCCCCGGCCGGCGAGGAAAGCGGGCGGAGTCGGCGCCACCTTGGGGATGGCGAGCAGCCCTGCGTGCGGCTCCGGCAGTGCCTCCGCCGAGCATCTCCGCCACCGCGGCGACCGCAGCCCGGATCCGCGGACGGGCCGACGAACAGGATGGCCGCACCGCCTTCACGGACGAGCGGCAGGCACAGTTCGGCCGCCACCGGCGGCGGCGCGAGCGCCTTCGCGACCGCGACCCCGTAGGTCTCGTCGTGGTCCTCGGCGCGGGCGCGCACGCACCCGGACGTTGGGGAACTCGGAGGCGACCTGCTCGAGAAACGCGGCCTTGCGCCCGTTTGCCTCGAGCAGCGTCACCTTCCGGTCGGGGAAGGCCGCGGCGAGCGGCAGGCCGGGCGCGCCGCCTCCGGACCCGACGTCCACGATCGGCCCCTCGAGCTCACCGACGAGAGGAGCACGCCGCCAGCGACTGCTCCACGTGGACGCGCCAGGCCTCGTCGGGATCCCGGATCGCGGTCAGGCCCGGAGTGGCGAGAGGGCGGAGATCCAGCGACGAAGTCGCTCGTCAGTCACGCGCGGGCAGAACGACTACGTACCGGTGCGGTTCGACGCCCTCGCTCTCCGTCTCGACGCCGACCTCGTTCTGCAGGCGCATGTGCACGACCTTGCGCTCGGACGAGCTCATCGGCTCGAGCTCGGCCCGTTCCCCGCTCGAGAGCACGCGGGCGGCAACCTGCATGGCCAACTCCTCGAGCGTGGCGCGCCGGCGCTCGCGGTAGTGGGCCGCGTCGACCGCCACGGGCTTCGCGTCGTCGCCGAAGCGGCGGAAGACGATCGAGTTCACCAGGTACTGGACGGCGTCGATCGTCGCGCCGTGGCGCCCGATCAGAAGCCCGAGCTCGGATCCGGAGAACGAGGCGACGACCGACTCGTCGTCCTCGACGACCGAGACGCGGGAGGAGAGCTCGAGCTCGCGGCCGACCCGCTCGAGGAGCTCGCGCACGAGCGCAGCGAGCTCGGTGTCCTCACCTTTCTCGACAGGCTTCTCGACCGCATCCTCGGCGACGCTCGCCACCACCCGGGCCGGGGTGTACCCGACGCCAAGGAGGCCGCGTTCCCCCTCCGAGACGACCTGGAAGCGGACGCGCGACTTGTCCAGTCCCGGAAGCATCCGCTCGAGCTCGCGCAGGGCCTGCCACTTCGCCTCGCCGACGGTCTCGCCCGTCGCCTCGGTCTGCACCTCCCCCGAGCTCACCTGCGCGCGTGTTTCTTCTTGCGTTTGACCCGCCGGACCTGCGGAGTCTGTGGAGCCGCAGCGGCGGCCGCCGGAGCGGGCGTGGGCGGCGGCGTGTCCGGGAGCTCTGCGCCGTTGCCGGACCCGTCGTCATCATCCGACTCCGGCTTGGGCGGCGCCTTCGAGCTGCGCCGCTGGAACGGCGAGGGTGCCGGGGTCTTCGGCACGAGCCGCCGCGTGATGACCCCCTGGCCGACCGTCCACAGGTTCGTCGTCGCCCAGTAGAGGACGAGGCCGGCGGGGAAGCGCGCGATGAAAGTGATGAAGAGGAGCGGGAGCGCCATCATCAGGTAGCGCTGGCCCTTGTTCATGGTCGCGGACATGAAGAACGTCGACGCGATCTGGCTGCCCGCGTAGATGACGAGGAGAAGCGGGCCCCAGCCGTGGGTCGCGGGCTGCGTGATGTCGATCAGCCCCAGCCAGTGGAAGTTCGGGTGCTTCTCGCCCAGGAGCGGGACGCACTGAGAAGCGTGCGCGGCGCACGTCTTGGCCTCGTTGGACAGTGTCCGCAGGACGAAGTAGAGGGCAATGAAGACGGGGAACTGCGCGAGAAGCGGCAAGCACGACGCAGCCGGGTTGATTTGGTTCTCCTTGTAGAACTTCATCAACTCCTCTTGCTGCTTCTTCTTGTCGGCCTTGTACTTCTTCTGGATCTCCTTCATCTGCGGCGCATGCCGCTGAAGGCTCTGCATCGAATGGATCTGCTTGACCGTGAGCGGGACGAGCAGCATCCGGACGACGACCGTCAGCGCGACGATCGCCCACGCCCACGGCAGGCCGACCGTGTGATGGATCCAGTCGAGGATGCTCCTGAAGAGGTGCTCGAGCGGCGAGAGGATGCTGGCGATCGCCCAGAGCGTCACGCGTAGTCAACTCCCCCGTGACTCCAGGGATGGCAGCGCGCGATCCGGTGGGCCGCCTTGACCGTGCCGCGCAGAAGCCCGTACTTCTTCAGGGCATCGATCGCGTACTGCGAGCAGCTGGGATGGAATTTGCACGACCCCGCCGGCAGGAGCGGCGAGATCAGCCAGCGGTAGCCGTAGACGAGCGCGATCCCCAGGTACTTCATGCCTGCGCCTTCTGCAGGACCTCGCCGACCCGCTCCTCGAGCCAGTCGAAGCCGCGCGACTCGACCGCCTCGGGCAATCCCGGCCGAACGACGAGCACGTAGTCGTTCCGCGGCTCGGGGGACAGATGCGCCCAGACCTCGCGCAGCCGGCGCTTGATCCGGTTTCGGATCACGGAGCCGCCCACCTTCTTCGGCACGGCCACACCGAGGCGCGGGGTATCGCCGTCGTCGTTCTCACGCTCGAACCAGTACAGCACGAGGTAGCGGGTCGAGACCGAGCGACCGTGGCGGTAGACGGCGTCGAAGTCCCGCGAGCGGGAAAGTCGATGGCCGCGCTGCACGGTGGTCGTCCTACGCGGACAGCCGCTTCCGGCCCTTGGCCCGGCGGCGTTTCAGGATGGCCCGTCCGGCGCGCGTGGACATGCGAGCACGAAAACCGTGCTTGCGCTTCCGACGGCGCACGTTGGGCTGGTAGGTCCGCTTCATGAGAGATGAATGGAGACAGAAAGACGCGCCGCAGCAAGCGGCGCCAAATCAGTATAGACAAGTTGTGAAAGTACTCGTTATCCACAGGCCGGCGGGGCAAGCACTCCCCGCAAAGAGCGCACGATCTGGAGTTGTGCCCAGTTTGTCCACAGACTGTGGACAGGCCTGTGAGGGCTGAATAAAGCCCTGCAAAACGGCCGCTTTTGGCTGCATGCGCGCCCCGGCTATCGACATTGAGAAGCGGGCGAGAGGGTGCTAGGATCGCCGCTTCGAACGGGGGCGGACACAACCTATCGGAGGGGAATTGGAGCGCCAATTGGAGCTGACGGCACACGGCCTCTGGCGTGACGTTTCGGCACGGCTGAGGCAGGCGCTCAACGAGACCACCTACCAGACCTGGTTCGGAGAAGCTCGCGGGATCGAGCTCTCGGACGAGACCTTCACGATCGCCGCACCGAACGACTTCGCCAAGTCGTGGATCGCCGGCCATTTCCTCGAGCTGATCAAGGCCGCGGTGCGCGAGACGACGGACAAGGAGCTAGAGATCATCCTCACCGTCCGGCGCAGGCCGCGCCTGCAGCCGGCGAGCGTCCCGGCCGAGGCCCCCAAGCCGGCGTACACGGATCTGAACCCGAAGTACACGTTCGATTCATTCGTGATCGGCTCGTCGAACCGCTTCGCCCACGCGGCTGCCCTGGCAGTCGCGGAAGCGCCGGCGCAGGCGTACAACCCGCTGTTCATCTACGGCGGGACGGGGCTGGGAAAGACGCACCTGCTCCAGGCGATCTCGCAGTACATCGCCGAGCACTCGGGCGGGCTGACCGTCCACTACGTCACCAGCGAGACCTTCATGAACAACTTCATCAACTCGCTGCGAGACAAGCGGATCGAGGGCTTCAAACAGCGCTACCGCACCTACGACCTGCTGCTGATCGATGACATCCAGTTCTTCGAGCACAAGGAGTCGATTCAGGAGGAGTTCTTCCACACCTTCAACTCGCTGTACGAGGCGGGCCGGCAGATCATCATCTCTTCGGATCGCCCTCCGCGCTCATTCCCGACGCTGGAGGAGCGGCTGCGCTCGCGGTTCGAATGGGGCCTGATCACCGACATCCAGCCGCCCGACCTCGAGACGCGGATCGCGATCCTGCGCAAGAAGGTGAAGACCGACGGGACGCACATCCCCGATCCACAGATCCTCACCTTCATCGCCAGCCGGATTTCGAGCAACATCCGCGAGCTCGAGGGCGCGCTCACGCGCGTGGTCGCGTTCTCCTCGCTGACCGGCCGCCCGATCACCGTCGAGCTCGCCCAGGACGTCCTGCAGGATGTCTTCCCACAGGGCGATTCGGGACAGGTCTCGATCGACCGGATTCAGGAGCTCGTCTCGCAGCGCTTCAGCCTGACGCGCAAGCAGCTCTGCGGCGACCGGCGCTCGCAGAACATCGTGTATCCGCGCCAGGTCGCGATGTACCTCTCACGCGAGCTCACAGACGCATCGCTCCCGAAGATCGGCCGGGAGTTCGGCGGCCGCGATCACACGACCGTCATCCACGCGACCTCCAAGATCGCGCGCCTGATCAAGGAAGACCGGTCTGTGTACAACCTCGTGCAAGAGTTGACTGCACGAATCAAGCATCCCCGTTGAAAACTTTCGCCGCCTCCTCGATCTGTTCAACCCGTGGACAAGCAGCCGTCGTTCTCCCCAGGCAGAATCCGCTCAACGGAGACGCGGAGAGCCATGTTCCCCGTCGTCCACATGCCTTACTACTAGAACTAAGGGGTTTAAATAAATGAATCAAGTAGAAACCATGGTGGGATCGGGACTCAGGTTCACGTGCTCCCGGGAGGAACTGGTCGAGAAGCTCGCCGTCGTCTCGAGGGCAGTGTCGATGCGCCCGACCGTGCAGATCCTCTCGGGCATCTGGCTGCAGGCGACCGACGGTTCGCTCGAGCTCGCGGCGACCGACATGGAGCTGTCGCTGCGCTCGTCGCTCCAGGCCGACATCGCGGAGCCCGGAACGGTTGTCGTGCCGGGACGCCTCTTCGTCGACATCGCGCGCCTGCTGCCGGCGGGAGAGGTCGAGATCGCGCACTCTCCGGAGGAAGGCCGCGTCTCGGTCGTCTCCGGCTCGGCCAGCTATTCGCTGCACACGCACTCCGCCGAGGATTTCCCCAAGCTGCCGGAGGTCGACGCGGCGCAGACGTTCGCCGTCGCGCGGGAGGCGCTCCTCGAGACGATCACGCGCGTCGGTCGCTCGGCCTCGCGTGACGAGTCGCGACCGGTGCTGACGGGCGTCCTCGTCCGCTTCGGAGAAGGGAAGCTGATCATGGCCGCGACCGACTCCTATCGGCTCGCGGTCAAGGAGACGGCGCTCGACGGCTCCGTGCCGGAGCTCGAGGCGATCGTCCCGGCCCGCGCGCTGACGGAGCTCGCGCGCATCGCGGGCGGTGAGGACACACTGGACCTCGGCGTGCACGAGAACCACGTGATCTTCCGCGCCGGCGGCGTCTTGCTGACGACGCGCCGGATCGACGGCCAGTTTCCGGACTACCGCCAGCTCATCCCCGAGCAGTTCGAACACGAGGTGCGGCTCCCGCGCGCTGAGCTGCTCGAGGTCGTCCGCCGGATCGCGGTCATGGCCCAGCGCAACCTGCCGCTTCGCCTGCGTTTCGCGGAGGGCGAGCTGACGATCTCCGTCCAGGCCCAGGATCTTGGGGAGGCTCGCGAGACGATGCCGGCCCCGTTCACGGGCGAGCCGCTGGAGATCGGCTTCAACGCGGAGTTCCTGCGCGACGGGATCGACTCGGTCGAGGCGGACGAGATCGACTTTCGCCTGATCAGCCCGCTCCGCCCCGGGCTGATCCGTTCCGAGGAGGACGACTTCCAGTACCTGATCATGCCGATCAGGCTGGCGGGCTGACGCTTCTTCGCTCGGTTTCGCTCCGCGCCATCCGCTCGTACGAGCGGCTCGACCTCGACCTTCAGCCGGGTCTCGTCCTCATCGTCGGCCCCAACGGGGTGGGGAAGACGAACCTGCTCGAAGCGGTCCACGTCGGATCGCAGGGGTTCTCGCCGCGGACGCGGAGCGACGCCGAGGTGATCCGGATGGGCGCCGACGCGGGACGAATCGCGCTGCGAGGAGAGCGCGGCGGCGTGCCGGTCGAGCTCGACGTCACGCTACAGCTCCGGGCCGGGAAGAAGGCCAAGGTGAACGGCGCGCCGCTGCGTGCGGCCGAGCAGCTTCGGAGCGAGGTCGCGGCCCTCGTCTTCACACCCGACCGGCTGTCGATCGTCAAGGGGTCGCCCGTCGTGCGGCGGGCGTACTTCGATCGGGTGCTCGGGCGGCTGTTTCCGGCGCGCTCCTCGGTGCCCGTGGAATACGCGGCCGCCGTCGGCCAGCGAAATGCAGCGCTGCGCCGCGTCGGGGCAGGCCTTTCGTCTCGCGACGCGCTGGCGCCGTGGACGCAGCAGGTCGCCGAGCTCGGCTCGACGCTCGTCGAGACGCGGATCGAGACCCTTGGGCGCCTGGGGCCCGCGTTCGCCGGCCACGCCGAGGCGCTCGGGCTCGGCGCAGGGGCGCTCGGGTACCAGGGCGAGCCTCCGAGCGTGGACGAGCTCGAGGCTCGGCTGACGCGCGATATCGAGCGCGGGATCACGGGGCTCGGCCCGCATCTCCACGACATCGCGATCCTCGCCGGCGACCGCGACCTGCGCCGCTTCGGCTCCCAGGGCGAGCAGCGCGTTGCGGTCCTCGCGCTGTTGCTCGGAGAGGCGGAGCTCCTCGCCGACCGTTCCGTCCCGCCGATTCTCCTCCTCGACGACGTCCTCTCGGAGCTGGACGAATCGCGCCGACGCACGCTGGCGGAGCGAATCCGCGGCGTGGGACAGAGCCTGGTCACAGCGACGTCCGCGGATGCGCTGCCGGCGGCCGCCGACCAGCTCATCGAGGTTGCGCCTGGAGTGGCGAGGGCGGCCTGATGGAGCGGATCGGGAAGGACGTGGAGGGCGAGATGGCGCGCTTCGGCCCCGCGGGTGGGATGGCGGAGATCGTCGCGGCCTGGCCCTCTGTGGTGGGCGACTCGATCGCCGTCAACTCCTGGCCGGCGCGGCTGTCGCGGGACGGGACGCTGCACGTCACGGTCAGCTCGTCCCCGTGGGCGTTCGAGCTGGCGCAGCTCGAGCCGGAGATCTCGGCGAGGCTCGCACATGCCCTCGGCGAGGCCAAACCGCGGCGCCTGCGTTTTGCTCCAGGCCCGTTGCCGGAACCGCGTACAGAAAACGTCAGGAAAGAGGAACAAGTTTCTCCCCGGCCATCCGCCGAGGAGCGGGCGGCAGCGGCTAAAATTGCTGCACCGGTAGCGGATTCGGAGCTCCGGAAGCTCGTCGCTCGCGCAGCTGCGGCAAGCCTCGCTCGGGCCTCTTCCGACCGCTCGCTCTGATAGACTTACTTTTGCCCGGAATCGTGGAATTTGCAGGGCTTTTTTCTTTGACCTGAACATGGCTGAAGCGACTTACACCGCCAAAGACATCACCGTTCTCGAAGGCCTCGAGCCGGTCCGCCTCCGCCCCGGGATGTACATCGGCTCGACGGGCCCGCGAGGGCTGCACCAGCTCGTGTTCGAGGTGGTCGACAACGCCGTCGACGAGGCGCTGGCGGGCCACAACGACCTGGTCGAGGTCACCATCCATCCGGACAACTCCGTGACCGTCAAGGATGCCGGTCGAGGCATCCCGGTGGGGGTCATGCCCGAGCAGGGTCTGCCGGCTCTCACCGTCGTGCTGACGAAGCTGCACGCGGGCGGAAAGTTCGGCGGCGACGGCTACAAGGTGTCCGGCGGTCTCCACGGCGTCGGTGTCTCGGTTGTGAACGCGCTCTCGGAATGGCTGATCGCGGAAGTCCACACCGACGGCACGATCTACCGCCAGGAGTTCGCGCGTGGAGAGCCGCTCGGCGATCTGAAGAAGGTGGGCCCCACCAAGGAGAGCGGGACGATCATCAGCTTCCTCGCCGATCCCGAGATGTTCGAGGAGGTCGACTACTCGGCCGAGACGCTGATCCAGCGGCTCCGCGAAACGGCCTTCCTGACCGCGGGACTGCACATCGTCTTCACGGACGAGCGCGCCGGCGGCGAGCAGGTCGAGTTCAAGTACGAAGGCGGGATCAGGGACTTCGTCACGCACGTGAACTCGGCCAAGGACCCGATCCACAAGCACGTCATCTACTTCGAGGGAACCGGCGAGGACGGCACGGTCGAGGTCGCCATGCAGTGGAACCGGCTCTACGTCGAGTCCGTCTTCTCGTTCGCGAACAACATCAACACCACCGAGGGCGGCTCGCACCTGTCCGGGTTCAAGGCTGCGCTGACGACGACGCTCAACAACTACGCGCGCGCCAAGAACCTGCTGAAGGAGAAAGAAGACAACCTCGAAGGCGAGGACGTGAGAGAGGGCCTGGCGGCGGTCATCTCGGTCAAGCTCCGCGAGCCGCAGTTCGAGGGGCAGACGAAGACGAAGCTGGGAAACCCGTGGGTGCGCGGCATGGTGCAGGAGACCGTCAACGCAGGACTGGCCGAGTTCCTGGAGGAAAATCCGACCGAGGCGAACCAGATCGTCAAGAAGGCGATCGAGGCGGCACGCGCGCGGAAGGCCGCCCGCCAGGCGCGCGACCTCACGCGGCGGAAGGGAGCACTCGACTCCGCCTCGCTTCCGGGCAAGCTCGCCGACTGCCAGATCTCGGACCCCGAGTCGGCCGAACTGTTCCTCGTCGAGGGGAACTCAGCCGGCGGTTCAGCGGTCGACGGCCGCGACCGCACCTTCCAGGCCATCCTCCCCCTGCGCGGCAAGGTGATCAACTCCGAGAAGAACCGGCTCAACAAGGTGCTCTCGAATGCCGAGATCCAGGCGATGATCACCGCCCTCGGCACGGGCATCGGCGACGAGTTCGACATCTCCAAGCTCCGCTACCACCGGATCATCGTCATGACCGACGCCGACGTCGACGGCGCCCACATCCGCACGCTCATTCTCACCTTCCTCTATCGGCAGATGGCCGAGTTGGTCGAGCGCGGGCACGTCTACATCGCCGTCCCCCCGCTCTACCGCGTGAAGATCGGCGGGCGCGAACAGTACGTCGAGAAGGAGTCGCAGTTCGAGGACATCCTCGTCCGCGAGCGCATCAAGGACATGGACGTGGCCGCGCGCGACGGAAAGTCGCAGACCCTCACCGAAACGCGCTACGGGCGTTTCGTGAACGCGCTGCACGAGTTCGACGGATGGGTGTTGAAACTGCGCGCCGACTACGGCGCCGCGCCGGCCGCGTTCGTCGTCGAGCACCGGCTCGTCGAGACGGACGCAACGGACCTGGACGATGTCGCTGCGACGCTCGCCGCGATCCCCCCGAACGGGTACGAGCTGGCCGTTGAGGATCGCGTGGACGCCGGCGTTCGGATCAAGGTGATCGAGACCGAGACGAACGCGGCGTCGCACGTGGTCGTGCCGGTCGATCTGCTCTCGTCTGCCGCATACGCCGGGCTCCGGCGCGCGTACCAGAAGCTCGTTGACATCGTCGGCGCGCCGCCGTTCGCTCTCTCGTTCGGGAAGAAGAGCCGCCGGGCGGAGACGTTCGAGTCGCTACGCGCCGGAGCGATCGAGCTCGCGAAGGAGGGCATCCAGGTCAGCCGGTTCAAGGGGCTCGGCGAGATGGACGCCGAGGAGCTCGCCGACACGACGATGAATCCCGCCAAGCGCGTGCTCGTCCGCGTCGACGTCGACGACGCGGCGCTCGCCGACCAGATCTTCTCGATGCTGATGGGCGACCAGGTCGAGCCAAGAAGGGAATTCATTGAAAAGAACGCGAAAGACGTGCGCTTCCTGGACGTGTGATCCGTGTCGACTGTTGAGCCCCTAGGCCCCGGCCGCATCGAGTCGCGTGAGCTCGAGCAGGAGATGCGCTCGAGCTTCCTCGACTACGCGATGTCGGTCATCGTCTCGCGCGCGCTCCCGGATGTGCGGGACGGCCTCAAGCCGGTGCACCGCCGGATCCTCTACACGATGCACGAGCTCGGCCTGCAGCCTGGGCGTCCGCGCATCAAGTGCGCTCGCATCGTCGGCGAGGTGATGGGGAACTACCACCCGCACGGCGACAGCGCGATCTACGACACGCTCGTCCGCCTTGCCCAGCCGTTCTCCATGCGCTACCCCATGGTGGACGGCCAGGGGAACTTCGGCAACATCGACGGCTACCCGGCGGCCGCGTATCGCTACACCGAGGCCCGGCTTGCGCGGATGGCGGCGGAGATGTTGCGTGACATCGATGCCGACACGGTCGACTTCATCCCGAACTACGACGAGACGAAGCGCCAGCCCGAGGTCCTGCCGTCCCGCTTCCCGAACCTGCTCGTCAACGGGTCGTCCGGAATCGCCGTTGGGATGGCGACGAACATGCCACCGCACAACCTCGGGGAGGTCGTCGACGCCCTTGTCGCCATGATCGACGAACCGACGATCGACGTCGAGCGCCTCACGAAGCACATCAAGGGCCCCGACTTCCCGACCGGCGGGATCATCCTCGGCCGCGAGGGGATCAAGGAGGCGTATCGCTCCGGCCGCGGCCGCATCGTCGTCCGCGCGCGCGCTCACATCGAGGAACTGCGTGGCGGGAAGACGGCGATCATCGTCACCGAGCTGCCGTACACGGTGAAGAAGGGCGGCGACGAGGGCGTGATCAAGAAGATCGCCGACCTGTACAAGGAAGGAACGCTCCCGGAGATCTCTGCGGTCAACGACCACTCGGACAAGTCGGGGATGCGGATCCAGATCGACATCAAGCGCGAGGCGGTCCCGCAGGTCGTCCTGAACAAGCTGTTCAAGCACACGGGGCTCCAGACGACGTTCGGCTACAACGCGGTCGCTCTCGTCGAAGGAGTGCCGCGGACGCTGCCCCTGCGCGATCAGCTCCAGCACTACCTCGACTTCCAGCGTGAGATCGTCATCCGCCGGTCGAAGTACGAGCTGCGCCGCGCGGAGGCGCGCGCGCACATCCTCGAGGGCTACCTCAAGGCGCTCGACAATCTCGACGCCGTCATCGCGCTGATCCGTGCCTCCGCCGACGTCGACGAGGCCCGCACCGGCCTCATCGAGAACTTCGACCTGAGCGAGATCCAGGCGCAGGCCATCCTCGAGATGCGCCTCCAGCGCCTGACCGGATTGGAGCGGAAGCGCATCGAGGACGAGTACAAGGATCTGCAGGAGCGCATTGCCGAGCTGCGAGCGATCCTCGGCGACGCAGCCCGCATCGATGCGATCGTGCGGGAGGAGCTTCTCGAGGTGAAGCAGGTCTACGGCCGGAACGACGACCGCCGCACCGAGATCGTCGCCGCCGAGGGCGAGCTCGAGCTCGAGGACCTGATCGCCGAGGAGGACATGGTCATCGCGATCACGCGCTCCGGCTACATCAAGCGGCTACCGGTGACCACCTACCGCGAGCAGCGGCGAGGCGGGATCGGCGTCATGGGCATGGACATGAAGGAGGACGACTACATCGAGCATCTTTTCGTCGCCTCCACGCATGACTACATCCTTTTCTTCACGACCGTCGGGAAGGTCTACCGGCTGAAGGTGCACGAGCTCCCGCTCGGTTCGCGGCAGTCGAAGGGCCGCGCAGCCGTGAACCTGCTGCCGTTCGCGCAGGACGAGAAGATCCGCGCGGTCATCGCGACGCGCGACTTCACCGAGGCCGAGTTCCTGACGCTGGCGACGAAGAAGGGCATCGTCAAGAAGAGCAAGTTCCAGGACTACAACACGCCGCTCAGGGCGGACGGCATCATCGCGATCAAACTCCGCGAGGACGACGAGCTCGTCGACGTCCTGCATTCCGACGGCGACGACGACATCATGCTCGTGTCGCGCAAGGGCCAGGCCATCCGTTTCAGCGAGAAGGACGCGAGGCCGATGGGCCGCGCGACCGAGGGCGTCCGCGGCATGAAGTTGCGCGAGGACGACGAGGTGATCGCCGCGGGAATCGCGACGCTGGGCGCCGACCTGCTGGTCGTGACCGAGAACGGCTACGGCAAGCGCACCCCGGTGTCCGACTACCCGTGCAAGGGTCGTGGCGGCCTCGGCGTGAAGACCGTCCAGCTGACCGAGGCGAAGGGTCAGCTCGCCGGTGCGCGCGTCGTCGAGGACGCGTACCAGGTGATGCTCATCTCTACCGGCGGCACCGTGATCAAGATGCCCGCCGAGGGCATCAAGCGCTCGGGCCGAGCGACCCAGGGGGTGATCGTCATGCGTCTACGCGAGGGCGAGACGGTCTCGGCGCTTGCTCCGGTTGTCGACTCGGGCGAAGAGAACGGCGATCCCGGCGATCCCGTTGTCGAGCCGGCCGGGCAGAACGGCGACCCCGGAGATCCCGTTGTCGAGCCGGCCGGGCAGAACGGCGACTCCGAGAGCTAATCAGGAGGCCTGGATCCGGTCGCGCGTGGACGTGACCGGGCCCATCGAAGAGGAGCGCCTCCGTCCCTGGGCCACCGTCCTGCGCGTGCCGACGGCCGAGGGGACGCTCTTCTTCAAGGAGCCGACTCCGTCCCTTGCGCATGAGGCGCGGCTCATCGAGATCCTCGCGCGCCGCCGCCCGGAGCTCGTGACCGAGATCGTGTTCTCGGACGAGGACGGACGGATGCTGATGCGCGACGCCGGTCCGCAGCTCTCATCGCGCGACCCCGATCTGCAGGACTGGGAGGTGGCGCTACCGCTGTATGCCGAGCTCCAGATCGAGGCGGCCGAGGACGCGGACGCGTTGCTGCAGGCCGGAGCGTTCGACCGCCGTTCTGACGTTCTGCCGGCGCAGTACCGCGAGTTGATCGCCGAGCGTGCTCCCGGGCAGACCGAGGATGAGTACGAGCAGTTGCTCGCGCTGGAGCCCGAGGTGGATCGAGTGTGCGCGGAGCTCGCGGCCGGCCCTGTGCCGGACACGATCAACAACGACGATTTCACTGACGGAAGCGTTCACGTCACGGGCGGCGGCTACCGGTTCCTCGACTGGGGCGACGCGTGCGTCTCGCATCCGTTCATGACGCTGACGGTGACGCAGCGCGTGATCGAGATCCGCCACCGGTTGCCGTTGGGGTCGGCGGAGATCGGTCGCATCCACGACGCCTATCTCGAGCCGTTCACACGCTTCGCGCCGCGTGCAGAGATCGACGCCATGGTCGAGCCGGCGCGCCGAATCGGCCAGATCTGCCGAGTCGCCCTGCGCGCCGCCCACATGGACTGGGAAGACGATCCGGAGGAGCTCGCCTGGTCCTTCCGGCTCCTGCTCGATCCGGAAGCCTGGCGCGCCTGGGTCAATGAGCCCGAAGACGAGCAGCCGCCTCGCTCGGGTCCAGTGAGTTGACGTAGATCCCGGCGCCGAGCTCGAACCCGGCCAGCACCGTCAGGCGGGGAACGACCTCGATGTAGCCAGGATCTTCGTCGCTGCTCCCAAGGTAGTGCCATGCGTTCCAAGGGACTGGCCCCTCGGCTGCTCGGAGCTTCTGAATGCACAGCCTGAGGAGGCGAAGATGTGCGCCGAGATCGTCGGTACCGCCGATCAAGAGCTCGTATGGCAAGCGGCCCGCTGGATGGACGACTGCCTGCGAGAGGTTGTCTTCTGCGACCAAGAGGTCATCGCGGTCCAGGATCTGCCAGATCGCAGTTGGAGCTCTTCTCGACCGCACGGCAGGCGGTGGTTCGCGTAGGAAGACCATCTGCGAATGAGAGTGAGGCAGGCTCGAGCCTGCGGCGCGCCCCTCGTTGACCAGCCAGAAGAGGTAGGGAAAGCCCGCCTCGATCCCGGCACTAAAGCGAGAGTGCCACGCCCGCTCGATGAGTTCGATCTCTTCGTCGCTCAGTTCGGCGAAGGAGCGTTTGTGCTCCGGCGAGTGAATGACGACCTCCTGCCGCTCGACCGCTGGGTAGAGATTCGGCACGACGCGGACGACCCAGTCGCCCGCGCCTTCGGGGAGGCGCAGCGTCTCGGGCGGCGTGCGATCCTCGCGGCCCCGGCAGAACGGACATTCGTCGAGCTCCTCCTGCGTTGGCGGCTCGATCAGCGCGTGGCCGGCGCCGGGCCTTCTGGCCCGGCCGGGAGCGATGGCGACGAGGCGGCCCGAGACCGGGTCTCGCCTGAGCGTCACTTCCCGTCGCTACCGGCGCCTTGCAGGAACGGCTTGATCAGCTCGATCGGGGCCGGGAAGACGATCGTGGTCGCGTTCGAGGCTCCGATCTCGAGCAGCGTCTGCAGGTACCGCAGCTGAAGCGCGATCGGGTGCTCCTCGATCACGAGCGCCGCGTCCTTCAGCCGTTCCGACGCCTGGAACTCGCCCTCGGCGTTGATCACCTTCGCGCGCCGCTCGCGCTCGGCCTCCGCCTGCCGCGCCATGGCCCGTTGCATTCCGGTTGGGATCTCGACGTCCTTGACCTCGACGATCGAGATCTTGATTCCCCAGGGCGCCGTCTGCCCGTCGATGATCTCCTGCAGGATCGAGTTGATCTTCTCGCGCTCGGACAGCAACTCGTCGAGCACGTGCTGGCCCAGCACCGCGCGCAGCGTCGTCTGCGCGATCTGCGAGGTGGCGACCATGAAGTTCTCGACCTGGACGATCGCGTTCTTCGGCTCGACGATGCGGAAATAGGCGACCGCGTTCACGCGCACGGGGACGTTGTCCTTTGTGATCACTTCCTGTGGCGGGATGTTCAGCGTGATCGTTCGCAGGTCGACCTTGACCATGCGGTCGACGATCGGGATGAGCAGGAAGAGGCCGGGGCCCTTCGGCTCGGGCAGCAGCCGGCCGAGCCGGAAGATGATGCCGCGCTCGTATTCGCGAGCCACCTTGATCGCGGCGAACAGGAAGATGACGAGGAGAATCGCGATGGCGACTACGACGGCGATTGCGACGGTCATGTGCTTCCTTTCAGACGGGTTGGGGCGATCCTATGGGTTCGTCCGCAGCCGGGCTGACGTCCAGCACCAGACTCGAATCCACTGCGTCGACTCGGACCCTGGTGCCGCGGTGAAGCGGCTTCTCGCCGGCCGGGCGCGCGCGCCAGAGCTCGCCGTTCACGAAGACCTGTCCGTCGCCGCGCACTTCGCCGATCTGGCCGACGATCGTCTGCGGCCCGACGCTCACCGGCTTCCGCCGGATCTGCACCGCCTTGGTGAGGGCGAACCCCCAGAGCAGGCCGAGGACGACGGCGATCGAGATCATCAGCGGCAGGCTGACGTGGTAGGGAGAGGGCGCGTTCCGGAAGAGCATGATCGCGCCCACGACCAGGCTGATTAACCCGGCCACCGTGATCGCGCCGTGGCTGGTGACGAACGCGTCGGTGACGAGCATCGCCACCCCGAGCAGGAGGAGCGCCAGCCCGGCCCAGCTGATCGGGAGGATCGAGAAGCCGAACAGGGCGGTCACGAGCGCGACCGCGCCGAGGACGCCCGGTAAGACCACGCCCGGATGGAAGATCTCGAAGCCGATCCCGGCGAGCCCAGCCAGGAAGAGCAGGGTGATGATGTTCGGGTCGATCAGGACGTTCAGGAACCTCGAGAAGAAGCTCGGGTGCGCTTCCACGATCTCCGCGTTCGCGGTGTGCAGCGTGATGTGTCGGCGGTAGGTCTGGGACCCGTCGATCTTGTCCAGGAGCGCGGGAAGATCGGGTGCCTTCACGTCGATCACGTGGATCTTGAGCGCCTGGTCCACGGTGAGGTTGGACGCCTGCCGAACCGCGCGAGCTCCCCAGGCTCCGTTGCGGCCATTTGTCTCCGCGAGCGTTCGCAGCTTGGCGGCGAAGTGGTTGATCACCTTCCGGCGCAGGTCGCTGGAGAGGTTGCCGCCGCTCTGGTTGATCGGCGTCGAGGAGCCGATGTTGGTCGCCGGGGCCATGGCGAGCACGTCGGCGGCCTCCGCGACGAACACGCCTGCGGACGCCGCGCCCGCTCCCTGCGGCGAGACGTAGACGATCACCGGCACGCGCGAGACGAGGATCTTCTCGTAGATCTTCTCCATCGACGTGGAGAGGCCGCCCGGGGTGTCGAGCAGGATCACGACGGCGCTGTAGCCGCCGCTGTTGGCCTTGTCGATCTGGTGATTGACGTAGTCCTGCGAGACCGGGTTGATGTCGAGCGAGAAGTGCACCGCCAGCACTTTCGGCTCGGCCTGTGCGGCAACCGAGGTGACGAAGATCAGGCAACCCGCCGCCGCGAGCAAGCTGAGCAGCAGACGAGCACGGCGCATAGCGCAATTGTGGCACGGCGAGGGTCGCTGCCGAGTCCTTAGACTCGCCTGCATGGAGGCCCCGTTCGGACGCGAGGACATCGAGTCGATCCTGCCGCACCGCGAGCCTTTCCTTCTCCTCGACGAAGTACTCGAGTTCGAAGCCGGAAAGCGGGTCGTCGCGCGCCGCCGCGTCCGGGAGGACGAGTGGTACTTCAAGGGCCATTTTCCCGGCCGGCCGGTCATGCCCGGCGTCCTGATCGTCGAGGCGATGGCCCAGACCGGCGCCGTCGCGGTGCTCGCGCAGGAGGAGAACCGCGGCAAGATCGCGTACTTCGCCGGTATCGACGACTGCCGCTTCAAGCGCATCGTCGAGCCCGGAGACGACCTTGAGCTCGTGTGCGAGCTCGACCGCGTCCGCGGCCCGATCGGGCGCGGCAAGGCCGAGGCGCGCGTCGGCGGCGAGTTGGCCGCGCGGGCGACGCTGACCTTCGCGGTCGAGCGTTGATCGGAACAGCCCCAGAGGGATTCCGCGCGGCGATCACCGGCATCGGCTCGTACGTGCCGGACCGTGTGATGACGAACGACGAGCTCTCGGCCATGGTCGACACGAGCGACGAGTGGATCATCGAGCGCACGGGCATCCGGGAGCGACGGATCGCGGCGCCCGAGCAAGCCCTCTCCGATCTATGCCGTCCCGCGATCGAGCAGGCGCTCGCGCAGGCCGGCGCCGCGGCGTCCTCGATCGATCTGCTGGTCGTCGCGACCGTGACTCCCGACATGGCGTTTCCTTCGACGGGCGCGATCCTCGCGGACGACCTCGGGATGCTGGATGCGGGTGCGTACGACCTCTCCGCCGGCTGCACCGGGTTCATGTACGCCCTCGCCCAGGCCTACGGCATGATGGCCGGCGGCCTTGCCGAACGCGCCCTCGTCGTCGGCGGCGACGTCCTCTCCAGGATCCTGGACTGGACGGATCGCGCCACCTGCGTCCTTTTCGGCGACGGCGCCGGGGCGGTCGTGCTCGAGCGGGTCGAGAACGGCGGCTTCCTCGGCTTCGAGCTGGGCGCCGACGGCTCGGGGGGCCCGCAGCTCTACATGCCGGCCGGCGGTTCTCGCCTACCCGCGAGCGCCGAGACCGTCGCCGAGCGCAAGCACTTCGCGCACATGAACGGGCGCGAAGTGTTCAAGTTCGCGACGCGGGTTTTGGTTTCGTCCGCCGAGGCAATCCTCGCCGAGACGGGCCGGACGATCGACGAGGTCGACGTCTACATCCCGCATCAGGCGAATGTCCGCATCATCGACCATGCCGTTGGAAAGCTCGGGATTCCGGTGGATAGAGTGGTTGTCAATGTCGACCGGTACGGCAACACGTCATCGGGCTCGATTCCGCTCGCGCTCGCCGAGGCGCAGGCGGAAGGACGGCTTCACGACGGCGATCTGGTGCTGATGACCGGCATGGGCGCCGGCCTCACCTGGGGCTCGGCTTTGATGGAATGGAGCAGCAAATGAGCAAGGTCGCGTTTTGCTTCCCTGGACAAGGGTCGCTCGAGGCCGGCATGGGCCGGGAGATCGCACAGCACGAGCCGGCCGCGATGCGTGTATTCGAGGAAGGGAGCGAGGCGGCTGGGCTCGACCTGCTCCGGCTCTGCTTCGACGCTCCCCTCGAGGAGCTGGTCGCGACCGAGCTGCAGCAGCCCGCCCTCGTCGCCACGAGCCTCGCCATCCTCGCCGCGCTTCGCGAGCGCGGAATCGAGCCGGACTACGTGGTCGGACACTCGGTCGGCGAGTACTCCGCGTTGGCGGCCGCACGCGCGATGTCGATTCCAGAGGCGATCGCGCTCGTGCGTGAGCGAGGGCTGGCCACGGCTGAGGCCGCGCGCGAAACCCCGGGCTCGATGGCCGCGATCCTCGGTCTCGAGGACGAAGTGGTCGAAGCGCTCTGCCAGCGGATCGGCTCGGTCTGGCCGGCGAACTACAACTGCCCGGGACAGCTCGTGGTGTCCGGAGAGACCCCGGCCGTGGACGAATGCCGCTGGAAGGCGGAGATCGAGGGCGCGCGGCGGACGGTCAAGCTCGCCGTCACAGGAGCGTTCCACAGCCCGCTTGTCGCGAAGGCCGCCGAGCGGCTGAGGCCGGCGATCGAGAAGGTCAAGTTCGGGGAACCCGTCGCGCCGTTCATGTCCACCGTCAGCGCGAGGCTGGAGCCGGCACAGCGGATGGGGAACCTCCTGGTCGATCAGCTGACCGGCCCGGTCAAGTTCACGCAGGCGGCGAGCGAGCTCGTTCGCGAGGGCGTGAAGACCTTCGTCGAGGTCGGCCCCGGCAACGTGCTCTCGGGCCTGGTCAAACGGATCGACGAGAACGTGAAGGCAATCTCGGTCAACAGCGTGCCGGCGCTGAAGAAGCTCGAGGAGCACCTTCCCCCTGCCTGAGCAGTTCTGCTCCCTGGACGGGAAGAGGGCCCTGGTCACGGGCGGGTCGCGGGGAATCGGCCGCGCGGTCGCCGTCGAGCTCGCCGGAGCGGGCGCTTCGGTCGTGATCGGATACGGCTCCGCCCGCGAAGAAGCGGAAGCGGTCGCGCAGGAGACCGGCGGGCAAGCCGTCCAGGCAGACGTTTCCCAGGCCGAGGACGCGAAGCGGCTCGTCGAGGAGGCCGGTGACCTGGACATCCTCGTCAACTGCGCCGGCATCACGCGGGACGGCGTCCTCGCGCGCATGCTCGACGACGACTGGCGCGCGGTGATCGAGACGAACCTGAGCAGCGTCTTCTACACCTGCCGCGCGGTCGCGCGCGGGATGATGCGCCGCCGTTCGGGGTCGATCGTCAACCTCTCAAGCATCGTCGGTGTGCACGGCAACTGGGGCCAGACGAACTACGGCGCGTCCAAGGCCGGGATCATCGGGTTCACGAAATCGCTCGCACGCGAGCTCGGCAGCCGCAACGTGCGCGCCAACGTGGTGGCGCCCGGCTACGTCAAGACGCGGCTCACGGAAGTCATTCCCGACGAGGCGAAGGAGACGATGTTGCAGAACACACCGCTCGCCAGGCTCGGCGAGCCGGAGGACATCGCGGCGGCGGTACGCTTTCTCTGTTCAGACGAGGCCTCGTTCATCACGGGCGAGGTTCTGCTCGTCGACGGGGGACTGGGGATGTAGGGATGCAACTCGAGGGCGGGCGACACAGAGTTTCGAAACGCGTCGGGGGCGGGCTCGGCCCGTCACCGACAAGGAGGGGATAGAGATCGATAGGCGTGAAGGAGGGGGCTCACGGGGGAACCGGTCCCCCGTGGAAAACGGTCGAGCGCGAATCGTGATTACGGGTGTCGGGGCGGTAACACCGCTCGGGGGCAACGCCGAGACGTCGTGGGAGACGCTGATCGCCGGCAAGTCCGGCGCCGGTCCGATCACGCTCTTCGACACCTCCGACTACCCGGTCCACTTTGCGTGTGAGGCGAAGGAGTTCGACCCGACGCAGTGGATGGATCGCAAGACCGCGCGACGCATGGACCGCTTCTCCCAGTTGGTCGTCGCCGCGGCGCGCCAGGCCGAGACCGACGCGGGCCTCGACATCGCCAGTGAGCAAGACCGGGTTGGCACCGCGGTCGCGACGGGGATCGGCGGGCTGCAGGCCTACCAGGACTGCTACGACACGCTGATCGAGCGCGGGCCCGACCGCGTCAACCCGTTCTCGATCCCGGCGATCATCCCGAACATGGGCGCCGCCTGGGTCTCGATGGAGCTCGGGACGAAGGGGCCGCTGATGTCCCAGTGCACCGCCTGTGCCGCGTCGAACATGTCGATCGGGGAGGGGATGGACGCGATCCGTCTGGGGCGCGCCGACGTGATGTTGTGCGGCGGCACAGAGGCTCCCGTGACCGCGATCGGCATCGCCGGCTTCGGTGCGATGAGGGCTCTCTCACGGCGGAACAGCGATCCGGAGAAGGCGAGCCGGCCATTCGATGCCGGCCGTGACGGCTTCGTCATGGGCGAGGCGGGTGCGATCCTCGTGCTCGAGTCGCTGGAGCACGCCCAGGCGCGCGGCGCCAAGGTCTACGCGGAGCTGCTCGGCTACGGCATCTCCTCGGATGCGGCACATATCACCGAGCCGGACCCGACGGGCCACAACCCGGCGCGTGCGATGCAGATGGCGATGAAGGACGCCGGCGTGACGCCCGAGGAGATCGGCTACATCAACGCGCACGGCACGTCGACACCTCTCGGCGATGCGAGCGAGACGCGCGTGATCAAGCTCGCGGTCGGCGAGGAGAACGCACGCTCGATCCCGGTTTCGTCGACCAAGGGTGCAACCGGCCACACGCTGGGCGCGTCCGGTGCGGTGGAGGCGATCTTCACCACGCTCGCCGTCCAGCGCGGCGTTGTCCCGCCGACGATCAACTACGAGGAGCCCGACCCCGAGTGCGATCTCGACTACATCCCGAACGAGTCACGCGAGGTCGAGGACCTGCGCTACGGGATGTCGAACTCCTTTGGCTTCGGCGGGCACAACGCGTCCATCGTCGTGGGCAAGTGGGACGAGGATCGCACTTGACGATCTTGCCCTCAGGCACCCGAGCAGCGCTTGGTGTTGAGTGGGCGGAGCCGGGCTTGGCCCGAGCGCAGCCCGCTATTGCGAATCGATCGGAGCGTGGCGTGAAGGAGGGGGCCCACGGGGGAACCCTGGGTTCCCCCGTGCTGACCGTCGTGGGCAAGTGGTCCGAGTAGCCGACCGCTACGCGACCTTCGACTGCTACGGCACGCTGATCGACTGGAACGCAGGGCTCCGCGCCGCGCTCGGTAGCGACGAGCTGCTCGAGCGCTACCACGAGGTCGAGCCGCAGGTGCAGGAGGAGAGCCCCGGAATGCCGTACCGGCAGGTGATGGGTGAGGTCGCCCGCAGGATCGGCGCTCCAGATCCGGCGGACACGCTCCCCGAGTGGCAGCCCTTTCCGGAGGTTCGGGAAGCGCTCGAGCGCGTCCGCGCCGGCGGCTGGAAGCTCGTCATCCTCTCGAACACCGACCGCGACTACATCGAGGCGTCGATGGCGCGGATCGGCATCCCGTTCGAGTTCGCCGTCGTCGCCTCCGAGATCGGCTCGTACAAGCCCGCGCTCGGACACTGGCGCGCGTTCGAGCAGCGGGTCGGCCGGCTTCCGGACGCCCACGTGGCGGCGAGCCTGTACCACGATGTGGGGCCGGCCAACGAGCTCGGCCTCAAGAGCGTCTGGGTCAACCGGCTCGGTGAGTCGCCCGGCCCGGCAGCCCACGCGCGAGATTCCCGATCTCTCGACGCTGAAGGAGGTGCTCGATGAGCTCTGATCTGCGCGCGCCGACGGTCGACGACCTCCCCGGCCTCGCAGCGCTCAACGCCTCCGTCGCAGACGGCATGAACGAGTCCCAGATCCGCGACCGCATGAAGAGCCCGAAGGGGCGGGTCGCCGAGAACTGGCGGGTCGCCGAGGATGCCGGAGGACGCATCGCCGGGGGCGTGTTCCTCTGGCATCCCGAGCCGGACGCCGAGCGCGTCTTCGTCTACGCGATCGCCGATCCGCGCGAGCGCGGCATGTACGAGCGTCTGCTCGACTGGGGCGAGGCGCGCGGGCGCGAGCTGACGGCGGCCGTCGCCGGTCGGACGCACACCTCCGCCGGCAGCGACAACGAGGTGCTGGCCGACGTGCTGCGCGAGCGCGGCTACGACCTCGTCCGCCACTTCTTCACGATGGAGATCGACCTCGGCGAGGAGCAGGACGAGCCGACCTGGCCGGACGCGCTGACGGTGCGCACATCCCGGCCGGGCGAGGAGCGTGCGATCTACGACGTGGACATGGAGGCCTTCCAGGATCACTGGGACTTTTTCCCCGTGCCGTTCGACGACTGGAGCGACTACTTCGTCAGGAGCGAGTCGTTCGATCCCGAGCTGTGGTTCGTCGCCGAGGAGGGTGACGAGATCGCCGGAACCGCGCTCTGCTCGAGCGCACGCGGGCCGGAGACGGGCTGGGTGAACGTCCTCGCCGTGCGCCGGCCGTGGCGCCGGCGCGGCCTGGGCCGGGCCCTTCTCCTGCGCTCCTTCCAGGAGTTCCGCCGACGCGGGTACGGGCGAGTCGGGCTGAACGTGGACGGTGAGAACCTGACCGGCGCCGTCCGCCTGTACGAGCAGGCCGGCATGCGCGTCGCGCACCGTGAGGATTCCTACCGGAAGGCTCTCTGATGGAGCTTCGCGCCCCACGGCGCGAGGACGCGGCGGCCGTCTCGGACGCCGGCATCCGCTTCGGCCTCTCAGACGAGACCGCCCGGGACATCGAGGCCTGGTTCGACAACCCCGTGATGAATATGGAAGAGGATGCCCGGGTCGCCGTGCGGCGTGGCGCGATCGTCGGGTACGCGGACGTGGGAGATCGCTCCGGCGACGGAAAGATCCTCTGGATCGACGTTCGTGCCGACGACGAGGCGCTCCCTGTCCTCCTCGACTTCGCCGAGCGGCGCGCGCGCGAGAAGGGTGCCGAGGGCGGGAAGGCCAAGGCCTGGTCGCCGGAGCACAACGCCGGGTGGCGTAGCCTCCTCGAGTCGCGCGGCTTCGTCTTCGACTCCTTCTCCCGCCGGATGCGGATCGCGCTCGACCGGGAGTTTTCGGCCCCGGAGTGGCCGGACGGGATCAGCGTCCGCACCTATCGACGCGAGGAAGACGAGAAGGCGGTGTATGACGCGCACCAGGAGGCGTTCTCGGAAGAGAGTGACTTCGAGAAAGACCCGTACGACGAGTGGGTCCACTGGTCATACCGGGAGCCGTTCGATCCTGCGCTGTGGTTCATCGCAACCGACGGAGACGAGATTGCGGGCATCGCCCTGTGCCGACCGGAGCGCGGCGGGGACTTCAGCGTCGGTTGGGTCAACATTCTCGGCGTGCGCAAGCCCTGGAGACGGCGCGGGCTGGGAAAGGCGCTGCTCGAGCACGCGTTCCAGGAGTTCCGCGCACGCGGCAAGACGCGCGCCGGTCTCGGCGTCGACGGGCGCAACGAGGAGGCGCTCGCGCTCTACGGACGCGCCGGGATGGAGGTCGAGCGCTCGTTCATGTGGTACGAAAGGCCTCTCTGATGTCCCGTCTGCGCGCCAAGTGCCCCGACTGCAAGACCCAGACCGCGGTCGCGCTTGGGCCCGAGTACGAGTGCCATGCGTGCGGGCGGACTTTCGGCGCGGGCATGATCCGCGTGCGGGGCGCATGGGGTGAGGGCGGTGAGGCGATGCTCGAGGCTGCCTGGCTTCCGCTCCCCTACCCCGAGGCCGCAGTCATCGAAGAAGCAACGCTCGGCGAGCAGTCGCTCGTCGCTCGCGCACGACCTTCCTGCGCGCCCGCTCGTCCTCGGCGGCGACTGCTGCTCGCACATCGGCGCGGTCGAAGGACTGAGCGCCGGTCACGACCGCATAGGAGTTGTCTGGTTCGACGCGCACGGCGACCTGAACACGCCGGAGACGTCTCCCTCCGGCAACGCCTGGGGAATGCCGCTACGGATGCTGATCGACTCCGGGGCGGTTGCGGCCGAGAACGTCGCGCTCGTCGGCGCGCGCAACCTCGACCCGCCCGAGGAGGAGTTCATCGCTGCGTCGGGGCTCCATCAGGGCGGCGCGGAGGCCATCGCGCGCGCGCTCGACGGACTCGAGTGCGTCTACGTCGCGCTAGATGGCGACGTCTTCGATCCCGGCGAGATCGCCTCGTTCATGCCCGAACCAGGCGGTCTGACCGTCGACGAGGTCGAGCCGATGCTCCGGGACATCGCCGCCCGTCACACGGTGATCGGGGCCGGTCTCAGTGCGCTCGCCCCCGAGGAGCGGAACGTCGAGCCCCTCAGCAGACTCTGCGCGGCACTCGGCCTTTAGATGGTCGATGCCGCGATCTCGCGCGTGCGGATGCGCGATCTGGCACGCCTGGGCCGCTCCGGCCCGGTTGCGGCCGGCGGAGCCGGCCTCCACCGCGCCTGCGCTGCGCTGAGCCGGCCGCTCACCGATGCGTCCGGCATCGGCAAGCGTCCGCCTCGACGCCCCAGACGCACCAGCTCGCGCCCCGCAGTCGGCGATCTCACGGCATCGCCCACCTAGAACACTAGACTCATCGCGTGGTCGAGAAGATCGACGTGTCGATCGAGCACCGGCATCCTCTTCCTCCGACTTCGGACGGGGACAAGCCCCACCCCAACACCTGTCCCAAGTGCGGCTCGCACTATCGTGACGACGAGCTGGACGCCAATCTGCGCGTTTGCCCGCATTGCGGTCACCACTTCGCGGTTCATGCGACCCAGCGGATCGAACAGTTGGCCGATGCGGACAGCTTTGCCGAGGAAGCGGCGGATCTTCGCTCGGACGACCCGCTCGACTTCTTCGACCAGCGGCCGTACACGGAGCGACTTGCGGAGGCAGAAGTCTCGACGGGGCTCGGCGAGGCGATGGTGATCGGCCGGGCAAGAATCGACGACCGCCCGTGCCAGCTCGCGGTGATGGACTTCGCCTTCATGGGTGGATCTATGGGCCGCGTCGTCGGGGAGAAGTTCGCGCTCGCCTGCGAGAGCGCAGCCGACCATGGCATCCCGCTGGTCTCGGTGACAGCGTCCGGCGGCGCGCGCATGCAGGAGGCCATCCTGTCGCTCATGCAGCTTCCGAAGACGGTGTGCGCCGTCGAGGATCTGTACGACGCCGGCGGCTCGATGCTGAACGTCCTGGCCCACCCTACGACCGGCGGCGTCCTCGCCAGCTTCGCGACCCTCGGCGACGTCGTCGTCGCCGAGCCGGGTGCGCTCATGTCCTTCGCCGGCCCCCGCGTGGTCGAGTCGGTCACGCGCGAGAAGCTCCCCGAGGACTTCGGCCGCGCCGAGCCCAACTACCGCTTCGGCCACCTGGACGCGATCGTCCCGCGCGGTGAGCTGAAGGCATTTGTCGCCAAGTTCCTGAGGGTATTCGGCAATGGCGAGTGAGGCCGAGCTGCGCATCCGGGACCGCTTGAGCAAGCTCAGCCGCATGCGGCTGCTCGGCGGCACGCGGCTATCGGGCGAGCTCAAGCGGCTGCAGGAGCAGCTCGAGCGCGTAACGGCCGAGCCGACGGACGACGAGATCTGGGAGAAGGTCGAGCTCGCGCGTGACGAAGAGCGGCCCTACACGCTCGACTACGTCGAGCGTCTCATCGAAGACTGGATCGAGCTGCATGGCGATCGCGGTCGAGCGGACGATCCCGCCGTCGTCACCGGCGTCGGCCGGTTTCGGGGCCGGACGGTGGTCGTGATCGGCAACCAGAAGGGTCGTGACGTCAAGGAGCGGGTCCATCGCAACTACGGCATGGCCAATCCGGAGGGGTACCGCAAGGCGATGCGGGCGATGGAGCTCGCGGAGCGTCACCGCGTTCCCCATCCTTTCGCTCGTGGACATTCCGGGCGCGTATCCGGGCGTCGCCGCGGAGCAGCACGGTCAGGGCGGCGCGATCGCGCGCTCGCAGGCGACTCTGTCGCGCCTGCACGTGCCCGTCGTCGCGTGCGTCATCGGCGAGGGCGGCTCGGGTGGTGCGATTGCGACGGCGCTCGCCGACCAGGTGCTGATGCAGGAAAACGCGATCTACATGGTGATCTCGCCCGAGGGTGCCGCCTCGATTCTGTGGCGCGACGGCGGCGAGAAGCAGAAGGCGGCCGCGGCGTTCAAGCCGGACGCGATGCATTGCCTCGAGCTGGGCGTGATCGATGCGATCGTCCCTGAGCCCGTCGAGGGCGCACACACCGATCATGACGAAGCGGCTCGGCTGCTCGGATCCTCGCTCGAAGCCGCCCTGGAGGAGCTCGAGCCGATCCCCGGCGACGAGCTTCGCCGGCTCCGTCGCGCGAAGTTCCGCACAATCGGCATGGTCAAGGCCGCCGCCCGCTAGCGTAGATTCCTTGTCGGTGAGCAGGGGTCGAATGCGGCGGAGACGGTTCGTGGCCGTCTCGATTTCTTGGGTTGCGGCGGTCGCGGGGCTCTCGCTCGGGATTGCGACCGGGATGGGGGACTCGGCGAAGGCGGCGGCGCCGAAGCACGTCCGTACGAAGACGGCGCGTCCGCACGCGGTCCGCGTCGTTCGCGAGCTCCCGCCAAGCTCCAAGACGCGCTTGCGCTACATGAAGACGATCACCGGCCACATCTCGCCGAAGTCGGTCGTTGCTTCCGGGCGCGGCCTCGTCTTCGCCCAGAACATGATGTACACGCACACGGTCACGGTCTACAACTCGCGAACGCGGCGGCTGGTCAAGACGATCCCCGACGCGGTCAACCTGTCGCGGTTCGGCGTCAAGGGCCATCCCGGCGTCTCGCGTGGGGCGCCCGTCGAGCTGGCGGTCACGCCGAACGGCAAGTCCGCCTACGTCTCGAACTACTCGATGTACGGCAACGGCTTCGGAGGGGAGGGAACGGACGATTGCTACCAGAACCAGTTCGGGCCGAGCTTCCTGTACCGGATCGACGTCGCCACGCTGAAGATCGACGACGCGATCCAGGTCGGTCCGGTCCCCAAGTACGTGGCGATCACGCCGGACGGCCGCTTCGTCCTGGTCAGCAACTGGTGCGGCTACGACCTGAGCATCGTCTCGACGCGGCTCGGGCGGCAGGTGAAGAAGCTTCCGCTCGGCCCGTATCCGCGCGGGATCGCGGTTTCCCCCAACGGCAAGACCGCCTACATCGCGGTGATGGGCTCGACCAATATCGCTCGCCTCAACCTCGACACCTGGAAGATCTCCTGGCTGTACGGCGTCGGCTCGGGGCCGCGCCACCTGGTCATCTCGCCCAAGGGGCGCTGGCTCTACGCGACGCTGAACGGCGAGGGAAATGTGGCGAAGATCGATCTCCGGCATGGTGCCGTCGTCCGCAAGGTCACGACGGGAAGCGCGCCTCGCTCCATGGCGATGGCGCCGGACGGGAAGGCGCTCTACGTCGTCAACTACTTCTCGAACACCGTCAGCAAGGTGCGAACGGGCGACATGCGCGTGCTGCAGAACGTCTCGGTCAACTCGAGCCCGATCGGGATCACGTACGACGCTGCGACGCACACGGTCTGGGTCGCGTGCTACTCGGGCACGATCGAGGTGTTCAACGACTCCTGACGTGCGTCGGCGTCACCTCCGACGGGGACTTGCAGCCGAGGAGCGCCAGCGCGAGCTTCAGCTCGGCCCGTAGCAGCTCGAGGACGGCGGAGACACCCTCCTCACCGCCTGCGGCGAGGCCCCAGACGAACGGCCGCCCGGCCAGCACCCCCTGCGCGCCCAGCGCGAGCGCCTTGACGACGTCCGTGCCGCGCCGGATCCCGCCGTCCATCAGGACTGGGACCCGCCCCGCGACGGCCTCGACCACCTCCGGCAGCGCCTCGATCGTGGCGGGCACGCCGTCCAGCTGCCGGCCGCCGTGGTTGGAGACGACGACGCCGGCCGCGCCGCTCTCGCAAGCCAGCAGCGCGTCCTCGGTCGTGAGGACGCCTTTGACGAGCACGGGCAGGCCGCTCATCGACGCGAGCTCCTCGACGTCGCGCCACGACAGATCGTCCGCCATCGAGGCGAAGGTCTGCTCCGGGGTGAGCAGGTCGTGCCCGGCGAGGCTCGGGACGAGCTCGGCCGGGATCTTGAAGCCGGTGCGGTGGTCGCGCTCGCGGCGCCCGAGATGGGGCGTGTCGGCGGTGAGGAGGATCGCGGAGAAGCCGGCGTCCACGGCCTGCTCGATCAGCGCCCGCGTAAAGCCGCGGTCCTTGAAGACGTAGAGCTGGAAGAAGCGCACGCCGCCGGTGATCTCCGCGGGGCTCGCTGTGGCCACGGTCGACAGGCTGAAGATCGTCCCGGCACGAGCGGCGGCCCGGGCGGTCGCCACCTCGCCTTCGGGATGCGCCAGCCGCTGGAACGCGACCGGCGCGACCCCGATCGGCATCGAGACGTCGTGACCGAGCACGGTCGCGGCCGTGGACACTCCGGAGACGTTCGCTCAGCACCCGCGGCCGCAGCGTCAGGCGTCCGAATGCCTCCACGTTCTCGCGCAACGTCACCTCGTCGCCGGCGCCGCCGGCGAAGTAGCCGAATGCGGCCGGATCGAGCCGCTCCTCGGCCATGCGCTCGAATTCCCACACGTTCAACGACTCGGAAACCATGTGGCTGAGCCTAATCCACAGGATTTTCCCCCGTGCCTGTGGGTAAGTTGCGCACGGTGGCCCTGAAGGAGTATCGGCGGAAGCGCGATCCGAAGAAGACGCCTGAGCCGTTCGGGTCGAAGAAGCGCGGAAAGGCGCCGATCTTCGTCGTCCAGCGCCACGACGCGCGCCGCCTCCACTACGACTTCCGGCTCGAGCGCGACGGCGCGTTGGCGAGCTGGGCAGTGCCGAAGGGCATCCCGCTCGAGCCCGGCACGCGCGCGCTCGCCGTCCACGTCGAGGACCATCCGCTCGAGTACGCCACGTTCGAGGGCGAGATCCCCAAGGGGCAGTACGGAGCCGGGACGGTCGAGCTCTGGGACAGGGGAACGTACGAGCTCGTCGAGGAGAAGAAGGACGGCGGCCTGACCGTCCGCCTCCACGGCGAGCGGCTCGAGGGGACGTGGACGCTCGTTCCCGCGCACCTCGACGGCAAGGAGCAGAACTGGCTGCTGCTGCGGAAGCGCGACGAAGGCGTCGCGACGGAGAATCGGAAGGCGCGGTTCTACGCGCCCATGTCGGCCACTCTGGTCAAGGAAGTCCCGCCCGGCGACGATTGGCTTTTCGAGGTCAAGTGGGATGGGTACCGCGCGATCTCGTACGTGACTGGGAGCGAAGTGATGATGCGGAGCCGCAGGGGCAACGACTTCACCGAGAAGTTCGAGCGCGTCGCGAAGGAGATCGTCAAGGCGATGAAGACGCCGGACTGCGTCATCGACGGGGAGGTTTGCGCGCTCGACGAGGCGGGGCGCTCGAGCTTCTCCGAGATGCAGCAACTGAAGCCGTCGACACCGCTCGTCTACTACGTCTTCGACCTCCTCGAGGTCGAGGGCGAGCCGCTCGTCGACTTACCGATCGAGGAGCGGCGGGCTCGGCTCGAGGAGCTCCTGGACAAGCGCTACCGCATGGTCCGCATCTCCGAGTTCTTCGACGACGGCCGCGCGCTCCTGAAGGTCGCGAAGGACAACGAGCTGGAAGGCATCGTCGCGAAGCGCGCGGGCTCTCGATACGCGGTCGGGAAGCGAACGCGCGACTGGCTCAAGGTCAAGACGCGCGGCGACCAGGAGCTCGTCATCGCCGGCTACACGAAGGGGCAGGGACGCCGCTCGAACAGCTTCGGCTCGCTCGTCCTCGGCTACTGGCAGGGGAAGGAGTTGGTCTACGCCGGGAACGTCGGAACCGGCTTCGACGACAAGGAGATCCAGAAGCTGCTCGGCAAGCTCAGGCCGCTGGAGCGCGACGAGTCACCGTTCCGCGAGGTGCCGAAGATGCCCAAGGTGCGAAAGGGTGACGTGGTCTGGGCGGAGCCGAAGCTCGTGGCCCAGGTCGTGTTCGCCGAGTGGACGCACGACGGGCACCTGCGCGCGCCGGTGTACAAGGGGCTGCGCGAGGACAAAAGTGCGGAGGAGGTGGTGATGGAGGCGCCGACGCCGATCGAGCCGGAGATCAAGAAGGGCCGCCGCAACTTGAAGCTGTCGAACCTGGAGAAGGTCTTCTGGCCGGAAGAGGGGATCACCAAGGGCGACTTGCTCTCGTACTACCGCGACGTCGCGCCGGTCGTCATCCCGCACATCCGCGATCGGCCATTCACGCTGAAGCGCTATCCCGACGGCTGGAAAGGCAACTTCTTCTTCCAGAAGGACGCGCCGAAGCACATGCCGGACTGGATTCCGACGGTCGCGGTGCAGGCGACGACGCGGGAGACGCCGCGCAAGACGCGGACGATCCACGCGCCGCTGGTGAACGACGAGCTCGCGCTTCTGTGGATGGTGAACATGGGCTGCATCGACCTGAACACGTGGTACTCACGGGTGGACAAGCCCGACCGGCCCGAGTTCGTCCTCTTCGACCTCGACCCCTCGCCGGACGTCGGGTTCGCGGAGACGATCGAGGTCGCGCTCCTCGTCAAGCAGGCGCTCGACACGCTCGAGCTCGAAAGCTTCCCCAAGACGAGCGGTGCCGACGGCATCCACGTCCTCGTCCCGATCGCGCGTCGGCACACCTACGAGGACACGCGCCAGTTTGCGGAGATCATCGCGCGGGCGCTCGCGGCGACGCATCGCGGGCTGGTGACGACGGAGTGGTCGAAGGCGAAGCGGCGCGGCGTGCTGATCGACTCCAACCAGAACGGCGAAGGGAAGACGATCGCGTCGGTCTACTCGGTGCGGCCGAAGGAGGGCGCGCCCGTCTCGACGCCGCTTCGCTGGCAGGAGGTCAACTCGGAGCTCGATCCTGCCGCGTTCACGATGGACGCGGTGCGCGAGCGGATCGCGCGCGACGGAGATCTGTACGAGGGCGTGTTGACGACGAAGCAGTCGCTCGGTGCCGCGCTCAAGGCGATCCAGTAGCCGGCGAGTCGCACAGGAAGCCGTGCATGAGGACGAGCGGCGGTCCGCGTCCAGTCCGGAGATATGCGATCTCGCTCATCGGCCGGGTGGCGGGCGGAAAAAGCTCCAGATGCTCCCCACCGCCTCGAAGCCGAGCTTGCGGTAGAGCTCCCTCGGCCAGTCTTCGGCCTCTGCCAGCAGGAAGGTGAAGTCGTGGCCCGCCGCTCGGGACTCCGCGAGGGCATGTGTGACGATCGCTTTGGCCAGTCCGCGCCGGCGGGATCCCTCCAGGGTCATCACGCTCTCGATCTGGCCCGTCTTGTCGTTCGAGAACAGTTCGCAGTAGCTCGCGATCCCACCGTCGACCCGCGCGGCGAAGTAGCGGACGTCAACGGCGATCCGCCGCCGGTGCTGGGCCGCCACGAGCTGTTGCACCTCCTCCTCGTCCTGAATCTCCGGGCTCGCGCGGATGCCCTCGGCCCAGACCGGCTCGAGCTCCTCCCAGCCGACCTCCTCCACGCCCGACGTGTCCACCCCGGGCGCCTGGCCACGCATGTGGCATGACCAGCAGCTCCTCGGCCTTCCAGCCGAGCTCGCGGAACTCCGGCGCCACCCGCGCTCCGAGCTCGTCGTCGACCGAGACTTGCCGGTGGGTCAGGCCGGCGGCCCAGAAGATGGGCTCGAGAGCCTCGAGCAGTTCGGTCGCGGAGCCGTCCGCGCCGAGGTCGACTGCGAACGTGTTCGTGTAGTAGACGCGCGGCAGGCTCGGTGTCAGCAGTGCGCGCCCGTACGGAGCGGGGACGATCTCCTCGGCCATGCGCTCCCGGAAGCGCCGGATGAAGTCGACGGCACGCTTCATTCGCCGAGCCGGTGGGGCTCCTGCAGCAGCGAGAACTCCGCGATGTCACGCCGGAAGAAGAGCGCGACCGTCCAATCGGTGACGATCCGCAGCTTCCGGGACAGGAACGGCACCTGATAGAGGTGGTACGAGCGGGTTACCCACCAGGCGACGAAGCCGCGCAGGCGGATGTGGCCCGGTAGCTCCGCGATCGCCTTGTAGCGACCGAGCGTCGCCACCTGGCCGAGCATGCGGAATCGGTACGGCTGCGGCGTGCCGGTCAGGTTGCGGGCGAGCCGGCGGGCCTGACGGAGCGCGTGCTGGCTCGTAGGTGGATCCGCGTGGTCGGGCGTCGCGGCGTTCGGCACGCGCGCCGCGTCGCCAAGCGCCCAGACGTTCGTCCGGCCCTCGACGCGCAGGAACGAGTCGACCCTGATCCGCCCGCGCTCGTCGAGCGGCAGACCGAACTGGCCGACCGCCGGACGCGGCCGCACGCCGGCCGTCCATACGAGCGTGCGCGTCGGGATCCGCGATCCGTCGCTGAGTGTCACCGCGCCGGCCTCCACCGATGCGAGCGTTGTCGAGACGCGGATCTCGATTGCACGCCGCCCGAGCAGTTCGGCGGCGTACTCGCCGAGCCGGGGCGGGATCTCCGGGAGGATCTTCGGCGCCGCGTCTACGAGCACCCACTGTTGAGGAGCCCCCTTCAAAGTGGGGTAATAGCGCAGCGCGTCGGTGACGAGGTCGTGCAGCTCGGCGAGAGCCTCGACGCCGGCATAGCCGGCGCCGACGAAGACGAACGTGAGCTCGCGTCCGACGTCCGCCGTGTCGAGGACGGCCGCGGCGGCTTCGAGCCGGCGCAGGACGTGGTTGCGCAGCCGGATGGCGTCGGCGAGGTCGTGGAAGCCGAGGCCGTGCTCGGCGAGCCCCGGGATGGGCAGCACGCGCGAGACGGATCCGACCGCGACGACGAGGTTCTCGTACCCCAGCTCGTGCGTCCCTACGTCGGTCTCCACGGTGACGGTCCGCGCGTCCTCGTCGACGGCGGTCGCCCGTCCCAGTAGGAGCTCGGCGTGCGGGCACATCATCCGTAGGGGGACGACGCAGTGGCGGGGCTCGAGCATCCCCGAGGCCGCCTCGGGCAGCATCGGCGAGAAGAGCATGAAGTTCTCGAGGCTGACGATGGTCGCGCCGCGGCTGCCGAGATACCGGGCGACATAGGCGCCGCCGAAGCCGCCGCCGAGGATCAGGGTTCCACCACGGGCCTGCCGAACCGGCATGGCCGTACCATCGCAGGGATGGCGATTCAGGTGTCAGTCATTGGCAGCGGCGCCGAGCGCGAGCAGCAGGCCGAAGAGGTGGGACGGCTGCTCGCCGAGCGCGGCTGTGTCGTCGTGACGGGCGGACTCGGCGAGGTGATGGCCGCTGCCGCGCGCGGCGCGAAGGCGGCGGGCGGAACGACGATCGGGATCCTTCCGGGCGAGCAGCGGCGCGGCGGCAGCGAGTGGCTGGACTACGAGGTCGTCACGGGGACGGGACACGCGCGCAACCTGGCCGTCGCTGCGAGCGGGGACGCGGTGATCGCGGTCGGGGGAGCGTGGGGGACGCTGGCCGAGATCGCCTATGCCTCGCTCCTGGGCCGGCGCGTTGTCATCCTCGAGCCCGGGCACATGGTCGAGGGGATTGCCCGCGCGCGGACGCCCGAAGAGGCCGTCGAGGTCGCCTGCTCAGGCGTGCAGGCCGAGGGGCCGTAGGCGCCTCCGTCCGAACCCTGGCTTGCGCACGTCAATATCGAGGAGCTAACGTCGAGCGACCGCATCGGGGAGGTGGGACATGGCTCAGCACGTCACTCTGGCGCGGGTGAAGTCAACGAACGAGTGGGGCGGCGCTCCGACGGGGGTCCTCGCACTCGACGGTGACCGACTCGTCTTCGTCACACCGCCGGACAGGATCAAGCTCGACACCACGCTCGACAAGTGCGAGTTCTCGTTCCCGAAATGGATGATGGGGCAGGGCTTCGTCATCAAGACGCCCGACAAGAAGTACTCGGTCGGCTTCGCCAAGATCAACCCTTTCGTGGCGGGGAGCGTTCTGCGCGCCGCGGGCTTCGAAGCGCTCGGGGCCGCGGCCTCGCTGCCGGGCATCGTCAGCGTCGTCAAGGCGCCCGCGCTCACGAAGGAGTGGAAGGAGGTGCTCACCGCGGTGGGAGCTCTTTGACGAGGTCGAGCAGGACCGCGTCGTAGGAGAACGGCTTTCCCCGCAGCACGATCGTGCCCTTCACATGGCGCGGCGGCGCGCCCTTTTCTCGGTACCCGAGCTTCTCGTACAGCGCACGTGGCCCGGCCGCATCGACGTCCACGTCGAGTCCGATCCGGTCGAAGCCGCGCTCGCGCACGCGCTCCTCGGCGGCTTCCGAGAGCCGGGCGGCGATTCCCCGCCGCCGGTGCGACTCGTTTACGAAGACGTTCTGCACCTCGGGCGGATCGGCTTGCCAGTCGAGGTGGAGATGCCCAACCGGCGTGCCCTCCTCCCAGGCGACCAGCCATTCCCCTCCCGGCTGCTCGAGCCGGTCGAGCGGGAGATGGCGGTCGACGAGCTCGACCTCCTCCGGGGTCATGGTCCGGATCTCGATCACCGGTAGGCCACCATCCGGTTCAGCAGCAGGAGCGCCCCGGCTTTGTCGAGCATGTCATTGAGGTTGCCGCACTTGGGTGACTGAACGCTCTCCGCGCCCCTGACCGCCGCCGCTTCCAGCCGGCAAAGCCGGCCGCCGCGGCGGCTCGCCCCGCTGAACGCGCTCCAGCCGGGCGGCCGTGTTGAAACACTGTCCGCCCGGCCTACACGCGCCCAGCGGGGCGTCAGGAACGCGGAGCCGCCTCTTTCCTTCATGCGTTCGACATTCGGTTCAGCAGCAGGAGCGCCCCGGCTTTGTCGAGCATGTCATTGAGGTTGCCGCACTTGGGTGACTGAACGCATGAAGGGCACCCTGCTCGCAGGGACAGCCGTCCAGCAGCTTGGCCGTGTCCGCGACCCAGCCCTCGAAGACGTCGAAGCCGCGCTCGGTGATGCCGACGCCGCCGGGGTGCCCGTCGTAGATGAAGACCGTCGGGCGGCCCGTCTGGAAGTGGAGGTTGGTCGAGAGACCGCCGATGTCCCAGCGGTCGCACATCGCCCAGAGCGGTAGCAGCGCGATCATCGAGTGCTCGGCCGCGTGAAGCGTCCCGAGCAGGCGCGGCATCGTCTCCAGTCCCTCCAGCATCGGCGGCTCGGGGAGGTACCAGATCGCCTCCGTCTCGAAAGTCGTCTCGGGAAGATCGAGCGCGACGAGGTCGAGCTGCTTTCCGTCCCGTGACTTCTTCTGGTACGCGACGACCTGCTCGGTCACCGAGACGCGCCCGAAGGTGAGCTCGAGGCCGAGCCGGCGCTCGACCCGCGACGCGGCGTCGATCGCCGTCATCGTCTCCTTCTTCGTCTGCGTGTAGTAGTCGCCGTTGAACGGCTCGACCAGCGCTGTACGCGCGCTGTGGTCGAGCTCGAACACGTGGTACTGCTCGCCGAGGTGGAGGTAGATCGCGCCCTCGTGGACGGTCGAGTACGCACGCTCGCGCTCGACGAGCCCGAGAACCGCACCCGTCTCGGCGTCGACGACGGTGAACGCGTCAGGACTGGTGGAGCGAAGCGGTGTGCGCGCCGCCGGGTAGTCGCGGCCGCCCCAGACGAAGCCCGTCTTCGTGCGACGAAGCTCGGGGAGATGGGGTGCGCGCTCGAGCGCGGCGTCGCCGAGAGTCGCCCGGTCGTCGTCGTCGATCGGGGCCTCGTAGGCGGCGGCGAGGACGTGGCCGTCGAGCACTCGATGGTTGGAGTAGTCGAGGATCGCCGCCTCGACCTGCCGGCCGAGCAGCGTCTCCGGCTCGCGCATGAAGTACTGGTCGAGAGCGTCCTCGCTCGCGATGAGCACCGCGAGCCCGTGCTCGCGGCGGCCGGCGCGTCCCCACTGCTGGCGCAGGCTCGCAACCGTTCCGGGGAAGCCGACCGAGATCGCGCAGTCGAGCAGGCCGATGTCGATCCCGAGCTCGAGCGCATCGGTCGCCGTGACGCCGAGCAGCTCGCCCTCGACGAGCCGCCGCTCGATGTCGCGACGCTGCTGCGGGGTGTACCCCGCGCGATAGGGCGCGAGCCGGGCCGCCTCCTCCGCGTCTCCGAGGCGGTCGACCGTGAAGCGGTGGATGAGCTCCGCCGCGCGCCGCGACTTCGCGAAGCAGATCGTCCGCAGGCCGCGTGAAACGAGGTTGGCCATCAGCCGCGAGGCTTCGCCCAGGGGGCTCGCGCGCAGCCCGAGCTCCTCGTCCTCGAGCGGAGGGTTCCAGAACGCGATCGTCCGCTCGGCGCGCGGCGCGGCGTCGCCCGCGATGACGGTCGCGTCCACGCCGAGCAGCGAGTGCGCCAGCTCGCCGGGGTTCGCGATCGTGGCCGACGCGAGCAGGAACTGCGGCTCGGCGCCGTAGATCGCGGCCACGCGGCGCAGCCGGCGCAGGACGTTGGCGACGTGCGAGCCGAAGACGCCCCGGTACACGTGCGCCTCGTCGACGATCACGTAGCGGAGGTTCTGGAAGACGTCCCCCCAGCGGTCGTGGTGCGGGAGGATCCCGACGTGGAGCATGTCCGGGTTGGTCAGGATCACGTTCGCCCACTTGCGGATCTGCCAGCGCCGCTCGGTCTCGGTGTCGCCGTCGTAGATCGCCGGCCGCAGCCGCTTGACGCCGAGCGCTGAGAGCGCGCGCGCCTGGTCCTGCGCTAGCGCCTTCGTCGGGTAGAGGTAGAACGCGCGCTGTTTCGGCTCCCGGGCGAGCGCGTCGGCGACAGGGAGGTTGAAGGCGAGCGTCTTGCCGCTGGCCGTCCCGGTCGTGACGACGAAGTGCTCCCCGCGCTGTGCCGCCTCCCACGCTTCCGCCTGATGGCGGTACACAGAGTCGAAGGGGAGTGCGCTGCGGACCTCGTCGTGCAGGCCTTCCGGGAGCGGCTCGGTCCGCGCCGGGCGGGCCGGCTCGGTGCCGACATACGCAAGCTCCTCACCCTGGAGCAGGTCGTCCCAGGCGCCGACGACGGTCATCGCCGCAGCCGGAGCGCGAGCAGGTGCGGATAATCGCGCTCCTCCGGCTCCTCGACGCGCTCCAGCTTCAGGCCGGCGTCGAGGAAGAGCTGCAGGAACGTGGCCAGGGGCAGGTGCGTCGCCCCGATCTTTGCGCGCACGCCGTAGATTTGGATCCCCGGCGCGTCCGTGTAGCGCCCGGGCCTGCGGTACCAGCCGGGGTAGAGCTCGGGGAGGCCGGTCGGGAGCTCGTAGCGGGAATGCGGCCCGACGAAGCACGGATGAACGCCGACGTAGACGAAGGTCCCGCCCGGCCGAAGGACGCGCACGATCTCTCCGACCGCGGCGGCGAAGTCGTCAAAGTCTGTGTGCGTGAGCATCGACACCACCGCATCGAACATGGCCGTGCCGAACGGGAGCTCGGTCGCGTCGGCCTGTACGACGCACACGCCCCGCTCGCGCGCCCGCCGCAGCATGTCCTCGGAGAGGTCGACGCCCGTGACGGTCCAGCCGAGATCGGCCAGCGCTGCGGAGCACTGCCCGGTGCCGCAGCCGACATCGAGCAGCTCGCCCGTCCCCGGTCCGAGGAACCGCGCGACCGTTTCCCACGCCGAGCCTTCCAGCGGCGACGGATAGAACTCGGCGTCGTACCAGTCCGATAGTCCGTCATAGCGCGCGACCATCAGCCGATCGTAATCCGGCAATCCCGCCTCACGATCTACTCACAGCGATTCGAAAGATGCGAATTGGACTTGCGCCCGGCGCCGCAGACGCGCTAAGTCTTACGTCTTGGCGGCGTTCGTTCTCAAGCGGGTGGCATGGGCGGTCATGCTGGCCTTCCTGGTCACCTTCATCACGTTCGTCCTGTTCTTCATCGTTCCGGGCGAGGCTCGCGTCGCGCGCAACAGCGGCGCCGATCAGCTCGTCAGCCTCGCGCGCACGTACGACGTCGAGGGTCAGTCGATCATCCAGCAGTACGGGCACTTCGTCTGGCGCATCATCGGCCACGGGGACTTCGGCCGGTCCTTCGTCACCCACCAGCAGGTGGCGGAGAGGCTCGCCTCCGCCTTGCCCGTGACGCTCTCCCTGATCGTCGGCGGCACGCTCCTCTGGCTCGTCATCGCGTTTCCCATCGGGATCCTCTCGGCCTTAAAGCCACGCTCCCTGTTGGACAGGTTCTCGATGATCTTCGTCCTCATCGGAGTCTCGGCGCATCCTGTCTGGATCGCGCTGATCTTCTCCTACGTGTTCGGCTACAAGCTCGGAATCACGCCGATAGCGGGCTACTGCGACTTCTTCAACCCGACGCTGCAATGCGGCGGTGCGGTCGACTGGCTCTACCACATGCTCTTGCCCTGGGCGACGCTTCGCGCTCCTCTTCGCCGCGCTGTACACGCGGATGATCCGAGCGATGGTGATCGAGACGATGCAGGAGGACTACGTTCGCGTCGCGCAGGCCAAGGGCGCGAGCTCGGCGCGAGTCATGCGGTCGCACGTGCTCCGGAACGCGATGCTGCCGATCGTGACGATGCTGGGGATGGACGTGGCCGTCGCGTTCGGCGGCGCGCTCTTCATCGAGACCATCTTCGATCTCCCCGGTGTCGGCGGCATGCTCTACAACGCAGCCACGCAGCTCGACCTGCCGGTCATTCTGGCCATCTTCCTCGTGATGAGCTTCGTCGTCGTGATCGCGAACATGATCGCCGACATCGTTTGCATGGTGCTCGACCCGCGTATGCACGTGTCGCGCGCCGGCTCGTATGCGAAGGAGCGGCGACGGCCCATGCTTTCTAGGGACTCGGACTCCGGTCGAACCAGCGGTCCCAGGCCCGCTCAAAGTGCGAGCGCGGCCGCGCCCCGATGACCGTCGCCTGAGCCTCGCCGTCCGCGAACAGGATCGCGGTCGGAATCGAGAGGACGCTGTAGCGCGACGAGGTCGCGAAGTTCTCGTCGATGTTGAGCTTGACGAACCGGACGCGGCCTTCCTGCTCCCGCGCGAACTCCTCGAGGATCGGGTCGACGGCGCGGCAGGGCCCGCACCACGGGCGCCCAGAAGTCGACGACGACCGGGCCGTCGGCGCGGAGGACCTGCTCCTCGAAGCTCGCGTCCGTGACTTCGTCCATCGCTACAGAGTGCCGCGCGCGGCGGCCAGACGGAGGGCCGGAACCTTCCAGATCGCCTCGAGCACGATCGCGCGGCTCATCTTCGAGTGTCCCGTCTCACGCTCCGCGAACGTGATCGGCACCTCGACGACGCGAAAGCCTGCGCGCAACGCCCGGTAGACGTTCTCGATCTGGAAGGCGTAGCCCTTTGAGTGGATTGCGTCCAGGTCGATCCGCTCGAGCACGGCGCGCCGGAAGCACTTGAACCCGCTGGTGGGGTCGTCCACCGGCATCAGCAGCGCGCGCGTGTAGAGCGAGCCCGCGCGCGAGATCATCCGCCGGAGGAGTCCCCAGTTCTCGGTCCCTCCGCCTTCGACGTAACGAGATCCGATCGCCACGTCGGCGTCCTTGGTGGCGGCGATCAGCCTCGGAACGTCGCGAGGGTCGTGGGAGAAGTCGCAGTCCATCTCGAGCACGAGCTCGGCGCCGTCGGCGAGCGCCCGGTGGAACCCCGCGATGTAGGCGCGTCCGAGCCCTTCCTTGCGCTCGCGGTGGAGGACGGACACCCACGGCAGCTCCTCCGCGAGCCGGTCGGCCAGGTCGCCGGTGCCGTCCGGCGAGCCATCGTCGATCACGAGGACGCGGCCGCCATCCGGCAGCACGTCGGCCAGCGTGCGCACCATCCGTTCGAGGTTCTCGATCTCGTTGTAGGTCGGGAGGCAGACGGTCGCGCGCATCTCCTTATCATCGCTGTATGGCCACGACTCTCCCCCGCAATGGCGACGTCGCCGACCAGTTCGACCTACTGGCCGACCTCCTCGAGATCGAGGGAGCAGACTCGTTCCGGGTTGTCGCCTATCGCCGCGCGGCGACGGTCATGCGCGAGTCGCCGGCCGGCATCGCGCAGATGGCGCTCGATGGCAACGCGAAGAGCCTGACCGGGATCGGCAAGACGATCGAAGAGAAGATCGTCCAGATCGTCGAGGAAGGAGAGATCAAGGCCCTCCGCGAGCGCAAGGACCGGATACCGCCCGGCGTGATCTCTTTCATGCGGCTGCCCGGCCTCGGCCCGAAGACGGCACGAAGGATCTGGCAGGAGCTCGGCGTCTCGACGGTCGAGGAGCTGAAAGAGGCGGCGGAGGCCGAGCGCCTGCGCGCGCTGTCCGGTCTCGGTCCCGAAGACGGAGGAGAACATCCTGCGCGCCCTCGCGGCCAAGCCGTCGGGGCCGCCGCGCACGCTGCTCGGCCGCGCCCTCCCCTTCCTGCTCTCCGTAGTCGAGACGCTCCGCGAGCATCCCGCCGCGCATCAGGTCTCCGAGGCGGGGAGCGCGCGCCGCCGCAGCGAGACGGTGCGCGACCTGGACATCATCGCCACGGCCGAGAGTCCCCTTGCGCTGATCGACCACTTCGTCGGGCTGCCGTGGGTCGCCGAGGTCGCCGCGCAGGGGCCGACCAAGGCGACCGTGATCTCGAACGACGGCTTCCGCGTCGACCTGCGCGTCGTGCCGCCGGACTGCTACGGCAACCTGCTCCAGCACTTCACCGGCTCAAAGAACCACAATGTTGCGTTACGTGAGCAGGCGGTCAAGCGCGGTCTCTCCGTATCGGAATACGGCGTGAAGAACACCGAGACAGGTGACGTGTTCACGGCCGCGACCGAGGAAGAGCTGTACGAGTTCCTGGGCTACCAGTTCATCCCGCCGGAGCTGCGCGAGAACGCGGGCGAGCTCGAGGCTGCACGGGCGCGCGAGCTGCCCGAGCTGGTCGAGCTCGGCGACCTCCGCGGCGACCTCCATTCGCACTCGACCTGGTCGACCGACGGGAAGAACTCGATCGAGGAGATGGCCCGCGCTTGCATCGCCAAGGGCTATCGATACCTCGTCCTCACGGATCACTCGCATTACCTGCGCGACGGCAAGCTCGAGGCGCAGTGGAAGGAGATCGACGCGCTCAACGAGCGGCTCGCGCCCTTCACCGTGCTCAAGGGGATCGAGGTGAACATTCGCACCGACGGCTCCCTCGACATGCCAGACGAGCTGCTCGCGGCGTGCGACTGGGTGCGTCGCCTCGGTTCACTCATCGCTCGGCAACGACGTGACCGAGCGGATCGTCTCGGCGATGGAGAGTCCCCACGTCGACTCGATCGGGCATCCGACCGGTCGCAAGATCAACCGGCGGCCGCCGTCGGACCTCGACTTCGGGCGCGTCGTCGAGACGGCGCTGCGCACGGGCACCTTCCTCGAGATCGACTCGCAACCGGACCGGCTCGACCTGCGTGACACGCATGCCCGCGCCGCGGCCGAGGCCGGCCTGAAGGTCGCGATCACGAGCGACGCGCACCAGATCTCCGCGCTCGACTACGTCGAGATCGGGATCGGCCAGGCCCGGCGCGCGTGGCTGACCAAGGATCAGGTGCTCAACACCCGTACCTGGCCGCAACTGAAGAAGCTGCGCAAGAAGTGAAGAGGTACGAGGCCGTCGTGTTCGACCTGTGGGACACGCTCGTCGTGTGGCCGCAGGAAGACGGCCAGACCTTCCACGGCCACATGGCCGACGCGCTCGGGATCGAGCACGAACGCTTCACAGAGGCGTGGGTCGAGCAATACGACCTGCGCGCAACCGGGCCGCTCGAGCCGAGCGTGCACGCCGTCTGCAAGCAACTCGGCGTCGACGGCGAGCGCGTCGAGGCCCTGATCCGCCTACGTGTCGACTGGACACGCGAGGCGCTGGTGCCGCGCCCGGGCGCCGTCGAGGTCCTGGACGAGCTGCGCCGCCGCGGTTACCGGCTCGGACTGATCAGCGTCTGCTCGGACGAGGTTCCGACGCTCTGGGAGCACACCGAGCTGGCATCCCGGATCGACGAGCCCGTGTTCTCGTGCTCGGTCGGCGTGGCCAAGCCCGACCCGCGCATCTACCGCATCGCCGCGGAGCGCCTCGGCGTGGAGCCGGGGGAGTGCCTGTTCGTCGACGACCAGCCGCCGTTCGTCGAGGGTGCGCGCGCGGCCGGGATGGACGCCGTCCGCCTCGGCGGGGACATCGAGCGCCTCGAGGACGTACTACAGCTGGCGGAGTAGCTCGAGCAGCTCTTCGGTGCCGCCCACGACAAGGTCGGCCTGCTCCTGGAGCTCGGGCGGGCCCTCCGCGGAGGCGACGGCGACGCAGACGGCGAGCTCCAGCCCCGCCTCGCGCAGGCCGCGGAACGCGTCGAGATCCGTCGTGTCGTCGCCGGCGAAGAGCGCCCGGCTTACACCCGCCTCACGGACGAGCGCGCGGACGGCGGTCCCCTTGTCCGCCTCCACCGGCGGCCGTATCTCCAGCACCTTGCGACCGAAGCGCGGCCTGAGGCCGTGCTCGGCCGCTAGCACGGCGATCTCGTCCGCGCGCGCCACGGCGGCATCCTGGTCAGCCGCGTTCCGGTAGTGAAAGGAGACGGTCAGCGCCTTGTCCTCGACCTCGCCCCACCGCCAGCTCGCGGAAGCGAGCTCGCGCAGCGGCTCTCGCCAGTGCTCCGCCTCGGGCTCGAGCTCGAGCCCGTGCGTCGCCCACGTACGCGGCGCCGTCGACGCCGACGATCCGCCGGGCGTCCTCACCCGTCCGTCCGCTCACGAACGCAAGCAGCCGGTAGCGGCCGGCGAGGCGTTCGAGCTCCGCGCGCGTCTCCGCCGGGACGGCGGCGTCCTCGGGCCGCGGGACGATTGGCGCGAGCGTCCCGTCTACGTCCAGGATGAGCGCGGCGCGCTCGGGTGCCTGCGCAAGAAGAGCGATCGCATCCATCGATCGTAGGATCTCATCCCGTGGGCCTGTCCTCATCGGCCTCGTGGCGGGCCTGTTCAGCGCCCTCTTCGGCGTCGGCGGCGGAATCGTCGTCGTGCCGATGCTGCTGCTCCTGCACCGATACGCGCGAGCGGCAGGCGATGGCGACCTCTCTCGTCTCGATCGCGTTCGTGGCCATCGTCGGCGCGATCACGTACTCCTTCCACGGAGAGGTCAAGCCCGGCGCCGCCGCGCTGATCGGGATCCCGGCGGCCTTCGGAGCCGTAGGCGGGACGTGGCTCCAGCAGCGGGTTCCGACCCGCTGGCTCTCGGTCGCGTTCGCCTGTGTGCTCGTCGCGGTCGCGGTCGAGCTGCTGGTGAGCGCGTGACCACGCTCGCGTTGGTCGCCTTCCTTGGTCTGGTGGCAGGGGTCTTCGCCGGGCTCTTCGGAGTCGGCGGAGGAATCCTGTTCGTGCCGACGCTCACCCTCGGTCTCGGCCTGACGCAGCTGCATGCCGAGGCGACGTCGCTGCTCGCGATCGTCCCGACGGCCGTGGCCGGCGCCGTCCAGCAGTACCGGTACGGCAACGTGCGCTGGCGCGCCGCGGCGCTCATCGGCATCTCCGCCGTCGTCGGAGTCGAGGCGGGAGCGCAGATCGCCGAGTCCCTCCCGGAGAACGTCCTCCAGCGGCTTTTCGCCGTCCTTCTCCTGCTCGTCGCGGCGCAGATTGCGTGGCGAGCGCTGAAACGCCGCCTTCCAGCAATAATTGAGCCGATGAAGGCCCTGCCGCTCGCGCTGCTTGCGGCCAGTGCGCTCCTCGTCGGTTCCGCCGGCGCTTTGCCCGCGCCTCAGAAGACGCACGGCGGTGCCAGGGCGTTCTCGATCAGGATCGTGATTCCGAACCAGCCCGCCGCGGGAACGGCGGCCGTCAACGCCCCGCCGGACGCCGTTGCGCTGGGCGGGAGCTTCGCGTATCCGGCGGATGGGTCGATCGCGACGACGCAGGCCGTGTCCGCGAGCGCTTCCACTGACGCCGCCTTCAAGACGGCGGATGCGACCGGGACGAGCGAGGTCGATGCGCTCAGCCTCTTCGCCGGAGAGATCACGGCCTCTCGACTGACGGTGCGGGCTGTCGCCAACGCCGCTCCGGGCGGGAGCGGGGGAAACGTCCGTACCTCGGCGGTCGAGGGGCTCACCATCCTTGGCCAGCCGGTCACGGCGGCGCCGAACGCCAGCATTCCGCTCGGCGACTGGGGGACGGCGGTGCTCCTCGAGTCCGCGCTCGACCAGAGTGCGCCGAAAGGGAAGACCTCGGCGAAGACCACGGTGGCCGCCCTCGACATCAAGCTGACGGTGGCCCATGGCGGGTTGCCGGCGGGGAGCCAGATCCTGGTCGGGTACGCCGAAGCGACGGCCAGTGCGGAGGCGGCGCCTCCTCCCCCTCCACCTCCTCCTCCCCCTCCGCCGGGATCGCCGAAGCCGCCGCCACCGCCGCCTCCGGCGCAGCCTCCGCCGAGCAGCTCGGCGAAGACGCCGACGCACGCTCCGGAGCCGCAGCCGTCGCCATTCGGCTCACGTGCGATCCAGCCGGTCCCCCAGCACAAGCGGGTTCTGCTGACCGCCGGCCCGTACATCTTCCCCGTCTACGGCCAGGTCTCGTACAGCGACAGCTTCGGTGCCTTCCGCGCCGACACCGGCTGGCACCACGGCGACGACATCTTCGCCCAGCTCGGCACGCCGGTCCTCGCGGCCGCCAAGGGCGTGGTCTTCTCCGTCGGTTGGAACACGCTCGGCGGCAACCGGCTCTGGCTCGCCGATCGCCAGGGAAACCAGTTCTACTACGCGCATCTCTCGTCCTACTCTCCGCTGGCGGTCAACGGCGCCCGCGTGAACGCCGGAGACGTGCTCGGCTTCGTCGGGAACACCGGCGATGCGATCACGACGCCGTACCACCTGCACTTCGAGATTCATCCGGTCTCGCTGCTCGGAAAGGGCTACGACGGCGTGGTCGACCCGACGCCGTACCTGGCGTCCTGGGAGCACCTCGACAACCTGAGCTTCTCCGGCGGGGTCGACACCACCACCGTCGCCTCCATCGGCAAGCCGAAGAGCCCCGCGCCCGAGCCGGGCGCCGTTCTCCTCGACGTCGCGGACATCTCGACGGTCGCCGGCCTCGATCCCGCCGGCGTCAAGCAGGCGCTGGCAGCCGGCAAGGATCTCGCCTCGGGCGAGAGCCAGGCCGCGCTGCTCGGCCTACACGAAGGCCGCTAGGAAGACGAGGAAGACGAAGAGGAGGACGAGCCCGCCGAGACCCCGGGGCCGTTGCCCTGGTACGAGAACTCCGGCTCGGCGCCGAAGACCTTGTCCTTCAGCCACTTGCGCGTCGCGGGCCCTGAAAACGGATTGAACAGCACGCCGATCACGACGCCGATCAGCAGCATGAAGAAATTGCGGGCAGTGTGGTCGGCCTTGCCCTGAACGCGGTCGACTGCCTTGCGGAGGTCGTCCGAGATCTTCTTCAGGTTGTCGTGGATGTCGGCGTCGGTCGCGACTCGCTGGGCGACCGCGATCCGGCTGCGTCCGCCGAAGAGCTCTTCGTAGATGTCCTTCGCCGCGTAGAACGCGTCCTTGAGGTTGTCCCGAACCTCTTCGTCGCTGACGGCGCGCCGGACGTACGGCTGCGCGTCCGAATACGCCTTCTTCGCTGAACGCATGCTTCGTCCTTTCGGTTGGTTACGCCACATTGTCGTACCCGCCGGCCCTTGACGCAAACGCCGCCGCTGCCTGACGCTCCGTGGCGACGGCCGGCCGGCGACCCGCCTCCGCCTCGTCGAAGGCCTGCGCGAGCACCTCCTCGATCGTGTCGGCGAGGATGAACTCGACCTGCTCGCGCGTCTCCTCCGGCAGATCGGCGAGGTCGGCCTCGTTCTCGCGCGGGAGGATGACCTTCTCGAGACCGGCTCGCTGCGCGGCCAGCACCTTCTCGCGTACGCCGCCGATCTGGAGCACCTGGCCGGTGAGGGTGATCTCGCCGGTCATGCCCACCCTCTCCGAGACGGGGCGCGCGGTGATGAGAGAGACGATCGCGGTTGCCATGGTCACGCCCGCCGACGGGCCGTCCTTCGGCACCGCTCCGGCGGGGACGTGGATGTGGATGTCGTTCTTCTCGAACCACTCGGGGTCGACCTCGAGCTCGTCGGCGTGGGCGCGCACCCAGGAGTAGGCGGCCTGGGCCGACTCCTGCATGACCTCGCCGAGCTGGCCCGTGACCTTGAGCCCACCTCCGCCGGGATACGCGGTCGCCTCGATGAAGAGGACGTCGCCGCCGACGGCGGTGACCGCGAGGCCGGTCGCGACGCCGGGGTCGGCGGTGCGCTTGCGCACCTCGCCCGGGAAGCGGCGCGGGCCCAGCCACTCGCGCACGAGCGCCGGATCGATGTGGATCTTCTCCTCGTTCCCCTCGGCGAACCGGCGCGCGGCCTTGCGGAAGAGCGCGGCGATCTGCCGTTCGAGGTTCCGCAGCCCCGCCTCGCGCGTGTACTCGCCGATGACCAGCTTGAGCGCCTCGTCGTCGAGCTCGGCGCGGTCGGAGCCGAGACCGTGCTCCTCGAGCTGTCGCGGCACGAGGTACTTGCGGGCGATCATCAGCTTCTCCTCCTCGGTGTAACCCGAGATGCGGAGAACGTCCATGCGGTCGAGCAGCGGCGGCGGAATCGTCTCGGTCTGGTTCGCGGTGCAGATGAAGAGCACGCGCGACAGGTCGAACGGCAGGTCGAGGTAGTGGTCGCGGAAGTTCCCGTTCTGGGCCGGGTCGAGCACCTCGAGCATCGCGCTCGCGGGATCGCCGCGGAAGTCGGCGCCCATCTTGTCGATCTCGTCGATCAGGAACACGGGGTTCTTCGCGTCGGCGTCGCGGAGCGCGCGGATGATCGTCCCGGGCATCGCGCCGACGTACGTCCGCCGGTGTCCGCGGATCTCCGCCTCGTCGCGCACGCCGCCGACCGAGATGCGCGTGAAATGGCGGTCGAGCGTGCGGGCGATCGACTGCCCGAGCGAGGTCTTGCCCACGCCGGGCGGCCCGACGAAGCAGAGGATCGGCCCGGACACGTCGCTCTTGAGCTTGGAAACGGCGAGGTGCTCGAGAATCCGGTCCTTGACCTTCTCGAGGTCGTAGTGGTCCTCGTCGAGGATCTCGCGCGCGCGCTCGAGGTCGAGGTTGTCCTCGGTCGTCTTCGACCAGGGCAGGCAGATGATCCAGTCGAGGTAGGTGCGGATGACGCCGTACTCGGCCGCCGCCGACGGCAGCTTCTCGAGGCGCGACAGCTCGCGCGTCGCCGCCTTGTACACGTCCTCCGGGAGCCCGGCCTCGTCGATCCGCGCGCGCAGCTCTGTCAGCTCCGCCTGCTGCTCGTCACCCTCGCCCAGCTCCTCCTGGATCGCCTTCAGCTGCTGGCGGAGGAAGAACTCGCGCTGGCCCTTCTCCATCTCCGACTGCATCTGCGACTGGATGCGGCTGCCGAGCTCGAGCAGCTCGAGCTCGCGGTTCAGAAGGCGCAGCAGCTCGCGCAGTCGCTCCTCGACGTTCTCGAGCTCGAGGAGCTGCTGCTTCTCCTCGGTCTTGATCCGCAGGAGCGAGGCGACGAAGTTGACCAGGGCGGTCGGCTCATCGACGTTGGCGAGCGCGATCTGCAGCTCCTCCGGGAGGTATGGGACGAGCCCGATGATGCGCTGGAAGAGCGTCTGGACGTTGCGCGTGAGCGCCTCGACCTCGTCGGACTCGGCGACGACGTCGGGCACCTTCGTGAACTCGCCGACGAGGTACGGCTCGTCCTGGATGCGACGGTCGAGGCGGATGCGCTCGAGCCCGCGGACGAGGACGCGCAGCGTCCCATCGGGAACCTTGACCATCTTGTCGACCACGGCCGCCGTGCCGATCTCGTAGAGATCGTCCCAGCCGGGCTCCTCCACGTCCTCTGTGCGCGAGGTGACGAGCGCGAGGATGCGCGGCTCGTCCGAGACGACGTCGTCCACGAGCCGGACCGAGCGGTCCTGGCCGATCGCCAGCGGCGTCAGCGAGCCCGGGAACACGACCGTCTCCTTGAGCGGGAGAACGGGGAGTGTGGACGGGATCTCGTTCTCGTCCGGCTCGCGCTGCTCGATGTCGAAGATCTCTTCGGCTTCGCTCACGGCCTCTTCACCTCGATCGGCACTCGCCCACGTGGTGCCGGGCGTGGGGCAATCGGAAACACGATCCTCAGCAGGCCCTGCTCGTAGGACGCGGCGCCGTTCTCGGTCTCCACGTCGTCGACGAGCTGGATGCGGCGCTCGAAGGGGCCGTAGTCGATCTCCATCTGCTGGTAGATCTGGCCGCCCTTGCCGGCGCGCGGCCGTCGCCGCTCCCCCACGACATGGAGCCAGCGGTCGGCGGCGATCACCTGGACGGTGTCCGGGTCGACACCCGGAAGCTCGACGACGACCACGAACTCCGCGGGCTCTGTGGTGCGGTAGCAGTCGACAGCGGGCCGGAGGCAGCGGCGCGCGGCGAAGCGCGGAGCGCGCCAGACCTCGTTGAAGAGGTCCTCCAATTCGCTCCGCAGCCGATCGATGTCCTTCCTGCCGGTCACAGGGAAATGGTACCTCCGGGTACCCGCCCGCCAGACTCAGATAACTTAGTAGTCCCTAACTTATGGAGCGGCTGACGAGGCTGATGATTCGCTACCGCTGGGCCGTGGTTGCGGTCTGGCTGGTCGTCCTCTCTGGGCGGCGGCTACGCGAGCACGAAGCTCAGCGGGCTCCTCGCCAACACCTTCACCGTCCCCGGGACCGACTCCGAGCGCGTGCGGACGGTGCTGTCCAGCGACTTCGGCGACCGCAGCGACGGGAGCTTCACGGTCGTGTTCCAGACACCGAATGCGGAAGATCTGGGCGTCCGGAGCGGCCTGCAGGCGCGCCTCGACGACGCCGCCCGCGTCGTCCCGACCGGCCAGGCCCATGAGCTTCGCGTCGCCGGGCCGCACCTCCTGTACGGCGACGTCACCTCCACCCTCAAGCTCTCCGACGCGAAGGGGTACACGGACGATCTCCTGAACGCGGTGGGCACAGCCGCCCGCCGGGCGGGCGCTACGTGACCGGCGCCGCCGCGATCCAGCACGACCTCGATCCGATCTTCAACTCCGATCTCGCCCGCGGCGAGTCGATCGCGCTCCCGATCGCGTTACTCGTCCTGCTGGCCGTGTTCGGGCTCTCGTGGGGCATCACGATCCCGTTCCTGTTCGCGGGCTCGACGATCATGGGGACGCTCGGGATCGTCTATCTGCTCGCGCACGAGCTGACGATGGCCACGTACGTGACCAACCTCGTGCAGCTGATCGGGCTCGGGATCGCGATCGACTACTCGCTGCTGATCGTCTATCGCTTCAGAGAGGAGCTCGAGCGGCCGGGCTCGGTCGACGACGCGATCGTCCGGACGATGGCGACGGCGGGGCGCGCGGTGATCTTCTCGGGCGCGACCGTCGCGATCGGGCTCGCGCTCCTGCTCGCGATGCCGATCCCGTTCATGCGCTCGATGGGCGTCGGCGGCTTCCTCATCCCGCTCGTCTCGATCGTCGCCGCGGCGACGCTGCAGCCCGCGCTGCTCTCGCTCTACGGACGGCGCGGCGTCAAGCGGGTGCACGTCGCGGCGTGGATGCGAAGGCGGCTCCACGTTCCGCTGCCCTCGCTCCCCGGCACGGCCGACCCCGAGCGCGGTTTCTGGGCGCGGCTCGCGCGCTCGATCATGCGCCGGCCCGTCCTCTATCTGGCGCTGGGAAGTGCGCTGCTGATCGGCGCCGCCGTCCCCGCCTTCGCGCTGCAGTTGACGCCTGGCAGCGTGCACGGGATTCCGCGCGATCCACAGGCAGTGCGCGGTTTCGACCTGCTGACCGAGGCGGTCGGGCCGGGCGTCGTGTCGCCGTCGCAGGTGCTCGTCGACGCCGGCCCCGGCGGAAACGTGCTCGAGCCGCGGACGCAAGCGGCGATCGTGCGGATGATCGAGCGGACGAAGGCCGATCCCGAGATCGTCCGCGTCTTCTACGCCCCCGGCGGCCGCTTCGTCGACCGGACGCACCGCTACGCGCAGGTGATCGTGGCCGGCAAGCACGAGTACGGCGACGAGCCCTCGCAGCGCTTCGTCAAGCGGCTGCGCAACGAGATCATCCCGTCGCTGGGCTGGCCGGACGGGGTCGTGGCGCGCGCCGGCGGCGGGCCGCCGCAGGGAGTGGACTTCCTCCACCGCTCCTACAGCATCTTCCCCTGGCTCGTCGTGGGCGTGCTCGTGCTGACCTACTTCCTGCTCCTACGCGCGTTCCGGTCCGTGGTTCTGCCGCTGAAGGCGGTGATCCTGAACCTGCTGTCGGTCGGGGCCGCGTACGGGCTGCTCGTGATCGTCTTCCGCTGGGGAGTCGGCGCGGACGTGGGAGCGCTGTACCAGTCGTCGCAGATCGAGGGCTGGATCCCGATCTTCCTGTTCGCGATGTTGTTCGGCCTGTCGATGGACTACGAGGTCTTCCTCGTCTCGCGCATGCGCGAGGTCTGGGACGAGAAGCACGACAATGGACGCGCGGTCGCCGAGGGGCTCGAGCGGACCGGGCTGATCGTCTCGGCCGCGGCCATCATCATGGTCGCCGCCTTCTCGGGCTTCGTCGCCGGACGTGTGCTCGGTCTGCAGGAGTTCGGTATCGGCCTCGCGGTCGCGATCTTCATCGACGCGACGATCGTCCGCGCCCTCCTCGTTCCCGCGCTGATGGCGCTCTTCGGCCGCTGGAACTGGTGGCTGCCGCGCGGCATCGCGCGCATCTTCCGCGTGCGGCCGTCGCCGCTGCCCGCCGAGAACTAGCCCGTGCCGGAGCTCGCGCTCGAGATCCTCCCGCCGCGCGTCTACGTCGAGCGCACGCGCGTCGGGCAGCTCCTCAACTTCGATGTGCATCTGAAGAACGACGGCGCGAAGGACGTGCGGCTCGCCTCGGTCGCGCTCGAGGTGCTGGACGGTAGCGGCGCCGTCGTTCTGCGCCGGGTTGTGGACGAGCATGGGCTCCGCCCGGCGATCGAGACATTCCGAGCGCGAAGTCCCCGCCGGGATCCTCCTCGTCTTCAACCCACTGCACACCTCCCGGGACGAGCTCACCCGCCTACGCGTCTCCTGCGAGCTCGGCGACGCAAGCCTGGCGGCGAGCTCTCGGCAACCACCTCCAGCACGGCAGCGTCGGCGTCCAGCCGGGAGACGAGCTGCAGGCGAGGCAGCCGATCGCGCGGCTCGGCCTCTCCGGGAACACCGACTACCCCCATATCCACTACCAGCTGCAGGACGGCGCCGGACGCCCGCATCGCCGAAGGGCTGCCGTTCACGTTCGAGCGCCACGGCCCGCTCGTGGCCGGCACGATCGTCGAGTCTGCCTAGCTCGCATACCATCTCGCCCCGATGGAGCTGAAAGGACTGATCCTCGCCGGCGGCGCCGGCACGCGGCTGCGCCCGCTCACGCACTCGAGCGCGAAGCAGCTCGTTCCGGTCGCGAACAAGCCCGTCCTCTTCTACGGCATCGAGGCGATGCGCGACGCCGGGATCGAGGACATCACGATCGTCGTCTCGCCGGGCCAGCCCGGCCAGGAGATCCGCGAGCGCGCCGGCGACGGCTCGCGCTGGGGCCTTCGGATCGGCTACGTCGTGCAGGAGCAGGCGCTCGGGCTCGCCCATGCGGTGCTGACCGCGGAGGACGCGATCGGCGGCTCCTCGTTCGTCGTCTACCTCGGCGACAACCTGCTGCGGGACGGGATCCAGGCGATGGTGGAGCAGTTCAGGAGCGCGCAGCCTGACGCGCTGATCCTCCTCCAGCACGTCGACGACCCGCGCGCTTTCGGCGTCGCGGAGCTCGACGGCGAACGGGTCGTCCAGCTCGAGGAGAAGCCTGCGGTGCCGAAGTCCGACCTCGCGCTCGTCGGCGTCTACATGTTCCAGCCGGGCATCTTCGACATCTGCCGGACGCTCGAGCCGTCCGGTCGCGGCGAGTACGAGATCACCGAAGCCATCCAGGCGCTGATCGACCAGGGAAAGCGGGTCGAGCCGCACGTCGTCACCGGCTGGTGGAAGGACACGGGCAAGTGGGAGGACATGCTCGAGACCAACCGGCTCCTGCTCGACGCCGTCGAGCCCGTGATCGACGGTGAGGTCGTCGACTCCGAGCTCGAGGGGCGCGTCTCCGTCGCGAAGGGGGCGCGGCTGGAGCGCTGCCGCGTCCAGGGGCCGGTGGCGATCGGCGAAGGCGCGGTGCTGAAGGACGCATACATCGGCCCGTACACGGCCGTCGCGGAGGGGTGCGAGATCGAGCGGGCCGAGATCGAGAACTCGATCGTCCTCGAGAACTCGCGGATCGCCGACCTCCACCACCGGCTCGAGGGGTCGCTGATCGGCCGGAACGTCGTCATCGGCGGCCAGAACTCGAAGCCGAAGCGCGTACCGGATCCTCGTCGGCGACGACTCGCACATCGGGATCCTGTGATCGAGGGCGTCCAGCTCATCCCGCTTCGCAAGTTCGAGGACGAGCGCGGCTGGTTCATCCAGATCCGCCAGGAGAGCTCGATGCCGAAGGCGACGCAAGCAGACGAACGTCTCGTTCTCGCGCCGCGGCGTGATCCGGGGGCTTCACTACCACGAGCGGGGCCAGGACGACCTCTTCGTTTGCCTGAGCGGAATGGCCAGAGTCGTGCTGCTGAACCTCGAGACGGGCGAGACCTTTTCGGTCGACATCGGCGACGACAACCCGGTGGCGGTCTACGTGCCGGGCCGGCTCGCCCACGGCTTCGAGGCGCTGACCGACGTCCTGTTCTGTTACGAGGTCACCGAGGAGTACGACGCGGACGATCCGGACGAGAACGAGGTTCCCTGGAACGATCCGCGCGTCCGCCACCTCTGGAGCACGCAATCGCCGACCCTGTCGGCAACGGGACAAGGCCGCCGCGTCCTGATCACCGGCGCGGGCGGCCAGCTCGGCGCCGCGCTCGCGGAGGAATTCCCGGACGCAATCGCCCTGCCGCACGACAAGTGGGACGTGACGCAGCCGGCGCCCGCCGGGGTAGACGCCGACCTCGTCCTGCACGCGGCCGCCTGGACCGACGTGGACGGAGCGGAGGACAGCCCGGAGGGCGCGCTCGCGGTCAACGCCGCCGGAACGCGGAACGTCGTCGCGCTCGACGTGCCGGTCGTCTACTACTCGAGCGACTACGTCTTCGACGGCTCGAAGGGCGCACCGTACGTCGAGTCGGACGTGCCGGAGCCCTTGTCGGCATACGGCAAGTCGAAGCTCGCCGGCGAGCGCGAGGTCGACCGCGGCTGGATCGTCCGCAGTTCGTGGCTCTTCGGCTGGACGGGGCACAACTTCGTCCGGACGATGCTTCGGCTCGGCGCGGAGCGGGACGAGGTCGCGGTCGTCGACGATCAGCGAGGCTCGCCGACGTATACGGCGCATCTCGCCGCGGCGACGCGCGAGCTGCTTGGAGCTGCCGGAGGGTATGTGGCACGTGGCCGCGGACGGCGACTGTACGTGGGCGGAGCTCGCCGAGGCGATCTTCGAGGAGGCGGGCCTCGACTGCCGCGTCCGGCGGATCACGACCGAGGAGCTCGGCTCGTCCAGCGCCGCGCCCGGCCTATTCGGTGCTGCGCAGCGAACGGGAGGGTGCGCCGCGGCTTCCGCACTGGCGCGAGGGCCTGCGCGAATGTCTGGCGCGCCTCTAGCCTTTTCTCGCGGCGAACCTCAATGCGAAATTCTCGCTGCGCAGTCACGGCCGAATCAGGGTCTTCATGCCCGCCGCGGAGGCCGGGCCCGGCTACGTCGCCGGCTTCAGCAACACGATCAGGCTCTAGGCTTCCAGGCGTGAACCTGCTCGTCACCGGCGGCGCCGGCTTCATCGGCGCGAACTTCGTCCGCTACTGGCTCGACCAGCATCCCGGTGACGACGTCGTCGTCCTCGACCTGCTCACGTACGCCGGCGTGCGCGAGAACGTGCCGGACGCCGTCCCGCTGATCGAGGGCGACATCGCAGACGGCGAGCTGGTAGAGCGGACGCTCCAGGAGCACGCGATCGACGTCGTGGTCAACTTCGCCGCGGAGTCCCACAACAGCTACGCGGTGGTCGACCCGGGCCGCTTCTTCCGCACGAACGTGCTCGGCACGCAGACGCTGCTCGAGGCCGCGCGCCGCACCGGCCTGAGCCGCTTCCACCACGTCTCGACGTGCGAGGTCTACGGCGACCTCGCGCTCGACAGCCCCGAAGCCTTCAGCGAAGAGTCGCCGTATGCGCCGCGGACGCCGTACAACGCGTCGAAGGCGTCGGCCGACCACGCCGTCCGCGCCTATTCCGAGACGTACGGCCTCCCGGTCACGATCACGAACTGCTCGAACAACTACGGGCCGCGCCAGTTCCCCGAGAAGGTCATCCCGCTCTTCCTGACCAACGCGCTCGACGACGTCCAGCTCCCGCTCTACTCGTCGACGCAGAACCGGCGCGAGTGGCTGCACGTCGACGACCACTGCCGTGCGATCGAGCTCGTCCTCGAGCGGGGGCGGGTCGGAGAGACCTACAACGTTGGCTCCGGGATCGAGGCCTCGATCGAGGAGATCGCCGACCGCATCCTCGAGCTCACCCGGAAGCCGGCCGAGCTCAAGTCGATCGTCCCCGACCGTCCCGGACACGACCGGCGCTACCTGCTCGACTCGTCGAAGCTGCGGACGGAGCTCGGCTGGGAGCCCGAAGTGGAGTTCGGCGCCGGCCTCGCGGCGACGGTGGAGTGGTACGCGGCGAACCGCGACTGGTGGGAACCGCTCAAGGAGCGCGCGCCCGTCGTCGAGACCACCTGGTCTTAGGCGGGTATGAGTCGTCGCGGGTCCCCAATCCGGGCGATACCGCGCGTAAGCTTGGGGGAGTCATGAGCCGGGGTCTTGCGTTCCTGGGTGCCGCCCTGGGCATTTCCCTGGCGGCTGCTTCGGGTGCCGTCGCAGCTTCGGTCCCCACCTTCGTGATCAAGGGCCACGGTTGGGGCCACGGAGTCGGAATGGGCCAGGACGGCGCATACGGGTACGCCAAGCATGGCTTCACCTATACGAAGATCCTCGCGCACTACTACCCCGGCACCGCGATCTCGAAGACCACGTTGCAGCAGGTGCGCGTCCTCCTCGCGGACGGCACGCGCAACGTCTCGATCACGTCGCGTTCGCCGTTCCGCGTGCGCGATGCCGACGGCAACAGCTACCCGCTGGCCGCCGGAACGTACACCCTCGGGACGTCGCTCAAGCTTCGGGTCGAGGCCACGGCCGCGCCCAAGGCTCTTCCGGGCCCGCTGCGATTCATACCGGGGCGGCTGCCGCTCGAGCTCGGCCGCGCCTACCGCGGCTCGATCCAGGTTACGGTCCGAAGTGGCGGCCTCCAGGCGGTCAACGTCGTCGGGCTCGAGGACTACGTGCGGGGCGTCGTCTCCCAGGAGGTCGGCGCGTCGTGGCCGATCGAGGCGCTGAAGGCGCAAGCCGTCGCCAGCCGGGCGTTCGCGGTCGCGACGAAGAAGGACTCCGGCAGCTTCGACGTCTACTCGGACACTCGCAGCCAGGTCTACGGCGGAGTCAACGCCGAGCAGTTCGAGACGAACGCGGCGGTTCAGTCCACTGAGGGCAAGATCCTCACGTTCCGCGGCCAGCCCGCGCTCACGTATTTCTCCGCCTCGTCGGGAGGTCGCACCGCCTCCGTCCAGGACGGCTTCCCCGGCTCGAAACCGGTGCCGTATCTGCCCTCGGTGGCGGATCCGTACGACACGGTCTCGCCCTACCACTCGTGGGGCCCGTACGTGTACAGCGCGTCGGACTTCGCGAAGCGGCTGGGCCTGAACGGGAAGCTTCAGGACGCCCGCGCCGGCCGGAACCCATCGCTACGCGTCAACTCGGTGTCGTTCTCCACATCGGCCGGGCAGCAGAGCATGTCGGGGAGTCAGCTCCGCGACGTGCTCGGCCTGCGTTCGACCTTCTTCTCGGTCGGAGTGCTCGCCCTCGACAAGCCGTCGAAACCGCTCGTCTACGGCGTCGGCTCTCCGCTCTCAGGAACCGCGCGGGCGATTTCGAACCCGAGGATCGAGAAGCGCACCGGCGGGAAATGGGTTCTTGCCACTCCGGTCGACCGCGAGCCGAACGGGACGTTCACCGTTGCGGTCAAGGCGACAGCCAAGGCGTCCTATCGCGTCGCCGGCTCCGGTGCCGCGAGCGCGCCGGTCGCGGTCGGCGTCTCCGCCTACGTGCGGCTCGATCCGGCCGCGAGCACGGCTTCCCTCAGCGGCCGCGGGCGGCCGATCGTCGCGGGCGCGCCGGTGACGATCCAGCGCAACGCCGGCTCGGGCTGGACGAACGTCGCCGCCGCCGAGCTCGATGCCACCGGGCATTTCTCCGCCGACCTGACAGTCACGCCGGCGAGCTACCGGGCTCGCTTCGCGCCGCGCCACGGCGTTCTCGCGGGCGTCTCGCCGATCCTCCGGGTGGTGGCTCGCGCGCGAAGGCTGGCCTTCGTCCCGAACGACCCGTTGATCAACAAGCAGTGGTACCTGGGGCAGATCAAGGCCTTCGACTACTGGCAGGCGCTCCCGCCGCTCGCGCCGACCAAGATCGCGGTCATCGACTCGGGAATCGACGGCAGGCACGACGAGTTCGTGGGCCAGATCTACGCGTCGAAGAGCTTCGTTTCCTCGAGCGCACGCGTCGACACGCAGGGTCACGGAACGTTTGTTGCCGGCGAGATCGCGGCCGCGACCAACAACGGGATCGGGATCGCCGGGATCGGATTCCGCGTCCAGCTGCTCATCGGGAAGGTGGTGCGGAACGACGGGACGATCCCGCTGCGGGCGGAGGCGAAGGCGATCCGCTGGGCCGTCGACCAGGGCGCGCGCGTGATCAACCTGAGCCTGGCCGGGCTGCGTGACCTGCTCAACTCCCACCGGGACACCTACTCGCCGCTCGAGGCCGCCGCGATCCGGTACGCCGTGAGCAAGAAGGTGCTCGTCGTCGCCGCGGTCGGCAACTCCGACCAGGCGCCACGGTCGCCGTGGAACTTCGCCGGGTACCCGGCCGCGTTACCGCATGTCATGGGCGTGAGCGCGCTCGATGCGACCGGCAACGTTCCCGAGTTCTCGGATCGCGATACGAAGTACAACGACATCTCGGCTCCCGGCTCAGACATCTTTTCGACTCTCCCGTTCAACGTGACCAAGCCGACCGGCAGCGTTTGCGATGAGCAGGGGTACTCGGACTGCGGGCCGTTCGAGTTCCGCCATGCCGAGGGCACGTCGTTCTCCGCACCGATGGTGGCGGCTGCCGCCGCGCTGGTGCTCGGCATTCGGCCGACGCTGGAGCCGGATCAGGTCGCCTCGATCCTCGAGCGCTCCGCCCAGGACATGAACGCGACAAACGGCTGCCGCTCCTGTCCGCCCGGGCACGACCGGCTGAGCGGATCCGGCCGCGTCGACGTCGAGGCGGCGGTCGGCGCCGTCACCGACGGCGGCTACATCCGCGCTGACGTCCGCGAGCCGAACGACGACGCCGGCAAGCTCGCCTCGACCGTCTGGAAGACGCAGGCAGGCACGATCACCGCGACGACCGACTACTGGGAGGACCCGGTCGACGTCTACCGCATCAAGCTGGCCAAGAGCCAGCGCATCTGGCTCGTTCTCACCGGTCCTCCAAATGCCAGCGCCAGGCTGGGCCTCTGGCGGCCGGGGACGAAGTCGGTGGTCGACCTGTCGCCGGCCGCGCAGAAGAAACGCGTGGCGCAGTCCGCTCGGTCGGGGGCGGTGCAGAAGATCTCGGCCTTCAGGGCGAAGACCGCCGGCTGGTACTACGTCCAGGTGCAGATGACGAGCAAGAACGCGGGCGTGTACGCGCTCCAGTACCGCCGCGGCTAGATAGAGGCCTGATATGAAATTAGGCCGGGCCGGATGACGCTCCAGACACGGCGCCGGATCAGCGCGGCCGGCCGCGATCCGTAGCGCTGCTACGAACCGCGTCCGTCCGCACTGCCCGGCTTGGTCTGGAGCGCCCCCGACGGCGGCCGAATTTCCCACCAGCCCTCTAGCGCACGCGATACGCGTGGTCGGTGACCCAGGTGAAGCGGTCGCCGTGCAGCGTCCCGAACTGGCCGAACTGGACGCGGACGAGGGTTCCGCTCGCCACGCCTTCCGGGCCGGAGAACGTCCCTCGCCATCCCTTCCCCGGGCGGAGGAGGATCGGCACCCTGGGGTCGAAGTCGCGTGCCTGCGCGGGGACGTCGCCGACGCGGATGCCGAAGGCGTTGTGACCGGCGGGCTCGTGCGCGTAGACGATGCGGAGCGGCTCATTCGTCCGGTTGGCGACCGAGGCGGTGACCGACCAGCCGCTCGGCGCGATCCGGATCGAGCGCACGCCGAAGACGATCGGGCCGCCGAGCAGGTTGTGCGGGTTGCCGGCCTCCCGCCACTTCACGTGCACGACCTGAGCGTGCGCGGGTGGCGTCCTGCTCGAGCCGCACCCGGCCGCGAGCGCGACGACGCTAAGCGCCCAGCAGCTCGTCGTCAGGCACTTCACGGATCTGCCGGGCGGGGTTTCCGACGACGACGGCACGTGCCGGGACGTCCCGGAGCACGACGGCGCCGGCGCCGACGAACGCCTCCTCGCCGATCTCGATCCCCGGCAACAGCACCGCTCCGCCGCCGATCCGCGCGCCGCGCCGGATTGTCGGGCCCTCGCGCAACGCGTGCCGTTTCTCGGTCCGACCCATGAAGTTGTCGTTCGTGGTGATCACGCAGGGAGCGATGAACACCTCCTCCTCGAGGGTGGAGTACGCCGTGATGTAGGCCTCGGCCTGGATCTTGGTCAGCGCGCCGATCGTCGTGTCGTTCTCGACCAGCGCGCCGCGGCCGATGACGGCGTCGTCGCCGACCTCGCAGCGCTCGCGCACACACGCCTGGTCGCCCACGATCACGCGTGCGCCGATCCGCGTTCCGGCGAAGACGACGGCGCCCGTGGAGACGATCGTCCCGGGACCGAGCTCGAGCGGCGGCAGCTCCTCCCGCGCCGCAGTGGAGCGCGGCGACAGTGCCGGCTGCTTGCCGACGACGGCGTAGTCATGGATCTGGACGTCGTCGCCCACCACCGTGCCCGGGTAGACGATGGCAGTGTTGGCAATCACGCCGGGACGGCCTCGAGCGAGGCCTGGAGCTGCTCGAGCGTGCGCACGACGGCGAGGCCGTCGGCCGCCACCGCGTCGCGTTCGCCGCTGCCCTCGACGAGGCCGAGGAAGTACTCGCACTCGAGCCGCAGCGGCTCGTCGTTCGGGATCTTCGGGCACCAGATATCCCCGGTCCGCGTGCGCCATTCGCCGTACGTGTGCGCCGGCTGCTCGGGCGCCTTCTCGTAAACCGTCACCTTGCGCTCGAGCTCCATGTCGTCGAAGACCGCCATCTTCTCGCCGCCGACGACGGTGATCTTCCGCATCTTGTGCGGATCGAGCCAGGACAGGTGCATGTGCGCGATCTTCCCGGAGGGGAAGCGCAGGAAGCAGAAGACGACGTCCTCGACGCCGGGGGTGAGGAAGGCGTTGCCGCGCGCCCAGACCTCGTCCGGCTCCTCGCCGATCAGGTAGAGGATGACCGACAGGTCGTGGACGCCCAGCGACCAGAGCGCATTCTCGTCCTTGCGGATCTTGCCGAGGTTCTGGCGGTTCCCGTACAGGCAGAGGATCTCGCCGAGGTCGCCGGAATCGACGAGCTCGCGCAGTTTCTGGACACCCGGGTGGTAGAGGAGCAGGTGGCCCGGCATGACGACGAGGTCGCGCTCCTGCGCGAGCGCGCGGAGCTCCTCCGCCTCCTCGGCCTTCAGCGCGGGCGGCTTCTCGACCAGGACGTGCTTGCCGGCGGCGAGCGCGCGGCGCGCGAGGTCGAAGTGGGTGGGGACGGGCGTCGCGATGACGACGGCGTCGACCGCGTCGTCGGTCAGCACCTCGTCGAAGTCGGAGGTCGCTTGCGCGGTCGGGAAGCGCGGCCCCTGTTTGTCGAGCTGCTCTGCGGATGCGTCGCAGATCCAGGTCAGCCGCGCGAGGTCGTCGAAGTTGCGGGCCAGGTTCGGGCCCCAGTAGCCGAGCCCGACAACGGCCACGTTCACGTCACTCATCGCGGCACAAGCGTATAGAGCGCCTCTGCGATTCGTTCCGAGGCGTGGCCGTCCCCGTACAGCGGTGGGAGGTCTCTCGGCATGCGCGCGCTTTGCGCCGCAGCCACGATCCGCTCCGGGTCGTCGTCGACAAGGACGTTTGCACCGAGCTCGACCGTGTCCACCCATTCCGTGGACGGCCGCATCGTCACGCACGGTACGCCGTACCAGTACGCCTCCTTCTGCAGCCCACCCGAGTCGGTGAGGATCACACGCGCGCGGGAGGCGAGTGCGGCCAGGTCGAGGTAGCCGAGCGGCTCGAGCAGCTGAACGTGGCCGGCGAGGTCGATCCCGTCGAGCGCGGCGCGCGTACGCGGGTGCGCGGGGAAGACGACCGGCTCGTCGAGATGGTTGAGGGCGTCGACGATCCGGCCGAGCCGGGGCTCTACGACGTTCGCCTCGCGGTGGACCGTAGCGACGACGTATGCGCCAGGCTCGAGGCCGAGGCGATCGAGGATCGTCGAGCGCTCGCGCGCGATCGGGGCCAGCCGGACCGAGGCGTCGGCCATGACGTCGCCAACGATCTCGATGCGGCCCTCCACTCCTTCCGCGCGAAGCTGAGCCGCCGATCGTTCGTCGGGGCAGAGCAGGAGAGTGGAGGTGCGGTCGACCTCGACGCGGATGTGCTCCTCGGGCATCGACCAGTCGCCGCTCCGCATCCCCGACTCGACGTGGGCGAGCGGAACGCCGGCCTCGACCGCGGCGCGTGCGCCGGCGAGGGTCGAGGCGGTGTCGCCGTACACGAGCGCCCAGTCGGGCCGCTCGGCCGCGATCGCGTCGAGGATCCCGGGCTGCATCGCGCCGACCATTTCCTGGTGCGGCAGCCCGCCGACGCCGAGGCTGTAGGCGGCCTCCGTGAGCTCGAGCTCCTCGAAGAAGACCTGCGACAGCTCGGGGTCGTAGTGCTGCCCCGTGCGGAGCGTGATCTCGTCAATTCCGCGCTCCCGGAGGGCGACCGAAAGGGGCGCTGACTTGATGAACTGGGGGCGGTTTCCCACCACGGACAAGACTTTCACGGCCGCTACAGTACGCCTCGCCTCGGGCCGTTAGCTCAGTTGGTAGAGCAGGGGACTCTTAATCCCAAGGTCGAAGGTTCGAATCCTTCACGGCCCATCGAGAAGATGGCTCAAATAGCGCGTCGCCGGCCTGATAGCTCTTTGGCGAGGGATGCTGCGCGTACCATGCGCGTGCGGCGGTGGCCAATTTGCACAGGAGGATTGGTGCACCGGGGCCTCTCATCAAACTTGACCTCAAGCAGGTACTTCCCTGGCTTCGGGGATCTCGAATGGGTGCAGCGGCACAGGCGCGGACAGCGATGTGCATACTCGCCGTGCAGCCCCGGAGCGGAGAACCTCCCCGTTTCCAGGGCTGTTCGAGTCCGGCCGCGACTCGGAACGAGCGGCCCGGTGAAGACGAGCCTGGCCCCCGTTCCGAGAGTACGCCGATCGAAGCGAGGGAGAAGGGCGGCGCAGACGGGCGCGGGCGTCGGACCGTTCCACGAGGCCCGGTGTCATTTCAACGGCGGCGGGGCGCTCCGTCCCTGCTGATACCGGTAGAGCAGGAGGCAAATTCCGGCCCGAAGCTTTCGCGCATCGCCCGCGCCCCGGCCCGGTGAGCCGCGGAAGAGCAAGACCCAAACCCACCGAACGCCGAACTGCTTCGGTCATTCTCGAGCGCGGAAGACCGCACCTCCGCCGGCCGTCTTGTGGGTGATGACCGCCGGTTACGCCGTAACGATCCCGCTCCCGCGTCGCCCGGCGCTCGCGCGGTCCGCGATGGCCGCCGTCGCCGCAGCTCTCGGCGTCGCGGCTTTAGCTGCCGCCGGCGCCGGAACGGCTCTGCTGCTGCCGCGCTCGGCCACGCCGCCGAACACGACGATGCTGACGCCTATCACGACGACGGCGGCGCCGGGCTCGCCAACTCACGAGCAGGTCACGGGTCGCTAGCGAGCGTCGCCTGCGGGCGGAGCCTGTACGCCGAAACGAGGGCCTCGCGACCCTTGACCGCGGCGGGCTCGAGCGCTTCCGCCTCTTCAGGCCGGCCGGCGGCGTCAAATGTTTTCGCGCTCATTACGACTTCACCGGCGGCGGCCCACTGCTGTAGGCGGCTCGCGAGATTGACCGTGTCGCCGACCACCGAGTACTCCGTGTGGTGCTCCGACCCGAGCAATGCGCCGGCGACCTCGCCCGTCGATAGACCGATCCCGACGCCGAACGGCGAGCGGCCCTGCTCGCGCCAGCTAGCGTTGATGACCGCCTGAGCCGCCTGCATCGCGTACGCGGAAGACACGGCACGAGTAGCGTGATCCACGATCGCTTCAGGCGCACCGAAGACCGCGAACACCTCGTCCCCGACGAACTGCATTACCGTGCCTCCGCGCCCGCTGATCAGCCGGGTCATCTCCTGCCGATGCTCGTTCAGTTGGCCAGCGAGCGTGTGCGGGTCCGCCCGCTCGGCTATGGATGAGTAGCCGCGCACGTCCGACACGAGCACCGTCACCTCGAGTGTCTCCGTCTCGCCGATGCGGCGGCCCTCTCGCTGGAGGCGCTCGACCAAGCCGGTCGGCAGCTGGCGGCTCAGGCTGATCTCGTCGGAGAGGCGTCTGTTCTCGAGGGCGAGCCGGACGGCGGCCGAGACCGAGGCGACCAGCTTCGGCTCCTCCTCGAGCAGGCGGTCGTGGACGAGCGCGCCTAGCGGGCCGTCCGCGCCTTCGACGAGCGTGGCCATGCGCGATCCGACGCCCTCCGGCAGCTCGACGGGCCGGCCCTCCGCGTCCACGTAGAGTCGGATGCCGGGATTCCAGAAGGCGAGCTCCAGCGAAGGATCGCGAAGCGCGCGCGCGACGGCCGCCCGCAGCTCCTGCGCATCAGCGGTCTCGCGGAGATCCACGACGAGGTCCCCCACCGCCGCCCGGCCGGCCCGAATTCGCAAGACGCTGGCGAGGAGGCCGACCGGAAAGAGGATCCACGCGGCGGGCTCGGCATAGCTGAGGGCGGATTCCAGCGCGTCGTAAGTGACGGCGTCGCCGACGGCCTGAAGCAGATAAACAGTGAGCCCGACTGCGATCGCAACGGCGAGCGGGGCGAACGCCCGCCGCTCGGCGGGTCTCGCCCGCAGCCACCGCCGAGCGAAGATCACGGCGACCGCGAACGCGAGGAGCAAATTGCCTCCATCCGCGACGTGGCCAAGAAGGTCGTGGAGGCGGCGATCGCCGTGGAGCAGCAGGACGTTGCGCGACCAAGCCCAGTCGGCCCAGCCGTAATCGCGCGGATCGAAGAGCGTAAGCAGCACGATGTTGGCCGTCAGCGCCCAGGCGTAGAGGGCTATGACGACGATGCGGTCGAACGTGGAGCGCACTCGGCCGTCCGGGAACGCGACGACCATGTGTCCCGCGAAGGCCCGGTAGAGCCCCAGCCCGAGCGCGGAGACCGTCCAGAGATACGGTGACCGGAACCAGCTCAAGGCGAACGCGAAGAAGAAGATGCCTGCGATTCCAAGCAGTCGGCCCGTCAGGTCCCCGGGGCGTCTGGAGGACAAGAGGAAGCCGACCACCACGAGCGAGAGCCCGGCGACCAGGTTCAGGGACCAGATGCCGAGCGGCGGGTCGAACGGCGACAGAAGCGGCACGAGCGCCGTGCCGACGACGCTCGCAATCCCTGCGACGAAGATCGCCCAACGGAGCTGACGGCTCATCTACCGCTCATAGTGAACCCATTCCGGTGGACGCGACAAGCCGGCGCCCGCCAACCGGCGGACGTCGTCCAGCCGTGCGCACAGCACCTCCATCTCCCGCTTCCGCTAGCTCGGGTCACACGACGCTCGCAACGAGTCGGGTGCGTAGCTTCGAACCGAGCTAGTCCGTGTCGCTGCGCGGTGGGGAAGTCAGAGCAGGAGCCCCATCACGATCGAGTCCCATAGGTCCCCGCTCGAGCGACGGTACTGCGCTACACGCCGTCCCTCCTCGACGAAGCCGAACTTTTGGTACAGCGCAATCGCGGCGGCGTTATGGGAGAACACATCGAGGCTGAGCTTGTGCAAACCCTTGATGCGTGCCTCCTCGATCGCCGCGGCTACGAGGGCCGACCCGACGCCACGCCCGCGCCACCCGAGCTCGACGAGCATTGCGAGCTCGCCGACTCCGAAGCGACCTTCGCCGACGTGGATCATCCCGATGACCGCGTCGTCCGCCTCGGCGACGAGGGAGCCTGCTGCCCAAGCGGCGAACTCGTGCGTGCGGGCATCGACGTCGACGGGCGGCTCCGTCGCGATCCCGTCGCGCTCCTCCGCGACCGCCGCGAGGAGCTCGGCCATCCTGCGCGCGTCTTCGGGACGCACCGGCCGAACCTCGAACTCGGACACCGCGCAATCCTCGCACCTGGAAGATGGCGACCGCCATGCGACGCGTCAAGCGACCTACTGGATCAGGCGACGACGTTCGCGTTAGCTTCGCGCCTGCGATCGCCGGCACCACCGTGTCACCGGGACGTGGACCGACTGTCAGGAGGCCAGCCTATTTCTCCGAGTCGTCCTCAATCTCTACGACGTCAAGCGCTGAACCCGACGAGCACGAACCGTTTCACCCGCTGGATGTGCTGCGCGTACTGGCTCTCCCCGTGCTCGTTACCAACGGCGAACGCTGAGCCAACGTTGGGAGTCAGGGGACGAGGTCACGCAGAAGGCCTTGCCGCGTGACCCATCTACTCCCCCGGGTCGCCGACGTCGATGTCAACTTTCGCGTACGCCCTCACGGGGTCCACGTCTGGGATAGCTTCGACGACGGCGTAGACGTGCTCGCGGCCGGCGACGCGCAGCCGATCGAGTTCTTTGGCGGATAGGACGTGCGTGATCGTCTTCGGAATCTTCGCGGGGGCCGTGGACGTCGCTGCATGGTGCTCGGTCTCTTGCAACAAGGTCGCGACGATGAACGCGGGATCGATTGCCATGTATCCGAACTTCGCGGTGCCATAGATCGCGTCAATCGGATGCTGACCCGGGGGAGGCTCCTCCGGGAGCCTGATGAGCAACACGCGCCAGTTCCAGTAGATCTGATACGACCATTCGACTTCGTAGTAGCCAGGCGTATACGTCACCTGCACCGCGACTTGCCCGTGCGAATCGCGGGAAACGCTTAGTACCAGATCCTCGACGAATGGCACTGGCGCCCTCCTCGTGGTTACGCGAGACCGGCCAGCGTCACGATCAGCGTCGTCGGAACACGACCAGGAACCGGCCTCGTGCCCTTCGCCGCTGCCCCTGCAACGGGCGTGGCCTTGTCCATTCTGGCGAGCTTAGTAGCGGCACCACTCGATTGCTAGCGGTCGACAACGGTCGAGGTTCCGACATCGCTCTGGCTCGCTTCTGGGTGACGGGTCACTCGATCCGAGCTTTGGCGTCGGTGGCAAGGTCGCATTCGACTACGGCGGCGGAGACGATTTCGGTATCGGACTGGCAATCCAGCGCGACGGCAAGATCGTCGTAGTGGGATCGGCACAGACGAACGGCGTCGACGCTTTTGCCGTTGCCCGCATCAATCAGGACGGGTCGCGCGATCCGAGTTTTGGCGAGGACGGGCAGGTCATGACGCCCATTGGCTCGGGAAGCGCTAGCGCTATTGATGTCGCAATCCAGCCCGACGGGAAGATCGTGACTGTCGGCGCAGGCGTCCCGGGCTTCGTACCTGTTCGCTATCGAGGGACGGTTCGCTCGACCACGGCTTTGGCATCGGCGGTGTCGCAACGACCCAGGTCGGCAGCGGCTCGCTCGCCTATGCCGTCGGGCTCCAACGAGACGGGGAAGCTCGTCGTCGCCGGAAACAGCTACAGCCGCGCCGGTGTTCCGCGCTTCGCGCTCGCCCGCTTCAAGACGAACGGGGCGCTGGGCCGGGCATTCGGACAAGACGGCGCTGTTATTACGCGGATCCGCAGCGAGGCTATCGCGGACGCCGTTGACGTTCAGCGGGACGGAAAGATCGTTGCTGGGGGAGTAGCCCTTCTGGGTGCGCATTCCGACATCGTGCTCGCCCGGGTATCTCGGCGCACGAGTCGCTCGAGACTCCTGCCGCGTCCCTGCGGTGACCGGAAGGCTGCTTCGCGTCGCAACGTTCAACACCCTTCGCACCGTGAACGCCGGTAGCCCCGCCCAAGTGACCGACGATTCGGCGCGGCCGGCCGCTTCCTGGTGTGATGCGCGGGTGCAATGGCCAGCGTCTGTCGAGCGATCTCTCGACGCTGGAAGGCGCGCGGGGGCAAACGCACTGCATGGGGGCAGTGCGCTCGTGCGCGCGGTTCATAGGCTCATCGACCGCGCGGTCGACGAGATCTTGCTCAGCGAGCGCCGCGTGACCTCCGCCGCCGAGGCGACGCGGCTGCTCGCCGGCGAGGCGAAGAGCGAAGCGCTCGCTGGCGATGTCCAGCGGGTGGTCGCGCTGGCCGTCCCGGTCGCTCGCCGGCTCGCGCGCGGCGCGCGCGTGTTCAAGGTGCCGTGGGTGATAGTCGCCTCGACGAGCGTTTCGGTCGGGTTCGCCGTCCACACAGGGGTGAAGGAGATTCAGGCGTTGTCGTCGCTGCTTGCATTTCGGCTCGAACAGTCGACCGGCGCGCCGAGCGACCCCGAGCTCGTGAAGAAGCTCGCGGTCGAGCTGTATCTGAACCCCAAGCGAACGCCTCGGCTTGAAGACGACAAGTTGCGCTTTGTCCGGCTGACGCGGAAATGGCTTCTGAGCGGCGCGTTCGGGCGCAAGACGAGAAAGCGCTCGAGCCGAGCGCTTGCCGCCGCCGAGCGGATCGACACCGCCGCTGCCGCTTCGCAGTGGGAGGCGCTGAAGCGGCGCAACGACCGGTCACCGACGAAAGCGTCCTAGCGCGAGACCTGGCGAGCTCCGTAGGAGCGTGAGGTGAGAGTTCAACGAACTAACGCGAAGGAAATCTCTCGAAACGCGAGGACGACGAGCGCTGGCGCGGAGCCGGGACGTTCCCGGCGGCACGCCGATCTACGAGCTGGAGCGCGGCGGCGACTGGGCGACCGTGCCGCGCACGGCGAGCGCGCCTGTCGTTCGCGCCTTCCATGCGGTGCTCGGACGCGTCCCGACCTTCGCCGAGCTCAGGCTGTTCTTCGACATCGCGACGACCGGCACGGCCGAAGGCGGCGGCGTCCACGCGGGCAAGGTCGAGCCGGTCTCGCCCTGAGTGGAGCGGGCGCCACGACGAGTTCCTCAGAACGTGAGCAGAGCACCGGCTGGCAGGTGCCCACTTGGCTCAGAAGCGCCGTCGACACGATCCCAGACCTAAACGCGGGTCGGGATCGCCTGCGCGAAGCGAAAGAGACGGCCGCGGTCGTACTTCTTCTTGATCGCGACCAGCCGCCGGAAGTTGGAGCCGTAGTACGCGTGCTCCCAGTTCTGGAGCTCCGGGTCGATGTAGTTCTGGTAGGCGAACCCCGAGACGAACGGCCGCATCGCCGCGTACAGGCTCCTCAGCCAGCGCAGGTTTGGACGAGCGTCACCTCCCTCATTCCAGTTCGCGAGGTACTGGATCGAGAACAACGAGTCGCGGTGCACGAACGCGGTCGCGCTTCGTGGGACGCGGTTGATCACGCCCCCATGCGCGTCGAAGATCACCTCCGCCTTCGCCAGAGCGGCATCGGCCTGGTTCGACTCCAGGGCAGAGAGGAGCGTGCGGACGGCGTCCATCGAGAGGGGCACGTTTGCGTAGTCCGACTTCGCCTTGAACGTCAGCCGGGGCAGGGTGCCTCCCTCGGACTTGTCGGCTCGGTGACATGCGGCCAGGCCGTCGCCGCAGCGTGCCTGTTGCATTGCCGCATCGAAGTAGCCGAGCGTCGTGACGGTCACGCGCTTCGGATGTCCGACCGCCACCAGGGGCGCGATCAGCGCCTCGAGCTCGGTCGCCGTGCCGAAGAACTGGCCGCCGGAGGTGATCGCGGGAGTCGCTCCCGGCGCCTTGGCGGTCGTGGCGAAGAAGAGCGTCGAGAAGAGCTCGTCGGGCGCGTACGGCGCGAACGCCTGCCAGGCCGCGACGACGGCCGGCGCGTCGGCCCACGGCCACGCGATCTGGTACCGGGCGACCGTATCGACAGGATGAGCACGGAAGCGGAAGCTCGTCACGATCCCGAAGTTCCCGCCACCGCCTCCGCGGCAGGCCCAGAAGAGATCGCCGTGCTCGGTCGCGTCGCAGTGGCGGGCCTGGCCGTCTGCCGTCACCACGACCGCGCCGAGCACGTTGTCGCAGGTCAGGCCGAGCTTGCGGCCCGAAAACCCGATTCCGCCGCCGAGCGTCAGCCCCGCGATTCCGACGCTCGGGCAGGTCCCGGCTGGCACGGTGAGGCCGTGTGGGGCGAGCTGCGCGTAGAGATCGATGAGCAGCACGCCCGCGCCGACGACCGCCTTGCCGCCCGGCTTGGGGCGAACGTGGTCGATCCTGGTGACGTCGACGAGCACGTGGGGCGTCGTCGAGTAGCCGCCGTACGAGTGACCGCCGCAGCGCGGGACGATCCGGATCCCGTGCCGTCGCGCCCAGTGGACCGTTCGCTCGACATCCTCCGTCGACTCGCAGTACACGATCGCCCAGGGGTGAGCGCCGTCGAAGCGCGTGTTGTACGGCAGCCTGGCGCGTGCGTAGGCGGCGCTGGCGCTGGTGACCACCGAACCGCGAAGCTCCCGGGCCAACTCCCGCAGGTGGCGGTCGCCCGGTCGCCGCGCAGCTCCGGCCTCCCACGCGGCAACCGCCCCAAGCGCGCCTCCCATCACGGCGAGCCGGCCTGTCCGCTCGAGAAACCGCCGGCGATCCAGCGCCTCCATGAGCGCACTCTAGTGCGGCGCCGACAATCTTCCCACTCCGAGGCGGCCCTGTCCTAGACCCTGCGCGTGAAGACCTGCCTCGCCTGCGGCAGGAGAACGGAGGGTATCCGGAGCCCGCTTGTCCAGAGTTGTCTACGGATGCGACAAATCCGAATACGAATAAGAGTACGGGCTCGTCTCCGCTTGTTGCAGTTCGTTGCAATCAAGAAGCGCGGCGGTTGCAGCTACTTGCAGCTCGTTGCAACTCGTTCGGAGGAATTTCCGTATCCCAAGATTCGCCGGCGTTTGCCCGGCCCACTTGAAAGCTCGCATCTGCATTGTCGTCTCGGCCGCTCGTTCCGCGCCCTGTTTTCCTGGCAGCTTAACTCCTTAGGTCTTTTGGCTGACTTCTCTGCTTGCTCTCTTTGTTTTCTTGCTCCTTGGTCGCCATCTGATGCATAGACAGTTGGTCGCGGGGAGAGCGTCGAGAATCTCGCTCGTGTCACCTCGGGATTCCGGTGGGGCCTGAACCTGCGTTTCGCCTTTACCGCAGTCGCGGTCGGGGGGCTAGCTGCGCTCGCGTCCGGCTGCGCGGCCGGAAGCGACCACGCGAGGCCAGCGACCAACGACCTGAACGTTCCGACCCACGCCGACGTCCAGCGAGCGCTGGAGCGCATCGTCGACGGGGGAGCACCAGGCGCTACCGCGGTGATTCAAGGCCCGCGCGGCCTCGAGCGCTTCTCGGCCGGTTCGGCCGACTTCAGCGCCGTGTGCGAATCTCGTCGCGCGATCATTCCAAGTCGGCAGCGTCACCAAGACTCGCGGCGATCGTGGCCCTGAAGCTCGTCGCGCAGGGCAAGATTCGGCTCGAACTCTTGGTCGAGAAGTGGCTGCCCGGCCTTGTGCGAAACGGCGAGCAGATCACGGTCCACCAACTGCTCAACATGACCAGCGGGCTCGCAGACTACTGCGCCGTGCCGCCAGACAGTACGTTGTGCACGCCGTCGCCCGGCAATGGGCCATCGCTGGGGCCCCCGGCGCCTGGTCATGATCGGGGCCTCGGCCCCTGCGACCTTCGCTCCCGGTCAAGGGTGGTCGTACACCAACACCGGTTACGTCCTGCTCGGCATGATCGTCGAGAAGGCCACCGGGAACCGATCGAGGCCGAGTATCAGCGCAAGATCTTCGGGCCGCTGGGTCTGCACTCCACCCGTTCCCCACCGGCACCGCAATGCCAGCCCCCTACAGCCGCGGCTACGACGTGATGGGCGGATCGAGTTGGCCCCCGGACGTGACCGCAACCAGTCCGACGCTCGCCTGGAGTGCCGGCGGAATCGTCTCGACGCCCGGCGACCTAGCGACGTTCATGCGTGCGCTCCTGGTGGGGCGTCTGCTTCCAGCCGCCCTGTTGCGCGAGATGAAGCTACCCACACCGGGCTCGCTCAACGGCCCGTCCGCCCTCGAGGGCGGAGGCATCGGTAGCTACGGCCTCGGACTCATCCACTACACCTGGTCGCACGCGTGCGGCGTCTGGGGCCACTCCGGTGATTTCCCCGGCTACCACACATTGGTGCTATCGAGCGGCGACGGTAAGCGAGGCGCGGCAATGTACGTCACCTCCGACGCGCTGGCGCCGCCCGGAGCACTTGCAACCCTTGAGGCAGAGCGACTCCTGGCCTGCAGGATGCGCTTCGGCCGCACCTCCTGATGAGCTCGCGACCGCATCGAAGTTGGTTTTTTATCCCAAGGTCGCAAGTTCGATTCCTGCCCGGCCCAACCCGTCATCACTTAAGGACTCGAGCGCGAGCTTCACTGCGTCGTCGGCTTCGAGCCGGTGCATCGACTCGACCGCCGCGGCGAACTCGGCTCCTTGGGCGTTCCGGACGAGGCCGGCATAGCGCTCGCGACTATCCGGGTCGATCGCGTGACCCTCCCGCTCGAGCGCTTCCAGCGCCCCCCAGAAGCGACCTGCTGCCGCAGCGTTCCCCCGCTTCGCGGCGATCGCGGCGAGCAGGGCGAAGGATTCCACCAGATGGAAGTGATCTCCGAGCTCGGCCGCCAGCGTTGTGCTCTCGCGGCAGAGCTCCGCGGCCCGCTCGACGTCCCCGTCCTCGAGAGCCCAGTAGGCGAGGGCCGAGAGAGACGCTCGCCCACCAGCTGTCTCCGAACTCGCGGGCCAGCGCGACGACCCGCTCGTGCGTCTCCCGTGCCTCCAGGGGCTTTCCCTCCTTCCGCGCGATGAATGCGAGCTTGCTGAGCGCGTACATCGTGTGCCGGCGATCGCCGAGCTGCTCGCAGAGGGCGAGGCTCTCCTCCGCCGAAGCCTTCGCCTCCTCCAGCTGTCCGAGGTTGAGCTGCGCCCCCGAGAGCCGGTCGAGAGCGGCCGCCATCCGGCTGGTGTCGCCGAGCTCACGGAAGAGTGCGAGCGATTCCTCGAGCATCATCGCCACGCTCGCGTAGTCCCGCGTGAAGGAGCGGCAGCTTGCGGCCCACATGAGTGCCTCGGCCCGCAAGCGAGGCGACGGCTCCGGTGTGGCGCTGAGCGCGTCCATGAGCCAGCGTTCACCTTCAGCTCGATCGCGAATGACCCAGAAGCGTCCGAGTGCAATCGCCAGCTCGAGGCAGCCGCGAGGGTTGGCCTCGAGCGACCAGGCGAGAGCGCCGCGATAGTCGTGAAGCTCCGCGCCAAGTCGCTCGACCGACTCGGGGGCAACCCCTTCGATGCCGGGGTCGGCGGGCGCGAGGGCGAGGAGGTAGTCGTAGCGCCGCTGCTCCAGCGAGTCGCCCTCGCCGGACTTGTCCAGCAGCTCGGCGGCGAACTCCCGGATCGTCTCCAGCATTCCCAGGCGGCCGCTTGCCCAGCGGCGCACGAGGCTGTGGTCGAGCAGGGACTCGAGCGTCTCCAGGTCGGCGTCGCACACCTCTTCGGCCGCTTCGATGGTGAAGCTGCCGGCGAAGACAGACAGCCGGCGGAGCAGCTGCTGCGCAGCGGGGTCGAGCAGCTCGTAGCTCCACTCGATCGTCGCGCGCAGGGTGCGCTGGCGCTCTGGGGCGTCCCGCGCCCGCCGGTCAGGACCGGCAGCGCGTGCTCGAGCCGCTCGAGCAGCTGCTCCGGCGAAAGCAGGCGCGTGCGGGCCGCCGCCAGCTCGACCGCAAGCGGAAGCCCGTCCAGGCGTCGGCAGATCGCTGCACGGCCTCGAGCGGCTCCGAGACGGCGGCGCGAGCCCGGAAGAGCGCGACCGCGTCCTCCTCGGGCAGCGGCTCGACTGGATACTCGTGCTCACCGGCAATCCGCAGCAGCGCGCGCGAGGTGATGAGTAGACGCAGGTTGGGCGAGCGCTCGAGCAGCTCGGCCAGCCCGGGCGCCGCGTCGAGGACTTGCTCGAGGTTGTCGAGCAGGAGCAGCATCTCGTGCTCGCCGACGTGCTCGGCGACGCCATCCTGCGCCCCGATCGTCTGCCCCACCGTAGGCAGGACGAGCTCGGGGTCGAAGACAGCCGCAAGCGGGACGAAGAACACCCCGCCGGCGAAGCGCCCGACCGCTTCGGCCGCAACCTGGAGCGAGAGGCGGGTCTTGCCGGAGCCTCCGGGCCCAGTGAGGGTGAGCGCGTCGCTCGCCCAGGAGTTCGAGCAGCTCGGCGAGCTCGCGCTCTCTTCCGACCAGCTCACTCGGCTGGGCGGGCAGGTTGGTCTGGTTCAGGCTGCGAAGACGCGGGGAACTCGCGCTCCCCGAGCTGGTAGAGCCGCACCGGCTGTCCGAGGTCCTTGAGCGGTGCTCGCCCAGATCCCGGAGCGGCGCACCTTCGACCAGCTGCTGCGTGGCCTCGGAGACGAGGATCTGCCCCCCGTGCCCGGCCGCGCAGATGCGGGCGGCGCGATGGACGTCCATGCCGATGTAGCCCTCACCCGTAACGGTGGGCTCACCCGTGTGGATGCCCATCCGAACCGGGAGCTCGAGCCTGGCCTGCGCCTGCTCGGCCGCTGCCACGGCGTCCGAGGCCCGGGAGAAGGCGACGAAGAACGCATCGCCCTGTGTGTCGACCTCTATCCCGCCATGGCGCTCGAACGCGGCACG